>NZ_WWGX01000099.1 GCF_009862265.1 Streptomyces sp. SID8352 | reverse complement strand
CCCCTCGGCGGTCGGCAGCGCGGTGATGTCGCCGACCAGCTTCGTGCCGGGCATCTCGGCGTGGAAGTCGCGGCTGATCAGGTCCGGGGCCGGCCTGACCTTGTTGTCTGGCCTGGTCAGTGAACGGCGCTTGCGGCGGGTGACGCCCTGGACACCGTGCTCGCGCGCATGAGGCGGGCGACCCGTTTGCGGTTCACTCGCCGTCCCAGGCGCTGTAGTTCGGCATGGACGCGCGGGACGCCACAGGTCTGGCGCGAGCCGATGTGGATCACGGTGATCTCGTGCACCAGGGCCTGGTCGGCGGCCCGGTGGGCTGCCCTGATCTTCGCCGCGGCGAGCCAGGCGTGGAACGAGGAGCGGGCCACCTTGAGCAGGCGGCAGAGGAAAGCGACGCCGTGGGTGGTCTTCTCCGCCTCGATGAACGCGTACGTCTCGTTCACCGATCGCTCTCCTTCGCGAAGAAGACCGCGGCCTTTCGCAGCACCTCGATCGTCTTGGCCTGTCCGGCGTTCTGCCGGCGCAGCCGCCTGAGCTCCTCGTGCTCGGCGGTCGTGAGCTCTCCCGGGGCGCCCTCGCCCCTGTCCGCCTTGGCCTGCTGGCACCAGCCGCGCAGAGACTCGGAGCTGATGCCGAGCTCCCGGGCCACGGCGGTGACCGTCCTACCCGTGGAGTCGACGAGAGCGATGGCGTCCCGCTTGAACTCCGCGGTGTACCGCTTCGTGTACTTGCTTCCCACCTGGTGCTACTTCCTCTGGAACTTCAGGTCCCAGTCTCCAGATGTCCACGATCAAGGGGAAGGTTCAAGCGGTGGCTGGACGCCACCGAGATCCAGGTCCGCAGATCGCCGGCCGACCGTGGCGGCCGACGTGCGTTCGTATCGGGCAAGAAGAAGCAGAACACGATGAAGGCCACCGTGATCGCCGACTGGCGGGGCCGCACATTGTGGACCGATGCCCTACGGCCCGGAAGCATGCACGACGCCACGTCCGCCCGCAATGAAGGCATCGCCGTCTGCTTCCAGCACTTCCCCGATGTAGAGGTCCTTCTGGACGACGGCTACCTCGGCCTGAGCCGTGACCACCGCGGGCAAGCGATCACACCACCCAGAAGATCTCGCCCGGGAGCACTGTCCGGCAGAGTCGAACGGTGGGAACGCGACCGCCATGGGCACTCCTCCGACCGCATCACCGTCGAACACGCCTTCGCCGATCACAATCGCTGGAAGCAGTTGACGCGCTGGACCCACCGCCGCGACCGTCTACCCCACACCTACCGCGCCATCGCCAACCTCGTCTCCGACCGCAACAGCACCGCCTGAGAACAGGCCATGAGCAGGCCGAACACGTCTCACCCGCTATCACGCACCAACTCGTTAGGGCTCGCAGAGAATCAACATGCTGATTTGATCTCCGTAGGGTTGCTGTTCGCGAGGAACGCGGTGACGTCAGCGGGCGTCCGGAACCTGGCGGTCGAGGGTGGAATGGTGTAGACGTGCTCGGCCAGGAGGGGCTGGACTTGGTGAACGGCCCTGGTGAGGGTGCTGCCGCTGACTCCGAAGAGCTGGGCCAGCAGGTCTTGGGTGCCGAGTCTGCGCAGGTAGAGCACGGTGGCCAGGACTCTGTCGGCGGCGGTCGGCTTGTCCTTGGCCCCTGCGCCGCGGGCACGGATGCGTTCGCCTCCCCGCTGCTGAATCCGTCCTTGCTCGCGTAACTCATCGATTTTCGGTGCCAGTTGCTCGACGAGCTTGTCCAGTGCTGGTTCGGGCATGCCGGTCAGCTCCCGGGTGCGCAGACATCCAGTGCAGGGCTGCCGGGACGGGCCGCCGGCTGACCGCGGGCTCTTGACTGCGCTGGTGGTGTCGCGAGGTTGGGGGTGGAGGGTGTAGTTCCAGTCGCCGTGGAAGCGGTGCCGGTGCATGGGCAGCGTGTCGATCTCGGCGTCGGTGACCTTCACTCCGGTGTCGTAGGTGCCCCTATCGAGTTCGGCATGGACTTTCAGTCCGGTGCGGGTGGTGGTCGCGGCGATGCTCTGCACCATCACTTCATGGCTGGTCAGCGGTCTGCCCCGCCAGTTTATGGAGATGTGGGAGAACAGCCGGTGCTCCACCTTGTTCCACTTCGACGTCCCAGGCGGCAGGTGACAGACCGTGATCTCCAGGCCCGTCTCGGTGGCCAGGACGGCGAGTTCACTCTTCCAGGCGCGGGTGCGGTAGCCGTTGGATCCGCCGGCGTCCGCGGTGATCAGCAGTCGTGCGGCATGCGGGTAGTCGTGCCGACCGCGGGAGTGCCACCAGCGGCGGATCGATTCCACGGCGAAGGCCGCAGTGTCGTGGCCGGTGCCGACGTTGACCCAGCCGGTGTTCGCGGCGATGTCGTGGATCCCGTACGGGATGGCCTTGCCCGGTCCCTGGCGGTCGAGGAAGTCGTGCGTCTTGACCTTGACCGGTGTCCCCGTCGGCATCCGCTCACGGCCGCCGTTCTCGTACTGGCCGATCAGCTCCTTCTTCTTGGTGTCCACGCTGATCACCGGATCCCCGGCGTCCCGGTGGTCGCGGGCTTGTTCGTTGATATAGCGGAATTGGGCGTCGCGGTCCGGGTGCTGTTGCCCTCGATCGTCTTGGTGTTGGCCTGCAGGCTGAAGCCCTCCTCGCGCAGCAGGTCACCGACGGTGTCCGCCGAGACCCGGTGGCCCTGCCGGGTGAGCTCGGCGACGAGTTTGCGTGTCGACTTCGTCGTCCAGCGCAGCGGCGACATCGGGTCCCCGCGCATGTCCGGCTCGACCAGCGGCAACAGTGCAGGTCGCAGCCCCGGATCCACCTCGGCGGCCCTCTTGCGCCCGCCGCCGGGGCGGCGGACCCGACCCAGTGGCTCCGCCCCCGCTTCCAGCTCGTCGACGCCGTTGCGGACGGTGGTCTCGCTGACCTCGGCCGCCCGCGCGACGGCCCGGGTCCCGCCGTGTCCAAGGATCCGGGCCTCGGCTCCCATCAGCAGACGGCGCTGGCGTTCGTCCAGGTGCGGGAACAGCACCTCGAACTTCACGGCAAGTTGGTCACGGACATCAACGAGCCACAAGACCGAAAGCAACACGTTGATTCTCTGCGAGCCCTTAGACTGCCCCGGTCAACAAGGTTTCGTCCTGTTTTGAAGCCCCCTTAATGCCCGTATGTGAGATCCGTCGACCACGGCGCGGGAGAAGTCCAGAGCGTCCGCTCCGCAGAGAGGTGCGAGGAGAGTCTCGTGCAGCCGCGGCCAGACGTCGGCTGCGGTCTACTCCGCCAGACGGCGCCAGCAGGCCATGCCCGACCCGAAGCCCAGTTCCTGCGGGAGGCGTTCCCAGGCGATACCGGTGTGCAACACGAACAGGATGCCCTGGAACACCAGCCGGTCCGGATGCCGCTTCCGCCCCGGATGACGGACCTGCCGCTCCACCCTCGGCAGAAGCGGCTCGATCACCGCCCAGAGCTCATCATTGACTTCCCACGGCTTCCGCCGAGCCACCCGGCACCCCGATCAACCCCCGGAGGGCCGCCCAAGCAGCCCGAAGATCATTTTGTTAGGGGTTGTTAGGCCAGGACGACCCGGACCCCGGCCTCCTCGAACCGGGCCACGGTCTCCGGGCCGGCCGCGTCGTCGGTGACCAGGGTGTCCACCGCGCCGGTCGTGCAGATCCGGGCGAAGGCCCGCCGTCCCAGCTTGCTGGAGTCGGCCGCCACCACCACGCGCTCGGCCCGCTCGCACAGCAGCCGGTTGATCGCCGCCTCCGCCTCGTCGTGGGCCGCGGCGCCGTGCTCGACGTCGAAGGCGACGACGCCCAGTACCGCCACGTCCAGCGTCACCTGGCCCAGCACCCCGTCCGCCAGCGGCCCGATCAGCTCGTACGACTGGGGCCGGGCCACCCCGCCGGTCACCACGATCTTGAACTGGGGCCGCACGGCCAGTTCGTTGGCGATGTTCAGCGCGTTGGTGACCACGGTGAGCGCGGGCGTGCCCGAGGAGAGGTCGGGGCGGACGGCCAGGGCGCGGGCGACCTCCGTGGTGGTGGTGCCACCGGTCAGTCCCACCGCCTCCCCGGGCGCCACCAGGGCCGCGACCGCCCGCGCCACGCGCTGCTTCTCGGAGGCGCGCCGGGCGGTCTTGTAGCGCAGCGGCAGCTCGTAGGAGACCCCGTGGACGACGGCACCGCCGCGGGTCCGCACCAGCATCTGCTGCTCCGCGAGACGGTCGAGGTCGCGGCGGATCGTCGCCGCCGACACGCCCAGCTCGGCCGCCGCCTGCTCGACGTCCAGCCTGCCGCGCTCGACGAGCAGTTCCAGCAGCGCCTTCCAGCGGGCGTCGCGTGACATCCGCCCCTCCGTTCCTCGATCTCCTGCCGACCCTAACGCACCGCAAAGCTCCGCTGGCTGCTTGATTGTGCTCGAAACTTCGCTATATCTTGCAGGAACAATCATTGATTGCCGAGTGGGGAGAGTGCGGCGTGACGCATGTCGAGGACGAGCTGAGCAGCCAGCCCGAGTGCTGGACCCGCGCCGCCGAGGAAGCCGCCGGTCACTCCGGAGCGCTGCCCGGGGCGGGGGAGCGGGTGGCGATCGTCGGCTGCGGCACCTCCTACTTCATGGCGCAGGCGGCGGCGGCGCTGCGCGAGGGCGCGGGCCTGGGCGAGACGGACGCCTTCGCCGCCTCCGAGTTCCCCGGGGGCCGCGCCTACGACCGGGTCGTGGCCCTCACCCGCTCCGGCACCACCACCGAAGTCCTCGGACTCCTCGGTGAGTTGAAGGGGCGTACGCGCACCGCCGCGATCACCGCCGACCCGCGGACACCGGTCATGTCCGCCGCCGACGACGTGGTCGTCCTCGACTTCGCCGATGAACGGTCCGTCGTGCAGACCCGGTTCGCGACCACCGCCCTCACTCTGCTCCGCGCCCACTTCGGCCTGCACACCGACGCCGTCGCCGCCGACGCGCGCACCGCTCTCGCCGAGCCGCTGCCCGAAGGGATCGTGGGCTGCGACCAGTTCACCTTCCTCGGCCGCGGCTGGACCGTGGGGCTCGCCAGTGAGGCCGCGCTGAAGATGCGTGAGGCGTCGCTGTCGTGGACCGAGGCCTATCCGGCGATGGAGTACCGGCACGGCCCCATCAGCATCAGCACCGGCGGCACCGCAACCTGGATGTTCGGCGCGGCGCCCGAGGGGCTGGCCGAGCAGGTCCGGGCGACCGGCGGCCGGTGGGTGGACGGGGAACTCGATCCCCTCGCCGAACTGGTCCGCGCCCAGCGGCTCGCCGTCGCCGTCGCCGCCGCCCGGGGCCTCGACCCGGACAGCCCGCGCAACCTCACCCGTTCGGTGATCCTCACCCCCGACACCGAGTGACGTCCAACCCTCCGGTGATCGAAGAGGGTTGAGGCTGCGACAGGTGCGGGGTCCGTCCGCGGGCACCGCCCCCCCCGCTCCCGTCGCCCGATCCCTTCCTTCGACCCGCTCTCTCCCCGCCGCTCCGGTGGCCTGCGGTCCGTGCCTGGCGTACGGTCCCGGACGCGCCGCCCCCGACTCCGTGCCCCCTGACGCCTCGGCCGCCGAGGTCCGGGAAGGAAGAAGACCGTGCCCCTCGTCACCACCGGTGAACTGGTCGGCCGAGCCGCCGCGGCGCGCTCCGCCGTCGCCGCGTTCAACATCATCACCCTGGAGCACGTCGAGGCCGTCGTCTCCGGTGCCGAGACGGCCGGCGCCCCCGTCGTCCTCCAAGTCAGCGAGAACGCCGTCAAGTTCCGGGGTGGGCGGCTGCTGCCGCTGGCCCGCGCCGCCGTCGCCGTCGCCGAAGTGGCCGCCGTCCCCGTCGCCCTGCACCTCGACCACGTCCAGGACGGAACGCTGCTGCGCCGGGCGGCCGACGCGGGGTTCAGCTCCGTGATGTACGACGCCTCCCGGCTGCCGTACACCGAGAACCTCGCCGCCACCCGGGCCGCCGCCGACTGGGCGCACTCCCAGGGGCTGTGGATCGAGGCGGAGTTGGGCGAGGTGGGCGGAAAGGACGGCGAGCCGCCGCGCGACGCCCACTCGCCGGGCGCCCGCACCCTGCCCGGCGAGGCCCGTGCCTTCGTCGCCGACTCGGGCGTCGACGCCCTGGCCGTCGCCATCGGCAGCAGCCACGCCATGACCACCCGCACCGCCGTCCTCGACCACGACCTGCTCAAGCGGCTCTCCGCCGCGCTGGACGTGCCGCTCGTCCTGCACGGCTCCTCGGGCGTGCCGGACGGCGAACTCGCCCTCGCGGTCGCGGGCGGCATCGCCAAGGTCAATGTCGGCACCGCCCTCAACATCGCCCTGACCGGCGCCGTGCGCGAGTGCCTCGACGCCCGGCCGGAGGCGGTCGATCCGCGAGGCTACCTCGCCGCGGGCCGGGAGGCCATGGCCCGGACGGTCGCGGCGACCGTCCGCGTGCTCACCGGGACCGCTGCCCCCTGACGGCCTTCAGCACCACGAACTTCGGACCGCTCGCCACCACCCGGCTGTTGCCGAACAGGCGCCGCAGCGCGACGTGGTACCCGAGGTGGCGATTGCCCACCACCCACAGCTCACCGCCGGGCCGCAGCACCCGCCGGGCCCCGGTGAACATCCGCCACGCGGCCGCGTCGCTGGTTGCCTGGTGGGAGTGGAACGGCGGGTTGTTCAGCACCAGGTCGACACTGGCGTCGGGCACCCCGGCCAGCCCGTCCCCGACCCGGAACTCGGCGTGCCCCGGCACCCCGTTGGCCCGGTAGGTGTCCTGCGCGGAGGCCACGGCCGGGAACGACTCGTCGGTGAACAGCACCTCGGAACCGGGCTCCGCCAGCGCCACCGCCGTACCGACCACGCCGTTGCCGCAGCCCAGGTCCACCACGCGCCGGGGGCCGTCTCCCACGGGCAGGTGTCCCAGGAAGAAGCGGGTGCCGATGTCGAGCCGGTCGGCGCAGAACACCCCGGCGTGGTTGACGACCGGCCGCCCGGACATCGTGCCGATGCCGTCCGGGAGGGCGTAGCGAAGCGGCCACGGGTTGGCGGGGCGCTCCGCGGCCGGGTCCGGCGAGCAGAGGATCAGCCGGGCCTTCCGCTCCGCGAGCGAGGTGCGGGTCGGGCCGAGGATCCGCTCGAACAGCCGGAGGGTCGAGGTGTGGATCTCCTTGACCATCCCGGTGCCGACCACGACCGTGTCCCGGTGCACCGCCGGTGCCAGCCGGAGCAGCTGCTCCTCCAGCAGGGCGAGGCTCTTGGGCACCCGCACCAGCAGCACGTCGATCCGGTCGGGCGGCGTGTCCTGGGTGGTGAGCATCCGCACCGCGCCCGGCTCGACCCCGGCGCGCGCGAGGTTGGCCCGGGTCGCCTCCTGGGTGAGATGGGAGTCGGTGATCTGCACCGGGCGGTGCTCCGCCAGCGCCGTCACCAGCGCCCCCCACCGGTCGCCCAGCACCACGACCCGGCCCGACAGCGGAACCTGCCGGTCCGCGAGATGCCTCAGCAGGTACTCGTCGGAGGCGTCCCAGGCGCGCAGCCGGTCGCGCGGATCCTGGGGGAACCGGGCCAGCACGGCCTCGCCCCAGGGAGTCGTCAGTCGGTCGGTACGGTCGCTCATCGTGCGTCCAGGCTAGCGGAGCCGCAGCTCAGCCCCGCCGGGTCCGGGACACCGGCGGCGACGGCACGCCGGTCGGCGCCGACGCCGGTCCGCGCGGCCGTGGTGCCGGAGTCCCGACGGCCCCGCGTCGCGACGGCCCCGCGTCGCGACGGCCCCGCGTCGCGACGGCCCCGCGTCGCGACGGCCCCGCGTCGCGACGGCCCCGCGTC
>NZ_WWGX01000098.1 GCF_009862265.1 Streptomyces sp. SID8352 | reverse complement strand
ATCCGGCACGTCGACGCGGGCTACGACATCGCGGAGTCCGTCGCCGGCGAACGCGGCGTGCGGGTGCCGATGCGCGAGGGTGACGACGCGTGAGCTTCCACGAGATGTGGGCCGAGCTGCTGCCCGTCGGCCGCTCGGCCGCCTCCGGCGGCTACCGCCGCTTCGCCTGGACCGGCGCCGACACCGACTGCCGGGCCTGGTTCCGGCAGCAGGCCGAGGGCCGGGGACTGGCCTACGAGGTGGACCGCAACGGCAACCAGTGGGCCTGGCAGGGCGACCCGGCCGCCGGGGACGCTGTGGTCACCGGCTCCCACCTGGACTCCGTGCCCGACGGCGGCGCCTTCGACGGCCCCCTCGGCGTGGTCTCCGCCTTCGCCGCCCTGGACGCGCTGCGCGAGCGGGGGGCGCGGTTCACCCGGCCGGTGGGCATCGTCAACTTCGGCGACGAGGAGGGCGCCCGCTTCGGCCTCGCCTGCGTCGGCTCCCGGCTCACCGCCGGAGCGGTCACCCCCGAGCAGGCCCACCGCCTCACCGACGCCGACGGAGTCACCCTGCGGCGGGCCATGGAGGCGGCCGGACACGACCCGGACGCCATCGGCCCCGACCCCGAACGGCTCGCCCGCATCGGCGCCTTCGTCGAACTCCACGTCGAACAGGGCCGCGCCCTCGACCTGTCCGGCGACCGCGTCGGCGTCGCCTCCGCCATCTGGCCGCACGGCCGCTGGCGGTTCGACTTCCGCGGCGAGGCCAACCACGCCGGCACCACCGCCCTCGCCGACCGCCGCGACCCGATGCTGCCCTACGCCGAGACCGTGCTCGCCGCCCGCCGCGAGGCCCGGCTCGCCGGTGCCGTCGCGACCTTCGGCAAGATCGGCGTCGAGCCCAACGGAGTCAACGCCGTCCCCTCCCTGGTGCGCGGCTGGCTCGACTCCCGCGCCCCCGGCCAGGACGGGCTGGACGCCGTGGTCACCGGGATCGAGAAGGCCGCCCGCGAGCACGCCGCCGCCCACGGCGTCGACCTCGACGTCGTCCGGGAGTCCTTCACCCCCGTCGTCGAGTTCGACCACGCGCTCCGCGACGAACTCGTCCGCCTCCTGGGCGGCGCCGCCGAGCGGTCCGTGCCCGTCCTCGGCACCGGCGCGGGACACGACGCCGGAATCCTCGCCGGACGCGTCCCGACCGCCATGCTGTTCGTCCGCAACCCCACCGGGGTCTCGCACTCCCCGGCCGAGCACGCCGCCGAGGACGACTGCCTGGCCGGGGTGGACGCGCTGACCGACGCACTGGAAGGACTGGCCTGCACGTGACCCCCACCCAGCGGACCACCGGCCCGGCCCGGACGTACTGGCTGGAGCACGCCTGGCTCGGCACCCGCGCCGAGCCGGGCGTCGCCCTCGACACCGCCGGGGGCCGCGTCACCGCCGTCCGCACCGGGGTGGCCGCCCCGCCGCCCGGTGCCGAGGTGCTGCGCGGACTGACCCTGCCGGGGCTGGCCAACGCCCACTCGCACGCCTTCCACCGCGCCCTGCGCGGCACCGTCCAGGTCGGCAGCGGCACCTTCTGGACCTGGCGCGAGACGATGTACGCCGTCGCCGCCCGGCTCACCCCCGACGGCTACCGGGACCTCGCCCGCGCGGTGTACGCCGAGATGGCCCTCGCCGGGATCACCGCCGTCGGCGAGTTCCACTACGTGCACCACGCCCCCGGCGGCACCCCCTACGCCGACCCCAACGCGATGGGGGAGGCCCTGATCGAGGCCGCCGCCGACGCCGGCATCCGCATCACCCTCCTCGACACCTGCTACCTCTCCGCCGGCTTCGGCGAGCCCCCCACCGCCCACCAGCTCCGCTTCAGCGACGGCACGGCCGAGGACTGGGCCGCCCGCGCCGCGCTGCTCCGGGAGCGGGACCACGCGCGGATCGGGGCGGCCGTCCACTCCGTACGGGCCGTGCCCGCGGACCAGTTGGAGACCGTGGCCCGGTGGGCGCAGGAGCGGGCGGCGCCGCTCCACGCGCACCTGTCCGAGCAGACCGCCGAGAACGACGCCTGCCTGCGGGCCCACGGCCGCACCCCCGCCCGGCTCCTCGCCGAACACGGCGTCCTCGGCCCCCGCACCACCGGCGTCCACAACACGCACCTCACCGACGAGGACATCGCCCTGCTCGGCTCCAGCCGCACCGGCACCTGCATGTGCCCCACCACCGAACGCGACCTGGCCGACGGCATCGGGCCCGCCGCCGCCCTCCAGCGGGCGGGCTCCCCGCTCTCCCTCGGCTCCGACAGCCACGCCGTCGTCGACCTGCTGGAGGAGGCCCGCGCCCTGGAGCTGAACGAGCGCCTGCGCACCCGCACACGCGGCCACTGGACGGCCGCCGCGCTGCTCCGCGCCGCCACCGCCGACGGCCACGCCGCCCTCGGCTGGGACGACGCCGGACGCATCGAGCCGGGCGCCCGCGCCGATCTGACGACGATCGCGCTGGACTCCGTCAGGACGGCGGGACCGCCGCCCCGGCTGGGCGCCGAGACTGCCGTGTTCGCCGCGACGGCGGCCGATGTGCGCCACACCGTCGTCGGCGGACGGCACATCGTCCGCGACGGGGCGCACACCCTCGTCCCCGACGTGCCCGGGGCTCTCGCACGGGCCGTCGGGGCACTCGGCCGATGACCCCCGGACCACCCGCACCCGCCCCGACGACGCCAGGGACACCATGAGCACGGACACCCGCACCGGCCCCGCCGGCCCGCCCGCCCCGGGCGGCAGCACCGCCATCGTCAACATCGCCGCACTGGTCACCAACGACCCCTCCCTCCGGCCCGGCTCCCCCCTCGGGACGCTCCGGGACGCGGCCGTC
>NZ_WWGX01000097.1 GCF_009862265.1 Streptomyces sp. SID8352 | reverse complement strand
CTCCCCCACCCACCCCTCCCGCACCCCCGCCCCGGAATCCCCCCGTGTCCTCCCCGTGAGCATTCCGTGACCTCACCGCACCGTCCGCAGGGGTTCACCGTGCGTTCATTTACGCCCATCGGCGCCTTCACCTGATCTGCCTAATTTCGGCCTTACCCGATACGGGCGCTTCCCGAAAGCGCGTCCGGATCGCGCCGTAACGGCATGTCCCCCGGCGCGTACCGGAACAGCCCGTCTCACCCCGCTCGCACGCCGCCGAATCAGGACGGCGGCTCCTGGAAGGAACTCCCTCAAGTGAAGCTTCAGCGCATGAACCGGCGGGCCCTCGCTCTCGGTGCTCTCGCCGTCTCCAGCGCCCTGGCCCTCACGGCGTGCGGCTCCGACGACACCGGCGGCAAGGACAAGGACGCCGGCGCCCAGGCCAGCACGCAGGCCGGGAACATCAAGTGCGACGACGCCAAGGGCCAGCTCCAGGCCTCCGGCTCGTCCGCCCAGAAGAACGCGATCGACGCCTGGGTCAAGCAGTACCTGGCGGCCTGCAAGAGCGTCCAGATCAACTACAACCCGACCGGCTCGGGCGCCGGCATCACCGCGTTCACGCAGGGCCAGACCGCGTTCGCCGGTTCGGACTCCGCGCTCAAGCCCGAGGAGATCGAGTCCTCGAAGAAGGTCTGCAAGGACGGCCAGGCCATCGACCTGCCGATGGTCGGCGGCCCCATCGCCGTCGGCTTCAACGTCCCCGGCGTCGACACCCTGGTCCTGGACGCCCCGACGCTGGCGAAGATCTTCGACAGCCGCATCACCAACTGGAACGACGCGGCCATCGCCGGGCTCAACCCCGACGCCAAGCTCCCCGACCTGAAGATCCAGGCGTTCCACCGCTCCGACGAGTCCGGCACCACGGACAACTTCACCAAGTATCTGAAGGCCGCCGCGCCCGGCGAGTGGAAGTACGAGGGCGGCAAGTCCTGGGAGGCCAAGGGCGGCCAGTCCGCGCAGGGCTCCTCCGGCCTGGCCCAGCAGGTCAAGCAGACCTCCGGCGCCATCTCCTACTTCGAGCTCTCCTACGCCGGTGACGGCGTGAAGACCGTCGACATCAAGACCGAGGCCGCCGAGCCGGTCAAGGCCACCGTCGAGAACGCCACCGCGGCCATCGCCGCGGCCGAGGTCGTCGGCACCGGCAAGGACCTGGCGCTGAAGCTCAACTACACCCCGGACGCGGCGGGCGCGTACCCGATCGTCCTGGTCACGTACGAGATCGTCTGCGACAAGGGCAACAAGTCGGACAGCCTGCCCGCCACCAAGTCCTTCCTGAACTACATCGCCTCCGAGGACGGCCAGGGCCTCCTCAAGGACGCCGGCTACGCGCCGATGCCCGAGGAGATCATCACCAAGGTCCGCGAGACCGTCTCGGGCCTGAGCTGACCCGTGTGCGGTCCGGTCCCCCCGCCCGGCGCGGGGGGGACCCGGCCGCACCGTCCGGTGCACCGCCGCCAGGAGCCTCCCGAACCCCGGGCCGGCTCCGCCCGAGCCGCCGCCCAGGCGGTTCCGCAGACCGGAGAACCCGATGGACACCACCACCCAGAAGCCACCCGCACCCCCCTCCTCCCAGCCGGCCGGTGACGAGGCGCCCGCCCGGCGCGGCACCACCCGCCCCGGCGACCGGATCTTCCTCGCGCTCTCGCGCGGCTCCGGCATTTTCGTGCTGGTCATCATGGCCGCCATCGCGGCCTTCCTCACCTACCGCGCCTCCATGGCGATCGGCAAGGACGAGGCGAACTTCTTCACCACCTTCGAGTGGAACCCCAGCGGCGACCCCGTCGAGTTCGGCATCGCCGTGCTGGCCTTCGGCACCATCGTGTCGTCGGTCATCGCCATGGCCATCGCCGTCCCGGTCGCCGTCGGCATCGCCCTGTTCATCACGCACTACGCCCCGCGCCGCCTCGGCGGCACCATCGCGTACGTGATCGACCTGCTCGCCGCCGTGCCCTCCATCGTCTACGGCCTCTGGGGCGCCCTCGTCCTGGTGCCGCACCTGGACGGCCTCTACGGCTGGCTCGACACCTACCTCGGCTGGACCGGGGTGCTGGAGTGGAACGGCGGCGCGCCCCGCTCGCTGTTCACCGTCGGCATCCTGCTCGCCATCATGATCCTCCCGATCATCACCAACGTGAGCCGCGAGGTGTTCCGGCAGGCCCCGCGCATGCACGAGGAGGCCGCCCTGGCCCTCGGCGCCACGCGCTGGGAGGTCATCCGGATGTCGGTGCTGCCCTTCGGCCGCTCCGGCGTCATCTCCGCCTCGATGCTCGGCCTCGGCCGCGCGCTCGGCGAGACGATGGCCGTGGCCATGGTGCTCTCCCCGACCTTCGACATCAGCGCCAGCCTGCTCGACCCGGGCGGCGGCACCTTCGCGCAGAACATCGCCAGCAAGTTCAACGAGGCCACGGAGACGGGCCGGGACGCGCTGATCGCCTCCGGTCTGGTCCTGTTCGTCATCACCCTGCTGGTCAACGGCGCGGCCCGGCTGATCATCGCCCGCCGCAAGGAGTACTCGGGGGCCAACGCATGAGCAACGCAACCCTCACCCCGAAGCCCGCGCGCTCGCTGCGCGGCGCGACCCTGCCGAAGTGGTTCCCGTGGGCGGTGGCCGCCGGATCGGTCGCCGCCGGCCTGGCCGTCAGCGCCGCGGCCGGGCTGGACAGCAGCGTCCAGTGGGCCCTGATCGCCGGCGTCCTGTTCATCGCCGGGTCGTACGGCATCGCGGCTCGCGTGGAGGGCCGCCGCCAGGCCAAGGACCGGGTGGCGACCAGCCTGGTGTGGCTGGCGTTCATCGTCGCCGTGATCCCGCTGGCGTCCCTGATATGGGAGACCGTCAAGCGCGGCACCAAGGTGATGGACGTCTTCTTCCTCACCCACTCGATGGGCGTGGTCGCCGACACCGAGCCCGGCGGCGGCATCTACCACGCGCTGGTCGGCACCCTCCAGCAGGTGGGCCTGGCCACCCTGATCTCCGTGCCGGTGGGCGTGCTGACCGCCGTCTACCTGGTCGAGTACGGCCGCGGGCGGCTCGCGAAGGCCGTCACCTTCTTCGTCGACGTGATGACGGGCATCCCGTCGATCGTGGCCGGCCTGTTCATCCTCAGCCTGTGGATCCTCATCCTCGGCATGGGCTACTCCGGTTTCGCGGGCTCGATGGCCCTGGCGATCCTGATGATCCCGGTCGTCGTCCGCTCCACCGAGGAGATGCTCAAGCTCGTGCCGAACGAGCTGCGCGAGGCCTCCCTGGCGCTGGGTGTGCCGAAGTGGCGCACGATCCTCAAGGTCGTCCTGCCGACCTCCATCGGCGGCATCACCACCGGCGTCATGCTCGCCGTCGCCCGCATCACGGGCGAGACGGCCCCCGTCCTGCTGCTGGTCTGGGTCACGAACTTCATCAACACCAACCCGTTCTCCGACCCGCAGGCGTCGCTTCCGATGTACATCTACCTGCAGTACGCCAACAGCGGCGGCTCCGGCGCGGCCTACGACCGCGCCTGGGCGGCGGCCCTGACGCTCATCGCGTTCATCATGATCCTCAACCTGGTGGCCCGCGGCATCGCCCGCTGGAAGGCCCCGAAGTGAACCCGCCCGCGGCCTCGCCGCGCGCCCGGTCGCTGACGCGGCCGGCGGTACCCGGCCGGCGCCCCGGAACCCGAAAGAAGCAGTGATACCCATGGCGAAGCGCATCGACGTCAGCGGCCTGAACGCCCACTACGGCTCCTTCCTGGCCATCGAGGACATCTCGATGACCGTCGAGCCCCGTTCCGTGACCGCCTTCATCGGCCCTTCCGGGTGCGGCAAGTCCACCTTTCTGCGGACCCTGAACCGCATGCACGAGGTCACCCCGGGCGGCAGGGTGGACGGCAAGGTCATGCTGGACGACGAGAACCTGTACGGCGCCGGCATCGACCCGGTGGCGGTGCGGCGCGAGGTCGGCATGGTCTTCCAGCGCCCGAACCCCTTCCCCACGATGTCCGTCTACGACAACGTGGCTGCGGGCCTGCGTCTGAACGGCAAGTACCGCAAGTCGGAGCTGGACGGCATCGTCGAGAAGTCCCTGCGCGGCGCGAACCTCTGGAACGAGGTCAAGGACCGCCTCAACAAGCCGGGCTCCGGCCTCTCCGGCGGCCAGCAGCAGCGCCTGTGCATCGCGCGGGCCATCGCCGTCGAGCCCAAGGTCCTGCTGATGGACGAGCCCTGCTCCGCCCTGGACCCGATCTCCACCCTGGCGATCGAGGACCTGATCGGCGAGCTGAAGGAGCGCTTCACGATCGTCATCGTGACGCACAACATGCAGCAGGCGGCCCGGGTCTCGGACCGCACGGCGTTCTTCAACCTGGCGGCGGTGGGCCGCCCCGGCAAGCTCATCGAGATCGACGACACGGAGCGGATCTTCTCCAACCCCTCGGTCCAGGCGACGGAGGACTACATCTCCGGGCGCTTCGGCTGACCCGAACACCCGCGGTGCTGCATGGCGGTGCCACCGCGGGTATGCGAAGGGCCCGCCCCCGGTCACCGGGGGCGGGCCCTCGTGCGCGCACCGGACGGCCGACGCGACCGTGCCGGACCGCCCCTCGCCCCGGGCACGGAGCACCGGGCGGGCGGACGGGGATCACAGGACGGCCAGGTCCACCAGCCAGAAGGAGAGGGCCGCCACCAGCGCCGCCGCGGGCATCGTGATGAACCAGCCGAGGATGATGTTCTTCGCGACGCCCCACCGCACGGCGTTGACCCGCTTCGTCGCCCCCACACCCATGATCGCGGAGGTGATCACATGGGTCGTGGAGATCGGCGCCTTGAAGAGGAAGGCGGTGGTGAACATGATCGAAGCGCCGGTGGCCTCGGCCGCGAAGCCCTGCGGCGGGTCCAGCTCGATGATCTTCCGGCCGAGGGTGCGCATGATCCGCCAGCCGCCGGCGTAGGTGCCGAGCGACAGCATCACCGCACAGGCGATCTTGACCCAGACCGGGATCGGGTCGCTGAAGTCCTCGACATCGGCGATGACCAGCGCCATCACCACGATGCCCATCGTCTTCTGGGCGTCCTGGAGACCGTGCCCCAGCGCCATGCCCGCGGCCGACACGGTCTGCGCGATGCGGAACCCGCGCTTGGCCTTGTGCGGGTTGGCCCGGCGGAATATCCACATGATGCCGGTCATCACCAGATAGCCGACGATCAGACCCACGACGGGGGAGATGAACATCGGCAGGACGACCTTCTCCAGCACCCCGCCCCAGTAGACGGCCGTGCCGCCGGCCAGGGCCGCGCCGACCATGCCGCCGAACAGCGCGTGCGAGGAGGACGAGGGCAGACCGAAGTACCAGGTGATGAGGTTCCAGGCGATGGCGCCGACGAGCGCGGCGAAGAGGATGCCCATTCCCTTGGAGCCGTGGGGCGTCTCGATGAGCCCCTCGCTGACGGTCTTGGCGACCCCGGAGCCGAGGAACGCGCCGGCGAGGTTCATCACGGCGGCCATGGCGAGCGCCGCCCGGGGAGTCAGCGCCCGCGTCGACACGGAGGTCGCGATGGCGTTCGCCGAGTCGTGGAAACCGTTGGTGTACGTGAAGAAGAGCGCGACCCCGATGGTCACGACCAGAGCAAGGGTGTCCATGGACGGGTCAGGACTCCTTGACCGCGATGGTCTCCACCGTGTTCGCCACGTGCTCGAACGCGTCCGCGGCCTCTTCGAGGACATCCACGATCTGCTTCAGCTTCAGCACCTCGATGGCGTCGTAGGTGCCGTTGAAGAGGTGGGCGAGCAGCTTGCGGTGGATCTGGTCGGCCTGGTTCTCCAGCCGGTTGACCTCGATCCAGTACTCGGTGAGGTTGTCCATGGTGCGCAGGCTCGGCATCGCCTCCGCCGTCAGCTCCGCGGCCCGCGCCAGCACCTCGATCTGCTGCTCCACTCCCTTGGGCAGCTCCTCGACGTTGTAGAGGACGACCAGGTCGACGGCCTCCTCCATGAAGTCCATGATGTCGTCGAGGGACGAGGCGAGGGAGTAGATGTCCTCACGGTCGAACGGCGTGATGAACGAGGAGTTCAGCTGGTGGAAGATCGCATGCGTGGCGTCGTCACCTGCGTGTTCCGCGGCCCGCATACGCTCTGCGATCTCGGACCTGGCGGAAGCGTCCGCCCCGAGCAGTTCCATCAGGAGCTTGGAGCCCGTGACGATGTTGTCCGCGGATGCGGCGAACATGTCGTAGAAGCTCGTCTCCCTGGGGGTCAGACGAAAGCGCACGTGGATTCCTCGGGGTGCGTCGGTTCGGTGAGGCTGATGCTAGGCGCATCATCCGGCCACGGCTAACGGGCCGTCCCCCAGTGTCGCCCATCAGGCAGCCTGATGAGCAGGGGGGCGACACCGACCGTCCGCGGGCCGTTCTCCACGGCCTCCGGGCCGCCCCGGCGCCACCGGCTCCCACGGCCCGGGAAAATTGGTTACCCTATACCCACCAGGGGTATATATACGGTGTGTATCCCCTCATTCACGGAGGACGCGATGACGACCACCGGGGCCGGCGCGGGTGCGCCCTCCACGGCACTGGAGACCGCGGCCGGGACGACGCCGGCCGCCGAGGCCGTGACCACCGACCACGACCACGGGGTGCACGGCTACCACCACCAGAAGAACGACCACCTCAAGCGGCTGCGCCGGATCGAGGGCCAGATCCGCGGTCTGCAGCGGATGGTCGACGAGGACGTCTACTGCATCGACATACTCACCCAGGTCTCCGCCTCCACCAAGGCACTCCAGTCCTTCGCCCTGCAACTGCTGGAGGAGCACCTGCGCCACTGCGTCGCGGACGCCGCGGTCAAGGGCGGCGCCGAGGTCGACGCCAAGGTGGAGGAGGCTACGAAGGCCATCGGCCGTCTACTGCGCACCTGAACCGGGGCGTTCCTCGGACTACTGCGCACCTGAACCGGGGCGTTCCTCGGACACCCGCAGCACCTCGTCGATGCTCTCCAGGCTGAGCCGTCCCCGGGCGGCCGACGCCGCGATGATCAGGTCACCGCACAGCTCTATCTCGGCAAGCGCCACGTGGTCCTGCACTGCCGTACCGCCGACCGGAGCCACGCACATCACCTCGTCCCTGCCAGTCACCGACTTCCTAGAGTAGGGAGCGGCACACGGAACGCGCATGGCACGGAAGGGCTAGTCCTGGGGCTCTTTCCGGCCATCCGGCGCTTCCCCGCCGCCCGGCCCCTCCGCGATCCGGCCGTCGTAGATGTCACCGCCGCCGGGCAGCTCGACCCCGGCGGCGGCGCCGAAGTCGTAGAGCAGGGTCGTCGAGGCGACCTCCACGGTGCCCTGCCGCTGCTGCCCGGCGAAGCTGAACCGGTGCCGGAGCTTGCGGACGCGGCCCCGTTCGTCGAGGTACACGTCGAACGGCACCTCCGCGGTGGCGAACCCTTTCGCCGCCGCGGCCAGGGCCTCCCGGTTGCCACCCGAGGCGCGCCGTGCCGCGCCGGCCAGATCGGCCGTCCCCCGGTAGTGCCGCACCTCCGTCCCCGCAACCCGGGCCCGCCCCACGTACCGGGCCGTCCGCGTCCCGCGCAGCACCTCCGCTGCGGCGTACGGGTCGGTCGCGCCGCCGGTGACCAGATTGCCGTCGGCCAGCGAGCCGATGTCGACGCGCACCCACTTGTCCTCGGGGACACCGGCGCCCCGGTTCTTCATGAACAGCGCGCCGGGCGTGAGCAGCTCGGTGATCGGACGGTGCCCGCTGCCCCCCGCCGGGTCCTGCGGCAGCCGCACCGTCAGCCGCCCGCGCCGCTCCCGGAAGTCGTAGACCCCCTCGCCCCGGATGGTGACCCGGGTCCCGCCGCTGGCCATCTCCATCGCGGTGCGCGCCCGGGAGCTGCCGGCGGCCACGAGCCGGTCGGCCGCTCCGCGCAGCACGGCCACGGGATCGCCGCCCGCGTCGTCCCCTCCACCGGTCCCCGCGGAGCAGCCGCCCACCAGGCACAGGCCGATCCCGACGATCAGGCTCCTTCCCGGCCGCCATCTCCGCGGCCGCCGCCGCTCCCGCCGGACCACCGTCATCCGTCCCGTCACCCCGCCCGTTTCCGAATCCTTGCGATCCGGTTAACGACCGGCGGGCGGCGCCGGTAACGTGGACGGCGTGGCGCAGCAGGACGGTCCGGACACCGACCCGGACACGACGGAACACCGTACGGCGACGATCGAACAGGGCCGGTTCTGCCTGGCCCGCTGCCTCTGCGGCTGGCGCGGCCCCGCCCGCCGGGCCCGCAGCCAGGCCCGCACGGACGCGCTCACCCACGAGGCCGCCGTCGTCGCGGCGGAGCACCGCCCGCCCGCGTGAGCGGGGGCCGCGCCGAGGCCGGTGAACGAGGACCGGCCCGCGGCCGGTGAACAGGCACCGCCGGCCGCCGCCCCGTCCCGCTTCCCGCCCGGGTCCCCCGGTGGTCGTGCCCTCCGCGGCCGCGGTCCCACGGAACCGGGTGCCGCCGGCCACGGACCCTACGGCCCGCCGCCCTGCCGCCCCGTCAGGACCAGGGCCGGCGGATCCTCCGGCCGCCCGCTCCCGCGCCGTCGGCCCCGGTCACGGGGTCCCGCCCCGTCAGGTCCCGTCACGCGGGCCCGCGGTGGCCGGGTCCGGGCGCCCCCTCTCGGGCCCCCGGGCTCAGGCCGCCAGGTCCCGCTCGCCGGACTCCCCGTCCCCGCGCTCCCGCCGGGCCCCGGGGATCACCGCGCGGGCCGCCGCGCCGTTCCGGCCCCGCGCGCTGACCAGCCACCCCACCCGGGGCGAGCGCTCGACGGCCCGGGTCAGCGGCGTCAGCAGGGCCATCGCCAGCGGCGACAGCAGCAGCGCCACCGCGGTGCCCAGGGCGAAGCCGCCGACCACGTCGGTCGGGTAGTGCACGCCCATGTACACGCGGATGAAGCCGCCGAACACCGCCAGCACGATCGCGGCGATCCCGAACCGCCGGTGCGCCACGAACAGCGCGACGGCCATCGCCATGCAGAGCGTGGCGTGATCGCTCACGAACGAGAAGTCGTCCTTGCCGTCCACCAGCACTTCGAGGCCCTGGTGGTCGTTGAAGGGCCGGGGGCGCTCCACGAAGCCCCGTATCGGCACATTGACCAGCACCGCCACACCGGCGGCCAGCGGGGCCCAGAGCAGGGCTGCCACGGAGGGCGCCGCGTCCTCGCCGCCCCGGCGCCGCACGCCCCACCAGCACCACAGCACCATGAGCACGATCGCGAACAGCAGCCCGTACTCGCCGACGAACTCCATGACGCGGTCGAACCAGTGCGGCGCGTCCTTGGCCAGGCCGTTGATCTCGTAGAGCAGGTCGACATCGGGGTTCGACCCGGATTCGGCGAGTCCAGCCATGTCGCTGCGGCCCCTTCGTCATGTTCCCTCGGCGCGCCACGCGCGCGCCTGTTCCGCCACCCCCGTGGATGCGGCGTTCCGTGTCAACAGGAACGCACGGGCCCCGCGGATACGTTCCGCACTCCACCGGATGATCACGCAGACGTTACCGAAGAGAGACTGTCCCCGCAGCTCAGGGGAGTGCTTCACAGTAAGTGTCAGACCGTGGTGGGCAACGCTTTCGCGCCATCCTCGGTGACCCGGGTGGCACCGAAGTAGTCGGGGGTGTCGATGGAGTCGAACCGGATCACCGCCCCCGTCCGGGGCGCGTCGATCATGTACCCGCCGCCGACGTAGATCCCCACGTGCCGGATCGCCCGCGAATCGGTGAGGTCGTCCGAGAAGAACACCAGGTCACCCGGGAGCAGTTCGTCCCGGCCCGGGTGCGGGCCCGCGTTGTACTGGTCGTTGGCGACCCGGGGCAGCGTGATCCCGACGCTCTCGTACGCCGCCTGGGTCAGCCCGGAGCAGTCGAACCGGCCGCCCTGCGCGGCCGTACCGGTCCCGCCCCACAGATAGGGCGTCCCCAGCTTCTTCTGCGCGTACGCGATGGCCCCCGCGGCCTGCCGCGAGGGATCGACCCGCCCCTGCGGCGCGGCGAAGCTCTTCTCCAGGGACGTGATGATCCGGACGTAGTTCCTGGTCTCCTCGTACGGCGGCACCCCCTGGTAGCGGATCACCGCGTAGGCGCCCGCGTTGTAGGAGGCCAGCATGTTCTCGGTCGGATCGCCGGGCACGTCCTTGACGTACGACGCCAGCGTGCAGTCGTAGGTCGCCGCCGACGGGATGGCGTCCGCGGGGTCCCAGACGTCCCGGTCCCCGTCCCCGTCCCCGTCGATCCCGTGGCTGGCCCAGGTGCCGGGGATGAACTGCGCGATGCCCTGCGCCGCCGCCGGGCTCTGCGCCCTCGGGTTGAAACCGCTCTCCTGGTAGAGCTGGGCGGCCAGCAGCGCCGGATTGATGGCGGGGCAGAGATTGCCCCACCGCTGCACCAGGTCCTTGTAGGCGGCCGGCACCGCGCCCTTCGCCAGCGTTTTGGCACCACCCGCGACACCGCTGGCCGAACCGCCGGCGACCAGATAGACCCCGATGACCAGCAGCATCACGAAGACGAGTCCGGAACTGACGGCGACGATGGCCGCGATCCACGCCTTACGCACCGTCAACCGCCCCTCAGCATCCGGACCCAGAGCGCCTGGCGTCAGTGTATAGGCGGCCTTCCTCCCAGGGGGTGAGTTCGGGGCACCCGGGCCGCCGACCGGGTGTACGGCACCGCGCCGCGCCCTCGGGCGGACGGAGCGTCACCACGGGCTCCCACGGCCCTCCCGCCGGCCCGCATCCCGCGACAGGGCGCCCCCGGGGACCCGGCGGGCCGACCGGCCGTCAGGAACACGCCGGAACGCGCCCGTATCCAACGACACGATCACCCGACAGGTTTCGCCCGGGCTCCTTTGCCCACCGTAACCCTTCGTGATACACAGAGTGACCAAACGTCTCCCGCCGACCCGATCACACCCCCATTTCGAGGCCGGCGCGGGCCGGTGGCAAGCTGTTCATACGAAACCCGCCAATCAATGACGCCAAGTCGACATGCGACGGCGCCGTTGTCAGCGACAATGAGGCCTGACCTCTGCATGTCCGCAGAGGGTGCGGAACTACCCAACAGGGGCGGTGACTTACATGCTCTTTGCGGCCGACAAGGGAGACATCAACACCATCATCGGCGGGATCGCTCCGGACTGGGGCCCCTTCGGCAGCCTGGGCAACGAGGCCAAGGTGATGATCGAGGTGGTCATGGCCGTCGCCATCCTGCTCTGCCTGGGCATCGCCATCTGGGGCGCGGCCAAGCAGCGCATCGGCGCCACCGCCCTTCGCGACACGTTCAGCGCCGAGCAGGGCAAGGGCCTCATCATCGCCGGGCTGACGGGCGTGTTCATCATCGGCTCGCTCGGCACGCTCTTCACCATCGTGTACGGCATGGCCGTGTAGGCGGGCCGCGCTCCACCGGCCCACCGGGCGCCTCCCGTCCCCTCCATCCCACCCGCCCGTCGCGCCCATCGGCTGAGGTTGCGTTTCCCTGATGTCCAGTCACCACATCGCACGCGTACGGGAGCCGGCCCGGCTACCGTCATACTTCTACGGCATGGCGCACGAGGTTTTCCCGCACGACGTCGAGGGGGCGTACGCGGCATGACTCTCGGAGACGACCACGAGTCCTCCGGCGGCTACGGCGGCACCGGCCAGACCCGCACCCGGCTCCCGGACGGCCCCGGCGACGGCCACCCCGGACCCCGCCGCGGCCCCGCCCGCACCTCCTCCCGAAGCCTCGTCACCGTCGTCGGCGTCGTGGTCCTCCTCATCGCCGCCATCGCCTTCGCGAATCGCGGAGGAGACGATTCCGCACCGTCCTCCAAGGGCCGGGACGCTCCTCCCGACACCGCGGCAACGGCCCCGACGGGGAAACGGCCGGTGGACTCCCGGACCGCCGGAATCCCGTCGGGCTACGCCCGCACCGAACAGGGCGCCCAGAGCGCGGCGGCCAACTACTCGGTGGCGCTGGGATCGGCCGAGATGTTCAACAAGGCCAGGCGCGACAGCATCCTGGATACCATCCTGGTACCTGCCAAAGTGCCAGAGTTTCGAGCGACTCTGGACCAGGCCTACAGCCCGGAGTTCAACAAGAACGTGGGCCTGAACGAGGACGGTTCGGCTCCGAAGGGCTACACCTTCGTCTCCCGCACCACTCCGATCGGTACGAAGCTTGTCGACAGCTCGACCGACACCGCGACCGTCGAAGTGTGGTGCGGCGGTCTCCTCGGTCTCGCAGGTCAGAAGTCCACATCGCCCGTGACCAGCAGCTGGTTCACCATCACCATGAAACTGGAATGGGCGGCGGACGACTGGAAGGTCCTGACGCACTCCCAGAAAGATGGCCCAGCGCCGATTCCCGGCGACGGCAGGGCTGCAAGCGCGGACGAGATGGCGAAGGCCGTCCAGGAGTACGGAGGGTTCACCTATGCCCGCTAACCGGCACCTGCTCCGGCTGATCACCATGACCGGGGCTGTGCAGACAGCAGCATTTCTCTTCGCCGCTCGTGCCTTTGCCGCACCCACACCGTCACCCACTCCGACCGACGACCCCTGCGACCTCATCCACGGCCCGGCCAAGGACTACTGCGAGCGCGGTCAGTCCGGTGGCGGGTCCCGCCGCAGCACCCTCAACGACCCCACCTCCGTCCTCGACCCCCTCTCCTCCCTCGCCCGCGGCTGCGCCGACGCCGCCGCCTGGACGATCGGCAAGCTGAGCACCGCCGTCCAGGAGACCGCGAACGTCGACTTCACGAACGACAAGTTCCTCAAGCAGTACGCCGTCGTCTTCGCCGCGTCGACCATCCTCACCCTCCTCCTCTGGCTGCTGGCCGTGGCCAAGCGCGCCGTCCGCGGCGTACCGCTGACCACCGCCCTGTCCGAGGCCATCGGGTTCCTCTGGCTCACCGTGCTGGCCTCCGCCTTCACCCCCCTGATCCTGTACACCGTGGTCTCCGCGGCCGACGGCGTCACCGACGTCCTCGCCAAGGCCACCGGCGACCAGACGGACACCTTCTTCGGCACGTTCTCCGGCGCCCTGAAGAAGGGCGAGGGCATCGGCGGCGGCCCGATCATGCTGATCGTCGTCTCCCTGGTCTCCATCCTCGCCGCCGGCGTCCTCTGGCTGGAACTGGTCATCCGCGCCGCCCTGCTCTACGTCGGCGCCCTGCTCGGCACGGTCGTCTACGCCGGGCTCGTCGACAAGAACCTCTGGGGCCACGTCCGCCGCTGGGCCGGCGTCATGATCGCCGTCATCCTGGTGAAGCCCGTCATCGTGATCGTCCTGGGCCTGGCCGGCGCCCTGTCCGCCGACGACGGCCCCGACGCCTTCTCCGCCGTCGTCTCCGGGCTCGCGATCATCCTGCTCGCGATCTTCGCCTCGGCGATGATCTACCGCTTCGTCCCCGGCTTCGGCGACGAGATCGCGGGCTCCCGCGACAACCGCATCATGCGGAACGCCGAGGGCAAGGCCGCCGCCGTCATCAGCTCCCCGGCCAACCTGGTCGCCCAGGGCATCCGCACCCACAGCACCCGCAGCAACGGCGACCCGGGCTCCGGAGGCGGCGGCCAGTCCGGCGCCCGCCCCGCCAACCCCGTCTCCGGCGGCGTCGCCGCGCACAGCGCGCGCCCCGCCTCCGGCGGCGGCAGCACACCCTCCGCCGCACCCGCCCCGCGCTCGGGCGGTCCCCTCGCCACGCCGCACACCACCACCAACCGCACCACCCGCAACAGCGGCACGAACAGCACAGGAGGTGACGGGCGTTGACGACCGAGTCCCACATGTCCCATACGGTCACGCCCCGCCGTACGTATCTCATCGGCCGCGCCCGGCCGAACGCGATCGTCGGCCGCAACCGCGAGACCGGCGAGATCGCGCTGATCGTCGCGGGCGCGTTCCTCGGCATGATGTGCGGTCTCCTCGTCCCCGTCCTGTCCCTGCGCATCGTGCTGCTCACGGGCTTCCCCATGCTCGCCCTGGCCGCCGTCTACGTGCCCTACCGGCACCGCACGTTCTACAAGTGGTTCGAGATCAACCGCAGTTACAAGCGCTCCCTGCGCCGGGGAACCGCCTACCGCTCCTCCGCCGTCGAGGCCGGCACCCGCATCGACGGCCGTGAGGTCGAGATCGGCCCGCCGCCCGGCATCGGCCGCATCACCTGGCTGGCCGCCCCCTTCGGCCCCGACGAGATCGCCGTCCTGCTGCACGCCGACCGCAAGACGGTCACCGCGGCCATCGAGATCGAGGGCCCCGGCGTCGGCCTGCGCGACTCCGAGGACCAGGAGGCCCTGGTCGACCGCTTCGGCACCCTGCTCAAGCACGTGGCCAACGGGGACGGCTTCGTCACCCGCATCCAGATGCTCGCCCGTACCCTCCCGGCCGACCCCGACGCACACGCCAAGGACGTGGCCGTGCGCGGCGACGACACCTCCCCCTCCTGGCTGCGCACCTCCTACGACCAGCTCCAGTCCATGGTGTCCACCAGCAGCGAGCAGCACCGCGCGTATCTGATCGCCTGCATGCACTTCACCCGGGAGCTGGCCGCCGAGGCCCACACCATGGCCCGCGCCGCCCGCCCCCACCACGGCCGCAAGGTCGACCGCGACGCCGGACTCGCCGTCGTCATGGCCCGCGAGCTGACCGACATCTGCTCGCGCCTCCAGGAGGCCGACATCCGGGTGCGCCAGCCCCTCGGACAGGGCAGGCTCTCCTCGCTCGTCCACTCCATGTACGACCCGGACCATCCCATCGACCACATCCAGGCGATGACGAAGCGCAACGCCTGGCCGGCCGAGCTGGACGCCATGGAGCCCACCTACCTCCAGGCCAAGACCCGCGAGTCCGCCACCCGCGCCCCCTGGTGCCACGCCACCGCCTGGGTCAAGGAGTGGCCGATGACCCCGGTCGGCGTGAACTTCCTGGCCCCGCTCCTCGTCCACACCCCGGATGTCATCCGCACCGTCGCCGTGACGATGGACCTCGAACCCACCGAGGTCGCCATCGAGCGGATGCTGACGGAGAAGACCAACGACGAGGCCGAGGCCTCCCGCGCCGCCAAGATGAACCGCACCGTCGACCCGCGCGACCTGGCGGCGCACAGCAGGCTGGACCAGCGGGGCGAGGACCTGGCCAGCGGCGCCGCCGGCGTCAACCTCGTCGGCTACATCACCGTCTCCTCCCGCACCCCCGAGGCCCTGGCCCGCGACAAGCGGACCATCCGGGCCTCGGCCGGGAAGTCGTACCTGAAGCTGGAGTGGTGCGACCGCGAGCACCACCGCGCCTTCGTGAACACGCTTCCGTTCGCCACCGGCATCCGAAGGTAGGGGCTGAGCCTGATGCGGGATCCGCTGTCCGTCCTCACCGACGCCTTCACGTCCTTCCTCTTCGGGAAGGTCGAGACGACCCGCCTGCCGGTCCGCACCTCCACCGGGCAGGCCCAGGCGGTCTATCTGCCCACCGCTGCCCCCGGCCTGGGCGACTCCGGCGTGATCATCGGCCGCGAGGTCTACTCCGGCAAGGGCTACATCTACGACCCCTTCCAGCTCTACGGCCAGCAACTGCCCGCCCCGCACTGGCTGGTGCTGGGCGAGTCGGGCAACGGCAAGTCGGCGCTGGAGAAGACCTACGTCCTGCGCCAGCTGCGCTTCCGCGACCGCCAGGTCGTCGTCCTGGACGCGCAGGGCGAGGACGGCGCCGGCGAGTGGAACCTGATCGCCCAGGAGCTGGGCATAACGCCGATCCGGCTGGACCCGATGGCCGCCCTGGACCACGGCATCCGGCTCAACCCGCTCGACCCGTCGATCACCACGACCGGCCAGCTCGCCCTGCTGCGCACCATCATCGAGGTCGCGATGGGCCACGGGCTGGACGAGCGGTCCGGCTTCGCCCTCAAGGTCGCCCACGCCTACGTCAACGAGTCCATCGTCGAGCGCCAGCCGGTCCTCACCGACATCGTCGAGCAGCTCCGCCACCCGGAGCCGGAGTCGGCCGAGGCGATGAACGTCGCCACAGACGACGTCCGCGCCTGGGGCCTGGACGTGGCGCTGGTCCTGGACCGGCTCGTCGACGGTGACCTGCGCGGCATGTTCGACGGCCCGACGACCGTCGGCATCGACCTCGACGCCCCGCTGATCGTCTTCGACCTCTCCCACATCGACCGCAACTCCATCGCCATGCCCATCCTCATGGCGATCGTGGGCGTGTGGCTGGAGCACACCTGGCTCCGCCCCGACCGGAAGAAGCGCATCTTCCTGGTCGAGGAGGCCTGGCACATCATCAACAGCCCCTTCGTCGCCCAGCTCTTCCAGCGGCTGCTGAAGTTCGGCCGACGGCTCGGACTCTCCTTCGTCGCCGTCGTCCACCACCTCTCCGACGTGGTGGACGGCGCGGCGGCCAAGGAGGCCGCGGCCATCCTCAAGATGGCCTCGACCCGCACCGTCTACGCCCAGAAGGCGGACGAGGCACGGGCCACCGGCGGCGTACTGGGCCTGCCGCGCTGGGCGGTGGAGATCATCCCCTCGCTGACCCCGGGCATCGCGGTCTGGGACGTCAACGGCAACGTGCAGGTCGTCAAGCACCTGGTCACCGAGACGGAACGACCGCTGGTCTTCACCGACCGCGCCATGACCGAGTCCTCCAGCGACCTCGCCGACGACGCCCTGCGCGCCGCGGAGCGGGAGGCGGAGGAGCGGGCCGCGGCCTTCATGGAGCACCGCCTCGGCGACTCCTCCGAATCGACGGTCGCCTAGCCGCCGCGGCGGACGTCGGCGCGGGAGGAGACGCATGGGACCGGACGAACGGAAGCGGGGCCACCAGGGCGGTGTCCCCGACGGACTGCTCATCGGCCTCCTGGCGTTCCTCCTCGGCATGACCCTGCTGGTGTGGACGGCGACGGGGCTGGGCGGGCTGTTCGCCCACGGCTCCTGGCCCGGCGGCGTCACCTTCACCGGCACCCCCATGGCCATGCGGAGCCTCATCGCCGAGCCCCACGACATCGCCGGGGCCTGGCCGGGCACCGCCCCCGCCGAGCTGTCGGGGTACGGCCTCTTCTGGGGGCTGTTCATCGGCCAGCTCATGGTGCTGGTGGTCCTCGCCGTCTTCGTCATGGGGACCCTGGCACGCTGGCGGGCGGTACGGCGGCGGCACCGGCTGGAGACGGCGTTCCCGGCACCGGGGACGGCGGCACCTCCGCAGGACCGCCCCCGGCCCTTGGAGCGCCCCGCGCCCTTCCCCGACGAGGTCCCCGCCCCCCGTACGGCCCCCGGGCCCGAGACCGCACCGCTCCGCGAACCAGCGCCGCACCTCGCGCCCGGCCCGCTCCCCGGCACCGCTCCGGAGACAGCGGGCACCGTGGAGGCCGCCGGGACCACAGAGGCAGCGGGTGCGGCAGCCGCGGCACCCGTTCCCACGGGCCCGGTGCACTACGGCGCCCCGGCGAGCCGCGAGGCCGCCGCGGCACGGGCCGTGCGGGAGGCCGAGGGAGCCGTCCTCGTCATCACCTCGAACCCGGGGCTCTGGCAGTCCACGAAGGACGCCCGCGCCAAGCTGGGCCCCGTCCTCCTCTACGACCCGTCCCACGTCTGCGACACCCCGGCGCGGCTCCACTGGTCGCCCGTCGCGGGCTGCGAGGACAAGGGGACGGCCGTCTCCCGGGCCGCCGCGCTGCTCGCCCCCGTCCGCCCCACCGCGAAGATCGACGAGGCCCTGGCGGCGACCGCCGAGCTGCTGCTGCGCAGCTATCTGCACGCCGCCGCCGTCGACGGCCGCACCGTGCGCCATGTGCACCGCTGGGCCCAGGGCGGACAGCTCCAGGACGCCGTCCGCGTCCTGCGGACCAGCCCCAGGGCCGCGCCCGGCGCGGCGGGCGAGCTGGAGGCCGCCCTCACCGGTCACCCGGACCGCCGGGACATGGCCCAGCAGCTCACCACCCGGGCGCTGGCCTCCCTCTCGACGGTCAATGTCCGCGAGGCGTGCACCCCGAACCGAAGTGATGCCCTCGCCTTGGATTCCTTTGTGCACGAACAGGGAAGCCTCTACCTGGTGGGCGAGTCCATCGAGGATCCGCGCACCAGTCCGGGCGCCATGCCGCTGCTGACGGCGCTCGCCTCCAGCGTGGTCGAGCACGGCCGGCGCATGGCCGCACGGTCATCCTCCGGTCGGCTCGACCCACCAATCACCCTGGTCCTCGACGACGTCGCCGCCGTCGCCCCGCTCCCCCAGCTCCCCGAGCTGCTGGCCCGCGGGGCCGACCTGGGGCTGCCGGCCCTCGCCCTGCTCCGCTCCCGCGAGCAGGGCCGCTCCCGCTGGCCGCACGACGAACTGCCGGTGTAGGACGGCCTTCGACCGGCCGGGGCTCCGGTACGGGGGCGGTCCCCGGGCCGGCTGCCGGGCCGGGGCAGGGGTCCCGGCGGATCAGTGGTCGGTGACGTACTCCAGCTCGGACTCCCCGGGCCTGCCCTCCAGCGGGACGACCCGGCCGCTGGGGGCGAATCCGGCCTTGCGGTAGGCGCGCCGGGCCCGCGGGTTGTCCTCGTGCACGATGAGCCGCACCCGCTCGGCGCCCCGCGACCGGGCCCACTCCAGTCCGGCCTCGAACAGCGCCCCGGTGAGGCCGCTCCCGCGCCACTCGGGGCGTACGAACACGCCGACGACATGGCCCTGCCGCCGGTCCACGGGACACCCCGCCCAGTCGGTCGTCCCGGCCTCCTCCATCAGCACCGTGAGCGACCCGGCCCAGGTCCCGTCCGGGGTCTCGGCGACGAACTGCCGGGCCCCGGTGGCCCTCTCACCGCTGCTGACGGCCCGTTCCTGCCAGAAGGAGTCCGGCAGGGCCTCGGCGGTCTCGTAGGTCTCCAGGAAGGCGAGGTGCGCGACCGGGTCCTGGAGCGCGCGCAGCCGCAGCTCCTTCACGGCCGGCCAGTCGTCGGGCCGGAGGGAGCGGATCTCGTAGTCGCCGGGGGCTGTGAGGGTCATGCCCGTCACGCTAGTACGCGGGCGTCCGCCGCTTCACCCCTTTAAAACGCAGAAAAGCCCCGCACCATGAGGTGCGGGGCTTTCCCCAACAATTGTTCGGCGGCGTCCTACTCTCCCACAGGGTCCCCCCTGCAGTACCATCGGCGCTGTAGAGCTTAGCTTCCGGGTTCGGAATGTAACCGGGCGTTTCCCCTACGCTATGACCACCGAAACACTATGAAACACAACCCGCAACCCCCGAAAAATCAGGGGCCGGTTGTTCGTGGTTTCAGAACCAACACAGTGGACGCGAGCAACTGAGGACAAGCCCTCGGCCTATTAGTACCAGTCAACTCCACA
>NZ_WWGX01000096.1 GCF_009862265.1 Streptomyces sp. SID8352 | reverse complement strand
GCCGTCCCGACGTGGTGCTGGGCGACCGCGGCTACGACCACGACAAGTACCGCCGCCTCGTCCGCGCCCTCGGCGTGAAACCGCAGATCGCCCGACGCGGCACCGAGCACGGCTCGGGCCTGGGCATCCAACGGTGGGTCGTCGAGCGGGCCTTCGCCCACCTCCACTGGTTCCGCCGCCTGCGGATCCGCTGGGAGATACGCGACGACATCCACGAAGCCTTCCTCATCCTCGGATGCGCACTCATCTGCTGGCGACGCCTGAAGTCATTGCGTTAGGAGTTCTAAGAGACCGTTGTGCTCCAACGTTGCGTCGCGGGCCTGCGACGCAACGCCCGCGATCCCCGATGGCCCCTCGCACTCCTCGGCCTCGGATGATCACAAACCGGACGCAACGCGACTACGCCGAGGCCCTGCCGCCTGTGGCGGGTCAGTGGTGGTTGTAAGTGAGGCTCGCGATGGCGTCGTGGCTGTGGATGCTTTCCAGGTTCTTCGCCGTGACGGTGTGGGTCAGCCCTTTGTCTCGGCAGGTGAGGCTTATGTCCCGGATGATGTCTTCGACGAACACGGGGTGGTCGTAGGCCTGCATGGTGACGACGCGTTCATCAGGCCGCTTGATAAGCGGGATGACGGGAGCGGAGCCAGTGGCACGCAGCATCTGGATGATCTCGTGGACCGGTAGGGGATAAGGGGTGTCGTCGGTGCCGGTGATCTCCAGGGTGATCTCGCTGCGTTGGTTGTGGGCGCCGTAGTCGGAGATGGCTTTGGAGCAGGGGCACAGGCTGGTGACGTGCGTGGTCACCGAGGTGGTGACAGTGCATCCGGAAGCGGTGATGCGGCCGGTGACGGTGACGTCGTGGGCCTGCCAGGATTCCCGCTGGCTGGCGGGGGCGGTGACAGCCGTGGCGATGGGCAGGGTCAGGGCGAGGGTGAGAGCCGGTGCATCGAGCAGGGCGAGGCCACGCTTGAGAGCGATGGGAAACTCCTGCGGGGTCAGCGTGGCGACTTCCTCGTGCACGAGCGCGATCATGCGGCTCATGTGGGTGCCGCGCCGGTCGGCTTGCAGGCCGACGGTGACGCTGATGTCAGCAATGCCCTGCTGTCGGGTGTAGCCGTCGTCGAAGGTGAGGGGGTAACGCAGGCCGCTGATGCCCACCTCGTCGATGGAAATGCCGCGGCGGTCGGCTTCGTTTTGGATGTCGTGCATGCCTTACACGCCTCGATAAGTGCAACCGGAGGTGCAGGTTTCCCGCACGGTGATCTCGGACAGTGCGGGAAGTTCGCCGATCAGCCGGTCCCAGATCCAGCGGGCCAGGTTCTCGCTGGTGGGGTTGTCCAGGCCTTCGATGTCGTTCAGGTAGTAGTGGTCGAGTTGAGCATCGATGGGCTTGAAGGCCCGCTTGATGTCGCCGAAGTCCATCACCCAGCCCAGTTCTGCATCGACGGGGGCTTCGACGTGCACGATCACCTTGTAGGAGTGGCCGTGGAGGCGGGCACACTTGTGGCCCTCAGGTACGCGCGGCAGGCGGTGCGCTGCTTCGAAGGTGAACTCGCGAAAGATTTCCATTACTGAATTCCCAGATACTTGTGCGTCTGGAGGGAGAGAGTCCAGCGCGGGTTCTTCATGCAGTATTCGACGGTGGCACGGGTATGGGCTTCACGGTGAGCGTCATCCAGCGGTTGCAGCCTGAAGTGCCGGAAGTCCAGTTCTTCGAACTGGGCGGGGTCACCGCCGACCTGCGGGTAGACCAGTTTCAGTTCGTCACCCTGGGTGAGGACCAGAGTGGAGCCGATCTTGGGGCTGACGCACAGCCAGTCGATCCCTCGTGGGGCCGGGCGAGTGCCGTTGGTTTCCACTGCGACTTCGAAGCCGCGCTCGTGCAGAGCCTCGATGGTTTCTTCATCCAGTTGCAGCAGGGGCTCTCCACCGGTGCACACCACGAACCGGTGGGCTCGATCGGTCGTGGGCCAGGCGGCCTCCACGGCATCGGCTAGGTCCAGCGGTGTGCGAAAGCGGCCGCCGCCTTCACCGTCGGTGCCGACGAAGTCGGTGTCGCAGAACTGGCAGATGGCGCGGGCCCTGTCCTGTTCCCGGCCTGTCCACAGGTTGCAGCGGGAGAAGCGGCAGAAGACCGCCGGACGCCCTGCGTGGCTGCCTTCTCCCTGCAGGGTGTAGAAGATTTCCTTGATCAGATAGGTCATGCTCAGGCGCTCTGATACCGGACGGGGTCCTTCACGCCGGCTTCAGCGAAGCCCTTCAGGCGCAGCAGGCAGGTGTCGCACTTACCGCAGGCCTGCCCCTGCTCGTCGGGGTCGTAGCAGGAGGAAGTAAGGGAGTAGTCCACGCCCAGTCGCAGGCCCTCGCGCACGATGTCGGCCTTGGACAGCGCGATCAGGGGGGAATGCAGGGTGATCTTGGAGGTTCCTTCCACCCCGGCTCGGGTGGCCAGGTTGGCCATGGTGGCGAAGGCCTCCATGTACTCGGGGCGGCAGTCGGGGTAGCCGCTGTAGTCCACGGCTGTGACCCCGGTGAAGATGTCGCTGGCACCGACCGTCTCGGCGAACGCCAGCGCGAATGAGAGGAAGATCGTGTTGCGGGCCGGCACATACGTGATCGGCACCCCGCCCTCCTCGACGTCCTCCAGCGTCTCGTGCTTGGGCACCTCGATGTCGGAGGTCAGGGCAGAGCCGCCGAAAACCCGCAGATCGATGTCGGCAATGACGTGCTGGGCCACGCCCTGGGTCTGCGCCACGCGCTGAGCCGCCTCCAGTTCGATGCTGTGCCGCTGGCCGTAGCGGAAGCTGAGCGCGTAGGGAGTGAATCCCTGGTCCTTGGCGATGGCCAGCACCGTGGTCGAGTCCAGGCCGCCGCTCAGCAACACGATCGCGGGACGGTCCATGCTGTCACTCCCCTATCTGCAGTCCAGTTTCCTCAGTTGAGGCAGGTGCAGCCTACCCCCCTAACTACCGGCTACAGTAACCACAACAAAAATCGAGTTACGGAAGCCAGGGGTCGAGTCGCAGTGAACGAGTTGCCCATCGTGGTCACGTGCACGGACCGGAAGGCCTCACCACCCCCCGCGGACCTGCAAGCCCGCACCCTGCCCAGCGGCGACCTGCCGCAGCGAGCCGCGGAATGGGCACGCCGCCTGCAGGCAGTCCAGGGCCGGCAGGCGAAACTGCAGGACCTCTACCAGGGGGATCAGTGGCGGCGTGCGCTCGCTCTCACCGACGCCGCAGCTCGAGCAGGGTTTGTCCCTCGTCTCTATGTAGCCTCGGCCGGCCTGGGCCTACGGCAAGTCTCCAGCCTGGCGCCGTCGTATGCAGCGACTTTCGTACCACGACACGCAGATTCCGTGGCTTTCTCCAGTCCTGAAGCATCCCGGTGGTGGGATCACCTGCAGCACCTGGACGGCGCCAGCGATCTGTCTAAGATCGCCACGGCCGCCGGACGGGCACTGGTGGTGCTGTCGGAGACCTACGCCCAGGCCATGCAGCGGGACTTGCGCGGGCTCGCGGCCGCCGACGCCGAGGTGGTGCTGATCGGGGGCGCCTGCGATCTGGACGGGGTGCTGCGGGTGCCGGCCAATGCCGCCCTGCGGCAGGCCCTCGGCGGAACCCTCACCAGCTTGAACACCCGCATGGCAGCCTCCTGGCTCGAGCACTGCACGCCGGGCCGCCTCATCAGCCCTGAGGCGCAGGCGCGTTGGGATGCCTGGGCCTCTCAGGCGGCCCGGCCCGAACGTTACGCACGCACACCTATGTCGGACGAGCTGGTGATCGCCTTCATCAAAGAGATGAAGGCCCTCCACCCCGACTCCTCCCGCACTCGTCTGCTGCGTCTCTTCAGAGACAAGGGGATGGCCTGTGAACAGAGGCGCTTCGCAGACCTGTACACATCAACGATTGGCCGCTGATGACTTTCACTGTGCTTAAGCGTCGGGCCCTGCGGATCGAGCAGCACCCCACGATCCCGCTGTATGTGTTCACGTTGGCGGCAGAAGAGGTGCACCAGGTTGCCGACGTCGCGCGGATCTCCCGGGACGAGGCCGGCAGGCTCATCGGCTACCAGCGCCCCGAGAAAAAGCAGCACGTCAAGCAGATCCTGGAGTATCTCGACAGTGACGAGGTCCTCTTTCCCAACGGACTGATTCTCGCCTTGCCCTCCAGTGTGCGGTTCAAGTCCAGCCCCGGCCCCAGCAGCAGCGACGGCCTGTGTACCTCCGGAACGCTGGAGATCTCTCTGCCCGATTCCCCCGATGCCCCCCGGCCGGCCTGGATCGTCGACGGCCAGCAGCGCAGCCTCGCTCTGGCCCGCACCCGCAACACCCGCCTGGCCGTGACCATCGCCGGGTTTGTCGCCGAAGACCTGGAAACCCAGCGAGACCAGTTCCTGCGCGTGAACACGGTCTCCCCGCTGCCGACCAACCTCGTCACCGAACTGCTTCCCGAAGTCGGCACGGTGCTGCCGACCAAACTGTCCGCCAGGAAACTCCCCTCGGTCCTGGTCGAAGCCCTCAATCAGGACAAGGATTCGCCCTTTCACGGGTTGGTGCGCCGCCCTTCCACCACGGCCGAGCAGAAAGCGGAGGCTGTCGTCACCGACAACAGCCTCACCACGGCCATACAGGAATCCCTCAACTCCCCTTCGGGTGTTTTCTTCCCCTACAAAAATCTGTCCAACGGCACCGTCGACACCGCCACCATCCGGCAGATTCTTGTCATCTATTGGAATGCCGTCCGGGACACCTTCCCGGAAGCGTGGGGCCTGCCGGCGACTCGGAGTCGGCTGATGCACGGAGTGGGCATCCGCTCCATGGGGCGTCTCATGGACCGCGTAATGATGGCCATCCCGCCTGCATCCCCCCATGCGCTCGAGCAGGCACGGGCCGAACTCGCACTAGTCGCACCGCACTGCCGTTGGACCGACGGGCGCTGGCCGGACCTGAACATCCCTTGGAACGAACTCCAGAACAACCCGCGCCACATCAGCACCCTGTCGAACTACCTCCTCCGTATCTATGTGCAGGAAAAGGCAAAAGCGGCGTGAAATTCTATTTTCCTGACAGCCAGGACCTGGTGAGCCCCACCTACGACTTCGTCAACGACGAGTACTCGCCCTACCGAGTGCGCCAACGGGACGACGTCTACGCTCACCAGGTTGTGACGCCGATCCCCTACGACGGGATCCTCGTCAGCAAGGCGGTCGTCGACGGATCCGTGAAAGGCTCGGGAAAATACTCCTCCCCGCAGCGCGAGCGTTTCTACCGGCTGGGCGTGAGAAATTTCTTCCGTCTCCCCGAAGCCTGTGCCACCATCGGTGACTGTGGCGCCTTCAACTATATAGACGAAGAGCGTCCGCCTTACGAGGTGGATGAAGTCATGGACTTCTACGGCCGTTGTGGATTCGATGCGGGAATTAGTATCGACCACATTATCTTCGGGTATATTCCCGAAGAGTCTGATAAGCAGCCCGAAGACGCCTGGATCACCCGGCAGCAAATCTCCCTGGAACTTGCCGAAGAATTCATTACCGCAACACGAAAATCAGGCGCGCACTTCGAACCGGTCGGTGCAGCACAGGGTTGGGGCCCGCAAAGCTACGCGCACAGCGTGAAGCAGTTGCAGAAGATGGGTTACCGGCGCATCGCACTGGGCGGCATGGTTCCCCTCAAATCGCACGAAATCCTCTCCTGCCTGCGCGCCATCGACGACATTCGCTCCCCGGGAACAGGATTGCATCTCCTCGGCATCAACCGGGTGGACAGCATGGAACAGTTCGCCCGTCACGGCGTGACCAGTTTCGACAGTACCTCCGCCTTCCGTCAGGCCTTCATGGATGACCGCAATAACTACCACTCGGCCACCGACTCCTACACGGCCATCAGGGTCCCCCAAGTCGACGGAAACCCCGCACTCAAGCGGCTCATCCTGTCCGGGAACGTGTCGCAGGCAGAAGCAATCGCCGCCGAGCGAGCCAGCCTGCGCGCCCTGCGCGAATTCGATCGCGAGGAAACGTCCATAGAGGAGGTCCTGGCTGCCCTCGGAACCTACGAATCCCTCGTACTCGGGCCCAAAAAGAAAAGCTACCTCGAAGTGTATGAGCGCACCCTGAGCGATGCGCCCTGGCGCATCTGTCCCTGCGCCCTGTGTGAGAAGCACGGAATTGAGATCGTGATATTCCGGGGGAGTGAGCGAAATAAGCGTCGCGGATTTCATAATTTGACCGTGCTCGAAGCGAAAATGCGATCACTCACCTTCGGGTAAGATCCGCCCTCTACTTTTTATCCATGTCAGGAGATGCGATGGCCGACCGCTACGAACTCAGGCTCCCCGCACTTGAAGTGCGTCAGGGTGACCGAAAAATCTACTGCTTCGCTGTCGACGGAAAGAAGATCCACAGCTTCGCCGCCGTCTCCCGCGTCCGGCGGGACGACAGCAGCAGCCTGCAGGGCTACCAGCGACCCGAAGTCCTCAGCCACATCCGGGGCATCCGCCGCTACCTCGAGTCCGACAACGCCATGCTCCCCAACGCCCTGGTCCTGGCGTTCGACGAGTCCGTCAGGTTCGAGACCGGAGCACGCCGGGCTGCCGGCGTCGACTACTCCGTCCCGGGAGAATTGGTCATCCCCGTCGACGAATCCCTTCCCGATGAGGAAAAGCCCGCCCTGATCGTGGACGGACAGCAGCGCAGCGCCGCCATCCGCGACGCGGACCTGGCCGAATTCCCCGTAGCCGCCGTCGGATTCATCGCCGACGATCAACAAGATCAGCGCTCCCAGTTCATCCTGGTCAACTCCACCAAGCCGCTACCCAAGGGCCTCATCCACGAACTGCTGCCCGAAACCAGCGGACACCTCCCTCCCTCCTACGCCCGCAAGCGCCTGCCAGCGCAGTTGATGACCCGCCTCAACATCGACGGCGAGGGCCCCTTCTACGGCCGCGTCGCCAGCCCCACCTCCCCCCACGGCAACATCAAAGACACCAGCCTGCTGCGCATGCTGGAGCACAGCCTCTTCGAAGGGGCCCTCTACCAGTACCGCAACCCCGAAGACGGCTCCGGCGACGTCGAACGCATGCTGCTGCACCTGCGCTCCTTTTGGACCATCGTGCAGGAATCCTTCAGCGACGCCTGGAAGCTCCCGCCCCGCCAGTCCCGCCTCAGCCACGGAGCAGGCATCCAAGCCATGGGTTTCGTCATGGATAGCCTCACCGACGGCATGGCCGCCGAAGACGTCGACTGCGACCGGGTCCGCAACGCCATCCTGAGCCTGATGCCGGTCACCGCCTGGACCTCCGGCATGTGGCGCTTCCCCGACGGCGAACAGCGCCGCTGGAATGGCCTGCAAAACACCCCCAACGACATCCGCCTGCTCACCGACCTGCTGGTGCGCACCGTGCGGGGCTGACCGGCCGACTGGGTTCACCGTGCCTGGATCGGACACGGTGAATGCCCCTCATCTGCCGTGCTTGCGCCCGTCCTCGGCGGCTGCCAATTGGACCGACCCATCCTGCAGCGCATCCACGATGGCACGCACCACGGATACCGACCCGGCCCTGTGGCACTGTCGCCCGATTCGCGGGTGGTGTGCGGGGCTTTCGGCGGGGTCGGGGTGTGAGGTCGAGGTCGGCGAAGTGGGTGCGGCGTGTGGTGCCTGCAGGGAGTCCGGTCGAGTGGGCGTCGATGCGGTGCGGTAGAGCAGGGACACGATTATCAGGGCAGCATTACAAGTCCCCGTCGACGAGCCTGTAGGCGGGTGCCGACCAGCAGCGATGACTTTATGAGCCTCACACGCCGAGGTCGAGGCGGTCGCGGGCCCGGGTGACGGCAACGTAAGCGAGGCGGGCTTCTACCTCAAACCTTGCCGGCGCGGAGCAAGCCGTGTATTGCCGCGCGCAGAAGAGAGGCCGAACCACTGCCGTCCGCATATTCGGTAACAGCTGATTTTGCGTGCTGTGTGATGAACCCTGTGGCGGCGTGCTTGGCACAGCGGGCGGCCAAGACGATCACGTCTGCCTGTCGGGCTTTTTGACGCAGTTGGGAACTTCCTACGCTGTCGTGGGAAGCGGTCACTTTGAGGCCAGGGACAAGTTGCTGAAGCGTCTCGCTGACTCGGTCGAGCACTCGTTCGTCGAGGGAGTACAGCAGGAGTTGGCACCCCGTTGCGGCCTTGAGTTCTGCTTCGGCGTCTTGTGCTTCGCCTTCGCTGGGCTGGCTCTGCCAGTCCAGTTCAATGCCGAGTTCCGTGGACAGGCGGCGCGCCATGCTCAGGTCGCCGGGGTCCAAGCGCCCCTGGTGCACGCTCAGTGGTAGCAGCAGTGCCAGGGCGAAGGTTTCGCGTGCGTTTGGCTCGGGGCTGGCTTCCATGACGAGGCGGTCGGCGAAGTCCAGTGCGATGGCGGCTCGTTCGGGGGCCACCCAGCGTTCGCAGGTGTCGGCGAGTTCTTCCAGCAGTTGTTTGTAAGTAGCGGCGGAAGGACTGGAGCGCAGGACGATTTCGGTGAGGGCCTGTACGGCTAGCAGGTCTCCTGGGCCGAGCCAGTCGTATGCCAGTGCGCAGGTGATCAGGGCGCGTGCGCTCAAGGGGGCAGGCTGGCCGTACCCGACGCTGTCGATGAAGGCGCCCACGTATCGCCAGATTTTTGCCTGGCTGTCGTCGGGGAGGTCCTCCAGCACGGTGGCGATGTGCCGGTCGTCTTGGGCTGGTGATGGCCAGTCGGTCCACGCTTCCTGGTCCAGGATGCTGGTCAGGTGGGCGTGGCCGTCGGCGACCGCGCTCATCAACTCCGGCCAAGAGGTGGGAGTTGCTGGTGTGGGTGGTGCGTCCGCGTGGTGTGTCGGGGACGCGGGGGCGGGAACTTCGGGCGTTTCGGTGGATTTGCTTGTCTGGTGGGTTGGTATCCCGTCCGGCTGGACGTTGTGCAACGCGGTGATAGCGCTACGAAGAGCCAAGGGAAGGGATTCGAGGGGTGCGTTCTTTTGGAGGGTGGTGAGAACTGTTTGGGTGCTTGCCAAGTCCTCTCGGCTCACGGCGGCGAGGAGGAGGACGGTGAGGGCTTCAGTGGAGTATGAGGCTTGGGCGTCTTCGAAGGGCGCAAGGGCGAGGAAGCCTCGATCGCGCAGGGCTTGTTGGGCGCCTGGCAGGTCACCGCAGGTGAGTGGTTCGTGCAGGTCGCATGCGTAGACAGCGTTAAGCACTGCTTCCTTGACGGGGATCGGCGGGTTTTGCCGCACGATGTCGCCCAGGTCAGGGTAGTCGAGCAGTTCCTGGTCGAGGCCAAGGCGGGAGAGCCGTTTGATGCGCAGGTAGGCGAGGTTGACGGCGTTGATGCCGCCTTGCGCTGCCAACTGCTCGAGCGTTGCTTGGGAGGCTGCTTCGCCGCCGGCGGCCAGGGCAGCGTCGAACTCGGCCAGGAGTCGCCCCGTGGGTTTGGTTACGCGCCACAGGCGAGGGGGGCGACTGGCCAGGGTGCGCTGCATGAGCAGGGCGACGTCGGTCAGTTTCTGGCGGTAGCGGCGGTTGGGGTGGGTTTCCAGGCGGAAGGTGGTTGCTTCGCCGGCGAGGTCCAGCAGCGCGGACTCGATGGGGTCGTTGACGTCGAGGGTGCACGGACGCACGCCTGCGTCGATGAGGTACGTCGGTCCGGCGAATGCGGTGATGATCTGGGTCATGAGCGCCGCGTGTGCTTCGTCACGGGCGGTGACGTAGATGGCGAAGCGGTCCTGGGCTTGCTGGTAGCGGGGCAGGACGAGGGGAATGTCAGTACTGCGGCGCAGCAGGTCGACGAAGGGCCGGGCTCGTTTGCCCTTGCGGGGGTCGGGATCCATTCCTGGCCACGCGTCGTTGCCTGGGCCGAAGAAGCGCTGAAAGAGGTCGTCCAGGTCCTGTGTGGTCCAGGCCGGGGCGCTTTGGCGTGTGGTGGTCACTGATGCTCCTTCCAGCGCTGGGCGAGTTCGAGGCGTGCCTGGCCTGCATGGCTGCCTCCCACCTTGTAGGTCACGGCTTCATCGTTTTCCAACAAGCCGCGCACGGTGAAGTTCATTGACCCGGTGAGCAGCCAGTCACGGCCGCAGATGGTCTTTTCGTGGACGGAGGCGTCTTGCACCACGCGGACGGATTGGGCAGGGGTGCGGCGGTGCAATCGGGCGAGGAAGTGAGCGTTGTGGGGATCGGGGCGGGTGACGACGGTGAGGGCGGAGCCAGCGGTCACGATCCGGGCGAGGAGGTCGGATAGTGAGCAGGCGCTGGGAGGGGTGTCGCCGAACAGGTCGTCGTATGATCCGTGGCTGTTGTCCACGACGTGGACGTCGCTGATCCAGGGCGAGACCAGCCACATTCTGGGTCCGGGGAAGAGAAGTTCTCCCATCAGGGCCGTGGCAAGAATGGTGTCGGGGTTTTCACCGGTGGGTCCGCCGGTGCGTACGGGGCGCTGGAGTCCATTCATTGTGTGGCCTCTCGGATGTCCACTCGTACGTGCCATTGCTGGCCGTGGCGGCTCATGCTTTGCATTTCTCCGTGTACGCGCATCGCGTCTCGGTCGATCGGCAGGGCCGGCACCCGGACGATGGCGTCGGCCAGTGCGGTGGTGGCTTGGGTGTCTGCGGTCAACACGGCGGCGGCGTGTTGGGCTAGTGCGGTTTGGTAGCGCTCTTCCCAGCCTTCTTCGGTGACGTCGATGTGGGGCAGTTGTTCGTCGTGTGCTGCGGTGGCCAGGAGTCGGTCCAGGCTGGCGGGGCGGTCGAGATAAGGCTGGTAGTGCTGGAGATGGTGGTTGCGGGCGTCGCGGCCACGCGGCCAGAGCAGGCTGAAGGCTTGGTCGGCGCTAAGGCGCGGTCCCGGGCCGGTGGGCATGCGGCCTGATCCGACGGCGTAAGCGATGACGCGGGCATCGACTTCCACGCCCAGGCGTTGTTCCAGGGACCGCCATCCTTCGACCAATGCCAGTGTGCTGGCGTCGGTGGCGGGAGTGCTGCCGGGACGCAGCAGCCGGGTTGACAGTGCTGCCACTGCGCTGTGGCGTGGGGGGCCGTCGATGTCGCTCCAGGCCTCGCGCAGTGTTGTCAGCGCTTGGTTGGATTCGGCGGCGGAGGTGTGGGCCCGCAGGGCTGCCATGGCACGTGCTGCCTTGCCGTTGGGCTGGGTGGTCACGTGGTGCAGGAGTCGGGTGACGGTGGAGTCGACGTATTCGTAGTCGTTGGGGGTCAGTGCTGATTCGACCAGGCGCCAAAAGCGCCGCGGGTCTTCGGCGTAGTGCCGGGAGAGCTGCTCGATGACACCTAGACCTCCGATGGAGGTTTCGCTGAGCCAGATCGCGGCCGCGTTGTGGCTGTGTGCGGGCAGTTCCACGTCCACAATCAGGTCGCCGTCTTGGGCGTCGGGGCAGGCGCGAAGGGCGGCGGTCAAGATGGCTGCGGCCATGGTGTCGGTGTAGGTACGGCGTGCCAGGTCGGCTGTGCGCTGGGCGATGTCCGAGGCCACGAGGAGGTGTCCGGCGCGGTCGAGTGCGTCGATGACGACGGGTTGCTGGCTGAGTTCGGTGAGGGTGGCGATGAGGCGTTCGTTGCTCTGTGCGGGTGATGTAGCTGGGTCGTCGCGGTAGAGCACGCTGAGGATCTCGCTCAGGTCGTCTCGCCAGGTTCCGGTGGCGAGCAGCTGGCGGATCGATGCCGGGGCGGGGCTGTTTTCTGCCAGGCCTCGCAGGGAGAACGACGTCAGGTAGGCCAGGGCCAGCCAGCCGCGCTGGAATTGGTTGGTCACCTCGCTGAGGGCGGCGTCGCTGTCGACGGCGTGGAAGAAGGCCAGGGTGCGCCATTGGGGCGAGGTCAGATACTGGGCGACCTGGGGGTGGCTGGTGTCGAGGGGCGCCAGGGTGAAGGAGGCTGCGTCCACGTTCAGTCGGAAGCCGAGTGCGGCCGGTTCCCCGTTCAGGGTGTAGCGCACGGTGCGTGCGTCGGTGGTGCCCCCGTCGTAGCTGACCTCAAAGCGCGATCCGCATGTCATGCGGCGCACCTCGATGGGGTTGCCTGCCTCGTGGGTGGCGAAGCCCACGCTGGTGATGCGTTGTCCCCAGGGCGAGGGGTGGGGAATATCGGCGGGCAAGGGGCGTGCGCCGGCTTCGACGACGAGTTGTGAGCCCCACAGAGGAAATCCTTGGGACCGGTCGGCGACCTGCTTGTCCGGCTTGCTCAATTGCAGTCGGTGCGGGCGAAGGACGACGACGTCTGACGGTTCTTGGCCGGTGAGGGTTGGGGTCCAGCGGCCTTCGGCGGTCGAGACGGGCACGAGGGTGCTGTCGAGTTCCAGGGTGTCCTGGCCCAGCGGCGGGATGGGCAGCCAGGTGCGGTGGTCGTCGTGCTGGTGGCCGTAGCGGCGGCTGATTCTTCCCGGTACGGCCTCGCGCAGGGCTCTGGCAATCGGCAGCAGTTCATCGGCGCTGTCCTGCTCAGCCGTGTTGGCTGTGGGCTGCGCAGCGAAGGGCAGGATCAGGGCGACTTCGGGCACGTTCAGGGGGTCGAACAGGGTGCGTGTGACGAACTCCGGGAGCACCGCTCTGGGTTCGGCGCCGGGGTCTTTGTCCTGGAGGACTTGCCAGTCGTTCTTCAGCCGGCGCAGCGCGGTGGGAACGACGCTGAGGAGCAAGGAGCGCGGCTCTTCCCACAGCAGGGCTTGTACGTCGTCGGCGGTCAGGTGCAGTGACGCCTTGAGGTGGCGGGCCAGGTCGTCTTGGAGAGCGGGAGTGGTCAACAGACTCTCCAGCAGGTGCGCCAAGGCTTCACCAGCGGCCCTTTCTTCCTTGCTGCTGCTTCCCCCGCTGGGTGCGGTCAGCAGCCCTCGAGGGTCGGCCCACCAATGGCTGGGGCGGATCTTGCGCCCGGCCCAGTCCAGCAGTGATTGCGCTCCTTGAATCTTGATGACGAAGCGATTGTGGACCGGAAGGTGGCGTGCGGGCACTTCGGGCTGAAACAGCGTTTCGTAGGCCTGGTAGGCCAGACGGTCGCGACCGTAGTCGGAGAGGGTGATGACGGTCAGGGGGCGCATGGCGCGTTGGCGGCCGGCCCGGCCGCGGCGCTGGATGAAGGCTGCCGCGTCGTGGGGTGCCTTGTGCTGGAGTACCAGTCCCACGCGGGGGTCGTTGAATCCGACCTCGAGGGAGGCCGTCGCCACCGTCAGGTTCGCTTGGAGATCGACTCCGACGTCCTGGGAGGAGGTGCGTGCGATGCGCAAGGCGTGGTTGGCCCTGCCAGCAGCGAGTACGTGGCCGATTTTCTCCATGAGGTCCCACGACTGGCCCTCACGGTAGCGTGCCTGGTGCTGGGCGCGCTTCGGGGCCCGCAACGCTGCAAGAACCGGCTTCTTCCCCGGCTTACCGTAGCGGTTTTGTCCTCCTTCGGCGTCCCTGAGATCGTCGTAGAAGCGATTGGTGACGTCCAGGTCGTCGGTGAAGAGGAATCCGGTGGAGCCGTAGAGTGCCGCGTCCTCTTCCGGATCGAGCATGCGTCCAAAGAGCATGGCTGTCTGGATCGACGTCGACAACAAACTGCTGCCTGCGATCGGATCGCCACGCAAGGCCAAGGCGTATTCGCGGCCCTCGTGGTCCATGCTGTCATCGGTGGGCTGAATGTATTCCACGCGGCTGTCGCGCAGTCCTACCAGGCGGGCGAAGAACCCTGCAGCATCGCGCAGGGTCGCGCTCAGGCCGACGAAAGCCACCGGTTTGCGGACAGCGTGCTGCCAACGGCGCAGCAGCAGGGCGGTTTGCGCTCCGTGGATCCCCGAGTAGGTGTGTACCTCGTCAAGCAGGACGAGGGAAGGCGCTGCGCCGCCTTGCCAGCCCAGCAGGCGGCTGAGCCCGCCACCGGCGCTGTTCAGGTTGAGCATTTCGGTTGTCGTGAACAGCAGGTCAGGAGGTGTGTCTTCCTGAGATTTACGAGTCAGGGCAAGGACGCCGTGGGGAATGGTGGCACGGCAGGCTGGAGCCAGACAGGTCAGGCGCTCTTGATTGCTCCGGCGATCAGCATCACGCCACAACAGTTCACCGCGCTCGCACGCGGGGCAGGTCAGGTACGGGCAGACGGCGCCATCGCGCGTGCGCTTCCAGGCAGTACGGCCCGTGGCGCCGGGTAGCAGGCGAGTGTCGTCTTGGCGGTACGGCGTGTCCCCGTACAGGGCTCCCAGTCGAAACGGCCGACGCCCCAACTTCAGCAGGGCAGGCTCCAGTGAGCGTGCGGTGCTCAATGCCTCGCGCAACTGGTCCCGTAGAAGTTCCTTGCGGGGATACAACGCGAGCGTGTGCAGGCGAAAGGTGTTGGGGCGAGCGCGCTCGGCCATGGCCGCAAAAGCTGGCAGATAAAAAGCCAGAGTCTTGCCGCTGCCGGTGCCAGCGCCCACGATGACGCCACTGGAGTGAGGGCGTTGCAGGGCGCCAGTCACCGCCGCGGTGGCCTCGACCTGGAAGCGGGCGAGGTCGCGGGCGCCGATCTGGGTTTGCGCCACCAGGTGTTGAACGGCTCCCCAGCCTGGTTGGCTGTCCAGTTCCTTCAGTGCTGTGGCTGCTGGAATGTTGCGTTGAGGGTAGCGGCGTGGCGCGGTGTGCAGGCGGTAGTCGGCCACGAGTCGCTTGCCGCTTTGCCACCACGGTGTGGACTCATCCCGCGCTTGCCAGGGAAAAAGCTGCCGCAGTTGTGCTGCGAGTCGGACACTCTCTGCAAGGCGTGTGCGGTACTGCGCAGGGGAGGTGTCGGGCACTTTGAAGAGCCAGGCCCGGTCGCGGAACTCATAGAGCAGGTCCTCGCTCGACATCTGCGCAACGTCCGCGGGGGCCTTGGGCAGCAAGGATTCTATGACGTCGAGGACTTCATGCTCGGTCAGGGATCCGTCGGTGATACCCCACGACACGAGAGGCAGTTCGCGGTCCTCGAGGGCGTTGAGGACCAGGTTGTAAAAGCGCGCCAGCGCAGGTGAGATCACGCTCGCCTCCTTCGGACTTCCAGGTCGCCATCGAGTTGGCACTGGCGCAGCAGCGCGATTTCTGCGTCGGTGATGTCCTTCAGTAGCTGCGAGGTACCAGATGCCAGGCGGTCCAGGAGTGTCTGCAGTTCCGGCGGGGGGGCCGGGGCGGTGCTGAGCAGTTCGGCCAGCTCAGCATGCGCGTTGGCAAACAGGGTGATCGCTGATGCATCGACTTCTGCGGTCCGGGCGGCTTTGACGAGGTCCTGGTGCAGTGACTTCGCTCGGCTCTGCTCGCCGATGGAGAGCATGACTTGCCGGGCCAGTTCCAGTCCGGCCAGTTGCGTCTGCGTCCACTGCCGCCAGGCCTCCTGACTGTCCCGGGCGATGCGCTCTACCGTCTTTTGTACTGCGGTCGATGCGCGAGTGAAGGCCGCGTTGGGGGGCAAGCCGCCGCCCTCGCACTGACGGGAGAATGCCGCCAGGCCGGAGTCGACTCCGGACAGGTCGATGTCCGGGTTTGCGGGTTGCATCATCAGCGAGCGGGCGATACGGAGGTGGCGCTGCAAGGTGACCAGGTGGGTCCGCAAGACGATGATGCGTTCGCTGATGCGCCGCGCTTCCTCCTCTCCCTTGGCTCCCTCGTTGAGACGGCGTGCTTCAGCCTGAAGGCGTTCTGCCTTTTGCAGGACAGACAGGGGCCCGCTCATCGGTCTTCTCCCTCTACGTTCAGCGCCTGCCACTCGGTCAGAATGTCCTGAACTGCCCGGGCGGCTTCGTCGCCGTGGGAGTTGGTTCGAGATTCTGCGTGGTCCAAGGCAGCGGTCAGCCACGTGTCGCTGGCCACGAGAAACTCCTGCACGACCTGCACGGTTGCGCCGCGGTCTCGCGCGGCAGCAGTGATGGATGCCGCGTGGCGCGCAGCATCGGTGGCGTCTGAATCGTCGACTTTACGCAGGTCGTCCTCGAGTTGGTTGAGGATCTTCCAGTCGACGTCGCGGGCACCTTCCAGCAACTCGGTGATCTGCTTGAAGGTTGCCCGAGGGATCGAGATGCTCGCGTCCTCGGCGGCCGCGAGGGCGTCGCGTACTGCGGCCAGGACCTGCGCGGAAGTAGTACCGCGCGGATGATGCTGGCGAATGACGTCCAACTGATCGTGCAGGGAGGCGTTTTGGTTGTTGACGACGTCGATCCAGTTGGCGAAGTTCTTGACGGCCGGCTTCACGTGGTCCGGCGGCGGTTCCTTCCCTTCCATCTGCCAGTCCCACTGTGTGCACGCCTGACGCAACAGCGGCAGAGTTCGGGCAGCGTCGATCAGGCGCGGTTGCCCGTTGCCCTGAGCCACGCCCAGTGCGTTGCGAAGCCATTCGACCAGGGCGGGCCTGTTGGGGAGGTGGGACTCCAGCAGTTTGTCCCATGCAGGATCGCGGTTGGCTGCGTCCTGACGCTTCCATGAACGCCCGTCATGGAAGGCTGCCGCCAAGAGGTCGGTCTCGTCCATGCCAGGCCATGCAACACCAGCCAACGCAGCACCGATGAGCGAAGCCCTCAGTCCGAGGACCAGTTCGTCGTCGGTGATCTGCAGGCTTGTTTGCAGGGCCGTCGTAAAAGACGCAGCGTAGCGGTCTGCGTCGGCACTCAACCGGCGTACATGCTCTGCTCGTTGCGCGGGGTGGCCGTTCTTCATCAGCAGGATGCTGTGCAGGTAACGACTGTTTCGCGCGGTCCGCTTGATACGAATGGGTGCGGTCGCAGCGCCGACCAGGTTTTCCGTTGCCCCTTCGATCGAGACCACACGGGCGTTGACGGGCCACACGGCGCGGGCGGTGGTTTGAGATTGTTCCGGCATCAAGGGATCGATCCAGCGGTAGCGCTGGACGACCGCGCCGATGAGTGCGGTGCGCAGCTCCGAAGCAACGGACTGCAGGAGCACATGGTCTCGAGTGAGCCAGTCATCCACTGCCTTGAGCTTGGCCAGAAGCGATGGTAGAAGGTCTGATTCAGCGGAGACAGGAGCGGTCGTCGTCGGCGTGCTGGTGACGGTGCTCCTCTTGTCCCCTTCAGCTTCTACCTGGGCTTTCGGCGTCTGTTTGATCGCTGTGCTGTCACCAGAGAAGGTGCGGTGTTCCAAGGCGAAGGCGTCGATGACGGCGTTGGGCAGGGCGTCGGCGTGGGTGGGGGCGTTTCCCCAAAATTCCAGGACAAGCTTGCGGCGGGCGGCATCCAGGTGGTCCTCAGCCTCGACCACTTCCTGCACTTCGGCAGGCAGTGGGTCATCAACGGCTGCTGTAGGGAACTGAGAACGGAAGCGGGCGTCGGGGAAGGATCCTTCCTTGAGCGCGGTCGCGTGCTCGACCAGGACAGGACGGATCACGCTTCCCAAAACGGTGCGGGGGACAAACGCGTAAGGGTCGCTGCGTGGGGCAGTGGCGTGGATGGTGCGCACCAGCGCAGACTCGTTGAAGGGATAGAGCCCAAAGCCCTGGGAGGTTGCCCCGAACTGCTCGTGGCATTGGGTGATCAGGGGGCAGGATTCGCAGTGGTTGGTGACCTGTCCGTCGTCCGCGCTTTCCAGGGCGTCCCGTCCAAGGCGGGCGGCGTTCAGATACCGCCCGACGAACGAGGCGATCTCTTCCTCGCCTTGGTCGTCCTGGGTGAAGGGCACGTTGAGGTTGTAGACGTAGCCGGTCGTTGCCCGCACGCGGGTCAGGGCAGTTTCCGGCAGGTCCTTGAAGTAACCCGTGGTGACAGCCATGAGGGTGCGGATGGGCGCCAGGCTTGCGCTGCCAAAGCGGTTGCCCGCCTCGATGACCGCATCGAGAAGATCTTTCTGGACACCCTGAATGAGTGCAAAGTCTTCGATCAGCAAAACGATCTCTTTGCCCTCGCGGGCGTACTCCCGCCGCACCTTGAGCATGGCGTCCTGCAGGCGGCCGGAGCCCAGGCTGGCTACCTGCTTGACGGCCGTTTCCAAGTGCTGGTTCAGCAGGTCAACGGCAGCCTGCTGCAGGAGGGGGTTACCCGAGATCGCGCCGACCAGTTTGATCGTGATCTGGGCGGCCTGGTGGAGATCGAGCAGGTCGGTCGGTAGATCGTCGATAGTGAAGGCCATGGGACGGTCTGGTTCGCCACCCGCGCGGTCATGAAGCAGCTGCTCTGCCAGTTCGGTGATGAACTTGCCCTGGGCGAGCATGGAGGCACTCACGTGGGGGTCTTGCAAGATGACGGTCAGGCCGCGGGGGCCGGCCAGGGGGCGGGCGTGCTGCGGAACGTCGCGGACTGTGGTGGCGGCCAGGGATTCACTCAGTGCGTTGACCAGTCGCCTGCTGAGCGTGGCGACGTTCATGCTGTCGGTGAAGCGATGGATGTCGTCGCGCAGTTTGGCCAGGTTGCCGTCCTGGACGTCGGCGAGGAGGGCGTCGATGACGGCCCGCAGACTCGTCTTGGCCTTTTCCAGGTAGATGACCTTGCGCTTGGCCGAGTCGGGCAGCGTTTCGCCTACCCAGCGCACCAGGTGGGACTTTCCCGTGCCGGAGTCACCCACAATCGGCACCAAAAGTGCACCGGTGTCGGATTTCAGTGCAAGGAACTCATCGCGGACGGTTTTCTCGTCGACCAGGGCGCCGTCGGCCAAAACGGAGCGCCCGTCCAGGCGGGAGCGGCGGATACGCAGCGGTGCATGCGTGGCCAGGAAGACCGCTCGGGAAGGGCTGACTGCTTCGGTGTTGATCGTCGCAGCTGCCGTTTCAGGCTTCCAGCACAAAAAGCCGCGAAGGTCAGCCATTCTGGTCCTCCGAGATGACGATGTCGGACACGTAGTGCGAGGGGCGGTCGGGGTCGTGAAGGCTCAGGATGCGCTGCGCATCGGCATCTTGCTGCAGAACGAGCCAGCCCTCGTCTTCACCGCGCAGGAGAGCAAAGGACAAGGCAGGGCCAGCTGATCGTGCTCCTGGGTCGGGGATTCCCAAGGCCGTGGCGTACTCACCGCCGGGAAGCACCGGTAGGGCTGTGCGCAGGGCCTGGGCGGCGTCAACGGCGTTGACGCGTTCCCCGATCCCCCACATCGTCAGCATGGTCTGTTTGATGGCTGCCGTGCAGTCCGGCGACAGGGGCCCCTTGCCCGAGGTGGGCAGCAAGGGAGTCGCTCCGAAGCCCAGGGCGGGGGCCCAGTGCACGAAGCGATTCCAGCGGGTGTCATTTTTGGAAGCGGTGCCCGCTTCGGGGTTGAGGTCGACAGACTGCTCAAGCTGAGCGATATCCCAAGTGGCGGCTTCGCCCAGGGGGTCTCGGGACAAGAACCACACGAGCGTACGGGTCAGGTCCCGCGGACCGGTCTGCGAAGGATCCTGGGCCAGTCCCGCATTGAGGTCACTGTCCAAGACAGCACGGCGAAGGCAGGCAGCGAACGCGGCGAAGTCCGTGCCGTCCACGCTCACAGCATGTCCAGCGAGCCGGATGTGGTTGTCTTCCTCTGCGATCAGCCCCAGGTCCCTCAGGGTGCGTACGGTTTGATCGAAGGTCTTGTTCTCCTTTCCCTCGGTGAGCGAGGGCGGAGCCAAGAACGACCGTGCCCGGTCGACGGGCAGTGGTTTGCCTTCTGCGGCAAGCAGTCGAACCACGGCCCACATAAAGGGTGGTACCGAGGCTTCCACATTCAGCAGGGCCATCAGAAAGACTCCAGGGCAGTACGTACCCACAGGTGGGCGCGGTGGATGGCAATGAGAGGGGCTTGGGGGCGGTCCGGATGCGTCAGGGACCGGGGATGCAGCAGGTACGTCACATCCTGGGACTCAAAACGCATCGCCGCTTCCGGCCCCATGACGGAATCCTCCGGGTCCATGAGCCAGACCAGGGGGTTGGTGTAGCGGTCGAGGAGGTCTCCATCGGAGTCCACGATGAGGGGATGCGGGCGCACGTCGCGCTGCAGTCGTCGGGTGGAAAGGCGGCTGATTCCCGGACCGCCCACGGCCGACATCCCCCGTGCCGCCAACCGCTCGAGCAGTTCGGGTATGAGGTCGTTGAACTCTTGTTGGGTTTCCCAGTAGATGGAAAGACACGAAAGGTCTGTCCTGAAGCGCTGCAGGGGATCTGCGCTGCTGGTGGGCCAGGACGGCACCGGGGGCCGGGGTTCCACGGCCAGTCGGTAGTAGCCGGCAGCACTCCCGCGCGCGGGGCCGTTCTTACGGCAGTGCGGGCACCCGCGGCAGGTGACTGCAGTGGGCAAGGTGCCCCCCTGGTACGGCACGCGATAATGCTCTGCCAGTGCCTCGCCCCAGCAGCGTTCACTGCGCAAAATGGTGCGCAGTCGCCCGCCCGCACTGTGCTGGTCGGCGATGATCTGCTGACGCACCTGGTTGAAGTGGGCGCCAAAGTAGTCAAGGTCATTGGTTTGGCCGTCGGCGAGGATGATGTCGAACTGCTTGCCCAGTGCGGCATAGAACGCATCGGATCGCTGCTGCCAGGCTGCGTCGGTTTCCTCAGGTGCGCGCACAGGCGGCTCAGGGATGGTCACCGTGATCAGGCCGGCTCTGACCATCAGGTTGAGGATGCGTTCGTTCCAGGTGCGATGTTGGTTGAAGCCTTCGTGCATATCGGCGGGCAGGGAATCAAGGCTGATCCGGTAGGCGCCGCTGGGGGTGCGAATGCGGTCGCGCCACATGGCCCGCCATCGTTTCCAGGCACGCTTGGTCGTCAGTTGCGGATCGCGGTTGAGGCGTTCGGCCAACTCCTCATCGCCGGGGGCGGTGGCCATGTAGGCGATGCAGGGGTTGCCGTCGCGCCCTGCGCGGCCGACTTCCTGGTAGTAGCGATCGGTGGTTTCCGGCAGGCAGGCGTGAACGACGGTGCGTACGTCGGCGAGGTCGACTCCCAGACCAAAGGCTGAGGTGCCGACGACCACGTCAAACCGGGTCGGGCTGGGCCCGGCAGGCGTGGAGCCCGCCCAGCCTTCCAGGGCAGCACGACGATCATCGTCCTTGGAGTCGCCGGTCACCTGGGTCACGCGGCGGAAGCCCACTGAGCGAAGCCGCTCAGCCCAGGCTTCGGCGTCCTTGACGCGCGTCGTGTACAGCGCCAGCGGCTTGGGCAGCATGGCGACGGCCTCGATGACGGCTTCCTGCCGCGTTTCCGGGTCCGGGCAGGTGTCGACGTAGTAACTGGGCTCGTGGCGCAGTTGCGCCGCCCAGACCACCTGCGCCTGTCCTGGTTCGGCAAACAGTTGTTCCAGCAGGATGACCTGGCGGCTGGTGAGGGTGGCGCTCATGGCCACGGTCACCGGGGCCTGCCCTGCGGGGGCCTTGTGCAGCCAGGTGCGCCGGTGGCTGGCCATGGTTTGAAAATCGGGCCGAAAGCCTGTGCCCCACTGCTCGACCAGGTGTGCTTCATCGATGATGAAGTACTGCAGCAGTCCCGCCTCGGCAGCATCCTCCAGCGGTTTCTTCAGCGCCGTCACCACTGCTTCGGGCGAGGTGAACAGCAGGCGCTGGCGGCCGGTGCGGACGTCGTCGCAGATCTGCTGCTTGACCTCCTGCGGCAGGCCGCTGGTGTAGGCGTAGCGTCCGGTCGGGCTTCGTTTGCCTTGCCGTTCAAGGGTGGCTTGCGTTCTGGCTTCCATGTCCAGGGCCAGGATGACGGTGGGCACGACCACAACGGACACGCCCCCGCGGGCACCGGCCAGCAGGGCTGAAGCCTGTGCGACCGCGGTCTTGCCGTGTCCGGTGGGCAGGCACGCGATCGTCGTGGTGCCGGCGGGGGCGAGTGCGACCGCTCGGGCCGCCTGCTGCTGTCCGACGGAGACGTACTCCTGGTATCCCAAGGCCTCGTGCCAAAAGGGATCGGCAGGCTGAGGTTCAAGGTGTCGCCGGAGCGGCGAGTCCTCTCCGAGGTAGACCTGTTCCAGATCCTTTTGAGCGCTGTCTTGTGCTTCGGGCGTCAGCGCTCGCGGGTGCCACGGTTGGGCGAAGACCCGCAGGCCTCGCGCGGTTGGAAGGGTCCGGCAGGCCATCTGTTCCCACTGCTCGCGGCTGGGCAGTGCCGGATCCAGGGGGACGGCGAGTCCGGTGTGGTTTCCCCTGACGGCAGCCTCCAGCAGCACCTGGCGGGTCAGCGCCGCAATGTCGCGCCAGGCGACCGCCTGGGTGTGCTCTGCCGCCTGGTCGGCCAGGGCGTCCTGCAGCCGTCGCAGGGTGCCGGCAGCCGGCTTCGACGGTATCTGGGGCCATGCGGCAAACAATTCCTGGGCCTGCGCCCACGCATCACTCATGGTGCTCCGCCTTCCGGAAGCCGCCGCGCACGATGCAGGTGGCAGCCACCACGCGCACCGAGGGGCGGATGAGCCCCTCCACGAGATCGCCTGCCACGGCAACATCCAGCAGATAGCTCTCGGTATCCCCCAGCAGATGACCGGCTGCCTGGCGCGCCTGGGCCTGGGCGGTTGCGACGGCGAGTTGCTGACGTGCCTGCTCCTGCGCCGTGGTGCACCTGCTCACGAGGTCGGTCGCCTGGAACAGGTGGGCCCGGGCCGCGCCCTCGGCCGCTTGTGCCGCATGCCGGTACTCCTGCCAGCCACCGAACACAGCCAGCAGTTGGCCCTGGTTGGTGACGTTGTAGTTCTGATCTCTCTTCGTTTCCTTGCCGTCCTTGTCCTTGCCGTAGGGGGCATTCAGCCAGGCGCAGACCGCCGGGTCGGCCAGAGCCGTGGGGTGCCCCGCGCGCGTCCACACCTTGAGGGTGAACGGGGGCATGAGGCGATCAGCCTGACGCCTCAGCGCGCGCCGGGCCTCCGGTACGTCTTCGAGGCGGCGCAGTGCGGCACTGATGTCCGCTTCCACGAGATACTCGAGTCCGAAGTAGGCCTCATCGGCTCCGCGACAGGCGGGGTCGAAGCGGCGGAAAGCTGTGGCCTGACCGCATTCATCGGTGAAGACGATGTCGGCGAGCAGGTCCACGAAGGGGTTGCCCGCGCGAAACAGCCTGGTTCCCGGGGCCCGCAACGCGGTGGACCGGTTGAAGACTCCCTGTGTCATGTCGGCATGCATGCGCTCGGCAGCTGCTTTGTAGCGGCGTGGGTCGATCAGCGGGCGTGAGGAAGCAACGTCGAAGTAATCGCGCTGGTGGCCTGCGACGGTACGCGTGCCGTGCCGGAAGCCCAGGCCGCCGTTGTTTCGGTCGGCGTAGTGCACCAGGTCCGTCCGCAGACGTGGCCAGTCTTGTTCCAGGCGATCCAGGGCGGCAGCAATCTGCCGTGTCTGCTCCGACGCCTCATGTACGGACTCCAGCATGTCCATGGTGTCGATATCCCGCTTGGCCTGGCGCAGTTCTTCGCGGATGCTGGGCGACAGCGAGGTCAGCCGCCCCGGACCGTCGACGAGGGCTTGCCCCCACACACCGGGCAGCCCATCAGCAATGATGTCCTGCAGGGTAGAGACAGATGCGGTGAACAGGTCGTATCCCTCGTGCAGCACACGCGCCCACGCGCCGCAAAACGCCTCATCGCCTTCGCGGTCGCCCACGCGGAACTGCTGCGCCGGCCGGTTTTGGCGCAGCGATTCCACCCCGCGGTAGCGGTCCACGCGTCCGATCCGCTGCTCCAACCGGTTGGGAGACCACGGCAGTCGCACGTGCACCACCGTGTCGGCGAGTTGCAGGTTCAGCCCGTCCTCGGCGGATGCGTCAACGACAAGGATCTGGGACTTCGTGGTGTCGCCTGCCGTGCGCCAAGCCAGCACGGCCTGCTCGCAGGCGTCCGATCCGACGTCGAGGGTGTGCAGGCCCACGACGGCCGCGGGTGCCTGCTCGCGCAGCGCATCGGCGACCTGCCCGGCCAGGCTTCCAGGGCCGCAGAAGATCACCGCCCTGGTTCCGGGGCGGACCACCGACAGCAGCGCCTTAGCCAGGACCGTACGGGCCGATACACCGGAGTGGTCGGCGTACTCCTGAATGTAGGCGTCCAGCAGGTCACTCTCGCCGGGCACCGGGGCCGGCGCGGCAAGGTAGCCGCGTTCCTGATCGGTGAGTCCTGCCTGGTCGGCGGCTCGACTGTCGTGGTGCACGCGCCAGCGCAAGGTAGAGAGCACGTCCTTGAACAGGGCCCCGGCCCGTGAGGCGAGTACCGCCAGCGCCATGCCGTAGGCGGTCTGCTGGGTTTCGTCGGCTTCGGTGTCCAGCAGGTGATCAGCGATCAGGGTGCGCCATTGCAGCAGCAGCGCCTGGGCCAACTGGTGTTCCCCGGATTCCACCGCGAGCAGGCGCGGGCGGGTACGTCCCCGCACTTCGTAGGGCACCAGGTCCGATGCTTCGTCGTCGCGCAGCACGGAGGCGCGGCGGTGGCGGATCACTCGTCGGTGCAGGCGGTAGGTCTCACTGAGGTGAGCCCTCAGCGCCTCGACGCGCACTTCCAGTTCCGGGGCCTGCTCCTCGTCCGCCAGTTCGTCGTCGTCGGTGAGCAGCGCCAGCACCTCGGTGGCCAGACCGTCGAAGTGGCCATCGTGGGGCACCAACTCACGCAGGTTGTGGATGGTCATCGGCAGCAGTGCCGGGAAGTAGGCATCCAACTGGAAGGCGCCGTCGGCGAAGTCTTTGCGCCGCCGGTAGCGCTCTTCGAAGGCGGCACGGTCGTCCCAGCGGTACAGGTGTTTATCCAGGAGGTGCAGCAGGCCCAGGTGGGTGACGTAATGCGAGGTCACCGGGGTGGCCGACAACAGCAGCAGGCGCGTGGCCGAGTGGGCGATGCCGCACAGTTCGCGGTAGGGCGACTGCGTCGGCTCGGTGATCGTCTGGACGAGAAGGTGCGCCTCATCGACGATCAGCAGGTCAGCGTCGCGGTAGGTAGCCCACTTGTCGGGGGTGTCGTGAGCGGTGAAGGTGATGCGTGCTTCGGGGAAGTCATCGATGAAGAACTTCTCCAGCATTTCGCTGCGCCATTGCCTGACCAGGGGCGCCGGCGCGAGCACGACAACTCGCGCGCGAGGGTTGTCGATCAGCGTCTGGCGAAAGATGTAGCCGGCTTGGACGGTTTTGCCCAGGCCCACCTCATCGGCCAGCAGGTAGCGCTGCACGGGGTCGGAAAGGACGGTCAGCGCGGCCTGGATCTGATGGGGGTAGATCTCGGCAGCAGAAGACAGCAGGGCCGGGATACTTCCGCTGGCGCCGCGCTGGGCGATGAGGCCGTGCAGCATCGGCAGGCGGGCATCGTGGAAGTAGCCGGATTCGTTGCCTCCCGCGCCCAGTGTTGCCACCGGGTTCCTCACGGGCTGGTCCCAGCGCACGTGCAACTCTGTCGTGCGCACCGGCGGATGCACGTTCGGATGATTGGGGAACCGGACGTAGTACACGCCTGGGTCGCTCCCCTGAACCCGCCCCACGAACCAGACGCCCGTGCTCGGGTCACGCCGATACACGCGGGTCTGGTCGGGCAGGCTGACCGGCGTGCACAGGTGCGCAGCCACCCACTGCGTGTGAACAACCGGTTCCGCTATCGACTCGAAGAAGTCGACCTTGACGTTGTCGCCCTCGACTGCCGTGACACGCCCAACCCCCGGAGAACCGACAAACCGAACAAAATTCCCCACCCTTGGCCTTGACATCACACTTCCTTCAGGGGGCGCTCACATCCGGCAGGCTGAAGCGTAAACGGCACCTCTGACAGTCACCCCGCCCGGGTATGCCAATCCGGTCTGCGATCACGAGAGTAGGGTCTCCGCCTTAGGGTGATTTGTGCCGTCTCACGCCGCCCCTCCCCTGTGTCGACGTTCACTCACGCTAGCGGTGATCACGCCATTCGTGGTCTCTCTGATCGGGTTGGCCGCTCGTAACGTGCCGCAGGACGCCGGGCGGGCCGACTCGAGTACTTCCTGCCGCCCGCAAAAGCTGGCTCTCTTTGGGTGTGTCGACCTGCCCGGTGTCCGTTCGCGGCTTGACTCAACAGAGGCATGAGCATCGGCCACCCCACGCTTCTCGAAGTCGGGATGTCACCTGCGGATTCCACTGACCCGACGTCCGAGAGAGAGGACCGCCGATGATGCTGATCGGTATCGATCCGCACAAGTCGACCCACACGGCCACGGCCGTGGATCCCGAGACCAACCGCGATCTGGCATCGATCCGCATCGACGTGACGCTCTAGGAGTACCAGCACATGCTGGACTGGGATGCCAGTGGCTCGAGCGGCGATGGGCCGTCGAGAACGCCAGGGGCCTGGGACGCCATCTGACTTCATGGCTGCTTGCCCGGGGGCAATGCACCAGAACGACTGGTCGCGCGCCGAGTCGTTCGCCGAACGGGCCGTTAACCTGCTGGACGACGCGTTCACCCGGGCCGCCTGCGGCACCATCCTGATCAACAAGGCCGATTTCTTCGCTAGCCAGAGCGACAACCGGCGGCAGGAATTCCTCCAGCGCGGGAATAAGCACTTCGAGGTGGCCTCCCTCGGACCGGGCGATGTCGCTGGCGGAGAGCGTCACGGAGTGCGACGTCCCGGAATAGTCCACGCCGATCGCCGAGTTGCTTCACGAGCGGAAGCTGATCTACAGCGGCCTGCGCCTGGACCTCCGATACGACCTGGCACTGGACTCGGTCCGCCGAGCCGACGTGCTGTCCCGCCGATGGAGAAACCTGTCGGAGTAGGGCCTCCCCGCTGAAGGTCCAAGGGGCCGACTCCCGACGGAGTCGGCCCCTTGGGTCTGAGTTGGAGCGCCCTCATCACTCCCGGCTCCGCTCACCATCCATGCGCCGAGCGTGGAATACCGGCATTGCCATGCTCGTGACGGCCGCAATCAATAGGGTTGCCCGCGGAAGGCTGGTTCGCGAAGGACGTGGATCGCCTCCCTGTGGCACCCCCGCCCCACCGATCTGATCGATGCGGCATCCTCCTACCGGGACCTCACAATGAGGCTCCGTAAGGACCCCGAGACCGGCGTCCCGCACTACTGGGTGCATCGAGGAGGACAGGGCCCACCGTGCGGAAAGGCGCATGCAACGCAGCGCACATGACGGCCAGCGCAGCGCGAACTGCTATCGATTGGTGCATGGCACGACGGTGTCCTGTACTGATGCCTTGGAGCCGGTCCCCGCAGCGGGCACCCCAGCGCTGGGTCGCGTGCGTACAAGCCGGGGGCGTTTTGAAATCCCGGGTGGCCCGTTTCGGAGGCGTCCGCGTTAAGGCGCTGACCTGGGCCTGGAGCGTTTTCGGCAGATCCCACGGAGGCGAGGGCCTGGAGGGACCTTGTCGGGGGTCCAGGGTGTGGATCCTCGGCCAGGTTGGCAAGCCCGCTGGGCAGGATCCGGTGGGTGCCCGGTGGTGCCTGTGGGCGTTGGTTCCTGACCAGGGACAGCGTAGCGGATGGTGTTGGGGCGGGGGTCTGCCCCGGGGGACGTGCGGTGTGTGAGATGCGCGGTGGCGGGGCGGCGCGGGCGGTGGGTGTCGTCGGGGCGGCTCGGGGAGCCCAGGACTTCGCTGCTGTGATGCGGCCCGGTCGGGGTGGGGCCGGGCCTGGGGAGCTGAGGGACCGGTGGGCGTCCGGGGCGTGTGTGCTCCGGGAGTGGGGGCGCTGCCCCTCGTGGCCGTGGCCGTGGCCGTGGGCCCGGAGCCGGGCGGCCCGGCTCCGGGGGTGTGGGGGGTCAGGCTCGGGGGGTGAGCCTGTCGCGGCCCTCGCCGTGCACCTCGGGCAGTGCCGTTTCGCGGCCCGTGAGCGCGAGGAGCAGGGCGAGGGCCGGGCCGCTCGCCTCCGGGCCCTCGCCGAGGACGAGGTCGGTGTCCGTCGCCCTGAGGCTGAGCGTGGTCAGGAGTTCCCTCGCGCCGCCGAAGGACGCCGGGGTGCCCGCCTGGTGGCGGAGTGCCCGGACCACGGCCTCCCGGGGATAGGCGCGGGTGAGGCCCAGCGGGCGGCGGATGTCCTCGCCGTGGACGATCTCCTCGACGACGCGGCTGTCCAGGGGGCCCGGAGGGGCCGTCGTCCGCGCGGCCACCGCGCGCAGCCGTGCCAGCGTCTCCCGTGGCGTCGCTCCGCGCTCGCGGGTCACCCCGCGGGCGTTCTGGCGGTGGAAGTCGAACCGCGCGCGGACGAGGCCGGCCACGAAGCCCGGACGGGTCGTGCGCGCCGAGTCGACCAGATGGGCGGCGACGTCGTGGACCGTCCACCCCTCGCAGAGCGACGGCCGCTCCCAGCACGCGTCGTCGAGGCCCTCCAGGTCCCGGATCAGCGCCGCGCGCTCCGTGTGGACGATCTCCCAGACTTCCCTCACGCGTTCTTCCCTGACACGTTCCGGATGCCGCATGGCCGTCGCTCCTCGGTGGTCGTTCCCTGCCCTTGCGGTAGGGGTGACTCCGGATCGGCGGCGAACTCATCGCTCGGGGCAGGCCCCGTTCCGGCGGGCCCCGTTCCAGCAGGCCCCGTTCCGGCTGGCTCCCCGTGCCCTGCGCCGCGGTTCCGTCCGGCGGGTGCGGGGATTCTCCTCCGAACCCCGTCCGGTCGCGGCCCCCGTCCCGTCGCGGCGGGGGCCGGGGGCGCTTCCCGGGGTCAGCCGGCCGAGGTGTCGTGGGGAGTGCCGGACGCGGCTGCCCCGGGGGCCTTGGTGCTCGTCAGGAGCATGGCCAACCGCGTACCCAGCGGGCCGAGTTCCGTTTCGTAGCGGCGGAAGACGGCGTTCTCGCGGGCGAGTTCCGTGCGTGGCGCCCTGCCGTTCCGGCGCTGGTCCTCCAGTTCGGTCATGGCGGTCAGGCGCTCCCGCACGAGGGTGATGATGGCGGCGTCGATCTCTTCCATGCGCGTGTGCTGCGCGGTGGACGGGGACGCGGTGCTCTGCTGTCGCGGCAGGGACAAGGGGATGCTCCTTCGCTGACGGTGGGGACGTGGGAGTGGGGAGGGGAGGGGCACGATGAGCGGGGGCGGGCGCGGCGCTACGGCAGTGGTGTCCGGAGGGCCTCCAGCCAGGTCCGCCATCCGGCCGCCCGTGCCGGCGCGCCGGTGCCGAGGGTGCTCTCCGTCCAGGCCGTGACCGGCGTCAGCCCGTGCAGGGCGTTGGTCACCCAGACCTCGCGGCCCGCCAGGGCGGGCAGCCGGCACCGGCGGGGCGCCACCTCGACGCCCCTTCGCCGGACCTCCTCGATGATCAGCCGTGCGGTGACGCCGGGCAGGGTGGGCAGCTCCGCCGCCGGGTGGCACAGCACGTCCCCCTCCCACCACAGCAGGGAGGAGTTGACGGCCTCGTGCACGACTCCGTCGGCGGAGACCAGGAGCGCCTCGTCGGCTCCCGCCGCCGCTGCCCTGCCCCGTACGGCGGCCAGGGTGCCCAGGTCGGGCCCCTTGTGCCGGGGGTTCCCGCGGGGGTCGGGGACGGTCGTCCCCCAGACCCGGGTCGTCTCCCGCAGCGGCGGCGCCGGTCGCTGCCGGTACAGCAGGCGGACGCCGCCGGGGTGGACGGTGTCCGGGTGGGCGTCCCCGGCCGCCCGCTCCAGTTCGACGCGGGGGAACCATGTGCCGGGGCCCCGCGGCAGCAGCCCCGTCATGGCGGCCCAGAAGGCGCCGAGAAGCGGTGCGGGGAGCCCGGCGAGTGCGGCGCAGGAGGCGGCGAAGCGCTGTTGGTGCCGGGCAAGGGCGCGTACGGCCCCGTCGGCGACCAGCCAGGAGTCCGCCGCGAGCAGTTCCGGGAGCGCGGCCGGGGCGAGGAGTCTGGTGGGCCCGGGAAGCCCCGGGGGCACTGATGGCGCCGGAGCGGCGGGGCCGCCTGCACGGAGCCCCGCGCCGTCCCGGTCCCGTACGCCGTCCCGGTCCCGCGTACCGCCACCGTTCCGCGCACCGTCCCGGTCCCACGCACCACCCGCGTGCCGCGTACCGTCCCGGTCCCGCGCACCGCCGCCGTCCCGCGCACCGTCCGGGCGGCGCGGTCCGTCGGCCCCGGCCCGGTCCCCCGGACCGCCTCCCGGTGAGCCGGAGACGGACCGCGAACCCGAAAGCCCCAGGGAGCCCGGAACCCCGGGGCCTCCCGGAGCCCCCGGAGACCTGAGCGACCCGGGCACCCCCGGCGACCCTGGCGACCCGGGCAACCCCGGCCACCCGGGCGACCCCGGCGAACCCGAAGGGCCCCCCTCCCCGCCCTCCACCTCGCGCAGCTCTCCCGCCCGGGTGAACACATGGAGCCGTTCCCCGGCCCCCCGCGCCGGTGCCGTGCTCAAGGGGACACCGTGCCCGCGACCGGGCGGGCGGCGGTGGGCAGTCCGCGGGGTTCCCGGCCGGGGAAGCCGGTGTCCAGGAGCCGCAGCAGTGGGGCCGTCTTGGTGATCGTCTCCTCGTACTCCGCGTCGGGGTCGGAGAGGGCGACGATGGCCCCGCCGACGCCGTAGCGGATGCCCGTGGGGGTGATGACGGCGGTGCGGATCACGATGCTCAGGTCGGCGGCGCCGGACAGGGAGAAGTAGCCGATCGCTCCGGAGTAGACGCCCCGGGGGCCCTCCTCCAGGGCGTCGATGATCTGCATGGTGCGGATCTTGGGGGCGCCGGTCATCGAGCCGCCGGGGAAGGCCGCGCGGACGCACTCCACGGCCGTCGTGTCCTTCCGCAGCCGGGCACGCACGGTGCTGACGAGCTGGTGGACGGTGGCGTAGGTCTCCACGTCGAACAGCTTGTGCACATGGACCGAGCCGACCTCCGCGCACCGGCCGAGGTCGTTGCGGACCAGGTCGACGATCATGAGGTTCTCGGAGCGGTCCTTCTCGTTGCTCCGCAGGTCCGCCCGGAGCGCCTCGTCCTCCTGGGTGGTGGCGCCGCGCGGGCGCGTGCCCTTGATCGGCTTGGACTCGGCCAGCCCGTCGGCGCCGATCCGCAGGAACCGCTCCGGGGAGGTGCTGAGGACGGACAGGTCCCCGAAGAGGAGGAGCGAGGCGAAGGGGGCGGGGCTGGCGCGGCGGAGGAAGCGGTAGCCGTCCCAGGGGTCGATCTTGGTCTCGCTGTGCACCATGTTGGTGAGGCAGACCTCGTAGGTCTCGCCCGCGGTGATGTCCTCCTGGCTGCGCCGGATGCGCTCCAGATAGGCCTCCCGGTCGTGGCGCAGCCGCAGGTCGTCCGCGTGGACGGACTGCGGGGGGACGACCGGGGCGGGATCCTGGCCCGCGAGGGCGCGCAGCCGCTCGGCCGTGGTGCGCAGCCAGCCGCGCGCCTCCGCCGCCGCCCCGCCCGCGCCGGGGGCGGCCTCAGCCCCGCCCGCGCCGGACCCCGCGTCCGTCCCGCCCGCGTCAGCTCCCGCGTCCGTCCCGCCCGCGCCCTCCGTACGGCCCGAGCCGCCCGGGGCACCCGCGCCACCGGCGTCCGCGCCGCCCGGACCACCGGCGGGACCCGTACCGCCCAGGTCATCCGCGCCACCGGCGTCCGCGCCGCCCGCACCACCGACGGCACCCGCACCCCCCAGGTCACCGGCGGCGTCCGTGGCGTCGTCCCCCGGCGCCAGCGCGAGCAGATGCGTCGTGCCGGTCAGATGGTCGAAGACCAGGGCCCGCGCGGCGAACACCATCGTGGCGTCGGGCTCCTCCGGGTGGTGGACGACGGGTCCGGCGCCGCACTGCGCCTTGAGTTCGTAGCCCAGGTACCCGACCCAGCCGAGGGCGAAGTCGCAGGGGAGCGGGGGGACGTCGACCCGGAGGGAGCGCAGGTCGTCGTCGATCCAGTCCAGGAAGTCCCGCCGGGTCGCGAACGGCTCCCCGGTGGAGCGGTTGCCCGTCATCACCGTGACGGTGCCCGAGGCCACGTCCGCCGAGGCGACGCGGGCCAGTTCGCCGGAGGCGTCGCCCATGATGGAGAACCGCCCCAGGCCGCCGTCGGCGCGGCTGCTGTCAAGCCAGAACGCATGGTTTCCGCCACGCAGCAGCTCCTCGAAGACCACCTCGGGGTCCCACGCGGTCGGCAGTTCCTCGGTGAGCACCCGCAGCCGTCTCGGCGGCGCGGCGGTTTCCCCGACGGTGGCGCGGGCGGGCCCGGCCGGGGCGGCCGAACTGCGTGCGCCGTGCTTCTCCTGCCAGCGGGCGGTGAGGTCGCGGAAGTTCCGGACCAGGCGTAATCCGTGCTCGCTGGAGATCGACTCGGGGTGGAACTGCACGCCCCACAGCGGCAGGCGGCGGTGGCGCAGGCCCATCAGGATGCCGTCCGGCGTCCAGGCGGTGGCCTCCAGGGTGTCCGCCGGCAGGTCGCCGACGGTCAGGGAGTGGTAGCGGACGACGTCGAAGGGGGAGGGGATTCCGGCGAAGAGGTCCGTACCGAGGTGCTCCACCGGGGAGACGCGGCCGTGCCGGGGCTCGGGGGCGAGGAGCACGGGGGCGCCGTTGAGCAGGGCGATTCCCTGGTGGCCGAGGCACACGCCGAGGACCGGGCGGTCCGCGGCGCGCACGATGTCGGTGCAGATGCCGAAGTCCTCGGGGCGCCCCGGGGTTCCGGGGCCGGGGGACAGGACGACATTGTCGAAATCCTGGAGTTGGCCGGTTCTCCACCCTGGCTCATCATTGCGGATCACGACTGGCTCCTGCCCGTTCGCCTCCGCGAGGAGATGGAACAGATTGAAGGTGAAGGAGTCGTAGTTATCCACCAGGAGAGTGCGCATACTCACCTCACGAGATCGCGGCAGGGACGAATTCGAGCCAGGATGTCGAAGTCTGGCCATGCCAGGCCGGCGCGCGATGGCGCGCGGGGAAACAGACGGGGTTCAAGCCAAAAGGGAACGGGGGGACCGAACGGGGTGAACTCCATCGGGTCCTGACGCGATCCTGGCGTGAACGGGGTGGCGGCGGTCCGCGGGACGGGAGGGCGGGTGACCGTCAGGTCGACAGTCCGTAACCCCGGGCATATCGGAGGGAATCGGCCATTCCTGGGCGTGCGAAGAGCATGATACTTCGCAAAATATCCGACATTTCCCCCCGATTCTGTGCGGCCAGGGAGTGCGGGAGCGGGCCCCGTCCCCTTTTCGACATTGGGAGACCGTACCGGGCTTACACGTTCTGTCAAATGCCATCTGCCCGGATCGCGACGGGTGTATATGCGCGTTGCACGGGAATCGACGGAGAGGGGAATTGGCCATTCCGTGAGATGGCCGTCACGTCGTGCCGCCGGTCTTGACAGTGTGCGCGTGATCGCTTTTAGGATGCGGAGCTGCTGAACCGACAGAGGTGAATCAGCCGTACGCCGGGGGGATGTCCGTTTCGTGATCAGCGATTTCGCAGAGTTCGGTGTCGAGGCAAACGAGCCGAATCCTGACAGGCCGGATACCGACGGCGGTAACTGGGTCGACGAGTTACTTCTCGGCGCCACCGCCGGCGACTCCGCTCCCGCGGTCCACCTGGGCGAAAGCCTGGACCGCGCCGCTCTCCGCCGCGAGGTCGACGCCCACCGGGCGGTCCTGGCCGGCGCCGGCCTCGGCCCCGGCGGCTCCGTCGCGCTCCAGCTCCCCCCCTCGCTCCCCCTGATCACCGGGATGCTCGCCGCCTGGCGCCTCGGCGCCCAGGTGATCCTGCTCGACCACCGGCTGACCGGCCATGAGACCGGCAGGGCGCTCGGCCGGGTCGCCCCGCAGTTCGTCGTCCGCCCGGCGGGCCCCGTACGACAGGGCAGCCTGCGCGGTTACCACGTGGTCGACGCCGTCGTCGATCCGTATCCCGACGGCCGCCCGGCCGCTACCGGACACGCCCTCGTCCAGCTCAGCTCCGGCTCGACCGGCCCCTCCAAGGTGATCGGGCGCACGGCCGCCGAACTGGCCGAGGAGGTCCGCCGCTACACCTGCATCGAGGGCATGCCCGGCCCCGGCGACCGCGTCGTCGTCCTCAACTCCCTGATCCACGCGATGGGCCTGATGGCCGGTCTGCTGCACAGCCTGCACGCGGGCATCGAGATCGTGCTGCCCGAGCGGGCGACCGCCGACGGCATCCTTGACGCCGTGGCGGCCCGCAGCGCCCCCACCGTCATCATGGGCGTGCCCTTCCACGCCCAGCTCCTCGGCTCGGTCTCCGCCCCGCCGCCGCTGCCCCAGCTGGTCCGCGCGATCACGGCGGGCGAACTGGCCCGGCCCGGCGTCGCCGAGACCTTCGCCGCCCGCTACGGCGTGCCGCTCGGCGAGGTGTACGGGATGACGGAGATGGGCGTCATCGCCACCGACCTCTCCGGCGAGCACCGCCCGGCCGCCGGCTGGCCGGCCCCCGGCATCGGCGTCAAGGTCGTCGACGGCCAACTCCTGGTGCGCCGCGCCACCAACCCGTACCTCGGGCTCAGCGACCCGGACCGCTGGTCCGACGGCTGGCTCCGCACCCGCGACGCGGCCCGCATCGACCCGGACACCGGGCTGCTCACCATCCTCGGCCGGCTCGACTCCCAGGTCTCCGTCGGCGGCCTCAAGGTCGACCTCACCGAGGTCGAGTGGGCCCTGTCCGGCCTGCCCGGTGTCCGCGAGGCCGTGGTCGTGCACGACGGCGCCATCGAGGCGTACGCCGTGCTGGACGACGGTGTCACCGCCGCCGCCGTGGAGGGGCTGCTGGCCGAGCGGGTCGCCGGCTTCAAGCGGCCGCGCCGGATCCACGCCGTCACCGCCCTGCCCCGGACCACCACGGGCAAGCCGGTGCGCGACCCGGCGGCCCTGCGCGCCGCGCCGGAGCGGGCATGAGCCGGGCGGCGGCGCGCCGGGGCTCAGCCGTCCACGCGGCGCACCGACACGGGCAGCCCCCCGGTCCCCGAACCCCCGGCGACGCAGAGCAGATGACCGGCGGGCACCGCCGGGGCGGCGCTGGTGAGTCCGGCGCCCGGGGCGGTCTCCCGCAGCACGGGGTGCTCCGCGCCCCGGTCCGGCACCCCGGAGGCGGGCAGCGGCACCGGCCGCAGCAGCCCGCCGCGGGACAGCCCGTTGCCGGTCACCTTGCCCAGCGCCTCCTTGTGCGTCCACACCCACAGCAGGGCGCGGGGCCGCGCGGCCGGGGCGTGCTCCTCGATCCAGCGCACCTCCCCGTCGCTGAACCAGCGGCGGGCGATCCCCAGCGCGGGCAGTCCGCGCACCGCCTCCACGTCCACCCCGACCTCGCCGCCCGTGCTGACCGCGACCGCGGTGAGCCCGCGGGTGTGGCTCACGCTGACGTGGACCGCCGGCGCGGGGCGGGCTCGTGACCCGCCGGGTGCCGCCGCCCAGGGGCGCCCGCCGGGCTCCCTTCCGACCAGCACCGCGGCGGCGCTGACCCCGAGCACCTCCGCGACGGCGCGCCTCAACAGGGCGCGGGCCTGCGGCCGTTGGTCCCCGACCGGGGCCGTGAGCCACACCTCGACCCGAGACACCGTCGTTCCCCCTCCCGTTTCCGTGGCCGGCGACAGCCGTGTGCCGAACACATAGGCGAACATCGAACAAGGAGTTCTGTCATGAGTGCCCCTGTGCGCGAATTCGTAGTGAACACCCTGGAAGCCATGCACATCGACGTCTCCGGGGTGACGGACGCCACCCCGATCGGCGACGGCGGCATGGAGCTGGAGTCGCTCACCACGGCCGAGCTGGTCATGCAGGTCGAGGAGGAGTTCGGCGTCAAGTTCTCCGACGACGACGTCGAGGGCATGCAGGACATGACCGTCGGAGGCTTCGTCGCCGATGTCGAGGGCCGCATGGCCGCGACGGGCGCGGCATGAGCGGCCCCCTCGTCGCCCCCGGCCGGGAGGACGTGATCGCCCTGCTGGCCCAGCAGGGCGAATGCGCCCCCGAGGACGTGGGCGAGCGCATCGACTCCCTGCAACTGGCCTGGCTGGTGCACGCGGTGGAGGAGCGCTACGGGGTCCGGCTCGACCTGGACGACGACGCCCTGGAGGCGATGGACAGCGTGGCCGGTGCCGTGGACGTGCTGGAGCGCGCCCTCGCCGCCGTCCCCCCGGGCGGGAGCGGGTCATGAGCGCCGGGGACCGGGAGGTCGTCGTCACCGGCCTCGGCGTCACCAGTGCCTTCGGCCGCGGCGAGGACGCCCTCTGGGCCGGACTCGCCGCGGGCCGGGCCGCGTTCGCCCCGGTGACCCGCTTCGCCGCCGACCGGTACCGCACCGACGCCGCCGCCACCCTGCCCGACGCGGCCGACCTCGACGCGGAACTCGCCCGCGTCGTCGACCACGCCTGCGCACAGGCCGGGCTCGGCGCCCCGGAACGGTCCCGGGCGCCACTGCTGCTCGGCCGGCACGCCGACCCCGCCGTCGCCCGCCGCCCACTGGCCGCGCAGGGCAGGACGGCGATCTCCGACACGGCCGCCGAACTGGCCCGCTCCCAGGGCCTGCGCGGCCCCGCCCGGACCTACACCAACGCCTGCGTCGCGGCGGCGACCGCCCTCGCGGAGGGCGCCGCGCGCGTCCGCGGCGGCCTGGAGGAACGGGTCGTCGTGGCCGCCGGCTACCTGGTCGACGAGGACAACTTCGCCCTGTTCTCCGCCGGACGGGCACTCGCCCCGGACGGCGCCCTGCGCTCCTTCAGCGCCGGACGGCGCGGACTGCTGCTGGGCGACGGCGTGGGAGCCGTGGTCCTGGAGTCCCGGGCCACCGCCGCCGCGCGCGGCGCCCGCCCGCTCGGCGTCCTCGCCGGCTGGGGACTGGCCGGCGACGCCCACCACGTGTGCCAGCCCCACCCCGGGGGCCGCGGCATGGCCCGCGCCATCACGGCCGCCCTGGACAAGGCCGGGCTCACCCCCGCCGACATCGGATACGTCAACGCCCACGGCACCGGCACCCCGCACAACGACGCCGCCGAGACCGCCGCGCTGCGCCGCGCCCTCGGCGACGACGTCGACCGCGTCCCCGTCAGCTCCACCAAGTCCCTCCACGGACACGCGCTGGAGGCGTCCGGGATGCTCGAACTCGCCGTCACCCTGCTGGCGCTGCGCCACGGGACGCTCCCGGTGAACGCCGGATACCGGGGCCCGGACGACGACTGCCGCCTCGACCTCGTCGTCGGCGAGCCCCGCCGGGCCGAGCCCCGGCACGCCCTCAGCCTGAACGCCGCCTTCGGCGGAGCCAACACCGCATGGGTGGTGAGTGCGCCATGACCCCCAGCCCGCACCCGCGGGACGCCGAGATCCTGGCCCGGGCCTCCTGGCCCGGCGCGGACGACACCGGACCGCCGCCGCCGCTCACCGGCTTCGTCGTCTCCGACTTCGGCCCCATGGCCGCCGAGGCCGCCGACCGCTGCCTCCGGGCGTCCTACGGGGACCGCGAGGAGCTGGACGCGGCCCGGCGGCTGCGCGCCGGGCGCACCGCCGTCGTCCTGGGCAGCCGGGGCGGCGACCTGGAGACCCACACCGCGACCGCCGCCGCGGTGGACGCGGGCCGCCCCGCCGCGCCCCTGCTGTTCTTCCAGTCCGTGCCCAACGCGATCGTCGGGCACATCGCCAAGCGCTGGGGACTGGCGGGCCCCGTCATCTGCTTCAGCCCGGACGGCGCCACCGGCGACCCGCTGGGCGAGGCCCTGGACATCGCCCGCTTCCTGGTCTCCGGGGGCGACGCCGACGAGGCGCTCGTCCTGCTGGTGGAGCAGGTCGGGGCCGACGGCGGACCGGGCGGCGCCGAGGCGCTCCTCGTCCGCCCCGCAGCACAGCCGATGGAGGCCGCGTCATGAGCCGTGAAGAGGTCTGGGTCACCGGCATGGGCCTGGTCACGCCCCTCGGCGTCGGCGTGCCCGCCTTCCGCGACGGACTGGCCGCCGGCCGCTCCGGGCTGCGTCGGCTGGAGGGCGAGGAGTGGGCCGCGACCGGCGCCGACGTCGCCGGTGTCGCCCCGGTCATCGACCCCCTGGACGTCCTGCCGCGCAACGAGGCCCGCTCCGTCGACCGCTTCATCCTGATGGCCCTCCTGGCCGCCGAAGAGGCCCTGGAGGCAAGCAAGCTGACGGTCGGGCAGAATGTCGACGCCGAGCGCGTCGCGGTGATCGTCTCCTCCGGCGCGGGCGGCCTCAGCACCTACGAGGAGCAGGCCGTCGCCCGGAGCGCCCGGGGCCGGATCGCGGTCAGCCCGGCGCTGCTGCCCGGCATGCTGCCCAACATGCCGTCGGCCCGCATCGCCATCCGCCACGGCATCCGCGGCCTCAGCAGCTCCATCGCCATCGCCTGCGCCGCCGGGGCGATGTCGGTGGCCGAGGGGCTGCGGCTGATCCGCGAGGGCTCCGCCGACGTGGTGGTCTGCGGCGGCACCGAGGCCTCGCTGGCGCCCTCCGCCGTCACCGCCTTCGGCAACGCCCGCGCGCTCGCCCGCGCCGGCACCGGGGACCCGGAGGCCGCCAGCCGGCCCTTCGACCGGAACCGGTCCGGCTTCGTCCTGGCCGAGGGCGCCGGAGTCCTCGTCCTGGAACGCGCCGCCCACGCCCGGGCCCGCTCCGCCACCCCCTGCGGCCGGGTGCTCGGCTGGGGCGCGACCAGCGACGCCCACCACCCGACCGCCCCGCGGCCCGACGGTGCCGGAGCGGCGGCGGCGATGCGCCTGGCCCTGGCCGACGCGGGCCTGGCGCCCGGCGACATCGGCTACCTCAACGCGCACGGCACCGGCACCAGGACCGGCGACCTGGCCGAGGCGCGGGCCGTCCGCTCCGTCTTCGGCGACGACGGGCCCGCGGTCAGCTCGATCAAGGGCCACATCGGCCATCCGCTCGGCGCGGCCGGGGCGGTCGAGGCCGTCGCGACCCTGCTCGCCCTGCGCGAGGGACGGCTCCCGGCGACCGCGAACCTCGACGACCCGGACCCGGAGTGCGCCCTGGACCACGTCCGCGGCGCCCCCCGGGAGGCCGCCGTCCGGGCCGCCGTCTCCAATTCCTTCGCCTTCGGCGGACACAACGTCAGCCTCGTCCTCGGTGCGGCGGGGGCGCCGGACTGAGGNCCCGCCCCGACCCCGCCCGCGCAGCAGAAGGAACGACACGTTGACCAGCTCCCCACCCCCGCCCCCCGGACCGGGAGGCTCCGGCGCCCCCGTCGGCACCCCTTCCCCCGGAACCCCTTCCCCCCGGGCCCCCGCCGGCACCCCCTCCGACGACCTGCTCCGCCGGTTCTGGTGGCTGCACGACGCCCGCTGGTACCAGGGCGTCGCCAAGCGCTTCGGCCAGGACGCGGCGAACGAGGTCAACGCCGAGGCCATCCGGTTCGTCGCCCGCCGGGTCGCGGCCGCCTACGCCCGGGAACGGGGGCTGCGGCCCGGCCTGTCCGCCGAGGAGCTGGCCACCGCCCTGCACGGCATCTCCCGGCTGATGACCGGCGACAGCGTCGAGGCGGCCACCGAGGTCACCGGCGAGGACACCTGGGAGACCTCGGTCACCCGCAACTTCGCCCTGGAGATGCTGGCCGGCGCGGGCACCCTGGAGGGCTACGACTGCCCCTGCCCGCAGATGCGGCAGGGCTGGTTCGAGGGGCTGCGGACCCGGGTCGGCGAGGACCGGGTGTCGTGCCTGCGCACCGGCGCGTCCGAGTGCCGGTTCCGGTCCCGCGTCACCCCCTCGGCCGCACCGGCCACCCCCTCGGCCACCCCGGCGCCCGCCACTCCGGCCCCGGCCACCCCGGCGCCGCCCACCACCCCGGCCGGAACGGCGCCCGCCAACCCCGCGCCCGCGTCCCCCGCTCCGGGGGCCGGGACCGGGGGCGCCATCGCCCCGGCGGCCGGGACCGGGACCGCCACCGCTCCGGCGGCCGGGACCGGGACCGGGACCGCCCCGGCCCCCGCCGCCGCCCCCGCACCCGCCCCCGGGGCGCCCGCCGCCCCCGGGACACCGGCCGCCACGGCCACCACCGCACCCGTCACCACCGCACCGGAAGAGGAGGGCGCATGACGGAGCACGGCAGCGGCGCGCCCGCCGCGTATGTCACCAGCGCCCTGGAGCAGTTCGGGCACTGGGGCGACCGCACCGCACTGATCCACGGCGAGCGCAGCACGACCTTCCGGGAACTGCTCTCCCTCGCCCACCGCATCACCCGCGTCCTGTGCGACGACGGGCTGGAACGGGGCGACGGACTGGTCCTCCTCGCGGCCAACCCGCTGGAGATGACCGCCGTCGGCCTGGCCGCGCACATCCTCGGCCTGCGCTACACCCCCGTCCACGCCGGCGGCGGCGACCGGACCGTCCGGCACATCCTCGACGACGCGGCGCCCGCCGCCGTCGTCCTCGCCGACGCCGGACCCGCCCAGCCGGCCCACCGGACGGCCCTGGCCGCCCGCGAGGCCGGGGTGAAGCGGCTCTTCTCCCTCGGCCCCGGCCCGGACCCGGACGTCACCGACCTGCTGGCGGCCGCCGCCGCGCAGCCGGACACCCCCGTCCCGGTCGCCGCCCGGGAGGACGACATCGCCCGGGTGATGTACACCGGGGGCACCACCGGACTGCCCAAGGGCGTCGCCTACACCTTCCACGCGCTGACCGCCGCCGCCGGGGCCTGGGCGGGCCCGCCCCCGCCGCCGGGACTGCGCTTCGTCGCCATGACCCCGATGGCCCACGCCGCGGGGGCCCTCGCCTTCGGGCTGCTGCGCCACGGCGTGCCCACCGAGCTGTTCGACGCCTTCGACGCCGGCACCCTGCTGGGCCGCGTCGGCGCGGCCGCCGCCGAAGGGCGGCTGGTCACCACCTACCTCTACCCGCCCTACCTCTACCGGCTCCTCGACCACCCCGGGCTGTCCGCCACCGACCTGCGCGGCCTCGCCGCCGTCAGCTACGGCAGCTCCCCCATGGCACCGCACCGGCTCGCCGAGGCCGTCCGGGTCCTGGGACCGAGACTGCGGCAGAGCTACGCGCTGACCGAGGCCATCGCCATCACCGGAATGGGCCCCGAGGACCACGCGCGGGCCGCCGCCGCCCGCCCGGAGCTGTTCACCTCCGTCGGCCGCCCCGTGCCCGGCGCCACGGTGCGGATCACCGGACCGGACGGCGCCCCGCGCGGGCCCGGCGAGGAGGGCGCCGTCGAGGTGTCCGGCCCCACCGTCATGGCCGGCTACTGGCAGCGGCCCGAGCAGACCGCGCGGGTCCTGCGCGAGGGCTGGCTGCGCACCGGCGACCTGGGCCGCCTCGACGAGGAGGGCTACCTCCACCTCACCGGCCGCGAGAGCGACCTCGTCATCGTGGACGGCACCAACTGCCACCCCAGGGCCGTCGAGGACGTCCTGAGCACCCACCCGGCCGTCCGCCAGGCCGCCGTCGTCGGCGTGCCCGACGCGCGCACCGGAGAGGCCCTCCTCGCCGTCTGCGCCGCCGGTCCCGAGGACCCGGCGGCGCTCGCCGGTGAACTGCGCGGCCTCGTGCGGGACGGCCTCGGCCCCGGCCACGTGCCGGCCCGGATCGAGTTCGTGGCGGACATCCCCACCGCCTCGTACGGCAAGCCCGACAAGGCGGCGCTGCGCGGGATGTTCACCCCCGCCGGCGGCGCGTCCCCCGAGAGCGGCCCCTCCCACAGGAGCGAAGGATGAACACGCACGCCGAACCCTGGATCCGTCCCCGGGAGCCCCAGGGCAGGGAGGGCTGGCTGGCCTCCCTGCGCAACCTGCTGCTGATCCCCGAGGACCTGCGCGACGAGAGCATCCCCAGGGCCGTCGCCCTGGAACTGCTGCAGTGCGGGCCGGAGATCCTCGACGAACTGCTCGCCGAGGGGCTGCCGCACGGCGGAGAGAAGGGCGACGAGCGCTTCGAGCGGTACGACCTGGTCAATCTCGCGCTCTACTCGGGCTCCGGCGAGTCCGTCCCCGAGAAGACCATGGCCTACGCCCTGCGCTGGATGCACGCCGACCCGGCCACCCTGTTCCGGCCCCGCCGCTGGGACTACTCCGTGGTGCTCTCGCCGCCCGCCGCCGACGACGGCGCGGACCCCGCGGGCATGGCGTGGAACCTGGCCACGCCCCGGCCCGAACTGCACGGCGGCTGGACCGAGTCGCTCACCATCGGCCCCGAGGCGGCCGTCCTCGGGGACAAGGACATCACCGTCGGCGGCACCACCGGGCTGACCGCCTCGGGCGTCCTGGTCACCTCGGGCGAGCGCCGCGAGATCCGCTCGCCCCGGCTGCGCGAGATCGTCACCTCGTTCGGCCCCGACCGGTACCGCTGGGGGCGCATGCCCGAGGAGTTCCAGTGGCGCGGCGGCGAGGTCCTCGCCCAGGGGTACGCCCCCTGCATCGCGGTCTGCCTCGAACTGGCCGAGCGCTGCCGGGCCGCCGGATTCGAGGCCCGCACCCGGCGCGGCTGGATCATGGGCATGCTCGACCTGGCCCACTCGTGGCTGGAGGTCGTGGACGAGGACGGCGTCGTCAAGACCGTCGACCCCGCCTTCGTGATCCTCGCCGCGCACCACGCCGAGGCCGCCCACCCGGCCGCCGCGGACGCCTTCACCGGCTCCCTGCTCAACCGCCTGATGCCCACGGAGCACCACGCCGACGAGCCGGTCAACGGGTACCGGCGCGACGGCCGGTTCGCCCACCCGCGCCACCAGACGGACATCCAGCTCTCGGCAGAGCAGCCCGCCCCGCACGAGACCGACGGAGCCGCCCGCGGCTCCGACAACGACTGAGAGGACGATCCATGGCCGTGTTGCAGGCCGACGAACAGCTGCAGACCATTCTCGACCGCCTGGTGGCGATGTCCGAGCGCGACTACTACGACCCCTACAAGCTGTTCCAGTGGCCCGACTCGCTGCCCGAGAACGAGTACTGGATGTCCCCCGAGCTGATGTCCGTCCACGGCACCAAGGTGGCGGAGTCGTTCACGGAGGAGCAGCTCTGGGCGATCAGCAAGTGGGAGAGCGTCAACTTCTACAGCCTGAACGTGGACGGCATCCGCGAGCTGATCACCGAGATCATCGCGCGCATCCACACCAAGGACTTCGCCGTCTCCTCCGAGTACTTCCACCACATGATCGGCGAAGAGAACGAGCACATGTGGTTCTTCGCCACCTTCTGCCTGAAGTACGGCGGAAAGGTCTACCCGGACAAGGGTGTCCAGCTGGAGATGAGCTCCGAGGGCGAGTCGGCGCACTTCCTCGTCTTCGCGCGCCTCCTCCTCTTCGAGGAGATCGTCGACTTCTTCAACAAGCGGATGGGCGACGACGAGCGGCTGCACCCCACCATCCGCCAGATCAACGCCATCCACCACCAGGACGAGTCCCGGCACGTCGCCTTCGGCCGGCAGATCGTCTCCCACCTCCACAAGCAGCTCCGCGAGAAGCTGAGCGCCGAGGAACTGGCCGGGCTGGAGCTGTACCTCAAGCGGTACCTGCGCAAGTCCGTGGACGGCCTGGTCAACCCGGCGGCCTTCCGCGACGCCGGCATAGAGAACCCCTACCAGGTGCGCAACGAGGTGCTGGCCGACCCGGCCTTCCACGACCTGGAGACCAGGATGCTCAAGCGCTCCATGAACTTCCTGGTGAGCGAGGGCATCTTCACCGACGACGTCCTGCCCGCCTCATGAGCGCCACCGACGAGAGGGCCGCGGACGGGGTCGACGCCGTCGTCCGCTACCTGCTGACCAAGCGCCCCGACCTGACCTCCATCGACCCGGACCTCGACCTCGTCGAGAACCGCATCCTGGACTCCCTGGGATTCGTCAACTTCCTTTATGTGCTTGAGGAACAGACGGGACAGGAAATCCTGATGGAGAACGTCAAGCCCTCCGACTTCCGTACTATCAACGCCATCCGAAGGAGGTTCTTCCATGAGCCCGACGAGTCCCGGGACTGACGCGGGCGCGGCCTCGACCCGGGGCGGCCTCGCCACGCTGGGTCCCGGCGCGCTGCGGCTGCGCGCGGCCCTCGACGGCGTGTTCACCGGCTGGGCGGCGGAGGTCGGCGCCACGGCCGTCCAGTACCCGCCCCTGATGCGCGTCGAGGACCTGCACCGGCTGGACTACTTCCAGAACTTCCCGCATCTGGCGATCCTCGGCGCGGCCCTGACGGAGGAGGCCGCGCCCGCGTACGCCACGGGCGAGCCGCGGCCGGACACGGTCCCGGCCTCTCACCTGACCGAGGCGGGGTACGCGCTGCCGTCCGCCGCCTGCTACAACGTCTACCTGGACGCGGCCGGCCGGGACCTCTCCGACGGCCCGCACAAGGTGACCACGGTGGCGACCTGCTTCCGCCGCGAGAGCCACTACGACGGGCTGCGGCGGCTGCTGGGCTTCACCATGCGGGAGATCGTCTGCGTCGGCACCCGGGACGACGTCCTGGAGCACCTCCGGCTCTTCCGCAAGAAGGTCTCGGAGCACCTGGCCGCACTCGACCTGCCGGTCGAGATCCAGGCGGCCTCCGACCCGTTCTTCGACGCGAGCGCGGGACGTGCCCTGATGGCCCAGCTCTTCCCGGTGAAGGAGGAGTTCGTCTTCGACGGGTCGCTGGCCATCGGATCGCTCAACTTCCACCGCAACTTCTTCGGGGAGCGCTGCGACATCAGCACCGGCGGGGGCGAACCGGCCTTCACCGGCTGCGTGGCCTTCGGCCTGGAGCGCTGGATCAGCGCCCTCACCGCCCGGTTCGGACTCTCCGAGGACGAACTGGCCGACCGGGTAGAGGCGGTCGGCGGTCGGTGACCCGGGTCGGACCGGTCCCGGTGGCGCATCCCGCTCTGGCGGAGCGGGTCCCCGCCGGGACCGGGACCATCGAGGCGTGGTGGGCCGACGGACGCGGCCTGCCCGCCCCGGCGGTGGACGCCCTCGCCTCCACCGCGCTCGCGGCGGCCGAACGCCGCCGCTACGGGGCGATGGCCGATCCGCTGGCGCGGACCGAGTTCGTCCTCGCCCGCTCCGTGCTGCGCGGCGCCCTCGGGCGGGCCCGCGGCTGCCCGCCCGCCGAGGTGCCCCTGGACACCGACGGCGGCGGACGGCCCCTGGTGCCGGACGCCCCGGACACGGACGTGAGCATCACGCACAGCGGCGGCGTGGTGGCCGTCGCCCTCGGCACCGGCCTGCCGCCGGGCACCCGGATCGGCGTGGACATCGAGCGCGTCCGCCCGGTGGCCCGGGACGGCGCGCTGGCCCGCCGCTACTTCTCCGCCGCCGAACGCGCCTGGCTGGACTCGCACTCCGGCCCGGACCGGCAGCGGGCCTGGCTGGACATCTGGACCCGCCGCGAGGCCTGGGCGAAGGCGCTCGGCACCGGCCTTCGCGGTCTCTCCGGCGTCCCGGACACCCATCTCGTCCCGGACACCCGTCCCGGCCACGGCCGGTGCCCCCTGCGGCTGCCGCGGGGGTTCATCGGCTCCCTGGTGGCCCTGATCCCGGGGAGGACCGTCCGGTCCTCCCTCCCACCCCCACCCAAACCCCTCACACCGAAGGAGCTCCCATGACCAACGGGAACGCCGAAGAGCAGCAGCTGTCCGTCACCGTGGTGGGCGGCCCCACCGTGGTCATCGACCTGGGCGGGCTGCGCTTCGTCACCGACCCCACCTTCGACGCCGCCGACTCGTCCTACAGCATGGGCCCGGTGGAGCTGCGCAAGCTGGAGGCCCCGGCGCTGACCCCGGACGAGCTGGGCCCGGTCGCGGCCGTGCTGCTCTCGCACGACCAGCACCCGGACAACCTCGACGGCGCGGGCCGCGCGTTCCTGAAGACGGTCCCGCTGGTGCTCACCACCGAGCAGTCCGCGGAGCGCGTCGGCGGCACCGGCCTGGCCCCCTGGGCCGAGCACGTCCTGGAGCGTCCGGGCGGCGGCCAGGTCGTGGTGACCGCCGTCCCCGCGCAGCACGGCCCGGCGGGCACCGAGCAGATGCTGGGCGCCGTCACCGGGTTCTTCCTCAGCGGCGAGGGCCTGCCGACCGTGTACGTCAGCGGGGACAACGTCTCCCTGGACCCCGTGCGCGAGCTGGCCCAGCGCGTCGACCACGACGGCATCGACCTGGCCGTGCTGCACGTCGGTGCCGCCCAGCTCGCCCCCTTCGGGCCGACGCTGCTGTCGATGACCGCCGAGCAGGGCGCCGAGGCCGCGGAGCTGCTGGGCGCGCGCCGGGTCCTCGCCGTGCACACCGAGGGCTGGGCCCACTTCACGGAGGGCGCGGACGCGGTCGCCGAGTCGTTCACCAAGGCCGGTTCGATCCGCCGCCTGGTGGTCGGGGACGAGGGCGCCCGGCTGGCGGTCTGACCCGCGGACGCCGGACGGCCGGTGCCCCCGACCCGGTGCGACGGGTCGGGGGCACCGGCCGTCCGGCGCGCGGGAACGGTCCCGCCACCGCGGGTGTGCGGCGGCGGGAACCGGCTTCGGTGTTCAGGCCCCCATCGCGTGGTAGCCGCCGTCGACGTGGACGATCTCGCCGGTGGTCGACGGGAACCAGTCGGACAGCAGGGCCGCGCAGGCGCGCGCGGTGGCCTCGGTGTCGGTGACGTTCCAGCCGAGCGGCGCGCGGGCGGCCCAGTCGTCCTGGGTCCGCGCGAGCCCCGGGATGGCCCGGCCCGCGGTGGTGCGCAGCGGGCCCGCGGCCACCAGGTTGGAGCGGACGCCGTGCGGCCCCAGCTCCCGGGCGAGGTAGCGGTTGGCCGACTCCAGCGCGGCCTTGGCCACGCCCATCCAGTCGTAGGCCGGCCAGGCCTGCGAGGCGTCGAAGGTGAGGCCGACGACCGAGCCGCCGGGGCCCATCATCGGCAGCAGGGCCGTGGCGAGCGCCGAGTAGGAGTACGCGGAGGTGTGGACCGCGGTGGCGACGTCCTCCCAGGGCGCGGTGAGGAACCCGCCGAGGCAGCTCGGTGGGGCGAAGGCGATGGAGTGCAGCACGCCGTCGACGCCGTCGAGGTGCTCGCCCACGGCCCCGGGGAGCGCCGCGAGCGCCTCCGGGTCGGTGACGTCCAGCTCCACGACCGGCGGCGGCTCGGGAAGCCGCCGGGCGACGAGTTCGACGAGGGACATCCGGCCGTAGCCGGTGAGCACGATCCGCGCGCCCTGCTCCTGGGCGACCCGGGCCGCGGCGAAGGCGATGGACCGATTGGTGATCACCCCGGTGATCACCAGGCGCTTGCCCGCGAGCAGTCCGCCGCCGGGAGCCCGCTCCCCGGCGGCGGGCGCCGGGGGAGTGCCGGGTGTGGTGGTGGTCATCGGTTCAGTGCCCCATTCCCAGGCCGCCGTCGACGGGGATGACCGCGCCGGTCACGTATCCGGCGCGCTCCCCGGCGAGCCAGGCGACCGCGTCGGCCACGTCCCGGCCGTCGCCGGGGCGCCCGGAGGGTATCTCGGCCAGATGCGCGGACCTGCGGTTCTCGGGGAGCCCCGCGGTCATGTCGGTGTCGATGAAGCCGGGGGCCACCACGTTCACGGTGATCCCGGCGGAGGCGCACTCCCGTGCCAGGGAGCGCGCCATGCCGACCATGCCGGCCTTGCTGGCCGCGTAGTTGACCTGGCCCGGGTTGCCGCGCAGTCCGGCGACGGAGGAGACGAAGACGATCCGTCCCCACCGGCCCCGGAGCATCTTCGGCAGGGCCCGGCCGGCGCAGCGCCAGCCACCGGTGAGATTGGTGTCGAGGACCCGGGAGAACTGCTCCTCCCGCATGCGCAGCATGGGCCGGTCCTCGGTGATCCCGGCATTGGAGACCAGAATCTCCACGGGGCCGAGTTCCTGCTCGACGGTGCTGAACGCGGCGTCGATCTGCGCCGGGTCGGCGACATCACAGGGAACGGCGAGTGCCTTTCCCGTCGGAGGGGTGCTGCGATAGGTCACGGCGACCCGGTCGCCGCGGTCGAGGAATTCCTCGGCAATGGCGAGACCGATTCCCCTGTTTCCTCCGGTGACCAGAACTGTGCGCGGCAAATCGGTCCTCCGATTACTGGTTGATTAAGGGCCCCGGCCGGCGGGTCAGCTCTGCACGTTCGTGCTCTGGAATTCCTTCATGTAGTACACGTTGTCGATCCGCACGGCGGTCCAGGAGACGATGATGCGCTGGCCGATCGGCACGTCCTCGGGGTCCGTGTAGGTGTCGCCCGGCCTGAGGATGCCGCCGAGGCCGTCGATCACGGCGATGTCGTCGGTCAGGCAGCGCACGCTGCTGGGCTTGCCGATCATGCGGGTGCCGTTGTACGGACCGGCGAAGGCGCCGGTGAAGTACGTGGCGATCTGGCTCCTGCTGGTGAGGTAGGCGCCGTTGCTCGGGATCATGTGGCCGTCGGTGGTGAACTGGGCGGCGAAGGTGTTCGCGTCGGCCGCGTCCCAGGCGGCGAAGAGCCGGTGCGGCACATCCAGAATGGCCTGCTGGGTGGGGGAGCACTTCGTCTTCTTCTTGGCGATGGCCGCGGCCTCGGTGTCCGAGTCGGTGGCGTTGGCCACGGTCGCGGCGCCGCTGACGAGCACCAGGGAAAGGGCGGCGAGCAGGATGCTGCGCGTACGTCTCATATGGAATCCCCCCGTAGTTCAGGCGAGTTGTTGTGCGAGCAGTCTAGGGGCAGCCGGAAAGAATGCAAAGTATTCGGCCAGGGCCCGTGGGGGTTTGCTGAAAATTTGCCCGCGGTGGCCGGGGACAAACAGTGTTCAGTATTCGGAATTCACTTTTCCGCTTGTTTCGCCGATACCGGTTCGACATGTACGGGAACTCCGTTGAATACGGCGGTCCCGGACAGCGGGTCGACCACGGTGCCGTCGGTGAGCGCGTTGATGCTCACGCCCGGTTCGGCCGCCGCCCGGGGGAGCCGGGTGCGGTCGCGGCCGTGGCCCCAGCCGTAGGGCATGCTCACCACGCCCGGCCGCAGCCGGTCGGTCGGCTCCGCCGGGACCACGACCTCGCCGGTGCGGGAGCGGACCCGCACCGGGTCGCCGGCGGTGACGCCGAGCCGCCGGGCGTCCTCCTCGCTCAGCTCCAGGGTGCAGCGGTTGGACCCGCCGGAGAGCGAGGCGATGTTGTGGGACCAGCTGTTGACGGACTTGAGCTGGCGGCGGGAGATCAGCACGAGCCGGCCGTCGTCCAGGTCGCGCATCCGGGCGGCGAGCCGCGGCAGGTCCGCGGTGATGGCGGGCGGGCACAGCTCGACCAGCCCGGAGGCGGTCATCACCACCTCGCGGCGGCGGGGCCGCAGCGGGCCGATGTCCACGCCGTTCGGCGCCTCCTTGAGCCGGGCCAGGTTCAGCCCGCCGGGGCGCACCCCGAACAGGTCGCCGACGGGGCCGAGGCGCAGCATCAGGTCGAGCCGCCGCTCCAGCGCGTCCGCGCCGGTCAGCGCGGCCTTCAGGTCGGCGGCCTCGCGGCGGGCGAGCGGGGAGCCGGGGCGGCCCCGGGCGGCCCGCAGCATCAGGTCGGTGAGCTGCTCGTCCACCCGTTCCCAGTCCCCGCCGGGGCCCTTGCCGGAGGCGATGAGCACCAGCCGGGCGAGGATCTCCGCCTCGGCGGGGCGCCCGGGCTCCAGGGCCCGCGCGGGCGGGGAGAAGCGGGCGTTGCGCCGCACCGAGCGGCCGGCCAGGACGACGTCGTAGTGCGGCGACTGGAGCGGCGACGGGGGCGGGAGGATCACCGAGGCGTGCCGGGTGGTCTCGTTGAGGTAGGGGTCCACGCAGACCATGAAGTCGAGTCCGGGCAGGACCTCGTCCAGCCGCTCGCCCTGGGGGGTCGCGAGCACCAGGTTGCCCGCGACGCACAGCAGCGCCCGCACCTGCCCCGGGCCCGGGGTGGCGATCTCGTCGGCGAGGGTGGCGGTCGGCAACTCGCCGTTGACCTCGGGGAGTTCGCGGACCCTGCTGTGCCAGCGCCCGGTGCGGAACGGCTCGGCGGGGCGGCGGGCCGCGTGCGGGGCCTCCCCGAAGAGCACCCCGCCGGGGCGGTCGAAGTTGCCGGTGACGATGTTGACGACGTCCACCAGCCAGCTCGTGAGGGTGCCGAACTCGGTGGTGCTGGTGCCCAGTCGCCCGTAGACGGCGGCGGTCGGCGCCGCGGCCAGGTCCCGGGCGAGCCCGCGCACGGTGTCCGCCGGGACCCCGCAGGCGGGGGCGATGTCGTCGGGCCCGAACTCCTTGACGAGGTCGGCCAGTTCGCCGAATCCCGCGAAGCCCTCCCCGGGGTCGGTGGCCAGCCCCTCGCCGAGCAGGGTGTGCAGGATGCCGAGCAGCAGCAGGGGGTCGGTGCCGGGCCGGACGGCTATGTGCTGGTCCGCGAGGTCCGCGGTGCGGGTGCGGCGGGGGTCGACGACGACGAGGCGTCCGCCCCGGGCCCGGAGGGCCTTGAGCCGCCCCGGGAGGTTGGCGACGGTCCAGAGGCTGCCGTTGGACTCGGCCGGGTTGGCGCCCAGGACCAGCAGGTGGTCGGTGCGGTCGATGTCCGGCAGCGGGAAGGCGAGCGGGTCGCCGTACATCCAGCCGCAGGCCGTGCTCTTGGGCATGGTGTCGAGCGTCGTCGACGAGTAGATGTTGCGGGTGCCGAGCCGCTCCCGCAGCACCAGCATGTACAGGGGGAGGGCCAGGGTGTGGATGACGGGGTTGCCCATGTACAGGGCCACCGCGTCCTTGCCGTGCCGCTCCGCCGCCGCGCGTAACCCCCGGTCGACGGCGGCGAAGGCCTCCGCCCACCCGACCTCGTCGAAGCCGCCGTCGGGGCGGCGTACCAGAGGTGCGGTGAGCCGGTCGGGATCGTCGTCGAACCGGCCGAGGGAGGCACCCTTCGGACAGAGGTAGCCCTGGCTGAAAACGTCGTCGGGGTTGCCCCGGACACGGGTAACGGTCTCGCCCGACAAGGTGATGCTGAGGCCGCACGTCGCCTCGCATAACGGGCACACGCGCAGTGCCGTCCGATCCATCCCAGCCCCCGAACCCATTGATCGACTGCGCGTGCAGTTTAACCGGAAGAGTGAACGTGCCGCCCTGGTTTCGGGCACGGAACGGCCCCGGTCCTCCGGGCGGACGGGCCCACCGCCCGGCCCGTCCGCCGCATCCCGCGGGCGCCGCCGCGAAGGGCGCGCCCGACCCGTCCGCGACCGCCGCGGGCGACGGGACGCATCCGGGCGCGGGCCCGGCCGGGGCGTTCCGGCGGCCGGAACCGGTCGCCGCCGGGCGGCCCGTGACGGGGTGCGGATGTCCGATAACCCTCCCCCCCCCGCCGGTCCGCCCCGGAGGGGGAGAGCGGGTGTCCGGCGATCCTTCCGCGACCGCCCCCGGCGTCCCCGGTCGTCGTCCCCGGGGATCTTCGCCTTCCGCCCCGGCCCGGTGGCCGCCCCGCTCGACCGGCGGGTCACCGCCGACCGCACGGGGCTGCGGCCGACCGGGGCCGACGGACCCGGCACGCTCCCCGGACGCGTCGCGCGCGGCGCGGGTCGGCGGGGAGGGCACCGCCGGGATGCCGGCCGACGACGGGACCTGGGGTCTCTCGTTTGGATCATGCCGGGCTCGCGGGGTCACCGGCCCCGGGGCCGAACGGTGGCCGCCCGGGGCGCCCCGGGCACCTCCGCGTGGCCGAGGGGGTCGCCACCCTGCACCACGACCCCGGATCACGACCCCGGACCGCGCCCCGGGAGCCGGTCCCGCCGGCAGCCACGGACTGTCGGCCGGTCCCGTCCCGTCAGACGAGCGGCACCTCGGTGAACCGGGCCGCCACCCGCAGCTCCGCCCCGACGCGCTCCGCCGTGCGCAGCAGCTCCGGGAGGATGTCCGTCAGGCACTCCTTTGGGGTGCGGCGGGCGGCGTGCGCGGTCACGGACACCGCGGCCACGGGCCGTCCGGCGCGGTCCCGCACCGGGGCGGCCAGGGTGCGCAGGCCGGGCTCCAGTTCACCGTCCACCAGGGCGTGCCCGGCGGCGTCCGGCCCCGGCAGCAGCACCAGTCCGGCGGCGGTCGCGGCTGCCGGGAAGCGGCTGCCGAGGGTGACGTGGGCGCTCATCACGCGGGGCGTGCCCGCCCGTGCCGTGTACTGGATCTCACCGCCGGAGTCCGCGAGCACCGCCAGCGCCACCGGCTCGCGGACCCGCTCGGCCAGCGCCGCCAGGTGCGGGTGCGCGATCCCGGGCAGTGAGCTGCGGGAGAGCGGCGGGAAACCCAGGGAGAGCACGCGCGGGGTGAGGACGAAGGCCCGGCCGCTCCGGGCCACCAGGCCCGCGTGGACATGGGTGATCAGGGCCCGCCGGACCGTCGCCCGGGGCAGCCCGGTCGCCTTCGCCGCCTCGGCGAGGGTGAGCGCGGGCCGCGCCTCGTCGAAGGCCGTGAGCACGGTCAGACCGCGTGCCAGGGACTCCACGAACCCCCGGCCGAGTTCCTGCTTGGACGCCCCCGTCCAGGCGGCCAGCCCCGCCGGGGCGGGGCCGGGGGCCGCGGGCGGTGCGGTGCGCAGCTCGTCCTCCATGGCCGCGACCGCCGTGCGCAGCCGGGGGAGGAGGGTCCGGCGCAGGTCCCCGGCGGTGTGCCGGCTGGTGTGGCTCACCACGCTGGCCACGCACGCCACCCGGCCGGTCCCCGGGTCCCGCACCGGCACCGAGACCGCGACCAGGCCGGCTTCGATCAACTGGTCGTCGAGCGCGTACCCGCGGGCCGCGGCCGTCGCCGCCCGTTCCTCGAAGTCGGCGTCGCCGGTGGGGTGTTCGCGCGGCGGTACGGCGGGGAAGCCGAGGTCGCGCGGGTCCCCGGAGCGGCGCAGGCGCCAGCGGAGCCAGGTGTCCTCGTCCCACTCGGCCGCGAACAGGGGCCCGGGGGCGGTGCGTTCGGCGGGGAGCAGATCGCCGATGCGGAAGCTCAGGGACATCGCCCGGCGGCGGGTGGCCTGATGGATGAAGCGCACGCCGTCACGGTCCGCGACCGCCAGCGAGACCGACTCGTCGAGCGCGTCCGCCAGCCGGTCCGCGCGGGCGCCCAGCAGGGCGGGGAGGCGCAGCGAGGCGAGGTAGGCGTTGCCCAGTTCCATCAGCCCCGGCGCCAGGGTGACCTCCCGGCCGTCCAGGCGGACGTACTCCATGTGCGCCAGCGTCGCGGCGACGCGGTCGACCGTGGAGCGGGCCAGCCCGGTGGCCCGCTCCAGCGCGCTGAGGCCGAGGGTGCCCCCGTCGGCGTCGGTCAGCCGTCGCAGCACGGCGATGCCGCGCAGCAGGGGTGCCACGGCCTCGGCCGGCGCGTCCGCCTCCGGCGGCGTCCCCGCCGGTCCGTCCGCGGCGGGGACGACGTCGTCGGTGGGGTGTGCGGGAAGGGTGGGCATCGGTTCTCCGGTACGGCGGGCGCGGCAGCCCTACCGTAATGCGACGGCGTCCGGAGGGTGCTCCGGCCCGGCGGCCGGGAGCGGGGCGCCGGGGCCGGGCCCTTCCGCCACGGGTGGGACCGTCCGCCGTGGGTGACCGCCGTACCCGGCGTCCGCGAGCGGTGCCGGGGCCCGATCGTCCGGCCCCACGACGGCGCGTTCGGCACGCCCCTGCCCGGCCCGTGCACGGGGCGGTGACGCGGCGCGCGTACCCGCGGCGGTGTTCGGCGCCGGTGGCCCGGGGCGGTGCGCCGGTGGTCGGGGCCTCCCTCAGGGTGGGGCCGGTACGGGTGGGACCGGCCGCCGTGGGGGCCGGTGCTCCCGGTGTCCGTGAACGGTGCCGGGGCCGTGCCTACGGCTGCGCGTCGGGGTGCCCGTGCCCGGCCCGTGCGCCCGGCGCGTGCCGTGGCGCCCGTACCCCGACCGCGTACGGGGACCGCCCGCCGTGGTGACCGCCGTACCCGGTGTCCGCGAGTGGTGCCGGGGCCGGTGGCCCGGTCCTCCGCGGCAACGTGGGCGGTGTGCCCGTGCGCTCGGCGCCCGCCCTGGGCGCCCGTACTCTGACCGCGTGCCCGGCACCGGATCCCCGGATCCCCGGATCCCCGGATCCCCGGATCCCCGGATCCCCGGATCCCCGGATCCCCGGATCCCCGGCACCCCGGCACCCCGGGATCGGCGCGGTTTCCGGCGGTCCCGCACCACCCGCACGCGGGGGCACGCTCCCGCACGCGGCCCCCGTCACCGCCGGGTGATCCGTATCCGGTGGTCGCCCTTCAGGTCGGCGGAGGCGACGGCGATGGTGATGCCCCGGCGCGGGTCCCGGAACGTCTCGCCGGGGGTGAACGCGGCGTCCGACAGCTCGGCGTGGACGTTGGGGCTGCGGGTGCACCCCCCGCTGTCCCGGCGGGAGTCGAAGACCCTCACCGGGCCCATCCCGGTGTCCACGCCCGCGTCGATCCGGTAGATCAGGACGCCCGGACGGCACACCACCTCGTCGTTGCCCTCGCGGGTGCGCAGCTCCACCGCGTAGCCGCTGCGTCCGTCCAGCGGGACGACCACCAGCTTGTCGCCGCCGTCCTTGCGGGCCAGCGGCGTCAGCGTGTACTCGGTCGTCCCCGGCGCCGACGCGCAGTGCACCTGGGAGGCGTCCAGCCAGCCCAGCTTCCACTTGTGCCAGCCGAGCAGGTCGTTGTCGGCGCCCCAGTCCTCGCTCATGATGTCCCAGTGGCCGACCGCGCCACCGCCGTCCTGGGTGTAGAGGTCGGGGAGCCCGAAGACATGGCCGTTCTCGTGCGGGAGCACCCGGTAGCCGGTGCGGTCGTAGGAGCCGGAGCCGTCGTCCTGGCGGGAGTAGACGAAGGACGCGTTGGTCACGGGCACCCCGTCGGCCACCGGCGCCTCGGCGTTGCCCGCGAAGGTCACCGACAGGACCGTGTCCAGGGCGGACGGGCCCGCGTTCGGGGTGACCAGCACGTTCAGCAGGTCGTACGCGCCGAAGTCCACCTTCTCGTCGGCCGCCGCCACCAGGTCCTGGACCAGCTTGCGGTACCCGGGCTCGAAGGGCGCCCCGCGCTCTATGCCGTACTCGGCGAACGGCTTCGGCATGCGCAGCCAGTCGTGGACGGGGGCCTCGGGGCGGTAGTCCAGCCGGCCGTAGGAACTGGTGCGGAACCACTCCTGGGTCTGCGGGAAGAACTCGGCGTAGCGGTCGAGGGCCTTGCCCTCGCCGGGCGCGTCGGAGAAGTCGATCATCAGGGTGAGGGCGCGGACCGTGCCCGTGGAGCGGGCGTAGCCGGAGGAGGTGGGGACGCCCTCCGACATCTGGATCTCGGGGCCGCCGGTGATCGCGCAGGGGGCCTGCCCGGAGACCCGGGGGAGGACCGCCGGGCCGGGCCCCGCCGACGTGGTGGCGCCCGGCACGAGTCCGCCGGTGCCCGCCGAGGTGCTGACCGCGAGGGTGAGGACGCCCACCGCGGCCAGCGAGACCCGCCGGCGGCGGCGTATGCGGCGGGCCGACGGCGCCACCGGGGGCTGCGGCACCGGGGGCACCTGCGGCTGCGGTGACACTGGCACCTCCCGGGACCCCGGCAGCCGCCCGTCGCCGGCCGCCCTTGGGCCCACCCTGTGCCGGGGCGGGCGCGGGCGCGCGCTGGGGAGACCGATCGTGGGTTTCTCACCGGTAGCCGCCGGACGGGTGAAGGGCCCGGGTGGCGCCGGGCCGCCCGGACCGGGCGGCGCCGCGCGGTTTGGGGCGGGCGGCGCCGCGCGGTCCGAGGGGCGCGACCGGGGGCGGGCAAGGGGCCGTGGCCCCCGGCCGGCGGGGGCGTCCCGCGCAGGCGGGCCCCGCGCCGCCGTCAGGCGAGGGAGCGCCCCTGGGGGAGCGGCGGGTTGAAGGGGGAGGTGGCGGCGAGGGCCCACCGCTGGGGGACCGCGTGGCGGATCTCGACCACGCGCTCGATGTCGAAGTCGACGAACTTCAGGGCCCCCGGCAGCTCCTCCGCGCGCCGCCGGTCCCAGTCGACGCTCGCCCTGCCGGTGAGCTGGAGGGTGTGGCCCCGATCCCAGTCCAGGAAGAGCAGCCCGCAGGCCGGGTTGAGATGGAGGTTGCCCAGGGTCATGTAGAAGGAGTTGCCGACGTAGTCCGGCCAGGACAGCCGGCGCTCCCCGGCGGTCACGAACCCCGGGGCGCCGCCCCGGTGCGAGGCGTCGGCGCCGTGGTCCGGGGAGTGGCTGGCGATGAAGAAGGTGTCCGCCGCGCCGATCAGGCGCCGCTGCTCCGGTGAAAGCACGTCCCCGGTCACGGCGGGCTCCGGGGCCGGGGGCGGAGTGCCCCCGGGCTCCAGGAGGATCCGGCGCTGGATGTACTTGGGGCAGTTGCCCAGCACCTGACCGGCGCGGAACAGCAGCACGTCGCCGTCCCGCCGGGCCGCCCCGTTCAGCCTGATCCGGCGGGCGGTGTGCGGGTCGACGGCGACCATGCCGATGTCCCGCGCGGTGCCGAGGGCGTCCCCCAGCGGATCGCCCGGCGCGGGCAGTGCGCCGACCAGCAGCCGGTGCCGGTCGACGGGGGCGATGAAACCGGCGTCCCCGGCGACGACGGACGCCCAGACGGCGCCCCCGGCGTCGGCACCGCCCAGGAAGAGCAGGTGCTGCCGCGCCAGGAAGTGCGCGAACGGCGGCTCGATCACATCGCGGAACATCGGCGTGCCCCAGCCCGGGTGGCCCTCGCCCGCCCGCCGCTGCACGGCCTGCTCGCCCTCGTGGTGCGGCGCGCTCGTCATACCCGTCTCCTCGTGTCCCGCCGTGCCACCGGGACGCGCCGGCCCCGGTGGATGTCCGTGTGGTGCGCGGTGTCCACGCCGTGCGTGCTCCCACCGCTCGTGCCGGCTGTGCTACCCATGCCCGGGCCGCCATCCCCACGGTGCCTGATGGAATGTCAACTCGCTTGTGAACGGGGGTGGTTCACTTGCCCGACGCTCCCTCCGGGCGGACCCCCGCCCCGGCATCCGGCCCGGCCTCCCCGCGCCCTCCCGCCCGGTCCGGCGGTCCTTCGCGGCCCCCGCGGGCCACCGACGGGTGTCGGCCACCCGGCGGCCACTCGGTCCCGTCGCGCGCCGGGCAGGCCGGGGGCCGGGCGGCGGTCGAGGCGCCGGGGGAGCGCGCCGTCCTCCCGATTGACGAATCGCGCACGGCCCATGAACGAGTTGCGTCCTGTCCATGGCCCGATCGGAACGGGTCGCGACCATGGCCGGGGAGCACGTCCGCGCAGCCAGGGGCCGGTGCGGGGGCAGCGGAACGTGTCCGACGGGCCACCCTGCGTACGAATCTCTCTGTAGAAAACCAGCAGCCTGGTATGTTCCAATGAACCCGGCTAGCGGATGCAAGGGGTGACATCCGCGCCCACCAGGGCGCGGCGGCCGCAAGGGCGCGGCCAGTTGGTCGGAATACCCCTGAGTCCTCGTCAGACGGGGGGTTTGGTCAATGACGCGTGTGGGCGTTCGGACTGAGAGCCAGACCGTTGTCCGATTCAGTGTGGCCGCGCAGTCCCACGACTGCGTGCAGATTGTCCGTGACCACGACGAAGAGCCGAGCGGTACGACCGTGAGCAATCGCTTCGGTGAAGTGCGGGCGCTGCTCATCGAGGGCGGTCCGCGCGAAATGATCAGACCGAGCCGTCTGCTGCAGACCCACAAGGAGGGCTATCTGAGCATATGCCGGCCCCTGGTCGGCGAGATACTGGTGTTCCAGGACGGGAAGCACGCCACCGCCTGCGGGGCGCAGCTCGTCTGCTACGACAGCTCCCGTCCGTACAAGGTCGTCATGCCGGAGCGGTTCCGCGCGGTGACCCTCATGATGCCGCGGCGCCTGATGGGCCTGACGGCCAAGGACACCGAGATGCTCACCGCCCGGGCGTGGCCCGGATCGCATGGTCTCGGGGCGCTCCTGTCCAATCTGCTGGTCGGCCTGGAGGAGCACGGCGAGTACGTCGACACCGGCATTGACCTGCTGGGGGGCTGTGTGGCCGGGCTGGCGGCGGCGCTCTTCGCGGAGCGGCTGCGCTCGATGGCCGAGGAGTCCGGGAACGGTCGCCCGACGCTGATGCTGAGCATGCAGGCGTTCATCCGGGAGCGGCTCTCCGACCCCGATCTCTGTCCCACCGCCGTGGCCCAGCGGCACAACGTCTCCCTGCGCTACCTCCAGAAGATGTTCCACCAGCACAACACCAGCCCGGCCCGGTGGATCAGGGACGAAAGGCTGGCCCGCTGCCGCGCCGAACTGGTCGACCCGCGTTTCGACCACCTCTCCATAGCGGCGATCGGCGAACGGTCGGGATTCTACGGGGCGTCGCACCTCAGCCGCCTTTTCAGGGACCGGTACGGAGTCACTCCCCGGGAATTCCGGAAGAGCCGCGGCGCGGTTCTCGCCGAATGACGCACGATGCGCTGTTTCCCTTCAAGGTTGTTCTCGATCTTACGGAAAGGCAAGGCATTGTCCAGCTTTGAATTCCCCGGAGAGTACTACGAGATCATGCGGGGGGATTTCCGTGATCTCGCTGCCGAGACGGAGTTCCTGTCCTCCCTCGCACCGGCCGGCGGGCGCGTGCTCGACCTCGGCTGCGGGACCGGTACCAACCTCCGGGAGCTGGGTGCGCGGGGCTTCTCCTGCCTGGGAGCAGACCAGAGTGCATGTTTTATCGAGTACGCGCGCGGCAGGGGCGGCGAGGGCGTCGAGTACGTCCACGGGCGGGCCGAGGACTTCGTCACCGATGACCGGTTCGATCTGGTCTACAGCCTCTTCATGACGCTCAACTACCTCCCCCGGGCGGAGCTGCGCGGGGTGCTGCGGAAGGTCCGGGGGCTCCTGCGGCCCGGCGGCCACGTGGTGCTGGAGTTCGGCCATCTGCTCAACTTCGTCGAGGGTTTCCAGCAGCACACGGTGGGCCACCACCGGGGCGACGACGGGGTGCTCATCACCCGCCTCGCCCGCCAGGCGATCAACCCGCACGCCGCGAACTGGCGCAACGAGGAGACGCTCCTCGTCCGCGACCGCGAGGGCCGGGTCTCCCTGTACGACAACTTCTTCGACCAGGCGGTCCTGACCGGCCCGGAGGTGCGGGACCTGCTGGACGACGCGGGGCTGCGGACCGTCGCGGAGTACGGCGGCTTCCGCAAGGAGCCCGCCCCCTTCCACGGGCGCGGCCCGCTGGTGATCGTGGCGACCGCGAAGGACGGTGACTCGGAATGACGAACTCCGGCAACGCGACGTCCTTCGGCGGGGGGATGGCTTCCCGCGACGGGACGGCCCCCGGCACCCCGACGCCCCCCGGCGTCTCGGTCCTCGACGGCGGGCCCCCCGTCCCCCTGGACGTCGCCGACCTCGGCGAGACCCTCGTACGCGCCGCCGCCCGCGAGCGGCCCGGTGAGCAGCGCCTCCGGTTCGTCCGGGCCGACGGCTCCGAGGAGGGCCGGTCGTACGGCCGGCTGCTCGACGACGCCGCCCGGATCCTCGGCGGTCTCCGCGCGGCGGGCGTGCGGCCCGGGGAGACCGTGGTCCTCCAGGTGGCCGACGACCCCGAGCTGCTGACCGCCTTCTGGGCCTGTGTGCTGGGCGGCTTCGTCCCCATGCCGGTCAACGCCGGCGCCACCGCCGAGCAGCGCGCGGCGGCCCCCGGGCTGCTGCACCGGGTCTGGGACGGCTACGGCGCCCCCCGCGTCGTCACCGGCCCCGGCCAGGAGCCGGCCCCCGCGATCACGGCCGACCCGCGCTGGGCGGGGGCGTGGCTCGGGAGCACCCGCGACCTGCTGGCGCACGCCCCCGACCGGGACCGGTACCGGGCGGACACCGACGCCCCGGCCGTGCGGCTGCTGACCTCCGGCAGCACCGGTGTGCCCAAGGCCGTCGAGCTGACCCACCGCAACGTGCTGAGCCGCACCGCGGCCACCGCGCGGGTCAACCGGCTGCACCACGGGACGCACAGCTTCAACTGGATGCCCCTGGACCACGTCGGCGGCCTGGTCATGTTCCACGCCCGGGACGTGTACCTGGGCTGCCACCAGGTGCACGCCCGCTTCGATTGGGTGCTCGGGGACCCGCTGCGCTGGCTCGCCGCGATGGACCGGCACCGCTCCGACACCACCTGGGCGCCGAACTTCGCCTTCGGGCTGATCAACGACCAGGCGGACCGGCTCGCCGGGCGCGCCTGGGACCTCTCCCGGGTGCGCTACATCATGAACGGAGGTGAGGCCGTCCGCAGCGGCGTCGTCCGCCGCTTCCTGGAGGTGCTCGCCCCGTTCGGGCTGCCCTCGGACGCCATGCACCCGGGCTGGGGCATGTCGGAGACCAGCGCCGGGGTGGCCGACTGCGAGTTCTCCGCGGTCGGTGCCGGGGACGAGCGCCACGTCCCCGTGGGCCGTCCGCAGCCCGGCACCGTGCTGCGGGTGGTCGACGACCGCGACGAGCCGGTGCCGCTCGGCGACACCGGCCACCTCCAGGTCTCCGGCACCGCCGTGACCTCCGGCTACTACCGCAACGAGGAGCAGAACCGGGCCTCGTTCACCGCCGACGGCTGGTTCCGCTCCGGCGACCTCGCCTACGTCCGCGACGGCATCCTCACGGTGACGGGCCGGGCCTCCGACGTCATTCTGCTGGACGGCGTCCCCCACCAGGGCCACGAGATCGAGGCCCGGGTGGAGGAACTCGACTGCGTCGTGCCCTCGTACACGGTGGCCTGCGGGGTGAGCGCGGCGGACGGCGCGGGCGAGGAGCTGGCGGTCGCCTTCCACCCGCGCGAGGGCGTGGACCCGGCCGAGGCCCGGGAACGGGTGCGCGCCCGGGTGGCGGACTCCTTCGGGGTGCGGCTCGTCCACGCCGTGCCGGTCACCCGGGAGGACGTGCCCAAGACCGGCATCGGCAAGCTGCGCAGGGCCCAACTGCGCCAGTGGCTGGAGGAGTCGGGGGCCGTCGGACGCTCCGTCGCGGAGCCGGCGTCGGCCTGATCCGCGCCGGACGGGAGCGACCCGCGCGGTGGTGCCGGGGCCGGGCCCCCGGTGCCACCGCCCGGTCCGGGAAGGGGGACGCGTGTCCGCGATGACCGCGCTGATCGACACCACGGAGATGTATCTCCGCACCGTCTACGAACTGGAGGAGGAGGGGGTGCCGCCGCTGCGGGCCAGGATCGCGGAGCGACTGGGCCACAGCGGGCCGACGGTCAGCCAGACCGTGGCGCGCCTGCGGCGCGACGGGCTGGTCCGGATCGCCGGCGACCGCCGGGTGGAACTGACCGCCGAGGGAGGGCTGCTGGCGACGCGGGTGATGCGCCGCCACCGGCTGGCCGAGTGCCTGCTGGTCGAGGTGATCGGCCTGGAGTGGGAGCTGGCGCACGTCGAGGCGTGCCGTTGGGAGCACGTGATCACGGACGCGGCCGAGCGCCGCATCGCGGAGCTGCTGCGGCACCCGGAGCGCTCCCCGTACGGCAATCCGATCCCGGCCCCCGACGGTCCGGGGGCCCGGGCCGTGCCCCGGGAGACGGGGCTGGTGAGCCTGGCCGAGGTGGACCCGGGGCCGCGCGGCAGGACCGTGGTCGTGCGCCGCCTAGGCGAACCCCTCCAGTCGGACCCGGGGCTGATGCACGCGCTGCGCGGCGCCGGGGTGGAACCGGGCGCCGAGGTGACGGTGACGGCGGCCCGCGCGGGCCTGCTGGTCGGCGCCCGGGGCGGCACCGGCCCGGTGAACCTGTCCGACGACGACGCCCCGCACGTCCTGGTCGTCCGGCCGACCGCGCGCGTGGGGCCGTTGGGCGGCGGGGAGCCGGTCCGGTCCGGATGACCCGGGCGCCGCCGGGGCCCCGCTACCGTCCGCGCCGGAGCCCTGCGGCTGTCCGCGCCGGAGCCCCGCGGCCGTCCGTTTGCCGCAGCCCCGCGGCCGTCCGTGCCGGAGCAAGCCGCCGAGAAGGCCGGAGCCCGCCGGTGCCGTCCCGCCCCCGTGACCGGGAGGCGGCACGGCACCGGCGGGCTCGTGCGTCGCGCGGGGCCGACGCCCGCCGTGTGCCGTCGGGGTGGAGGCGCGGGGGCCGTACTCCCCGAGCGGGCCCGTGTGTTGCCAGGCTCCTGCCGTGCTCCCGCCGCCGCTCCCGTCTTCCTGCGGCTCCTTCCCCGGGCCGGCCCGCCGCCGCACCCGTTCCTCTCCGCACCCGTTCCTCTCCGTACCCGCGTTCCTCTCCGTACCCGCGGTCTCCGTTCCCGCCCGGTATCCGTTCCCGCCCGGGCGCGGGCAGGCCGCGGGCCCGCCCGCGCCCAGGCCCGCGGTCACCCGTGGGTGCCGCGGCTCCTCGCGTAGTGGCGTGCGGCCTTGGCGCGGTTGCCGCAGAGGGCCATCGAGCACCAGCGGCGGGTGCCGTTGCGGGAGGTGTCGAGGAAGTACCGGATGCAGTCGGGCTGGTCGCAGAGCCGGATGCGGTCCGCGGCCGTGGTCAGCAGCCGGAGGTAGTCGTGGGCGGCCGTCCAGGCCGCGCCCCAGACCGGGTCCGTGACCTCGGCGCGCTCGCCGGGTCCCGCGCCGGTCAGGACGGGTCTGATGCGGCCGTGGTCCAGGATCGCGTCGACCGGCCGGGCGGCCTCGTCGCTGCCCGGCCGGTCGACGGCGGCGTACAGCGCCGCGCGGGTCGCGCGCACCGCCTCCAGTGACGCCCCGTCGGCGGGGAAACGCTCCGCCAGTCCATGGCCCGACAGCCATACCCGCAGGCCGTCGGGGGTTTCGAGCAGATCGTGCAGTTGTCCGTGCTCCTGCCACCGCGTGTTCAGGAGATCGAGGGCGAGTGGCTCGCCGACGAACGGACGTGGGTCGATCTCGGTCATCGCACCATCCTCCATCCGAATCCATTTCTAACCCCTCAAGCGTACGTGACCGGTTGCAAGAGGCATGCCTAACCTTTAAAGTCGCTTTCGTTGGTTAGTCCGGCCGGTGTGTGCGGACGGACCAAAGTGCGTGCGCGTTCGCGCGAGAGGGGAGGGTCCGCCGTCCCTAGCGTGAGGACTGCGCGAGACCGGCCGGACCGCTCGTCCACCGCCGCCCGGGGTCGCCCGTCCGGCTGCCCCGTGGGGCGGCTGGCCGGTCGTCGCGCCCTAAGAGAGCGAGTACGCAGCTATCAGGAGGGGTTTCAATGACTGTGACGGAGACTCTCAATCCCATGACCGACGAGGACCGCGGCCCCGCCACCGCGGCGGAGATCCTGGCCCGCGCCCGGGCCCTGGCCCCGCTGCTGCGCGAGCGTTCCGAGGAGATCGCGCGCAATCGGCGCCTTCCCGAGGACGTGGTCCAACTGGTCCGCGACACGGGCGTCTTCCGTATCGGCATGACCAAGGACTGGGGCGGCCCCGAGCTGACCTTCGCCGAGCAGACCGAGGTGATCGAGGCGCTCTCCTACGGCGACCCGGCCGCCGGCTGGTGCGCCATGATCGGCATGGACACCTGGATCTACGCGGGCTACCTGGACGAGACCGTCGTCAAGGAGATGCTCGCCAACCCCGATGCGATCACCGCCGGTCTGATCTTCCCCGTCGGCCGCGCCGAGCGGGTGCCCGGCGGTTACCGGGTCAACGGCCGCTGGCCCTTCGGCAGCGGGATCAGCCACGCCGACTGGGTCGTCGGCGGCTGTGTGGTGCACTCCGACGGCGAGCCGGAGCCGGGCGCTGACGGCGCCCCGGTGAACTGGCGGCTGATCGTGGCCCCCCGCGAGCAGTTCGAGCTGGTGGACACCTGGCACACCACCGGACTGGCCGGCAGCGGCAGCATGGACTACCGGGCCAACGACCTGTTCGTGCCGGAGGAGCGCTCCTTCGACTTCACCACCCCGCGCGGCGACGGTCCCCTCTCCGCCCCCGACGCCTTCCTCGGCAACGTGCCCGGCGTGCCGCTGGGCATCGCCCGCGCCGCCCTGGACCACGTGCGCGAACTGGCCGCCGGCAAGGTCGAGAAGGGCACCGGCGTCCCGTGGGCCGAGAGCTACCGGGTGCAGACGGCCATCGGCCAGGCCGAGATGGAGCTGTCCGCGGCCCGCTACGCGGTCTACGGCACCCTCGACGAACTCTGGGACCGGCTGGAGGCGGGACAGCAGCCGACGCCGGACCAGCAGGTCTCCTCGGCGCTGGCCCGCGTCAACGCCTTCCGGACCGCGCGGTCGATCGTCACCCGCCTCGCCGACCTCGTCGGCACGGCGTCGATCTACCGCAGCTCCCCGCTCGACCGCTGGGTCCGCGACCTGCACACGATGTGCCAGCACATCCTCGCGCAGGAACAGATCGTGCAGTCCGCCGGAGCCCACCTCCTCGGTGGCACGCCTCTGGCGCCCTTCCCCCTCGGGCTCAAGGGATAACCCCGGGCACGGTGCTCGCCGGCCGGTGGGACGGGCCCGTTCCGCCCATCGGCCGCACCGCCGGCAACGGACGCAATGACCGGCAACTGACTAGATGAGGACAGGACATGGCAACTTCCAGTGAAGTGAGAGTCGACGTCGCACCCCCCGAGGCGGGAAAGCCCGGCGGGGACAGGTGGGGCGTCCGCGAGTGGGGTCTGCTCGTCAGCGTGTGCGCGGCATTCTTCCTGGACGCCCTCGACAACATCATGGTCGGCATCGCGGTCCCGCCGATCCAGGCGGACCTGGGCATGAGCACCGCGTCCGTCCAGTGGGTGGTCAGCTCCTACGTCCTGGGCTTCGGCGGCTTCCTCCTGCTCGGCGGGCGCATGGCCGACCTGCTGGGACGGCGCCGCATGTTCCTCATGGGTGTCGCCGTCTTCGCCGTGGGCTCCCTGGTCGGCGGACTGACCAACGACGGACTCGTCGTTATCGTCGCCCGCTTCGTGATGGGCATCGGCGCCGCGTTCACCGCGCCCGCCAGCCTGTCCATCATCATCACCAACTTCCGCGAGGGCCCCCAGCGCAACCGCGCGGTCGGCATCTACACCGCCTGCGGCGCGGTCGGCTACTCCACCGGCGTCATCGTCGGCGGCGCCCTGACCGAGATCAGCTGGCGCTGGACCTTCCTCCTCCCGGTCGTCGTCGCGCTCGTCGCCTTCGCCGGGGCCGTCGTCCTCGTCCCCCGCGACGTGCGCAGCACCCTGGGCTCCGGCAAGTTCGACGTCGCCGGCGCCGTCAGCGTCACCGCCGCCATGCTGCTCTTCGTCTACAGCATCGTCGAGGCCCCCAACGCCGGCTGGACCTCCGCCCGCACCCTGGGCACCTTCGCCGCCGCCGTCGTCCTGCTCGCCGTCTTCGTCGCCGTCGAGCGCCGCGCCGAGCAGCCGCTGCTCCGCCTCGGCCTGCTGCGCAACCGCGCCCTGGTGGGCGCCAGCCTGGTCGCCGCGGCCATCCTCGGCACCTACATGAGCTTCCAGTTCATCGGCGGCCTCTACCTCCAGTCGCTGCGCGGCTGGTCGCCGATGGAGATGGCCCTCGCCTTCCTCCCCGTCGGCCTCCTGATCATGACGATCGCCCCCCGGGCCGGGAAGCTCATCGCCCGCTTCGGCATCCACTGGATGATCTTCGCGGGCTTCGTCGCCTACACCGCCTCCTACCTGCTCTTCCTGCGCATCGACGAGACCTCCTCCTACCTCTGGGTCATCCTGCCCAGCGTCGTCCTCATCGGCATCGCCTTCCCCTTCTCCTTCCCCGCCGCCAACGTCCAGGCCACCAACGGCGTCGCCGACTCCGAGCAGGGCCTGGCGGCCGGTGTCCTCCAGACCGGGTACCAGGTCGGCGCGGCCGTCGTCCTCGCGATCGTCACCGCCACCATGGCCGCCGACGGCGACGGCGGCACCTCCGCCACCCTGTCCGGCTACCACTCCGGCCTCTACGTGGTCACCGGCATCTCCGTGATCACCATGGTCCTCACCCTCGTCGCCGCCCTCCGCGCCTCCTCGCGGCGCCGCGCCGAGGCCGCCCGCAGCGGTTCCTAGGGCCTCTCGTCCGGATCACGCCGGGCTCGCGGGGTCCGGCCCGATCCAGACGAAGGACCCCGGGCGGGCCCGTCCCACCGCCCGTCGCGGCCTGACCGCACCGCCCACCGAGCCCGGCCGGCGTCCCGCCCCCTCCTCCCCTCCCGGGGAGCGGGCGGGACGCCGGCCTCTTCCCCGAATGCCGGATGCGCGGTGACCGCGGTCCGGCATAGTCGGCTTGCCCGGGCGGCACCGACCGACCCGGCGGGACCTGGAGATGAGCAGATGGACCGCAGCGGGCAGTGCCCCTTCGTCATGGACCCCGACGGGAGCGACATCCACGGCGAGATCGCCCGGTTACGCGACCGGGGACCGGTGACACAGGTCGAACTCCCCGGCGGAGTGGTCGTCTGGTCGGTCACCGACGACGCCCTGATCCGCGCGCTCCTGCTCGACCCGAGGGTCTCCAAGGACGCCTACCGGCACTGGCCGGACTGGAACGACGGCACGGTCCCCGCGGACTGGCCGCTGGCCATCTGGGTCTCCGTGCGGAACATGGTCACCGCCCACGGCGAGGACCACACCCGGATGCGCAGGCCGGTCGCCTCGGCCTTCACCCGGCGCCGGATCGCCGCCCTGCGCCCCCGCATCCAGCGCACGGCCGACGACCTCCTCGACGCCATGGCCGCCGAACCGCCGGGCCGGCCGCTCGACCTGCGCGAGCGGTTCGCCCACCCGCTGCCCCACCTCGTGATGTGCGACCTGTTCGGCATCCCCGAGGAGTACCGCGCCGGACTGCACCGGATCATCAAGGGCTTCTTCCGCACCTCCGCCTCCGCCGAGGAGGCGCGGGCCAACGCGGAGGCCCTGCACACCACGATCGCGGACTTCCTCGCCCACAAGCGCGGGAACCCGGGCGACGACCTCACCTGCGACCTCATCGCCGTCCGCGACGAGAACGGCGCCGCCCTCACCGAGGAGGAACTCGCCGACAACCTCATCCTGCTGTACACGGCCGGGTACGAGACCACCGTCAACCTCCTCGACCACGCCGCCCACGCCCTGCTGCGCGACCCGGAACAACGCGAGCTGGTCCGGCGGGGGGAGGCCGGCTGGGACGACGTGACCGAGGAGGCGCTGCGCCACGAACCGCCGGGCGCCCACGCGATCCTGCGCTACGCCGTCGAGGACATCGACACCGGCGGGACGGTGATCCGCCGGGGCGACCCGATCATGATCTCCTACGCGGCGGCCGGACGGGACCCCGCGCGGCACGGGGAGAGCGCGGACCGCTTCGACGTCACCCGGCCCACCCGCCGGGAGCACCTCTCCTTCGGCCACGGCGCCCACCACTGCCTGGGCGCGCCGCTGGCCCGGCTGGAGGCGTCCATCGCCCTCGGCTCCCTCTTCGCGCGGTTCCCGCGGCTGGCGCTCGCCGATCCGGACCGGCCGCCCGCGCCGCAGCGGTCGTTCATCTCCAACGGGCACCGGGAGCTGATGGTCGTCCTGGACCACGAGGCCGTCGAGGACTGACGGACGGCCACCGGCCGAGGCGGCCCCGTGCGGGGCGGCGTGCGGCGTGCGGCGTGCGGTGGGTGAGGGCGGGTGGCGGGGAGGGGCGAGGGGCGGCGCGGTCACGGCCCCGTGCCGCCCGGCCCGCCGGCCTCGGCGGCCCCGGGGGCCCGCGCCGGGGCCGCCGGGAACACCGCGCCGCCGGGAACACCGCGCCGCCGGGAACACCGCGCCGCCGGGAACACCGCGCCGCCGGGAACACCGGGCCGGACCGCGCCTCCGGGGGCGCCCTCCGCCCGGCGGCGCCGTGCCGGGCGTGCCACCCCGGCCGGGGGACCGGCCGGGGGAGCCGCCGTGCGCCGTCCCGGGAGCGCGCGGTCCCGCCCGGCGTGTGTCACGGCGCGCTCCCCGCGAAGGCGCGCGGGAGCCCATGACGCCCCCGCGCGGGGCCCGTTGTGTCCGCGTACGGGTGGCGGACCCGTGCCGCGCCCGGCCCGCGGGCCGTCCCCGCCTGACGGCGCTCCCCGCCTGACGGCGCTCCCCGCCTGACGGCGCTCCCCGTCCCGCGCGCGTCCCGGGGCCCGGAAGATGTCCGGTTCGGTACCCCTCCGGTCCCCGCGAAAGGGCCAGGGGGTCCATGGTGGGGAAGGATACGTGCACAGAGGTATGGTTTCCGGGAACCGGAGGGGTTGATGCACAGTGGCCCAGCAGGAACGTGCCATCAGGACAAGGGAGTTGATTCTCAAGGCGGCGGGCGCGGTCTTCGCCGAACGGGGATACGACGGCGCGACCATCTCCGACGTCTACTCACGGGCCGGGCTGACCAAAGGGGCGTTCTACTTCCACTTCTCCTCCAAGGAGGACCTCGCCGAGGCCATCCTGGAGGTGCAGGTGGTGCCGGGCACGTACCCCATCGTGCGGCGCTCGCTGAAGCTCCAGGAGCTGGTGGACGCCGGGCTCGTGTTCGGCCACCGCCTCATGCACGACCAGATGCTCCAGGGCAGCGTCAGCCTCTCGCTGGAGCGCGGCGCGCACCAACTGGACCGCAGGAGGCCCTTCCTGGCCTGGGCCGACCACAACCTCGTGGGCCTGACCGAGGCGAGCGAACAGGGTGAGCTGTACCAGTGCGTGGACCTGCGGGCCACGGCCGAACTGCTGGTCGGAGCCTTCTCGGGGGTCCAGATGCTCTCCCATGTGCTCAGCGACCGCCGGGACCTGACGCAGCGGCTGTCGGTGCTCCTCACCCAACTGCTGCCCACCATCACGGTGCCCGGCGTGCTGGCCCGGCTCGACCTGACCGCCGACCGGGGCGAGCGGGTGGTGGCGGAGGCGGAGGCGCTGGCCGGGGCGGGCGCCCTGCCCGGGGCCGGCGGTCGGGCCGTCGCGCCCGTGGAGGCGCCCACCGGGGAGGCGGGGCCGGGCGGGCCGCCGCCGGGGCCCGGGACGGCGGCCCCGCTGGGCGGGGCGCACGCGCGGCAGTGCCGCAGCGGCTGCCGGTAGGACACCACTCACCGGCCCCCGTGGAGCGCGGACTCCGCCCGCGCCGGGGGACACCGCCCGCCGGGAGAAGGGGAGCCCGGAACCGCCCAGGGCCACGCGCCCGCCGCCCCCGCACCGGGCGCCCGAGGCCCCGGCCCGGCCCGTGACGTGGCCCCCGAGCCCTCGCCTACGGGTCTTTTCTCGCCCCGCGCGCCCGAGAAACATGCACGCCGGTCTGTTTTCGACAGGCGTGCGACGGCCATGACGCCGCACCCCGCCGCCGCGGCCCCTGCACCCCGCTCCCCTGCCGCTTTCCCTCCCGCCGCCCCGCCTCCCGCCGCCCCGCGCGGGCCGCTCCCCCCGGGCGCGGCGGCGGCCACCGCCCCCGCGCCGGGGGCGAGTTCACGACAGGCGTGGACGGAACAGTTCTCGTGCGCTCCCCCGCAAAATCGCCACCCACGCGCTCTGTAACGTCACCGGAGCCGAACCGGGTTTCGCCATTCTCCGAGGTTTTCGACCTCCGGCCCCGGAACGCTCACGTATGTGCGCACATTCGGCCTTTCCCGGAGAGGATCATTCATGGGCGAGTTGTCAGCGGCCGGCCGTCCCGCGGTCGCCGTGAAAGACGATCTGCGTTCCGTCATGCGTCATTTCGCCACCGGTGTCTGCGTGGTCAGCACGTATTCGGACGCGGAACCCGCGCGCCGGCACAACGCGCTGACGATCAATTCCCTGACCTCCCTCTCGCTGGAACCCCAGCTGGTGTCGCTGAGCATCCGCCGCGATTCCACGTTCCTGGACGACCTGATGGAATCCGGGGTCTGGGCCCTGTCCATCCTGGACGGCGGCGGCGAGGACCTCGCCCGGATCTTCGCGCGCCCCGCCGAGGAGCGCGGCAAGGCGCTGCGCAGCCTGCCCGCGGAGCCCGGCGCCGAGACCGGGGCGCTCGTCCTCGACTCCGCGGCCTGGATGGAGTGCCGCTACCGGGACCACCTGGAGGCCGGCGACCACCTGCTGGTGGTCGGCGAGGTGGTCGGCGCCGGGGTGCGCCGCTCCCGGTCCTCCCTGGTCTTCCTGCACGGCGCGTTCCACCGCGTCGACCAGCACGCGATATGAGCGGTCCGAAATAGCCGCGGACGAGGAACTCCACGTACTTCATATACCGATGGGTGGCTGACACATGTCTGGAATATCGATCGCTGTGGTCGGGGGTGGCGCGTCCGCGGTCTGCCTCGTCGACGCGCTGGCCCAGGCGCAGGGCCCCACGGGCAGTATCACGGTGTTCGAGCCGTCGCCGAATCTCTGGCGGGGCCGTGCCTATCAGGTCGACATCGACACCATCAAGGTGAACGCACCACCGGAGGACATGTCCGTGCGCGTCGGCGACATGGGCCACTTCCGGCGCTGGCTGGAGGACCGGGAACGCGTCGTCGACGACTTCGACAGCGCCGACCCGTATTCCGGCATGAATTTCCCGCCGCGCACCGTGTACGGCGAATACCTGGAGCAGTCGGCGTACGCGGCCCTCGGGAGACTCCGCCGGAAGGGCTGGCGGGTGGACCTCGTCGGCGCGGCGGTCACCGGCGCCCGGCGCACCACCGACCAGGTCCGGCTGACCACCGGCAACGGCAGCGCCGGCGACTTCGACTACGTCGTGCTCTGCGTCGGCGGCGACGGCCCCAAGGACGCCTACGGGCTCGCGGGCACCCCCGGGTTCATCGCGGACCCGTACCCGATGTCCCAGCGGCTGCGCGAGATCGGCCCGCAGGAGGACGTGGCGGTCATCGGCAGCGGGCTCACCGCCGTCGACATCATCCTCGCCCTCTCCGCCCAGAACCACCGGGGACGGATCAGCCTGCTCTCGCGGCGGGGCGTGCTCCCCGGCGTCCGGCAGTGCCCGATCGCCTTCGAGCCCCGCCACCTCACCAAGGAGCGGATGCGGGCCCTGGCCCGCAGCGGGCGCGAGCTGACCCTGGAGGACTTCGCGCGGCTCGTCGCGGCCGAACTGCGGGACGCCGGGGCGGACGTGGCCGCGGTCCACGCCGAGGTCACCCACCTCGGCGACGAGAGCCCGGCGGAGCGGCTGCGCCGGCAGTTCGCCGCCGTCAACTCGCCGGACCCGGGACTGCGCATCCTCCAGCACGCCGTCCCCGACATCGGCCCCGACGTGTGGCCGCAGCTGCGGGAGACGGACCGGACCGAGCTGATCCGCACCCACTACCGCACCATCATGAGCCTGTGCTGCCCCATGCCGCCCGCCAGCGCGGCGGCCCTGCTGAAGCTGGTCGACTCCGGCCGGCTGCGCATCCGCCCCGGACTCCGCGGCGTCGCCGAACGCCCCGGCGGCGGCTTCGAGATCGCCCTCGACGGCGAGCCGTCCTTCGCCGCCGACCGGGTCGTCAACGCGGTCAGCGCCTCCGAGAGCCGCGTCCCGGCCGGAGCACGGCCGCTGGTGACCACCCTCACCCGGAAGGGCACCGCGAGCCTCCACCCGCACGGCGGTCTCCACCTCTCCCGCACCACCAGCAGCCTGCTCACCGGCAAGAGCGAGGACCCGCGCCTGTACGGCCTGGGCACCATCGGCGCCGGGTCGCTCTTCTTCACCTTCGGGCTCCCGTCCCTGGTGGACCGGGCCGAGGACATCGTCGCCGCGATCCTGCGGCACGCCGGGGCCGGTCTCGCGGCCCGCGCCGCGGACGTCCTGCTGCCCGCGTGAGTCCCGCCCGGGACCGCCCGCCGCCGTCCCGCGACCCCGTCCGTCCCGCACCGCCCGCTCCCCGTACCCGCCCGTCCACGGCCGTCCGGCCCGTCCGCGGCCCGTCCAGAGAGAGGCAGCCCCGCATGACCACGATGACCGACCCGACCACCGAGCCCCGGGCGGAGTTCCTCGCCGACACCGCGACGGGACTCCCCATCCCCGGCGAGCCGGTCTTCGCCACCCACGAGGAGACCCGCCGGCACCGCCGGCAGCGCCTGGCCGCCGCCCTGCGCCTGTTCGGCAAGTACGGCTTCGGTGAGGGGATTTCCGGTCACATATCGGTCCGTGACCCGGAGTACCCCGACCAGTTCTGGGTCAACCCCTTCGGCGTCTCCTTCAAGCACGTCAGGGTGGCCGACCTGATCTGCGTCGACGCCCGGGGCCGGGTGGTCCACGGCAGGCACCGGGTGAACCCCAGCGCCTTCGTCATCCACTCCCAGATCCACGAGCTCCAGCCCGGCGCCACCGCCGCCGCGCACGGCCACACCGCGCACTCCCGCGCCCTCGGCGCCCTCGGCCGCCTGCTGGACCCCATCGACCAGGAGTCCGCCGCGTTCTACGGGCGGCAGGTCCTCTACGAGGCCTACGAGGGCCCGTCCGTCTCGCTGGAACAGGGCCGCGACATCGCGGAGCACCTCGGCGACAACCGGGCCATCCTGCTGCGCCACCACGGCCTGATCACCGTCGGCGGCTCCCTGGACGAGGCCGTCCACTGGTTCTTCACCTACGACGGCTGCGCCCAGGTCCAGTTGCTCGCCCGCGCCGCCGGCAACCCGAAGAAGTTCACCCACGAGCAGGCCGTGGCGGCGGGCGACGGCTTCGGCGACGCCCAGCTCGGCTGGTTCAGCTTCCAGTTGCTCTGGGACGAGATCGTCCGTGAGGAGCCCGACCTGCTGGACGAGTGAGCGCCCGCCGCCGCCCGCGGCCCGGCGGCCCGCCGCCCCGCCGCCCGCGCCCCGCCGCCCGCGGTCCGGCGCCCCGCCGGCCCGGCGGCACGGGGAGCACGGCCGCGGGAGGCCGCCCACCGGCCCCGCCGGGAGCGGCCCCCGCGCGGCGCTCCCGCCCCGCGCTCCCCCCCCCGTACGTCCCGCCCCGCACCATCCCGCACCGCCATGCAACCGGCCCGCACCGTCCCGCGACCGGCCCCCACCGCTCCGCACCGCCCGTGTCCGGCGCACCGCTCCGCACCCTCCCGCCCGAGCCTCCGCGCGGTGACCCGCGCGGCATCCCCTGTGAGACCGACGAAGGAGCCCTCCCATGAACGCACCCCAGGACACGCCACCGCGCTCCTGGCGCGACCTGCCCGCCGCGCAGCAGCCCACCTGGCCCGACGGACCGGCGCTCACCGCCGTGCTCGATGACCTCGCCACCGCCCCGCCCCTGGTCTTCGCCGGGGAGTGCGACCGGCTCCGGTCCAGGCTGGCCGCCGTGGCCCGCGGCGAGGCGTTCCTCCTCCAGGGCGGCGACTGCGCAGAGAGCTTCGACGCCGTCTCCGCCGACCAGGTCCGCGACAAGGTCAAGACGCTGCTCCAGATGGCCGCCGTGCTCACCTACGCCACCTCCGTCCCGGTGGTCAAGGTCGGCCGCATCGCCGGCCAGTACTCCAAGCCGCGCTCCCAGCCCACCGAGACCCGCGACGGCGTCGAACTCCCCGCCTACCGCGGCGACGCGGTCAACGGCCTGGACTTCACCCCGGAGAGCCGCGTCCCCGATCCCGAGCGGCTGCGCCGGATGTACCACGCCTCCGCCGCCACCCTGAACATCGTGCGCGCCTTCACCACCGGCGGATACGCCGACCTGCGCCAACTGCACCACTGGAACCGCGACTTCGTGGCCGGCTCGCCCGTCGGCGAGCGCTACGAGCGGCTCGCCCGGGAGATCGACCGGGCGCTCGCCTTCCTCGACGCCTGCGGCGCCCGGACCTCCGAACTGGACACCACCGAGTTCTACTCCAGCCACGAGGCGCTGATCCTGGACTACGAGGCGGCCCTCACCCGCCGCGACTCCCGCACCGGCGACTGGTACGACGTCTCCGGCCACCTGGTGTGGATCGGCGAACGGACCCGCCAACTGGACGGCGCGCACGTCGAGTTCGCCTCGAAGGTGCGCAACCCCGTCGCCGTGAAGCTGGGGCCGACGGCCACCGCCGACGAGGCACTGGCCCTCATCGACCGCCTCGACCCCGACCAGGAGCCCGGCCGGCTGTCCTTCATCGTCCGGATGGGCGCGGGCCGGGTCCGCGACGCCCTGCCCGGACTCGTGGAGAAGGTCACCGCCTCCGGCGCGCGGGTCGCCTGGATCTGCGACCCCATGCACGGCAACACCTTCACCGCCCCCAGCGGCCACAAGACCCGCCGCTTCGACGACGTGGTCGACGAGGTGCGGGGCTTCTTCGAGGTCCACCGCGAACTCGGCACCCATCCCGGCGGCATCCACGTCGAACTGACCGGCGAGGACGTCACCGAGTGCGTCGGCGGCGGCACCGAGGTCGGCCTCGACGACCTCGCCCACCGCTACGAGTCCTCCTGCGACCCGCGCCTGAACCGCTACCAGTCCCTCGACCTGGCCTTCCGGACCGCCGAGCTGTACCAGGACCGCGCCCCCGCCCCCACCGCCGCCGACCGGTCCGCCCACCCCCTCGCCGGAGCGTGGGGATGACCGTGCGCGCGGTACGCGGCGCCGTCCAGCTCGACCGGGACGACCGGGCCCACCTGGTGGACAGCACCAAGGGCCTGCTGAAGGAGATCCTGGACGCCAACGGGCTGGAACAGGCGGACCTGATCAGCCTGCTGTTCACCGCCACCCCGGATCTGAGCAGCGAGTTCCCGGCGGTCGCCGCCCGGGAGCTGGGCATCACCGACACCCCGCTGCTCTGCGCCCGGGAGCTGGACGTCGCGGGGAGCCTGCCGCGCGTCGTGCGCGTCCTGTTGCACGCGGAGACCGACCGGCCCAAGCACGAGGTCCGCCACGTCTACCGGGGCGGCGCCGCGCGGCTGCGCGCCGACCTCGGCGCCCCCCTGGAGGAGACCCGATGATCCGTACGGCGGCCGTGGTGGGAACCGGCCTGATCGGCACCTCGGTGGCGCTGGCCCTGGCCCGCAGGGGAGTGGCCGTCCACCTGCTGGACGTGGACGAGTCGGCGGCCCGTACCGCCGCCGCGCTCGGCGCGGGCACCGTCGGCCCGCCCCCGGCCCCCGTGGACATCGCCGTGCTGGCGGTGCCGCCCGGCGCGGTCGGCGGGGTGCTCGCCGCCCAGCAGGCCCGGGGCCTGGCCCGCAGCTACACCGACGTGGCCAGCGTGAAGAGCGGGCCGGAGCGGGACGTCCGGAGGATGGCCGACCCCTCCTGCCACATCGGCGGCCACCCCATGGCCGGGCGGGAGCTGTCGGGACCGCTCGCCTCCTCGGCCGACCTCTTCGAGGGGCGCTCCTGGGTGCTCACCCCCACCCCCGAGACCGGGACGGAGACCCTGAACCGGGCCCTGACGGTGGTGGCCCTGTGCGGCGCGGTGCCGGTGGTCATGGACAGCGCCGCCCACGACCGCGCGGTCGCCCTCGTCTCCCACACCCCGCACCTCGTGGCGTCGCTGATGGCGGCGCGGCTGGAGCAACTCCCCGACGAGGCCTCGCGGCTGGCCGGTCAGGGGCTGCGGGACGTCACCCGGATCGCCGGGGGCGACCCCCGGCTGTGGGGCGACATCCTGGGCGCCAACGCGGCGGCCGTCGCGGACGTCCTGGCGTCGATCGCCGTGGACCTCACCACCGCGGTGGGCGCGCTGCGGGGGCTGGCCACCGACGAGGCGGACGCCCGCGAGGAGGGCGCGCTGCTGGTCGCGGACCTGCTGGGCCGGGGCCGCGAGGGCCGGAGCCGGGTGCCCGGCAAACACGGCCAGAAGCCGTCGCGGTGCGTGCCGGTGCATGTGCTGATCGGCGACCAGGCGGGCGAACTGGCCCGGCTGCTGGCGACGGTGGCGGGACTGGACGTCAACGTCGAGGAGGTGTCCATCGACCACTCCCCGGCCGAGCGCAGCGGACTGGTGGAACTGGTCGTCGAGGCGTCCGCCGCCCCGGGGATGACCCGGCGGCTCATGGAGTACGGCTGGGCGGTGCGGCTGCCCGAGCCGTCCGGTCCGGACGGCCCCGACGGGACCGGGCCCGCGCGGGACACCGGCGGCGGCCCCTTCCGGGTCCCCCTGGCCGCCGCGAGCGCCTGACTGGCCCTCCCGGACCGCCCGGTGCGAGGACCGGCCCCCGCCGGGGCCGGTCCCGCCGGGGCGTCCCGGGCACCACCGAGAACCGAGAGACGGCGGATCTTTCCCGCCCACCCCATCGAGGAGCGATGAGAACGTGTTGAGCAGGTTGCGCTGGCTGACGGCGGGGGAGTCGCACGGTCCCGCACTGGTGGCGACGTTGGAGGGGCTTCCGGCCGGGGTGCCGGTGACCACGGAGCTGGTCGCGGGTCATCTGGCGCGGCGGCGGCTGGGGTACGGGCGTGGTGCGCGGATGAAGTTCGAGCGGGACGAGGTGACGTTCCTGGGGGGTGTGCGGCACGGGTTGTCGCTGGGGTCGCCGGTGGCGGTGATGGTGGGGAACACGGAGTGGCCGAAGTGGGAGCTGGTGATGTCGGCGGATCCGGTGGACCCGGAGGTGCTGGCGGCGTCGGCCCGCAATGCTCCGCTGACCCGGCCGCGTCCGGGTCACGCCGATCTCGCGGGGATGCAGAAGTACGGGTTCGGTGAGGCGCGTCCGGTGCTGGAGCGGGCTTCGGCGCGGGAGACGGCGGCGCGGGTGGCGCTGGGTGCGGTGGCGCGGTCGTTCCTGTGGGAGGTGGCGGGTGCGGAGGTGGTGTCGCACGTGGTGGAGCTGGCGGGTGCGCGGGCTCCGTACGGTGTGGTGCCGGTGCCGGGTGATGTGGAGCGGCTGGACGCGGATCCGGTGCGCTGTCTGGACCCGGACGCGTCGGGGGCGATGGTCGAGGAGATCGACCGGGCGCACAAGGACGGCGACACCCTGGGCGGTGTGGTGGAGGTGCTGGCCTACGGGCTTCCGGTGGGCCTGGGCTCGCA
>NZ_WWGX01000095.1 GCF_009862265.1 Streptomyces sp. SID8352 | reverse complement strand
AGTACCCGGACACCACCTTCGGCATCGTCGACGACGCCACCATCACCGCGAAGAACGTGGCCGACCTCGTCTTCAACGAGGAGCAGGCCTCCTACCTCGCCGGTGTCGCCGCGGCCAGGAGCACCAAGTCCGACGTGGTCGGCTTCGTGGGCGGCGTGGACATCCCGCTGATCCACAAGTTCCAGGCCGGCTTCGAGCAGGGCGTCAAGGACACCGACCCCAAGGTCGAGGTCCTCTCGCAGTACCTGACGCAGACCGCGGAGGAGGGCGGCTTCTCCAGCCCCGACAAGGGCAGGACCGCCGCCGAGGGCCAGATCGAGAAGAAGGCCGACGTCGTCTACGCCGCCGCCGGCCTCTCGGGCCAGGGCGTGATCGAGGCCGCCGCCACCCACAAGGTCTGGGCGATCGGCGTCGACTCCGACCAGTACCGCCAGGAAGCCCTCGCGAAGTACAAGGACAGCATCCTCACCTCGGCGACCAAGGACGTCGCCAAGGCGGTGTACAACCTCGCGAAGTCCGTCGAGGGCGGCTCGCCGGAGACCGGTATCGTCAAGGGCGATCTGAAGTCCGGCGAGGTCGGCCTCTCGGAGTCCAACCCCGCGTTCGCGGACGACGCCGAGCTGCAGGCGGCGGTCAAGGCGGCCAAGGACAAGATCGTCAGTGGCGGGATCAAGGTCAGGAGCAGCTAGCCGGAGCTGAACCGAGCACCACCTCGAACAGCGTGTAACCCGCGGGGTTGCGTCCGCTCGGCGGGGCACGGGGGTCCCGCGCCCCGTGCCCCGTCGAGCGGTGCGCCACCGCTTCAGATGCCGTAGGGGCGCTACGCGCGTAGACGGCCCCCGTCCCCAGGAGTGCGCCATCAACGCGTCCAGCAGCCCTCCGGCCGGAGCGGCGGTCAGCGAATCGGCGACCGCCGTCGAACTCACCGGAATCACCAAGCGCTTCCCCGGTGTCGTGGCCAACCACGACATCCACCTCGCCGTCCGCCGGGGCACCGTCCACGCGCTCGTGGGGGAGAACGGGGCGGGCAAGTCCACCCTGATGAAGATCCTCTACGGCATGCAGAAGCCGGACGAGGGCACCATCGCGATCGACGGCGCGCCCGTGGCCCTCTCCTCGCCCGCCGACGCCATCGCCCGCGGCATCGGCATGGTCCACCAGCACTTCATGCTCGCGGACAACCTGACGGTGCTGGAGAACGTGGTCCTCGGCAGCGAGCGCCTCCACGGCATCGGCGCCCGCGCCCGCCGCGCGATCAGGGATCTGTCCGACCGCTACGGCCTCGGCGTCCGCCCCGACGTCCTGGTCGAGGAGCTGGGCGTGGCCGCCCGCCAGCGGGTGGAGATCCTCAAGGTCCTCTACCGCGGCGCCCGCACGCTGATCCTCGACGAGCCGACCGCCGTGCTGGTGCCCCAGGAGGTGGACGCGCTCTTCGCCAACCTGCGCGAGCTGAAGTCCGAGGGCCTCTCGGTCATCTTCATCTCCCACAAGCTGGGCGAGGTCCTCTCCGTCGCCGACGAGATCACCGTCATCCGCCGCGGCACCACCGTCGGCACCGCCGTGCCCGCCGAGACCACCCCGCGCCAGCTCGCCGAGCTGATGGTCGGCAGCCAGCTCCCCACCCCCGAGACCGCCGAGTCCACCGTCACCGACCGCCCGGTGATCACCGTGGACTCGCTGCGCCTGGCGGCCCCCGGCGGCAAGGCCCTGCTCGACGACGTCTCCTTCACCATCCACGCGGGCGAGGTCCTCGGCATCGCCGGGGTCGAGGGCAACGGGCAGACCGAGCTGGTCGACGCGCTGATCGGACTGCGGCAGGCCGACTCCGGCACCATCGGCTTCCTCGGCGAGGACATCACCGCGCTGCCCACCCGCAAGCGCCGGGAGCAGGGCGTCGGCTACATCCCCGAGGACCGCCACCGCCACGGCCTGCTCCTGGAGGCCCCCCTCTGGGAGAACCGCATCCTCGGCCACGTCACCGAGCGGCCCAACGCCCGGGGCGTCTGGCTGGACCCGAAGGCCGCGCAGGCCGACACCCGGCGCATCGTCGAGGAGTACGACGTGCGCACCCCCGGCATCGACGTCACCGCCGCCTCCCTCTCCGGCGGCAACCAGCAGAAGCTCATCGTCGGCCGGGAGATGAGCCATCGGCCGCGCTTCCTGATCGCCGCCCACCCCACCCGCGGGGTGGACGTCGGCGCGCAGGCCGCGATCTGGGACCACATCCGCGAGGCCCGCCGCGAGGGCCTGGCCGTGCTGCTGATCTCCGCCGACCTGGACGAGCTGATCGGCCTGTCCGACACGCTCCGGGTGATCTACGACGGCCGGCTGGTCGCCGACGCCGACCCGGCCGGCGTCACCCCCGAGGAGCTGGGCTCCGCCATGACCGGCGCCGCCTCCGGCCACCTGGAGGGCGGGACCGCCGACGGGACCGCCGCCGCGCCCCAGGCCCCCGAGTCCCCGGAAGACGAGGCCCGCTGATGAAGAAGTTCGACAGGGAGCGCGTGCTCCTCGCGGTGGCCGGGCCGGTCATCGCGCTCGCCGTGGCCTTCGTGCTCAGCGCCATCGTGCTGATCGCCTCCGGCAAGAACCCGATCGAGCCCTTCGCCCTGATGTTCGAGCAGGCCGGGTTCTCGGACATCCAGGTCCTGATCATCAACCAGGCGTCGATGTACTACATCGCCGCCCTGGCGGTCGCCGTGGGTTTCCGGATGAACCTGTTCAACATCGGTGTCGACGGCCAGTACCAGCTCGCCGCCATGATCGCGGCCGTCGTCGGGGCCCACGCGGACCTCCCGGCCGTCCTCCAGATCCCGCTGCTCCTGCTGACCGCCATGTTCACCGGCGCCTTCTGGGCCGGGATCGCGGGCGTCCTCAAGGTCACCCGCGGGGTCAGCGAGGTCGTCGCGACGATCATGCTCAACGCCATCGCGACCTCGCTCATCGTCTACATGTGGAAGCCGGACGTCTTCGGCGTCAAGATCGGCAACAACAACACCACCGGTGAGATGCACGAGTCCGGCTGGGTCCCCGGCTTCGACATGGGCGACGCCGGGGAGGTCTACGGCCTGGTCCTGCTCGCCGTCCTGCTGGGCATCGGCTACTGGATCGCCCTCAACCGCACCCGCTTCGGCTTCGACCTGCGCGCCTCCGGCGCCTCCGAGTCCGCCGCCGCGGCCAGCGGCGTGGACCCCAAGCGGATGGTGCTCACCGCGATGCTCCTCTCCGGCGCCCTCGCCGGACTCGCGGGCCTGCCCATCCTGCTCGGCGGCACCCACACCTACAGCCTGAACTTCCCCACCGGCATCGGCTTCCTCGGCATCGGCATCGCCCTGCTCGGCCGCAACAGCCCCGTCGGCATCGCCTTCGCCGCCCTGCTGTGGGCCTGGCTCGACAAGGCCTCGCCCGAACTGGACTTCCACGGCTACGACAAGGAGATCGCGGTCATCATGCAGGGCCTGATCGTGCTCTCGGTCGTCGTCTCCTACGAGGCCGTCCGCGAGTGGGGCCTGCGCCGCCAGCAGCGCCGGGTCGGCGCAGAACTGGCCGCCGGCCACGTCCTCGGCGCCACCGACAACACCAAGGAGGTGGCGGGACGATGACCACGCCGACCACAGCGACCGACGTCAACCAGCCCTCGTTGCAGCCCGCGGCGCCGACCGGCCGCCGGCTGTCGCTGCCCGTGCTCATGCTGGTCATCGCCGGGGCCCTGGCCCTGACCTCCGTGGTCCGCCTCGTCACCGGCGCCAACGGCATCACCAACGTCAGCCAGATGTCCACCGCCCTGCAACTCGCCGTGCCCATCGGCCTGGCCGCGCTCGGCGGACTCTGGGCCGAGCGCGCGGGCGTCGTCAACATCGGCCTCGAGGGCATGATGATCCTCGGCACCTGGTTCGGCGCCTGGGCCGGATTCCAGTGGGGCCCGTGGACCGGTGTCCTCGTCGGCATCGTCGGCGGCGCCCTCGGCGGACTGGTGCACGCCGTCGTCACCGTCACCTTCAACGTCAACCACATCGTCTCCGGTGTGGCCATCAACATCCTCGCCCTCGGCGCCACCCGCTACCTCGCCCCGCTCGCCTTCGAGGGCCACCAGGGCGGCTCGGCCAAGCAGTCCCCGCCGGTCGACTCCCTCGGGCACTTCACCGTTCCCGGGCTCGCCGACGGGCTGCGGACCCTCAACGAACAGCACTGGTTCTTCGTCTCCGACATCGCCGGGCTCCTCGGCGGACTGGTCACCAACGTCTCCTGGCTGACCCTGATCGCCGTCGCCCTGATCCCGGCCACCTGGTGGATCCTCTGGCGCACCCCCTTCGGACTGCGCCTGCGCTCCTGCGGCGAGAACCCGGTCGCCGCCGAGTCCCTGGGCGTCAACGTCTACAAGTACAAGTACCTGGCCGTGATCATCTCCGGCGGGCTGGCCGGACTCGGCGGCGTCTTCCTCTCCATCGTCGCCAACCCCTTCTACCTGGAGGGCCAGACCAGCGGCCGCGGCTACATCGGCCTCGCGGCGATGATCTTCGGCAACTGGATGCCGGGCGGCCTCGCCATCGGCGCCGGTCTCTTCGGCTACACCGACAGCCTCAACCTGCGCGGCGGCTCCACCAACGTGCACGCCCTGCTGCTGCTCGGCGCCCTGCTGCTGCTCGTCGGCGCCATCTGGATGGCCGTCCGCAAGAAGTACGTCAACGCGCTGATCACCCTGGTCGTCGGCGCCCTGGTGTTCGCCTGGTACGCCGGCACCGACGAGGTCCCCAACCAGGTCGTCTCCGCCACCCCGTACGTCGTCACCCTGGTCGTCCTCGCGCTCTCCGCGCAACGGCTGCGGATGCCCAAGGCCGACGGCATGCCCTACCGCAAGGGCCAGGGCAAGTGACCGGCGCCGACTGGGCCGGACTGCGCGCGGCGGCCCGGGACGCCATGACCCGGGCCTACGCCCCCTACTCCGGGTACGCGGTCGGCGCCGCCGCCCTCGCCGACGACGGCCGCACCGTCACCGGCTGCAACGTGGAGAACGCCAGCTACGGACTCGGCCTGTGCGCCGAGTGCGGGCTGGTCTCCCAGCTCCAGCTCACCGGCGGCGGACGGCTCACCCACTTCGTCTGCGTCGACGGCCGGGGCGCGGTCCTGGTGCCCTGCGGCCGCTGCCGCCAGCTCCTCCACGAGTTCGGCGGGCCGGACCTGCTGCTGGAGACCCCGGCGGGCGTCCTCCCGCTGTCCGAGATGCTCCCGCAGGCCTTCGGCCCCGACCACCTCACCCCCTAAGGAAGGCCCGACCATGGCCATGGACGTCATCTCCGTCATCCGCACCAAACGCGACGGCGGGGAGCTGAGCGGCGAGCAGATCGACTGGGTCGTCGACGCCTACACGCGCGGCGCGGTCGCGGACGAGCAGATGGCCTCGCTCGCGATGGCGATCCTCCTCAACGGCATGAACCGGGGTGAGATCGCCCGCTGGACGGCCGCGATGATCGCCTCCGGCGAGCGAATGGACTTCTCGTCGCTCTCCCGCCCGACCGCCGACAAGCACTCCACCGGCGGTGTCGGGGACAAGATCACCCTGCCGCTCGCCCCGCTCGTCGCCGCCTGCGGCGCGGCCGTCCCGCAGCTCTCGGGCCGCGGCCTCGGCCACACCGGCGGCACCCTGGACAAGCTGGAGTCGGTCCCGGGCTGGCGGGCCCTGCTCTCCAACGAGGAGATGCTCGACGTCCTCGGCTCCACCGGCGCGGTGATCTGCGCGGCCGGCGACGGCCTCGCCCCCGCCGACCGCAAGCTCTACGCCCTGCGCGACGTGACCGGCACCGTCGAGGCCCTCCCGCTGATCGCCTCCTCGATCATGTCCAAGAAGATCGCCGAGGGGACCGGCTCGCTGGTCCTCGACGTGAAGGTCGGCTCCGGCGCCTTCATGAAGACCCTGGAGGACGCCCGGGAGCTGGCCGCCACCATGGTCGGCCTCGGCACCGACCACGGGGTGCGCACCACCGCCCTGCTCACCGACATGGCGACCCCGCTGGGGCTGACGGCGGGCAACGCCCTGGAGGTCCGCGAGTCCGTCGAGGTGCTGGCGGGCGGCGGCCCCTCCGACGTGGTCGAGCTGACCCTCGCCCTGGCCCGGGAGATGCTCGACGCGGCGGGGCTCGGGGACGCCGACCCGGCCCGGGCGCTGGCCGACGGCTCCGCGATGGACGTCTGGCGGCGCATGATCGCGGCCCAGGGCGGCGACCCCGACGCGCCGCTGCCCACCGCCCGCGAGCGGCACGTGGTCACCGCGGACGCCTCCGGTGTCCTGACCCGGCTGGACGCCTACGACGTCGGCGTCGCGGCCTGGCGCCTCGGGGCCGGGCGGGCCCGCAAGGAGGACCCGGTGCAGGCCGCCGCCGGCGTCGAACTGCACGCCAAGCCCGGCGACACGGTGACCCGGGGCACGCCCCTGCTGACCCTGCACACCGACACCCCGGACCGCTTCGGCTACGCGCTGGAGGCCCTGAAGGGCGCCTGCGACATCGCCCCGGCGGGCACCGCCTTCACCCCGTCGCCGGTGGTGCTGGAGCGCATCGCGTAACGGCGGGACCGGCCCGGCGCCCCGGCCGCCCGCCGCACCGCCCGGGCCCGGGAGGCGGGCCGGGGCCCCCGCCCCATCGGCCCCCCGCCCCGGCGCCGGGCCGTGCCCGCACCGATGAGTTCCGCCGGGCCGCGCCGTCCATCCTCCGTGGACACCGAGACACCCCCCGTGCTCGTCCTGTCCGGGCCCGTCTCCCCGGCCGGGACGCCCCGGCGCTGCGCCGAGCTGCGCGCACTGCTCGCAGCGGCCCGGACGGGGGTGGTGGTGTGCGAGGTCGCCGGGCTGGGCCCGCCGGGCCTGGCCGCCGTCGACCTGCTGGCCCGGCTGGAGCTGACCGCCCGGCGGGCCGGGGGCCGGATCCGGCTCCGGGGCGCCGGTCCCGCCCTGCGCGGCCTGCTGGACCTCGTCGGCCTACGCTTCGAGACGGAGCGGCAGGCCGAACAGCGGGAACCACCGGGCGGTGTCCAGGAAGCAGTGGAAACCGGTGATCCGCCCGGCTGAGATCTCCAGTACCTGCACCGCCCACGGCGCGAAGCCGCCCCGCTCCGGGTCCGGTTTGTACTGCGCGAACCCCGGCAGCCCGTTGGCCCGCACCGGTATCAGCCGGGAGCCGGCGCACGGGGCGCCCAGCGTCGCCATGAAACCGGTGATGTCCGCCGGGCCCGCCAGCCACAGGTCGAAGGGCGGCATCGTCATGACCGCGTCCTCGTGCAGCAGCGCCGTCAGCGCCTCCATGTCGTAGCCCTCGAAGGCCGTGACATAGCGCTCCAGGAGCCTGCTCTGCTCCTCGTCCAGCGGATCGGAGACCGATGCCTCGTCGGCCCGCCCGGCCCGCTCCGCGAGGGTGGCGCGGGCCCGCTGGAGCGCGCTGTTGACCGCGGCGACGGTGGTGCCCAGCAGCTCCGCCGTCTCGCTCGCCCGCCACGCCAGCACCTCACGCAGGATCAGCACCGCCCGCTGCTTGGGCGGCAGTTGCTGCAGGGCGGCCATGAAGGCCAGCCGCACCGACTCCCTGGCCACCGCCGCCTCCGCCGGGTCCGCGGTGGCGGGCAGCACCCGGGCGTCGGGCACCGGCTCCAGCCAGACGCTGTCCGGGCGGGGCGACAGAGCGGCCCGCGCGAGCGGGGTCGCCTCCGTCAGATCCATCGGGCGGGCCCGCCGGCCGCTCGCTGCCAGCATGTCCAGACAGACGTTGGTGGCGATGCGGTACAGCCAGGACCGCAGACTGGAGCGGCCCTCGAAGGTGGAGTGGCTCCGCCAGGCGCGCACCAGGGTGTCCTGCACCGCGTCCTCGGCCTCGAAGGACGAGCCCAGCATCCGGTAGCAGTACCCCGTCAGCTCGACCCGGTGCCGCTCCAGCGCCGACTCCAGCTCCATGGTCGCGGTGCCCTCGGTCATCGCCCATCCACCCCCGTGGCCGTCGCGTCACGCGCACTTCGCGCCCGCATCCGGAAAGCTACCCGGGGGCACTGACAACGGCCTCCGAGACGGGGAACGCCCAGGTCAGCGGGGTACTCCCGCGATCCGTACCGGTCCCGCCACGGCCGGTCCGCGGGCCGCCAGCGAGCCGAGCACGGTGATCGCCACGACCCCCAGCACCGCCAGCAGTCCCACCCAGACGGTCCCCGCCCAGCCGCCGGCGTGGAAGGCCACCGCGCCGGCCGTGCTGCCCGCGCTGGAGCCGATGTAGTAGGCGGACTGGTACAGCGCCGACGCCTGCGCCCGGCCGTGCGCGGCCGTCCTGCCGACCGCCGCGGAGGCCACCGCGTGCCCGGCGAAGAAGCCCGCCGTGATCAGCACCAGCCCCAGCAGCACCAGCGGGAGGGACTGCGCCAGCGACAGCAGCAGCCCCGCCGCCGTCGTGCCGCCCGCCAGGTACAGGGCGCCGCGCCGCCCGAGGCGGCCCGCCAGCCGCCCGGAGGCCGAGGCCGACACCGTGCCCACCAGATAGACCAGGAAGACCGAGCCCGCCAGCCCCTGGGGCAGCGAGAACGGAGCCTCCGTCAGCCGGTAGCCGATCATCGTGTACACGCCGCCGAAGACCGTCATGAACAGCGCGCCGATCGCGTACAGGCGCCGCAGCAGCGGGTTCGCCAGATGGTCGCGGACGGTGCGGACCAGGACCCCGGGCCGCAGCGAGCCCGGGGTGAAGTGCCGGGGCGCGGGCAGCAGCAGCCGGAAGGCCACCGCGCACCCGACCGCGACCACGCCGATCACCCCGACGGCCACCCGCCAGCCCCACTCCTGGGCGACCCAGCCGGTGATGACCCGGCCGCTCATCCCGCCGACGCTGTTGCCCGCCACGAACAGCCCGATCGCGGTGAGCAGCGCCCGCGGCCGCACCTCCTCCGCCAGGTACGCCGTCGCCGACGCCGGGAGCCCGGCCAGGGCCGCCCCCTGCACCGCGCGCAGCGCGATCAGCGCCGTCAGCGACGGGGCGAAGGGCACCAGCAGTCCGACCGCCACCGCGACCGCCAGCGATCCGGTCATGACCGCGCGCCGCCCGAACCGCTCCGACAGGGCGCTCATCGGCAGCACGAACACCGCGAGACCGCCGGTGGCGGCGGCCACCGTCCAGCTCGCGTCGCCCGCCGTGACGCCGAGGTCGCCGGAGATCAGCGGCAGCAGGGCCTGGGTGGAGTAGAGGAGCGCGAAGGTCGCGACGCCGGCGAGGAACAGGGCGAGGCTCATCCGGCGGTACCCGGGGCCGCCCGGTGCCATGCGCGAGTCGGCGGGTCCGGCCGCGGGCGGGGCCGCGACGGTTCCGGGAGCCGGGTCGGCCGGATCGGCCGGTTCCGCGACGGCGGTGGCGGCGGGCCGGGCGGAGGAGGCGGTGGCGGCGGGGGCGTCCACGGCGGTGGACGCCCCGGTATCGGCGGGAGTCATGTGGGCGACGCTACGGAGCCCCGACTCATCCGTCCAATGCATGGAATCGCCATAATCGTTCCCATGACGCATCAGCCGAGATCAGCGGCCCGGATGTCACCGTCCGGTGACACGGAAGACATCGTGACGCTGCTCGCGCCGCGCCTCGCGCACTTCGCCGGGGTCGCCCGCACCGAGCATGTGACCCGCGCCGCACGGGAGATGGACGTCCCCCAGTCGACGCTGTCCCGCGCCCTCGTCCGCCTGGAGGCCGACCTCGGCGTCGACCTGTTCGTCCGCCGCGGGCGCACCCTCGCCCTGACCGTCGCCGGGCGCACCTTCCTCGGCTCCGTGGAACGCGCCCTCGCGGAGGTCGAGCGCGCCGTCGAGGAGGTCCGCGCCGACGCCGACCCGGCCACCGGCAAGGTCGCCTTCGGCTTTCTGCACACCATGGGCGCCGAGACCGTCCCCGGGCTGCTGCACGCCTTCCGCGCCGACCACCCCCGGGTCCGCTTCAGCCTCGTCCAGAACTACGGCGAGGCCATGCTGGAGCGGCTGCGCGCGGGGGAGCTGGACCTCTGCCTGACCTCCCCGGTGCCGGACGCGCCCGATCTGGTCGCCCGCCGCCTCGACGAGCAGAAGCTGCGCCTGGTGGTGCCCGGTGACCACAGGCTGGCCGGGCGGCGGCGCATCCGCCTCGCGGAGGCGGCCGAGGAGACCTTCGTGACCCTGGAGCCCGGCTACGGGCTGCGGCGCATCACCGACGACCTGTGCAAGGAGGCCGGTTTCCGGCCCCGGGTGGCCTTCGAGGGCGAGGAGGCGGAGACGCTGCGCGGACTGGTCGCGGCCGGTCTCGGGGTGGCGCTGCTGCCGCCGCCCGCCGTGCCCCGCCCCGGTGTGGTGGAGCTGACGGTCACCGCGCCGCGCGCGGCCCGCGAGATCGGCGTGGCCTGGCTGGCGGGGCGCTCGGACACGCCTCCGGTGGCCGCGTTCAAACGGTTCCTGCTGTCCCGGCGCGGGCACCTGCTGCCGGGGTGACGCGGGGCCGCGGCGGGCCCGGGGGCGCGGGCCCTGGGACGGGCCGGGGCGCGGGCGGTGCGGTGGCCCGGCGGTGGCGTTCGAACGCGGCGCGGGTGCCGGCGGGGCGGCCGACGGGGGCGGTGCCCGGCCCGGGTGCAGTCGCCGGCGGGAGTGCGGGACGGCGGGGCCCGGTGCGGCCGGTGACCAATACGCCGTCGGTCCGTACGCCCTCGGCCCGTCCTGCCGTCGGCCCGTGTGGCCTCGGTCCGTACGCCGTCGGTCCGTGAGCCGCCGGTCCGGTGTGTCTCCGATCCGGATGTCGTCGGCGCGTGCGCGGTCGGCCGGTGGCCCCCGGGATCTGTTCGGGCCGGTGCGCGCGGCCGGGCGCGGGGTCCGTCCCGCCGTCGCCCCGGGCCTACCGGTGCCGCAGCGACTTCCCGAACCCCGCGGCCAGCGGCATCCGCAGACCGAGCGGCGGCGGCGCGGCCAGCGCGTCCTCCACCGGCCGCGAGAAGGACTGCCCGAACAGCACGCCCAGGACGAAGTCCTCGGCCAGCGCGACCACTTCGTCCCGGTAGTCGCGCAACGCGTGCCCGTCGGAGTGCACTTCGAACCGGCACACGTTCCGGTTCGCCTTCTTCGCGCGCGCCGCCAGCCGGAACGACAACTCCGGGTCGCTGCGCCGGTCGTTGGTGCCGTGCACGATCAGCACATGCCGCCCGACGAGCTGCTTGACCGGCTCGGGCGGCGCGGCCACGTCCTCGTCGGGCAGCCAGGGGGCGAGGGCCAGCACCGCGGTGACCGCCTCGTGCCCCGCCGCGCGCAGGGCGGCCCGCCCGCCCATGCCGACCCCGGCCAGGCAGACCGGTACGTCGCCGTAGCGCCGCACCGCCTCCTCGGCGGCCCACTCGGCGTCCCGCGCGAGATGGGCCCCGGCACCGTTCCAGCCGCGGCTGCGGTAGTGCACGACATGCGCGGCCAGCCCCTCGCCGCGCCCGGCGCGCGCCAGCCCGCGTCCCAGCGCGCGCACCGAGGCGGCCCCCAGCAGGGCGGAGGGCCTGCGGTCGGACACCTCGTCCCCGGCGGGGAGCAGCAGGACCACACCGCTCACCGCGCGGCCCTCCGGACCGAGCGTTCGCCCCAGCCGGGCCTGCCGGACCGGCGTCGCTTGCTGTGCCATGACAGAACAGTGGCAGAAACGCGGGACACGGGACCCTCGCTCGCAGCGACCGTTACATATCCCCGCCCGTGTCCACCGCGCCGCCGCCGGGGCGGGCCCGCCACCGCCCGGCACGTCCCCGGCCGCCGTCCCGGACCGGGGACGCGGGCACCCCGTCCACGCCTTCGGCCGGGAAATCGACGGCGCCGCGGGGCTCCCGTCAATGCGATGAAATCAGCATTCATTCCTTTCGATGAACGGTTCGTCGTGATCAATGGCGTGATCGCTTCGGGCTCCGCAGAACTGAAGTCCGAATGCCGCTTTCGGAAAGCCGCTGCCACCAGCGGTGATGGGAACCGCCTGGACCGTGCGGGGGAGGGGTGGGCCGAAAAGCGGTGCTGGACATTCGCCTTCCGGCGGAATTCGATGTTTGCGGTGGGCGGTGCCGCGTGTTTACGGTCGGGCCCCGCTGACCTTCCCGTCATCCCATTTCGAGGACGCATTCCATGAAGCAGTCTGCTGCCAAGACCCTCGGCGTCGCCGCCCTCGGTGTCGCCTTCGCCGCCGCCGGCGCGGGCGCGGCCAACGCGGCCCCGGAGCTGCCCGACACCGCCCGCACGGTGGACTCCGTCGCCCGGACCCTCCCCGCCGAGACCGTCTCCCAGGCGGTCCCCGGCGCGGGCAGGGTGCTGGAGCAGGGCCGCCGCATCTCCGGCACGGGGCTGACCGCCGCGCAGCCGGTCGTCCAGCAACTCGTCGACGAGCAGCTCTCCAGCGGTCCGACCAAGCCCGTCGCGGGTCTGCTCGGCGGACTGCCGGCCCAGGGGCTGCCGACCCACGGCCTCCCGGTGAACGGTCTGCCGATCGGCTGAGCCGCACCCCCGCACACACCAGGGGCGCATCCGGACCACCGGATGCGCCCCTGGTGTGCGCTCCGGGCCGCGGGCGCGCGGGGCGGCCCGCCCACCGGGCGCCGTCCGCCGTCCCGCACGGCCCGGCGGCGGTCACCAGGCCGTGCGGGACGCCTCCTCCTGCGAGGGCATCAGGAACCACAGGGCCAGGTAGAGCACGAACTGGGGGCCGGGCAGCAGGCAGGAGGCCACGAACAGCACCCGCATCGTGGTCGACGAGGTGCCGAAGCGCCTGGCCAGCCCGGCGCACACGCCGCCGATGACACGGCCTCGGGTGGGACGCGCGGGGAGGGACATCGCGACTCCTTCGGGAGAGCGGGCGGTGGGGGCGGCCGGACGGCCGCCCTCCTCGACTGCTTTCCACGCTAAGCGGACGAGTCGCCGTGAACCTCGCTCTACGGGGCGATCCCGACCCTGGGAATCCTCGGGGTACGACCCTGAGGCCGCTCCTCCCGGCGCACCGCGCGGGCACGCTCCCGCTCCCGCTCGGACCAGCGGCGCAGCCGCGCCCGCCCTGCGGGGACCAGGGCGAGGTGCGCGAGCGTCACCCCGAGGGTGGCCAGCAGCGCCGAGTCCACGTCCACGACCTGGCCCGGCACCCCCGTCCGCAGCAGCTCGACCCCCAGCGCCAGCAGGGCGCCCGCGGCCGTGGTGCGCAGCAGCGACATCAGGGGCGAGACGGCCAGCCGCCCGCTCACCACCGGCAGCAGCACGCCCAGCGGCGCCAGCGGGACCAGCCCCCCGCCGATCGAGCGGGCCGCCGAGGGCCAGCCCGCGGCCAGGTCGGCGCGGATGGTCGCGAAGGGGTGCAGGTTGGGCGGCGGAACCCAGGGCACGTCCCGGGGCCGCAGCGTGAACCAGGCGACGAGCGCGAGGTGCGCGACCAGCAGGGCGCTGCCCGTCGCACGGATGCGGAACGCGGCGCCGCCGCCGGTGAACCATTCACGCTGCACGCCCCCCTAGACGCCGCCCCCGGCGGGCGCGGTTCCGGTCGCGCGCGCCCCGGGACTGAGTCCTGCGCCACACGGCGGGACACGGCTTCCCGGGACCGGCGGCCCCGGGGAGGCGCTCGACGGGACCGAGGCGCACGCCGGGGCTCCGGCCCGTTTCCACCGCGCGCCCGGCGTCCGCGAACCCCGCGCGCCCCCGGCCGTCCGGCCCGGTCCCGGTCCCGGACACGGGTCCCGGACACGGCTCGCACCCGTGGCCCACCGGTCGTGTCGTCCCGCCGGTCGTGTCGTCCCGCCGGCCGGACCGGCCGTGGGGCGGGTGTCCCGCCGGTCGGACCGTCCGCGGGGCGGGCGTCCCGGCGGGCTCCGTTCATCCGCCCCGGGCGGGGTGCGACGGCGGTTCGTTGGAGCCCGGCCGGGCCCGTACCTCGTCCGTGCAGGTGTAGCGCCGGGGCGGTTCCCCGCCCGGCCCGCCGAGGATCACCGCGCCGTCGCCCTGGGCCGCGGCCGACTCGGAGAAGGTGCAGACGATCTGGGCCAGGGCGTAGGAGGTGAGGTCCCCGGGCGCGGTGCCCAGGCGCAGGGTGTCCTCGGGGTCGTCCCGGCGGGGTCCGGCGACCGTCGTCCCCGCGCGCACGTCCGTGGTGAACCCCGCCTCCTTCTCGGCGGCCGACGGCGGCTCCATGAGCTGCCCCAGCAGCCCCCGGGCCACCAGGGTCCGCCGCGCGGAGTCCGCCGCGCCGTCCGGCACCCGCACCGTCCGGTCCACCGTCACCAGCGAGGAGCCGCACAGCAGCAGCACCCGCACCGGAATCCCCGGCCCGGACCCCGCCGACACGCCGGGCTCGGTGAGCGAGCAGCGCACCCGGGAGGGCGCGGCGCCGTAGTCCGTGGGCACCTCCGTGGCGCGGATGCCGCACCCCGAGAGCAGCACGGCCAGGGTGAGCCCCGCGAGCACCGGCAGACGGCGTACGGTCATCGGGCCCGTCCCTCCGCGTCCTTGCCCTCGTCCCCGCCCGCGTCGTCCCCGGCGGTGTCCTCCTCGTCCGGCTCCGACGCGTCCTGCGGCAGCCGCAGCGTGAACACCGCACCGCCCTCGGGGGAGTTCTCGGCGGTGATCTCCCCGCCGTGGATGTGCGCGTTCTCCAGGGCGATGGACAGGCCGAGCCCGCTGCCCTCGGAGCGCGGCCGGGAGGCGCTCGCCTTGTAGAAGCGGTCGAAGACGTGCGGCAGGACGTCCTCGGGGATGCCCGGACCCTGGTCACGGACCCGGATGACGACCTCGTGGTCCCCCCGGGTCACCGACACCCGCACCGGTGAGCCGCCGTGCTTGAGGGCGTTGCCGATCAGGTTGGCCAGGACGACGTCCAGGCGGCGCGGGTCGAGCCGGGCGTGGATGCCCCGCTCCGCGTCCAGTTCGACCGCGTCCAGCCAGGCCCGGGCGTCGATGCAGGCGGTGATCTGGTCGGCGACGTCCACATCGTCCAGGACCAGCCGGGCGGTGCCCGCGTCGAAGCGGGTGACCTCCATCAGGTTCTCCACCAGGTCGTTCAGCCGCCGGGTCTCGCTCACCACCAGCCGCACGGCGGGCTCGATCATCGGGTCGAAACCGCCGCCCTCGAACTCCAGCTCCTCCTCCAGGACCTCGGTGACGGCGGTGATGGCCGTCAGCGGGGTCCGCAGCTCGTGGCTCATGTCGGCCACGAAGCGCCGCGAGGCCGCCTCCCGCCCCGCCATGTCCGCCACCCGCTTCTCCAGGGCCTCGGCGGCGCTGTTGAACGTCCGGGACAGGTCGGCCAGTTCGTCGGTGCCGGAGACGCGCAGCCGGGTGTCGAGCTTGCCCTCGCCCAGCCGCCGGGCCGCGACGCCGAGCCGGTGCACCGGCTTGAGCACGGTCGTCGCCAGCGCCTGGGCCAGCAGCGCCGAGCCGACCAGCGCCAGACCGGTGGCGATCCCCAGCGACCAGGCCAGCGAGTTGAGGTCCTTCGCCTCGGGCTCCAGCGACTTGAGCATGTAGCCGGTCGGGCCGCCGCCGATCACCCGGGCGCCCGCCACCAGATAGGGCGTGCCGTCGTCGGTGATCCGCTGCCAGTACAGCCGGTAGGGCGACTTGTTGGACGAGGTGACCTTCTGCTCCTTGTTCACCGCGTCCCGCAGCGACCCGGGCACGTCGGCCAGCGCGAAGCCGCCGAGCCCGCCCGAGCTGCCGTAGACGGTGCGGCCGGTGGCGTCCTCGGCGACGAGAAGCACCCCGAACCGCTGTCCGCCGCTGGTCATCTGCCCGGCCGTGTGCTGGAGCTCGTCCTGGGTCGGGTGCTCGGGCAGCGAGCCCGCCCGGTTCTGCATCTCCTGCTCGAAGTCGCGCAGCACCGCGTCCTGGGTACGGGTCAGCACCGCCTCGCGGTTCAGCCAGTAGGCGATGCCGGACGCGGAGACGGCCGCGGTCAGGGCGACCAGCCCGAAGACGACCACCAGCCGGAGCCGCAGGCTGGTCAGGCGCAGCCGCGAGCGGAACCCCTTGCGCGCGTCGGCCCAGCCGTGCGCCCCCTCCCGGTTCTTCCGTATCACTGAGGCGGGTCCAGCCGGTAGCCGACACCGCGCACGGTACGGATCAGGGTCGGCGACGACGGCACGTCCTCGACCTTGGCGCGCAGCCGCTGCACGCACGCGTCCACCAGCCGGGAGTCCCCGAGGTAGTCGTGCTCCCACACCAGCCGCAGCAACTGCTGCCGGGACAGAGCCTGTCCGGGACGGCGGCTCAGCTCCAGCAGCAGCCGCAGCTCGGTCGGGGTGAGCTGGAGGTCCTCGCCGTTCTTGGTGACGGTCATCGCGGACCGGTCGATGACCAGGCTGCCGAAGGTCGCCGCGTCGTTGGACTCCCGCTCGCCGCGGCGCAGCACCGCCCGGATGCGCGCGTCCAGGACGCGCCCCTGCACGGGCTTGACGACGTAGTCGTCGGCGCCCGACTCCAGCCCGACGACCACGTCGATGTCGTCGTTGCGCGCGGTGAGCAGGATGATCGGAAGCTGGTCCGTGCGCCGGATGCGCCGGCACACCTCGAACCCGTCGATGCCGGGCAGCATCACGTCCAGCACGATCAGATCCGGGCGCTGCTCGCGCAGCAGCTTCAGACCGTCCTCGCCGCTGGCAGCGGTGGCCACACGGTGTCCCTGGCGGGTCAGGGAGAGCTCCAGGGCCGTACGGATGGCGTCGTCGTCCTCGATCAGCAACAGGGAAGGCACAGGCTCATTCTGGCCCATGAACCGGCCGGTGTTTGACCCGCGGGCCGGGAACGGGCCCGCGGGAGGGCCGGGCCCTGTGAAGAAAGGGTGAGGCTGTCGTGCGGAGGCCCTGTGACAGGCCTGTGACAGTCGGCGGACACGGCCATGAAGTGGCCCCGGCAAGCTTCTCGGCACAGGCAACAGAGCGGCACACGCACCACAGCGGTGCGGACGGCACGGGCACCGGAGACGGTGTCGGCACAGGCAGTACGGGCACCGGACGGCGCGGGAACGCCGGACGGCGCGGCACAGCGGCGGAAGCCGGCACCGGACAGTCCACGACGGGGGGCGCGAGATGAACACGCTGAAGGGCACCAGCACCAGCGCAGTGGTCACGCGTCTGCACGACGTGCACGGACACCGGGGGCCGGAGAAGCCCGGGGCCGACGGGGGGCCCTCCCGGGCGAGCGCCTACGAGCGCGGGGGAGCCCGGGGCTGCGCCCGCGCCGCCGGACGCCAGCACACCACCCGCATGACGGTGGTGGACACCCGCGCGGGGGAGCGGGTGGAGACGCACGGGGGCACGGCGTACGGGGAGGTCACGGGGGACCGGCGCTCGCCGGCGGAGGCGGAGTTCACCGCCTACGTCCAGGAGCGCCGCGCCTCCCTGTACGCCACCGCCTACCACCTCACGGGGGACCGGTTCGAGGCCGAGGACCTGCTGCAGAGCGCGCTGTTCTCGACCTACCGGGCGTGGGAGCGGATCAGCGACAAGGCCGCCGTCGGCGGATACCTCCGCCGCACCATGACCAACCTGCACATCAGCGCCTGGCGGCGGCGCAAGCTCAACGAGTACCCGACCGAGGAACTGCCGGAGACGCCCGGCGACACGGACGCCATGCGCGGCACCGAACTGCGCGCCGTCCTGTGGCAGGCGCTCGCCCGGCTGCCCGAACTCCAGCGCACCATGCTGGTCCTGCGCTACTACGAGGGCCGCACGGACCCGGAGATCGCGGACATCCTCGGCATCAGCGTCGGCACGGTGAAGTCCAGCATCTGGCGGTCGCTCCGCCGGCTGCGCGACGACGAGGTGCTCAGCCTCGGCCGTGACCGGGAGGACGCCTTCGGCGAACTGGTCGCCTGAAGGCCGGTGGGACCCCAGGGGGGGGCCGCGGGGACCGGGGGGAGGGACTCGCGGAAAAACAAGTGGGATCCGGGTGTATCACGGGGGGTGGCCCGGACTCCTACTCATGGGGAAGCACCACGGGGGAGAACCCGGGGGACACGGGGGAAGAGGATCCCGGGGGAAAGCACGGGGGAAGCACGGGGGAGATACAGGGGGGAAGCAAGGGGGGAACGGGGGAGCACAGAAGAAGCGGGACTGGAGGGCCGGGGGGTCCATCCAGTCCCGCTTCCGCGTGCGCGGTGCCCGGCGGGGGCACCGTAGCGCCCGGACGGAGCGCGTCGTGGTGCGCGGGGGCGCGCGGGACTCAGGGGGGAGTGCGGCTCCGCCGTGCGCGCCGATGTCCTCTTCGACCCGGCCGTCGTACGGCCGCCCTTCCGCCGCCGCCCGGTCCACGGCGCCGCCCGCCGCGCGCCCGCCGCGCCTGGCCGCCGGTTCCGCCCCGCCCCGCTCCGTCCCGTCGTCAGGCGGCCGTGTCCGCCGTCGCCGTCGCCGTCCGGTCCGCCTCGGCCAGTCGGGTCAGGGCCTCGGCACGGTCGCAGGCGTGGGCGCCCAGTGCCGTCTGGCGGGCGATGATCGACCGCTCCCGGCGCATCAGCCGCCAGCCGCGCCGCAGCAGGAACGGCACCGACTTGCGGCCCTCCCGCAGGTCCCGCGCGAACCGGCGGCGGAAGGTCGTCAGCGGCCCCCGGCTCAGGCACAGCGCGTCCGCCAGGACCCCCGCCTCCCGGCAGCGGGCCGCGATCTCCGCCGCGAAGACGCCCTCCGCCAGGAACAACGGGCTCCGGCCGATGTCGAGCCCCGCCCCACCGGTGCGGGCGCTGAGCGAGATGTCGTACACCGGCACCTCCGTCCGCCCCGTGCGGCACAGCCCGGTGATCGCGTCGAGGGCGGCGTCCGCGTCCCAGGAGTCCGGGTGGTCCCAGTCGACGTCGGAACATCCGGCCACCAGCGGCAGGGTGGGGTCGGTGCCTTCCTTGTAGAAGTCGTCGAGCCGCAGCACCGGCAGGCCGGAGTCCGCGGCCAGCAGGGACTTGCCGGAGCCGGAGGGGCCGCAGAGCAGCACGACGCGGGTCGGTACGGGTGGTCGGGGGTTCACGGGTCACCAGTCTGGGGCATCGGACGGCCGCCGCACGAGCCCCGGGAGCGGCACTGAAGCGCGCGTCACACCCCCGGCGACCTGCCGCGGTGACCTGATCACCGTCCGCGGCGTTGACACGGCAGTCCGTAGCAACCCGCAGCAAGAGGTGGCAAGTGATGGCCCGACACACGTCCCCCCGCTCCCCGCACGCCCAGCGCGTCCTGATCGCCCTCGCGAGCGCCGGCGCGGCCCTCGCCGCCGGTGCGGCGACGGCCTCCGCGGACAGCGGGGAGACCCTCGCCGGGCTCGCCCACACCCGCCCCACCTCGGTGGGCGACATCGATCCGCAGGCCGGTGTCGAGGCGCTGGCCGGCACCGTCGGCTATGTCACCGGGCCCGTCGCCGACCTGAAGCCCAACCCGCTGGCCGGCACCGGCGTCGACCCGCTGGACAACGGCGTCGGCACCCAGATCGCCGACTTCCAGCCGCTGACCTCCACCGCCCTGACCGGCCCGGTGGCCCAGGCCCAGTCGCTCGGCGGCATCCCGGTGGTGGGCCAGGTGACGGGGCTGCTGCGCTGAGCCGGCTCCACGCGCCCCGGCGCCGCGCCCTCCCGGCGGGGGAGGACGCGGCACCGGGGCGCCGGGCCACCGGGGCGCCGGGCCACCGGACGCGTCAGTAGGACGAGCCCGAGGCGCCGAGGGCGCCCGTCGGGTGCCAGACCGTCTTGGTCTCCAGGAACGCCGTCATGCGCTCCGTGCCCGGCGCGGCGGCCCAGTCGTCCACAGGCTGTGGACGCAGTACCCGCTTGAGGTTGTCCGCCGCCGCCGTCTCCAGCTCCGCGGCCAGCTCCGCACCGGCGCCCGCGAGGTCGATCGCGTTGACGTCCTGGTGCGCGGCGAGCGGCGCCGCGATCTCCGCCGTGCGGCCGGACAGGATGTTGACCACGCCGCCGGGGACGTCGGAGGTGGCCAGCACCTCGCCCAGCGACAGGGCGGGCAGCGGCGCCCGCTCCGACGCCACCAGGACCGCCGTGTTGCCCGTGGCGATCACCGGCGCCAGCACCGAGACCAGGCCCAGCAGCGAGGACTCCTGCGGCGCGAGAACCGCGACCACGCCCGTCGGCTCGGGCGAGGACAGGTTGAAGTACGGGCCCGCGACCGGGTTGGCGCCGCCCACCACCTGGGCGATCTTGTCCGTCCAGCCCGCGTACCAGACCCAGCGGTCGACCGCCGCGTCCACCTGCTCGCCCGCCCGGGACTTCGACAGCCCCTCCGCCCGCGCCACCTCGCGGACGTACTGGTCGCGGCGGTCCTCCAGCATCTCCGCCACCCGGTAGAGGATCTGGCCCCGGTTGTACGCCGTCGCGCCGGACCAGCCGCCGAACGCCCTGCGCGCGGCCACGACCGCGTCGCGGGCGTCCTTGCGGGAGGACTGCGGGGCGTTGGCCGACCAGTTGCCCTTCGCGTCAGACACCTCGTACACCCGGCCGCTCTCGGAACGCGGGAACTTCCCGCCGACGTACAGCTTGTAGGTCTTGAGGACACTCAGTCGGGGGTCAGACATCGAGATACGCCTCCAGGCCGTGGCGACCGCCCTCGCGGCCGAAGCCCGACTCCTTGTAGCCGCCGAACGGCGAGGCCGGGTCGAACTTGTTGAACGTGTTGGACCAGATCACGCCCGCGCGCAGCTTCCCGGCGACCGCCAGCATGCGCGAGCCCTTCTCCGTCCAGATGCCCGCCGACAGCCCGTACGGGGTGTTGTTGGCCTTGGCGACCGCCTCGTCCGGCGTGCGGAACGTCAGCACGGACAGGACCGGGCCGAAGATCTCCTCCCGGGCGACCGTGTGCGCCTGGGTGACGCCGGTGAACAGCGTCGGGGCGAACCAGTAGCCGCTGTCCGGCAGTTCGCACGGGGGCGACCAGCGCTCGGCGCCCTCCTCCTCGCCGCGCTCCGCCAGCTCGGTGATCCGGGCGAGCTGCGCGGCGGAGTTGATCGCGCCCAGGTCGGTGTTCTTGTCCAGCGGATCGCCGACCCGCAGCGTCGACAGCCGGCGCTTGAGGGCGTCCAGGAACTCGTCGTGGACCGACTCCTGGACCAGCAGGCGGCTGCCCGCGCAGCAGACGTGGCCCTGGTTGAAGAAGACGCCGTTGACGACGCCCTCGACGGCCTGGTCGAGCGGGGCGTCGTCGAAGACGATGTTGGCGCCCTTGCCGCCCAGCTCCAGCGTCAACCGCCTGCGGGTGCCCGCGACCGCGCGCGCGATCCGCTTGCCGACGGCCGTGGAGCCCGTGAACGCGACCTTGTCCACGTCCGGGTGGGCGACCAGCGCGGCACCGGTGGCCCCGGCGCCCGTCACGATGTTGACGACCCCCTTCGGCAGCCCCGCCGTGCGGCAGATGTCCGCGAAGAACAGGGCGGTCAGCGAGGTCGTCTCGGCGGGCTTCAGCACCACCGTGTTGCCCGTCGCCAGCGCGGGAGCGATCTTCCACGCCAGCATCATCAGCGGGAAGTTCCACGGGATGACCTGGCCGGCCACGCCCAGCGGACGCGGGTCGGGGCCGAAACCGGCGTGACCGAGCTTGTCGGCCCAGCCCGCGTGGTAGAAGAAGTGCGCCGCGACCAGCGGGAGGTCCACGTCCCGGGTCTCCCGGATCGGCTTGCCGTTGTCCAGCGTCTCCAGCACGGCCAGCTCGCGGCTGCGCTCCTGGATGATCCGGGCGATGCGGAACAGGTACTTCGCCCGCTCCCGGCCCGGCAGCGCCGACCACTTCCCGAACGCCGCGCGGGCCGCCCGCACCGCCCGGTCGACGTCCGCCTCGGACGCCTCGGCGATCTCGGAGAGCACCTCCTCCGACGCCGGGGAGACGGTCTTGAAGACCCTGCCGTCGGACGCCTCGGTGAACTCGCCGTCGATGAACAGGCCGTACGAGGGGGCGATGTCGACGATCGCCCGCGACTCGGGGGCCGGTGCGTACGCGAACGCGGAGGACCGCTTGTCCATGGTCATCGTGATCAGTCCACCGTCACGTAGTCGGGGCCGGAGTAGCGGCCGGTGGCCAGCTTCTGCCGCTGCATCAGCAGGTCGTTCAGGAGCGAGGAGGCGCCGAAGCGGAACCAGTGGGGGTCCAGCCAGTCCTCGCCCGCCGTCTCGTTGACCAGCACCAGGAACTTGACGGCGTCCTTCGCGGTCCGGATGCCGCCGGCCGGCTTCACCCCGACCCGGACCCCCGTACGGGCGTGGAAGTCGCGGACCGCCTCCAGCATCAGCAGGGTGTTGGCCGGGGTCGCGTTGACCGCGACCTTGCCGGTCGAGGTCTTGACGAAGTCCGCGCCCGCCAGCATGCCGAGCCAGCTCGCGCGGCGGATGTTGTCGTACGTCGACAGCTCGCCCGTCTCGAAGATGACCTTTAGCCGGGCGGCCGTCCCGCACGCCTCCCGCACGGCGGTGATCTCCTCGTACACCTTCAGATAGCGGCCCGAGAGGAACGCCCCCCGGTCGATGACCATGTCGACCTCGTCCGCTCCCGCGGCGACCGCCTCGCGCACGTCGGCCAGCTTCACGGCCGGCGAGGCGCGGCCCGCGGGGAACGCGGTGGCGACCGAGGCGACCCGCACGCCGGAGCCGGCGACGGCCTCCTTCGCCGTGGGGACCATGTCGGGGTAGACGCAGACGGCCGCCGTGGAGGGGGCCGAGCGGTCCGTCGGGTCGGGGCGCACGGCCTTGGCCCCGAGCGACCGGACCTTGCCGGGGGTGTCGGCGCCCTCCAGCGTCGTCAGGTCGACCATCGAGATCGCCAGGTCGAGGGCGTACGCCTTCGCGGTGGTCTTGATGGACCGGGTGCCGAGCGAGGCGGCGCGCGCCTCCAGGCCGACCGGGTCGACGCCGGGCAGCCCGTGCAGGAAGCGGCGCAGCGTGCCGTCGGACGCGGTGACGTCCGTGAGCCCGTGGCCGGACAGGGCGTTGGCGGGGGGAGCGGCTGGGGCGGCGGGTGCGGCGGGATCAGTGGTGGGCATGGTCACCAGGCGAGCATATCTACGCGCGTAGCGGCTGTACAGCCCCGGGACGGGGTTGTGGGGGGGCGTTCGGGGGTGGTGCGGGGGTGGGGTGAGTTCGGGCCGGGGGCTGGGGGCCGGGGGCGCGGGGGCGGATCGGCGCGGGCGGGCCGGTGGTTCGGGCTCTGCCCCGGGGGTGTCCGGGATTCCCCGGAGGTGTCGGTTCGGGGGGTGGTTCGGGGGTCCCCGGGGTGTCGGCTCCGGGGTGGTTCCGGGTCCCCTGGGGTGTCGGTTCGGGGCGGCTCCGGGGCTCCCGGGGGCGCCCGGCCGTGGTGCCGCCGGGTCCCCTTGGTGCCGGTCCGGGGTGTTCCGGGGCGTCGGGGGCCGGACCCGGGGGCGTCCTGGGGCCCGGTGCGGCCCGGGGCCGCCGCGGGCGCCCCCGGTGGTGCGGGTGCGGGGGCCGCGCGCGGGGTCGTGCACAATCGGCAGCATGACCACCCCGGACCCCCAGTCGCAGTCGCCGCTACCCGTGTCCAAGGACCGGGTCTACCGCTCGCCCATGGGCATCGTCGGCGGCGTCCTGCTGCTCGCCCTCATCATCTGGCTCGGCATCGACGCCATCGTCGCGGGCGACGGGCGCACCCCCTGGATGGCACTGGCGGCCATGCTGCTGCTCGTCCCGCTGGTCGTCGCCTTCACCCTGCGGCCCGCCGTCCACGCCGACGACGACCGGCTGCGCGTCCGCAACCCCCTCCGGGTCGTCACCGTGCCCTGGGCCGAGGTCGCCTCGCTGCGTTCCGGCTACTCCAACGAGGTCGTGACCGGGTCGGGCGCCAAGTACCAGCTCTGGGCCATCCCCGTCTCGCTGCGGGGCCGCAAGAAGGCCGCCCGGCACGAGGAGCGGCGGCTCTCCGGCGCCGCGCCCCGCGGACGGCGCGGCGGCGGCCTCGGCGGCATGGCCGGGGGCGGAGTCCCCGACGGGCCCGTGCGCGCCGACACCGACCAGGTCATGGACGACCTGCGCGCGCTGTGGGAGGCCCGGGGCGAGGCCGACACCTCCAAGGGCGAGGTGTCCACCCACTGGGCCTACGAGATCATCGCTCCGGCCGTCGCGGGGGCGGTGGCCCTGGCGGTGCTGCTGGGGCTGGGCTGACGGTCCCGGGCGGGCCTTCCGGGAGGAGCCGGGGTGCTGGTGCCTGTCCGGGGCCCGCGCCCCCCGGACCTCCCCGAGGAGACCCGGGGGCGTCCGGCCGGGCCGGGGCGTCGCCCCGCGGGGGTCCCCGTCCGGGGGACCGCGCTCCGGTCCCGGGCTCCATGGGGGTTCCTGGCGGTGCTTGGCCGGGTTCCGGGTTCCCCCCCACGAGGGGTGCACCCGTTCGGGAGGCTTCGCTCCGCTCCTGACCTCTCGGGGCCCGGTCGGGGCCTGGGGCCTCTCCCTCTGCGGGGTGTCCCCGTTCAGGGGGCCGCGCTCCGGTCCCGGGCTTCCGGGAGTGCGCCGACCGGGGCCCACCCCTCAGGGGTGACACCGCCCGCCCCCGTCAGATGCCCGCCGCCGCCGACAGGTCGCGCTTCAGGGCCTCCAGCAGGGACTCCGCCCTCGCCCTGGCCACCGGGAGTCCCGCGCGGTCCCCGACCGGCACGACCACCTCCAGGTAGCACTTCAGCTTGGGCTCCGTGCCGCTCGGGCGGACGATCACCCGCGCGCCGTCCAGCGTGTACCGCAGCCCATCGGTCGGCGGCAGCGTGTCCGTGCCCCGCGTCAGGTCCTCCGCCGCCGTCACCGCCAGACCCGCCAGCCGCTCCGGCGGCGCCCCGCGCAGCCTGCGCATCGCGGTGGCGATGACCGACAGGTCCTCCACGCGCACCGACAACTGGTCCGTGGCGTGCAGGCCGTGCTCCACGGCCAGGTCGTCCAGGAGGTCGAGGAGTGTCCGGCCCTTCTCCTTCAGCACCGACGCCAGCTCCGTGACCAGCAGCGCCGCCGTGATCCCGTCCTTGTCCCGCACCCCGTCGGGGTCGACGCAGTAGCCGAGCGCCTCCTCGTAGCCGTATCGGATGCCGTCCACGCGGGCGATCCACTTGAAGCCGGTCAGCGTCTCCACGTGGGGGACGCCCGCCTTCTCCGCGATGCGGCCCAGGAGCGACGACGACACGATCGACTCCGCGAACACGCCCCGCGCGCCGCGCGCCACCAGATGGGCGGCGAGCAGCGCGCCCACCTCGTCGCCGCGGAGCATCCGCCAGGGGGCGGGGGGTGCCGGGGCCGCGCCCGGGTCCGTGCCGGTGGCCGTGGCCGTGGCCGTGCGGTTCCGGACCGCCACGGCGCAGCGGTCGGCGTCCGGGTCGTTGGCGATGACCAGGTCCGGGTCCGCGCCGTCCGCCGTCGCGAACGCCAGGTCCATCGCGCCGGGCTCCTCCGGGTTGGGGAAGGCCACCGTGGGGAAGTCCGGGTCGGGCTCCGCCTGCTCGGCGACCAGCACCGGCTCCGGGAAACCGGCCCGTGCGAACGCGGCGAGCAGGGTGTCCCGGCCGACGCCGTGCATCGGCGTGTAGACCGTCCTCGCGGTGCGGGGCGCGTCCGGGGCGAGGACGGCGTCCGTGCGGGCCAGATAGGCGTCCAGGACGGAGTCGTCCAGCGTGTCCCAGCCGGAGCCGGGGCGGGGGACGTCCCGCAGGGCGCCCACGGCCTCGATGGCGGCGGCGATGCCGGTGTCGGCCGGGGGGACGATCTGGGAGCCGTCGCCCAGGTAGACCTTGTAGCCGTTGTCCCGGGGCGGGTTGTGGCTGGCGGTGACCTCCACGCCGGCGCAGGCTCCGAGGTGGCGGACGGCGAAGGCGAGGACGGGGGTGGGGAGGGGACGGGGGAGCACGGCGGCGCGGAGGCCGGCGCCGGTCATGACGGACGCGGTGTCGAGGGCGAAGTCGCGGGAGCGGTGGCGGGCGTCGTAGCCGATGACGACGAGGCCGTCGGTGTGGCCCTCGGCCCTCAGGTACGCGGCGAGGCCGGCGGCGGCGCGGATGACGACCGCGCGGTTCATGCGCAGGGGGCCCGCGCCGAGCTCGCCCCGGAGGCCGGCGGTGCCGAACTGGAGGGTGCCGGCGAAGCGGGCGGCCAGGGCGGTGCGGTCCCCGGCGGCGATGAGGCGGGCGAGTTCCTCGCGGGTGTCCGGGTCGGGGTCCTCGGCCAGCCAGGTCCGGGCCCGTGCGAGGAGGTCGGAGTCGTCGTGCACGTGGGTCAGCCTCTCGTCTCGTCCGTGTGTCGGTGCGGTTCGCCTGCCGGCGGCTGTGGGTGGGGGTGTCTGTGGTGGGGTGTTGCCGTGTGCGAGTGGGGCTGGGGGGTGGGGTGTCTGTGGGGGGTCGTCGTTGTGTGCGGGTTCGTTGTGGTTGTGCCTGCGGCGCATCTTTTGGTGGGTGGGGGTGTTTGTTGCGCCTTTTGGTGTGTGGGGGGTTGGGGCCGGGGCGGGGGTGGTCGTCCTCGGAACGGCGCGGAACGGGGNGGTGATGAGGCGCACTCTGTTGACGCGCCAACCTCTGCGGGCGGCCACCCCCGCCCCGTCCCCTTCCCGCCGTACGCGGGTGCGGGCACCTCGCCCGTCCTTCTCGGTCGGCTTCTCGCCGTGCGCGGGTGCGGGAACCTCGCCCGGCCTTGTCTTCCAGACTCTCGCCGTGGGCGGGTGCGGGTCCACGCCCGCCTTTCTCCGGTCCCCTTCCCGCCGTGCGTGGGTACGGGGTGCACGCCCAGCCTTCTCCGTCCTCTTCCCGCCGTGGGCGGGTACGGGGTCCACGCCCGGCCTTCTCGATCGGCTTCTCGCCGTGGGCGGGTGCGGGGCCGCCCACCCTTCCTTCCGGGTTCCGCCGTGCGGGGGTGCGGGCCCACGTCTGCCCTTCTCTTCCGGCTCCCGCCGTGCGCGGGGGCGGGGCGTGCCTGCGGTTGGCCTCGTGGCTGGGGGTCCCCGGCCTTGGTCCTGGGCGGGTGCCGGTTCCGTGCCGTGGTGTTCGGGCGCGTGGCACGGGTGCGGTTCGGTGGGGGAGTGGGGCGCCGGGGGTGTTACAGGCGGGAGAGGACCCTGGTCAGGAGGGTGCCCATGCGGGTCGCCGAGTCGCGGCCCGCCTGGAGGACCTCCTCGTGGTTCAGCGGCTCGCCCGTCATGCCCGCCGCCAGGTTGGTCACCAGCGAGATGCCCAGCACCTCCGCCCCGGCCTCCCGCGCGGCGATCGCCTCCAGCACCGTCGACATGCCGACCAGGTCCGCGCCGATGACCCGGGCCATCCGGATCTCCGCCGGGGTCTCGTAGTGCGGCCCCGGGAACTGGGCGTAGACGCCCTCCTCCAGCGAGGCGTCGACCTCCTTGCACAGTGCCCGCAGCCGCGGCGAGTACAGGTCCGTGAGGTCGACGAAGTTGGCGCCCACGATGGGCGACGTCGCGGTCAGGTTGATGTGGTCGCTGATCAGGACCGGCTGACCGGGGCGCATGCCCTCGCGCAGCCCCCCGCAGCCGTTGGTCAGGACGATCGTCTTGGCGCCCGCCGCGACCGCGGTGCGCACCCCGTGGGCGACAGGGGCCACCCCGTGGCCCTCGTAGTAGTGGGTGCGGCCGAGGAAGACCAGTGCCCGCCGGTCGCCGATGGCGTACGAGCGGACCCGGCCGCCGTGTCCCTCCACCGCCGGCTTCGGGAAGCCGGGCAGGTCGGTGACCCGGAGGTCGGCCTCGGGGGCGCCCAGCGCGTCCGCCGCCGGAGCCCAGCCGGAGCCCATCACGAGGGCGACGTCGTGGGTCTCGGCGCCGGTGAGTTCGCGCAGGCGGGCCGCGGCGGCGTCGGCGGCGGCGTAGGGGTCGCCCTGGATGTCGTCCGGGAGAAGAGATGCGTTCACGCGGACGAGAGTAGCCGCTTTGTGCCTACGCGCGTAGATGACAGGAGGAACGGTGCCGGGATCGTTGCCTTGTCGTTTCCGGAGGGGCGGGTCCTCAGCAGGGGCGCTTGCGCAGTTCCATCACGTAGTCGTGCGGTGCGCCGGCCGACTCCGCGGCGTCCGCGACCTCGCCCAGGTAGCGCGCCGAGGGCAGCCCGCCCTCGTACCCGTTCAGGACGTACGTCCACGCGCCCTCCTCGCCGTCGAGGGTGTGGACGCGCACCCGGGTGCGCCGGTAGACGTCCATGCCCACGCCCTCCCAGCGGTCGAGCGACTCCTCGTCCATCGGCGCGAGGTCGTACAGCGCCACGAAGACCTGCGACAGCGGGTCCTCCACCAGCGTCGCCAGGGCGCCCTCCCAGCCCATGTGCTCGCCCCCGAACGTCAGCCGCCACCCGTTCAGCCAGCCGGTGGCGCGCAGCGGCGAGTGCGGTGCGCGGCGGGTCATCAGCCGCGCGTCGAGGTTGCCGGCGTAGGCGGCGTAGAGGGACATGGGGGCAGGGTACGGCAGCGTCCCGGGCGTCGCTCCGGTCACGGGCGTGCCCCGGGGACGCCGCCCGCCGGGGGGTGCGGGACAATGGAGTACGTGACTCGGATCGTGATCATCGGTGGCGGACCCGGCGGATACGAAGCGGCGCTGGCGGCCGCGCAACTCGGCGCGGAGGTGACCGTCGTCGACTGCGACGGCCTGGGCGGGGCGTCGGTGCTGACCGACTGCGTCCCGTCCAAGACCCTCATCGCCACGGCCGAGGTGATGACCACCTTCGACTCCTCGTACGAGGAGCTGGGCATCATCGTCGCCGACGACACCCCGCCCCTGGAGCGGTCCGCCCGGGTGGTCGGGGTGGACCTGGGCAAGGTCAACCGGAGGGTGAAGCGGCTCGCGCTGGCGCAGTCGCACGACATCACCGCCTCCGTGACGCGCGCCGGCGCGCGGGTCGTGCGCGGGCGCGGGCGGCTGGAGGGCATGCAGGCCCTCGACGGCTCCCGCAAGGTCGTGGTGCGCGCCGCCGACGGCAGCGAGGAGACCCTGACCGCCGACGCCGTCCTCATCGCCACCGGCGGCCACCCGCGCGAGGTGCCCGACGCCCGCCCCGACGGCGAGCGCATCCTCAACTGGACCCAGGTCTACGACCTCACCGAGCTGCCCGAGGAACTGATCGTCGTCGGTTCCGGTGTGACCGGTGCCGAGTTCGCCGGCGCCTACCAGGCGCTGGGCTCGCGGGTCACCCTGGTCTCCTCGCGCGACCGGGTGCTGCCCGGCGAGGACCCCGACGCCGCCGCCGTCCTGGAGGACGTGTTCCGGCGGCGCGGGATGAACGTCATGTCGCGCTCCCGCGCCCAGTCCGCCAAACGGGTGGGCGACCGGGTCGAGGTCACCCTCTCCGACGGCCGGGTCATCACCGGCTCGCACTGCCTGATGGCCGTCGGCGCCATCCCCAACACCGAGGGCATGGGGCTGGAGGAGGCCGGGGTCCGGCTCAAGGACTCCGGGCACATCCGGACCGACCGCGTCTCGCGCACCTCCGCCCCGGGCGTCTACGCCGCCGGTGACGTCACCGGTGTCTTCGCGCTCGCCTCGGTGGCCGCCATGCAGGGCCGCATCGCCATGTACCACTTCCTCGGCGACGCGGTCACCCCGCTGAACCTCAAGACCGTCTCCGCCAACGTCTTCACCGACCCCGAGATCGCCACCGTCGGCTACAGCCAGGCCGACATCGACGCCGGGCGGATCGACGCCCGTGCCGTCAAGCTGCCGCTGCTGCGCAACCCCCGCGCCAAGATGCAGGGCATCCGGGACGGCTTCGTCAAGATCTTCTGCCGTCCGGGCACCGAGATCGTGGTCGGCGGCGTGGTCGTGGCGCCGCGCGCCTCGGAGCTCATCCACCCCATCGCGATCGCGGTCGACAACAACCTGACGGTCGAGCAGATCGCGAACACCTTCACCGTCTACCCGTCCCTGTCGGGCTCGATCGCCGAAGTGGCGCGGCAGTTGCACACCCGGAAGCCCGGCGGCGAGGGCTGACCCCCGAGGGGCGGCGACCGCCCGGGCGGCCCGTTCCGTCCGGCGGTCACGCGCGGTCGCGGCGCGTGCGGTTGGCATAGGCGGCACGGGTAGGCGCTATACCACTTCTCGTGCTGTCGTGCGAACAACTTCTGTTATTCGGTGCATACTGCTGAAACCAGACGGTCGTTGGGGTTACTGTCAGTTTCGTGTTCGCTGCAGAACGTCGCCAATTGATCCTCGAAATGGTGCGGGCGAACGGAGCGGTGTCGCTCCGTGAACTCGCCCGCGTCGTCCAGACCTCCGAAGTGACCGTACGGCGGGACGTGCGCGCACTGGAGGCAGAAGGACTCCTCGACCGCCGGCACGGCGGTGCCGTGCTCCCGGGCGGGTTCACCCGTGAATCCGGCTTCCCGCAGAAGTCGCATCTCGCGACCGCCGAGAAGACGGCCATCGCCGACCTCGCCGCGAGCCTCGTCGAAGAGGGCGAGGCCATCGTCGTGGGGGCCGGGACCACCACGCAGGAGCTGGCCCGTCGGCTCGCCCGGGTGCCCGGTCTGACGGTCGTCACCAACTCCCTGCTGGTCGCGCAGGCGCTTGCCCACGCCAACCGGGTCGAGGTCGTCATGACCGGCGGCACCCTGCGGGGCTCCAACTACGCCCTGGTGGGCTCGGGCGCCGAGCAGTCCCTGCACGGGCTGCGGGTGTCCAGGGCCTTCCTGTCGGGCAGCGGTCTGACGGCCGAGCGCGGGCTGTCCACGTCCAACATGCTGTCGGCCTCCGTCGACCGGGCGCTGGTGCAGGCCGCAGCCGAGGTGGTGGTGCTCGCGGACCACTCCAAGCTGGGCACCGACACCATGTTCCAGACCGTGCCGACGGAACTCATCACCCGTCTGGTCACCGACGAGCCGCCCGGCCACGACGACCGTGCCGCCACCGAGTTGCAGGCCCTGGCCGACCAGGGCGTGCAGATCGCCGTGGCCGGGGCGCCGGGCGGCTCCGGGGGGTCCGGCGGTCCGGGGGGCGACTCCGTCCCCGCCGGCCGGCAGCGCCGCGACGTGCCGCTGCCGGGGCCCCGGCGCCAGGTCACCGGCACGGCAGCCGGGCTGCGGGCCGCGCCGTCCCTGGGCGAGCAGGGCGCCGAGCGGGCGCGCGTCGCGGACCTGCGCCGCCGCTGACGCCTCGCGGCGGAGCCGCCATCGACGGGGGTGGTGCGGCGGTACCGCGGTGGGGCGGCGCTCCGGTGTGCCGGTACCGCGGTGGGACGCGCTCCGGTGTGGCGGTTCCCCTGGGGCGGTCGCCCGGTACGGCCGTTCCGCGAGCGGGTGGTTCCGCGGGGGCCGGTGATGGCGCCCCTCCGTCGGCCGGGGGCTCCCGGCGGCGTGCGGTCCTCCTCCGGCCGCCGTCGTGGCCCGTGACCGGCGGCGGCCGTGTACCGCGCGCCGCCCGGTGGCCGTCACCGGCCGGGACGACGGAAGGGCGGGCGGCACGAAGGGCCCGCTGCCAGTGCACGGCGGGGCGGGGCGCTACGACGACCGGGGCTCCCGGCGGACCCGTCGAGGTCCGCCGGGAGCCCCGGTCGTCGTGCCCGGTGCCCGGGTCAGTCCTTGATCTCGCAGATGGCCGCGCCCGAGGTGACGGACGCGCCGACCTCGGCGCCCAGGCCCTTGACCGTGCCGGCCTTGTGGGCGTTGAGCGGCTGCTCCATCTTCATCGCCTCCAGGACGACGATCAGGTCGCCCTCCTCCACCTGCTGGCCCTCCTCCACCGCGATCTTCACGATGGTGCCCTGCATCGGCGAGGCGAGGGTGTCGCCCGAGACGGCGGGGCCGGACTTGCGGGCCGCGCGCCGCTTGGGGCGGGCCCCGGCGGCCAGCCCGGTGCGGGCCAGGGACATGCCGAGCGAGGAGGGCAGCGAGACCTCCAGCCGCTTGCCGCCGACCTCGACGACCACCGTCTCCCGGCCCGACTCCTCGTCCGCCTCGGCGTCGGCGGGGGTGGTGAAGGGCTCGATGGTGTTCTCGAAACCGGTCTCGATCCAGCGGGTGTGGACGGTGAACGGCTCGGCGGAGCCGGTCAGCTCGGGGGCGAAGGCAGGGTCGCGGACCACGGCGCGGTGGAACGGGATGGCGGTGGCCATGCCCTCCACGCGGAACTCCGCCAGCGCCCGCGACGCCCGCTCCAGCGCCTCCCTGCGGGTGCGGCCGGTGACGATCAGCTTGGCCAGCAGCGAGTCCCAGGCGGGGCCGATGACACTGCCGGACTCCACCCCCGCGTCCAGGCGCACACCGGGACCGGTGGGGGCCTCGAAGCGGGTGACGGTGCCGGGGGCGGGCAGGAAGTTCCGGCCCGGGTCCTCGCCGTTGATGCGGAACTCGAAGGAGTGGCCGCGCAGCTCCGGGTCGCCGTAGCCCAGCTCCTCGCCGTCCGCGATGCGGAACATCTCCCGGACCAGGTCGATCCCGGCGACCTCCTCGGTGACCGGGTGTTCGACCTGGAGGCGGGTGTTGACCTCCAGGAAGGAGATGGTGCCGTCCAGGCCGACGAGGAACTCGACGGTACCGGCACCGACGTAGCCGGCCTCCTTCAGGATCGCCTTCGACGCCCGGTACAGCTCGGCGGTCTGCTCCTCGGACAGGAAGGGCGCGGGGGCCTCCTCCACCAGCTTCTGGTGGCGGCGCTGGAGGGAGCAGTCACGGGTGGAGACGACCACGACGTTGCCGTGCCGGTCGGCGAGGCACTGGGTCTCCACGTGGCGGGGCCGGTCGAGGTAGCGCTCCACGAAGCACTCGCCGCGCCCGAAGGCCGCGACGGCCTCGCGCACCGCCGACTCGTACAGCTCCGGGACCTCCTCCAGCGTCCTGGCCACCTTCAGGCCGCGTCCGCCGCCGCCGAAGGCCGCCTTGATCGCGATGGGCAGCCCGTGCTCCTCGGCGAACGCCACGACCTCGTCCGCGCCGGACACCGGGTCCGGGGTGCCGGCGACGAGGGGCGCCCCGGCCCGCTGCGCGATGTGCCGGGCGGCGACCTTGTCCCCGAGGTCGCGGATGGCCTGCGGCGGCGGGCCGATCCAGATGAGACCGGCGTCCAGCACGGCCTGGGCGAACTCGGCGTTCTCCGAGAGGAAGCCGTAGCCGGGGTGGATGGCGTCCGCGCCGGACTCGCTCGCCGCGTTCAGCACCTTGGCGATGTCGAGGTAGCTGGTGGCGGGAGTGTCACCGCCCAGGGCGAACGCCTCGTCGGCGGCACGCACATGCAGAGCGTCCCGGTCCGGGTCCGCGTAGACCGCCACGCTCGCGATCCCCGCGTCCCGGCAGGCCCGCGCCACGCGGACCGCGATTTCGCCACGGTTGGCGATGAGCACCTTGCGCACGATTGAGGCTCCCTCCTTGAAACAAGCCGAGTTTAGGGACTGCCGACACGGCACATCGACCCGTCCCCAATGGTGAGCTTGCCCACACGGAGCGTGATTCGAGGTCCGCTCGACCCGCGAAACCCCTTGTCGTACCGCGATACCCAGGGCTCCCCCGGGAAACCCTAGCCGTCCGGGGCGGGCCAGGTCTCTGTGAGGGCGCGCTGCGGCCCATCGCGATTCTTTGTGGAGTCCCTACGAATGGCCCAACGATTCTTTGCCCTCCGCGAACCCCTTGTCCCCAGGTTTACCCGTTAGTAGCGTTCGCGATGTCTCGGACGTACTTCGGGTAACAGCCGTCCCGTGCGGGCGGCGGTCGAAAGGGGGCGGGGCCGTGTCGGTGCGCAGACCGGTGGCGTGGATCGTGGCGGTCGTGCTCTTCGCCGAGGCGCTCGGCGTCGTGGCGCTGAACTGGTTCCTGGGGGTGGTGGTCGACCGGCAGCGGATGTCCCTGGCCGGTCTCGACCCCGAGCTGATGTCCCGCTCCTCGAAGATCGGCGGCGTCGTCCTCGGCCTCTACTTCGCCCTGTGCGCGCTGGTCGCGCTGCTGGTGGCGGTGCGCGGGCACCGGCCCGCCGGGGCCGGCCGGGCCCTGCTGGTCAGCGCCGCCGTGGTGCACGGGCTGCTCGCCGCCCTCGCCTGGGGGCCGGTGGGGCCGGGCGCCTTCGTCCTGCTGACCGCCGTCCTCGGGCTCGTCGTGCTGCTCCTGATGACCCACGACGGCCACCTCCCGGACGGCGTCCCCGGCGGCCCGAAGGAGTACGCCGCCGGGCCGCCCGGCGAGGGCGCGGCGCCGGTCAGTCCGCCGCCGGAGCCCACAACTCCGTGATGCCGACGCCCAGTTCGTTCAGCAGGCGGCGGACGAGGGGGAGGCTGATGCCGATGACGTTGCCGTGGTCGCCCTCGATGCCGTCGATGAACGGCGCCGACCGGCCGTCCAGGGTGAAGGCCCCGGCGACGTGCAGCGGCTCCCCGGAGGCGACGTAGGCGGCGATCTCCTCGTCGGTGGGCTCGCCGAACCGGACGACGGTGGACGCCGTCGCCGCGGCGTGGCGCCCGGTGGCGGTGTCCCAGACGCAGTGACCGGTCTGGAGCGTGCCCGCCCGGCCGCGCATCGCCTTCCAGCGGGCGGTGGCCTCCTCGGCGTCGGCGGGCTTGCCGAGCGGCCGTCCGTCCAGGTCCAGCACCGAGTCGCAGCCGATCACCAGTGCCCCGGAGACCTCCGGCCGGGCGGCCACCACGGACGCCTTGGCCTTGGCCAGGGCGAGGGCCAGCTCGGCCGGTGTGGGGGCGCTCACGGCCTCCTCGTCGACGCCGCTGACGAGCACCTCGGGAGCGAGCCCGGCCTGGCGCAGCAGCCCGAGCCGGGCGGGGGACTGGGAGGCGAGGACGAGGCGGCGGCGCGGCTGCTGATCGGTCATGGGGGTCAGCGTAGCGGCGGCGCCCGGTCCCTCCGCGTCCTACCGCACCCCGATCACGATCATCGCGAGCACCATCGCCAGCGCCAGGAAGAGCCCCAGCCGCCGCAGCATGACCTGCGTCTCGCGGAGTTCCTCGGGCGGCTCGTTCTCCGGATCGGACCACAGCATTCCACCAGGGTGGGGCCGGGGCGGGAACGGCGCCTGAGTACGGGTACCTAGCGCGGCACACGGCCCCGGGTGGGCTTCGCCACACGGGGGGGCGGGCACAGGGCCGGGCGGTCAGGGGGGCCGTGCCGCGCCCGTGCCCGTCAGCCCGGCCAGTACGTGCGGGCCCACGACGCCGGGCCCGGGGCGGGCAGCCGGGCCCCGGCGATCCGTCCCGGGTCCGCCCACGCGTCGCCCGGCCCCGGCAGCGTCGGCGGCTCGGCCGTCAGCGCCGCGGCGCGCGCCCGGACCACCGCCAGGGCGGCGGCCAGTTCCTCCGGGGTCGGGTTGCCCCGTACGACCTTGATCACAGAGGCTCCTTAGAGAGGGATGTTTCCGTGCTTCTTCGGGGGCAGCGACTCGCGCTTGGTGCGGAGCTGGCGCAGCCCCCGCACGATGTGGCGGCGGGTGTCGGACGGCATGATCACCGCGTCCACGTAGCCGCGCTCGGCCGCCGTGTAGGGGTTGAGGAGGGTGTCCTCGTACTCCTGGATCAGCCGGGCCCGGGTGGCGTCCGGGTCCTCCGCCCCGGTGATGGTCCGGCGGTGCAGGATGTTGACCGCGCCCTGCGCCCCCATCACCGCGATCTGGGCGGTCGGCCAGGCCAGGTTGAGGTCGGCGCCCAGGTGCTTGGAGCCCATCACGTCGTAGGCGCCGCCGAACGCCTTGCGGGTGATGACGGTGATCAGCGGCACGGTGGCCTCGGCGTAGGCGAAGATCAGCTTGGCGCCGCGCCGGATGATCCCGTCGTGCTCCTGGTCCACGCCGGGCAGGAAGCCGGGGACGTCCACGAAGGTCAGCACCGGCACGTTGAAGGCGTCGCAGGTGCGCACGAAGCGGGCCGCCTTCTCGGAGGCGGTGATGTCCAGGCAGCCGGCGAACTGCATCGGCTGGTTGGCGACGATGCCCACCGGCCGCCCCTCGACGCGGCCGAAGCCGGTCAGGATGTTCGGCGCGAACAGCGGCTGCGTCTCGAAGAACTCCCCGTCGTCCAGCACGTGCTCGACCACGGTGTGCATGTCGTACGGCTGGTTCGCGGAGTCCGGGACGACGGTGTCCAGTTCCCGGTCCTCGTCGGTGACCGCGAGATCGGCCTCCTCGGGGAAGACGGGCGGCTCGGAGAGGTTGTTGGACGGCAGGTACGACAGCAGTTGCTTGACGTACTCGATGGCGTCCTTCTCGTCCCCGGCCATGTGGTGGGCCACGCCCGAGGTGGAGTTGTGGGTGCGGGCGCCGCCCAGCTCCTCGAAGCCGACGTCCTCGCCGGTGACGGTCTTGATCACGTCGGGGCCGGTGATGAACATGTGCGACGTCCCGTCCACCATCACCGTGAAGTCGGTGATGGCCGGCGAGTACACCGCGCCGCCCGCGCAGGGCCCCACGACCAGGCTGATCTGCGGGACGACACCGGAGGCGTGGGTGTTGCGGCGGAAGATCTCCCCGTAGGCGCCGAGCGAGGCCACGCCCTCCTGGATGCGGGCGCCGCCCGAGTCGTTGATGCCGATGACCGGACAGCCGGTCTTCAGCGCGAAGTCCATCACCTTGACGATCTTCTGGCCGTAGACCTCGCCCAGCGCGCCGCCGAAGACGGTGAAGTCCTGCGAGAAGACGGCCACCGGGCGGCCGTCGACGGTGCCGTAGCCGGTGACGACGCCGTCCCCGTAGGGCCGGTTGGCGTCCAGCCCGAAGTTGGTGGAACGGTGCCGGGCGAACTCGTCCAGCTCGACGAACGAGCCCTCGTCCAGCAGGAGGGCGATCCGCTCGCGGGCCGTAAGCTTGCCCTTGGCGTGCTGCTTCTCCACGGCGCGCGCCGAACCGGCGTGGGTGGCCTCGTCGATGCGACGCCGGAGGTCCGCGAGCTTGCCCGCGGTCGTGTGGATGTCGGGCTGCTGCTGCACTTCCGGCTCGGACATCGGGATTGCGGCTCCCTGCCTGCTCAAGAGTGAGAACGGTTACTCATCCGTAGAGTAGTGCGACGCTCCGGGGTCGGCAGTGCGGTCTTTCCCACACCTAGGGTGGGTTGCATGACGCCGCGAGACTCCTCCCCCTCCCCCGACAGCCGCTGGTCCGACCTGGGCAGGCCGCCCCTGAACGCCACGGCGCTGCGCCGGGGCCTGGTGCGGGCGGGCGGGCTGTGGACCCGGGTGGACGTGGTGCAGCGCACCGGGTCCACCAACTCCGATCTGGTCGCCAGGGCCGCCGAGGGCACGGTGGCCGAGGGGGCGGTGCTGGTCGCGGAGGAGCAGACCGCCGCCCGCGGGCGCCTGGACCGGCAGTGGTCGGCGCCGCCCCGCTCGGGCCTCTTCTTCTCCGTGCTGCTCCGGCCCGCCGAGGTGCCGCTGTCCCGCTGGGGCTGGCTGCCGCTGCTCACCGGGGTCGCGGTGGCGACCGGGCTGTCCCGCGCCGCCGGTGTCGACACCGCCCTGAAGTGGCCCAACGACCTGCTCGTCACGGTCGGGGGCGAGGAGCGCAAGGCGGGCGGCATCCTGGCCGAGAGCGCGGGCCCCGACGGGGTCGTCGTCGGCGTGGGCCTCAACGTCACCCTCACCGCCGCGGAGCTGCCGGTGGCCCGCGCGGGCTCCCTGGCCCTGGCGGGCGCCGCCACGACCGACCGGGACCCGCTGCTGCGGGGCGTGCTGCGCTCCCTGGAGGACTGGTACGGGCGCTGGCGCTCGGCGGGGGGCGACCCCGTCGCGTGCGGGCTCCAGGAGACGTACGCCGCGGGCTGCGCCACCCTCGGCCGGACGGTCCGCGCGGAACTGCCCGGCGACCGCAGCCTGGTCGGCGAGGCGGTCGCCATCGACGGCGACGGCCGCCTGGTGCTGGCCACGGAGGGCGGGAGGCGCGAGCCGGTGGGGGCGGGGGACATCGTCCACCTGCGGCCCGCGTGACGGGGCGGTCGGGCGGAGGGACGGCCGGCCGGGGCGGTCGGGGGGAGCGGCGGCCGGAGGGTGCCGGTTTCCGGGGCGGGGCCGGGCCCGCCCCGCGGGACGGCCGGGGACCGGACCGGGCGCGCGGGACACCGGCCGGGACGCGGCACCGCCGCGCCGGGGGTCCGCCGCCGTCGCCCGGTGGTCCCGCGGCCCCGGGCCCGTGGGGGAGTTCCCGGGGCGTACGGGGCGCGGCGCGGGGCGTACGGGGGCGTGGCGCGAGGGCGCGGACGGGGGTGGTGCGCGGGGGTGCGCCGCGCCGCCCGCCGCCCGGGCGCGGACTCCGGTCGCGGGACGGACGCGCTGGTGGTCGGGTGGGAGGGGCGGCCGGGCGGCCTCCGGGGGCGCTCGCGGGACGCCCGGTGAGCGGGCGTCCGGAGCGGTCGCCGGTGGGGAGTGAGCTGGGGCACACCTGACGTAAAGTTGGGGCCGGTCGAACCTGACCGCGGCAGATCGGAAGGGCAGCAGGCGTGACCGTCGACGACACGGGCTCCGGCGCGGACGGGGACGGCCGGGTGGACCCCGAGCCCGACCCGGGCTCCGCCGACTCCGGAGAGGACCCGCTGGCGCTGCGCCTGGAAGGTCTCATCCTGGGCGCCGAGCGCCGCTACACCCCCTTCCAGGCGGCCCGCAGCGCCGGTGTCTCCATGGAGCTGGCGTCCCGGTTCTGGCGGGCCATGGGCTTCGCCGACATAGGGCAGGCCAAGGCGCTCACCGAGGCCGACGTCCTCGCGCTGCGGCGGCTGGCCGGTCTGGTCGAGGCGGGCCTGCTCAGCGAGGCGATGGCGGTGCAGGTCGCCCGGTCCACCGGGCAGACCACCGCCCGGTTGGCCGAGTGGCAGATCGATTCCTTCCTGGAGGGGCTGACCGAGCCGCCCGAGCCCGGCATGACCCGCACCGAGGTGACGTATCCCCTGATGGAGCTGCTCCTGCCGGAACTGCAGGAGTTCCTCGTCTACGTCTGGCGGCGCCAGCTCGCCGCCGCCACCGGCCGCGTCGTCCAGGCGGCCGACGACGAGGAGATGGTCGACCGGCGCCTCGCGGTGGGCTTCGCGGACCTCGTCGGCTTCACCCGGCTCACCCGCCGCATGGAGGAGGAGGAACTCGGCGAACTCGTCGAGGCCTTCGAGACCACCGCCGCCGATCTGGTGGCCGCGCGCGGCGGACGGCTGATCAAGACCCTCGGTGACGAGGTGCTCTACGCCGCCGACGACGCCGGGACGGCCGCCGAGATCGCCCTGCGCCTGATCGAGACGATGACCAATGACGAGACCATGCCGGAGCTGCGCGTCGGCATGGCGTTCGGCACCGTGACCACCCGCATGGGCGATGTCTTCGGGACGACCGTCAACCTGGCCTCCCGGCTGACCTCCATAGCGCCCCGGGACGCCGTCCTCGTCGACAGCGCCTTCGCGGAGGAGCTGGTCCGCACCCACGAGGCCCCGGCCTCCGAGGCGGCGGCGGCCGAGGAGGCCGCGGCGGCGGAGAAGGAGGGCGACGAGGCACCGGCGTACCGCTTCGCGCTCCAGCCTATGTGGCAGCGGCCGGTGCGCGGGCTCGGCGTGGTCGAGCCGTGGCTGCTCACCCGGCGGGGTGGCGCGGAGGCGTGACCGGCGCCGGGGCGTGACCCGGGCGGCGAAGCGCGCTCCGGGCGCGGCGGCCGGCGCCGAACCCCGGACATGACGGTGCCGCCGGATCGTTCCCCCACGGGCGCACTCCCTTCCCGGGGGGCCGCGGCGTGCCGTGCTTCCGGGCGCCGGGCCGGGCCCCGGCCGGTGTTGGGCCCCGACGGGTGTTGGGCTCCGGCCGGTGCCGGTGCCGGTGCCCGACACCCGCCGGGGCCGGGCCGGTGCCGGTCCGGAGCCCCGGGGCGGTGTCTTCCGGTCCTCCAGGGCTTCCCCCGGGCAGCCGGTGCCGCACGGCGGCCGAGGGCGCGCCCCCTTCTCCCGCGCCGCGCGCACGGGGACGGCGCGCGCCCCCTCCCCGCCGGAGGACGACGGCCCGCTGCCCGGCCGGGCAGGGCGCACCTCCCGGCGGGCGCGGCCGGACCGCGGCCCCGGCGTGTCCGCCGTGCGGCGGCGGTGCGGTGCGGGGGCGGTGCGGAGGTCATCCGGCGCGCAGGTCCAGACACAGGCGGATGATCGGCAGGCACAGCCCGGGGCGGGTCGGGGCCGGGCTGGGCGAGGGGGCCGGTTCCGGAGGGGGCGGCGGCGCGGGCTCGGGGGAGGGCGCGGGCGGGGTGCCCGGGCCCGGCGCCGGGGTCCTGGTGGGCGGCGGCGCGGGGGTGCGCGGGGGCGCCTCCGGGGGCGCGGGCTCCGGGGCGCGGGGCGGGCGCGGACCGGGGGACTCCGCGGGGGCGTCGGGCGCCTCCGGGATCGTCGTCACGGGCGGGTCCGGCAGCGGACCGGCGCCGGAGCCGCCGGCGCGCGCGGAGCCGTCCCGATCGCCGGGACCGCCGGGACCGCCGGGTATGAGGGGGACGCCGGAGGACGAGTTCAGCCCGCCCATCGCCGAGTCGGCCGGGCCACCTCGCGCCGGGGCCCGGCCGGTGCTCCCGCCGGTGCCGTCCGCGCCGCCGGGGGTCGGCCACCGGGCCGCGACGCCCGCCCGGTCGTCCGCGTCCCCGTCCGTCCGCGCGCCGCCCCCGTCCGGGCCCGCGTGCGGCGCCGCGCCCAGCACCGGGACGTTCCCGGGCAGCGCCGACCCGGACATCAACTGGGTGAGCCCCAGCACCCCGGCCGCCAGGGCGAACCCGCCGGCCGCGAGCAGCGTCTTGCGCGGCCGGTAACGGCGGTGCCGGCCGCGCCGCGGCCCCGGATACCGCCCCGTACGCGGCCGTGGTTCCGTCGGTGACTCCGTGGTGGTCATGATCCCTCCCCGCCGCGCGGCCCCCCGCCGCGTCCTGGCTGGGCGACCGTATGCGCTCCCCGGGACACGGGGCCGGGAAGTCGGGCATATGTCACTCGAACGGGTAATCGGGACCGGAGAGCGGGTGGGCGGGGCGGTAGAACGGGCGGGCGCGCGGCGCGGTCCGGGGTTCCGCCGGACGGGCCCGCCTGCGATGATCGGGCGGCCGGGTTGTTAACCCGCGTTAACCGTTGGGCACGGGCGTCGACCGGAGGGTGTCATGGGCGAGGAGCGGTTCGGGGAGTTCGTCGTGGTGCGGCGACACGGGGACGGGCATGTGGCGGAACTCGGGCTGGACCGGCCCCGGGCCATGAACGCCGTCTCGACCGCCATGGCCCGGTCCCTCACCGCCGCCTGTGCCGCGCTGGGCGGGGACCGGGAGGTGCGGACGGTGGTGCTGACCTCCACCCACGAGCGTGCCTTCTGCGTCGGGGCCGACCTGAAGGAGCGCAACTCCTTCACCGACGCCGACCTGCTGCGCCAGCGCCCGGTGACGCGGGCGGCCTACACGGCGGTACTGGACCTGCCCGTGCCGACGGTCGCCGCGGTGCACGGCTTCGCGCTGGGCGGCGGCTTCGAACTCGCCCTGTCCTGCGACGTGATCGTGGCCGACGCCACGGCGGTGGTGGGGCTGCCCGAGGTGTCCGTGGGCGTGATCCCCGGCGGCGGCGGCACGCAGTTGCTGCCGCGCCGGGTGGGGGCGGCGCGCGCGGCCGAGCTGGTGTTCACGGCCCGCCGGGTGGAGGCCGCGGAGGCGCGGGAGCTGGGGCTCGTCGACGAGCTGGTGGAGCGGGGGCGGGACCGGGAGGCGGCGCTGGAGCTGGCCGCCCGGATGGCGGCGAACTCCCCCGTGGGGCTGCGCGCGGCCAAGCGGGCGCTGCGGCTCGGGCACGGGCTCGACCTCCGGGCCGGGCTGGAGGTCGAGGACGCGGCCTGGCGCGCGGTGGCCTTCTCCGGCGACCGCGCGGAGGGCGTGGCCGCCTTCAACGAGAAGCGCCGTCCCGAGTGGCCGGGGGAGTGACCGGCCCCGGACGCTCGCGGGGCGGGCGGCGGGCGGGCCCCGGCGCGGCTCCGCGATGGCCTCGGGCCGAGGTGTCCGGGGGCGGCGGGCTCGTGGGCGGCTGAGGGGGCGGGCTCCGGGGCCTCGCCGCCTCCGGCCCGGGATCCGGGTCCCCGTCGGGCCCGCCCCGGTGTCCGCCGGGGCCGACGCGGTGGGCGTGATCCAGGGGGTCCGGGCTGCTCGGAGGGGTTCGGGAGGCACCCCGCTCCCCATTCGCATCATCAATGTCCACATTTTCGTTGAAGCTCCCTAGCCTGGAGTGATGGGTGAGGACGGACGGCTCGCGGCCGTCGTGTCGTTGGCGCAGGGCATGGCCGCCGCGCACACTTCGCACGAGGTGTGGCGGGCGGCGGCCCTCGGCGCCTGCCGCGCGCTGGGCGGCGGCTTCGCCGCGCTCTCGGTGTGGGAGCGCGAGCTGGGCCGCCTCCGGGTGCTGGTGAACGTCGGGGAGCGGGCCGAGGACGAGGAGGAGTTCCCAAAGGACGAGTCGTACCCGGTCCACCAGTTCGCGGAGATCACCGAGTTCCTGCACGAGCGCTGGGCCGGCGGCGGCGAACCCAACGCCTGGGTCGAGACGGCCGAGGGCCCCGCCACCGGGCGCCCCGGCTACGTCCACCAGCGGGTCGCCGCCCTGCGCCGCAGGGGGCGGGGCTGCTGCGTGGTCGCGCCGGTCGTGCTGCACGGGCGGGCCTGGGGCGAGCTGTACGTGGCCCGGCCGGCCGGCGCCCCCGTCTTCGAGCGGGCCGACGCCGACTTCGCCACCGTCCTGGCCGCCGTCGCCGCCGCCGGGATCGCCCAGACCGAGCGGCTGGAGGAGGTCAGACGGCTCGCGTTCACCGACGCGCTGACCGGGCTGGCCAACCGCCGGGCCGTGGACACCCGGCTCGACGAGGCGGTCGAGCGCCACCGCGCGGAGGGCGTCACCGTCAGCCTCGTCGTCTGCGACCTCAACGGGTTGAAGCGGGTCAACGACACCCACGGGCACGCGGTCGGCGACCGGCTCCTCGAACGCTTCGGCTCGGTGCTGTCGCTGTGCGGCGCCATGCTGCCGGGCGCGCTCGCGGGGCGGCTCGGCGGCGACGAGTTCTGCCTGCTGGCGGTCGGCCCGCCGGCCGAAGCGGTGATCGAGGCCGCCGGTGAACTGTGCCGCCGGGCCGCCGAACTGGAGCTGGGGGACGGTGTGGCCTGCGGGGTCGCGTCCACCGACATCTCTGTCGGACCGGTGCGCTCCGCCCGGCGGTTGTTCCGGCTGGCCGACGCCGCCCAGTACCGGGCCAAGGCCGAGCGGGCGGCCCATCCCGTCGTCGCGGGGCGGGAGGGGCCCTGTGACCCGGTCGTACGGCTCGCGGACGAGCCCGCTCGCGAGGACGGGGAGCGCCGCCGCTTCCGGGGCCGCCACGCGCCCCACGACGGGCCCGAGCCGCCGCGCCCCGCGGGACCCTCCGGCCCGGCGGCCCCGCCCGCCCCTGGGCACCGGGAACCTCTCGGCGGCTCCGGTGCCACGCCCGCTCCCGGGGACGGGGAGCCTCTCGGCGGCTCCGGTGTTCAGCGCGCGGCTGGGGGCCGCGAGGTTCTCGGTGGCCCGGGTGCCGCGCCCGCTTCCGGGGAGGGAGAGCCTCTCGGTGGCTTCGATGCCCAGCGCGCGCCTGGGGGCAGCGGGTCTCTCGGCGGCTCCGGTGCCGCGCCCGCTTCCGGGGAGGGGGAGCCCTTCGACGGCTGCGGTGTTCAGCGCGCGCCTGGGGGCAGCGGGTCTCTCGGTGGCTCCGGTGCCACGCCCGCTTCCGGGGACGGTGAGCCCTTCGACGGCTCCGGAACCCCGCCCGCTCCCGGCCCCCCGGACGCCCTCGGCCCTCGGAAGGCCCCAGAGCCTTCCGATTCCCTTTGCGGCCCCGGGGCCCCGGCCGTCCCGGAGACCCCGGGCGGCCCCGGCATCCCCGACGGCCTCGTGACCCCCGATCACCCCTACGCCCCTGACTCCCCTTACGGTCCTGACTCCCTCCACGGCCCTGAGGCCCCCTATGTCCCCGAGACGCCTCACGGGCCCTCGGCTCCCCTCGGCACGGACACCCCCTACGTCCCTGAGATCCCCTACGGCTCCAGAGCCCCCTACGGCACCGGAACCCCCTACGGGTCCATAGCCCCCCGAGGGACCGAGGCCCCACACATCCCCCCAGCCGCGCACACTCCGCCCGGCCTCCCGGGAGAACCGGCCGATCCTCCCGACCCTCCCGGCCCTCCCGGCCGCCCCGGGGAGCCGCGTCCTCCGGACCTTCGCGTCCCCCCGGCCGCCGTCCCCCGCCGCCCGCGGGGGTCCCGCCCCGGGCGACCCCGTCAGGTCTGACGCGTTGCCGCCGTGCGGGCGCCGAATCCAGTGGTGACATCATTGAATTCACTGCGTACGCTCCTGAATATGGATATGCACACTGTGGTGGTGGGGACGTCCGGTGTCACCGCGTCCGACGTCCTCGCCGTGGCGCGCGAGGGCGCCCGGGTCGAGCTCTCCGAGGAGGCGGTGGCGGCCCTGGCCGCGGCGCGCGCGATCGTGGACGCGCTGGCCGCCAGGCCGGAGCCCGTCTACGGCGTCAGCACCGGCTTCGGGGCCCTGGCGACCCGGCACATCAGCCCGGACCTGCGGGCCCGGTTGCAGCGCAACATCGTCCGCTCGCATGCCGCGGGCATGGGTCCCCGGATCGAGCGCGAGGTCGTCCGCGCGCTGATGTTCCTGCGGCTCAAGACGGTCTGCTCCGGGCACACCGGCGTCCGCCCCGAGGTCGCGCGGACCATGGCCGACGTGCTCAACGCCGGCATCACCCCGGTCGTGCACGAGTACGGATCACTCGGCTGTTCCGGCGACCTCGCCCCGCTGTCCCACTGTGCGCTCACCCTCATGGGCGAGGGCGACGCCGAGGGCCCCGACGGCAGCGTCCGCCCGGCCGGGGAGCTGCTCGCGGAGCACGGGATCGCCCCCGTCGAGCTGCGCGAGAAGGAGGGGCTCGCCCTCCTCAACGGCACCGACGGCATGCTCGGCATGCTGATCATGGCCCTCGCGGACCTCGGCACCCTCTACACCTCCGCCGACATCACCGCTGCCCTCTCCCTGGAGGCCCTGCTCGGCACCGACCGGGTGCTCGCCCCGGAACTGCACGCCATCCGCCCGCACCCCGGGCAGGCCGCCAGCGCCGCCAACATGCTCGCCGTGCTCGGCGGCTCCGGCCTGACCGGCCACCACCAGGACGACGCCCCACGCGTCCAGGACGCCTACTCGGTGCGCTGTGCCCCGCAGGTCGCCGGGGCCGGGCGGGACACCCTCGCCCACGCCCGCCTGGTCGCGGAGCGCGAGCTGGCGGCCGCCGTCGACAACCCGGTGGTGCTCCCCGACGGCCGGGTGGAGTCCAACGGCAACTTCCACGGCGCCCCGGTCGCCTATGTCCTGGACTTCCTCGCCGTCGCCGTCGCCGACCTCGGCTCCATCAGCGAGCGGCGCACCGACCGGCTGCTGGACAAGAACCGCAGCCACGGCCTGCCGCCGTTCCTCGCGGACGACGCCGGTGTCGACTCCGGGCTGATGATCGCCCAGTACACCCAGGCCGCCCTGGTCAGCGAGCTGAAGCGGCTGGCCGTACCGGCGTCGGCGGACTCCATCCCGTCCTCCGCGATGCAGGAGGACCACGTCTCCATGGGTTGGTCGGCGGCGCGCAAGCTGCGCACCGCCGTCGACAACCTGACCCGGGTGATCGCCGTCGAGCTGTACGCCGCCGCCCGCGCCGTGGAACTCCGGGAGGGCCTCACCCCTGCCCCGGCCACGCGGGCCGTGATCGACGCCGCCCGCGCGGAGGGCGTCCAGGGGCCGGGCCCGGACCGCTTCCTGGCCCCCGACCTCGCCGCCGCGGACGCCTTCGTGCGCTCCGGGCGGCTGGTCGCGGCGGCCGAGACGGTCACCGGTCCGCTGAGCTGAGCGCAGCCGGCCGGCGGTGGCCGCGGGGCGCGGCGGACGGAGCGGCGCCCCGCGGTGCACCGCCGCGCCCTGCGGGGCCCGTCGGCGGCCGGAAGGTCAAAAATGCCAAAAGAACGTCAAGTGATCTCAAAGACCCAGGCGTTCGCGGCGCATCGAATACACCACGAAGCCCGCGCCGAGCCCCAGGCACAGGGTGCCCCCGACGACGTACGGGGTGCTGTCGAAGCTGCCCGTGTCGGCCAGGCGTGCGGTCTGCGGGGAGGTGTCCGGGACGTTCACCGAGACCATCCGGGCGCCGGCGGCGGGTGTCTCGCTGGGGTCGGTGCCGTGCGCGGTGATCTCCCGGTTGACCTGCGAGGACGTGGTCGTCGTGAGGGCCCGTTCGACCGGGCCGTCGGGCGTCGCGTTGGCGGACGGGACGAACCACAGGGCGCACAGCAGACCACCCGCGGCGGCGGCGGTCAGCAGTGGACGGCGAGCGGATGACACGGAATATCGATCCCCTTGTGGCGCTGGCGAATTGGCCGTGTGGGCCGATGTTAGTGAAAGGCGCGGGCCACCGGAAAGCCACCGGGGCGGGTGAGCGCGTTCTCCGGACCCGGGACCTTTCGACATGTCCCGTTTGCCGGATTCCTGCGGAGAGTTGTGCCGGAACCGCCCGCGGACGGCGGCGGCGCCACCGTGACCGTACCGTGCGCGCCCGCCCCTGTGTCACCTCCCCGATTCGACCGGTCGCGAGCCGGTGAGCATGATGGGCGGCCGGAGCGACGGCGAACGGGCGGCCCGCGGGTGCGGACCGCCGGTCGGCCCCCGGTGCGCCGGGGAGGCGGCGGTGCGGGGCGGCCGGTGAAATGCGCCACGGACCGGCAACCGCCACCCGGGTTTTCGTCGTCTCACCCGGCGCACCGGCCGCCCCGCGCCACCGCCCTCCGCGGCGGACGTGGCGTGCCCCACACCCACGAGGCGTGTGGAACGGGAGGAACCGGTCGTAGCGTTGAAGGTCTTGACGGGGCAGCTCGGGGTTTTTCGGGAATCGGCAGCGATGGAGAAGCGTGTGATGACGGACGGTAGGCGGCGCAGGGGAATAGTGGCCGCGTCCGCAGTGCTCGGCGGTGTGCTGGTGCTCTCGGCGTGTTCCAACGGCGACGCGGGGGCCTCCGGCGGCGGGGACGACAAGACCTCGCAGGCCCAGGTGGACGAGGCCGCGGCCAGAAAGACCTCCGAGGCCCAGATCAAGATCACGCCCGGCGACGGCTCCGACAACGCCTCCATCAACAACTCCGCCGCCGTCACGGTGAGCAAGGGCACGCTGACCGAGGTGAGGATGACCGCGGCCGACGGCGCCGAGGTGAGCGGGCAGATATCCCCCGACAAGGCGAGCTGGAAGCCCACCGCCCCGCTCCAGCGGGCCACCACCTACAAGCTGACCGCGACCGCGCAGGACTCGGAGGGCCGCGCGGCCCACGAGAACGCCTCCTTCACCACGGTCTCCCCGAAGAACAGCTTCATCGGCACCTTCACCCCTGACGACGGCACCACCGTCGGCGTCGGCATGCCCGTGTCGATCAACTTCGACAAGCAGATCACCAACAAGGCCGCCGTCCAGAAGGGCATCAAGGTCACCACGAGCAGCGGCCAGGAGGTCGCCTGCCACTGGTTCAGCACCCAGCGCATGGACTGCCGCCCCGAGCAGTACTGGCAGGGCGGCTCCACCGTCACCCTCGACCTGGCGCTCGACGGCGTCGAGGGCGCGTCCGGTGTCTACGGCGTCCAGCAGAAGTCCGTCACCTTCAAGATCGGCCGCAACCAGGTCTCCTACGTCGACGCCGAGACCAAGCAGATGAAGATCACGCGGGACGGGAAGACGATCAAGACCATCCCGATCTCCGCCGGTTCCCCGGACAACAAGACCTACGAGGGCCAGATGGTGATCTCCGAGAAGTTCAAGGAGACCCGGATGAACGGCGCCACCGTCGGCTTCACCGACGACGACGGCGAGGGCGAGTACGACATCAAGGACGTGCCGCACGCCATGCGCCTGTCCACCTCCGGCACCTTCATCCACGGCAACTACTGGGGCGCCAAGTCCATCTTCGGCGGTGCCAACACCAGCCACGGCTGCGTCGGCCTGTCCGACACCAAGGGCGCCGGCGACCCCGCCACGCCGGGCGCCTGGTTCTACGACAACTCCCTCATCGGTGACGTCGTCGTCGTCCAGAACACGGGTGACAAGACCATCGCCCCGGACAACGGCCTCAACGGCTGGAACATGGACTGGGCCCAGTGGAAGGCCGGTTCGGCGGCCTGACCCGACTCCGCACGGGACGCCACGCGTCCCCCGGCGCCCGCCGCCCCGCACCCCGGGGCGGCGGGCGCCTCGTCGTTTGCGCGCCCCGGAGACCCCCGGAACGGTACGGTGCCCGCGCGGGTTCGGCGCCGCCGTGAAGGGCCGCGCACCGCGAATCCTTCGATCACGTAACGGACTTCGCGCGGAGGCGTAACTTCCCCCCGTTGAGCCGAAGTTTGTCGGCATAATCCGAGATCCGGGGGACGCACATCAGTGCGAGACCGCCCCCGGCCGGGTGAACGGGGATGTCGCCCGGTACTTCCGCAAGGGGGAACTTTGCGCACACAAGTCAACAGGGTCGGCGTGGCCACGGTCGCCGCGGCGGCCGCCGTGGCCCTCGCGGCGGGCATGACCAGCCCGGCCGCGGCCGACACGGCGAACGCGGGCCGGTCCACCGCGCGGACCGGGGCCGTCCCGGCTCCGACCGCGGGCGCGGCCAAGCACCGCGTCACGCTCATCACCGGCGACCGGGTCGTCCTGGACGCCAAGGGCCGGGTCGTCGGCCTGGAGCGGGCCGAGGGACGCGAGAACATACCCGTCCAGATACGCAGGGCCGGCGGGCACACCCTCGTCGTCCCGGCCGACGCGGCCCGCCTGGTCGCCACCGGCACGCTGGACCAGCGCCTCTTCGACGTCACCGAGCTCAACAAGGCCGCCACCCGCAAGGCCCAGAAGAACGGCCTGAAGGTCATCGTCGGCTACAAGTCCGGTGCCTCGTCCGCCACTCGGGCCGACGTCCGCGAGGCGAGCACGCTGCGGCGCACCCTGCCGGCGCTCAACGCCGACGCGGTGCAGGCCCCGAAGGAGGCCAACGCCGACCTGTGGGAAGCGGTCACCACCGGCGGGAAGACGGCCTCCGGCATCTCCCGCGTGTGGCTCGACGGCGTCCGCAAGGCCAGCCTCGACACCTCCGTGCCGCAGATCGGCGTCCCCAAGGCGTGGGCCGCCGGCTACGACGGCAAGGGCGTCAAGATCGCGGTCCTGGACACCGGCGTCGACACCACCCACCCCGACCTCAAGAGCCAGGTCGTGGCCTCCAAGAACTTCAGCGGCGCGTCGAGCACCGCCGACAAGTTCGGCCACGGCACGCACGTCGCGTCCATCGCGGCCGGCACCGGTGCCAAGAGCGGCGGCAAGTACAAGGGCGTCGCGCCCGGCGCCAAGCTGCTCAACGGCAAGGTCCTGGACGACGACGGCTACGGCGACGACTCCGGCATCCTCGCGGGCATGGAGTGGGCGGCGGCGCAGGGCGCCGACGTCATCAACCTCAGCCTCGGCGGTTCGGACACCCCGGAGATCGACCCGCTGGAAGCGGCGGTCAACAAGCTCTCCGCCGAGAAGGGCGTCCTGTTCGCCATCGCCGCCGGCAACGAGGGCGAGTTCGGCGACCAGACCATCGGCTCCCCGGGCAGCGCCGCCGCGGCCCTGACCGTCGGCGCGGTCGACAGCAAGGACCGGCTGGCCGACTTCTCCAGCACCGGCCCCGGCCTCGACGGCGCCATCAAGCCCGATGTCACCGCCCCCGGCGTCGACATCACCGCCGCCTCCGCCAAGGGCAGCGTCATCGCCAACGAGGTCGGCGAGAAGCCCGCCGGATACCTGACCATCTCCGGCACCTCGATGGCCACCCCGCACGTCGCGGGCGCCGCCGCGCTCCTCAAGCAGCAGCACCCGACCTGGAAGTCCGCCGACCTGAAGGGCGCCCTCACCGGCTCCACCAAGGGCGGCAAGTACACGCCGTTCCAGCAGGGTTCGGGCCGTGTCCAGGTCGACAAGGCGATCCAGCAGACCATCGTGGCCGACCCGGTGTCGCTCTCCTTCGGCACCCAGCTCTGGCCGCACACCGACGACAAGCCGGTCTCCAAGAACCTGACCTACCGCAACCTCGGCACCAAGAGCGTCACCCTGTCGCTCTCCGCCGCGGCCAGCGACCCCAAGGGCAAGGCGGCCCCGGCCAGCTTCTTCACCCTGGGCGCCACCAAGGTCACCGTCCCGGCGGGCGGCAGCGCCTCCGTGCCGCTGACCGTCAACACCCGCCTCGGCGGCACCGTCGACGGCACCTACTCCGCCTACGTCACCGCCACCGGCGGCGGCCAGAGCGTCCGCACGGCCGCGGCCGTGGAGCGCGAGGTGGAGTCCTACGAGGTCACCGTCAAGGCCCTCGGCCGCGACGGCAAGGCCTCCGGCAACTACAACGCCAGCCTGGTCGGTGTCGGCGGCCTCGCCGAGGGCAAGTGGTTCGCTCCCTACAGCGCCAAGGGCACCGCCACGGTCCGCGTGCCGAAGGGCAACTACGTCCTCGACGCGGCGGTCTTCGTCGGCAACAACCCGGACGTCTACAAGGGCGCCGACTGGATCGCCCAGCCGAAGCTGGACGTCACCAAGAAGGCGACCGTCACCCTGGACGCGCGCACCGCGAAGCCGGTGAACATCACCGTCCCGGACAAGGCCGCCAAGCCCCAGTTCGCCACGGCCGACTTCACGGTTCGGAGCAAGAAGGGCGACCAGTACGGCTTCGGCTGGCTGCTCGACTCGTACACCAACTTCCGTTCGCGCCACCTCGGTCCGCAGGTCACCGACGGTTCGCTGGCCCAGCAGTGGGACGGCCACTGGCTCAAGGGCGCCACGGAGCAGTGGGACACCGTCGCCGGCGGCAAGGTCAAGCAGCTCGCCACCGGATACACCCGTGCCTACAAGGCCGCCGAGCTGGCCACGGTGAAGACCGGCCTCGGCGCCTCGGCGGGCGGCAAGAAGGGCTCCGTCGCCCTGGTCGGCTGGCTGCCGGACAGCACCGGCGCCTCCGCCGTGGCCATCGAGCAGAAGCTCCCCAGCACCCGCACCAACCACGTCTCCACCGGCAACGGTGTGCGCTGGGACCTGGAGTTCGAGCAGAGCGGCGGCCGTGACTCCGAGGGCTTCCCGGTCACCGAGGCCGTGTACTTCATCGGTGCGAAGCAGTACAAGGCCGGCAAGAGCTACTCCGAGACGTTCAACACGGCCGTCTTCGGCCCGCGTCTGAACTCCGCGTTCGGCCTCTACCGCGAGGGCAACGCCGTCTTCGGCCAGATCCCGCTCTTCGCCGACGGCAAGGGCCACGAGGGCTCCTCCCTCTTCAGCTCGGCCACGACGACCCTGTACCGCAACGGCACCAAGGTCGGCTCCAACAACGACCCGCTGTTCGGCGAGGGTGTCTTCACCGTCCCGGCCGGTGACGCCGCGTACAAGCTGACCACCTCGGTCAAGCGGTCCGGCAGCGTGGCCACGGCCACCAGCCGGGTCGACGCGACCTGGACCTTCCGCTCCAAGAAGACCGCCTCCCTGACCAAGCTCCCGGCCTCCAGCGCCCGCTTCGGCGTCACCACCGGCCTGGACAGCAAGGTCGCGGCCGGCAAGACGGTCAGCGTTCCGGTCACCGTCGAGGGTGCCGCCGCCGGCAGCAACCTGAAGTCGCTGACGGTCTACGTCTCCTACGACGCCGGCAAGACCTGGAAGAAGACCACGGTCACCAAGGGCAAGGCCGGCATCAAGAACCCCGCCAAGGGCAAGGCCGTCTCCCTGCGCGCCAACATCACCGACAAGAAGGGCAACACGTCCTCCATCACGATCTACAACGCGTACTACGGCAAGTAGTCCGCGCGTGTAGGGGACCCGCCCCATGAACGGCGGCCCGCCCGGAACTCCTCGTTCCGGGCGGGCCGTCGTCGTGTGCGGGGTCGTTCAGCTGCGGGGTCGTTCAGCGGGGATCGCCGGAGTGGGCTCCGGGCCACTGCGGCCCGCCCCCGGGGGACTGCGCCTGGGGCCGCGGTGCGGCCGGGGCCTGCGGCCCGGCCTCGTCGTAGCCGGGGAACCGGGCGTACGAGTGGGGGCGGCCGTCGCCCTGCGCGGGGCCGTCACCCTGCGCCCCGCCCTGATGGCCGTACGTCTGAGGTGGGCCGTACGCCGGTTCCTGGCCGTACGCCGCTTCCTGGGCGTATGCCGGCGGCTGGACCTGTCCGTACACCCGGGCCGGACCGTAGGGCGGATCGGCCCGGTCGTAGGACCGCGCCGCGCCGTGGGCGGGCCCGGGGACGGGCGGAGTGGTGACCGGGAACGGTGCCGGGTCCGGGGCCTGCGCGGCGAACGGGGCCGCCTGGGGGCCGGTCGCGGGGACCGTCCGGGGGGCGTCCGCGGACTCCGACTCGTCGTCGCCGAGCACCAGATCGGGGTCGAACATGACGATCGCCGCCGCCAGGACCAGCACCACGACCGGACCGGCGACCATGGCCAGCAGGAACGACATCAGTCCGACCGAGGACTGGGCCGTTGCCGCCGCTCCCTGTTCCAGATGGACGCTGACGGCCGCCATGCCCGTGTAGTGCATGCCCGTGACGGCGATGCCCATCACGAGGGCGGCGCCCAGGCTCGACCACAGCCCGCGGATGGTGACGGCCGCCCACAGCGCCGCCGTGGCCGCCGCCACGGCGATCAGGACGGACAGGGCCACCGTCATCGTGTCGTAGCGGATCTCGCCGTGCACGCGCATCGCGGACATGCCGATGTAGTGCATCGCCGCGACGCCCAGCCCCATCAGGACGCCCGCGCCGGTGAGGATCTTCGGGCCGGAGCCCAGCCTGCCGACCAGGAAGACGCCCAGCGCGGTGACGACGATGGCGACCAGGAGGCTGAGCACCGTCAGCCGGGTGTCGTACTCGACGGTGGCCCCGTCGATGCTGAACCCGATCATCGCGATGAAGTGCATGGTCCAGATGCCGCAGCCCAGGGACACCGCGCCGAGGAAGAGCCAGCCGTTGCTCCGGGCACGGGCGCGCGGTCCGCCGCGCACCGACCGCACCGTGCAGCGCAGTCCGAGCGCCGACCCCAGGCACGCCATCAGATACGCGGCGATCGGGGTCACCGCCCCGTAGTGGAAGTCGGTCACCGTGGCAGTCACGACCCGATGCCTCTCATGTCATCCCCGTCGAACACGCCGGACGGGAAGGCGGAATGAAACGGGCCGAATGATTCAGGCCACATCGCCTAATTAATCACAGGAATCAGGAACCTCTTGCCAGTGATGGTGTGCCGTCCGTCACGGAGGGTGCCGTCCGGAGCGGATGTCGGACGGCCAGCTCTCGGACCTCCTGGGGCTCCGGCGCAAGAACGGCGCCGGGTTGTCCGGCACTCAAATGGGCCTCCGTGGAGTCGAGTTCCGGGAGGTTCCAGTGGCTCGATCCCGGGCCGGCGGGGCCCGGCCGTCGCCGAGGGGATGCGGAAACCCGGCGGACGTCGTCACCGTCCGTGGTCTCCGGTGGTTCCCGTTCGCCCCCGGGTGACGCCTCTCCGACGGCTTACCGGAGGGCGGCGGTATACCTCTCGCGCCGAAAGGGACCAAAACCATTTCCCCGTGGCCGACTTGCCGCTGGACCACAGGGGCCCGGGCGGCCGGGCCGAATGAGCCGGAGGGCGTGATTCCGGTCGGGGAATCCTTCTTATGGTCCGTCAGGAAATTGCCGAATGGATTTCCCGCCACGTTCCGGTGGTTGGCCGTACGAATGGGGGAAACGTCTCCGTCACCGGCTCCCCCTTTAGTAGGAGGCGGCCGGGCCGCGTGTGGGGGAGGTTCCGTCACGAAGCCCCGCCGTTCCGGTCGTCCTCGGGGAAGGACGGCCGGACGATCTCCGGTGCCCGCCCGGTTCCCGCCCGCGGAACCGGGCGCCCGCGCCCTCCTGAGGAACCACGCGCCGCGCGGGACGTGGCACGTCGGAATGTGAGCGGGCGCCGGGCCTGTTCGACCGGACGAGCCTGTCCGCGCCGCTCGCCACGCGCCACTTGCCGCTCGCCGTCCGGCAGGGGCCGTCGGCCGCCCGCCGCCTTCCGTCCGCCGTGGGCGACTGACCGCACGCCCTCCCGCTCGGCCGGGGACGGACAGCCCTTGTTTCCGCCGGGCACCTTGGTGTTGGGCGCGGTTCAGTGCCCAGGAGTGCCCCCTCGGGCGGTATCGCCTTCGCGCCGGGCCTGCTTCACGCGTGAGCGCCCCGCGTCGCGCCGGAGGTCGCTCACCGCGGTGCGCCTGAGGCCCCTCCGCGCCCGGCCGACTCGGCGCCCGTGCATCGTCACGCCGGGGCGTCTCCGGGCCCGGTCGTCATCACGTCGGGGCTTCCGGGGTTATGCCTCCGGGGTAGGCCGGCGTCGCCTCCGGCCCTGTGTGCTCGGGGTCGCGCGACATCTCGGGGTCGCGCGACATACAGGGGCCGCCCCGTCTCGGCGGCCCCTCCGTCAGCCCTCTGCGGGGGCCACGCCGACGGGGCAGGACACCCCGGTCCCGCCGATGCCGCAGTACCCGGCCGGGTTCTTGTCGAGGTACTGCTGGTGGTAGGGCTCCGCCGGGTAGAAGGGGCGGTCCCCGGCCGGGAGGATCTCCGTGGTGATCGTGGAGTGCCCGGCGGCCGTCAGCACCTTCTGGTAGGCGTCGCGGGACGCCTCGGCGGCTGCCGCCTGCGCGGGGGAGTGGGTGTAGACCGCCGAGCGGTACTGGGTGCCCACGTCGTTGCCCTGGCGGAAGCCCTGGGTCGGGTCGTGGGACTCCCAGAACGTCTTCAGCAGGCGCTCGTACGGGATCACCGCGGGGTCGTACACCACGCGCACGACCTCGGTGTGGCCCGTCAGCCCCGAGCACGCCTCCTCGTAGGTCGGGTTCTCCGTGAAGCCGCCCTGGTAGCCGACGAGAGTGGTCCACACACCTGCGGGGAGCTGCCAGAACTTCCGCTCCGCGCCCCAGAAGCAGCCCAGCCCGAAGTCGGCGGTCTCCAGGCCCTCGGGGTAGGGGCCCAGCAGCGGCGTGCCGAGCACGGTGTGGCGGTCGGGGACCGGGAACGAGGGCTCGGAACGGCCGCGCAGGGCCTCCTCGGCGGTCGGCAGCTGGGGCGTCCGGTGGTAGAGGAACATGCGGCGGTCTCCAATCGGGGGCGACAGTCGTACAACGTGTGCGGAGCGGCGGGAATTCCGGCGGGGTGCCGGGCGGGGCGGCCCGGGACGGGGCCGCTCCGGGACCGGCCCCGTCCGGGGCGGCCCGCTGCCGTCGGGCGGCGGAGCGCCGACGGAGGCCGGGCGGTTGGGCGGTCGGTCGGGTGCGGTGGGGACCGAGGCGGATCGGACGCGCGGGCCGGACAGGGGGCGCAGTCCGGTCCGGGCAGCCGGGCCGGGACCCGGGCCCGGGCGGCGGCTCAGGCGCGGCACGGGACGCTGTCCCCTGCCGGCACCGGGACGCGGTCTCCTCTCGGGGCGGGCGCGGGCCCCCGCCCTCCTCCGCGCCGCGAGCCGCTCAGTGGGGGAGCGTCGCCGGGCTGCCGCCGTTCGCCTCGTAGCCCGCCACCGCCAGGGCGCGGAACACCGCGAACTCCGCCGCCGGATCGCCGGACAGGACCCACGGCAGGGCGCCGACATGGCCGTCGATCACTATGAGCTGGTTCATGGCCTCCGCCCAGCGCTCACCGCTGACCAGGAAGAAGACCAGCAGATGCCGCACATGCGCCTGCATCGGGTCGTCCCGCCGGGCGGAGTGCACCGCGTGCAGCGCTCCATGGACCGCCTTGGTCACGACCTCGCTCTGGTGGAAGCCGCGCACCAGATTCAGCTCGGGCAGGTGCTCGAAGACCGCGAACAGCGGCATCGCGGCCAGCAGCGAGCCCTGCGGCGCGCGGGCCGCGGCGGCCTCCGCGAAGGAATAGGCCAGGTCCCGGGAGCCGTGCCACTTCTCGCACCAGTAGTGCAGCGCGGCCAGGTGCGCCCCCATGTGGTTCGGCGCCCGGTCCAGGATCTTCAGCCAGAGCTGCTCGAACTCCTCCCGCGAGTAGCCCAGGCCCCGCGCGATCGACAGCTCCACGATGTACGGGACCGGATCGCCGGGGGCCAGCAGGGCAGCCTGGCCGCAGGCCGTCCGCGCCTCCTCCATGATGATCCGGAACTCGTCCGTGCCCGGCGTCGCCGTCCGCCACGCCTGCTGCACCAGGAACTCGGCGTGCACGGCCGCGCCCCCGGCGTCCTTCGGCGCCTCCGTCCGCCACACCCGCAGCCACTGGCCGCCCGGGGTCTCGGAGACGCCGCCGGGTCGCTGCTGGAGCTCCAGCGAGGCGGCGCCCGCGAAGGCCTGCACCCGCTGCCAGCGCCGCTCGCCCTCCTTCTCCGTCCCCGCGAGCAGCTGCAGGGCCGCCCGGTGGTCCTGGGTGCGCTGGACCAGGTCCAGCACGTCCAGGAGGTCCTGGTCGGGGCCGGGCATGCGGATGTCCAGCTCCTCCTCCCGCGCGAAGCCGTAGTGCGCGGGGTCCGCCGCGTCCGGATGGCCGGGCTGGACCAGCCCGACCGCGCCCCGGCGCCGCCGCAGGACAGGGAGCAGCACGAAGCCGAGCATGACCAGTGCCATCAGGACCCAGAGAATCTCCATGCCCACAAGCGAACCAGACGAGGCCGACAATTGGCCAACGTGTGCCGCGACCTGTGGAAAACCCACGGAGGCGCTCGCGGCACTACGCTCTGTGCCCATGAGCGACAGGCACATCAGTCAGCACTTCGAGACGCTCGCGATCCACGCGGGCAACACCGCCGATCCCCTGACGGGCGCGGTCGTCCCGCCGATCTACCAGGTGTCGACCTACAAGCAGGACGGCGTCGGCGGCCTGCGCGGCGGCTACGAGTACAGCCGCAGCGCGAATCCCACCAGGACCGCGCTGGAGGAGAACCTCGCCGCCCTGGAGGGCGGCAGCCGCGGCCTCGCGTTCGCGTCCGGACTGGCGGCCGAGGACTGCCTGCTGCGCGCGCTGCTGAGCCCCGGCGACCACGTGGTCATCCCCAACGACGCCTACGGCGGCACCTTCCGGCTCTTCGCCAAGGTCGCCGCCCGCTGGGGCGTCGAGTGGTCCGTGGCCGACACCGCCGACCCGGCCGCCGTTCGGGCCGCCCTCACCCCGAGGACCCGGGCCGTCTGGGTGGAGACCCCCTCCAACCCGCTGCTCGGCATCACCGACATCGCCGCCGTGGCCCAGGTGGCCCGGGACGGCGGGGCCCGGCTGGTCGTCGACAACACCTTCGCCACGCCGTACCTCCAGCAGCCGCTCGCCCTCGGCGCGGACGTCGTCGTGCACTCGCTCACCAAGTACATGGGCGGCCACTCGGACGTCGTCGGCGGCGCGCTGATCGTGAACGACACGGAGCTGGGCGAGGAACTGGCCTTCCACCAGAACGCCATGGGCGCGGTCGCCGGGCCGTTCGACTCCTGGCTGGTGCTGCGCGGCACCAAGACGCTGGCGGTGCGGATGGACCGGCACAGCCGGAACGCGGGGCAGGTCGCCGAGATGCTCAGCCGCCACCCGAGGGTGTCCGGCGTGCTCTACCCGGGGCTGCCGGACCACCCCGGACACGAGGTGGCGGCCAAGCAGATGCGGGCGTTCGGCGGCATGGTGTCGTTCCGTGTCCGGGGCGGCGAGGAGGCGGCCGTCGAGGTCTGCAACCGGGCGAAGGTCTTCACCCTCGGCGAGTCCCTGGGCGGCGTCGAGTCGCTGATCGAGCACCCCGGGCGGATGACGCACGCCTCGACGGCCGGTTCTGCCCTGGAGGTGCCGGGCGACCTGGTGCGCCTCTCGGTCGGCATCGAGAACGCCGAGGACCTCCTGGAGGACCTGAAGCAGGCCCTCGGCTAGGGAGGACGCGGCGACCCCCACCGCGGCCCCGCGCGGGGCCGCGGTGCCGGGCGATGTCCCCGGGGGGCGTCGGCGGGGCCGCGCGGCCCCGCCATGTCCCGTCACCTCGTGGGGCCGGTGGCGGTCGGGTCCTCCGGTGCTCTCACCAGTGGTCCCAGCCGGTCATGGGCGGGACCGTCTCCGACGGAGGCCGGTCCCAGGGCCGCACGACCGCGGCCCACACCGTGAACGCCAGCGCCGCCGCGCCCAGCACCAGCCACAGCAGCTGCCGTGCCGCCGCCCGGCGCCGCAGCGCCCGGCGGCCCCGACGGACCGCCTCGGCGTGCAGTCCCGGCGGCACCCGGGGCGGGGACTCCGCCAGGATCCGCCGCACGGCGGCCTCCCGCCCGGCCCGGTTCACCGTGCCCGCCCCGGTCCCGGCGCGCGGCCCGCGGACGGCGCACCGCCCCTGCCGGGTGCGCGTCCCGGGCGGGCCCGTTCCGTGCTCGTACCGCCCGTGCCGCTCATGTCGCCGCCTCCGCCCGTGCCGCCGGGCGGAGCGGGGCGGTCGGCGGGGGCGGGTGCAGCAGACGGGAGACGGTCCGCTCGCAGACGGTCCGGATCCGCTCCACGGGCAGCCCCAGCAGCGCCGCGGTCTGCTCCTCGGCAATGCCCTCGTGGATCCGCAGTACCAGGATCAGCCGTTCGGAAGGGGTCATTCCGGCCAGGGGGCCCGCAGGCTCCCGCCGGGCGCGTCCGAACGGGCCGGGGGCGGGGCCGGAGGTGTGTGCGAAGCGGATCGCCAGATGGAGGCGGGCGCGGTCGTACGGGTCGTCCCCGCGCGCGCCGTCCCAGGACGCGTAGGTGTGCGCCAGACAGCGGACGAGCAGGTCCCGCGCGCGCGGGTTGTCGTCCGGGGGCTCCGCGGTGAGCAGTGTGGCGGTGTGCAGCAGCCGCCCCGCGGCGCCCGCGACGAAGGTCTCGAACTCCTGGTCCCGGTCGGCCTCCCGGGACGCCCGCCGTGCTCGCACCACGCCTCCCGCCCGCGCCCCGGTGGCCGGGTGCCGTGTTCCTCGCCAGGGGCCCGCGCTCCACTATCGGGCCAGTGGTGGCCCACCGGTCAAGGGCCCCGGCGCACCCGCGTGCGCGGGGGGCGTCAGGATTCCGAGGGGGCCGGGGCGGGAGCGGCACCCTGGGGGGCCGTACGGGCGGACAGGGCGCCGTTGAACCGGGTGAGCAGGGCGCAGAACGCCTCGCGCTCCTCCGGCTCCCAGTCCTGGGTCAGCTCAGCCATCAGCAGGCGCCGGGAGGCGCGCACCTCGTCCAGTCGGGACACCCCGCGCGGAGAGAGCTGGAGGACGACCGCGCGCCCGTCCTCGGGGTGCGAGGTGCGCTTGACCAGGCCGGTGTCGACCAGCGGGGCCACCTGCCGGGTGACCGTGGACGAGTCGATTCCCATGCTCGCGGCGAGCGCCTTCACTCCCATGGGGCCCTCCCGGTCGAGCCGGTTGAGCAGCAGGTAGGCGGCGCGGTCCATGGAGTTGCGCACCTGGCCGACCCCGCCGAGCCGGGTCTGCTCGGCACGTCGGGCGAAGAGCGCCACCTCGTGCTGGAGCGTGTCGAGAAGACCGGTGTCACCGGTGGTCGTGACGTCCATCGACGTTCCAGGTGATGCGGGCATGGCCGGGGGCTCACTTCGTGGAGGCTGCTGCTGGTTGCTGGACAGGGTACGCGGCCCGGCGGCGGGGCGTACCTGCCCTGCGCCAAGCCGGTCCCAGAGCTTGGTCACAACCGTCGCCGTCGCCCGTTGGCTGCGATGCTGGACCGCATGAGGCACAGCATGGCCGCCGCCCTCCGCCGGGTCACCCTCGACGATGTGCGCGGGGCCCGGAAGATGCTCTCCGGCGTGGCCCGGGTGACCGCCATGGAGGGGAGCAGGCACCTGACCCGGCTGGTCGGCGCGCCGGTGCACCTCAAGTGCGAGAACCTCCAGCGCACCGGTTCCTTCAAACTCCGCGGCGCCTATGTGCGGATCGCCGGGCTGCTGCCCGAGGAGCGGGCCGCGGGCGTGGTCGCGGCGAGCGCGGGCAACCACGCGCAGGGCGTGGCGCTGGCGTCGTCGCTGCTCGGCGTGCGGTCGACGGTGTTCATGCCGGAGGGCGCCCCGCTGCCGAAGATCAGCGCGACCCGGGAGTACGGCGCCGAGGTGCGGCTGAAGGGCCAGGTCGTCGACGAGACGCTGGCCGCCGCCCAGGAGTACGCGGAGCGCACCGGCGCGGTCTTCATCCACCCCTTCGACCATCCGGACGTCATCGCGGGCCAGGGCACGGTCGGGCTGGAGGTCCTGGAGCAGTGCCCCGAGGTGCGGACGGTGGTGGTCGGCATCGGCGGGGGCGGGCTGGTGGCCGGCATGGCGGTCGCGCTGAAGGCGCTGCGGCCGGACGTGCGGATCGTGGGGGTGCAGGCGGAGGGGGCGGCGGCCTATCCGCCGTCGCTGGCGGCGGGCCGCCCGGTCTCCGTGGACCGTCCGGTGACGATGGCCGACGGGATCAAGGTGGGGCGGCCCGGCGACGTGCCGTTCGGGATCGTGGAGGAACTGGTGGACGAGGTCCGCACGGTCTCCGAGGACGCGCTGTCCACCGCGCTGCTGCTCTGCCTGGAGCGGGCCAAGCTGGTCGTGGAGCCGGCCGGGGCGAGTCCGGTGGCGGCGCTGCTGAGCGATCCGAGGGCCTTCGAGGGACCGGTGGTGGCGGTGCTCTCCGGCGGCAACGTGGACCCCCTGCTGCTGCAGGGCGTGCTGCGGCACGGGATGGCCGCCCAGGGCCGCTACCTGGCCGTGCGGCTGCGTCTCACCGACCGGCCCGGCGCCCTCGCCACGCTGCTGGGGGTGCTGTCCGCGGCCGACGCCAACGTCCTGGACGTGAGCCACGTCCGCACCGATCCGCGGCTGGGGCTCACCGAGGCCGAGGTCGAGCTGCGGCTGGAGACGAAGGGGCCGCAGCACTGCGCCGAGGTCCAGGCGGCCCTGCGGGAGGCGGGCTACCCGGTCATCGGCTGACCGGGCGCGGGGCCTCGGCTGACCGGAAGCGGGTCATGGGCTGACCGGTCGCCGGTCGCCGGTCGCCGGTCGCCGGGCGGGCTCCGGGTGCGGCGGTCTCGCGCGGCCGGTGCCGCCGCACCGACACGGCCAGGGTGGTGCGTGGCCGTCCGCACCGGTGGTCCGCCGGGGTGCGGCGGATGGGGCTCGGGCACGTCCGCGAGCGTCGGCCGCGTGCCCGCCACGTCCCGCCGGGCGTCCGCGCCCCTCCCCGTGATCCCGCCGGTTTCTTCACGCACCGGTTCCTTCACGCACCGGTTCCTTCACGCACCGGTCACTTCACGCGCTGGGCCCTTCACATACCGGCGCCGCTCACCGGCCGTGCGGTGTAGCGGCCGCATCGCCCGGTGCCGCGGGCCGCTCCCGCCCGCGCCCCTCGTCCTGCCTCCGTCTCCGGTTCCCGCTCGCCCCGGCCCGGTTCCGCGCCCCGGCCCGGTTCCGCGCCCCGGCCCCGGCGCCGCGCGGCGCCCGTTCAGTCCTCCGCGCGGGATCTTCACTCGTTCGAGCAATGCGTTGGCATACGCGATACATCGCGATACTGTGTGTCGCGTACGGATCGCCGAGTGCGAACCTCGTCGCGGAAGTGCGCGGGGGGAGACGGGCGGACGAATACCTGCAAACCTAGTCTTTTCGCAGACCCCATGACCTGGAGGCTCAAATGCCCGGCGCCATCTACGCCGAAGGACTGGTGAAGACCTTCGGCGACGTCAAGGCCCTGGACGGTGTCGACCTCGACGTGCCGGAGGGCACGGTCCTGGGCCTGCTCGGGCCGAACGGCGCGGGCAAGACCACCACGGTGCGCTGCCTCACCACCCTGCTGCGCCCGGACCGGGGCAGGGCCTTGGTCGCCGGGATCGACGTGCTCGAACGGCCGGACGCGGTCCGCCGCTCCATCGGGCTCTCCGGCCAGTTCGCGGCGGTCGACGAGTACCTGACCGGCCGGGAGAACCTGCACATGGTCGGGCAGCTCTACCAGATGCGGGCTAAGGACGCGAAGCGCCGTGCGGGTGAGCTGCTGGAGCAGTTCCACCTCGCCGACGCCGGCGACCGGCCCGCCAAGACCTATTCCGGAGGCATGCGCCGCCGGCTGGACCTCGCGGCTGCCCTGGTCGTCTCGCCGCCCGTGATGTTCATGGACGAGCCGACGACGGGGCTGGATCCGCGCAACCGCCAGCAACTCTGGGAGGTCATCAAGCAGCTCGTCTCCGGCGGTACGACGCTGCTGCTGACCACGCAGTATCTGGAGGAGGCCGACCACCTCGCCCACGACATCGCGGTCGTCGACCACGGCCGGGTGATCGCCAAGGGCACCTCCGACCAGCTCAAGGCGCGCACCGGCGGCGAGCGCGTCGAGGTCGTCGTGCGCGAGCGCGAGCACCTCGGCACCGCGTCCGAGGTGCTGCGCGGCCTCGGCGAGGGCGAGACCACGGTCGAGGAGCACATGCGCAAGCTCACCGTCCCCGTCGCCGGGGGCGCCAGACTCCTGGCGGAGGTCATCCGCGAGCTGGACACCAGAGGCATCGGGATCGACGACATCGGCCTGCGCCGCCCCACCCTGGACGACGTCTTCCTCTCCCTGACCGGCCATGTGGCCGAGGCCGGAGCCGGGGAGAGCGAGAACCGGAACGACAAGGAGCCCGCCCAGTGACCACCGTCAGCGAGACCGTCCGGGCCGGAGTGCCCCGGCACCCGGCCATCCGCTCCGTCCGGGACTCCCTGGTCGTCGCCAAGCGCAATCTGATCCGGATGACCCGCATCCCCGAGATGGTCATCTTCGGCCTCATCCAGCCGATCATGTTCGTGGTGCTGTTCTCGTACGTCTTCGGCGGGTCCCTGAAGATCGGCGGGACCACGGATTCCTCGGTCTACCGCGAGTTCCTGATGGCCGGCATCTTCGCCCAGACGGTCACCTTCGCCACCGCCGGGGCCGGCGCGGGCATCGCCGACGACATGAGCAAGGGGCTGATCGACCGCTTCCGGTCGCTGCCCATGGCGCGCGGCGCGGTGCTGACCGGGCGGACCCTCGCCGACCTGGTGCAGACGGCGCTCACCCTGTTCGTCCTGGCGATGGTCGCCCTGCTCGTCGGCTGGCGCACCCACACCAATCTGGGACAGGTCCTCGGCGCCTTCGGCCTCCTGCTGCTGCTGGGCTACGCCTTCACCTGGGTCGGCGCGCTGATCGGCCTGAGCGTGCGGACCCCGGAGGCCGCCACCTCGGGCGGGCTGATCTGGCTGTTCCCGGTCACCTTCGTGTCCAACGCCTTCGTGGACTCCAGCCAGATGACCCCCTGGCTGCGTCATGTGGCGGACTGGAACCCTTTCAGTGCCACCGTCCAGGCATGCAGAGAGCTGTTCGGGAACCCGGGCGTCTCGCAGTCCGACGCCTGGCCCATGCAGCATCCCGTATGGGCCTCGCTGATCTACTCGGTACTGATCATCGCCCTCTTCCGGTCCCTGGCGGTGCGCAAGTACCGCTCCGCCGCCTCCTGACCGGGCCGACCGCACGGCGAAGCCCCCGGCGGTCACGGGGACACACCGGGGGCTCCTGTCCTGCGCGGGGGCCGGCGGCCGTACGTACGGCGGGGCCGTGACATCAGGGCGGGCGGCGGCGCCCCGGGTCAGCCGTTGTAGGGGACGGCCTTGAGGATCTTCACCGAGGCGGTCTTGCCGTTGGGCAGTTCATACTCCGCGTCGTCGCCGACCTTCTTGCCGACCGCGGCGGACCCCAGCGGGGACTGCGGAGAGTAGGTCTCGATGTCGGTGCTCGCGTACTCGCGGGAGGCGAGCAGGAACGAGAGCGTGTCGTCCTCGTCGCCGTCGAAGGCGATCGTGACGACCATGCCGGGCGCCACCGTGCCGTCGGCCACGGCGGGCTCGCCGACCTGGGCGCTCTCCAACAGCTGGGTGAGCTGGCGTACCCGGAGCTCCTGCTTGCCCTGCTCCTCCTTCGCCGCGTGGTACCCGCCGTTCTCGCGCAGGTCCCCCTCCTCGCGTGCCGCCGCGATCTTGGCAGAGATCTCGGTGCGCGCAGGACCAGTAAGGTACGCAAGCTCCTCCTTGAGCTTGTTGTACGCCTCCTGGGTCAGCCAGGTGGCGTTCTCGCTGGTCTGGGTCACAGGTGCTCCTCGTCGGTGCTGGGAATACAAATGAACGCCCTACACGAAGGATGGTCCTTCCTGGAAGGGCGAAACCACGAGCCTAACAATTCGTGGACGAAAGGGGGAGGACATAAGCCACCAGATTTATGTCACCGCAGGTCAGACCCGTGAAGGGGAGGAGGGATCACTCCGCCTGGCAGCCGAGCAGCTCGGCCGAGGTGCCCCGCGCCTTGGTGCGCAGCGTGACGGTCTGGTCCACCCGGGTGTCGTCCTTGCCGAAGCGGAAGTCGGCCCGGCCGACCTCGTCGCCGTCCTCGGCCTGGGAGCGGACGGTGCAGTAGCCGGAGACCCCGGCGTCCTTGTGGACCTCCAGCTTCACCTGCACCGAGCGGTCGGAGATCTCGAAGGTGACCACCTGGGCGCTGATGCTGCTCTGCCCCACGTAGTGGTAGCCGAACCAGCCGATCAGGGCGACCAGCGCGACGCCGAGCACACCGCCGACGATCTTGAGGGTGCGGTCGGCCCGCTCGTCCGAGGAGCGGCCGTAGCGGCTCGCGGGCGTTCGTGTGCTCGCCGTGCTCATGGTCGTCCTCTCGGCAGGAGCGGGACGGAAGCCGTCCCGGGCTGGGCCCCGGCCCGGGGTACCACCCGCTCCGGAATTTCTCGCCCCCCGATTCGGTCACTATAGAAGCCTGTGACCGCGTCGCCGCACACAGGGCGCCGACTGACTTGAGGATGAGTCTTGACTGACCAGCTGCGACTGATGGCCGTCCACGCCCACCCCGACGACGAGTCGAGCAAGGGCGCGGCCACCATGGCCAAGTACGTGTCCGAAGGGGTGGACGTGCTGGTGGTGACCTGCACGGGCGGGGAGCGCGGCTCCATCCTCAACCCCAAGCTCCAGGGCGACAAGTACGTCGAGGAGAACATCCACGAGGTGCGCCGCAAGGAGATGGACGAGGCCCGCGAGATCCTCGGCGTGAAGCAGGAGTGGCTGGGCTTCGTCGACTCCGGTCTCCCCGAGGGCGACCCGCTGCCGCCGCTCCCCGAGGGCTGCTTCGCCCTGGAGGACGTCGACAAGGCAGCCGGGGAGCTGGTGCGGAAGATCCGCGCCTTCCGGCCCCAGGTGATCACCACCTATGACGAGAACGGCGGGTACCCGCACCCCGACCACATCATGACCCACAAGATCACGATGGTGGCCTTCGAGGGCGCGGCCGACACCGAGAAGTACCCGGAGAGCGAGTACGGTGCCGCCCACCAGCCGCTGAAGGTGTACTACAACCAGGGCTTCAACCGCTCCCGCACCGAGGCGCTGCACAACGCGCTGCTGGAGCGCGGGCTGGAGTCGCCGTACGGGGACTGGCTCAAGCGCTGGGCGGAGTCCGAGGGCAAGGAGCGCACGCTCACCACGCACGTGCCCTGCGCCGACTTCTTCGAGATCCGCGACCGGGCGCTGATCGCGCACGCCACTCAGATCGACCCCGACGGTGGCTGGTTCCGGGTGCCGATGCAGGTCCAGAAGGAGGTCTGGCCCACCGAGGAGTACGAGCTGGCGAAGTCCCTCGTGGACACCTCCCTCCCCGAGGACGACCTCTTCGCGGGCATCCGGGACAATGCCTGACATGAGCGCAAGCGCAAGCCTGGCAGTCACGCACCTGGTCACTCTCGCCGAGTACGACAAGGACAAGGTCACGCCCGGTGTCCTCGGGTTCATCGTCTTCGCCGTGATGGCCCTCGCCGTGTGGGGGCTGATGAAGTCCATGGGGCGGCACATGGGCAGGGTCGACTTCAAGGAGAGCCCGGACCCGGAGGCCGAGGCCGCCGGTGCCGCGGGCAAGGGCGCCGGAGGGTCCGAGCCCGGGCAGGGCTGACCCCGGCGCACCGGAGCGTGCACGGGGAGCCGCGGTACCGCCGGGCGCGGTACCGCGGCTCCTCCTGCCGTGGCGCGGCCGGGTCATGGCGGGGCTGACGACAGCGCCGCCGTCCCACTGTGATGGGGCGGCGCCACGGCCTTCCGCCCGCGCCGGGGCCGGCCGCCGTGAACCGTCGTTCGTGGTCCGTGGGGCCGTGAACCGTCGTTCGTGGTCCGTGGGGCCGCGAACCGTCCGCCGTGGTCCGTGGGACCGCGAACCGTCCGCCGTGGTCCGTGGGACCGCGAACCGTCCCGGTGCGGTCCGGGGCCACCGCGACCGGTCCTGCCGTGGTCCGGGCCGCCGCGATCCCCCGCCGTGGTCCGGGGCACTCTCGCGGGCCGCCGCCAGCCTCCGCGTCGCCATCGCCACCCGCCTGCCGGGTGACCCCGCGGTCTCCGTCCGCTCCCGGCCGTTCTCCGTCCCTGGCCGTTCTCCGCCCCCGGCCGTCCCCCCGCCCCCGGCCGTTCTCCGCCCCCGGCCGTCCCCCCCCCGCCCCCGGCCGTTCTCCGTCCCGGCCGCTCCGACGAGGCCCAGGGGCGCCAACGCGGCTTCATCGGGGGTGTCACTCCCGGGACGGCCCCGGGACGCCCATCACCTCCCGCGCTTGCCGGTCAGGGGTCATGCCGAGGCGCCACGCCTGCCAGCCCGCCTCCAGTCGCACCCCCCGCTCCAACAGCAGCCCGTAGGTGCCGAGGAAGCCGTCCAGCTTCGGGTCCCGGGCCGGGTGCGCGGCGCGCGCCAACTGCGCCAGCTCCTCCTGCGCCACGGCCGCGCCGACCTCCACCCCGCCCGGTGCCGCGTACGGCAGCAGCGTGCAGCGCAGGAAGCGGGCCCAGTCCTCCCCGCGCCGGTCGCCGTACGCCGCGAACAGGGCCGCCGCCTCCTCGCACAGCGCCAGCGCCTGCGGCGTACGGGCGTTGCCCGCGTCCACCACCGCCAGCTCCAGGCAGGTCCACGCCTCGCCGTGGGTGACGCCGATGCGCTGGAAGTCGGCGCGCGCGTCGACCAGGAGCTGCCGGGCGAAGCCCGAGTTGCGCAGCGATCCCGTCAGGGCCGCCCGCTGGTCCCTGGTGACCCGCGCCGAATGGTGCCGGGCGCAGGCCAGGCCGTACCCGTCGCGCATCCGGGAGAACATGGTGCGCGAGCGCTCCAGCTCGCGCACCGCCCGGTCGGTGTCGCCGCGCTCCTCCAGGGCCTGGCCCAGGTAGTACAGGCTCCACGCCTCGCCCCGCGCGTCCTCGTTGTCCCGGTGCCGGGCCGCCGCGCCGGTCAGCTCCCCGACGGCCTCCGGGGCGTCGCCCTCGACCAGCCGGGCCCGCGCCAGCTGGGTCAGCGCCCACGCCTCGCCGCGCCGGTCCTGGGTGCGGCCGTACAGCTCCAGGGCGGCCCGCAGATCCGACCGCGCCCCCGGTACGTCGCCCATCCGCAGCCTGAGCTGGCCCCGCTGGTAGTGGGCCCACGCCTGGCCGTGCACCGACCCACCGGCGCGGTGCAGCGCCAGCGACTCGTCGAGCAGTTCCCAGGCCCGTGCCAGCCGCGCCCGGTCCCGCTCCACCGCCGCCAGGGCGTGCAGCGTCCACGCCCGGTCGGTGGCCAGCTCCGGCGCCGCCTGGAGGTCCAGCGCCTCCAGCAGCTTGGCCGCCGCCTCGGCCAGATTGCCCTGGTGGTGCAGGGTGATGCCCAGCGAGCACAGGGCGCGCGCCACGCCCGCGTCGTGATGGGCCTCCCGGTAGAGGTCGACGACGGAGGCGAGGGTCGTGCGGGCCCGGTCCAGTTCGCCGAGCTGACGGGCCGCGATGCCGGTCCGCCACTGCACCGATCGCACCAGCAGCCCCTGGTCCACCGACTGGGCCAGCTCACTGATCTCCCCGAGCCGGTACAGGTCGCCGCGCAGCAGGCAGTAGTCGCACAGCGCCCCCAGCAGGTTGAGGACCGCGCGCTGGTCGACGCCCTCGGTGTGGCGCAGGGCCGCCGTGATGAAGCTCGACTCGTCGTCCAGCCAGCGCAGCGCCTCGTCCAGGGAGGTGAAACCGTACTGCCCGAACCGGTCGGAGCGGGTGGACATGTTGCCGTCGACCAGCCGCAGGACCGAGTCGGCCAACTCCGCGTAGTTGGTGATCAGCCGCTCCTGGGCGGCCGTCCGCGCGGCCGGTTCCTCCTCGTCGGCGAGGCGGGCCCGTGCGAAGGCGCGCACCACGTCGTGCAGCCGGTAGCGGCTGCCGCGCACATGGGTGATGAGCCCGGCCCCGGCCAGGTCGGCCAGCCGCCGGGCCGCCTCGGCCTCGTCCGTGCCGAGCAGCGCGGCGGCGGCAGCGGCGCCCAGGGAGGCGCGCCCGGCCAGGGCCAGCCGGCGCAGCAGGCGGCGGGCGGGCTCGTCCTGGTCGGTGTAGCGCAGCCAGAGGGCGCGCTCCACCGGCCCGACCGGGCCGTAGGCGCCGAGATCGGCGGCCAGGGCGCGGGGGGAGCGCGGACCCAGCGAGGAGCCCGCGACGCGCAGCGCCAGCGGCAGCCCACCGCACAACTCCCGGATGCGCTCGGCGGCTTCGGCGTCGTACGGCGCCGACGTGTCCCGGGCGACGGCGCCGAGCAGTTCCTCCGCGCCCGCCGTGTCCAGCGGCCCGACGGCGAGCTGGTGCACCCGCGCGGGCAGATCGGCCGGAAGGTGCAGGGGCTCGCGCGCGGTGACCAGGACGAGGCTGTCGGAGCGTTCCGGCACCAGGGCTCGCACCTGGGCGGGATCGCGGGCGTCGTCCAGGACGATGGTGACGGGGACGCCCGTCAGATGCCGGTGGTACAGCTCGCTCAGCCGTTTGACCTGCTGGTCCGCCGAGGAGCGTTCCCGGAACAGGAGCTGTTCGCGGGGGGCGCCGAGGCGGTTCAGGAGATGGAGCAGGGCCTCCCGGGTGCTCAGCGGCACCCCGCCGCCGAGGGTGGCGTCGTCGCCGGTGGCCGCGGGCCGTCCGGCCGTCGCCGGGCCCCCGGCCCCGGCGGGAGCACCCGTGGCCGCCGGGCCGCCGGTGCCGCCCCGGCCTCCCGGCGCCCGCACGCCTCCGGCCTCCGCCGGGCCGCCCGCGGGACCCGTGGCGCCCCCGGCTCCGGTACTGATCGCGGCCTCCGCCGCACGACCGGCTCCGGGTCCCGCCGCGGCCACGGCTCCTCCCGCGCCTCCGGCACTCCCCGTGCCCCCGGCTCCGTCCGGTGGCCAGGCCAGGGCGGCGGCCCCGGCGGTGGAGCCGCGCAGGTCGACCACGCAGGCGCCCCGGAAGTGGTCCCGCAGTTCATGGGCGGCGCGCACGGCGAGGGTGGTGCGCCCACTGCCCGGCGGTCCGTGCAGGACGACCACCGTGGGCCGGGTCTCCGTGCTCGCGCGGGCGGTCCGCACCCACTGCCGCAGCCGCTCCATCTCCGCGCGCCGCCCCGCGAGGACCCCCTCCGGCTCGGGAAGCTGGGCGAAGGACTGCTCCAGCACACTGCGCCCCAGCGCCGCCGCGCTCTTGTCCGCGCCCCGCAGCCTCGGCCCCGGCCCTGCCGGTCCGGTGGACGCGGCCAGGATCTGCTGCTGGTCCAGGAAGGGCCGGATGCCGCGTACCTCCAGGGCCGTCAGCCACTGCAGCCGCAACTGCTCGGGCCCGCCCGGCTGGCCCGCCGCCCCGGCGCGGTGGTGGGCGGCGGGCAGATGCGAACCGACCACCTTCACCACCGTGGTCGCCGCCCCGGCCAGGCCCACGGCGACCCCCGCGCCCACCGCCGTGCCGGTACCGGTGTCGAGGACCAGGTCGGCCACCACCGCCGCGACGGCGGCCACGGCGGCGACCAGCAGGGGCGTCCCGGCGCCCTCCCGGGCGTAGCGCCGGCCGAACGACACCTGTCCGGCCGCGGCCTCGTCCAGGGCACGGGTGTAGAGCGCGTACTCCTCCTCCGCCGCGACGGCCATCGCGTCCAGCGCCCCGCGCGCCCGGGACAGCAGCACCGTGCCGTCGACGCGTCCCCCCGAGCGCCGCACCTCCTCCTCGACGGCCCGCGCCAGCAGCCGTTCGGCCTCCGTCCGGTGACTGTCCCGCATCCCGCTCCCCCTCCGGCGGCTCGCTCCCGGGTGGGTCCACCCGGGCCCATTCCGGTACTTCCCCGGCACGGACGCGGTCAAGTCCCGCACGGCGTGAATGCTCTGGGGAGAGGCTCGCGGCAACGGTGCGCCGTCCGCGGGACCGTGGGGTCGAATTCGGGCCATGGTGGCGGGGGAGGGGGCGTGTTGGCGGGGGAGTCGGTGCCGGTGGGGTGGGAGGGAGGCGGGTGCGGTCCAAGTCGCCCGACTGAAAACGGGTGTTGAGGAGGCGCTCGCCGAACGGTTCCGTTGGTGCGGTGCGGTGCGGTGCGGTGCGGTGCGGTGCGGTGCGGTGCGGTGCGGTGCGGTGCGGTGCGGTGCGGTGCGGTGGGGTGGGGTGGGGTGGGGTGCGGTGCGGTGCGGTGCGCGGCATGGCGACAGCGACGGCGACGGGCGGGGTCGTCCCGTTCCGGCCGACGGGGCGCTCGTCCGACCGGAGGGGGCCGCTCACTGTGGATGACGGCGTCCGGGCCGCCGCCCGGCCGCTCCGGGCACACCGGACGGCTCCCGGAACCCCCAGGGCTCCGGACACCCAGCCTCTCGGTCGCCCGTGACACTCCGGATCGGGGGCACCCCGGGGCGCCCGGGACACCCGGATCCCCCGGTTCCCGCCCATGCCCCACCCCCGTGGCCCCGCCCCCGGCGCTGCCCGGGCCCGGCCGCCGGGCCCCGCTCCCGCCGTCACCCCTCCGTCGAGGCCGCGAGCCGTGCGAACGCCGTCCCGGCCTCCGCCAGGCAGGCCCGGCCCCGGTCGTGCTGCCCGAGGTCGCACAGGGCGTGGCCGAGGGCCGCCAGCGCGTTGGCCCTGCGGTGCTCCAGCCCCACCCGCTCGGCGATCACCAGCGCCTCCTCGGCCGCCTCCTGCGCCCGCGCCGGATGCCCGGCGGCCCGGCAGGACTCCGCCAGGCCCACCAGCACGCCGGGCATCCGGTCCCGGGATCCGAGCGCGCGCAGGGCGGCGAGGCAGGAGCGGTAGTCCTCGCAGGCCGCGTCGAACTCGCCCAGTCCGTGCAGCGCCGTCGCGCGGGCGTAGAGCATGTGGACCTGGCCCACGAAGTCCCCCAGCTCACGGAAGGCCGCCAGAGCCCGTTCGGCCCGGCTCCGCGCCGACCCGTACCGTCCGAGGTCCACGTCGGCCAGGGCCGCCATGCCCTCGACGAAGGCGTGGGAGGACCGGTTCCCCAGCCCGGCGGCGCGGTCGAGGGCCTCGTCGCACCAGGCCGCGACCTCGTCGTCGGCGTGGTGGCCGACGCCGGTCAGCGCGAGGGCGATCAGCGCGCCGGGCAGCAGGGCGGTCTGCCCGGTCCGCCGTCCCAGCGCGATCACCCGGGCCGCCTCCGTACGGGCCCGCCGGGTGCGCCGCATCTCCCGCAGGGCCCACAGCAGGGTGTAGCGGGCGCGGGCCTCGCTGCGCGGCAGGGCGGCGGCGCGGGCGGCGTCGGCGACGCGCCCGGCCAGGTCGCACAGGTCCGGCACGGCCATGCCCAGGTCGATGAGCTGGATCAGCACCAGCGTCAGGTCCGCGACGAGGGCCAGTGGTCCGTCGGGGTCGCGGCCGGCCTGACCGGCGACGGCCAGGACGGTGGTGATCTCCCCCCGCAGCCGGCGCAGCGCCTCGGCCGGCCCGTCGAAGGCGGGCCCGGCGGCCTCCGGCGCGACCAGATCGGCGAACGGATAGCCGGGCCTGACCACCCGGTACAGGCTCGCCACCGTCACCAGATAGTGCCGCAGCAGCCGCTCGACCGCGGCCCGCTCGGCGACGGCGCCGTCCTCCTCCCGGACCAGCTGGCGGGCGAACAGCCGCAGTAGGTCGTGGTACTGGTAGCGGCCCGGATACGGACAGGACAGCAGCCCCAGATCGGCCAGCGACTCGGCCAGCCGCTCGGCCTCCTCCTCCGGCAGCGCCAGCAGCACCCCGGCGGCGGCCGACGACACCCCCGGCCCGTCGGGCAGCGACAGCAGCCGGAACGCCCGGGCGGTCTCCCGGTCGAGCTGGTCGTAGCTGAGCCGGAACGAGGCGGCGACGGCCAGTTCGCCGCTCTCCAGCTCGGCCAGCCGCCGCCGCTCGGAGGCCAGCCGCTCCACCATGTGCGACAGCCGCCAGTTCGGGCGGGCCGCCAGGCGGGACGCGGCGGTCCGTACCGCCAGGGGCAGGAACCCGCATGCCTCCGCCATCCGGTGGGCCGCGTCGGGTTCGGCGGCCACCCGCGGTTCCCCGGCGATGGCCGCGAGCAGCCGCACCGACTCCTCCGCCGCCAGCGGCTCCAGGCCCACCCGCCGTGACATCGGCATCTCGGCCAGCCACGCCCTGCTCGTCACCAGCACCGCGCACGAGCGGTTGCCCGGCAGCAGCGGCCCGACCTGGGCGGGATCGCGGGCGTCGTCCAGCAGGATCAGGACGCGCAGGCCCGCCAGCCGGGACCGGAACAGCGCCGCCCGCTCCGCCGTGCCCCGGGGGACCGCGGCGTCGGCCACGCCCAGCGCGCGGAGAAAGGCGGACAGGACCTCGCCCGGGTCGGCGGGGAAGCGCCCGGCGCCCCGCAGGTCCACATGGAGCTGGCCGTCGGGGAACCGGTCGCGCACCACGTGGGCGACATGGACCGCGAGCGTGGACTTGCCCACCCCGCCCATGCCGGAGATCCCCACCACCGGCATCGCCGGGCCGTCCGGGACCAGTTCGGCGCGGAGCGTCGCCACCAGTTCCTCCCGGCCGGTGTAGTCGGCGATGTCGGCGGGGAGTTGCGCGGGCGGGAACGGGACGGAGCCGGCCGGTGCGCCGGGGGCCGGGGCGGGCGGAGCCGAGGGCGCGGCCAGTCCCGGATCGTTCCGCAGGATTCCCTGGTGCAGCTCGCGCAGCCGCGGCCCGGGGTCGATGCCCAACTGCTCCAGGAGAGCGCGGCGGGCGTCGGCGAACACCCCCAGGGCCTCCGCCTGCCGTCCGCTGCGGTACAGCGCCAGCATCAGCAGCTCCCGCATCGGCTCCAGCAACGGATGCTGGTTGACCCACATGGTCAGCTCGCCGATCACCTCGGCGTGCCGGCCCGTCTCCAACTCCGCCTCCAGCCACGCCCGGACGGCGTTCAGCCGCCGCTCGGTGAGCCGTGCCCGGTGGGCCTGGGCGAACGGCCCCGGCAGCCCGGCCAGCGGCTCGCCGCTCCACAGCCCGCACGCCTCCCTCAGCAGCCCGGCCGCGGTGGCCGTGTCGCCCGCCGCGCGCGCCCGGCCCGCGGACGCGACCAGCTCCTCGAACACCTCGGTGTCCAGGGACGGGTCGGGCAGCCGCAGGACGTAGCCGCTGCCGGACGAGACCAGGACCGCAGGGCGGGCCCGGTCCGGCTCCAGCACCCGCCGCAGCCGCGAGACATAGGTGCGGACGACTGTGGCGGCACGGGCCGGAGGGTCCTCCCACAGCGCGTCGAGCAGCTCGTCGACGGAGACGATCCGGCGCGCCCGCAGCGCCAACGCGGCCAGCAGCGCGCGCTGTTGCGGGGACCCGAGGTCCAGTTCGGTCTCCCCGCGCCAGCCCTGGACCGCTCCGAGCAGACAGAGGTGCGGTACCTCCGCGTCCTCCGCGTCCTCCGCGGCGGAGGCGCCGCGCGGCTTCCCGGCGCCGCTCACCGCCGGTCGCGGGGGCGGCCGGAGCAGGCGACGGGTCGATCCGCGCGCACGGCGGTCACCGGCGGCGGACCGGGAGTCGCCCGGTCCCGGCTCGTCGTCGGCGGGGTCTTGTCGGTCACGTGTCCTCACGCGGGGATCCGCACACACGCGCGGAACGGCTGGGGGTGCCGATCGTCCTCCCCAGGGGTACGGCGACGCAAGCCGGGCCCGCCGGAACGCGTCACCGGTACCGGGATCAGGGCGGGGCCCGGCGAGTGCGAGGCGGCGGTCGGCGAGTGGCGAGCGGAGGGCGGCGTTCAGGCGACCGGGGACGCGACGACCGGTGCGCGGAAGACCGGCGGTCGGCGCCCGGGGTCCGCCGCCCGCCGGCCCGGAGTCCGCCGCCCCGGGGCCTATCGCCTCTGGCCCGGAACCTTTCGCCTTCGGCCGAGCCCGCCGACGGCCGACCACCACTTCCGACGCCCGCCGCCGAAGGCCGCCGGATCGCGGCCGAGGACCCGGCGCCCGCCGTCCAGCGATCCGGCGTCCACCGGCCCCACACCCACCGGTCGGCGCCCCCACGTCCACCGGCCCCGGCTCGCTCCCCAAGGGCCCACGCCCCCATGGCGCGGGTGTCCGGGGAGTCGGCCCGGTGGGCGTCCATCAATCTTTTGTTGACGGGCGGCGACTAGCTTGGGCCCGGTGAGCAGGCCCGCCGGGCCCGGCGGCGCGGGAGCCCCCTGTGCCGCCCGGACCGGGGGAAGGGACGAGGGCGTCCGGGCCGGGGAGGGGACGACGGCGTCCCGCGCGGCCGATGCCCGCGACCGGCGTCGGAGGGGCGGGTGCCACCGCCCCGGGACGGCGCCCGGCCGCCGGGCGAGACGAAAGGAACCCAGCAGCGTGCCGCAGTACGCCGAGGACACCCGCGCGACCCACGGGACGGTGACGGTCCGCCGGCCCGGCCGGACGGCCCCCCGGGCCGGGAGCACGGTACCGGCCGGGCGTGCGGTAGCCGGGCGGCGGGGACGGTCCCGTTCCGCCCCGGAACATGCACCCGCACCGGCGCCCGCGCCCGAGTGCCCTTCCCTTCCGGCCCGGCGGACACCCGCCGCCGGGCGGTCCGGAGGCCGGGCCCCGCGCCCGCCGGCCCCCTCCCCGGGGGAACCCGTGCTGCGGACCGGGGCGCTGTTCGCCGTCGGCACGGAGGAGGCGGGCGGGGACGCGGTCCCCCGTGCCTCCCACCAACCGGCGGCGGCCGAACGCGACTGATGGAGGTCCGACATGCACGAGTTCGAGGATGCGTCACCGCTGGCGTCCGACCGGACGGCCCTGCGCAGAAGGCTCCACCGGGACGGATACCTGTTCTTCCGCGGTCTCCTGGACCCCGGGGCCGTCCGCGGCCTGGCGGACCGGACCGTCTCGGCCCTCGGTGAGCACGGCTGGTTCGTCCCCGGCACCCGGCGGCCCGCCCTGCCCCCGCGCGAGGGACCGGCGGGCAGGCCGCCCCACGGCGACCCGGGATACGAGGCGGCGCTGGCGTCGGACGCCTTCCAGGGGCTGGGGTACGGCGCGGAACTGAGGCGGCTGATGAGGACCCTGATCGGCGACGACGCCTTCCCGCTGCCGTCATGGGCCCCGCACACCCGCCGCGGCGGCCACCCGGCCCGGGGAGGCCAACTCCGCGCCGTGTACCCGCGCTCGATCGTGCCGGTCCACGAGGGCATGTACGAGCAGCAGGACTACCGGGTCTTCGGCGTGGTGGACATGTTCACCGCCTGGGTGCCGCTGGTCCCGGTGGACCGGAGCATGGGCGGGCTCGCCGTGCGGGTGGGCGCGCACGCCAACGGGCTGCTGACCGACCGCCGTCTGCTGGACCACGGCAGCGGGTGGGCCACGACCGACTACGAGGTCGGCGACGTGCTGGTGTTCCACGCGCTGACGCCGCACGCGGCACTGCCCAACGAAAGCGACCGCCTCCGCCTCTCGGCCGACCTCCGCTTCCAGTCGACGAGGGCGCCGCTGGCCGGGGCCTTCGCCTACGGCATGCGCGGCAGCCCGGAGTTCGTCGACGCCCCGTTCATGCGCCACGCCTGGTGGGAGCCGGTCCCCGACACGGTGCGGCTGGTCGACCGGGACCTCTTCGACTTCGAACCGCCGCTGACGCCCTCCGACTTCGTCCCGGTGCCGGGATACCCGGACGCCGCGCCCCTCGACCGGGTCCCCGCGCTCTGACCACCACGGCCCACGGGCCCCGCCGTCCCGGCCCCGGTTCCCACCTCGCCCCCCGGTTCCCGCCCCGGCCTCGGCTCCCGCCTCGGCCCGGTTCCCGCCCCGTGCCCGGGACGGCTCCGGGGTGGGTCCCGGGGGACCCGGGACGTGTCCGGGGCGGGGACGCGGCCACCGCGCGGCCTCTCGGCCCGGGGAGGCGCGAACTCGTCACCCCAGTAGTCGGCGCTACTGCACCTCTCTGATGATCACGCGCTTCCCGCAAAGCTTCGACCAGTCGTCCCGGTCGGAGGTCAGAACGATCACGGGGGCCGGAACGCGGAGCGCGAGCGCGGCAACGAGGGCATCGATCGCGTACTTGTGCCCGTGCAGCCCTCCTGCGTCCTGAAGCAACGCCACTGCGGTCAGGGAGTCCTCCTGGCTGACCGATTCCACCCGCAGCCGGGAGAGCACCCACTTCAAGCGCGCCAGATCGGTCTTCCCGTGTACGGCTTCGACGATGGTCAGGGCGGACACGAGGACGGGAACCCCGGCCTGCCGAGATGCCTCAATGCGAGCCGCCATACCGCGGTCGTTGCGCAGGAGCAGAGAGAGCGCCTCGGAGTCGAGTACCAGCGAGCGGGCCGGCTGCTCCTTCACGCGGCGCCCCGCTCGACGCCCTCGGCGTGCACGTCTCCGAACAGCTCGCGGCGAGCGGCTTCGATCTCCTGCTCCGTGAGCGCGCCGTGCTCCTCCTCATGGGCCGCGACGATCTCGGCGAGCCCGTCCATGGCGAGCTGGTGCCTGACAGCCTCGGTGATGTAGCTGGACAGCCCGCGACGGCCGGTGCGAGAGCGGAGCTCGCTGACCAGCTCGGCGGGCATGGACACGGAGATGTTCTCGGTGGTTCCAGCGCGGGGCGGCTTCATGAGCACAGTGTAAGACGAGTTCTATTACATGGAGGGCGGCCTCCGTCGTCGCCGGCTTGATGTGATGTGCGTCATGCGTTGACCGCCCGTCGGCGCGGCGCTGCCGGGACATGCCGAGGGTGTCGGCGCCCGGAGCTGCGGTGCGCTCTGAGGATTGACGCGCAGCAATGCTGCGCACTACCTCCTCGGCCTCCCATGAGGTGTGCCGCACCCACCGTTCTGTAGGGCCGCCTGCCGATATGTTGGGGTCAACATCCACCAGTCGACCACCACAGGCTTGTGGCTGACTGGGTCAGGGGCAAGCGCAGCATTGCTGCGCACTCGGAAGAGTTTTGAAGGAGAGGGACTCGATGATCACAGCGGCAGACCGGGCGGCAGAGCTCGCCGAGCGGTTGTGGCAGGCGTATGTGCCGTACCGTCGCGGCCGTGGTACCGCCGGTGACCTCGAAGCGATGCTGGAGATTCTGGTGCTGGCCACTTTCGCGCGGGCGGAAGGCCGGTCCGAGGACGATTTCGCGAAGTGGTGGAGGCGCGCCTCGGTGGAGGCCGCCTATGGCTACTCCGGCTTCTCCCTGGTGGCCGACCTGCGGAGGGCTCTGCAGGATGCGGCCCGGCATCCTGGCTTCCCGCTGGCCTGGTCCGCTGATCTCGACATCGGAAGTGCGCGGGATGATGCCTCTTGGATGCCGGCCTTCGTAGCGGCGCTTGACCGGGGCCCCGGCCTTGCAGGAGTTTCGGTGGCCGATGTCTGCGAGCTGCTGCTCCAGCGGCATGCGGCAGAAGGGGCGCTGCCGGGAGGGGAGTTCTACACGCCGCGCGGAGTCGCTGATCTACTCGTGGATCTGGTCGACCCTCGTCCGGGGGACAGGATCATGGATCCGGCCTGTGGCGCCGGCAGTGTGCTCGCGGCTGCTGCTCGGTATCTGGCCGAGCGGGGGCCGGTCGGCGACAACTCGTTCGAGGCGTACGCGGTGGACCGGAGCAACGTGAGCCTGGCGATGTTGGACCTGGCCCTGCACGGAGTGAGCGCGCCGCGGGTGGAGGTGGCCAATCCGGCGATGCTGTTGCAGGACCGGAACCTGGGCCGTGCCGACCGGGTGGTGAGCAACCCGCCGTTCAATCAGCGGATCGATGGGTGGGAGCGGGGCCGGTTCATCGTGCCACCGGAGTCGAGTGCCAACTTCGCTTGGTTGCAGCTCGTGTGGTCCCAGCTCAGGGAGGGCGGGATCGCGGCGGTCGTCATGCCGGCCCGGGCGGCTTGGGCCGGAGGATCGGAGGCGCTGGTTCGCCGTCAGATGGTTGCCGAAGGTGCTGTCCTCGGGGTGATCGCCCTGCCGGCGCACCTCTTCGTCGGTACCAACATCGCCGTGCACGTCTGGGTGCTCGGCCGAGGCCGACAGTCCCGTCCGGCGCACCGAAGCGACTCCGTGATCCTCATTGATGCGCGTAGCGCGGGCAGCCGATCGTCGGATCGACCTCGTGTGCTGTCGGGCGAGGACGTCGGCCGAATCGCCGAGCGCTTCCGACGCTGGTCCGTAACATCGGAGGAGGTCGACGAGCCGGGTTTCTCCCGGTCGGTCGCCTTCGCCGAACTCATCGAGAACGCCGGGAGCCTGGATCCGCGGACCTACGTCCAGGTGAAGAGCGTGGTGGGCGGGGCTGCGGATCTGAACGCCGCGCTGGGCGATTTCGAGGTGTGCAACCGCGAGACTTCGGAACTCGGAGTGGAACTGGCACAGGTCGTCAGCGCGCAGGATCAGCTCGCGCGGGACGGCGTCCAATGCCGGGACCTGCTGCTGAAGGACGTGGTGAGCACCGGGGCGAGGGCCGACGGTCGTCCCGTGAGGCTGCTCGCAGGGCCCTCGGGAAGCCTGGTCCGGGCACAGGACTACGTGGGGGCCGACGGGGTTCCGGTCGTGATGCCGAAGGACATCTCGGACGCCGGCTTCAACGTGGACGACATCAGGTACATCTCCGAGCAGCACGCCGAACGGCTTGGCCGTTTTCGGTTGAACCGGGGCGACGTGGTGATCGCCCGCCGGGGCGACCTCGGGCGATGCGCGGTGGTGGGTGAGGAACAACTGGGCTGGGTCTGCGGCACCGGCTGTTTCGTGGTGAGTCCTCCCGATAGTGTCGACTCCCACTATCTGGCGGCGTTCCTGCGCAGCCCTGGAGCCAGGGAGTGGCTCGCCACCCACTCCACCGGAAGTCTGGCGCTGCAGACCATCTCGCTCAAAGCGCTCGGCGCTCTGCCTGTCGCCCTTCCCGATCTCGACATCCAGCAGTCCATCGGCGAAGCCATGGCCGGCTTCGACACCTATGAGCGGCGGTTGCGCGACCAACTGGCAACGGTGCGGGACATCCGCAGCAAGGCGCTGAACAGCTTTCTGGCGCGATGAGGCGGCCGGCCCCGTCCGCAGACCCCGGCGGTCGGCGAATCCTGACCGAGGAAATGTCGCATCCGCTCGTGAGCGAGACCGTTGGCCCGCATGTGCCGTTGAGGCGTCCCGCTTCGATGGCCGGCTCCGAATCCGAGGGACCTCTTGTACATCACCTATGACCTGACCACTGCCCTTGTCGTCGCCGGCGCTCTCGCGATCGGCGTGCTGGTCTACCGCCGGACCGAACCTTCCGAAGGTGCGAGCGCGCTGTCGCGAGGTGAACGTCTGGTGCTCGCCCTCGGCGCGGCAGCGACCGTTGTTGCGATCGGGGGCTACCTTGGGAACGGGCTCCGGGGGATCGAGCGAAGCGCGGACCCGAAGTCGGCGGTGACTGTGGGAGTGCTGGGCCCCGGGACCGGGGTCGGCCAGTAGGAGGCGCATCGGAGCATCAGGCCGTTTCGGCACCTGCCCCTCCACCCACCCTGAGTAGGGTGGCGTCGTGAATCGTCTCGCCGGCGCGACGTCGCCCTATCTGCAGCAGCACGCGGACAACCCCGTGGACTGGTGGCCCTGGGGACCCGAGGCGTTCGAGGAAGCGAAGCGGCGCGATGTACCCGTCCTGCTGTCCGTCGGATACTCGGCGTGCCACTGGTGCCACGTCATGGCGCACGAGTCGTTCGAGGACGGGCCCACCGCCGAGTTCCTCAACGCGCACTTCGTCAGTGTCAAGGTGGACCGCGAGGAGCGGCCCGATGTGGACGCCGTCTACATGGAGGCCGTGCAGGCGGCCACCGGGCAGGGCGGCTGGCCCATGACGGTGTTCCTCACGCCGGACGCCGAGCCCTTCTACTTCGGTACCTACTTCCCGCCCGAGCCCCGGCACGGCATGCCCTCCTTCCGGCAGGTGCTCCAGGGCGTCCGGCAGGCGTGGGCCGACCGGCGCGGCGAGGTCGCCGAGGTCGCCGGGAGGATCGTGCGCGACCTGGCCGGGCGGGAGATCGCCCACGGCGGCGGCGGGGTCCCCGGGCCGGCCGAGCTGGGCCAGGCGCTGCTCGGGCTGACCCGCGAGTACGACCCGCAGCGCGGCGGGTTCGGCGGGGCGCCCAAGTTCCCGCCGTCCATGGCGCTGGAGTTCCTGCTCCGCCACCACGCCCGCACCGGTGCCGAGGGCGCGCTGCAGATGGCCCGGGACACCTGCGAGCGGATGGCCCGCGGCGGGATCTACGACCAGCTCGGCGGCGGCTTCGCCCGGTATTCCGTGGACCGGGACTGGGTGGTGCCGCACTTCGAGAAGATGCTCTACGACAACGCCCTGCTCTGCCGGGTCTACGCCCATCTGTGGCGCTCCACGGGCTCCGAGCGGGCCCGCCGCGTGGCGCTGGAGACCGCCGACTTCATGGTCCGCGAACTGCGCACCGCCGAGGGTGGGTTCGCCTCCGCCCTGGACGCGGACAGCGACGACGGCATGGGCCGGCACACCGAGGGCGCCTACTACGTGTGGACGCCCGTGCAACTGGCCGAGGTGCTCGGTCCCGAGGACGCCGGACTGGCCGCCCGCTACTTCGGCGTCACCGAGGAGGGCACCTTCGAGCACGGCGCATCCGTCCTCCAACTGCCCCAGCGGGAAGAGGTGTTCGACGCCGAGCGGATCGCCTCCGTGAAGGAGCGGCTGCTGGCCGCCCGCGCCGGACGCCCCGCGCCCGGCCGGGACGACAAGGTCGTCGCCGCCTGGAACGGCCTGGCCGTCGCCGCGCTCGCCGAGACCGGCGCCTACTTCGAGCGGCCCGACCTGGTGGAGGCCGCCGTGGCCGCGGCGGACCTGCTGGTCCGGCTGCACCTCGACGAGCAGGCCCGGCTCACCCGCACCAGCCGGGACGGCAGGGCCGGTGCCAACGCCGGGGTGCTGGAGGACTACGCCGATGTCGCCGAGGGGTTCCTCGCGCTGGCCTCGGTCACCGGCGAGGGCGTCTGGCTGGACTTCGCCGGGCTGCTCCTCGACCACGTCCTCACCCGCTTCGCCGACGCCTCCGGCGCGCTGTACGACACCGCCGCCGACGCCGAGCGGCTGATCCGCCGCCCCCAGGACCCGACCGACAACGCGGCGCCCTCCGGCTGGACGGCCGCCGCGGGCGCCCTGCTCTCCTACGCGGCCCACACCGGCTCCGAGGCCCACCACACCGCCGCCGAACGGGCGCTCGGCGTGGTCAAGGCGCTGGGGCCGAGGGTGCCGCGCTTCATCGGCTGGGGGCTCGCCTCGGCGGAGGCGCTGCTCGACGGGCCGCGCGAGGTGGCCGTGGTGGGGCCCGCGCTGGACGACCCCGCCACCCGGGGGCTGCACCGCACGGCCCTGCTGGGCACCGCGCCGGGCGCGGTGGTGGCCGCCGGTGCCGTCGGCGGGGACGAGTTCCCGCTGCTGGCCGACCGCCCGCTGGTGGGCGGGGCGGCGACGGCCTACGTCTGCCGGAACTTCACCTGCGACGCCCCGACCACCGACCCGGAGCGGCTGCGGGCCGCGCTGGGAGGCTAGGGGGCGACCGGTCCGGGCGTCCGGGGTTCCCCGGGCGCCCGGCTACCGCCGTCGGCGGGAGCCCGGGGCCGTGAAGTCGATCTCCGCGGCGGGCAGGACCCGGACGGCCCGTCCGAGGAGTCGATGTGCCGGTAGATCCCGTTGTGGTGGGCGAGCGCGACCCCGGGCGGGGCGAAGCCCGTCGGACCGGAGCGGACGGAGGTGGTGTGCCCGTCGGCGACCAGCACCAGGTCGTGGCCCAGGCCGAGGGCCCGGCGGGCGGTCGTCTCCGCGCAGTTCTCCGTGGCGAAGCCGGGGACCATGACCTCGGTCACGCCGAGGCGCCCCGGCGTCCCGTCGAGACCGGTGTCCAGGAAGGCGTCGGCGGAGGTCTTCTTCACCACCGGTTCGCCGTCCGGGGGCGCCAGTTGGGCCAGTACCTCGCCGCACCCCCGCTGCCGCACCGTGACGACGGGGACCCGCGCGGCGCGGGCGCGGGCGGCGAGGCCCGCGATGACGGCCACCGTCGGGCCGGGGCGGTGCATGACCGGCAGCGTCGCCCGCTGCACGTCGATGACCAGGAGCGCGGCGCGGTGGGCGGGGGAGGGCACCGGCCCGCCGAGCCGCCGCCGCCCGAGCACCGCGCCGGCCGCCAGGAAGGTGCGGGAGAACAGCCCGGGGGAGGGGAGGGAGCCGGGCCGGTTCACGGGGGCGCACGTCACCGACAGTAGGCCGGGGTCCGGGCCCGGTCCGCACCGACGGGTCTTCCCGCGGGCCCCGGCGGCCCGTCGGCGGCGCCGGTCGCGGTGCGGGCGCATCCCGGGAGCGGTCCGCGGCGCGCGGCTGCGCAGCTTCCCGGCCATGTTCGTCAACGCGCATGCGTCGCAAGGGCGTTGGTCAAACGGACGTGTGTACTCGAACGCCCGATTCGAACCCCGCTGATGGGGGCGGTGAAGGGCCGCAACCGTTCATGTCCGGTGGGCGAATTGTTCAGGCGCGGTCGTGATCGCCGGGAAACGCGCTCTTCATCCGAACACCTTATGTGTTTCACAGCTTCCCCCTAGTCTCGTCACCGTGACACGGCGGAGCCCCCGGTGCGGGCGCCCCCCATCGGCCCCCGCACCGGGCGCTCCGCCGTGTCCGGGGGAGTTCCGGGATCTGGGGGGATCTGTTGCTGACGTCCGTCTTCATCGCGGCCACCTCGCTCGCCCTCTTCTGGATGGCGGCGTTCACGCTCTGGTGGCAGATGCACGCCTGGCGCACTCCGGAGGTGCTCGCCTCCACCCGCTTCAGCAGACCGGACGGCGCCCCGCACGTGGCGTTCTCGCTGCTGCTGCCCGCGCGCCACGAGCAGGCCGTCCTCGACCACACCATCCAGCGGCTGCTGACCTCGACCCACACCCACTTCGAGATCATCGTCATCGTCGGGCACGACGACCCGGAGACCGCCGCCGTCGCCGAGCGGGCCGCCCGGCGCGACCCCCGGGTGCGGGTCGTGGTCGACACCCACGTGGAGAAGAACAAGCCGAGGGCGATGAACACGGCCCTGCCGCACTGCCGGGGCGACGTCGTCGGGGTCTTCGACGCCGAGGACCAGGTGCACCCCGCCCTGCTCGCCCACGTCGACCACGCCTTCCGCACCACCGGCGCCGACGTCGTCCAGGGCGGCGTGCAGCTGATCAACTTCCATTCGAGCTGGTACAGCCTGCGCAACTGCCTGGAGTACTTCTTCTGGTTCCGCTCCCGGCTCCACCTGCACGCCCAGAAGGGGTTCATCCCGCTCGGCGGCAACACCGTCTTCGTCCGCACCGGGGTACTGCGCGAGGCCGGCGGCTGGGACCCGGACTGCCTCGCCGAGGACTGCGACCTGGGCGTGCGGCTGTCCAGCACGGGCCGCAAGGTCGTCGTCGCCTACGACTCGGACATGGTCACCCGGGAGGAGACCCCGGGCAGCCTGGTCTCCCTGCTCAAGCAGCGCACCCGCTGGAACCAGGGCTTCCTCCAGGTGTACCGGAAGAAGGACTGGAAGCAACTGCCCACCTTCACCCAGCGGTTACTCGCCCGGTACACGCTGATGACGCCCTTCCTCCAGGCCTTCACCGGACTGGTCATCCCGCTCAACATCGCCGTCGCCGTCCTCCTGGACGTGCCCGTCGGCATCGCCTTCGTCACCTTCCTGCCCGCCGTGACCGCGCTGGTGACCTTCGTCTTCGAGGTCGTCGGACTGCACGACTTCGGCCGCCAGTACGGGCTCGCGGTCCGCTTCCCGCACTACGTCAAGCTGATCGCCGGCGGCCCCTTCTACCAGGTGCTCCTCGCCGGGGCCGCCGTCCGCGCCGTCTGGCGCGAGCAGCGGGGCCGCGACGACTGGGAGCTGACCAGCCACGTCGGGGCCCATCTGGCGCCCGCGGACCGAGAGGACGTTCCCGCGTGACCTCCGCCCCGACCGCCCCGACCGCGGCGACCCGGGTCAAGGTCCCCGCACAGCGCCCGCCCGTCCACGACTCCGGCGCCGCCCGGCCCGGCGGTGCCCCGCCCCCGGCCCGGCCCCGCCGCTCCCGGGCCGACCTGCTGCTGTGCGGGGCGGTGCTGGCCGCCGTCCTGGTCGTGCAGGGCTGGAACATCGCCGCCTACCCCGCCTTCAGCGACGACGAGGGCACCTACCTCGCCCAGGCGTGGGCCGTCCAGCAGGGTGAGGGCCTCGCCCACTACACCTACTGGTACGACCATCCGCCGCTCGGCTGGCTCCAGCTCGCGGTGCTCACCTGGATCCCCGCCCTGTTCAGCCCGGGCTCCATGACCGTGGGCGGGATGCGGGTGGTGATGCTGCTGGTCTCCGCGGTGTCCGCGGTCCTCGTCTACGCCGTCGCCCGCCGGCTGTCCCTGCCCCGCTGGGCCGCTGGGCTCGCCATGGCCCTGTTCGGGCTCTCCCCGCTGTCGGTGGTGCTCCAGCGGGAGATCTTCCTCGACAACCTCGCCGTCCTCTGGATCCTCGTCGCCTTCGTGCTGGCCGCCTCCCCGAGCCGGCACCTCTGGCACCACTTCGGCGCGGGCGTCGCCGCCGCTACAGCCGTGCTCACCAAGGAGACGATGCTCCTCGTCCTGCCCGCCCTGCTGGTCACCATGTGGCGGCACGGCCACCGCGACACCCGCAAGTTCGCCCTGACCGGCGCCGTCACCGCGTGCGCCCTGATCGGCCTCGCCTACCCCCTCTTCGCCCTGCTCAAGGGCGAGTTGCTGCCCGGGAGCGGGCATGTCTCGCTGTGGGACGGCATCAGCTACCAGATGACCCGTCCCGGCTCCGGCTTCCTCCTCGACCCCGGCTCCGGCTCCCACGCGGTCCTGCGCTCCTGGCTGTACTACGACAGGGTGCTGCCGCTCGGCGGCCTCGCCGGGGCCCTGCTGCTGCTCGCCACCCGGCGCTGGTCGGTCACCGCCCGGGCGCTGGCCGGGCCGGCGCTCGCGGTGGCGGTCCTCGCCGCCCTCGCCCTGCGGCCCAACGGCTATCTGCCCGCCATGTACGTCGTCCAGGCGCTGCCGTTCCTCGCCCTGGTGCTGGCCGGCGGCGCCGCGAGCGTCGTCCACGCCGTGCTGCGCCGGTGGCGCGGCCCGGCCGAGCGCCGGGTGCCGGTCCTCGCCCGGTACGCCCTGGTCACCGTCCTGGTGCTGGCCGCCGCCGGGCACGTCCTGCCGCGCTGGTACGACGGCGCCCGTACCGCGCTCACCACCGACGCCAACGCCCCCTACGAGGCCGCCGCCGACTGGCTGGCGACCGAGGTGGCCGACCCGGCGGGCACCCGGGTCCTCGTCGACGACGCCCTGTGGCTGGATCTGGTGCACGCCGGATACCGGCCCGGCCTCGGCGTCATCTGGTTCTACAAGGCCGACCTCGACCCGGCCGTCACCCGGACCCTGCCGCGCGGCTGGCGCGACCTCGACTACGTGGTCGCCTCCCCGACGGTGCGGCGCGACGCCGCCGACCTGCCCAACGTCCGCGCGGCGATGGAGCATTCGGCCCCGGTGGCGGTCTTCGGCAGCGGCGCGGACCGCATCGAGATCCGCCGTGTGGAGAACCCCGGGTCCGCCCGGTGAGCCACCGGCCCACCGCCACCGCCACCGCCGCCGCGCCCGGTCCCGCCCCGGCCACCGAGCCCGGCCCCACCCCGGCAGCCCCCGATGCCCCCGTCGCCTCCGAAGCCACTGTCGCCACCGCCGTCACCCGCGCCCCGCGTCCCGCCGGGACCGCGGCGCGGGCCCGCCTCCCGCGCAGCCGCCGAAGCCCCTGGAGGACCGCATGAGACACCGACACCGAACCGGCCGCCGCCCCCGCCGGGGCCCCGGACGCCGGAGCGCCGCCCTGCTCGGGGTGGGCGCGCTCACCACCGGACTGCTGCTCACCGCCCCCCAGCCCGCCGCCGCGGCCAACCTGATCAGCAACCCGGGCTTCGAGACGCCCGGGCCCGACGGCATGCCGTACTGCTGGGAGAAGTCCGGCTGGGGCGACAACGACTTCACCTTCACCACCACCTCCGACGCCCGCACCGGTACCGCCGCGATGAAGGTCGAGCTGACCCGCCGCGCCGACGGCGACCGCAAGGCCCTGATCACCGAGTCCGCCGCCTGCGCGCCGGTGGTCGCCGCCGGGCGCCAGTACGACCTGTCGCTCTGGTACAGGTCGACCACCCCGGACGCCTCCCTGACCCTCTTCCGGCACGACGCCACCGGCGGCTGGCAGTACTGGACCGACCTCAAGACCCTGGCCCCGGCGGCCGACTGGACCGAGGCGGGCGTGCGCACCTCCGAGGTCCCCGCCGGCACCGACCGCATCAGCTGGGGCGTCTCCGTCCACGGCACCGGCTCGGTCACCACCGACGACTACGCCATGGAGCAGGTCCCCCTGCCCGAACCCGACCCCGGCTGCACCGCCCTCGCCGAGGACTGCGCCGACGGCCGCTGGGAGGTGCTGCCCACCGAGAACCCGGTCCGCTCCATGCACTCCGTGGTCCTCCACAACGGCAAGGTGCTGCTGATCGCCGGCAGCGGCAACGACCCGGAGATGTTCAGGGCGGGCACCTTCACCTCCGCCGTCTACGACCCGGACACCGGCGCGTACCGGACCGTGCCGACGCCCAAGGACATGTTCTGCGCCGGGCACGTCCAGCTCCAGGACGGCCGCGTCCTCGTGATGAGCGGCAACGCCGGATACCCCTCCGCCGACGGCACCATCGGCTACCAGGGCTTCAAGGACTCCTACGTCTTCGACCCCGCGACGGAGACGTACACGAGGACCAACGACATGAACGACGGCCACTGGTACCCGTCGGCGACCGTCCTCGGCAACGGCGACGTCCTCTCCTTCGGCGGGCTGCGCGAGGACTCCACCGGCTCGGTCACCGCCGAGCGCTGGTCCGACCGGGACCAGAAGTGGCTGCCCACCTGGCAGGTCAACCAGACCTGGTCCTACTGGGGCCTCTACCCGTCGATGATCCTCATGCAGGACGGCCGCCTCTTCTACTCCGGCAGCCATGTCTTCGGCAACAACATCCCCGGCACCGGCGCCGCCGTCTACGACTACGACGCCAACACCGTCACCCAGGTCCCCGGACTCCAGGACAAGGACGAGCGGGACCAGTCCGCCAGCGTGCTGCTGCCCCCGGCGCAGGACCAGCGGGTGCTGACCATCGGCGGCGGCAACATCGACTCCAACCCGGACGCCAACCGGCTCACCGACATCATCGACCTCAAGCGCCCCGACCCCGCCTACACCCCCGGGCCCCCGCTCCCGCAGGGCACCGTCGACCTCGGCAACGGCCCCGTCCCGCAGACCGGCGCCCAGGGCAAGATGTACGTCTCCGCCGTGCTGCTGCCCGACGGCAGCGTCCTGGAGACCGGCGGCGCCCTGCACAACCGGGCCGACCCCGTCTTCGAGTCCTCCCTCTTCGACCCGGCCACCGGGACCTTCGACCCGGTGGCCGCCGACCCCCAGGCCCGCGGCTACCACTCGTCGTCGTTCCTGCTGCCCGACGGCCGGGTCATGTCCACCGGCGACAACCCGGGCAACGGCTCCTGGAACCACAACGTGTCCGTCTACAGCCCGCCCTACCTCTTCCGGGGCGAACGGCCCGTCATCACCTCGCTGATCGACACCGAGTGGACCTACGGTGACACCCAGCGCATCACCGTCGACCGGCCCATCGCCAAGGCCGAGCTGATCCGCCCGGCCGCCGTCACCCACTCCTCCGACCCCAACCAGCGGTTCGTGGACCTGCCGCTCTCGGTGGACGGCACCACCGTCGACCTCAACGTCACCGGCAACCCCAACCTGGCCCCGCCCGGCTGGTACATGCTCTTCGCGGTCGACGCCAACGGCGTGCCCTCGGTGGCCAAGTGGGTCCACCTCCAGGGCCCGCCCGCGCTGGCCGCCGCGCAGCCCTCCGGGCACGCCCACGACTTCGCCGGGGCGCTCTCCGGCAAGGTGACCGGGCCCGGCCGCGAGCGCGCCTCCCAGCCCGTCCGCCCCACGGTCTCCGGCTGCGACCGGCACTACGGCTCCGCCAACGTCTGCGTGCCGACCGCCTTCCCCGACGAGGTGGCGCCGACCACCACCGCCCGCTGCGACTGGCTGCGGCGCAACGACTACGGCGTCCTGAAGGTCAACGGCGACGATCCGCTGCGGCTGGACCCGGACCGCGACGGCACCGCCTGCGGTCCGGGGGACGCGCGCGGCCGGAGGTAGGCCCGGGACCTCTCGTCTGGATCATGCCGGGCTCGCGGGGTCCGGCCCGGTCCAAACGAAAGGCCCCAGGGCCGCCCGCGCTCCCCAGGGGGCGCGGGCGGCCCTCAGCCCCGGCCGCCCTCCGGCGCGAAGGCCGTGACGGCGCGCTCCACGATGGCCTCCAACTGCTCGTGGTGCGCGCCCTTCCAGTACGCCCGCCCGCAGTCGCCGCACCGGGCGAACACGTCGTACGAGCGCCGGGTGCCGCCCTTGAGCTGGCCGGCCACCTCCTCCGGGGTGGCCCGCCGCAGCAGGCCGTTGCAGGCGGTGCAGCGGGTCCACGGGCGCAGCTCGGGCCGGAACCGGTCCAGCACCTCGTCGAGCTGCTCCTCGGGGCGGGTGCTGTAGACGAAGGCGCCCGCCCACGGCTCGCGGCGGCGCAGCAGCCCCCGGTCGCGGCTGAGCAGGACCCGCTTCTCCGCCGCCGACAGCGAGGCGAGCGCCGGGTCGCCCAGGTCCGTCGACTCGTACGCGGTGTCCACGCCGAGCAGGCGGAGCCGCCGGGCGAGGGTGCCCAGGTGCACGTCGAGGAGGAAGCGCAGCGGAGCACCCGGCACCCGCTGGGGGCGCGGCACGGTGTCGACCTCCACCGACTCGCCGCCCAGGGGCACGTGGCGGCGCGGGACCTCCCGACCGTCGCACCGGATCGCGCCGACCTCGGTCAGCGGGACGCCGAGGGACTCGACGACGTGACCGAGGGTGGAGACCCCGTCGGCGGCGACGGACGCGGTGCCGTCCCGCCGGGCCGCGGGGGAGAACACGAGCAGTCCGGGGGCGAGGGCGACACGGATCTCGGAAGGCTTCACCCGGCCCAGGATGCCATGGGGGCGGGCGGCGGCACCCGGGGCCGCACGGGTGGCGGTCGGTCCCCGGGGCCGCACGGGCGGGCGGTCAGCCCCCGGGGGTGGCCAGCCCCTCCTCCAGGACGGTCAGCGCGCGGTCGACCAGGCCGCCGAGGTCGTCCTCGTGGCCGTGCTCGGCCCAGTACTGGGAGACCTCCAGCAGGCCGCCGACCAGGGACATCGACAGCACCCGCACCTCCAGGCCGTCCGGGTCCAGCCCGGTGCGGTCCCCGACGGCGCGGGCCAGCAGCCGCCCGGTGACGGACACGCTCTGGAGCATCCGGGAGCGCACCGCCGGGACCTCGGCCATCAGCCGGGTGCGCATCCGGGTCAGCTCCGGCTCCTCCTCGACGCCGCGGACGACGGCGCTGCGCAGCACGTGCCGCAGCGAGGCCCGCCACGGCTCACCGGCCGGGCGGGCGGTCAGCTCGGCCACCAGCAGCGGGTCGCGCTCGTCGGTGAGGACGATGTCCTCCCTGGTCGGGAAGTAGCGCAGGACCGTCGACGGCGACACCTCGGCGCGCTCGGCGATCCGCTCCACCGTGGCGGCGTCGTACCCCTGCTCCCGGATCAGCGCGTAGGCCGCGGCGCGGATGGCCCGGCGGGTCTTGAGCTTCTTCCGTTCCCGCAGACCGGGCTGCGGACGGTCGGCGGGGGAGAGCGGGGAGCGGGCGGCCGTCATGCGCATCATTGTCGGGCATCGGGCGCGGGCGGGGCCACGGCCGGACCGGCCGGAGGCGCACCGGCCCGCGAGGGGGCGCGGGCGCACCAGGGGCCACGGCGGGGAGGCCGTGGCCCGGGGAGGGAAGGAGGAGAGGGACGGGGCGAGCACCGCCGGATCAGTAGGCGACGAGGGAGATGCCCACGTAGTGCGCGATGAAGGCGGCCAGGGTGAAGGAGTGGAAGACCTCGTGGAAGCCGAACCAGCGCGGTGACGGGTTGGGGCGCTTGATGCCGTAGACGACACCGCCCGCGCTGTAGAGCAGACCGCCGACGATCACCAGGACCAGGACGGCGATGCCGCCGGTCCGCATGAAGTCGGGCAGGTAGAAGACGGAGGCCCAGCCCATGGCGAGGTAGCAGGGGGTGTAGAGCCAGCGCGGGGCGCCGACCCAGAGGACGCGGAAGGCGATGCCGGCGGCCGCCGCCGCCCAGATGCCCCAGAGCAGCCACTGCCCCTGGGCCTCCGGAAGGAGAAGGATCGTCAGCGGGGTGTAGGTGCCGGCGATGATCAGGAAGATGTTGGCGTGGTCCAGCCGCCGCAGGACGCCGTCCATGCGCGGGGTCCAGTCGCCCCGGTGGTACAGCGCGCTCACGCCGAACAGCAGACAGGCCGTCAGGACGTAGATCCCGCAGGCGACGCGCCCTCTGGTCGTCTCCGCGAGCGCGGTGAGCACCAGGCCGGCGACGAGGACGGCCGGGAACATCCCGAGATGGAGCCAGCCGCGCAGCTTCGGCTTCACCGGATGCGGCGGGGGGAGCGGAACGGGGGCGGGGCCGGCGGCCGGCCTGTCCCCGGGGACGTCGTGGGCGGGCGCAGTCATGGCCGCATCGTACCTACGCCACCGTAGGTTACGCGTCAGTACGGCGGTGTGATCCGTGCCGGGCGGTGTGCGGTGCCGCGCCATTCTCCCACGGGCCGCCCCGGTGCCCGCTGGGCAGGGGGTCTTCGCCGCCGTGGGTAAAAGGAGTTTCAGCCGAAGGCCGGGTGAACGCAAAAAACCACGGAGAAGTGCCCAGGTCCGTGGCGATCGTCACGCCGCTCAAGTGTGAGGCCCTCTGGACATATGGGCGCGGACGTCGGATGATCAAATGAGTGCGGTCGGCACCGGATGAGCGGCATGGGGTCTCGGCGGGAACCCATGGGACGCATCCGGGTCGCAGCCCCCACGGGGCCTCCCACCCGAAATCCCTCATCAAGGAGCAATCGTGGCGCCCGACATCGCGGCTCCCCCCGTCCTCCCCACCCGGCACCGGGAACTGGCCTCATGGGTCGACGAGATCGCCCAGCTCACCCAGCCGGACCGCGTGGTCTGGTGCGACGGTTCCGAGGCCGAGTACGAGCGACTGTGCGAGGAGCTGGTGGAGAAGGGCACCTTCGTCCGGCTCGACCCGGTCAAGCGCCCCAACTCCTTCTACGCCGCCTCCGACCCCTCCGACGTCGCGCGCGTCGAGGACCGCACCTTCATCTGCTCCGCCGAGGAGGAGGACGCGGGCCCGACCAACCACTGGAAGGACCCCGCCGAGATGCGGGAGATCTTCACCGGCGCCGACGGGCTGTTCCGGGGCGCCATGCGCGGCCGGACCATGTACGTCGTCCCCTTCTGCATGGGCCCGCTCGGCTCCCCCCTCTCCGCGCTCGGCGTCGAGATCACCGACTCCGCCTACGTCGCCGCCTCCATGCGCACCATGACCCGCATGGGACAGCCGGTCCTGGACGAGCTGGGCGAGGACGGCTTCTTCGTCCGGGCGGTGCACACCGTCGGCGCCCCGCTGGAGCCCGGCGGGCAGGACGTGCCCTGGCCGTGCAGCACCACCAAGTACATCTCCCACTTCCCCGAGGACCGCGAGATCTGGTCCTACGGCTCCGGCTACGGCGGCAACGCCCTGCTCGGCAAGAAGTGCTACGCCCTGCGCATCGCCTCCGTCATGGCCCGTGACGAGGGCTGGCTCGCGGAGCACATGCTGGTGCTGAAGCTCACCCCGCCCACCGGCGAGGCCAGGTACGTCGCCGCCGCCTTCCCCTCCGCCTGCGGCAAGACCAACCTCGCCATGCTGGAGCCCTCCGTCCCCGGCTGGACGGTGGAGACCATCGGTGACGACATCGCCTGGATGCGCTTCGGCGAGGACGGCCGCCTCTACGCGATCAACCCCGAGGCCGGCTTCTTCGGCGTCGCGCCCGGCACCGGTGAGCACACCAACGCCAACGCGATGAGGACGCTGTGGGGCAACTCCGTCTTCACCAACGTCGCCCTCACCGACGACGGCGACGTGTGGTGGGAGGGGATGACCGAGGAGACCCCGGCCCATCTCACCGACTGGAAGGGCCAGGACTGGACCCCGGCGTCCGGCACCCCGGCCGCCCACCCCAACGCCCGCTTCACCACCCCCGCCGCGCAGTGCCCGATCATCGCGCCGGAGTGGGAGGACCCCCGGGGCGTGCCGATCTCCGCGATCCTCTTCGGCGGACGCCGCGCCTCCGCCGTCCCGCTGGTCACCGAGTCCTTCGACTGGAACCACGGCGTCTTCCTCGGGGCCAACGTGGCCTCCGAGAAGACCGCCGCCGCCGAGGGCAAGGTGGGCGAGCTGCGCCGCGACCCGTTCGCCATGCTGCCGTTCTGCGGCTACAACATGGGCGACTACATGGGCCACTGGATCGACGTCGCCAAGGACAAGGACCCGGCCAAGCTGCCCCGGATCTACTACGTCAACTGGTTCCGCAAGGACGACGGAGGACGGTTCGTCTGGCCCGGCTTCGGCGAGAACAGCCGGGTGCTGAAGTGGATCGTCGAGCGGCTGGAGGGCCGGGCCGAGGGCGTCCGGACGCCGATCGGCGTGCTGCCGACCAAGGAGTCCCTGGACACCGAGGGGCTCGACCTGCCCGAGGCCGACCTGGACTTCCTGCTCAGCGTCGACAAGGAGGTCTGGCGCGAGGAGGCGGCGCTCGTCCCCGGCCACCTGAACACCTTCGGCGACCACACCCCCGCCGAGCTGTGGGAGCAGTACCGGGCGCTGGTGGAGCGCCTGGGCTGACCTCCCGCCACCCGCTCCGCGGCCGGTCCGACTAGCCCTGACCCGCGAAGTCGTCACGAAGGCCGGCCGCGAGGGGGGCGCCCCCCGCTCCAGTAGCTCGAACTTCCCCGGAGCGGAGGCGGCCCCGCACACGGCCCGGGGCCCCGCACAACGGCGTGCGGGGCCCCGGGCCGAGAACGTTCACGGGCCCGCCGCGGCGGGCCCCGGTCCTCAGAGCGCCGGCTCCCGGCGCTCCCCGGCGGCGGCGTGGGCGTCCATCCGCTCGGCGGCCAGGATCGCGGCGGCGGTGTCGGCGCGCGAGGCGGCCACCACCAGGGCGCGGCCGGCCAGGGTGTGCGCCCTGCGGTGCAGGGCGGCCGGGCGCCGCGCGGCGGGCGCGCACGGCAGGGACGCTCGGACCGGCGAGCGGCCTCCCCGCAACCGGGCGACCTGCTCGGCGAGCCGGTCGGCGGCGGTGTCCAGATCACCGGAGGGCGCCATCGCGCGCAGCTCGTCCGTGGCGGCGAGCAGCGCGGAGAGATGGCCCGCGAGCTGGATGTCCAGCTCGTCCTCACGGGACCGGCCGGGGAAGTCCGCGGGGGTGCCGGCCGTGCTGTGGACCGATGTGCTGCGGATCGGTTCGTACATGGAACGGCCTCCTGACTGCTTTCAGGAAACCATCCTACATTGGATCGAGTCTAAAGTGAGGGCCGCGAGGGGGCGGGCCCGGGGCGGCGGCGGACCCGGCGTCCGGCGGTGCCGAGCGGATGTGCGGCGGCGCGGCCCGGGTCCCGGGCGGCGTGCGCCGGGTGCATGGCCGGGCGGAGGGCTCAGACCTGGGCGTAGCCGTCCAGGAAGGTGCCGATGCGCTCCACCGCGTCCCTCAGGTCCCCGGCCGTCGGCAGGGTCACCACCCGGAAGTGGTCGGGGTCGGGCCAGTTGAAGCCGGTGCCGTGGACGACCATGATCTTCTCCTGCCGCAGCAGGTCCAGGACCATCCGCCGATCGTCCTTGATCTTGTACACCGCGGGGTCCAGGCGCGGGAACAGGTACAGCGCGCCCTTCGGCTTGACGCAGCTCACCCCGGGGATCCGGGTCAGCGCCTCGTAGGCCGCGTCCCGCTGCTCGCGCAGCCGGCCGCCGGGCAGGACGAGGTCGTCGATGGTCTGCCGGCCGCCGAGCGCGGCCACCACCCCGTGCTGGCCCGGCATGTTGGCGCACAGCCGCATGTTGGCCAGGATCGTCAGGCCCTCGATGTAGGACTCCGCGTGCGCGCGGGGACCCGAGATCGCCATCCAGCCCACCCGGTACCCGGCCACCCGGTACGCCTTCGACATGCCGTTGAAGGTCAGGGTGAGCAGGTCGGGGGCGACGGAGGCGGTCGGGATGTGGACGGCGTCGTCGTACAGGATGCGGTCGTAGATCTCGTCGGAGCAGACCAGCAGGTTGTGGCGGCGGGCCAGGTCGGTCAGCCCGCGCAGCACGGTCTCGTCGTAGACGGCGCCGGTGGGGTTGTTCGGGTTGATGATCACCAGGGCCTTGGTGCGGTCGGTGATCTTCCGCTCCAGATCGGCCAGGTCGGGCATCCAGTCGGACTGCTCGTCGCAGCGGTAGTGCACCGCGGTGCCGCCGGACAGGGAGACGGCGGCCGTCCACAGGGGGTAGTCCGGGGCCGGTACGAGCACCTCGTCGCCGTCGTCGAGCAGGGCCTGCATGGCCATCACGATCAGCTCGGAGACGCCGTTGCCGATGAAGACGTGCTCGACGTCGGTCTCGATGCCGAGGGTCTGGTTGTGCATCACCACGGCGCGGCGCGCGGCCAGCAGGCCCTTGGCGTCGCCGTAGCCGTGCGCGGACGAGACGTTGCGGAGGATGTCCTCCAGGATCTCGGGCGGGCACTCGAAGCCGAAGGCCGCCGGGTTGCCCGTGTTGAGCTTCAGGATGCGGTGACCGGCAGCTTCCAGCCGCATCGCCTCCTCGAGCACCGGGCCCCGGATCTCGTAACAGACGTTGGCGAGCTTGGTCGACTGGATCACCTGCATGTCCGTGAGCTTACGGCCCGGCCGCGGCGCGCGGGCCGTGTTCTCCGCCACGTGGAACCGGACGTTTCACCGGATTCCCCGCCCGGCCGTGCCGCGGGGGAGGGGGAGCGGGGGCGGGGACGGCTCCGGAAGTGACCCGTTCGCCTTCTTGTGGGGTGCGCGGGTCATGTCAAAAATGTGCATGACAAAAAGGCCGCCGGAAGATCTCCGGTGTCCGCCTCAGAGGGGACCCCCACATGAAGAAGCCTCTCCTGGCCGTGCTCGCCACCCTGGCCCTCACCGGCCTCGGCGCGGCACCGGCGATCGCGTCGTCCGCCTCCTCCGCACCCGCCTCCTCCGCACCCGCCCCGGCCGAGGCCGCCGCGCCCCGGGCCCAGGCGACCTCCACCACCGTGCGGCCCGCCGGGGCGCAGGCCGTCTCCTTCGCCGGGACCGTCGCGCTCAGCAACTGCTCGGGCGCCCTCGTCCGCCTGCCCTCCTCCGGCGACAACGACCCCGGGCTGGTGATGTCCAACGGCCACTGCCTGGAGACCGGCTTCCCGGCCGCCGGCCAGGTCCTCGTCGACCGGGCCTCCAGCCGCACCTTCAGCCTCCTCAACGCCGCCGGGACGCGCGTCGCCACCTTGCGCGCCGCCAAGCTCGCCTACGGCACGATGACCGACACGGACGTCTCCCTCTACCAGCTCACCAGCACCTACGCGCAGATCCGCGCCTCCTCGGGGATCTCCCCGCTCACCCTCTCCGACACCCGCCCGGCCGCCGGGACCGCGATCACCGTCGTCTCCGGCTACTGGACGCGGACCTACTCCTGCTCGGTCGACGGCTTCGCCTACCGGCTGAAGGAGGGGCAGTGGACCTGGAAGGACTCCATCCGCTACACCTCCGCCTGCCAGACCATCGGCGGCACCTCCGGATCGCCGGTCGTCGACAACGCCACCGGCAAGGTCGTCGCCGTCAACAACACCGGCAACGAGGACGGGGCCCGCTGCACCGACAACAACCCCTGCGAGGTCGCCGCCGACGGCACCGTCACCGTCCGCCGGGGCATCAACTACGCCCAGCAGAGCTACCAGATCCCCGGCTGCTTCGGCACCGGCAACAAGCTGGACCTCACCCGCGCCGGATGCGCCTTGCCCAAGCCGTAGCGGGAGCGGCCGGGCCCCGCGCCGGACGCGGAGCCCGGCACCCGGCACCCGGCACCCGGGGCCTGGAGCCCGGGGCCCGGACCCGGGGCCCCGGCGCACGCGCGCCGCCGCACCGGGGTGCCGGGGGGCCCGTCTCATCGGGGCGCCCGCTCCACCGGCGCGTCCGCCTCACCGGGGTGCCCCTCTCACCGGGGCGTCCGGCGGACCGAGCGGCCCGCCAGGACGTCGGTGCGGCGGCCGTCCTCCACGGCGAACCGCCCGTCGACCAGGACGTGCGGGATGCCGGCCGGCGGGCGGCGCGGCTCCTCGTAGGTGCTGCCCGCCGCGACCGTCGCCGGGTCGAACAGGACCAGGTCGGCGCGGTACCCCTCGCGGACCAGGCCCCGGTCCGGCAGCCGCAGCCGGGCCGCGGGCCGGGAGGTGAGGTGGGCGACGCACTCCTCCAGCGAGAGCACGCCCAGCTCGCGCACGTAACGCCCCAGGTAGTGCGGGAAGGTGCCGTACGCCCGCGGATGGGGCCGGGTGCCCCGCAGGATGCCGTCCGAGCCGCCGGTGTGGACCCGGTGGCGCATGATCGCCCGGACGTTCTCCTCGTGGCCGACGTGCTGGAGGATCGTCGGCCCGAGCCGGTCGGCGAGGAGCAGCCGGCGGGCGACCGTCCAGGGGCTCTCCCCGAGCCGTCGCGCCGACTCCAGCACGGTGCGGCCGGTGTACCCGGTGAGCGCCGGGTCGGTGACGCCGGAGACCTCGATCGTGTCCCAGTCCACCGGCACCCCGTGGCAGCCGTCGGAGCCGCTCACCTCCAGGTCGTGCCGGATCCGCGCGGCGGTCGCGTCGTCGGCCAGCCGCCGCAGTGTCTCGGCGGGCCCGCCCTCGCCCGCCCAGCTCGGCAGCAGCGCCGCCAGCGTGGTGCAGCCGGGGGTGTAGGGGTAGGTGTCCAGGGTGATGTCGGCACCGGCGTCCAGGGCCCCGTCCAGCAGGGCCAGCAGCTCGGGGGCGCGGCCCTCGTTCTCGCCGAAGTTCATGGTCGCGTGGGCCAGGTGCAGCGGGCAGTCCGCCCGCCGGGCCAGCCGCACCATCTCCTCGTACGCCGCCAGCGCCCCGGCCCCGTAGGAGCGGTGGTGCGGGCAGTAGTAGCCGCCGTACCCGGCGACCACCCGGCACAGCTCGGTCAGCTCGGCGTCCTCGGCGTACATGCCCGGCGTGTAGGTCAGCCCGGAGGACATGCCGACCGCGCCCTCCTCCATGCCCCGCGCCACCAGCCGCCGCATCCGGTCCAGCTCGGCCGCGGTCGCCGGCCGGTCCTCCCAGCCGACGACGAGGGCGCGGACGGTGCCCTGCGGGATCAGGTACGCGGCGTTCACGGCGATGCCCCGGTCCAGCCGGTCCAGGTACTCGCCGACCGACCGCCAGTCGAAGTCGATGTCGTCGCCGGGGCCGTTCCACCCGGCGATGGCGCTGCGCACCTCCCCGAGGGTCCGGTCGTCGACGGGTGCGTAGGACAGCCCGTCCTGGCCGATGACCTCCAGGGTGACGCCCTGGGCGACCTTGGCCCAGTGGTCGGGGTCGCGCAGCAGCGCCAGATCGCTGTGGGCGTGCATGTCGACGAAGCCGGGTGCCAGGACCAGGCCCTCGGCGTCCAGTTCGCGGCGGGCCCGGGGGCGCATGCAGCCCGCGGCCGCCGCCTCCTTGACGATGCCCGTGATGCGGCCGCGGTCGACGACGACGTCGGCGCGGTAGGAGTCCGCGCCCGAGCCGTCCACGACGTCGGCGTCCCGGATGACCAGCTCTTCCACCGGAACCTTCCCTCTCCCTAGAAGAACGTGCGGATGTAGTCCACGACGGTCCCGTCCGCGCGGACGACCGGGATCAGCGGCCACTTGTCGAAGGCCGTGCAGGGGTGCGACAGGCCCATGCCGAGCCAGTCCCCGGGCGCCAGGACGGCACCGGGTCCGGTGCGCAGCCAGGTGTGCTGGTCGGACAGCCCGCTCACCGCGATCCCGTCCGCCGGGCGCTCCGCGCCGTCGTCCCCGCGGACCACCTGGGCAAACGGCAGGTCGAGGTCGTACGCGGCGTCCCGCTTGCCCGCGTTGGCGAACGCCTGTTCCGGGGAGGGCCGGGAGACCACCTGCGCCCAGAGGCGCAGCGCGGGCAGGAGCGCGCCCTCGTCGGGGACGCGGTTGAAGGGGGTCAGCTCCTTGTAGTGGCCGTCGTCGTGGGAGACGTACGCGCCCGAGCGGAGCAGCTTCAGCACCGGCCGGGACAGCTCGGGCACCTCGGCGAAGACCTCGGCCACCGCGTCGAACCAGGCGCTGCCGCCCGCGCTCAGCACCACCTCGTCGACCCCGGCGAACCGGCCCGCCGCGTCCAGCTCCGCCGCCAGCTCCACCAGCCGCCGCAGCCAGGCGCGCACCCGCTCCGGGTCGGCCGCGGGCACCTCGCCCTCGTACCCGGCGACCCCGGCCAGCCGCAGCGTCCGCGTCGCGGCCACCGCGTCGGCCACCGCGGCGCACTCCGCCGCGGTGCGCGCCCCGGTGCGGGCGCCCTCCCCGGCGGCCAGCTCGACCACCACGTCCAGCGGGCGGACGGCCCCGGCCCCGGTCAGCGCGGCGTCCATCAGCTCGACGCCGCGCACCGAGTCGACGTAGCACAGGAAGCGGAAGTCGGGGTCGGCGTCCAGCTCGGCGGAGATCCGGCGCAGCGCGGCGGCGTCCACCAGTTCGTTGGCGAGGAGGATCCGGCCGACGCCGAAGGCCCGCGCCACCCACACCTGGTGCGGCACGGCCAGGGTGACGCCCCAGGCGCCGTGCCCGATCTGGCGGTGGAAGAGCTGGGGGGCCATGGAGGTCTTGCCGTGCGGCGCGAAGGCCAGTCCGTGCCGGGCCGCGTAGGTCTCCATCAGCGCCAGGTTGTGCTCCAGGCGCTCGGCGGACAGCGTCAGGACGGGGGTGGTGAAACCGCCGGTGAACAGGTTGCGGCGCTGTTCGGCCAGCTCCCCGACGGTCAGCCCGTCGGCGTCCGGCGGCAGCCCCTTGAAGCGGTGGTCGACGCGCTCCTCGGCCAGCCGGGCCAGCAGGGCGGGAGCCTCCGGGCGGGTGGCGGGGGGACTCGGGTGGGTGGCGGGAGGATTGGGCCGGGTGGCGGGAGGATTGGGCCGGGCGGCGGAAGAACTCGGCCGGTCGGCGGGGGAGTCCGCACGGTCCGCCGGGCCGGGGCCCGTCCCGGGCGGTGCGCCCGTGCCGGGGTGTGCGCCGGTGTCCGTGCCGGTGGCGTCGGCGTCGCGGCCCATGGGCCTGCCCTCCTGAAGTGAGGCGTTGCAGTGTCCGCAACAGTCATTGCGTATGTCGCTCACTGCTGTCTAACATCTCGCCCGATGCGTGGTCAACGGATTCGCCGGGCCCCGCGAGAGGACAAGGAGCCCACACCATCGTGACCGCCGACGGCCCCCGTGACACCACCCCGGACGTCGCCGACGTCGTCGCGCTCGGCGAGTCCATGGTCACCTTCCTGCCCACCCGGCCCGGCCGCCTCGCCGACGTGCCCTCCTTCGACCGGGCCATCGGCGGGGCCGAGTCCAACGTGGCCTGCGTGCTGGCCGCCGCCGGACACCGCGTCCGCTGGGTCGGCCGGGTCGGCGCCGACGGCTTCGGCGACCACCTGGTGCGGTCCATCGCCTCCTACGGCGTCGACGTCTCCGCCGTGCGCCGCGACCCCGAGCGGCCCACCGGCATCTACTTCCGCACCGCCGGGGACCGCGCCACCGCAGCCCACGAGGTCGCCTACTACCGGGCCGGCTCCGCCGCCTCCGCCATGTCCCCGGACACCCTGGACCTGGCCGCCGTCCACTCCGGGCGCGTCCTGCACCTGTCCGGCATCACCGCCGCCCTCTCCCCCGGCTGCCTCGCCCTGATGCGCGAGCTGACCACCCGCCGCCCCGGCCGCCCCCTGGTCTCCTTCGACGTCAACCACCGGCCCCGGCTGTGGCGCGGCGGCGACGGCCCCCGGATCCTGCTGGAACTGGCCCGCGGCGCCGACATCGTCTTCGTCGGCGAGGACGAGGCGTGGGGCGCCGGCGGTCCCCACGCGGTCCGGGCCGCTCTGCCCGAACCGGAGGTCCTGGTCGTCAAGCAGGGCGCCACCGGCGCCACCGCCTTCCACGGCCCCCACGTCACCACCGTCCCCGCCCTGTGCGTCGACGTCGTCGCCGCCGTCGGCGCGGGGGACGCCTTCGCCGCCGGGTTCCTCTCCGCCACCCTGCGCGGCCTGCCGGTACGGGACCGGCTGCGCCACGGCCACCTGATGGCCGCCGCCGCGCTCACCGTCCCCGGCGACCTCGCCGAGCCGCCCGCCCGCGACCACGCGGACCGCCTGGCCGCCCTCGCCGACGACGCGTGGGGCAGACTGCGACTGGGCCCCGGCTGGACCCGGACCGGCGAGGGAGCCGGCCAGGGGGCCGACGAGGAGGTACGCACACCATGAGCCAGACCGTCGACCGCGCGCTCAGCATCCTGCCGCTGCTCGCGGAGGGCCCCGCCGACCTGGGCCGGGTCGCCGCCCGCCTCGGCGTCCACAAGTCCACCGCCCTGCGCCTGCTGCGCACCCTCCACGACCACGGCCTCGTCTACCGCCAGTCCGACCAGCGCTACCGCCTCGGCGCCCGGCTGATCGCCCTCGCCCAGGAGGCGATGGAGAACCTGGACGTCCGCGAGATCGCCCACCCCCACCTCGTCCGCCTCAACGAGCAGTGCGGGCACACCGTCCACCTCGCGGTCCAGGAGGACGGCGAGGTCCTCTACATCGACAAGGTCGAGAGCCGCTACCCGGTCCGCATGTACTCCCGGATCGGCAAGCCCGTCGCCATCACCGTCGCCGCCGTCGCCAAGCTGCTCCTCGCCGACCTCCCCGAGAGCGAGCGCCGGGCGATCGCCGACGACCTCGACTACCCCCTCTACACGGCCCGTTCGACGCCCCACGCCGACGCCTTCCTCAAGGAGTTGGCGGCGGTGCGCGACCAGGGCTGGGCCACCGACCTCGGCGGCCACGAGGAGTCCATCAACTGCATCGCCGCGCCCATCCGGGGCGCCGACGACCGGGTGGTCGCCGCGATGTCGGTCTCCGCGCCGAACGTCGTCGTCACCGCGGAGGAACTCCTCACCCTGCTCCCGCTGGTGCGCCGCACCGCGGACGCCATCAGCGGCGAGTACTCCGGCAGGACTCCCGTGCAACACCCCGAACACCGCTTCGAGAAGGACAGGGCATGACCGAAAAGACCGCTCTCACCCCGGCCACCCACACCACGCCCCCGGCGAAGTTCTCCCACGGCGTCCGCAAGGGCAACATCCTCCAGGTCGCCGGGCAGGTCGGCTTCCTGCCCCACGAGGAGGGCAAGGCCCCCACCCCGGCCGGCCCCACCCTGCGCGAGCAGACCCTCCAGACCCTGGCGAACGTCAAGTCCATCCTGGAGGAGGGCGGCGCGGGCTGGGACGACGTGATGATGATCCGCGTCTACCTGACCGACGTCGACCACTTCGCCGAGATGAACGCCCTCTACAACGCGTACTTCGAGGAGCAGGGCCTCACCCAGCCGCCCGCCGCCCGCACCACCGTCTACGTCGGTCTGCCCGCCGGGCTGCTCATCGAGATCGACGCGCTCGCCGTCCTCGGCTGACCGGGGGCGCGGGGCGGGCCGCGGGTAGGGGTCTGATAACGATGACGGGCCCGACTGTCTCCGGCACAGGATCGTCGACCATACTGCCCGCGTGGAGCAGCGCATAGAGTCGAGCAGCCAGCCCCTGAACGGCGCCGGGTCCGACCCGGCCTTCATCCCCGGGCTCACCGCGCCCGGGGTGTCCGGCGCCCCGGAGGCCGCGCGTCCCGGGACGGCGGAGGTGACCGGGGAGGACGCCGCCCCCGGCGGACCGGAGGCCGGTGCGGCCGAGCCCGACGGCGGTGTCGCCGAGCCGGAGTCCGAAGCGGTGGAGGGCCCGGCCTTCGAGGCGGCCGACCGCCGCGCGCGGATCGTCGCGGACCACCGGGGCGTCCGGCTCGCCCTGGACGACCAGGAGTGCGAGTTCCGCTGGGACGAGATCGGCGCCGTGGAGACCGAGACGGCCCGCTTCGGCAAGCGGTACACCGTCACCGTGCACACCCCCGACCGCCGTTGGTACCCCATCGAGGTCGAGGCGCCGTCCCGGAGCCGCTTCAAGGACTGGGACGCGGCCCTGGACGAGGTCCTGGACGCCTACTTCGAGGACGGCGGGGCGGACACGGACGGAAAGGCCGACGGGACCGCCCAGGGGACCGCGGACGCGGCCAAGGACGGGGGCTCCGGCAAGACCGACGCCTCCGTGACGGACAAGGAGTCGGACAAGGCGTCGGACAAGGCCGGGACGTCCGCGAAGGCCGGGACGTCCGCCGAGGACGGCGCCTCCGGCCGGACCGGGGACGCTGCGGAGAAGTAGGCCGACGCCGCGTCGACACGGCTTCTGAGTAAGGCACTTCGGCAGCGGCGGCCGGTGGGCCGGACCCGGACGGGTCCGGCCCACCGGCCGCCGGTGAGGGGGCGGGGCACATGCCCCGCCCCCTCACCACGCCCTGCGGGGCCCGCGGTGAACGCCGGGCCCCGCAGGGAGCCGCTCCCGCCCGTGCCGCGCTACAGCAGCGCGTCCCACTCCGGGCTGAGCGTGATCGCCTCCAGCTGGGCCATGGTCAGGGCCGGGGTGTCCCGGGTCGCGGCCCCGTGCTGCGTACCGGAGTTGAAGGCGCTGACGACCACGCGCAGTCCGCCGGGCCGCAGCGTGTCGGCCGTCCACTGCACGACCCCGGGGCCTCCCTTCTCGCCGGGAGCCCGCGAGGCGAGGACGAGCGAGCCGTCGGGAAGGGGCTCGGCGGCGCCCTCCTCCCACCGGTCGCCCGGCGTGCGCGGCTGCACATTGACCTGGACGAGGCTCCGGCCCCGCCCGTCGTCCACCACGACATGGGCGAACTCGGTCTCCTGGGCGCCCTGCGCGACCACCTTCGCCGAGCGGGGCAGCAGCCGGGCGAGCGTGGCGCGGACCGCCTCGCCCGGGACCGACGGGGGCGCCGGCGGACGGGTGCCCTGCTTCGCCGGGTCCGGCAGGGTGTCCGCCACGCGGCGCCACACCCCGGCGGTGACGGCCTTCCTCAACTGCGCCGTGCTCAGCGGGGGTTCGGGCCGACTGACGGGGGCGCCCTTCTCGGCGGGGGAGTTCCACTCGCTCAGGGAGATGTGCAGGCCCCGGGCCGTGACCAGATCGGCGCTCCACCACTTGGTGTCCCCCCGGCGGTCGGGGTACTCGTACCCCTGGAACACGGTGAGCACCGAGCCGTCGGGCAGCCGTTCGGTGACGCAGGAGTCGTGGGGGGTGAGCGCCCGGTCCGGGCACCGGGTCGCCTCGCGGACCGCGGCGCTGCCGGGCTCCAGCCGGGCGAAGCCGATGCCGACGGCCGCCGCCCCGCGCCCGTCGTCCAGCACGAGCCGCGCGTGCGGGGGCGTCCGCGCGCCGGTGCCCTGCGCCTCCTCCCCGCTGAACCGCGCCCGCGGCAGCACGGCCTTGAACTCCCGCAGGAGTTCGCCGGACGTGAAGGAGGCGGGGGCCCGCTCGGGACGGGCGGCGGGCCCGGCGGCGGACGCCCGGTGCGCCGCGCCGTCGTCCGGGCCCGTGCCGGGCAGCACCAGCGCGCCGCCCACCCCGATCAGGGCGATCCCGGCCGCCCCGCCGAGGATTCCGGCCCGGCGGCGCAGCGCGGCCCGGCGGCCGAGGCTCCGCCCGGCGGAGACCAGGGCCGCGCGATCGGTGTCGAAGCCGTCCCCGGCTTCGCGCAGCGCGCCGGAGAGCCGTTCCTCGAACGGGTCCTTCGGCGGAGTTCCGGACATGGTGAACCACCCTTTCCACACGGTGCGGGACACGGGTTCCGCACGGAACCCGGAGATACGGACGGACGGGCGCGGACGAGGACGGGCGGACGGCGGCCGGACGGGGAGGGCCGGGCGGCGGCGGGGGCCCGGCGGGCGGGCGCGGCGCGGGCGGCGGGGCGGCCCCCGGTGTTCAGGGCCGGACGTACTCCGCCAGGTCCTCGCCCAGCAGGTGCCGCAGCCGGCCCAGCGCGCGCACGCACCGGGTGCGGACGGCCGCCGAGCTGACGCCGAGGACGTCTGCGGCCTGCTCCACCGAGCGGTCCTCCCAGTACCGCAGGACGATCACCGCCCGGTCCTTGGGCGGCAGCCGCGAGAGGGCGTCCAGCAGGGTCAGCCGCAGCGGCGCGTCCCCGCCCTGGGCGCCCGGCAGGTCCGGAAGCACGTCGGTCACCCGCTCCCCGCTGCTGCGCCGCCGCTGATGGGCGAGGAAGACCCGGGTGAGGACGGTCTGCGTGTAGGCCGCCGGGTTCCCGACCCGGGAGACCCGCCCCCAGCGCACGTAGAGCCGTCCGAGGGTCTCCTGGACGAGGTCCTCGGCGAGATGGGTGTCCCCGGCGGTGAGCAGGCACGCGGAGCGGTACAGGTGTCCGGCCCGCGCCGCCGCGAACTCGGCGTACTCGTCCGCCCGTGCCTGCCTCATCCGCCGCGCCCCCCATGAGCCGTTCCCCGGTCCGCCGTGCCACTGCCTTCACTTCACTGATGCGGTGGGGCGCGGGAAATGTTTCACATCCGCCGGAGGACCGTGCGCGGGGCCCGGCGGCGGGCGCGGTTCCGAGTCCGGCCCCGGCTGGCGGTCACGGGGCGGACGGGCGGCGGGCGGCCGAGGGGCGGGCCGGGACCGGGGGAGCGGTCGCCGGGCGAGCGGGGCGCCGGGAGAACGGACCGGCCCCCGGTCCGCCGTGGGGGCGGGCCGGGGGCCGGGGGAAGGTGCCGTGCCGGAGTTACGGCAGCGCGTGGACGTGCGCGCCGACGCTGTTCGACCAGGCGTTGCCGGAGGTGGCGTCCCAGTTGGTGGACCAGGTCATCGCGCCCCGGAGGTCGGGGTAGGTCTTCGAGGGCTTGAAGTTGCCGCAGCTGGTGCCCTTGGTCAGGCAGTCCAGGGCGGCGTTGACCACCGACGGGGAGACGTAGCCGCCGCCCGCGGCGCGGGTGGAGGCGGGCAGGCCCAGGCCGACCTGGGAGGCGTCCAGACCGTTCTCGAGCTGGATGCAGGCCAGCGCGGTCAGGAAGTCGACCGTGCCCTGGGAGTAGACCTTGCCGTCACAGCCCAGCATCGCGCCGCTGTTGTAGTACTGCATGTTGACGACCGTCAGGATGTCCTTGACGTTCAGCGCGGTCTGGAAGTAGCCGCCCTGCTTCGACTGCATGTCGATCGTCTGCGGGGCCATGGTCAGGATCATGTCCGGGCCGGCCTTGGCGGACAGCGCGCGCAGACCCTGCGACATGTACGTGGGGTTGATGCCGTTCTCGAGGTCGATGTCGACGCCGTCGAAGCCGTACTCCTGCATCAGGGCGTACGTCGAGTTGGCGAAGTTGGTCGCGGAGGCGGCGCTGTTGACCGAGATGGTCCCCTTCTCGCCGCCGACCGAGATGATGACCTTCTTGCCGGCCTTCTGCTTGGCGCGGATGTCGGCCTTGAACTGGTCGACGGTGTAGCCCTTGAGGCCGACGGTGTCGAGGTTGAAGGTGATCCCCCCCGGCGTGGTGGTGGCGTCCGCGAAGGAGACGGCGATGATGTCGTACTGGTTCGACACGTCCGAGATCTTCTGGACGGCGGCGCCGTTGTCGAAGTTCTGCCAGTAGCCGGTCACGATGTGCTTGGGCAGCTTCGAGTTGCCGGTGCCGCCGCCGTCGTCCGGGTCCTTCGTGCGGGCCGAGACGGCCGCCGACTTGGCCGACTCGCCGACCGAGTTGGTGGCGGAGACCTGGAAGGAGTAGGTCTTCGAGGCGTCCAGGCCGGTCACGACCGTCGAGGTGCCGGAGACCGAGGTGACCTTGGTCCCGTCCCGGTAGACGTTGTAGCCGGTGGCGCCGGTGGCCGCGGTCCAGGCCAGGGAGACCGACGACGAGGTGGTCGCCGAGGCGTTCAGGCCGGCCGGGACGGACGGGACGACCGGGTCGGTGTCACCGCCGCCGCCCCCGTCGGGGCCGTACACGGAGAAGTCGTCGACGTAGTAGGCGGACTGGCCGTACCAGCCGTGGGTGTAGACCGTCACGGAGGTGGTCGACGCGCCGGTCTTGAAGCTGGTGGTGAGCTGCTTCCAGGAGGTGGAGCCCGGGTCCCAGGTCGAGACGTCCGTCGTGCCCGTCCCCGTGACGCCCAGGTAGGCGTAGCTGCCCTGGTACCAGGCGCTCAGGGAGTACGTGGAGTTGGGCTTCACCGCGACGGTCTGGCTGCAGCGGGCGTTGTCCTGGCCGCTCGGCGTGGCCTTGAGGGCGCCGGTGCCGGTGCGGGCCGGGGTGGAGACTGCGGCGCCGCTGTTGGCGGAGCAGGTCCAGCCGCTCAGACCGGTCTCGAAGCCGGCGTTCTTCGCGTTGTTGACGTCCGCCGCCGACGCCTGGCCGACGGCCGTGACCGTGAGAGCGAGAGCGGCGGTGATGGCTCCGGCTCCGTACCGGATCCGGTTCCGTCGTCGTCCATGCCGTCTGAGTACGGGCTCCACTGAGGCCTCCGGGGGGAAAGGAGTTGGTGGGGAGAGATATGGGGACGGTGGCCACCGCTGACGTACAAGGTGGTCCAGACCAATTGAAGTGTCAAGAGGTTGGTCCGGACCAACATGACGGAACTTTCCCGGACTTGGCGGAAGCCGGGCGGGATGTGCCCGGACCGGGTCGGCGGGCGGACCGCGACCCGCACCGCGCGGCGGCCGGGTCCGGTGCGGCGGCGGACCGGCGGTGCTCAACCTGTCCCGGTTTGACGCACCTTGTACATCACAAGTTGTTCTTCTGCTGGAGAAACGGTGTTCTCGCGCCAGAGCGGCGTGGATACAGTGCTCACGTAGTCACGCAGTGAAGTCGTCCGGGTGTGCCGGAGCAGCACCGGTGGACCGGCGGGCATGGGGAGACGGGGAGCCGCGCGTGCCACCTGCGATTGCCGTGACCAGTGCCGACCTGGCACTGCCGCCACTGGACGAACGGACGCTGCCCGCGGTCGTGCTCCAGGATGCCGGGAAGCGCCCGCTGGAGGCGGTCCTGGAGGAGGTCCAGGGCCTCGTCGACCAGCACGGGCACCTGGTCGTGCTCTGCCCGCCCGGCGCGCCCGTCGCCCTGGAGCGGCGCCTGCACACCGTCCGGTCGCTGCTGGAGAGCGACCGGATCGCCCTGTTCCGTCCGCCCCTGCCACCGCTCGGACTGGCCGTCCTGGCCCGTCAGTTACGCCAGCTCGCCTCCTGCGACCTCGGCCCCGGCGTCCTCGCCTCCGCGGGCCGCCTGCTCACCCACTACATCCACTCCGGCGCCCTGCTCGGCTCCGTCGCCCGGCTCGACCACGTCCCCGTCGGCCTCAAGGCGCACGCCAAGTCCTGGATGCCGGGCAGCCAGTTCGCCGTCGTCGCCCACCCCGAGCCGCAACTGGTGCGCGTCGGGCCCGGCGCGGCCCTCACCGGCCCCGAGTACGCCACCTCCCTGCTGGTGGCCGAGGGCCCGCTCCCCTCCGACTGGGTCACTGGCACCCTCGCCCCGTCCTGGAAGGTCCAGGGGGTCCTGGAGACCCCGCTGCCGGACACCTCGCCGCGCTGGTGGGGCACCGGACGGATGACCGAGTTCTGCGCCTTCCTGCCCGACCTCTCCGTCCTCTACCAACTGGTCACCTCCGTACGGCGCGGCACCTGCCACTGGTGCGGCATCGACGTCATCGGCGACCGCTGCGTGTTCTGTTCCGCGACCCCGCCGCCCCCCGACGACCCGGGCCCCGCGTCACGGCACGCGCCCGGCGGCCGGACGAGACGCGCGCTCACCGGCTGACCCCGCGGCCCCGAGGCACCGTCCCCCGTTCTCCGTCCCGGCTCGACCGATCCCCCAATGAGGTTGCACGGCCCATGAACTCCCGTCAGCGCCGCGGCGTCATCCTGCTGATCCTGTCGGTCCTCTGCGCCCTCGGTGCCTTCGCCGGCGTGCTCTCCGTGATCGACGAGGTGCGGTCCGAGGTGGGCCCCGAGGTCACCGCGTACCGGCTGAAGACCGATGTCAAGCCCTACACGGCGCTGAACGCCGGTCAGTTCGAGAAGATCCGGATGCCCGAGCGGTGGCTGTCGCGGAACGCGGTCACCGACCTCGCCGAGATACGCGGCAGGATCGCGGTGACGACGCTGCGCGAGGGCTCACTGCTGCAGAGCGACATGATCGTCGACCAGCCCGCCCTGCGCCCCGGCCAGCAGGAGGTCGCCATCATGATCGACGCGGCGACCGGAGTGGCCGGCAAGATCACCCCCGGCTCCTCGGTGAACGTGTACGCCACCTTCGAGGGCAGGCGGGAGGGCGACCCCGCCCAGTCGAAGATCATCGTGACCAACGCCCAGGTGCTCGACGTCGGCGAGATCACCGCTCTCGACCCCGACGAGGACAGCCGCGGACGGGGGCCCGCCGACGCGGTCCCCATCACCTTCGCCCTCTCCGCCCTCGACGCCCAGCGCCTCACGTACGCCGAGTCGTTCGCGAAGCGCGTCCGGCTCGCGCTGGTGGCGCCCGGCGGCGACACCACGGTTCCCGAGAAGGACCGTACGTACGAACTCGCGAAGGACAGGTGACGGGCCGCATGCCCACGAGAATCCTCCCGGCGGCCGGGGACGCGGACGCGGCGCGGTCCCTCTCCGCGCTGCTCGCCCGGCTCCCGGACGCCGAACCGGTCGCCCCGGTGGCCGACTCCACCCGGCTCGTCGACACCCTCGCCCGGCTCGCCGCCGAGTCCGTCGACGAACTGCCCGAGGTGGTCGTCGTCCACGAACGGATCGGCCCCGTCCCGGCGCTGGAGCTGATCCGCGAGGTCGCCCTGCGCTTCCCGGCCGTCGGCGTCGTCCTCGTCACCTCCGACACCGGGCCCGGGCTCCTCCAGGCCGCCATGGACCACGGCGCCCGCGGCCTGGTCACCCTGCCCCTCGTCCACGAGGAACTCGCCGCCCGGGTCCACGCGGTGGCCCAGTGGTCGGCCGGGGTCCGGCGGCACCTCGGCGGCGGCGGTGACGGCCCGCCCGGCGCCGGCGGGACCGTCGTCACGGTCAGCGGAGCCAAGGGCGGTGTCGGCACCACGCTCGTCGCCATCCAGCTCGCCCTGGCCGCCCAGGAGTCGGGACGGTCCACGGCCCTGGTCGACATGGACCTCCAGACCGGGGACGTCGCCGCCTACCTCGACGTGCAGTTCCGGCGCTCCGTCGCCGACCTGGCGGCCATCACCGACATCTCCCCCCGGGTCCTGGCCGACGCCGTCTTCCGGCACGACAGCGGGCTCGCCCTGCTGCTCGCCCCCGGCGAGGGCGAACGCGGCGAGGAGGTCACCGACCGCGCCGCCCGCCAGATCGTCGCCACCCTGCGCTCCCGCTACGAGGTGGTCGTCGTCGACTGCGGCGCCCAGATGGGCGGGGCGGGCGCCGCCGCCGTGGAGAGCGCGGACCGGGCGCTGCTGGTCACCACGCCGGACGTGCTCGCCGTGCGCGGGGCCAAGCGGGCGGTGCGGATGTGGGACCGGCTCCAGATCCGCAAGGCCGAGGAGACCACCGTGGTCGTCAACCGCCACACGCGCGGGACGGAGATCCAGCCCGCCCTCATCCAGCGGATCACCGGCACCGGCGTCGCGGACACCACCGTCCCCGCCCACTTCAAGGAACTCCAGGGCGCGGTCGACGCCGGGCGCGTCCACGAACTCGACAACCGGGGCACGGTCAAGCAGGCCCTCTGGACCCTCGCCGCCGAACTGGGACTCACCAGGGGCGCCCCCACGGGCCACCGCACCCCCGGCCGGGCCCCGGCCGCGCGGCGCCGCCGCAAGGAGGGCCGCAAGGAGACCAAGGCGACCAAGGAGAAGCGGACATGAGCGGGCCGGGGGGACGGGAGGACGGCGGCGCTTCCCGCCGGGCCACCGGTGCCCCGCCGCCCGTCCGGGGCGCCGCGACGGCCGCGACGGCCGCCCCGTCCGGTCCGGGGGCCTGGAGCCGCCTTGCGCGGGGCCGGTGGGCCCGGCGGGCCGGGCGCGTCCGGCCCGGCCCGGTGACCGCTCCTCACGCGGGCCCGGACGCCGCCCCGGCGACCGTCCCCGGCCGTGCCCCGGCGGCCGTCCCCGGCCGTGCCTCGGCGCGGCGGCCGGGACGGGACGCCGGGCAGGTCGCCGTGGAGTTCGTGGGGATGCTGCCCGTGATCCTGCTGACCCTGGCCGTGCTCTGGCAGCTCGTGCTCGTCGGGTACACCTACACGCTCGCGGGCAACGCCGCCGACGAGGCGGTCCGGGCCGGCACCGCGGCCTCCCGGGAAGCGCGCGAGGGCGCCTGCGGCGACGCCGGCCGGGACAAGCTGCCGAGTGCGTGGCGGGGCGGCTCGGACGTGAAGTGCGCCACCGGGGGCGGCCGGGTCACCGCCAGGGTCGAGCTGAGGGTGCCGGTCCTCTTCCCCGGCGCCGGGGGCCCGCTGACCGTCCGGGGGCACGCCGGTGCCGTCGAGGAGGTGGACGACTGACATGCCGTACCTCCCCACCCCCCGCGCGGGGGAGAAGAGGGGCCGGGGCGACCGGGGCCAGGCAGCCCTGGAGTACCTCGGGTTCCTCCCCGTCCTGATCATCGTCGCCCTGGCCGCCGTACAGCTCGGCCTCATCGCCTACACCGCCCAGCAGGCCGGCACCGCCGCCCGGGCCGGTGCGCGCGGCGCCTCCCTCCAGCGCGGCGCCCAGGCCGAGTGCGCCGCCGCCGTCAGCGACTGGCTGGCCGACGGCACCCGCTGCGGGGCGAGCGAGGGCGGCGGCGAGGTCACCGTGACGGCCACCGTCGCCATCCCCTCCGTCGTCCCCGGCTGGGACTTCGGCCCCGCCCGCAGGACCGCCACCATGCCCCTGGACCACCGGGCGGGGGAGTGACGTGGGGCACGAGGAACAAGAGCGAGGAGCACCGGACGCATGAGCCTGCGCGCGCGCATCCACACGCCCGAGGAGCACGGCGGCCAGGGCGGCGACGGACATCTGGTCGCCTCCTACCGGTCCAAGCTCATGGAGGAGATCGACCTCGCCGAGATGGGCTCCCTCGCCCTGGCCGATCGCCGGTCCCGGCTGGAGCGCGTCCTCGGACACATCATCAGCCGTGAGGGACCCGTCCTCTCCACCGCCGAACGCGCCCAGCTCATCCGCCGGGTCGTCGACGAGGCGCTCGGGCTCGGCATCCTGGAACCGCTGCTGGAGGACCCCTCCATCACCGAGATCATGGTCAACGGCCCGGACGCCATCTTCGTCGAGCGCGGCGGCCGGGTCGAGCAGCTCCCGCTGCGCTTCGCCTCGGCCGACCAGCTCATGCAGACGATCGAGCGTATCGTCTCCACCGTCAACCGCCGCGTCGACGAGTCCAACCCCATGGTCGACGCCCGGCTCCCCTCCGGCGAGCGCGTCAACGTCATCATCCCGCCGCTCTCCCTGACCGGTGCCACCCTCACCATCCGCCGCTTCCCGCGCTCCTTCACCCTCCGCGAACTCATCGGCCTGGGCTCGCTCGACGAGCACATGCTCCACCTGCTGGCCGGGCTGGTGCAGGCGCGCTTCAACATCATCGTCTCCGGCGCCACCGGCACCGGGAAGACCACCCTGCTCAACGCCCTGTCCGGCCTGATCCCCGAGTCCGAGCGCATCATCACCATCGAGGACTCCGCCGAACTCCAGCTCCAGCAGGCCCATGTGATCCGGCTGGAGTCCCGGCCGCCCAACGTCGAGGGCAAGGGCCACGTCACCATCCGCGACCTGGTGCGCAACTCGCTGCGGATGCGCCCCGACCGCATCGTCGTCGGCGAGGTCCGCGGCGGCGAGTCCCTGGACATGCTCCAGGCCATGTCGACCGGCCACGACGGCTCCCTCGCCACCGTCCACGCCAACAGTGCCGAGGACGCTCTGATGCGGCTGCAGACACTGGCCTCCATGTCCGACGTGGAGATCCCCTTCGCCGCCCTGCACGACCAGATCAACAGCAGCCTCGACGTCCTCGTCCAGCTCACCCGCTTCGCCGACGGCGCCCGCCGCGTCACCGAGATCGCCCTCCTCGACAGCCACGGCGGCGAGCCGTACCGGATCACCACCGTCTCCCGCTTCCACGCCCGGCCCATGGCCCCCGACGGCCGCGTCCACGGCGGCTACCGGCACCATCCGCTGCCGCGCCGCACCGCCGACCGCCTCCACATGGCGGGCCAGCCCGTCCCGCAGGCCTTCGGAGTGGCCCACACCCCGGACCAGCTCGCCACCAGAGAGGCCAGGTAGGCACCGCCGATGGAACTGGACACCCTCGTCGGCCTCACCACCGGCGTCACTCTGCTCGCCTGCCTCCTCGGCGTCGTCGGGCTGCACGTCCACGCCTCCGGCCGGGCCCGGCGCGCCGCGCTGGTCGACCGCCTCTCCGCCACCGGGCAGGTCGCCGGGGGCGGGCGGCGGCGCCGCTTCCGCGCCCTGGACCGCCGGCTGCGCCGCACCCGGTCCGGACGACGGCTCGAACGGCGGCTCGCGGCGACCGGACTCGACATCACCCCCGGCGAGTTCACCGTCTGGATGCTCGCCGCCGTCACCGGCCTGTGGCTGGTGGGGCAGGCCGCCCTCGCCCCCTTCTTCGGCCCCATCGCCGGACTCCTCGGCATCTGGGCCGCCCTCCAGTTCCTCAACTGGCAGCGCCAGAAGCGCATCGAGAAGTTCATCAACCAGCTTCCCGAACTGGCCCGCATCCTCGCCAACGCCACCCAGGCGGGCCTCGCCCTGCGCACCGCCATCGGCATGGCGGCGGAGGAGCTGGAGGCCCCGGCCGCCGAGGAACTGGGCAAGGTCGCCTCCCAACTGGCCGTCGGCGCCTCCCTGGACGACGCCCTCGGTGAACTCGCCGACCGCCTCCCCTCCCGTGAACTCGTCGTCCTCGTCACCACCCTCGTCCTGTCCAACCGGGCGGGCGGCCAGGTCGTGGGCGCGCTGCGCAACCTCACGGAGACGCTGGAGGAGCGCAAGGAGACCCGGCGCGAGATCCGCACCCAGCTCTCCCAGGTGACGATGACGTCCTACGCCGTCCCCGTCCTGGGGGTCGGCTCGTTGCTCCTGATGAACGGGGTGAAGGACGGGGCCCTGGAGCGCATGACGGGTTCGGCGGCCGGGCAGGCCGCCGTCGTCATCGCCTTCGGGCTCTACGCCGTCGGCTTCGTCCTGATCCGCCGCCTGTCCCGCATCGACGTCTGAGGGGAGACACCATGGCGTACCTGCTCGCCCTGCTGATGGGGCTGGCCGTCTGGGGCGCCTTCGCGGGCGTCCGCATGTACCGCGCCGACGCGAAACTCCCGGACGACCTCGCCCTGGCCCTGGAGGTCGGCGCCACCCGCACCGGTGCCGTCGGCTCCGTCATCGACCGCATGGGCATGCGCTACGCGCCCGCCGTGCTGCGGCTGATGGGTCCGGCCCGGGTCGCCCGCTACCGCCGCCGCATCGACCTGGCCGGCAACCCCGGCGGCCTCACCATCGACCGCTACGCCGCCCGCCGCGCCGTCTACGGCTTCCTCGGCGGGATCGGCTTCCTGGTCTTCCTGCTGCGCGGCCAGTACGTGGTCGCCCTCCTGCTGCTGGCCTTCGGCGCGTTCTGGACGGAGGTGGGCATCTGGTCGGCCATCCGCGTCCGCAAGGACGTCATCGAGCGGACCCTCCCCGACTTCCTCGACGTGCTGGCCGTCGTGGTCGGCGCCGGGCTCGGCTTCCGCCAGGCGCTGGAACGGGTGTCCACCCGCTACGAGGGGCCCTGGGCGGACGAACTGCGCATCACCCTGCGCCAGATGGACCTCGGCATGAGCCGCCGCCAGGCCTTCGCCGAGCTGCGCCGCCGCAACGACTCCGAGCAGGTCGCCATGTTCGTCACGGCGCTCCAGCAGGGCGAGGAGCTGGGCGCCCCCATCGTCGACACGCTGGTGTCCCTGGCCCGTGACATGCGCCGCACGGACGCGCAGAACGCCCGCCGCAAGGCGGCCCGCGCGGTGCCCAAGGCCACGATGATGATCACGACGTTCATGGTCCCGGCCACGATGATCCTCCTCGGTGCGGGCCTGATCCTGGGCTCGGGCACGGACTTCGGGACGATCACGGGGGAGTAGAGCGGGAGCGCGGGCCCTCCCAGGAAGGGGGGAACGGGCGCGGGGGCCTTCGGCGGGCCGGGGTGGGGGTACCCGGGGGTGTGGGGAGAACCCGGGAGGGGTCCGGGGGGTGCGGGGCCGGTCCCCGGCGGACGGGACGGGAGCGGGAGCGCTTCGGGAGGTGAGCGGGGTGTCCGGCCCGGCGGCCGGACGGGAACGGCGTCCGGCCGGGCGCTGGAGGCGAACGGCTTCCGGCACGGGTGCCGGGGCGAGCGGCTTCCGGTACCCGTGCCGGGAGGGGCCGGCGACGGGCGGCCCGGGCGGGACCTCGGCGGGCCGCCGGGGAACGGCAGGCGCGGCGCCGGGACGGGAACCACCGGCCCGGTGCCGGAGGGAAGGGGGAGCGTCGTGCCGGAAGGGAGCGGGACCACCGGCGCGCTGCCGGGGACCGGGGGACGAAGCGGAACGGACGGAGCAGGAGAGGACGGACGGATGGCGACCACGAACCCGCCGGCGCGGCCACGGACGGCCCAGGAGCCGCCGCGCCGGCCCCTCCGCTTACCGCGCCGCCGCCACCGCGACCCCCACCCGGCCCCCGGGGCCCCGGGGGCCGGGGCCTGCGGTCCTGCCCCGGCCGCACCCCCCGCGCCCTCACCCGCTCCGACGGCACCCCCTCCCGCCCCCGCTCCGACGCCCGGGGCATCCCATGACCTCGCGTCGGCGGAGCAGCCGACCCCGGCCCCCGTACCGGTGGGGCAAGGGGACCCCGGCCCCTCCGCAGCAGCGGGCGACGCGGCCCCCGCCCCGGCCGCCCCCGCCATCCCCCTCCAGGTCAACGCCCTTCAAGCGCTGTGCCGCCAGGTCTTCGGCTTCCGGCTGGCCATGATCGCCCTCGCGGCCCCCTCCGCCCTGCTCAACGCGAGCCCGGGGCTGAGCACCCGCCTGGTCGGCGCCGCCGTCGTCCTCACCTTCATGGGCTCCTACGTCCTCTTCCGCGACTGGGAGCGCTTCGGCCCCCTGCTGCTGCGCCACCCGCCCCTGCTGGCCGCCGACACCGCCTTCGGGTCCCTGCTCCTCGTCTCGGCGGGCCCCGGCAGCACACTGGCCTACGTCGGGATCTGCACCCCGCTCCTCGCGGGCCTGGTCTACGGCTGGCGCGGGGCCGCCGTCTTCGCCTCGCTCCAGTCCCTGGTCCTGTTCCTCGTCCAGGTCGCGCTGCGGGACCCCCGCCCCTCCCCGGCGGAGTCGCTGCTGCTGCCCGGCCTCTGCGTCATCGCCGGGATGGTCGGCTCCAGCCTGCGGGGCCTGCTCCTCCGGTTCGGCGCCGCCACCGAGGCGCTGACCGCCGTACGGGCCCGGCTCGCCGCCGCCGAGGCGGTCGCCGCCGAACGCGCCCGGCTGGCCCGGGAACTGCACGACTCGGTCGCCAAGACCCTGCACGGCGTGGCCCTGGCCGCCGAGGGACTCGCCGCCACCGCGGCCCGCGACCCCCTGGACCCCGCCCTGGCCCGCCACCAGGCGGAGCTCGTCGCCCGCTGCGCCCGCCGCGCCGCCGCCGAGTCCCGCGAACTCCTCACCGACCTGCGCCACGAGTCGGACCCCGCCCGCGGCACCGACCTGGCGGCTGAACTGGCAGCCAGGACCGACGACTTCACCGCCCGCACCGGTCTGCCCGTCGTCCGCGGCCCCCTCGGCACCGCACCGCTCCCGGCGATGCCCCCGGCGGTGGCCCGCCAGCTCCTCCTGATCGCCGCGGAGGCCATGGAGAACGCCCACCGCCACGCCGGTCCCACCCGCGTCGTCGTCCGCGCCGGGGTCGACGCCGGCCAGGTGAGCGTCAGCGTCCACGACGACGGGCGCGGGCTGCCGCCGGGGACCACCCTCGGACAACTGCGCAGGACCGGCCACTTCGGCCTGGTCGGGATGGTCGAGCGGGCGGCCTCGGTGGGCGCGCGCATCCGCGTCGGCCGGGGCGGGCACCCGAGGGGCACGGAGGTCCGGGTGGACCTCCCCCTCGCGGCCCTGCCCCCGGCTCCGCCCGTGTCCGCCCCGCCGCCCGTACCGTCCGCCCCGCCGCCCGCGCCCCCGGCACGGCCATGACGCACCCGACAGGAGAGGAGGCCCCTGTGCCCCCCGACGACGGCACGGCCCGTGACGGGAATCCGCGCCACCCCTTCCCCGCCCCCGCTCCGGCGGCCCCGCTGAGGGTCGTCGTCGCCGACGACAACCCGGTGGTCCGCGCCGGTCTCACCGCGTTGCTCTCCGGCTGCCCCGGCCTCACGGTCGTCGCCGAGGCCGCCGACGGCCGCGAGGCGTGCGAGGCCGCCCACCGGCACCGCCCCGACGTCGTCCTGCTGGACGTCCGCATGCCCGACGTGGACGGCGTCTCCGCACTGCCGTACCTGGTGGGCATCGCCCCCGTCCTGATGCTGACGTACAGCGGGGAGGCGGAGACCGTCCGGGAGGCGCTGCGCCGGGGGGCGGGCGGCTATCTGGTCCACGGCGAGTTCACGGCCGAGGAACTGCTGACGGCGGTGCGGGACGTCACCCGGGGCCGCCCCCGCTTCACCCCCACGGCGGCGGGCGCCCTGCTCAGCCAGCTCCGCGGAACACCGGCACCCTCCTCGGAGGATGCGACTGCACACGCACAAGAATCACCAACACGGCCCAATCTGCCGACGTTTCGGTCAAGTGCACCTTCTGGTCTTTCGCAAGTGCAACCACCTGTGGGACAGTCGGCCCCTGATGCTCCCGACAGGGCGGCGTTCCAACTGAGCACGAGGGAGGCGGAGATCATGGACCTCATCGCGGCCGGCATGAGCAACCAGCAGATCGCCGCCGCGTGCTTCATCAGCGAGAAGACGGTCAAGAACCACATCAACCGCATCTTCGCCAAGCTCCACTGCGCCAGCCGCTCGGCCGCCGCCGCCACCTGGCTCGGCACGGCCCCGGCCCGTTCCCGCCGGGGGGTGAACGACGGTGAACCTCGCTGATTGGGCCCGGCGTTGGGCCCAGGGACCCTTACCCCGCACCCCCGCCCCGGCCTACCCTCCCCGTGACGAAGCGGGCACCGGCCACCCTGAAGGGGAACACCATGAGCAACTGGTTCCACACCACCGCCGCGTACCTGCGCACCCGCGCCGCCCGCGACGACAAGGGCCAGACGGCGGTGGAGTACCTGGGCATCATCGCGGTGGTGGTGGCGATCGTCCTGGCCATCACGGGGACGGACATCGGGCAGTCGATCTACAACGCGATCGTGGACCAGATCACCGAGGTCACCGGCGGCTGATCCCCGCCCGTCGGCACAACGACGCCGGGCAGGCCCTCCCCGTATACATCACCGTGGTGGGGGGCCTGCTCTTTCTCGCGCTCGTGTACTTCGCGGTCGGCCAGGCAGCAGCCAAACGCAGCGAGGCGCAGACCGCCGCGGACGCCGCGGCGCTCGCGGCGGCTCTGGAGACACGGGACAGGCTCACGGGCCAGTGGCTGCGGGATCTCCGCGCCCCGGACCAGTGGCAGGACATCTTCGACGGCAGGGTTCCCGTGGGCAACGCCTGTTGGCGGGCGGAGCAGTTGGCCGCGCGCAACGACGCGAGTGTCCGGTGCGCTCCGCACGGGCCGCTCGCCTACCGGGTCGAGGCCACGACGAACGGGACCGTGGGGGACACCGTCGTGCCGGGCACGGAGGGGCGGCGGGCCACGGAGCGGGCCACCGCGGTGATCGAATTCCGCTGCTCCTTCACGATGCCTCCGGAGGATGCCGACGCCGATGAGGACGCCGGGGATGCCGACGCCGATGAGGACGCCGAGGATGCCGACGACGCGGAGGACGTCGAGCTGCCCAGCCTCCTCTGTGACGGGAAGCGCTGGGACCTCGATCCGGACGACGTGTCGGACCTGCCCGAGCCCCAGGATCTTTTCGACGTCCATCTGGCCGACTGACAACGAACGACGAAGACGAAGGAAGCGGAATCATGAGCATGCGGTTCAGCACCGGGGCCCGCAGAGGATGGGTGGCCCTGGCTGTTTCGATCGGGCTGGCCCTCGGTGCTGCCGGCTGCGGAGGCGGGGGTGGCGACGACCAGAAGCCGAGAGCCACGTCGGCGCCGCCCCGGGACGCCGGTCCGGGGGTGAGCGCCCAGGAGGGCACGGCGGAGGAGACGCTGGCCGAGCTGAGAGGACCCAGCGGTCTCATGATGAGAATCACCGGTGCGCAGCGTGACGCGGGCGGATTCGTCACGGTGAGCGGTGAACTCAAGAACGACGGCGCGAGTACTGTCAACGTTCCCGCCCAGGTGAGCGGCAACGAGACCGAGATCGTCCGCAACGGGAAGTCGCTGGGCGGAGCCACACTGGTGGATTCCCGCGGGAAGAAGCGCTACTACGTACTCCGGGACACCGAGGGCCGCCCGCTCGCCACGACCAAGTTTCCGCCGCTGAAGGCCGGTGAGACCCTCCCCGTCTTCATGCAGTTCCCCGCCCCGCCCGCGGGCACGACCGAGGTGACGTTCCAACTTCCCATGTTCTCGGCCGCCGGCATCGAGATCTCCGGGTGAGGCTCCCCATGACCAGAGCCCGCCGCATCACCCCGGTCCTCGCCGCCGCCGGTCTGCTGCTCGCCGCCCACCTCGTCGGCGCCACCGCGGCGCAGGCCGACGACGACCCCGACGTGCCTCCCGGCGCCGTGGCCTCGCCCTCCGCCCCCGTGGACGTCGACCCCAACGACCCGGACCTGAAACTCTCCGAGGGGGCCACGCTCGCACGGGCGAAGGTGCTGGACATCAAGTCCGTCGTGGAGGAGCAGAGCGGTGACGAACGCCGTGAGGACACCAACACCCAGGTGACCCTCGCCCTCCAGGCCGAGGTGCTGTTCGGCAAGGACAGCGCGACCCTCGGCGCCGAGTCGCGGTCCCGCATCCGGGGCATCGCCGAGGAGATCCGGACGCAGAACGCGACCAAGGTCCGTGTCTTCGGCTTCACCGACGACCTCGGCTCCGCCGCCCACGGCGACGTCCTCTCCAGGCGGCGCGCCAACGCCGTCCAGGAGGTCCTGGCCCAGGTGCTCGACAACGCCGGTGTCACCTACGAGGTCCGCGGCTACGGCGAGCAGTACCCCATCGCGGACAACTCGACCGAGGCAGGCCGCAAGAAGAACCGCCGCGTGGAGGTCTCCTTCCCCCGCTCACGCTGACCGCCCGCTCACGCCGACTGCCCGCTCACGCTGACCGACCGCGCACGCCGATCGACCGCTCCGGCGGCCCGCCCCGAGCGCGGCGGCCCGCGCCGGACGTCACCGGTCCGCCTCGACCGCCACCCGCACCCCCTTCCGTACCCCCCACCGAGACATCGCCCCGGCCTCGGCCTCCAGCACATGACGTGCCCGGAGCCGGGGCAGCCCCATCCGGCCGGGCCGCATGGTGACCACGGCGAGGACCCGCATCCGCCGGTCCAGGAAGGCGACGTCGATGGGCATCCGCATCCGGAAGGTGTGCACCCCTCCGGCGGGCGTCAGCAGCATCGCCCCCTCCAGCGAGTCCCTCCCCAACAGGCCCCTGGTCCGGGCCCGGTACGAGGCGGCCACCTCCAACGGCACCCGCACACCCCCGCCGCTTCCACCGCCGCCGACCCCACCGCCCCCGCCGACCCCACCACATCCGACCCCGGTGTCCCCGGCGTCCGCCCCGCCGTCCCCGCCGGTCACCACCAGCGTCCCCGTCCCGTCGCGCCAACGTCGGCCCACGCCGGGCCCCTTCCCCTAGACGACCGTCCCACCGGGAACGTATCCCGCGAGGAAGGACCCCACCCCCGTGCGCGGACGGCCCCGGGTGGGGCGCGAACCCCGCCCCGGGGAGGGGCGTCACGGGGAGAAGGGCGTGAATCCGTCCCCGGGAGCCGTTCCCGGACCACCGGACGCCCGGATTGCCCCGTTCTGGAGGTGATTCCCCCTCCGGTTCTCCACATCGTTATGGCGTGATGGGCGGTACGGGTCGCGTGCGGGCGACCCGGTCGCGTAAGTTCGGACCAAGGTAATTCGCGCCAGCAAAGCTGCGCGGGCGGGTACCGCGCGGTGGAGGGGGCTGCGCGGTGCCCGGTCAACCTTCGGCCATATGGGGGATCACCCGGTCGGACGACGCGGAGGCGGGACCGCGCGGCCGCGGGCCGACGCCCCGCGCATGCGGGGGCGCACCCCGGCCGGGCGTCGGCGGGGGCACCCCCCGTCGGCCGCCGACACGCCCCGGGCCGCAGATCGCCCGTTCGGCCGCCCCGCCCCCGGAATCCGCCCCGCCACCGCTGTGACGTGCGGGGGAACGAGGGACTCCGGACCGCTCCCGGTGTCGCCGGACGGCTCCGGAGAGTAGTGGGGCACGTCGATGCGCGCGACGGCACTTACGAAGGGTTATGGTGGAAACCCCCCCTCGGGCCGGTCCGTATCCCCCCCCACGGACCGGCCCGTTTTTTCATGCCCCGGCGCACACCGGCCCTCGCCCGCCCCGGGGGGCCGCCCGCTCCCGCCCGCCCGTGCCCCCGTGCCCCGCCCCGCACCCGGCCACGAGCCCCGGCGTCGCCCCCCGGCAGCCGCCCTCCCCTGGACAGGCCCCCGCGCGCCCGCTCCCCAGGGCCCGCAGGACCGCCGCTCCGCAAGGACCGCCCCCTCGATTCCGGCCACCGCGCCACCCCCTCCCCCCGGCCACCCCCGCCCCGCCCCACCGCCCCGCGCCCCCGCGTCCTTCTCCGACGCCGCCTCCGTAACCAGGAGTTCACCGGTGCGCCCTCCCCCCCCGTGGCATGGCGGCGGTCGTTACAGGGAATAAGCCAAGCAGGTCGACGCCCGAACCACGGGTGTCGGATCCTCAGCGGGCGGCGCGGAGCCGTCCGCCCGGGAGGCCCTTTGCATCAGCCCGACCGTGCGGTCACGGCACGGAAGAAGACGCGGAGGGCCGGTCCTCGGCCCGCGCCGGTGCATCGCGGCCGCCGACCGGTCGACTCGTTCCGGTCATCCCGGCCCAGCGTCCACTCCGTCGCTCCCCGACCTCTTCCGAGGGGGTACGTCCTTCCGTGGTGACCAGCGCGAAGCGCCACATGCCAGATCGGCGCACCTATGTTCTCGACACCAGCGTCCTGCTGGCCGACCCCAACGCCCTGAGCCGCTTCGACGAGCACGAGGTCGTGCTCCCCATCGTCGTGGTGACGGAGCTGGAGGCCAAACGGCACCATCCCGAGCTCGGCTACTTCGCCCGGCAGGCGCTCCGCCTGCTCGACGAGTTCCGCGTCCGGCACGGCCGCCTCGACGCCCCCATCCCCATCGGGGACCTCGGCGGCACCCTGCGGGTCGAGCTGAACCACTCGGACCCCGGTGTGCTGCCCAGCGGCTACCGCCTGGGGGACAACGACTCCCGCATCCTCGCGGTCGCCCGCAACCTCCAGGCCGAGGGGTTCGACGTCACCGTCGTGTCGAAGGACCTCCCGCTCAGGATCAAGGCGTCCTCCGTCGGCCTCCTCGCCGAGGAGTACCGCGCCGAGCTGGCCATCACGGACTCCTCCGGCTGGACGGGCATGTCCGAGCTGACGCTGCCCGGCGAGCAGGTGGACATCCTCTTCGAGGAGGGCCACGTCTTCGTCCCCGAGGCGGCCGGGCTGCCCGTGCACACCGGGCTGACCATCCAGTCGGAGCGCGGCAAGGCCCTCGGCCGGGTCACGCCCGACGGCGGAGTGCGGCTGGTGCGCGGCGACCGGGACGCGTTCGGGATCAAGGGGCGCAGCGCCGAGCAGCGGATCGCCCTCGACCTGCTGCTCGACCCGGACGTCGGGATCGTCTCCCTGGGCGGCCGGGCCGGAACCGGCAAGTCCGCGCTGGCCCTGTGCGCCGGGCTGGAGGCCGTGCTGGAGCGCCGGCAGCACCGCAAGGTGATGGTCTTCCGCCCGCTGTACGCGGTGGGCGGGCAGGAGCTGGGCTATCTGCCGGGCTCCGAGGCGGAGAAGATGAGCCCCTGGGCGCAGGCGGTCTTCGACACCCTGTCCGCGGTCACCAGCCGCGAGGTCATCGAGGAGGTCACCGCCCGCGGGATGCTGGAGGTACTGCCGCTCACCCACATCCGCGGCCGTTCCCTGCACGACGCGTTCGTCATCGTCGACGAGGCCCAGTCCCTCGAACGCAACGTGCTGCTGACGGTGCTCTCCCGGATCGGCGCCAACTCCCGGGTGGTCCTCACCCACGACGTGGCGCAGCGGGACAACCTCCGGGTCGGGCGCTACGACGGTGTGGTCGCCGTCGTGGAGAAGCTGAAGGGGCATCCGCTCTTCGCCCATGTGACCCTGACCCGGTCCGAAAGGTCCCAGATCGCCGCACTGGTGACGGAAATGCTGGAGGACACCCACATCTGACGGGTACGGAGGGGTTCGTGGACTCCGGCCCGTCACGGGCCGGTCACCGAACCGGGGCGCCGTCCGGAAAGGCGAAGACCCTATCCGGGCGGCGCCGCCTTGCGCCGGGTTTCCGTCGAACGCACTGGGCCGAACGGGATGTGAGCTTTCCCACGCAACACGGAATTGCCTCGCCGCGCGGGTTGCGGCAGAGTCTCATTCCTGTCAGGCCCCGCATACGACACCCTTCGCCCCCAGGGGCGCCTCCCCGGTCCTCGGACGGCGGGAGACACGGCACCACCGCAGCACCGTCCAACTCCATAGCAGCGTCGTATGCCGCCCGGGCATCACGCGGCGCTCCCCGTCGGGGAGTTGTCCACCGGGCCCGCGCCTCCCGTGACCAGAGTGGGGGAGGCCAGTGCCAGGGGCACGAACGCGTCCGCGAGGGTCACCGGAGCGGGCGTCGCTGGAAGGAAACCGTGTGAGCCGGATCTCGGTCCGGGGATTCGCAGTGGCTTCGGCCACCGCGGTCACCGCTGTCGGAAGCGTCGTCGGTGTTGCCTCGGGCAGCACCGGGCAGAGCCACGACGCGGAAGCGACGGCAGCAGGCACGACGCTGCTCGCGGACCTCCCCGTGGGGCAGCAGGCCCAGGTGCAGACCGCGTCCCTGACGCAGCAGGCCAGTGTTCAGGCCATCGCCGCGGACGCCGGTGCCAAGAAGGACGCCGAGGAGGCCGCCCGCAAGGCCGCCGCCGAGACCGCCGTCGCCAAGAAGGAGCGCGCGGAGAAGGCGCAGAAGGCCGCCGAGGAGGCCAAGAAGCGGGCCGAGGAGGAAGCGGCGGCCAGTCGCGCCGCCCAGCGCGAGGCCGCCTCCGCCAGCGCCCCCGCCGTCGGCGCGGTCCAGGGCTCCTACAGCATCGGCCAGATCCAGTCGCTGGCCCGCGGCATGGTGCCCAGCGGCCAGTGGCAGTGCTTCAGCAACATCGTGAACCACGAGTCGAGCTGGAACTACCGCGCCGTCAACCCGTCCTCCGGCGCCTACGGCCTCTTCCAGGCCCTGCCCGGTTCCAAGATGTCCTCCGTGGGCTCGGACTGGCAGACCAACCCGGTCACCCAGATCAAGTGGGGCCTCAACTACATGAACGGCCGCTACGGCAGCCCCTGCGGGGCGTGGAGCTTCTGGCAGGCCAACCACTGGTACTGAGCCGTCGCCGACCGGCGGCTCCCCGCCCCCGGCGCCCGACCGCGCGCGGCCCCTCACCGTCCTTTCGGTGAGGGGCTTTCGCGTGCCCCCCGTGTACCGTCGGACCGGTACGGCTCCAGGGGGAGTGGTGGGGAGAGTCGGGGGAAGAGGACGGAACATGTCGCGAGTGCCAGGATGGCTGGGCCGAGTGGGTTCCGGACTGACCCGGCTCGGCAACCGGCTGGACCAGCGCCGGGCCGAGGCGGAGTGGGACGACGATCCGCACCGCCCCGTCGGCGGCCTCGCCGACGCCGGCCCGGAGCCCGCGCGCGACGCGGACGCCTCGCCGGAGCACGGGCGGCCCGGCGAACCGGGGCAGACCGGCACCGTCGCGGCACCCGCCCGTCCCGATCCGGCGCAGGCCGTGCCCTGGGGTGTGCGGGTCGCGGCCGAGGCCGGGTGGAGGCTGCTGGTCCTCGCCGGCACCGTGTGGGTGCTGATGCGGGTCATCAGCGCGGTGCGGCTGGTGGTGCTGGCCTTCGTGGTCGCCCTGCTGATCACGGCGCTGCTCCAGCCGACCGTGGCGCGGCTGCGGCGGCGCGGGGTCCCGCGCGCGCTCGCCACCGCGCTGACCGCGATCCTCGGGTTCGTGGTGATGGGGCTGATCGGCTGGTTCGTGACCTGGCAGGTCATGGAGAACATCGACGACCTCTCCTCGCAGATCCAGAGCGGCATCGACGAGTTGCGCAAGTGGCTGCTGAACAGCCCGCTGCACGTCACCGACAAGCAGATCAACGAGATCGCCAAGAGCCTGCGCGAAGCGGTCGGCGCCAACAGCGACCAGATAACGTCCGCCGGACTGGAGGGCGTCACGGTCGTCGTCGAGGCGCTGACCGGCATCCTGCTGGCGGTCTTCTCGACGCTCTTCCTGCTCTACGACGGCAAGCGCATCTGGGAGTGGACGCTGAAGCTGGTGCCGGCGGCGGCCCGGCCCGGTGTGGCCGGCGCCGGCCCGCGCGCCTGGCGGACGCTGACGGCCTATGTGCGCGGCACCGTGATCGTCGCGCTGATCGACGCCATCTTCATCGGTCTCGGCATCTACTTCCTGCATGTGCCGATGGCCGTGCCGCTGGCCGTGTTCATCTTCCTGTTCGCCTTCATCCCGCTGGTCGGCGCCGTGATGTCGGGGGCGCTGGCGGTCGTCGTGGCGCTGGTGACCCAGGGCGTCTTCGCGGCGGTGATGACGCTCGTCGTGGTCCTGCTGGTGCAGCAGATCGAGGGCCACATCCTGCAGCCGTTCATCCTGGGCCGCGCGGTGCGGGTCCATCCGCTGGCGGTGGTGCTGTCGGTGGCGGCCGGCGGCATGGTGGCCGGCATCGGCGGCGCGGTGGTCGCGGTCCCGCTGGTGGCGGTGGCCAACACGGTCGTCGGCTATCTGCGGGCGTACTCCCGGGAGTCGGCGGTGCGGCAGGCGCCGAGGCCTCTGGGCGCCACCGCGGCCGACGCCGCGCCCGAGGCGGGGCCGCGCCCGCCCGAGGACTCACCCCCGCCGGAACCGCCCGCCCGCTGAGGCCCGTCCGGCGTTCCCGTCCGCCGCGCGGCGCCGCGCACGCACTCCCGCCGCACCGACCCCGGCCTTCGAGTACGTCCCGTACGAAGGCCCGGGGCCCGCGCGCACACGAACGGGCCCCGCCCACCGGTTCGGTGGACGGGGCCCGTGCCGTGTTCCGCCTCGCGCGGGACCGGCGGTACTACTGGGCGGCGAGGACCGCCTCGGCGTCCAGCGTGGCGCCGACGGCCTCGATCACGGCGGCGATCTTGAACGCCTCCTGGATCGTGTCGCGGTCCATGCCGGCCTTGCGGAGCACCTGCTCGTGCGAGTCCAGGCACATGCCGCAGCCGTTGACGGCGGAGACCGCGAAGGACCACAGCTCGAAGTCGACCTTGTCGACGCCCGGGTTGCCGATCACGTTCATCCGCAGTCCGGCGCGCAGGGTGCCGTACTCGTGGTCCGACAGCAGGTGCCGGGTGCGGTAGAAGACGTTGTTCATCGCCATGATCGCGGCGGCGGCCTTGGCGGCCGTGTACGCCTCGGGCGACAGGTTCGCCTTCGCCTCCGGCTCCAGCTCGCGCAGCACGATCGGGGAGCGCGAGGCGATCGCGGTCGCCAGCACGGTGCCCCAGAGCTGCTGGGCCGGGAGGTCGGAGTTGCCGATGACCGAGCCCAGGTTGAGCTTCAGGTCCTTGGCGTAGTCCGGTATGGCGGACTTCAGGGAGTCGAGGGACATGTCAGTTCACTCCCCGGAGAGCAGCGCGACCGGGTCGAGGGTCTCGTCGCCCTTGCTCCAGTTGCACGGGCAGAGCTCGTCGGTCTGCAGGGCGTCCAGCACCCGCAGGACCTCCTTCGGGTTCCGGCCGACGGAACCGGCGGTCACCATGGTGAACTGGATCTCGTTGTTCTGGTCCACGATGAAGACGGCGCGCTGCGCGAAGCCGTCCTCGCCCTCGATGCCCAGCGCGCGCATCAGCTCGTGCTTGGAGTCGGCCATCATCGGGAAGGGCAGGTCGGTGAGGTCCGGGTGGTCCTTGCGCCAGGCGTGGTGGACGAACTCGGAGTCACCGGAGAAGCCGAGGACCTGGGCGTCGCGGTCGGCGAACTCGTCGTTCAGCTTGCCGAACGCCGCGATCTCGGTCGGGCACACGAAGGTGAAGTCCTTGGGCCAGGCGAAGACGACCTTCCACTTGCCCTCGTAGGTCTTGTGGTCGATCTGCTCGAACTCCTTGCCCTTCTCCAGCGAGACGCAGGCGGTCAGATCGAACTCGGGGAACTTGTCACCGACAGTGAGCACGCGCACTCCTTGCAGCAGGGAGACATCCGTTTTGCAGTGTTTCCCGTGGGTTGGACACCGTTGATGTTGGCACAGGGTGCATTGATTACGGAAATAGCTACACTCGGTCGTGTTGATCGGAGGTGGCTATCAATGTCCAGCAAGAAACGGCAGCCCAGTCTCTCCCAGCTGCGGGCCTTCGCGGCGGTCGCGGAACATCTGCACTTCCGCGACGCCGCCGCCGCGATCGGGATGAGCCAGCCGGCCCTCTCGGGCGCCGTCTCGGCGCTGGAGGAGACACTCGGTGTCACCCTGTTGGAGCGTACGACGCGCAAGGTGCTGCTCTCCCCGGCGGGGGCCCGGATCGCGGTGCGGGCCAAGGCGGTCCTCGCCGAGGTCGGCTCGCTGATGGAGGAGGCGGAGGCGGTGCGGGCGCCGTTCACCGGCCCGCTGCGGCTCGGGGTGATCCCCACGGTGGCGCCGTACCTGCTGCCCACCGTGCTGCGGCTGACGCACGACCGGTACCCGGACCTCGACCCCCAGGTGCACGAGGAGCAGACCGCGAGCCTGCTGGACGGACTGGCGACCGGCCGCCTCGACCTGCTGCTCCTCGCGGTGCCGCTCGGGGCGCCGGGGGTCACCGAACTGCCCCTGTTCGACGAGGACTTCGTGCTCGTCGCCCCGACGGGCCACCCGCTCGGCGGCCGGGACGGCATCGACCGCTCGGTGCTGCGCGAACTGCCGCTGCTGCTGCTCGACGAGGGGCACTGCCTGCGCGACCAGGCACTCGACATCTGCCGCGAGGCGGGCCGCGCGAACATCCCGGCCACGACCACCGCGGCCGGGCTGTCGACCCTGGTGCAACTGGTCGCCGGCGGCCTCGGGGTGACCCTGCTGCCGCGCACCGCGGTCCGGGTGGAGGTGTCCCACTCGGGCCGGCTCCGGACCGGCTCCTTCGCCGCCCCGGCCCCCACCCGCCGCATCGCCCTCGCCATGCGCACGGGCGCGGCCCGCTCCGCGGAGTACGAGCAGTTGGCCGACGCCCTGCGCGAGGCGATGCGGGACCTCCCCGTCCGCCTGGCCGACGTCTGACGCGGGACGCCGCCGCGGCCCGGGACACCACCCGGGCCGCGGCGGCGGCACCCCCCCCGTGCGCGTCGGCGCTACTCCGTGCGCAGCCCCTCCGGGCGCATCAGGCGCAGCAGCGGCGGCAGGCTGAGCAGGGTGACCAGCAGCACCACCCCGGCCCCGATCCCGGTCATGGCCCCGATCCCGGCCCAGTCGACGTGCACCGGGGTGCTCGTCATCTTCAGCAGGACCACCCCCAGCGTCATCCCCACGACGACCGCCAGCAGCAGGCCCAGCGCGATCGGGACGGCCGTCTGCCAGAGCACCGACAGGCTCAGGGTGCGGCGCCGGGTGCCGAAGGCGACCAGCGCCGACAGCAGCTTGCGGCGCTCGCGCAACTGCTCCAGTTGCGAGACCAGCAGGCTCGCCCCGATCAGACCCAGCACGCACGCCGCCCCGACGAACAGCCCCGTGCGGATGGCGTCGAACCGGTCGGTGCGCTCGGTGGCCGCCCAGACCGCGGGACGCGACAGCGGGCCGACCACCATGGCCGTGTTCCGCGCCCTGTCCCGCACGTCCGGCACGCTCTCGTCCAGCTTCAGGTAGAGGTGCCCGGTCAGTCCCGGCTCCAGCGCCTTCGGCGCGGCCTTCGGCGTGATCAGGAAGCCGCCCCGGTCGATGCCCATGAGCAGGCCGCTCTTCGGCATCGCCTCCTTGATGCCGGCGGGCACCGGCCAGGCGATCTCCCTGCCCTCGTCCCCCTCCGAGAACGACGGGTCCAGGTACATGGCGGGGGTCCTGCGGGCCAGCTCCATGACGTCGAGCTGCCCGTCGTACTGGGCCCCGCGCACGACGAACACATCGCCGTCGCGGCAGGAGGGGAGCCGCGCGACCTCGCGCAGCGCCGCGCACTCGCCCACGGTCAGGGACGTGCCCTCGTCCGGGTCGACGGCCTTGTCGCCGGCGTAGCCCTCGGAGAGGGCGACGGCGGCGTCGACGCCCGGGGTGTCCCGGAATTTCTGCCGGGCCCCGTCGAGGGCCGCGCTGTCCCGCACCGTCACCTCCATCTGGGCCAGGGAGGGGTCCCTCCCCGTGGACTTGGTGTAGAAGCTGTCGACCCCGGCGAAGAGCATCTGCAGCGCGATCGCCCCCGCGACGGCCACCGCGATGCCGTTGACCATCCGGGCCGCCGAGCCGCTGCTCAACTGGAGCCTGCGCACCGCGAGCTGCCAGGAGACCGGGCCCGCGCCCAGCCGGGCCACGACCGTCTCCACGATCCACGGCAGCAGCGCGGTCACGCCGACCAGCAGCAGCACCACCCCGCCGGTCACCATGAACTGGTTGAACTCCCCGTTGTCCCGGCCGTAGCCGATCATCGGGAAGAGCAGCCCCAGGCCGCCCAGCGGCAGCAGCAGCCGCCACCACAGCCGGCGCCGGGCGGGCCGGGCGGTGCGCACCACGCCGAGCGGTTCGATGGCCACCCCGCGCAGCGCGAACAGCGTCACCAGCACCGCGGTCGCCGGCACCGCCACCGCCACCGCCAGGGCGAGCAGCGGGGAGGGATTGAGATAGCTGGGGAACACGCTGATGTCGAACACCTCTGCGTGGCCCGCGAGTTGCCGTCCGATCAGGAAGAACACGGCACCGAGCAGCAGCCCGAGGACCGCGCCCGCCAGTGCCTCACCGGCGGCGATGCGCCGGGTCATGCGGCTGTCGGAGCCCACCAGGCGCAGTGCCGCGAGCCGCCGGTCGCGCCGCTCGCCGCCGAACCGCACGGCCGCCGCGATGAACACCGTCACCGGCATCAGCAGCACCACGAAGACGACCAGGATCAGCAGGAGGAGGACCGGGTCGGACCGCTCGGTGCTCGCGCCGGCGTCGCCGAAGCGGTCGATGCGGGTGATCCGCCCGCCGTCGATCTCCTGGGCGAGCCCGGTGGCGCCCCGGACGTAGGCGAGCTCCTGGGACCCGATCAGTCCGGATTCCCCGATGGTGCCGACGATCCGGTCCGGCAGCCGCTCGCGCAGCAGTGCGCCCTCGTCCGACTCCAGCAGCTTCCGCAGCGCCGGGGAGACCACCATCTCGCCCTTGGCCGGGAACTTCGCCACGCCCGGGGGCAGCGGGGCCTCGGGCCCCTCCACCTCCATGGCGCGGCCCCGGATACTGGAGTCGCGGAAGTCCGTGTCGACGTTGGCGACGACCAGGGTGTCCTTCCCGCGCGCCAGGTCGTTGGCCATGTAGGTGATGTCGGTGCGGGCGACCTCGCGCCGGTGCCGCGCGTCGAGCGCGGTCGGCAGGGCCGTGGTCAGCAGCAGCAGGGCCACGCCGAGCCCGACGCCGACGGCCGTCAGCAGCGCCCGGGTCCAGCCCTCGCGCCCTCCGGTGAGGGTGAAGCGGACGCCGAGGGCCAGGTCCGCGGCCCACTGGCGGAGCTTCATACGGCACGCTCCATGTCGCGGGAGCGGCCGTCCCGCACGACGATCTCGCGGTCCGAGTACGCGGCCACCCGGGCCTCGTGCGTGACCAGGACGACGGCGGCGTTGCTGGACCGGGCCGCGTCGGTGAGCAGCTCCATCACCCGCTCGCCGTTGAGGGAGTCCAGGGCGCCGGTGGGCTCGTCGGCGAAGAGCACCCGGGGGGAGGTGACCAGCGAGCGGGCCACGGCGACCCGCTGGCCCTGGCCGCCGGAGACCTCGCCGGGGCGCTTCCCGCGCAGGTCGTCGACCTCCAGGCGCTCCATCCAGCCGAGGGCGGTGCGCTCGGCCTGCTTGCGGGGGGTGCCGTTCAGCCGCAGCGGCAGGGCGACGTTCTCGACGCAGGTCAGCTCCGGCACGAGCTGGCCGAACTGGAAGACGAACCCGAACTCGCTGCGCCGCAGGGCGCTGCGCTCGGCGTCGCCCATGGCGGACAGCTCGCGCCCGTCGTACAGGATGGTGCCGGAGTCGGGCGGCACGATACCGGCGAGGCAGTGCAGCAGGGTCGACTTGCCGGAGCCCGAGGGCCCCATCACGGCGACGACCTCGCCGGGGTGGATGGAGAACTCGGCGCCGTCGAGGGCGAGGGTCGGGCCGTAGGCCTTGCGGAGCTGGTCGGCCGAGAGCAGGGAACCGGGCGGCGGAGTCACTTGGTCACCACCTCGCGGAGGCGGTCGAGACGGGCCGCGGTGAGCTCCAGCCAGCGCAGGTCGGCCTCCAGGTGGAAGAGGGCGTGGTCGCAGATGAGCTGGTCGGCGAGGTCGCCGCCGCGCTTGCGGTCGGTGAGGATGCGCATGCTCCGCAGGTGCTCCGAGCGCTGGGTGTCGAGGATGTCGGCGGCGTCGCGGCCGGTGAGGAGCGCGAGGACGACCTTGGTGTAGAGGACCGACTGGAGGTACGGCTCGGGCTTCTCGGGCGTGCCGAGCCACTGCTGGACGTCGGTGACCCCGGCGTCGGTGACGGCGTACCGCTTGCGCTCGGGACCGCCGCCCGCCTCTATGCCGTCGACCACGACGAGGCCGTTCTTCAGCAGGCGGGACATCGTCGAGTAGACCTGGCCGTAGTGCAGCGGCCGGTCGTGGCCGAACTTCTCGTCGAAGGCGCGCTTGAGGTCGTAGCCGTGGCGCGGACCGGACTCCAGGAGTCCCAGGAGGGTGTGACCGATGGACATGCGAGCACTCTACACAGCGGGTATACGCACGATGTATACGCACGGTGTGCAGTGCCTCGGCGATGGTGTGAGGGAGAGGTGAAAGGGCAGGTCAAGCGCGTTTGTCACGGTTCCGTGACGATGGAACGGCGACCTCCGGTAGCCGTCCCGCAGGCGGCAGGCGGCAGGCGGCAGGCGGCAGGCGGCAGGCGGCAGGCGGCAGGCGGCAGGCGGCAGGCGGCAGGCGGCAGGCGGCAGGCGGCAGGCGGGCGCCGGGCGCCGGGCGCGCGGAAGGCCGCCGCCCCGCCCCCGGTGCGAGCGGGGAGGCGGGGCGGCGGCGGAGTGGGGCAAGTGTCCGGTGGGCGGGCCGGGCCCGTCTCCCGGCGGGGGCCCGGGGGCGGGCTCCGGAGTGGC
>NZ_WWGX01000094.1 GCF_009862265.1 Streptomyces sp. SID8352 | reverse complement strand
CGGCCCCGGCGCCGTCCCGACGTGGTGCTGGGCGACCGCGGCTACGACCACGACAAGTACCGCCGCCTCGTCCGCGCCCTCGGCGTGAAACCGCAGATCGCCCGACGCGGCACCGAGCACGGCTCGGGCCTGGGCATCCAACGGTGGGTCGTCGAGCGGGCCTTCGCCCACCTCCACTGGTTCCGCCGCCTGCGGATCCGCTGGGAGATACGCGACGACATCCACGAAGCCTTCCTCATCCTCGGATGCGCACTCATCTGCTGGCGACGCCTGAAGTCATTGCGTTAGGAGTTCTTAGACACTCACCCGCCGACGTTGCTCGGGGGGTTCGCTGCTGCCGACGGCACAGGCGCTTAGAAGATGCGGGCACGCCGTGGTGGCCCGGTGTCGCTAGTCCATGGCGCTTCCGCGACGGGCTGCCGGGTGTTGCTGCCGTCCGCCGTCGTTGCCGTCAGCGGCAGAGCCTGGGAAGCACCCGTGTCAGGCGGGCAAAGGGTCACATGATGCCGCGGGCAGTGTCAGTGGGGGCTGGCACCCTGTTCGCGCCCGGCATTGCCAAAATTCAGGAGTGATCGTTGCCCAAGAAGAAGATCGAAAGGAAGAGCACCCCTAGGCGGCCAGCAAAGGTCAAGCCTCTAGCGCTATATCACGATATGGCCGTATATGAGAATTTTGAGCGCTGCGCCCCTCGAATCTTCGCAGTCATTCATAAAGCACAGGAAGTGAAACCTGATGCCCCGCGAATCCTCTATTTTGACGTACAGGGGCACCGGAATAGTCAAAACGGGTACGACCGGGACTCCTGGGAGATGGTCCGGCATTTCCTCCCGGAGATCGCACTTCCCTACCTGACGGAGTTACACACTCCGATGTACATCGCAAAAAATCCCCGGCGGCAGGACAATAAAGTGCCTGCAGATATGCAGATCGGGTATCCGGAAGGTGAGGAAAATTCTTTCTGGTATGACATTGAATCGCTCCCGTTGCGCACAAGGGAGGTCGAAGGGAGCACGAGAAAGACGTACCCGACTAAGCAGGCCATCATGGAGTACCTCGGCATCGCCCAGGAGTGCTTGATCTGCTGGGGCTCCCCAGTTGAACGAGCCCACGTCGTCCCTGCCTCCTTGGGTGGATCTATGGATGTCCGCAACTTTGCCCATCTCTGTGCGGATCACCATAAACAGGCGCCGGATATAGCGGATGCAGAAGCGTTCTGGGCCTGGATTGACTATGCGGAACTGCGAGATTCCGGAAGTAAGTGGTTGCGGGCATCAGAGAAGGTGAAGCTATGGGTGAAAGCCAGTGGTGGGAGAACTGAGCCCATCGACCGTGGCGAGATGGAATTTCTCGCTGCCGTGCAATTTGAGCTGCGCCACTTGTATGGCTGGACGGACGAAGATTTCTCGGCGGTATCGTGGGAGTTCATGGAGGAATATCACCGGGTGCTGGACGTGGCCACCGGGCGCCATTTTGCCGTCGAGAAGAAGGTAGCCACCCATGCCTGGGCTTACCACGTGGCCCGACTGCGGGTGGCTGCTCGCTAGCTGCAGCGGTCAGCACAGTTTCGTCTGCACCGCCGATCCCATAGGTGGGCTTTACAGCACTCGAACGTGCGTGCCGGCCTCGTTGCCCAGCTTCGTCGCTCGCCTCAGAACAGCCATAACTGATCACCGACGGCCGTGACCTGTGGCCGCCTTACCGATCAACGCCGTGACCTGCTGCTGAGCTGTCGGTAGCTGTCGACGTTGGTCAACGTTGAGCGCCCTTCCACGGCCCGAGGGCGGCCCGGGAGGGCGCTTGTGCGTGGGGGTCTGACGTCCCTTTTCGCGCCGCTTCACAGTGCCGTCGTGGGTAGTCAATCATTCGTTGACAAGCTAGGGATCTTGGACGGAGACCTTCGAGGACCTCACCTGTGACGTTGCGAGCCGTGAGGTCTTATAGGTCCGGATAACATTTTCCTGTTCTGCGGCCCTTTCCTTTACAAGTGCCACTATTGCTTAGGCGGTAGCAGTATTCCGGAAGTAAAGGGGTGGAACTGCTGATGCGAACCTTCCGATACGGGAAAATGATGACCCTCGCGCGCGTTCTCAATTTGAGGACGTTCGTTCAAATTGGGCTACTCATTGCTTGTTTGCAATTCGTCAGTCCAGAGCAGATGACGGCTGTTTCGGGGATGCTCCTGTTGATCCAACAAGCCCACGTCCACGGAGGGGGTGCGTCTAGTTCTCGCCCTCAGGATCCTGCGCGACTTCCTCCGGAAGATCTGCATCAAACGCAATCCAGCGGAACGCCAGATTCAGGTTCATGATGTGGTTCTCGTGCCTGTCCTGGGCGTCTACGACGTACCCAAAACGCGCCTGGCGGCGGCGATTCATATGGTTCTGTTCGGCATCTCCCTTGCCTCCGGCGAGGCGGATGAAGCGCTGTTCTGCGGATTGCCATGCTTCGCATGGCCATGGCATCGGCTATCTCGCGAAACGTGATCCCTCGACGTCGAGCCTCTCGGAGCAGTCGCTCCTCTGAAGCCTCCAGTAGTACCTGCATTTCAGCCACCAGGGTCAGAGCGTCTAACACGTCCTGATCTGTCCTGCGCGTTCCGCGAGACGAGTGCGACATGATGGAGATTAATGCGGCGACGTCGATCATAAAATGCCGCGCTTCTTGAAATTTCTTTTCATGTCGTTTGGATAGTCGAATGCAGGCGCGTACTGCTTGATGAGGTAGCCAGGTATACCGATCCATTCTGTTCTGATCGCGAGGACCCATACGGCAACTCTAGATCTGTCGGGTGAGACGGGAGTCTCGTTCAGTGAAGGTCGGCGGAGCGGCTTTGGGCTGGCGCTGCTTTGGGGCGAGTGATCTTGGCCCCGTAAGCTGATGGCGAGTCGGGCGGTCTAGTAATCGCGTCGAGCGCTGCGCGCAGCCGGTCCAATCTTGCGACTTCGGTCACCTTGTACGTGTGCTCCGCGGTCCAGGCGAGCGCGGCGGCGATATCGGGCGGCGGTACCTCGATCTGGTGCCGCAGCCGCAGGGCGCCCTCCGTATCCCGTGCCGCGCGGAACGCCCATCCGTAGAGGGCTTTCCGCAACACGGCGGGTTTCGGGGCGCCACGCGAACTGGATACGAAGACCGGTGTGACGGTGGTCAGGGTCTCGGCGATGCTCGCGCGGTGCTTGGCCGCCGCCTTCGGCCACTTCGTCAGCACATATGCGGTGGCGTGCTCGTACCAGGTGGACGTGGTCAGCGCTTCGAGTTCGGAGGGGCCCGTATGCGGGTGCCGGCCGGTGGGGGGTGGCGATGGGAAGCAGGGCGGATTGTGGGCAAGGTCGGCGGGCAGCCTGACCAGACCGCCTGGTCAGGCTGCCCGTCGGCCACCTGCACGGGCTATGGCTCGGGGCTGGATGCCTGACCAAGGTCCGCCCATACCAGCCCACGGGCTGGCTGGCATCATCCTCGGACGACCGCTGGTCACGGCGGTGCTCAAGGGAGGGGATCGGCTGTGGTTGTGGGCATCGCGCTGTTCATATTGGGACTGGCGGGCGTGGCATGGGGGGTGATGTTTCTCTTCAACGTGCGTGGTGCGGCCGACGAGTTCGCCGCGCGACGCAACGCCGTCAGGGCTGTGGCCGCAGCGCAGACGATGAATCTGAGGCTTACAGAGCCGTCGCGACTTGGTGCTTGGTTCTTTCGGCTCATGGGCGGCATCGTGTTTCTCTGCTCGCCCGGGCTCGCCCTCGCTGGACTCGTCATCGCCGCGCGCAACTGACACGTTGATACGCGAGTTTGACTGACGTTGTGCCAGCCCCTGCAAGGAGGGGCGCCGTGGACATGACCGCCGTGGCTGCGAAGCAGGGTTCCATGGGCCGGAGATCGCGGACCGCTGCCGCGACCGGTGGCCGTCGCGTCCGCCGGCTTCCCGTTCTTCGGGCGCGGGAGGGCAGGAAGGCGGCGCAACTGCCGGTGCCGGAAAGATGGTTGACGCGGGTCGTATGGTGGTGGGGAATCGCATCGTCGCCGTCGTCGGCCTGGGTTCGGGCGGCCGAACGGGGGAAGAAGGGTGCGTGCCCGATGTCGGTCGGGCTCATCTCCACGATTGCCGCCGTGTTCTACGGGGGCACGGTCTCGGTCATCGCGCTGACGGCGACGTTCGCCCGGCGCCGTTCACTGCGGGACGAGGCGCGCAGCACACTGGCCGTTCTGGTGCCGGGCGGGTCGTCCGGGCCGTCGGGGCAGGAGGACGGCCCGGGGGTGATCGGGCCCAACGACGGTTGAGGACGATGCCGTTGGGGCCCGTTCCGGCGCCTTCCCGGTAACGCCCGCGGCGACAGCGACGGCAGCCGCCGCGGTGCCGGGGGTGGCAATGTTCCGGCACCCGCGGCCGCAGCCGTCGTTCACCGGTCCGGCACCGGCTCCGTCTACGTCCCGGGTTTCCACGCGCCGTCGAAGAGGGCCAGTTCGAGGAGGTCCGGTTCCGGGGGCCAGCCCGGCACCGTGGCGGTGAGGTGGGCGGTGGTGGTGTGCATCCACCGGAGGTAGATGTCGTAGCGGTGGGATGTCCAGCCGGCGTCGCGCCAAATGCGGGCGGCGATCGGCTCGGCCCAGGTGTATCCGGCCTCCTCGCCCGTGTCGATGGCGTGGGCGCGGAGGACCCGGGCCAGTTGGCTGTCGAGGATCAGCGGGGCGAGGCCCGCCGTCTCCGGCCGTGCCTTCGCGGCGAAGTAGAGGAACTTGGTGAGGAAGGCCGGGCCCAAGCCCTTCAGGACCAGCAGGGTGGTGTAGGCGGAGGAGGGGCCGACGGTGTTCAGACGGTGGACCGCTTCCGCGAGGATCCGCTCGGCGTCGACCGGGATGGCCTCGGGGGCGAGGATCGCGGCCGTGCGGTGCGGGCCGTAGCCCGTGCGGCCGTGGCCCCAGACCTGGCTCGCCGTGAAGGCTCCGGTCCACCCGCCCGGCCGGGTGTGCCGGAACACCTCCACCACTTGCTCCCGGCTCACCCGCGCCGACGTGGTGGTCGACCGGTCGGCCAACGCGTCGGGCCAGGGGGTGACGGACGTCCAGCGGTGCGGGGAGTACGTGACGGAGTGGGGGCCGGTTCCGTTCCGGTACGGTCGGCCGCGCTGCGGGGCGTCCAGCCAACTCCCCAGCTGGGCGGCCGCGGTGGGTGGCAGTGGGCGTTCGAGCATCGCCTCGTCGAGCATGTCGGCCAAGCGCTGGTCGAATCCCATGTGTGCCGCCCCCGTCGTGTCCCTCGTCCGCGTTTCCCGCGTCGGCGGTCATCGTGGCACGGGCGCGGCGGATACCTTGCCGGAATGGGCGACGAGGCGGCCGGGGCGGGTGGTTCGACCGGCATGGGCGGTCACGCCGGGGCGGACGGGCCCGGCGGAGCGGCGGGGGGCCCGGACGGGACGCAGCGTCCTGGCGGTACGGGGGGTCCGGGCACCGCCGGCGGTCCCGGTGGTACGGAGGCTCCGGGCACGCAGGGCGGTCCCGGTGGCACGGAGGGTGCGTGTCGGGTGGGCGGTCCGACGGTGTGGGCGGTCCCGGCGGGGTGGACGGCGTGGGTGGTTCGGGCGGGGCGGGCGGTCCGGCCGGGAAGGTCGCAGAGCTGTCGGACGGAGACGCCGGGTCGCCCCGTGGCACCCCGGACTCGCCCCGTGGCATCCCGGACTCGCCCCGTGGAAAACGTCGGTTCGTCCGATGACGCCGCCCATGCGGTCGGCCGCCCGGCCGGTGCGGGCTGCGGCGCCGCCGTCGAGGCGCCCGGCGCCCGTCGTGCGCCCGGTCCCGTGCCGCCTCCGCTGCTGTTCCTCGACGTCGACGGCCCCCTCCTGCCGTTCGGGAGCCCGGCGCCGATGGGGACGGCCGCCGCCGAGAATCCGCTGCTGGAGCGGCTGGATCCCCGGGCGGGCGCTCGGCTGCTCGCTCTCGGCTGCGTTCTCGTGTGGGCCACGACCTGGGGGGACGAGGCCAACGAGGTCATCGCTCCGCTTCTCGGTCTGCCTCCGCTGCCCGTCATGACCTGGGGCGAGGAGGACGGGAGGGGCGCCCGGGGCGTGCCGCGGGGGCTGCACTGGAAGGTGCCGCACCTCGTCGCGCGGGCCGGGGGACGGGCGTTCGTCTGGGTCGACGACGAGATCGGCGCGGTGGACCGGCTCTGGGTCGCGGCGGAGCACCCGGGAGCGGCGCTGCTGCACCGTGTCGAACCCCATGTCGGCCTTACCGGGAGGGACTTCGACGTGATCCGCCGGTGGGTCCGGGAGGTCGGGGGCTGCCCCGGGCCCGTTCCGGGTGGGGACGAGTCCGGGGGCGGGGGCCGGTGACCGTGCCGTCCGCCCCTCCGGCACCCGGGCGGATGGTCCCCGGCCCTCGCGTGCGCGCCGCGCGGACGAGGGCATCCGTCACGGTGGGCGCCGACCGCCCCCGGCCCTCGCGTGCGCGCCGTGCCGGACCGGTGGCCGGTGACCCCGGGGCTGTCCCGGGACCGGGACGGGCTCCTTGTGACAGGGCTGTGACCGGGAAAGTGGCCCCCGTCACAGGTGGGGGCGGGACCGGCTGGTGGGGTGGGCCGATGCGTACTTCGTCCAGGCTGCTCGCCGGGTCCGGTGTCCTCGTCGTCTCCCTGCTGCTCACCGCCTGCGGCACCCGGACCACGGGGGCGGAAGCGGGGCCGTCGTCGTCCGCCGGTCGGTGCGGGGAGGTCCGGGGCGACGCCGGGGACCTCGCGCGGGACGGTGTGCGGATCACCGGCGCGGTGGAGCGGGAGGGCGCGGCCGGCGGTCCCGGGGAGGCGGGCGGGTCGGCCGGCATCCCGGAGGGGCTCGTGCGGGCCGAGCGGCTGCCCGCCGCGGGCGGTCAGCGGTGCTCCGTGCGGTACTCCGTGACCAACGACGCGGCCGAGCCGTACACCTACACCGTCGTCTTCTCCCTGCTGGACGAGCAGGGGCGGGCTCTGTCGAACGTCACGGAGACGGTGCCCGGGGTGGGCGCCGGGCGGACCGTGCGGCGCACCCTGGACACCGGCGGCGGGCTCGGGGAGCCGACGCGTACGCGCATCCTGGACGTGAAGAAGGTGCCCTCCGCCGAGGCGCCCGCCGCTTCGGGGGACTGCCCGGCCTCCGGGCTGCGGCTCACCGCCGACGACGGGGACGCCGCCATGGGCCTGCGGGTGGTCGGGCTGCATCTGGAGAACTGCGGCAGCCGCCCGTACTCCCTGTACGGGTACCCGGTGGTGGGGCTGCTCGACGACGCGCTCCGCCCGGTCGGCGGCGTCGAGATCCTGCGCGGCACCGGTGACATCCCCATGGCGGGCGACTCCGAGCCGCCCTGGCCGCTGACCCTGCCGCCGGGCGGGGCCGCCGCGGCGACGCTCGCCTGGCGCAACACCACCGAGGCCGGGGAACCGGTGACCGTGCCGTACGTACGGGTACGGCCCAAGGAGGGCGCCGACCCCGTGATCGTCGCCCCGAACCTGGACCTCGGCACGACGGGCCGGCTCGGTGTGAGCGCCTGGCGCGAGGCCGCCACGGCCGGGAACTCCGACCGGCCTCGCGGCTCGTAGCCCCTGGCCGGGCGCGGGCCCGGGGCCGTGTCCGTGCCGTGCCGTGCCTGTGCCCACCTCTGGGCCGTGCCCGCCCCGGACTGCGCTTGCCTCCGCCTTCGGACCGCGCCTGCCCCGGACTGCGCTTGCCTCCGCCCTCGGGCCGCGCCTGCCCCGGGCCGCCCCTGCCTTCGCGTCGCGCCTGCCCCCGGGCCGCGCCCGTGTCCGGTGGGCGGTCGGGGCAGTGCGCGCCGGAGCGGTCCGGGACGGTCCGGGGGCGGTGACGGAACGCTTCACCCCTTGCGGCGCCCGAGGCCGTGCGGTTTCCCTGGCACGTCCGCCCCTGACAGGGGGAAATGCGTGTTGAAAGGGGTTTATCGACAAGTGCTCACGCTTGAGGGCGAATGATGCCGTCCGGGGTGGTTGGTTCGACGGCCGCTGGGCAATTCTGATCACGCGACGTCGTGCACCGCGTCGGGGCGGTCGGCCAACCGTCCCCGCACACCGGCCGGTTCGGCCGGTCCACCCACGTACATGGACGGTTCGCGCGGTCGGCGGTCCGCCGGGGCGCATCTTTCTGGAGGAACCACATGGCAAGCATCCGTACCGCCCGGGTCATCGCCGCGGTCGCCGCGCTGCCGCTCGCGGCCGCCCTCTTCGGCGGTGTCGCCGCGGCGGACGACGGGGCCGCGGCGGGCGGCGGATCGAGCGCGACGGCGACGGAGGCCGAGGCGGGGGTCCTCGGCAGCGGGGTCGCGGGGGACAACAGCGGCAACGCGTCGACCACACAGCAGCAGGCGGTCGGCCCGGGAGCCTCGAACCAGAGCAACACCGCGCAGGTCGACGGCTCCGCCCTCACGTCCGTCAACCAGGGAAACGAGAACGTGTCCGTCGGCTTCCCCCCGCTGTGGTGAGCTGAGGGCCGGGCCGCCGGCCCGGCGGACACGTGCTTCCCGGGGTCGTCACCGGGCGGCCCAGCGGCGGTGCTCCGGTACCGTACCCGGGCCGTCGCCGGGCTGTACCGGGGCCGTACCGGACCCCTGCCCGGGGCGGCGGGTTCGCGCCCCTCCTCCCGGCCGTGCCCAGCTGCCGCGGCCACTCCGCCACCGCCTGCGCCTTCCGGAGCCTCGCCTTCCAGCTCGCCCCGCCCGGCCCGCGCCTCCGGCACCGGCTCTGCCCGGCCCGCGCCTCCGTCATCGGCATCGACCGCGCCTCCGGGACCCGCGCCTCCGGGAGTCTCCAGGACCGCCCCGCCCGGCCCGCGCCTCCGGCGCCCGTACCACACCCTTCGCATCACCCCCACCCGTTCCCGAGGGCCCGGAGCCCTGGGTGTCCGCACCCCGGTCGTCCGGGAGTTCCGCCCCTCTCGTCCACCTACAGGAGGTGGGGGTGACCCCACCCCTACAACCTGAGGCGGACTCCGCTTCGGGACCTGCGGCCGATCCGCTCCCGTACCCCCGCTCTTAGCGTTGAGGCATGACTCCACCCGTCTGCACCAGCGCCCCGAAGGCCGCCCCGGCCGTGACGCAGACCGTCGCCTACCCCTCGTTCTCCTCGTACGTCCGGGCCCGTCAGCCGGTGCTGCTGCGTGCCGCCCGGTCGCTGACCGCGAATCCGAGCGACGCGGAGGACCTGCTGCAGACCGCGCTCACCAAGACCTACGTCGCCTGGGAGCGGATCGAGGACCACCGGGCGCTCGACGGCTATGTGCGCCGGGCCCTGCTGAACACCCGCACCTCGCAGTGGCGCAAGCGCAAGGTCGACGAGTTCGCCTGCGAGGAACTGCCGGAGCCCGAGACCCCGGCCGCCGGGGACGACCCGGCGGAGCGGCAGGCCCTGCGGGACGCGATGTGGCGGGCGGTGATGAAGCTGCCGGCGCGGCAGCGGGCCATGGTGGTGCTGCGGTACTACGAGGATCTCAGCGAGGCCAGGACCGCAGAGGTGCTCGGTGTCTCGGTCGGCACGGTGAAGTCGGCGGTGTCCCGGGCGCTCGGCAAGCTCCGCGAGGACGTCGAGCTGGGATTCATCCGGTAATCATCCATAGAATGGCGATATCGGTGGGGTCGTCGAGGGGCGCCTCCGGAAGATCGTTCCCTTCCCCTAGTGACATACCGCCCGGTATGTGCGCAGAATCAGCGCACCCCTTACCGCCGCGTAGGCAATGTCGCCCCGGGAGGACACCGTGCTGAGCACGATGCAGGACGTACCGCTGCTGATATCGAGAATCCTGACCCACGGGTCCACGGTGCACGGCACCTCCCAGGTGATCACCTGGACCGGCGAGGGGGAACCGCACCGCCGCTCCTTCGCCGAGATCGGCGCCCGCGCCGCGCAACTGGCGCACGCCCTGCGCGACACCCTCGGCATCCGCGGCGACGACCGTGTGGCGACCCTGGCCTGGAACAACGCCGAGCATGTCGAGGCGTACTTCGCCGTCCCCTCGATGGGCGCCGTGCTGCACACGCTCAACCTGCGCCTCCCGCCCGAGCAGCTCGTCTGGATCGTCAACCACGCCGCCGACCGCGTCGTCATCGTCAACGGCTCCCTGCTCCCGCTGCTCGCGCCCCTGCTGCCGCGCCTCGGCACCGTCGAGCACGTCGTCGTCGCGGGACCGGGCGACCGCTCCCTCCTCGACGGCGCCGCCGTCCGGGTGCACGAGTACGAGGAGCTGATCGCGGGCCGCCCGACCAGCTACGACTGGCCCGAGCTGGACGAACGCGCCGCCGCCGCCATGTGCTACACCTCCGGCACCACCGGCGACCCCAAGGGCGTGGTCTACAGCCACCGCTCCGTCTACCTGCACTCCATGCAGATCGTCATGGCCGAGGCGATGGGCCTCACCGACCGGGACACCTCCCTCGTCGTGGTCCCCCAGTTCCACGTCAACGCGTGGGGGCTGCCGCACGCCACCTTCATGTCCGGCGTCAACATGCTGATGCCCGACCGCTTCCTCCAGCCCGCCCCGCTGGCCGAGATGATCGAGAGCGTGCGGCCCACGCACGCCGCCGCGGTCCCCACCATCTGGCAGGGACTGCTCGCCGAACTCACCGCCCGGCCGCGGGACATCTCCTCCCTCAACCGGGTGATCATCGGCGGCTCGGCCTGTCCGCCGTCGCTGATGCAGGCCTTCGACAAGCTGGGCGCCCCGGTCTGCCACGCCTGGGGCATGACCGAGACCTCCCCGCTCGGCACCATCTCCCACGCGCCCGCCCACTCCCTGGGCACCGACGAGGAGTTCGGCTACCGCGTCACCCAGGGCCGCTTCCCGGCCGGTGTCGAGGCCCGTCTCACCGGCCCCGGCGGCGAACGCCTGCCCTGGGACGGCGAGTCCACCGGCGAGCTGGAGGTCCGCGGCAACTGGATCGCCGGGTCCTACTACAACGGTCCCGACGCCCCGCCGCTGCGCCCCGACGACAAGTTCAGCGAGGACGGCTGGCTGAAGACCGGCGACGTCGGCACCATCTCCCCCGACGGCTTCCTCACCCTCACCGACCGCGCCAAGGACGTCATCAAGTCCGGCGGCGAGTGGATCTCCTCCGTGGAGCTGGAGAACGCCCTGATGTCCCACCCGGTCGTCGCCGAGGCCGCGGTCGTCGCCGTCCCCGACGACAGGTGGGGCGAGCGCCCGCTGGCCACCGTGGTCCTCAAGGAGGGCGCCGCGGCCGACTTCGCCTCCCTGAGCGCCTTCCTGGAGGAGCGGTGCGGCATCGCCAAGTGGCAGCTCCCGGAGCGCTGGACGATCATCGAGGGGGTCCCGAAGACCAGCGTCGGCAAGTTCGACAAGAAGGTGCTGCGCAAGCGGTACGCGGACGGGGAGCTGGACGTGACCCGGCTCTGACCCGGCTCCGGCCCGTACCCCCTCCCGCGACCCCTCCCAGGCGCCCGCTCGCCTCCGGCTCCGCCCCGCGCCGGGCGCCCGCTCGCTCCCCGGCCCGGCCCGGCCCCGGCGCCCGCCCCCGGCGCGGACCGGGCCGTGGCGCCCGCTTCGCCCCGGGCCGGCACCCCGCGGCACCCCGCGGCGCCGGCCCGCGCCGGTCTCCGCTCCCGGCGGCCCGGAGGGGCGGCGTCGCCCACCCCGCCCCGGTCGGCGTCCCGCCGCATGGCATCGTGGGGGCCGCCGGGAGCGCGGACAGAGGGGGTGCTCGGGCGGTGGCAGGGGCATTCGGTACGGCCATGGACGTGTTCACCCTGGTCATGGGGGTGGGCTGCGGCGTGCTGGGCGTCTCGGCCCTGTTCCGGCCGCACGCGCTGCCGGAGATGATCCGGGGCCCGATCCGGGTGGTCCGTGCCTGGGGGCTCGGCTATCTGGTGCTGGGGATCTCCCTCACCGCCGAAACGGTGGCCGTGATGGGGGGCGGCGAACCGGGCCGGGCGTCGGACCTGGCCCGCTGGGTGGCCGGACCGCTGATAGTCGGAGCGCTCCTGGCCGCGTTCCTGATCCGGCGACGGGACCGCCGCGGGGCGACCGGCCCTGGGGAGCGGCGGTGAGCCGCACCGTCCTCCCGGCCGGGAGAGGGGCCGCCGTACCCGTCGTCCTCCGCTGAGCGGTCCCGCACGGAGCCTGCCGGGGGTCCGTGGACGGCCCCGGGATGCCCGGCGCGCCGTACCTCATCGCATGCCGCCCGTGCACGACCCGGTGCGGCCGGGAACGAACCGGTACGGCCGGGTCCAGGCCCCCTCCCGCAGGCCCCTCACGTCGCCGCGCGCACACCGTGCACCCCTTCCCCGCGCGACACCCTCGCACGGCTCCACGAGCACTCGTACAGCGCTCTCGTACAGCGCCCTCGTACGGCTCCGCGCATGCGTCCGTACAGCGCCGCGTACGCCCCATACGCTCGGTGCTGGTCCGGGGCCGTTGCGGGCCGGTAGGCGCCGGGGGGTGTGCTCCGCCGGATGGTGTTGCTGTCGCCGATGTCCGCGCACCGCCGGAGCCGTGTGCCCGAGCATCCGCCGACGAGCCACCGCATGTGTACCGCCCGGACCGGAACGGCTCTGAACCGGAACCCACCCGGACCGGCCCCCCCGTGGGACGGACGCGCTCGCGGCGGCGGGGGTGGCCCCGAACCGGTGCGGGGTGGCCCCGAGCCGGCCCCCGAACCGGCGCGGGGCGGGCCCGGCGTTCCCACCGGACCCGCCCCGCCCCCGCCGGTAGGCGACCCTAGTTCGTGCCGATCCGCGACAGCAGTTCCACGATCCGGGACTGCACCTCGCCGCTGGTGGAGCGCTCCGCCAGGAACAGCACGGTCTCGCCCGACGCCAGCCGCGGTAGGTCCGCCGGGTCGACGGCGGCGGTGTAGACGACCAGCGGGGTGCGGTTGAGCCGCCCGTTCGCGCGCAGCCAGTCCACGATCCCGGCCTGCCGCCGGTGCACCCGCATCAGGTCCATGACGACGAGGTTCGGCCGGAACTGCCCGGCCAGCGCCACCGCGTCGGCGTCGCCCGCCGCCCGCGCCACCTGCATCCCGCGCCGCTCCAGTGTCGCGGTCAGCGCCAGCGCGATCTCCGTGTGCTCCTCGATCAGCAGGACCCGGGGCGGGTGCTGTTCGCTGTCGCGCGGCGCCAGCGCCTTGAGCAGGACGGCGGGATCGGCGCCGTACGCCGCGTCGCGCGACGCCTGCCCGAGCCCGGCCGTGACCAGGACGGGCACCTCGGCGGCGACCGCCGCCTGGCGCAGCGACTGCAGCGCGGTACGGGTGATCGGCCCGGTCAGCGGGTCCACGAACAGCGCCGCCGGGAACGCCGCGATCTGCGCGTCCACCTCCTCGCGCGAGTGCACGATGACGGGACGGTAGCCCCGGTCGCTGAGCGCCTGCTGCGTGGAGACGTCGGGCGCGGGCCACACCAGCAGCCGGCGCGGGTTGTCCAGCGGCTCGGGCGGCAGCTCGTCGTCCATCGGCTGCGGACGCGGCGGATCCGCCACCTCCACGGCACCGCCGGGACCGTCGAGCGGCTCGGGGCCCTCGGCCGCGTTCCGGTCGGGCGCGCCTATGGCGTACGACCGGCCCACGCCCTCGGTGCCCGGTACGGGCCTGGCCTGGCCGTCGCCCGGCTCCGGGGCCTGGGGCTGCGGCTGGGTTCCCGGGGACGCGGCGAGCGGCGGCTGCTCGGCCGACGGGTGCGGGCGGGCGCCCTGCTCCGGGCGTCCGGCGGCCGGGTCGGGCGGGGTGCCGAGCTTGCGGCGGCGGCCCGAGCCGTTGTTCGGCTGCTGAGGGGCGGGGGTGACCGCCGGACGCGGTGCGGGGGCCGTCTGCTGCTGGACCTGCGCGGCCTGCCGGGAGAACGGCACGCCCTGGCCCAGGGTGCGCACGCTGAACGCCCGGCCCTGCGTCGAGTCCGGGTCCACCGGCGCCCCGGTCTCGGCGGGCAGCGGCTGCGCCGCGCGCGGCGCCTCGGGCGGCAGCGGGGTGCCCTGGCTCGGGGTGGGGAGGGGCGCGCCAGGAGCCGGGGCGGCGGGCGGCACGGGGGTGGCCGCGCCCGATGTCGTGTCACCGGTGCCGGGCCACGGCCGCGGCGCCGGGAGGCCCTGGCCGCCGACGGTCGCACGGTCCGCGGCGTGGCCGTGCTCGGGCGGGAGCTGCGCGGGCGGCGGGGTGCTCCCGGCGGGCGGGAGGGTGCCCTCGGGGGGCGCGGTGGGAGCGGCGTGCCCGTGGGGCGGGGTGGCCCCGGGGGCGGCGGACGCGGCGGGGTCGCCGGGCGCGGGGGCTGCGGGGGACACGGGGGGTGCTGCGGGTGCGCCCCCCTGCGGCGGCTGCGCCACGGCGTGCGCGGTCGTGCCCCGCGCGGCCACGGGGGCACCGGGCGCACCGGGCGCCCCCGGCGGTACGGGAGTCCCCGGGTCCACGGGAGCTACGGGCGCCCCCGGCATCGGCAGCGGAGCGCCCGGCAGCGGCCCGGCGGCCCCGGCGGAGGCGTCCTGACCGTCCGGCTGCGTGGGGACGGCCCGGCGGCGCCGTCCGGTCGGCGTCTCGGTGGGGTGCGGCTGCGGCGGGGTGTGGTCGTCGGCCCGGTCGTGCGGGGCGGCGTCGTGCCGTCCGTCGTCCTGGGCCCCGGCGGCGGGGTGGGACACGGCGGCGCCCGGGTGGGCTCCCGCGCGACGGGCCGCGCCCGGCGCGGGCTGCTCGGGCAGCCGGACCCGGCCGGTGGGCAGTCCCCCGGGCGGCACGGCCCCGGCGGCCGTGGGAACCCCGGGGCCACCGGGGACCGCGGGGCCACCGGGGACCCCGGGGCCACCGGCAACGCCGACGGCGCCGGGGTCCCCGGGGGCCCCGGCGGTCGTGTCGGCCGCCATCGCCCCGGCGTCCGCCGCCCCGGCCCCGGTCGGGTCGGCCGGGCGGTCCGCCTCGGCGGGCGGCAGCGCGAACACCTGGCGCGGCGCCGCCTCCTGCGCCGCCGCCCGCTTGTTCGCGGAGGCCAGCGCGCGGCGCCGCCGCCCGGTGGGCTGCCCGGACCCGTCCGGAACGACCTCGTCGGCGGAGTGCGCGGGCAGTGCCGGGGGCAGGGCGTGCCGCTCCCCGTCCGCCCGCCGGGCACGCCGCCCGCCGGGCACGGACGCGTCCTGCGGTGACGCGCCCTGCGAGGACACGGGGGGAAGGCTCGGCTGCGCCGACGCGGGGGGCAGCCCCTGCGGTGCCACCGGCATGCCCTGCGGTGCCACCGGCACGCCGTGCGGCGGCACGGCCGCGCCCAGGCCGGTGCGGGAGGCCGCGGCCCCCGCGGCGTGCTCGGCGGCCGTGACGACGGCGCCCTCGGACACGCCGGTGGGCGCGCCCTGCGGCGCGGTGCCCTCCCCTGCGCCCGGGATCTCGGCGGGACGGCCGCGCCTGCGCCCGGTGCCGCCGCTGGGGTCGCCCGGCGCGGCCTGCACGGTCTGGGTGCTCTGGGTGTTCTGGGGGGTCTGCGCGGGGACCGGCGCGGCCGGCCCCGGCGCCGCTGCCGCGCGCCGCCTGCGGCGTCCGGTCGGCGCGCTGTCCTCGGCCCCGTCGGTTCCCTCGCCGTCGTCGCCGGGGTGCGGCGCGGCCCCGCTCTCCAGGAAGGCGTCGGTGGAGCCGCGCCGGGCCCGCCGCCGCCCGCCCACGGTGGCGGGCCCGGCGTCCGGGGCGGTGCCTCCGACGGCGGCGTCCGCCTCGTGACCGGCGAGGGCGTCGGCGGGACCGGTGGCCCCGATGCCCTCCGCGTCCCCGGGAGCCGCCTCCGGGCCCGGCGCGTCCCCGGCGGGCGCGTCCGGGACCGGTACCGCACCGGGGGCCGCGGCCGCGACGGGAACCGCCCCGGCCCCGCCCCCGATGGGCACCTCCAGTACGTACGCGCTGCCGCTCATCCCCGGCACCTCGTGCGTCTGCAGCACGCCGCCGTGCGCCCGGACGATCCCGCGCACGATCGGCTCGTGCACCGGGTCCCCGCCCGCGTACGGCCCGCGCACCTCGATCCGTACGACCTCGCCGCGCTGCGCCGCCGCCACCACGACCGTGTTGTCGAGGTAGCCGCCGGCCGCGGACAGCGGCGTGTTGCCGGTCGCGTCGACGCCCGCGACGTCCGCGACGAGGTGCGCCAGGGCGGTGGCCAGCAGCCGGGGATCGACCTCGGCCTCGATGGGCGGCGCGTGCACCGCGAACTGCACCCGGCCGGGCCCGATCAGCTCGACGGCCCCGTCGACCCCGGCGGTGACGACCGCGTCGAGCATCGCCTTGGTCCGGCTGACGCCCTCGGCGCCGGTGTCGAGCCGCTGGTAGCCGAGGACGTTGTCGATGAGGGTGGTGATGCGCGAATAGCCGGCCGTCAGGTGGTGGAGCACCTGGTTGGCCTCGGGCCAGAGCTGTCCGGCGTCGTCCGAGGCGAGCGCGGCCAGCTCACGGCGCAGCTCCTCCAGCGGACCGCGCAGGGACGTCCCCAGCAGCGTCAGCAACTGCTCGTGCCGGGCCGCGAGCGCCTCGTAGCGGTCCTTCTCCCGCTCGCCGAGGGCGGCGTACCGCTCCTCGTCGGCGGCGAGCCGCTCGGCCTGCTGCTCCTCCAGCTCCTCCAGCTCGCGCACGTGCCGCTGCCGCAGGGCGGTCAGCTCGGCGGCGTGCTCCTCCGCGAGCCGCTCCCGGTCCTCGGCGTGGGCCTTCTCGGCGCTCTCCCTCTCCTCCAGCAGCGACTCGTAGGGCCGCCGGTCGGTGAAGGTCATCACGGCGCCGACGAGCTGGTCGCCGTCGCGGACGGGCGCGGTGGTCAGGTCGACGGACACCTGGTCGCCGTTCTTGGCGAACAGCACCTGCCCGCGCACCCGGTGCTTGCGCCCGGAGCGCAGGGTGTCGGCGAGCGGCGACTCGTCGTACGGGAAAGGGGAGCCGTCGGCGCGGGAGTGCAGTACGAGGGTGTGCAGCTCCCGGCCGCCGAGGTCGCTGGCCCGGTAGCCGAGGATCTGCGCGGCCGCCGGGTTGACCAGGACGATCCGCCCGTCGGTGTCGGTGCCGACGACGCCCTCGGCGGCGGCCCGCAGGATCATCTCCGTCTGCCGCTGCGAGCGCGCCAGCTCGGCCTCGGTGTCGATGGTCCCGGTCAGGTCGCGCACGACGAGCATCAGCAGTTCGTCGCCGGTGTAGCCGTGGGCGTCGTAGGCCTGCTGGCCGTTCTCCAGGTTGGCGCTGGCCACCTCGACGGGGAACTCGGCGCCGTCGGTGCGCCGGGCCACCATCCGCGTCGGCTTGGTCCTCGCCCGGGGGTCGGCGTGGCCGGGGCGCCGCATCGACCCGGGGATCAGCCGCGAGTCGAAGTGCGGCAGCAGATCCAGCAGCCCGCGCCCGACGAGTGCCGTACCGGGCGTCTCGAACGCCTCCAGCGCGATGCTGTTGGCGTTGACGACGGTGCCGTTCGCGTTGACCAGGACCAACGCGTCCGGCAGAGCGTCCAGTATGGCTGCGAGGCGAGCAGCGCCTCGGGATGGCCTGCTGCTCACGAGACGCTTCCCTCCTGTTACCGCGCCGGCCGACCGCCCGGCCATCTTGCCAAGGGGCCCCCGGCCTGTCACGCGAGGGAGTCTAAGCGCTGAGGGTCGGGAGGCGGTGCGCGATGAGAGGGAGGTCGCACGAGGAGATGACGTAGAACGTGTGACCGGATCCCACTACGGCCGTACGGGTGAGCCGGGTTGGGGCAGCAGCGGCACCATCCGGTCCCAGCGCTCGATCTCGCAGCCGTCGCCGCGTCGGAAGACCGCGTCGACGGGCCGCCCGGCCCAGGTCCCGGTGACCCGCGCGGTGGCCGGTCCGCCGTACTGCATGGTGCACATGGCGCCCTCCGGGACCGGGGCGAAGGCGTCCCGCCCCCACCGGGTGCCCCGGTCCAGCGCGTCGCAGGCCCCCGCCGGGTCCGGGTGGGTCCCCCGGGCGGGGTGGCAGAACAGCACGTACGTCCCGTCGGCCCCGGCACCGGCGTGCCGGACGGTGACGGTGAGCCGGTCGCCCGCGCGGGCGGGGACGCGGGCGGGTGTGGTGAGGACGGCGGATGCGGCCGGTGCCGCGGGGGTGGTGAGCGCGGCGGGACGGCCGTCGGGGGGCGCTACGGCGGCCGGGGGTGCGGTGGTGGCCGGGGGTGCGGCGGCGGCCGGGGGTGCGGCGGCGGCCGGGGGTGCGGCGCACAGCGCGGCGAGGCCGGCGGCGGACGCGGCGGCGGCACCGAGGATGCGGGTGACCTGCTTCATGCCCTGCCTAACGCGCCGGCCCCCGGGACGTTGCGGTGCCGCGCGCGAAGGGCTTTGCCCTGCGGGCCGCCTGCCTAGTACCGTGGGGGCCGATTGGTGACACGGCGCTCGTCTGTGACATCATCTGCACACACCGCTCGCGCTCGCACGCGGGGGTGCGTGTGAGGAGGCGTCGCCTAGTCCGGTCTATGGCGCCGCACTGCTAATGCGGTTTGGGGTTTACCCCCCATCGAGGGTTCAAATCCCTCCGCCTCCGCACCACCGAAGCCCCGGCCCCGGCCGGGGCTTCGTCGTTCCCCTCGCACAGGGCGTTTTCGCAGGTCACAAGGGGTGTGGCCAATGGATTTCACATGACGGCGGCAGTCATGTAATGTTCTTCCTGTCGCCGGAACGGGCCGAAAGGGCCGGGAGGCGGCGGGAAAACCGAATAACACAAGCACTCGTAGCTTAACGGATAGAGCATCTGACTACGGATCAGAAGGTTGCAGGTTCGAATCCTGCCGAGTGCACACTGGTCAAAGGCCCCCCGGGATCATTCCGGGGGGCCTTTGACATCAACGGCTGACATCAACGCGGCCGGAAGTGCCGATCACTCGTCGGTGTCCGGCCCCTGCTCGCCGCTGGATTCCTCTTCCGACTCGTCCAGACCGAGGGCGTCATCCATCCGATCGGCGGCGGCCTTGAGCGTCGTGCTCATCACGTGCGCGTAGGTGTCGAGCGTCATCGTGATCGTGCTGTGCCCGAGGGTCTCCATGATCGTGCGAGCGTCAACGCCCTGCGCGAGCAGGAGTGAGGCGCACGTGTGTCGGAGGTCGTGCACGCGCACGCGCCGTACGCCGGCGTCCCGGCACAGGATGGTGAGCATCCGGTTCAGGCTGCGGGGGTCCGTGACGCGCCCGGTCGTCGTCGTGAAGATCAGCCCGTCCGGGTGCCCCGGGGCAGGCTGCCACTTCTTTCCCGCGACCATGCGTTCCCGCTCTTGCTGTGCTCGGTGCTGCGCGAGCGCGCGCATGCAGTGCTTCGGGAGGGACACCGTACGAATGGAGCGCATGGTCTTGGGACTGCCGAAGATCAGCTCACGCCGGATGCGCTGCACGTTCCGGCGGACACGGAGCTGACCGTTCGTGAGGTCGACGTCCGCCCACGTGAGGGCGAGCGCCTCGCCCCTCCGCAGGCCCGTCGACACGAGCAACAGCCACAGGGCGTACAGGCGGTGGGAGCGGGCGGTCTTGAGCATGAGGCGAGCCTCGGCGACGTCCAGGGGACGCACCTCCTTGCGGGTGACGGTGGGGGTCTCCACGATCCGCGCGACGTTCCGGGCGATCAGCTCTTCCCGGATCGCCTGTTGAAGCGAGGATCGAAGGACGGCGTGGATGTACTGGACGGTTCGGGCCGACGGGCGACGCTTGCAGCAGCGGCCTACGGCGCAGCACGAGCGCTTCTCCTTCGGGCGCTCGGCGTCCGCACCCCGGAGGCAGCACAGGCACGAGTCCTTGAACTCCGCCAGGAACCGGCGCACGTCCGCCGGCGACAGCCGGTTCAGGCGCTTCTTACCGAGGGCGGGGCGGATGTACAGGCGGGTCAGACCCTCGTAGCTGTTGAGCGTGGACGGCTTGAGTCGCTGCGGCGCGATCGTGGCGAGCCAGTAGGTGAGGTAGTCGCCGAACGCCATCGTGGACTCTGCGGCCGGGATGCCCTGACGAGTCTTCTCCAGCAACTCCGTGAGTTTCTCGGCTACTTCCTTGCGGGTCTTGCCGTAGACGAACTTTCGGGTGCGGGTCCCGTCGGGGCGGTACACGTATGCGGCGGCGTGATACCGGCCGTCCGCACGCTTCGTGATCGTTCCTTCGCCGTTGGCGCGCTGGGCCATCAGTCGGTCTCCTCAATGCGGTTCCGCATGTACTGGCGTACGGCGTCGACCGGGACGCGGCGAGCGCGGCCGGACGTGAAGCTTTCGAGCTGTTTCGAGCGAATGAGGTCGTAGACCTTGCTGCGGCTGAGTCGCAGGGCGGACATGACCTCGGGGACCTTGAGCGCCTGGTGGCTCGGGGGCATGGCGGTGCTCACGCGGTGACTCCTCCGGGACGGTCCTTCGGGGGCCTCTCAGGGGTCCGCTACATCCGCTACATCCGCTACACCGCAGGTCAGAGGGGGTGTTTTGTGTAGCGGATGGCGGCGATGTAGCGGCTACGGCGTCTGGTGGGTACGGGGCCGTAGCCGCTACATCGGGGGATTGCCGCTACAGGTTCAGGGCCTGTGACCTGGGGCGTAGCGGCTGTAGCGGATGTAGCGCTTCTCACGGGCGGGGCGGGGGCGGGCAGTAGCGGGCCCATGCGTCGGTGAGGTCGTCGGCGTAGAAGCCTTTGAGGATGCCGCCGCTGGTTCGGATGTTGCGGGAGGTGATCGGCTCGTTGTCCGCCGTCATGTACTCGCCGAGCATCTTGGACAGGCGCCGGTTGTCGAGCGGCCGGCCGCCCAGGTCGGCCCATGGGGCGTCGTCCAGGGCGTTCAGTCGGTCCAGGATGGCGACGGTGGGAAGGCGGTCGATACCGATCATCACGTGGTCGCGCAGGTCGGTGAGCAGCCGGATTCCGAGACTGCCCTTGTCATTGGCCTGCGATGCCTTGACCAGGGCCACGCACGCCTTTCGCGCCCGGTCGGGCCATTCGCCCCCGACGGCGTCGGCGACGGCGAGCAGGGGTTCCCACACGTCCGCAGGGCGGTCGGTGACGCCCTCGGGCATCTCGGGCCACGCTCCCATGACGAACCCACGGGCGTGTTCGGCCCATGCCGCTAGGCGGTCGCGCAGGGCGTTCCCTTCCGGCTCGTGCTGGCCGGCGCGGAAGGGTTCGACGTGCTCGTTACGGGCACGCCGGCGCATGCGGATGATCACGGAGCGGGTGAGGATCGTGTCCGGGAGGGAGCCGAGTCCGGCCACGGCGAGGGCTGTGAACGAGGGGAACGAGGTCACGGTCTGGCTGTCGCCCACGCACCGGTAGGTGACGCCCTTGCGGCGGTGACCAGCGTTGATGAACCCGCGAAGTTCCTCGTTGTCCCCCGCCTTCGGGCCGAAGATCGTGTCAATCTCGTCGAACAGGATCGTGGGTCGTCCGTCGGGCCCGGACACGGACCGGAACAGGGCGGCGGCGGACGCGTTCACCGCGACCATGGGACGCGGTACGAGGGTCTCCACGATCTCCAGCGCGCGCGACTTCCCCGATCCCGGTTCCGGGGACAGGAAGGCGAGACGCGGGGTGGAGTCGAAGCAGTCGAGCAGGTGGGCGTGGGCGTCCCACAAGGCGACGGCGACGTAGGCGGCTTCGGTGGGGAAGACGTTGAAGCGGCGGTGGAAGGCTTCGACGTCGTTGAGGAGTGCGGCGCCGTCGGTGGGCTCGGGCATGCGGGTGTTCCTCCGTGCGGGTGCCGGGGCGGGGCGACGGTGGTCGGTCGGGTGGGGGTCAGGGCTGGAAGGGGCGCCTTCGGCGGCGTTCTTTGCGGCGCCCGGGGCGGGCGGTGGCGGGGCCGGTACGGCGGCCGGGTGCTGGTACGGGGCGTGGAGGGGGCTTTTCAAGGGGGAGGTTTCTGGGCTGGTCATGCGGCGGCGGGCCGGGGGCGGGCGGTGCGGATGGACCAGTCCAGTGCGCTGCGGATCGTGGCGCGGCACTCAGCCGTGGTGAGTCCGGCCGCCTCCCCCGCCCCTTGAAAAGCCTGTTCGGCCACGTGCCGGGGGATGTCGCCCCATGCGACGAACCGCCCCACTGCCCGGGTGGACGCCAGGAGCTGGGCGTTCCTGCCGCCCTCCGGGCTTGCCGCGACCGTGGCGGTCTCGCGCTCCAGCGCCACTTCGGCGGCGCGGGTCCCCTTGCCGGTGAGCACGGCCGGAGCCGAGGTGCGGGCGGGTGTGGTGGGGGTGGTGAGGGCGGTGTGGAGCCAGTCGGGCAGCGGGACGGGCGGACGGCCGTCGAGGATCTCGTATGAGCCGTGCGGGGTGCGGGAGCCGGGGGCGACGACGTAGCCGCCCCAGCCGCGGGTGTCGATGTGCCTGCCGAGCCGTCCGGCGCTGTTCGGGAGGCGGGCGCCGTCGGGCTGGGTGAAGTACAGGTGCATGCCGCCGCGTGCGGTCCGGACCCGGTGGGTGAGGGGGACGGCGTGCCCGGCGCGCTCGCAGAGCGCCTCAAAGGAGGTGACGCCGTCAGGTGTTCCTTTCTCGTCGTTGTCCTTGAGCGTGTCCAGGTCGACCACGAGCAGCCCGGAGGGGCCGGTGGCGATGCCGATGTTGTAGGGGGCGTGGGTCCACGCGGCGACAAGGAGGTCGGGGTCGGTGGTGGCCCGCTGCTCCGGGGTGCGGTGCCCGTCCGTGCACCGGCCGGTGCCGGGGCACCTTCGCTCGGCGTGGCCGGCGGGCCGCTTGTCGCCGGGGCGTAGGGGGAAGACGGGCCAGCCGCGTTCGGCGGCGGCCATGGCGTGGGCAAGCAGGCCCAGACCGGGGAGATCGATGGAAGGCAGGTCGCTCATGCGGCCACCCCCGTCTTGTTCCGTGCGAGGTAGACGAGCGCGTCACCCTGGTGGCGGTGGACGGGGTAGTTCCGTCGGTCGGCGATGTCGCATCCGTCGACCTGGAATCCGGCGCGGGCGTAGCCCACGGCTGCGCCGCCGGCGCAGCAGAACAGGTCCAGCAAGCGGGGCCGTCGGGCGGAGGCACGCCGGGTGATGTTGGTGGACTGGTTCATGCCGCGCTCCTGTCGGTGGACAGCGTCTGCCGATGGGTGGGGATCGAGTGGATGACGCGCTCGCGCCACTTGAGGGCGTAGTCGATGCAGTTGGCGCAGTTCTTGTGGGTGTGGCCGGGCAGCGGTGGACGGTAGCGGGCGTGGGAGCTCCAGGCGGCGGAGTCGGCGGAGGCGAGCAGGTGGCCGACGCGTTCCAGGCCGAGGGTTTTGAAGCCGAAGCCGTGCAGGTTGAAGCCGTGGGCGGCCATGGCGGTGACGATGGCGGCGCCTTCGCGTGTGGACTGCAACCGGCATACCGAGCCCAGTCCGACCACCGGCTCACGCCGCAGGTCGACTCCGGCGTTCTCGAACAGTTCCACGCACTGCTCGTACTCCGGGATGCTGCGGCCTTGCAGGACGGGAGCGATGCGCAGGTCGGGGGCGATGGAGCGCAGTTCGAGGAAGTTGGCGACGGTGCGGCGCTGGTGTTCGGCGATGCTCAGGTGGGTGCCGGTGAAGTGCTGTCCGCTGAAGGTGCCGCCGTGGATGATGGCTTCTTCGCACATCCAGTCCTGTTGGGCGGCCCAGTCGTAGGGGCCGACGTGCTCCCAGATGCGGCGCAGCGAGTCGACGTATTGGCGTGGGGTGCGGGTCCAGGTGCCCTTGTTCTTCAGCTCCATGAACCCGCCGGAGTCGATGGCGTACGGGCCGCGCGCCACGTCCCACTTGACGGCGCGGTCGAAGTGTTCGGACTTCAGGAACAGCGGCACGTCAGTCAGCCGCAGCCAATGGCGCTTGTGGGTGGTGAGGTAGAACCGCATCCCTCCACCCGGAGCTCCCAGCACGGGTGCAGGCACAGCGGACGGGAGGACTCGCTCTAACAGGGTGTGTTGGGTCATGCTGGGGACCTCCAACGGTCTGTTGCGGACTGGTTGGGCAGGGCGGCCCCGGACTTTGGCGAGACGGGGGCCGCTCTTGCGTTGTCAGGGGGTCTTTTTGGGGTGGAGTTTGAGGTTGATGCCGCCGATGGTGATGGGGCCGGTGGCGGCGGCGATGCTGAGGGCGGTGTGGACGGCGAAGTCGAGGAGGGCGAGGAGGGCGGCGACGGTGGCGGTGACGCCGATGGCGCCGGCGGTGGCGAGGGCGATGGGGTAGAGGTAGTGGCCGAGGGGGCGGCCGGCGGGGTCGGTGGTGTGGACGACGACGACCACGGGGGTGCCGGTGCGGGCGGCGCGGTGGTAGGCGTCGGCGGGCACGTGGGGCGCGATGATTCCGGGCGGGCCGGGGCGCGGGTCGGAGTGCATACGGAATCCCTTCCGGTGCTGTCGGGGGAGGCAGGGACACCCCCTGCCGGAGGCGCTGTGCGGGGGGTTTCGGGGGTGCTGACCTGCACGCCTCCCCGCCTCCCCGATCGGGTGTTTTCGCTGATCAACGCGGGGGAGGCGGCGTGGGGAGGCGGTTGGGGAGTTCTCCCCGCCTCCCCGGCCGGAGGGGGTGCGCCTCCCCGCTACTGGGAGGTGGAAGCGGAACCGTCGGTGTCGCGTTCGGTGAGGGCGCGGGTGACGTCTTCGGCGCGGACGACCATGCGGCCGTGGGACTTCTTCGGCTCGATGCCGGCCGCGTCCAGGACGCGGGTGAGGTCGCCGAACGACCAGCGGCCGTAGGTGTCCTCGCTGAGCAGCGCGAGCCGCTTGATGACGTCCTGGGTGAACACCCGCTTCTCGTCGCCGAGGACGGTGAGGATGTCGGCGAGCGGGTCACGCGGCTCGTCGCGCTTGACGGTGTGGAGGGTGGTGACGCCGTTGCGCAGGGCCTTGGCGCGGTCGGTGATGGCCTTGGCGTCGTCGTCGCCGATGAAGTGGGTGCGCACGGTGATGGACGACTGGCCCTTGGGGATCTCGATGCCGTCGGAGGCGACGACGAGGGTTCCCTTGTCGAGTCCCTGGCGGAGCAGGTGCGGGGCGGCGCCGCCGTTGACGGCCTTCTCGCCGAGTGCCATGACGGACTGCGCCTCGGTGCCCAGCGCGAGGGAGGCCCGGGTGTGGGCTCCCTCCCGGACGAGCTTGGGAAGGTTCTGGTCGGTGGGGTCCTGCGTCCCCTCGTACATGAGCACGTCGACCACACGCCCCTGGTTGTGGACCTTGCGCACCGCCATGAAGTACCGGGAGATGGCTTTGGCGCCGCCGTAGGGGCGCTTCTCGTCGTCCACGGCCGGGCACATGAACGCCACCTGCGCTTCGTCCACGATGCCGATCAGCGGTTCGAACACCATGGCCGGGTCGGACTGCCGCTGCGCGATACGGCGGTTCATCTCCTCGACAAGGCCCTCAACCATCTCGGTCGCCTCGATCACGTGCTCATCGGTCGGGCCCTGGATGAGCACGGTGGCCAGCCCGTCGAACATGGCCCAGTCGCCGGCGCCCTTGAGGTCGGCGATCCGGAACTCAACCCGCCGGTCCAGCGACGCCCACAACGCGAGCGAGCGCAGAGCGGCGGTCTTGCCCTGGTTCGACAGTCCGGTGATCAGGAGGTGGCGCTGATACAGGCTCAGCGTGGCGGCGTCCCCGCGCAGATCCTGTCCCCACGGGGCCCGTCCGGTCCGGTAGTTCGCGATGACCGTGTCATCGGTGACCAGCGGGGACGGGCCGATCGGCTCGTCCAGAGCCCCGGAGTCCGCGATCCAGAGCCGCACGGTGCGGGCGGCTTCCGGGATGGTGATGAACACCTCGTGCTCATGCCGGTTGAGGTTCTCCGCAAGCTTCTTGCGCCGCTTTTGCACCTCGTCCGTGGCCACCCCCGAGGGAAGGGTCACGTCGACTTCCACGCCGCATCCGGCAATGGTGATCGGCGACAGCATGGACGCCCCGGCGTCGCCCATCGCCTTGATGGCGTTCTTCAGCGGCGTCAGGCCCAGATCCCGCAGCGCCTTGACCACGATCGACGGCGTGATCGGCTCCCCCTCGCTGTTACGCACCTTCGCGGGGAGGGCCCAGGTGGGGGCGGCGTGCTGCTTGCGGCCGACCGACCAGAGGGCGAGGAGGGCCAGGAACGGGCCGATCGTGACGAGGGGGCCCCAGACGACGGTGACGATGGTGATGAGCAGGGCGATGAACTCGACCGTCGCCGACAAAGGCGTGACCACGTCCCCGACGCGGCCGGTGTTCAGGGCCATGACGACGCCGAGGGCGACCAGGACCCCGGCGCTCATCCCGGCGCCTACAGCCGCACCCCTGGCGGCTTCCACGGGGGAGTGGAGGAGGTCCATACGGCGGTGGTGACGGGCGGCACGGAAGCGCTGCAACCGCTCCTCCCACTCCTGCGCCGCCTCCAGATTCCCCGCGGCCTCCGCCGCCCGGATCATGCGTTCGTACCGGGAGCCGGTACGGCCGTCCCATGCCCGGCGGGCCACGATCCGGCCCCCGTTGAGCGTGTAGAGGCTGTGCCGGATTGCGGCCCGTGCCCCGGCGCGGGTCCGTTCGTGCGTGGCGGCGGTCTTCACCGCCCGCCCGGAGCGCACCCAGAGCGGAACGGGGGCGGTTGGTGCGGGGTCGGGGACGATGGTCAGGGTGGTGACGGCTTCGGCCGGTGCGGCCGGAAGCGCGGTGTCCTTGTGGAGGGGAACCACGTTCTCGGGCATGCTGAAGTGCTCCTGACTGCCCCTCGCAATGAAGAGGGCGGGAGTTGAGGGAGCCGAGGTGGCCGTGTCCGTGGAAAGTCCCGGCCACCTCGGCGCAGAATCAGGCTGGTCAGAACCAGCCGGACGCCTTCTTGGCGGCCTTGGTCTTCGCGGTCTCGTTCATGAGCCGCTGCCGCTCGCTCTGGAGGGCGGTGAGTTCGGCGGTGAGCCGCAGTTCGATGGCTTCCGTGGTGGTGTCCATGCGGCGTTCGGCGCGGCCGGCGCTGCGGCCCCGGGCGATCTGGTAGGAACCGCCGGCCAGGGCGCGGGCCATGGCCCGGCGCTCGCTGCCGTTCAGCGGCCACCACTCGCCCCTGCGGACGGCTTCCAGCTTCTTCGTCGTGGCCAGGATCTCCCGGTCCAGACGACGGATGTCGGCGTTACCCATGTCAGGCACTCCCGGGCGAGAACGAGGAGACGGGGGCATCCGTGCGGTCATGCCGCAGACGGCGACCGATGACGGTCATGGGGTGGCCTCCGTCGCGGGGCGTTCGGCCACTCGCTTCCAGGCGGCGCGGAGGCGGACTTCGGAGGCGGAGTGGCCGGCGGTGCGGAAGCGGGTGGCCATCTCCCGGTAGGACAGCGGGGGTGTGCGGCTGTGACGGATCTGGTCGACGAGTGTGTCGAGGGCGTCGTCGGTGAGGGCCGGGGCGCTGTCCAGGGCGGTGGTGACGGGGTCGCTGGGGCCCCAGACGGGCAGTTCCCAGCGGGCTGTGACGCCGGGTGTGACGGGGGTCGTCACGCTGGTCAGCGCCCTGCCGGTGTCCTCGCCCTGCCGCGCCGATTCCAGCGTCGACCACGCCCCGGCGAGGGTGGCGGCGGTCCTGGCCTGGACGCGGGCGACGCGCGCGCCGGCCGCCGTCACGGCCGTCAGCCGCGTCTCCTCGGTGGTCGCGTCCGCCCGCAGTCGGGCACGGGCCACGGCCGCCTCGTCGCGGGCCTCTTGCAGGATTCCCCGGATCGCCCCGAGGGCGCTGGGGGTGAGTGCGGTGCGCTCCCACAGTCCGTGTACGAGCCACAGGGCCTTGGCCGCGACCGGGAGCCACGCGACGGCTAGCCACGCCCCGGTGGACTCTTCGGCGGTGAGGGCGTGGGCGACCAGGACGCCGGTCGCGATCAGGCCGAAGCTCCAACCGACGGCGGTCACGCCGTGGCTGTGATCGCCCTGCGCGGCCAACCGGCGCTCATAGGCGAGCGTGGCGAGCCATCCGCCGTCGATGCCCAGACCGACGACCAGCGCGACGGGCCACGGCATCGCCGTGCCCAGCCACATCACAACCACGGCCAGGGTCAGCACCATGGACACCGCCGTCATCGCGACGGCGGGAAGAACGGTCTTGGCGTTCACGCGGTCACCGCCCCTCGGAGATGGGGCGGACGCCGACGGCGGCGATCAGGATCGTCGCCGTCGCGTCGTCGTCGGGGTCGCGGCTGTCCTCCGACCACGACCACGCCGCACCGGGCGCCACCTCGTAGCCGAGCAGGTCGAGCACCGCGCGGCGCTCCGCACCGGTCGGCACCGGCCCCGGGAGCTCCCACCGGAACGTGGGCCACTCGGTCTCCCCGTACAGGACGACGTACAGACGCCACGGCCCGCCGTCACTCGACATCTGCGCGGTCATCGTGCTCACGCCGCACCACCCGGCAGCATCACGCCGGCCATGCGGTTGACCAGGTCCCGCCGCGCGGCGAGCACCCGGTTACGGGCCCGGCGGATCCGGCGGGTGTCCACCTCGTTCGCGGGGCGGTCGAGGGTTTTGATCTGCGCGTTGAGCAACTCGACCTCCGCCAGGATGACGGGGGACTCCAACTCGATCACGTCCAGCTCCGCGAGCGTTGGCTCACGGTCGAAAACGTCGGCGGTAACAACCACCTGAGCAGCACCGATGTGCTTCATGGGTCTTGGTTCCTCTCACGAAGGAACGGCCCGACAGCGGTCCCGGGTCTAGCCACCCGGGGCCGCGCGCCGTTGAAGTCGGAACATCCGGCTCCCCTCAGCGCTGCACGTGCGAGACGTGCAGCGGAGGCAACCGGCCGCAGCGAAGCGCTGCGGAGGCTGGTCGTGCAGTCGCGTGCGGGTTGCACCCGTACGCATCCGTCCTCTTGCTGGCAGGGGAGGGACGGCCTCCCCGGCACGCTGTTGAGTTCTCAAGTAACGAGTGCTTCCTTCGTACTCACCCCTGCGGGCTTTCCTCCGGGCACACCTGTACGGCAGTGCCGTACGTGACACCCCGTCCGACTTGTCTGGAGGAGTGCCGTGGCAAAAGATTGCATGAGTCTGACTTGGAGAGTCAAGCCCCCTGGTCTAACTTGTACGGAGGAGTCGGAGCAGAGGGGAAGTCTTGTCAGTGCGACGCGGTATGACGAAGTCTCAGGAAGTCGCCTATGACCTGCGGGAACAGATCCTGTCCGGGGCGCTGAGTGGGGGCGAGGCACTCCCCAGCGAATCGAAGATGATGAGTCAGTACGGCTACAGCCGCGAGACCATCCGCGCCGGCGTGCGCCTCTTGGTTGAGGAGGGGCTGGTCGTCACCGGGCAGGGACAGGGGAAGTACGTCCGTGAGGACTACCCGCCCGTCGTGTGGAACTGGACGACGCTGGAAAGCCGAAGTCGCCATGCCACTGCGGTTGAAGGGCGAACCGCCGGCGACCAGTGGGCGAGTGTGATTGCGGAGAACGGCAACGCCCCACGCCAAGACATCACGGTGTCGATCGTGGAGCCACCTGCCCACGTGCGCGAGTGTCTCGAACTCCCCGCAGACGGTTTGGCCGTGGCTCGGAAGCGCATCCGGTACATAGACAACCGGCCCTACGCCCTCGCTGACTCGTACTTTCCTCAAGAGCTTGTGAGCGGGACGCCTTTGATGGAGCCCCGGGACGTCTCAGCGCCCGGCGGCATTCTGGCGTCCGTCGGACTCGTGCAAGCCAAGTACGTGGACGAAATCTCAGTGCGCATGCCGACTCGACAGGAGGCTGAGTTGCTTGGTCTACCTGCCGCAACACCAGTCGCAGAGCACACCCGAACGGGCTATGACGCGGACGGCCAGCCCCTCCGCTGCATGGTCACCATCCTCCCCGGAGACAGGCACAAGATCCTCTATGAAGTCAGCACGGACTGAGTACCTCCGCCCCGCAGCGGCGGAGGACGTACCCGCTCTTACGGCCCTGCGAACGGAGGCGGAAGGGTGGTTGCGCACCAAGGGCACGGACCAGTGGAGCGACCCGGAGACGGGCGAACGAGCCATCGCCAAATGGCGCGCCAGCATAGATGAGGGGCGGGCATGGGTCGTCGTGAACGAGCAGGACACGGTGCTTGCGACCGTGAGTCGTGGACCCGTTGACCGGGACTTCTGGACGGACACCGATCGCCCAGAGTCAGCGCTGTACTTGTACAAGCTGATGGTCGCGCGCGAAGCGTCCGGCCGGCACCTCGGTACACGGGTCATCGACTGGATGTCCCGCCTTGCTGCGCTTGAGGGTCGAACCTGGGTGCGCATCGACACGTGGCGCACGAACACGGGGCTGCACGCCTACTACGAGCGGTTGGGATTCAAGCACGTGCGTACTGAGGCGCCATCTCACAGGCTCTCGGGCTGGCTAGCCCAACGTCCGGCGGGTGAGATGGCGTTGCCACATGATCTATTGCCCGTTGGCCCCTACGACGAGCAGCGCGACCACGTGGGCAGGCTTGTTGAAGTGCCGCACCAAAAGGGCTGACACACCGCCAAAGGTGCTTTGACCATCGATAAGGGCAGGCTGTTTGACATCAACGCCTGACATCAACAGCCACGTACAACGGCGCACACTCACGGACCGATCCGGGCGCATCGCGGTAGGTCGGCGGCGCTGAATGGCTGGTCGGCGGGCCGCCCTTCCGGGAGTAGCGCGCCTACGGATCAGAAGGTTGCAGGTTCGAATCCTGCCGAGTGCACAGCAGGCCAGGGGCCCTGTGGAGTGATCCACAGGGCCCCTGCTTTATGCCTTGACGGCAGTGTTTGACGGCAACCGGATTCGGGGCCGATCAGACGGCTACCGAGACACCGGCTGCGCCGTCATCGTCGTCCGGATCGTTGCCGTCACCCCTCAGCGCGTCGCCGACGCGGTCGAAGGCAGAGCGCTGGGAGTCGAGTCGAACGAAGGTGTAGATGTCCATGGTCACTCGGATCGAGCTGTGGCCGAGGACTTCCATGATCATGCGGGCGTCGGCGCCCTGTTCGTGGAGGAGCGAGGCGCAGGTATGGCGCAGGTCATGAAAGCGGACCTTGCGGACGCCGGCGCGGGCGCAGAGCACCTCGAAGGAGCGGTTCAGGTTGCGCGGCTCGATGGGGGTCCCGTTCTTGGTGGTGAAGACGAGGCCCTGACCCGTCCCCTTCCAGTTGGCACCAGCCGCTTTCCGGTCGGCGATCTGCTGCGCGCGCTGGGCACGGAGCGCCGTCACGCACTCGGCGGGTAGGGCCACACGACGGGCGGAGCGCTGCGTCTTCGGCGCGACGATCAGCAGCTCACCGCCGACGCGCTGTAGGGCTTGCCGAACAGTGAGCACGCCTTCGTGAAGGTCAACGTCCGACCAGCGCAGGCCCAGCAGCTCACCGCGCCGGAGGCCGATGCGGACCGCCAGTTCGTACGCGGCCCACAGCCGGTTGTCCCGCGCCGCCGCCAGGAGCTGACGCCCCTCCTTGGCGGTGAGCGGTTCGATCTCGCGCTTCGTTCCCATGCTCAGCTCCACGTTCCGGGCCACGTTGCGCGGCAACTCGTCCTCACGTACGGCGTGCTGTAGAGCAGCACGCAGGATCACCAGCAGGAAGCGCACGGTCCGGTCAGAGGGGAGCTTCTTGCAGCACTTCCGAAGGGCGCAGCAACGCCGCTTGTGCTCCGGCCGCTTCTTGTCCTTGCCCTGTGCGCAGCACTGGCAGGTGACCGCCGTCTTCGCGAGGAAGGCGCGGATGTCGCGAGCGGTGAGCCGGACCAGCTTCTTCTTGCCGAACTCCGGGGTGATGTAGTTGCGGACGAGGGACTCGTAGTTGACGTAGGTCGTCCTGCGGACCCTGCCCTTGACGACGTTCGTCAGCCAGTACGTCAGGTACTCGGCGATGGTCATCTTGCTGGTGGCGACCGGCAGGCCGTTGAGGGAGTCCGCCTTGAGCTTGGTCAGCTTCTCGTGCGCCTCGTCCCAGGTCTTGCCGTAGACGCTGCGCCGCTTGTACGTGCCGTCCGTGGTCAGGATGTACGCGCTGCCCTCCCAACGGCCGTCCTTGCGCTCGTAGATGGTGCCCTCGTTGTTCGGGTTCTTCTTCGGTTTGGCGGCCATCAGGCAGCTTCCTGTTCGGTCTGGAGGGATATGTAGGTATGCACGGCGGATTCGCTGATACGGCGGCAGCGGCCGATCTTGAAGGAGGCGAGTTCACGCGAGCGGATCAGGTCGTGGACCTTCCACCGGCTGATGCCGAGACGCTCGGCGACCTGGTCCACGGTGAGCACGGCGGTCGTCATGCAGGCACCAGCCCTTCGTGCTTGAGGCGTGCGGTGTGAGCTATGTCGTGGCGGACCTGGGCCGCGAGGAGTTCCTCGCCAGGGCGGTAGCCGGTGCTGAGGTAGGTCCACGAAGAGGAGGTGACGAGGGTGGTGTTCTCGTCGGTGGCGGGGAGGCCAGCGCGGGCGCGGGCGGCTTCGGCCTGGGCCAGTCGCCAGGCTCGGCGTACGTCGCGGAGAGCGCCGAGGGTGGTGGAGTAGGCCCGGGACTTGGTGGAGAAGTGGCCGCGGAAGCCGAGCATGTGAGCCCACTTCCAGAGCTTGAGGTCGGCGAACTCCGGCAGGTGGCCCAGGTCCCATGCGGTGCGGATCATCTGGCGTACGTGCTGCTGGATGGGCAGAGCCTTGATGGGTTCGGCCTGTCCGGTGCCGTCGCAGTCGTCACACCGGTCGTGGAATCCGTCCGGGCCGCGCACGTAGCCGCGTCCGGAGCAGGGGCGGCACATCAGAGTGCGGTCTACGGTGCCCGCCCCTTCGGCGTTCTTCGTGGCGTACTTGGCGACGTATCCGGCGACCTTGGCGTCTGTGTACTCGGCAACGCGGGTGTCGGTGAGTTCGCCGTCGCCCAGGGCCTTGATGGGGTCGACCTTGTACCGGCCGCCCCAGGCGATGACGCGTTCGCCGATGGCGTCGGAGGCGATGGTGAGCCGGGCACGCTCGATCGCCAGGCCCACGGCGGCGCTCAGGGCGTCGAAGGTGGCCCAGAGTGGGGGCGGGGTGGTGTGGCCGTCGGGTCCGTCGAAGCGGATCACCGCGTGGAAGTGGACCAGGCCGCGCTTCTGGTACTCGGCGACCTTGGCGAAGGAGACGCGGAGGGCGGTGTTGAGGGCCTTCTGCGTCATGCCGAGGTGTTCGGCCAGGGCGCGGCGCAGGTAGGTGGTGAAGCGTGCCCAGAGCTGTCCGGCGTGGGCGTTCCAGAGCACGGCGCCGGTGTAGTCGTAGGAGCCCGGGTTGAGCGGGGTACCCAACACCGGGTCGTTCTCGGGGTGTTGGGAGCCGCAACCGCAGGGGCGGAGTTTGCCCGTGCTGTCGGTCTTGCGGTTGTGGACGGGGCCGAAGGAAGGGGCGGTGAGGGTGACGAAGGCGCGGGGGTGGTCCCGGACGGTTTCGGCGACGCTCTTGCCACCGGAGAGTCCGGCCTTGATGAGGTGGTAGGTGTCGGCGGCGTAGACGCGTGAGCAAGCGGGGCAGCGGGAGGAGCGCCGGTTGCCGCACGTGGTGAGGAGACGCCCGGAGGGTTCGTCCTCGGAGCGATAGGAGCGGACCACTTCCTTGGTGAACTGGTCGGTGGTGACGGTCCAGCCGTGGAGGTTGACGGGGTTGGTGCAGCCGTGCAGGTCACGGACCTGTTCGTTGACGCGGTCGAAGTCGTGGGTGTTGGCCAGTTCGATCAGGTCCCGCAGGCTGGGGCTGATGACGTGGCGCAGGTCGAGGGGGCGGCGCATGGGTGGCGGGGTCTCCCTTCTGGCATGAGGGTGGGACCTGCGGGCAGCAGCGATCAGCGCTCGGGCTGCTGCCCGCAGGCATGGCAGGTCGGGCTCAGAAGTGGGCGAGGGTGGGAAGTGCCGAAAGGCCGGCGGGGGAGAGCGCGGCTCTACAGGGCGGCGTGCAGGGCGGTGGCCATGGGCAGGCCGATGCCGAGCCGCATCTTGAGCTGGGCCGGAGTGATCGCTTCTCCGTGCTCGGCGTGGTGCGATGCCGCGATGGACCGTGCTTCGGTGAGCAGCGGTTCGGGGACCTTGACCGCAGGCGCGGCCGGAGCAGTGAGCGGAGCGACCGGGGCCGGGGTCGGTACCGGCGAGACGGGCGGGGCAGTTGCCGCGACGTGCGCGGGCTCGGCGGGGGCCGGGGCAGGCTCTTGGGCCGCTTCCGTCTCGGTGGCGGGCGCCGGTTCGGCTGCATGGGTGGCGGCCGCGTGGAACGAGCGGAGAAGCTGCGGGCCGACCGCTCCCCAGCCGAGGAGGAGCAGGGGGGCCACGGCGTCGATGGCGGCGCGGCCGTAGTGTCCGGCGACGACGGGTTCGGCGATGTTGAGGGCCAGGGTCAGTAGGCCGGATACGTGCATCAGCCGGGTGGCCGCCTTCATCTGCTCGGGTGGGACGCCGCGCAGGGAGAGGTAGCGCAGGGCCACCAGGAGCCCGACCACGGACAGGTCGACCATGGGGGCGATGAGCGGCGCGATGGGGGCGGGGACGCCCAGGCGCAGGGCCAGGGCCCAGACGTTGCCGAAGGAGAAGACGAACGCCAGGAGGGCGATGATGCCCATGACCACGGTCACGGTGCGCTGGGTGATCCGGTCCTCACTCATGGGGAGTTCACCTCCTTTCGCGGTGTCGGTGGGAAGCTGGGTGGGGGCGGGTCAGGGCTTCGGGGCGAGACCGGTCAGGTGGGCGGCGTTCGTGGGTGTTGGCGACGCGGTACGCGGCGATGCCGATCCGACCGGCGCGGTCGAGGTCCCCGGCGGTGATCGCCTTGCGCATGTGCCGGACGTAGATCCTCATGACGCGGCGCATGTCAGGCCGCCACGGCGGGGGGCTCGGGGGCGTCCTTGGTGAGGTCCACGACGTCCCGTCCGGTCAGGTCCTCCAGGAGCTGGGCCGGGTGGCGCACCAGGTGGCAGGTTTCTGCGGCGACGCGGGCGGCGTCTTCGTCGGCGACGTAGGGAGTGCGGATGCGGATGAAGCCGGGGCGCCCGTGCTGGGACATGACCGCGACACCCACGTACGCGGGGTCCTGAAGGTTGACCGGGCTCGCGTCGGGCCACTCCCGGATGTCGTCGCCGAGGGCGGCCACGGCGGCGTCAGCGGTCTTTTGGGCGAAGGACAGGCCGACCGGGCAGACATCGCGGATGAAGGTGGGGATGGCGTCCCCGGTGGTCTTCTGCGTGGTCAGCAGGGTCAGGAAGCCGACCGATCGTCCCTTCTTCACCAGGTCCTCGACGAGGCGGGCGTTGTCCGCCGCGAGCGCGGCCAGCCGCTTCGTGACCGGGTCGGATCCCTTGTGGTCACGGAAGTAGGTGTGGGCCTCGTCGATGACGATGACGACCAGCGGCCAGTCAGCCGAGGGGCCGACGTGCCACATGTTCTTCCTGCCCAGCACGCTGCGGATACTCGCGGAGCGGGCGCGGCGCAGCTCCACCAGCTCCTTGAACAATTTGTTTGCTTCCTCCAGGTCGTCCCCGCAGAACGCGAACGCCCGGTGCACGAGGTCGGCGTAGTCGCCCTCGTAGGCGTGGGAGACCTTCCCGTCGAAGAAGGCGAACTGAACGGCCGGCGAGGGCGCCCAGTCACACACCAGCCGGTTCACGCACGAGGTCTTCCCGAAGCCCGGCAGCCCGCCGACCGCCACTCCGGGCACTTCCTTGAGGGGCACGAAGACGGGCATGCCGTACTCGTCCACCCCCAGCTCCCACTTCGCGTACTCCTCCGGAGGGCGTCCGGTGGGCACGTGAATGGTCGGCGTGATCAGCGGGTCCACGCGCACCCCGCGCAACACGACCTGTCCGGGCCTGTCCCCCGGCAGCGCTGACACACGGGTCATACGCCAGGCGTCCGCCAGGTAAGGGGCAGCCTTCTGGAACTCCGCTAGGCCGACGCCCGGCAGGCAGCCCGCCCGCGCGATCACCCCGTACGCGTCATGCGTGACTTTCAGGGCCGGTACCAGGACGCGCGGCTTGATCGGTTTGCCGTCCGTGTTCGCCAGCGATGCCATGGCGGTCGGCATCTTGTCCGTGGCCGACAGGTTCAGCATCTGCGCGAGCCGCTTCCAGGTCCGCCGAACCCGAACGGCCTGCCGGATGGACTGCCGAGTCATGGCGTCGGCCCGCAAGTAGCGGACCACCCACACCAGCGCCCACACGGCGATGCCAGCCAGACCCATCCCGACCAGAACGGGGGCGTAACCCATCACCTCAGTCACGTCGTTCAAGGTCACTTCGCTTCCTTCTTTCGATTCCGGTTCCGGGTGCCTGTTGCGGGTGTCGGCGCAGCGAGGATCAGGCAGATTTCTGCGCGCTGCACCGCGTCAGCAGGCGGAAAGCCGTGGTTCGCCCACATCGCTGCGACGAGGCGAACCCTGTCGTCGTGACCGGCGAGCGTCAGGCAGATCTCCGCATGGCGGAGAGCCGATGCAGGTGGAAAGCCCGCGCTCTCCCACACCGCCGCGACACTGTGAAGCCGGGTGTCGCGGCCGGTGCGGAAGAAGTCGGTGCCGCTCACGCCGTCTCAGCGGCCGGGGCCGAGCCGCCGACCAGGTCAAGACGGTCCGCGCGGTACGCGATGCCGTCCGAGAGCGACCCGTTGAAGATCCGCGCCCACGGGGTGGCGAACAGCTCCACCGGGACGACCGGCACGCCGGGCTTCAGGCCGTTGGGGAGACCGGTCTCCGGAACAGTGACCTTCATGGCCTCCGCCCGGTCCTCCTCCATGAGGAAGAGCGTGACTGTGAACAGCTTCGCCCCGGTCTCACGGTCGGTCGCGAACTGGGTCTTCTCAGCGTCCGAGTACTTCGGAACCGCCATGTTGCCGACCATGAACGACGTGGACGGGAGCAGGCCAACACGGATACGAGCCATGGGTGTTACTTCCTTTCGGTAGGTGCTCCGCCAGGTGGCGGGGCGTGATCAACAGTGCACTACATGGGCTGGGTGCGTCAAGCGCTTAGCGCACATCGGACCTGAGGTGAGCTAGCTCTGTGGTGATATGGAGGTGCATCAGGGTCTTACCGCGCGAGGTGGGCTAGGCCCGCTACCCTCGGACCATGAAGCTGCCCAAGGACTCCGACACTCCGCCGTACCGCCTGGTCGCCGAGGAGCTGCGGCGGCAGATCCGCTCTGGGCGCCTCAAGCCGGGCGAACGGGTCCCTTCGTCACGCGACCTCGAAGCGACCTACGAAATCGCGAACATGACCGCGCGGTCCGCACTGCGCATACTGCGCGATGAAGGGCTGGTCTACTCCATGCCGGGCCGGGGCAACTTCGTCGCCGATCCCCTGCCCTCAGAGGCCGACCCGAAGGCCGGCGCTACCGAGGCGGCAAGCGGCGGGCGAATGCCCACACCCGAATACGTCGAGCTGTCTGAACGGCTGGATGCCATAAACGCCAGACTCGACAGCCTGTTGCAGGTCTTCCAACAACTCGGCGGCACTACCGGGCCGAAGAAGTAGCGGGAACCTTCTCGGCGACCCGACGTGCTATCTCTTCCAGCCGCATCACCTTCTCTTCCACCTCCTTGAGTCGCGCCGTAATACGTGCTGCCTCGTCCTCAGTCATGGCCACCCGTTCGTTGCTGTGCCGTTGTCGCGTACTGCGTCCAGCCCAACCGCCGAGGGCTTACCCGGAGGCCTGCCCAGCGGCCATCCGCCACCGGATCAGGGCTTGCCCGTACTGCCCGGCAAGCTGTCATCACGGCTGTTGAGCTAGGTCTACCTGCCAGACCGGACACGTCGGAGGCGTGCGGCGCTGCACTCCCGCAGGGCGGGCAGAATCCGTCCTTCGGATTCCCACGCATCCCGCCGGGCGGGAACTCGTCCCTTCGTACGCTCACGCCACTCGTCCTTCCGGTCGTCGGTCAGGAGCATCAATGGTCCGGAGAATCCCCGGGTTCGCTAACCGGCGATCGTCGGCTATGTTGCGCCGCTCGCCCCGTCGCGCATCGCCTATAGGGGTCGACAAATCCGCATCGGTGTGACCCTCGTTTCTGTGATCCATGCCACCCCTCTATCTCTGGCTTCGCGTCCGGTCGGAACCCCGTATTCATCTGCTACAGGTGTCGAGCACCCCTATCGGTGTGACACCTCCTTCCGTGACCTGGGTCACTTGACTCAAAGCGACCCTCTCCATCAAGAAGGGGGAGCGGGGAGGCGGTTGACGTGATGGCCGCTTTGGTCACGACTCCATAACGCCGGATGGCGAGGGTCGCTTCGCCATCGCGAGAACTATGCGGCCCTCAGCCTGTGGATAAATTCCACCGATAGCCGGAACGAACCGCCATGAATGCCTCAACATGGGTTCATATGGCATCAGAGCTGCGGAACGCATGGGAAGCCGGGGCCAGCGCATGGCCGCGCAACCGGCCACGAGCCCAGCGCAGCGGAGCTGTTCAGAGTTTCTTTACTGGATTCAGAGTTTCTTTACTGGATCAAGGCGGCCCGCCTACGGCGGGCCGCGCGCGCTGGCGGCCAGGGGCCGCCGCCGCTCCTTGTCTCCGCCACCGCTCCGGCGGCCCCACCCGCTCAGCGCGCAGCCCTGCCAAGGCGGACGACCAGACCAGGAAGCAACCCGACCACTCCGAGCACCAGGACCAGGTCGACGCCCACCAAGCGTGATCACGCCACCAACCGCCCACCGCTCGACGCCGCATGGCCCACAGAGCCGCAGCCCGAGCCCAGAGGATGGGCCACACCAGCAACGTCCAGGTCGGACCGAGGTGCGGCCCGTGACGATGGAAGAAGCGTGGCTGAGGACGGCACGGGGTTGCTGGAAACACACGTGACGGGTGCTCAGTCGGCGCACCCGCCGTCGTGGCTGACTTTCGCTGGCTCAGCTCAGGACCCTCTCCAACTCGACATCGCGAAGCCGGGGTTGCAGCCGCACCCACGTTCGAGCACGCCAACCGCCCCGGTACCATCGGCACCGGGGTCCTGATCAGGGCTTCCGCGACCGGACCACCCGGAATGCTGTCCAGGCTGAGGGGTGGTCCGGTCTTTGAGTTGTCGGCCGTAGCCGTGCGAGCGGCGCCGACGAACCGGCGCTTCGGAATCAGCTCAGAGTCTTGCCCACCTCGTAGACGGTGGGTCGGTCCCCTGGGGCATGGCTGAGCATCGCGTCGATCAACTCGCCCAGCTCACCAGGTGCTTTCACGGGCCGGCGCCGACCATCCGCCACGGCCTCTCTCTGCGCCGAGCGGGGAGCGTCGTCCGGATACTCCATCGCCCGCCAACCGGTAGCAGAGATCAGCAGGGAAGCGCCGAGCGCGTAGACGTCGGCTTCCGGTGTCGGCTCGGCTTCTCCGGTGTCGAGCACGCTGCGTGCGATCTCCGGTGCCTCGTAGTGGACGAGGCAGCCGCGGAACGGGAAGTCGTAACCCTCGGGCACGTGGCCGCCCCGGGCAAGAGCGAGGTCGATGAGATGCGTTCGTTCCGGCCCGATGATGAAGTGGGCGGGCTGTACATCACCGTGCGCCCAGCCCTTGGCGTGCAGTTCGGCCAGCGCCTCGACGCAGCCCAACGCCACGCTGCTGTGCGGTGCGATGGACGAGTCCGGCCTACGGCAGGGCTCCCAGAGTTGGTACAGGTCCGGCCCTTCGTGCCACGGCTGGAAGTTCCAGGTACCGCCTTCCCACTCGCCGTACGCGAGGTCAACCAGGCCGAGGCGCAGCAGAACGGCCCCTTCACGTGCGGGCGCGAGGGCGGTCCAGGGCTGGGCCGCCCATTCGGTTGTGGCCTCGATCGGGTAGCCGACTTTCACGGCGTAGTGGCCTCGATGGCTTTCTACCTCCCACACCGTGGAGCCCCGGCGGTCGAGGACCAGGCGCTGGGACGTGGGCATGAGCGCGTCGAGTACCACGATCGGCAGTTCAGGGGGTGACCCGGGCAACGTCTTTTCTCCTTCCGAGCGAACGCGGCCGACCACGAGTCGAGGCCGGCCGCGTCGCTGCTGTCGTGTCCTACTCCTGATAGTCCTGACCGTATGGACGGCCGCAGTCCGAGTCGCACTGCGCGAGGTTCGTGCCGTCCACGGTCCACAGGTCGTCGAAGACCATGAACCCAGCCGCCTTCATGGCGCGAGCAGCGGTGATGACCATCAGTAGGTCGCGGGGCCCGCCGCCCGGCTTCGGGTTGTGGTGCAGGAAGCGGCCCGCGTACCGGTCGCACAGCCTCGCGTACTCCCGCGTGTGCAGGATCAGCGCGTGCAGGCCGAGGTCCACGTCATCGGACGGGACCATGGGGACGTTGGCCGTGGCCGCGGTGACGAGGAAGGCGACCGCCTGGTCCGCGATCCGCTCGGCCCGCTCGGGTGACTGCCCGTTGTGGACGACCACGAAGTGGGCGAGGCTCTCGAACACTTCCTCACCAGCCACCGCGCGACCGGTCTTCAGATCGTTCGCCGTTGCCGTCATACGAGTACTCCTTGTGTGTGGCGGTGCGTGGGTTGGATGGCCGGCCCCGAACGGGGAAGGGGGAGCCGGGGAGTTGGCACCCGTCCAGGGCGGCCCGTCTACTGGCCCATGGCGAGACCCATGCCGATCACCAGGCCGCACGAGCCGCTGACCATGATCACGAACAGGACTCCCGCGTACCGGCTGACAGTGCGGATCACAGCCCGTCCCGACTGTTGCCGTTCTTGATGGCCAGGCGCGCGCTCAGTTCCTCTCGTGGACTCGGCGCCACGACGTTGTCCGGCATGGCATCCCATTCCGTGCCGCCGCCGATCGGCCTCATCTGCACCCGACCGCCGAGCGCACCCATGACGACACCGATCCGGTCGCGGGCGCTGTCCTTCGCCAGTTCACCGATGCCTGGTCTGGTCTGCTGGTTGCTCGCCATGAAAGGAGCATCGCGATCAGGGCAGCCCTGCCAAAAGGTCAGGCTGGTTACCCAACTTGGGTAACATCGCGGCAAGTAGAGAACCAGCGACGTTGCGTAGCCCTCGCAGTGTGGGAGCTTGCCGATGCCCGACGCAGACCGACCGCAGGAACTGCCAGCCAGGCTGCTCACCGATCCCGAGATGATCGACGCATGTCGAGTGCGGGACTTCGCCAGAGTCTTCCGGCTGGTGAAGACCAAGGCGGGCATCTACCCATCCATGATCGCCAGACGCTGTGAGCTGACTCCCAGCCGCGTCGGCGAAGTCATCGCCGGGCAACGCCAGTTGCAGCACATGGACGTCATCGAGCGCATCGCGGACGGTTTGCGCATCCCAGGACACATGCTGGGGCTCGCCCGTCGGGTGTGGGAGACACCTCAAGCCCTTGTAGTCACCGAGCGAGAGGTAGCCCAGGAGGCGGAGCCCGCGCCGCAGACTCCCGCCGTTCTACCTGGTCCTGACGTGGACAGCATCCTGGCCCTGGCCACGCGAACGAGCCTGAGCACGGCCACACTTGAAGCCTTCCGCTCCTCCATCGAGGACTACTGGCGACGGGACGACCAGCACGGAGGCGAGGCACTACGGCCGGCCATCGTCGGCCAGCTCCGCCATGTCGTCGGTCTCTTGAAGGAGAACCGACTCCGTCCATACAGAACGGTCTGTACGGAATCGCCGCCGAGCTGGCACGTCTCACGGGCTGGACCTACTTCGACGCCCGCCAGTACAACCAGGCCCGCGCGTACTTCACCGAGGCCCTCCAACTGGCCAAGGAGATCGACGACCGCCAGTTCATGGCCAACGTCCTTGCCTGCATGAGCTTGCAGGGCACCTACCAGGACAAACCTGCTGACTCCCTGGCCTTCGTCACCGCCGCCCAGGACCAGGCCCGCTCGGCTGTCGACACCACCCCACGGGTCCTGTCCATGCTGTCGATGCGCGAAGCCTTCGCTCACGCCACGCTCGGCAACCGAGACTCCACTCACCAGGCGATCGGGGAGGCGCACCGCCACTTCGAGCGGATTCGGGTGAGCGACCCGGGCCCCTCCTGGGTGTCGTACTTCGACGAGACCAAGCTGATCGTTGACACGGGTATCGCCCACGGCCGACTGGGCGAAGCCGCCACCGCCGAACCCCTGATCGCGGACGCGTTACGGCGCGAGGCCCGCACCAACCAGCGCGGACGGGCGTTTCACTCGTTCTGGCTTGCCCGTACGCAGCTGGATCAAGGCAAGCTCGACCAGGCGTGCGACACCGCCACGCAGGCACTGGAACCGGCATCGGCAGTGGCCTCCGAGCGAGTGTCAGGCCATCTCCGGGAGTTCTACGACCAGTTGGCCCCACACAGGCAGGAGCCCGTAGCCCTGGCCTTCGAGGCGCGGCTACGGGAACTCCTCCCGCCAGTCAGCGGATCGCTTCATCCATGAGCAGGTACAGCAGGCCGACGAGCGAGCCGCTACTCACGACCTCCCGGCGGTCGATCATGCCCCGCACCTCTGAGAGGGGAATCCACTCGATGCGGTCGGACTCGTTCTTCTCCGTGGGCGGCCCGGCGTAGGTGGCGCCGTCGATCCGGAAGACGTGGTGCTGCGAGTCGGTGATCCCGTTGGCCGGCTCGGCGTAGATCAGAGGCTTGATGGGGCCAGGTTGCCACCCCGTCTCCTCCAGGACCTCACGGGCCGCAGCCTCCTCCGGAGTCTCGCCCTCCTCGACCAGGCCCATGGGCAACTCCCACGCCCATGAATCCGTGATGAAGCGGTGCCGCCACATCATCAGGACCTCTTGGCGGTCGTTGACCACAGCGGCCACGGCCAGGTGCCGTAGCCGAACAATGTGGTACTCCCACCTGCGCCCGTCAGGCTGCTGGACGTCGACCAGACACAGATTCACCCACTTGTTCGTGTAGATCTGTCGCTCACCGTGCGTCTTCCACTCCATACCTGCGACCCCTCTCGATCGGTCTCCAGGATCTCAGACCAACAGACACGCTATGCAGGCATGAGAAACGTTCACGTCAGGGTGACGAAATTATCTCCGTTCACCTCGGTACCGCCGTTGCCATCGGGGAGCTAGCCCGTATCTCCCATGTGTGGTGCAGGCAAGCAGGGCCTTCATCGATGGGGGCTTAGGATGACGTAGACCATTTACCACTGCCTTCATGTCTTCGATTCTGGAAGCCAGAGGTCGGGCCCGAGCCGTCTCAGACGGTCGCGACGGGCATTGCAGTCAGGCATGGCCCGCTGAACCGTCCGCCAGAATCGTCCGCTGTGTTCGGGCACATGCACATGGGCGAGCTCGTGCACGAGCACGTAGTCGATCAGATCGGGCGGAAGCTGCATGGTCGCCCAATGGATGTTGAGGGCGCCGTGGAGCGAGCACGACCCCCAGCGGTAGCCCAGAGGCCGGACCCGGAGTTCACCGCAAACCACGTCCATGCGCTGGGCCCACGGTCGGAGTCGACCAGGCAGCCAGCTCACACCACGCCGGGTGTACCAGGCGATAAGGGCCGTGGACGCCTCGTGGAGCACGTCCTGCCGGATCTCCAGCCGGCCTCGCTGCAACCGCACATCGGTCGGGCCGGTCTCGACGACCAGCAGCCGGTGGCTGCGCCCCAAGTAGAGAAAGCCCTCGCCGGAGACGTACTCACGGGGGGGTCTGCCCTCGCTTAGCGACTCGCGTTCCGCGAGCTTGCCGTACAGCCATTGTCGTCGGCTTCTGATCAGCTTGACCAATTCGGCTTGCCCGGTCCCTGGAGGGACGGTGACGCTGACGGTCGAGTCACGCTCGACGGTCAGCCTGACCTGTCGCCGTCGCTCGCTGACCCGCACCTGTACGTCGAGGTCGTCGACGCGCAGGATCTCGACGGCCGCTGAACTCTTCACGGTCACATCCTGGCACCCGTCGCTGACATCCTTGCCAGCCCTGGCATCAAGGACGCGGAATCTCTGTACGGCGGTGTCCGATCACTTCCACAAGCTGGTCGGCCAGTGAATCGACCTTGTCGATAGGTGCCGCGTCCTTGGTGATCAGCAACTGGACGGTTTGGTGTCGGAAGTCCTCTTGGTCGACCGGGCTACGCCAGAAATCACGCCGATGAGTCACCTGCTGCGCTAGGACGTAGACGCCGGTACTGATGTCACACAACCTCTGGTCGGTCTCCGGGTCGACAATTCCGTCCTGCGCGGTTTCCTCCAACAATACGCCGTACAAAGCCCGTTCAACCGAGCTGAGCGGATCATCGGGCGCGGTATGGTCCGTTCGCAATTCGGCAACCAAGGCGGCCAGGAGCGCGGCTTGTTGCTCCCAGTTCTCGGCGTAGTCGCGCAGAATCTCTTCGAGGCGCTGACTGAGCCGCTTATAGAAGTGCGGGTCCCTGCCCCGGTTTATCTCGATGTGGTCCCGTACAGCGTGCTCCATCTCCGAGGCACGGGTTCGCGCGCCGGGCAGCGCCGCTACCTTCTCTTCGAAGTCGTCCGCTGTCAGCGACACCGGCGGCAGCTTCTGGTCGATACCCAGCGACAGCAGGTGATCGTCGAGCAGCTGCCGGACTTTCGCGCCGTACGCGCTGGGGTCGAAGTCGCCACCGTCGACTCGGAACCTGCGCTTCGCCCGCATCGCGACCTCCGCGTAGAGAGTGGCGTCTTCGAGAAAGGGGCGCACCGCCGGTTCGGGCAGGATGACGTCGATGGTGGTGAGGAACCGCTTCAGCTCGGCCTCGAACCTGTCGAACAGGGCGCCGTCGTTCAACAAAAGTACACAGTCCTCCAGGGTTGCCCCGGAAGGGGGGACACCGTGGTCGGTAAAGACCGCTTGGAGGCGACGACGCATCGGATCCAGCTTTGCGACTTCCTCGCGGAGGTCGAGGAAGACTCCATCGACATCGTCGGCGGAGTAGGCCTTGAGAGCTTCGGTCAGATGGTTGGCGACCCCGAAGTAGTCGACAACATAGCCACACTTCTTGTCCTTGGCCGGCCGGTTGACCCGGGCCACCGCCTGCAGTAGCTCGGCTTGCTTGAGCGAGCGGTCGATGTAGAGCACCTGCTCGATAGGCGCGTCGAAGCCAGTTAGCAGCATCGACTTAACGATCAGGAATGCGACTGGGTGGTCGTCCGGGCCGAGTTCCGTTGGGAACGGCCGTGTGAAGTCGTCAACCCGGCGCTCCTGCGGCTTCTGCGCGGTCCACTCGGCAAAGCGCTCTTCGTGGTCGTCGGTGCCCGGTGAGACGATGGGAACGAAGTCCATGGCACGGAGCAGATTGAGATTCCGGTATGCGTTGACTTGCGAGATCTGCCGGGCGGTCAGCTGGTCCAGCGGAGTATCGAGCAACCGTTCCGTGACTGTCTCGGCCTGGTGAACCAACTCGTCTCTCGCGGCGAGCAGAGCCGTTCGATAGCGCAGTGTCGCCTCACGGCTGTTCGCAACCAGTTGGGCCTTAAACCCGCCCGGCAAAACGGTCGTAACGTAGTGCCGGAGCAAGTGCCTGGCCTTGGCCGTGATCAGCTCTTCGGATTCGAGCACGTCGCCCTTGGTGGCGTACCGGCGCTGTAGAGCCTCACGGTCCTCCTCGCTCTGCTCGGCGAATAGGTCTTCAAAGACTTCGTCGAGGTCACGTCCGTCTTTAACAGCACCCTTGACGGTGTTGCCCTCGTAGAAGATCCGCACTACCGCGCCGTCGGCCTCGGCGTCGGCCAGACGGTAGGTATCGATGACGCTGCCGAAGATTTGGGAGGTCTTCTTCTGCTTGCCCATGATGATCGGGGTTCCCGTGAAACCGATCCGGGCGCAGTTGGGCAGCGCCTCCAAAAGGTTCATGTGCAGCCTGGAGCCGTGCGACCGGTGTGCCTCGTCGATGAGGACCACGATCGCGCTGCCGTCGTTGAGTTCCCCGAGTGAGGGGGCAGCCTCGACCAACTCGCCGTTGTTGGACCGTGCTGCTACGTCCTGCTGCTTTTGGATCATTACGGCGACGATGCCCGGGCCGTCGGCCGCCAAGAGCCGCTTGGCGTCCTTGACCCGCTTGGCTTCTTCGACTTCCTCACCGGTCAGCCGGAGCGTCTCGGACAGCTGTTTCTGGAGCTGGGTCCGGTCCGTGACCAACACGACCTTGACCCCGGACAGCTCTGGTATCGACCGCATACGGCGGACGAGGAACGTCATGGTGAGGCTCTTACCGGAGCCCTGGGTGTGCCAGATGATCCCGCCCCGACGGTCCTGAACACCGTCTTCCTCGCGCGTGTCACCCGTCAGCAGGCGCTCCAAGGTCTTCTCGACTGCGCGGAACTGCTGGTAGCGCGGCGCAGCCTTGATCCGGATGCCGTTGTCCAGCGTCATGAACGTCACGTAGTCGTGGATGATCTGCAGCAGCCGCTCAGGGTGCAGCACCACTGCCGTGAGCCGATTCTGCTCAGTTACCGACCGCTCATCGCACTCAAGCCTGGCCGCGATGACTGCGTCGGTCAGCGGGTACGGGTCCCGCCACGGCACGTAGTGCTCAGATTCGGCTGTGAAGGTGCCCAGGCGGGCCCGCTCCCCACAGGTCGCAAGGGTTAGCTGAACGGTATGAAAGAGCTTCGGATTTCCGGTGGGGATCCGGCCGCGTCCCTGGCCGGCGTACCGCCTCAGCTGCGTCACGGCTGCAGCGATTGCGTCACCTTTACTGGGCTTCTTGCACTCCACGACGACCAAGGGGATGCCGTTGACCAGCAGTACCTCGTCGGGTGCGATGTGCTTCAGCCCGCTCGTGCCTGGCACGTCGACCCGGAACTGGGACACAACTACGAATTCGTTGCGCTGCCAGTGCTTCCAGTCGATGAAGTGGACGCGCTGGTCCCGGCCCCCGTCCCAGCCTGGCAGACCAGGCACGGTGACGCCCTTGATCAGCAGCTCGGTCGTCAGCTCATTGGCCTCGAGTAGACCCCTGGCTGTGATCCGGGTCAGCTCGCCCAGCGCCTGACTGATCCGCGCCTCGTCCAGCCAGGGGGCGCCATCCGGCCCTAGGTTGATATCACTGAGCGCCTTACGTAGCCGCGACTCCATGAGGACCTCAGCGAACGATTCGCGCCCGGACTCCGTCGGATCCTCGGGCTTGAATGCGCCCTCCGCTTGGCCCGGCAGATGTTCCCACCCCATCAGCGTCAACTGCCGGAGCAGCGGCGCCTCAACCTGTACGTACTCGGGCCCAGACACGAGCGTCCCCTCGCTTCACGGCAGGTATGCGATCAACAGCAGCCTCAATCATTGCCTGCGGAGACCGCAACACGCCACGGATTCCCCCCAGTCGGGCAGCTCCAGAGCGAACGTCTGAGTTCGTCGCGCTTCACCCGTCCGGGAGCCTGACGAACCGCCCGAGCTCAAGGTTCTTGGAGCCCCGGACACCGACGTGGCCACTCAACTTCGCAAGGACTCGCTCGAGAATCCGGCACCCGCCGATAGGCCACGGCAAAGTCGTTTTGGGCCCTCATGTCCACCTGACTCAAGCACGCACCCGCCCAGTTAGAAGGTCCTCCACCAACCCCTGCTTGAGGGACCGCATCGCTGTTAGCATTTTTTTCGATCTCTCGATGTGTTCGGCACAGCTCTGAATAGAGTCAACAAGTTTATGTTGCACATTGAGTGGAGGTACCGGAACCTGCATAGCTTTGAGTTCAGTTGAATTGATCGTGGCGAGGTTTGAAGTCTGTTTGGCGATGCGGGCGAAGTATGCTCTCCCTTGGGCGGACGACGTATATAGTGCCAGATATTCCGGAAGAATCCACCGCAGGTCACAGCGGACCCGGAAAAGATGATTCTGGTACAGGCATGGTTGAAGATGTCCGTCCCAAACGGCTCCGCGCCCAAGCTTGTCCCAGTCGCCTCCTTCTGTGAGCAGGAGGTCTCCCGCCCTGAGGGAGTACCGCTCCACTTGAGAACGCAAGACGCGTACCAGCTTCATCTCGCCAGTATCGAAATAGCCATCCTGTACGTTTGCTACCCGAAGGTACGGAAGCTCTACGGAGCTCGCCCCGGCCGGCTCGCTTCCGAGCGTAACTCCACTGGCAATCTGGGCCAACTCCCCTAGTCCGCGATATCTGGCTGAGGCGACAATCGCGGTTGCGATTGAATCCTTGACCAGCGCTTCCCGCAAAAGCGCCAGTTTGGCCAGCTCCTTAATTCGGTCAGATAGCTGCTGATCGACCGCATCGAGGATCTCTGCAATCCGTCGCTGCTCATCAAGGTCAGGAACTGGAACGCGTGTTTCCAACAAGTCAGATCGTGACAACTCGACCTGATTTGTCGAACCTGTGAAGCAGTGCGACTCCAGATACTGCTGGCCCCACCGAGATCTCAGCATCGCCTCAATCCAGCGGGGATCCACTTTCGACCTGTCGGCCCTAAGTACGGTGACATGCCCGTCCACTATATAGTCTCGGTCTTCATTAAAGATGCAGCTACGGCCGATAGTTCCCGTACCTGTCGAGTTCAGAAGAACATCCCCACGCTCGGCCCTCAAAACGTTCTTCACCTTGTGCGAGTGGGGCCGAGCGGCACTCGCATCGAATCCTGTTTCTCGGACACATCTTTGCCCAATGGCGAAAACTTGACTGTCGTTTACGTAAACCGGAGCTGTGCCGCGTGAAATCAACTTACAGAGGTCAACCAAGCGTTCCTCTCGCCACCCCACCAGGTTCGGTACCTCAATCCGACTACTCATAGCCGAGCTCCCGCAGCATCTCGTTAACGCGGGCGGCTGCGGTGAATCGCTGGGCTTCAAGTTCGGGTAGCGTCACCGCGTACTTGGCAGCCCACCTGCTGTACCGGTCGATCAATACTCTGCGGCCGGTGGTGAGACGAGCGTCAAGGCGGCGGCTGAGATCGGCTTTGAGGATGCGCATGACTAGGTCGGGTTCGGTCTCGTTCCTGTGGATTAGGCCGACGCTCGAGCCGAGTTGGTCAACAAAGGCAGCTTCCAGTTTGCGGACTTTGGACTTGGCCGCGGTGAGTTGGGCGCGCAGGCGTTTCAGCACGACAGGGTCCACGTCCTCGACTGCTTCAGAGTCGTCCTCTGAGGCAGTAGTGAGGGTCTTGACCTTGGAGTCGAGTTCGGCCCGTAGGTTCTCGGCCTCCTCAAGCTCGTTGAGGTAGTCGGAGAGGACGTACGGGACCAGCGGGTGTTCCCGAGCCTTGCGTTTGGCGGCTGCCTGACGCTGGGCGTTCAGTGCCCCGGTGCTGTCATCCGCGAAGGCAGTCTGGATCGTCGTCAGCCAACCCTGGACGACTCCACTGAACTGGTGGAAGGCCAGGGTGCGGATGTCGTATTGGACGCTGCCCCACCAGGAGGCGACCGCGCCGGAGAGCTGGAAGCGGTCGAGCGTCCCGAGGGGCTCGAGTTCTGCGACGAAAGACTCCAGCAACTCGGCTCGGGTGTCCATGACCTTGTGTGTGTCGGGCAGCTCGCTCAGCCGTTTGCTGTGCCGAGCCCACCAGTCATCGAACGCGTCACGCACACGCGCTTCGGCGGGCGCGGTCAGCTCAGGAATGCGGGCGGCAGCCGATCGCCAGCCATCTGCCGGGAAGTCGTAGTAGTCTGCGTTGCGTTCGACGAACAGGGAATGCACGTTCACGCCGTACGTCTGGAAAGTGATCTCGTGCCCATGGACCTCGGATTTCGGGACGCCGCCGTGCAGATGAGCCCGTACGTCTTGGGGTTCCGTTGGCGGGGTGTTGTCGACGTATCGTCGAATGTTGAGGTTGAACTGGTTCTCTTCGAGTTCCTCGAGTGACACCACGCGGGCGAAGCCGACGATCTCGTGTGCCGGATTGGTCATGTAAGCCCGAAAGGCGGCGACGATCTTTTCGGCGTGTTCAGGTTCGAGATAATTCTGGGCGCGGCCGGACAGGTATTCGCGGTCGGCGTTGATGAACAGGACCTTGCCTTGATGCGAGGCCGGCCGGGGGCCGGGACCGCGCAGGATGAGGATGCACGCCGGGATACCAGTGCCGTAGAACAGGTTCGAGGCGAGGCCGATGACCGCCTCCAGTCGGTCGGCCTCGATTACCTTCTTACGGATTGCCTGTTCCTCGCCGCCACGGAACAGCACACCATGCGGCATGACCGTGGCGCCGAGGCCACCGGGCCGGAGTACTGAGAGCACATGCTGGGCGAACATCCAGTCGGCCTTCTTGCCAGTCTCTGGAGTCCAGCCGTATTCAAAGCGGTCGGCGTGCTTCATCCCGGCGCGCACGTAGTTCTGTGAGAACGGAGGATTCGTAAGCACCCGGTCGAAGAGCGTCAGCGTTGAACCATCCGGCTCGATGTGCAACGGGTTGGCGAGGGTGTCGTCGTTTTCCAAGTCGGCGTTAACGATGCCGTGAAGGATCATATTCATCTTAGAGACGGCCCAGGTGCCACCGTTGGCCTCCTGGCCGTATAGGCGCAGGTCCTGAGCGTCCTCGCCTGCCTCCGCCACATACTCCTTCGACATAATCAACATGCCGCCGGAGCCGGCGCATGGGTCGTACACCCGCATTCCGGAGCGGGGCTCGATTAGGCGAGCCATCATCCGGACGACGCCGCGCGGAGTGTAGAATTCCCCGCCCTTCTTGCCCGCCGAGTCGGCAAACTCGCCGATGAGGTACTCATACGCGGCACCTAGTAGGTCAGGGAACTCGAAGTCCTCATTGCGGAGCCGGTAGCGGTCGAAATGCTTGATGAGGGCCCGAAGTTTCTGGTCCGACAGCGACGTCTTGCCGACCTTGCGGGTGAAATCGATGTGCCCAACCACACCCTGCAAGGCAGTGGAGTTGGCAGTCTCGAGCGCGCCCAAGGCCTTGTTTAGTAGGTCCGCAATGCCGTTCTCGGCCGACTTGTCTACTAGGTATTTCCACCGGGCTGCCGTCGGTACGAAGAAGTCGCCGCCCCGGTAGAACGCCCGGTTATCGGCGATCTCCTCGGCCCGCGCCTGTGTCCGACCCGCTGTGATCTGCTCGGCGATGACCCGGCCCCGGATCGTGTCGAACTGGTCGGAGCAGCGCTTGAGGAACAACATCCCGAAGATGTATTCCTTGAACTCCGAGGCATCCATCTTGCCGCGCAGGATGTCGGCCGCGCCGAACAGATGCGCTTCCAGTTGCGGCAACGTTAGCTTCGCCACAGGCGGAGCCCCCAGTCGTCAGTCAAGGCGGGTCACAGAACCCCTTACGATACTGCCCCGCACAGATCAGCAACGGCCTACCATGAGGGTTGCCCACCCCGTCGGAGGAGTGTCCGTGCCGCAGTTGGCGATCGCCAAGGAGTTCCTCTCCGAGTACGCCAAGCTGGAGAAGCCGGTCCAGAAGGCTGTGCAGGCCGCGCTCTCCAAGTTCGCCCACGCCACCCACGCGGGACTGCATCTGGAGAAGCTCAACCGAGCCGAGGACCCTCGGATCAGGACGATCCGTATCAACCAGTTCTACCGCGGCGTTGTGCTGGCGCCGGCGACCGGAGACCTCTACTGCCTGCTACGCGTCCTGCCACACGATGACGCGATCGCTTGGGCCACGACGAGGCTGTTCACCGTCAACCAGGTCCTCGGCGTCCTGGAGATGCGTGACGAGACGCAGTTGCAGAACATGACTGGCACACTGCGTCTGGCCGCCGAAGCTACACCGGCCAGGCTCTTTGATCACGTCAAGGATTCGGAGTTCCGCACGCTCGGCATCGACGATCAGGTGCTGCCGATCGTCCGATTGCTGACCCGGGAAGCGCACCTGGATGCCCTCCAGCACATGTTGCCCTCACTCCAGTACGACGTCCTCGTCGCGCTGGCCGCGGGTATGACGATCGAGGAGACTTGGGGAGAAGTCAGCAAGCATCTCGTCAACGCCGCTAAGCCCGACCGGGTAGAGCCGGACGACCTGTCCGCAGCGATCGGGCGGACCCCCGACCAAGTTGCGCTGGTCAGTGGCCCTGAAGAACTTGAGAAGCTGCTGCGCCCCCCGTTTGCACTGTGGAGGATCTTCCTCCATCCGATGCAGCGCCGGATTGCTTACCACGATCCCTATCCCGGCTCGGTGATGATCACCGGCGGCGCGGGCACTGGCAAGACGGTGACTGCCCTGCACCGGGCTGCGCATCTCGCCAGCCTCTCTGACAGTGGCGCGCCGATCCTGTTGACCACCTACAGCCGCCCGCTCACTGCGGAGTTGGCTCGTCAGCTGGACCAGCTCGTCGAGAACCCCGAGGACCGAGACCGGATCGAGGTGATCACCACTGATCAGCTTGCTTCCCGGGTTGTCAGTGACCGCCGTGGAAGTCGCCCGGTGGTGCTCACGTCGCGCGAATTGGTCAGCCTGGCTGACGCCGTGCACCCGGATTACGCCGGGGAGTTCTTGATCGATGAATGGGAGCAGGTGCTGCTCGCCCAGGATGTCACCACGCTGGAGACGTACCTGACGGCAGCACGCACCGGCCGAGGCCAAGGCCTGCCTCGCTCGGAGCGGCCGTCTGTCTGGGCCGCCATCGAGGCGCTGCGGACTCAGCTGAGCGGCCTCGGGTGTTGGTCGTTCTTGCAGGTAGCCGATGAGGCGGCTCGAATCCTGCGGCAGGAGGGCGGGCCTGCCGTCTACCGGCACGTCATCGTCGACGAAGCTCAGGACCTACATCCTGCGCAATGGCGGCTGCTCCGAGCGGCCGTCCGCCCGGCGGAGGACGACCTCTTCCTCGTTGCGGACCCGCATCAGCGGATTTGGCAGCATCGGGTACCGCTGAAGAACACTGGGATCAACATCGTCGGCCGGACACAGCGACTCACCGTCAGCTACCGCACCACCCAGGAGATCCTCACATGGGCCGTCCGAGTGCTGGGGCTCGTGTCCGAGGAGGACCTCGATGGCTGGCCCGACAGCCGGGAAGGCTATGAGTCGCCGATGCACGGCCGCCGGCCGATCGTCCGGCGGTTCGCCGAGTGGTCCGAGGAGCGCGCTGCTGTGGTCTCCCAAGTCCGGGCCTGGCTAGTCGACGGTGTCGAACCGGGTGCGATCGCCGTCGCTGCCCGGGTCAACGCCACGTCCGACGAGGTGGCGGGCGCACTTCGCTCCGCGGGCATCGAGCCCGAGCCGCCAGGTCCGTCCGGCGGCCACGTTCAGGTCGGCACGATGCACAGCATGAAGGGCCTGGAGTTTCAATGTGTCGCGGTCGTCGGCGTTCAGGACAAAGTGGTACCGCACGACCGGGCGATCGTTCCGTTGGATGTCGACAGGGCAGCCCACTTGGAGAGTGTGCAGAGGGAGCGGTGCGTGCTCTATGTCGCGTGCACTCGTGCCCGTGACCGACTGTATGTGTCGTATTCCGGGGCTCCCAGCCCCTTCCTTCCCCGTTGAGTTCGAGGAGCCTCCCATGCGCCCCCTACGCGTGGCCATCCGGAATGTTCGCGGCGCCCTCGACGTCGAACTGCACCTGCGTCCGTTCGGCGCACTGATCGGTCCGAACAACGCGGGAAAGTCCACTCTGATAGATGCCGTCCTACTGTTCTACGGCGCACTGGACTGGAACGAAACTCGAGACCTTCCCTGGCACGCGGAGCCTGGTGCAGAATCCTGGGTGGAGATCGACTACAGCGTTGACGCCGCCGAGGCCAAGCAGATTGGGGTCGACCTGGTTGACGGCGATTTCCTCCGGATCCGGCGCTGGTTCACCAAGAACACTGACCGTCTTGCCGGGGCTTACTACCTGATTCCCCAGGACGGCGGTGAACCACAGCCGACTGGTTGGACCAGCGCCGCCAAGCTCGGTCAGTGCGTCTATATCCCGGCGATCAGCAAGATGGCCGACCACATGTCGCTTACCGGTCCCTCGCCTTTGCGGGACGTACTACTCCTTGCCTTCTCTGAGCGACACATCGAAACAATGCTCATGACTGCTAGGGCTGCTCTTGGAACGCTGAGCAGTGCCTTGCAGGAAGGGCCCATCACTGACCTTGAGAGCGATCTCGACGAGGCACTAATGCCCTGGGGCCTGTCCGCGAAGGTCGACGTTGGCGAGCTGTCTAACGAGCTGATCATGCGCCACCTCATCGAGCTGCGACTCCACCAAGAGGGCACTCACCGCCCGCTGGAGACTCAGGGATCCGGCGTACAGCGCACAATGATTGCCGCGCTGATCCAAGCGGCGGCACGACTACGGGCTCAGGCCAAGGAGGGCGCGTTCCGGTGGGTCCTCTTCGAGGAGCCTGAGGCCTTCCTCCACCCTTCCCAGGTGACACGGCTCGCCCACGACCTGCACCAGCTCGTTGCTGCGGGCAATACAGCAGTGACGATCACCACGCACAACGCATCCGTGATCGCGGCTGCCGAGACCTCTCCCGAGGCGATCACTCGGGTGCGTCGTTTACTCCATCGGATCGAAGTGGTGTCGCCTTCCCCCGCACTTGTGAGCAGGGTTCTCTTGGACATACACACCCGCTCGACCTACGCCGTGGGCTCTCGCTCCTGTTTCAAGACTGCCCGCCTGACCGCGGCCGACGAGGAGCGAGATCGGGTTCTTTACGACCTGGACGCGCACCGGGCCGCCGCATTCTTCGCTGACCGCGTGATCGTCGTCGAAGGTCCTAGCGACGTGTTGTTCTTCGAGTGGCTGGCCCGTCGGGGTCTCCTTGCCAAACTCGGCCCCAATGTGGGTCTCCTCAGCGCGTTCGGCAAATTCGAGCTGCATCGTGCGGCGAGCACTCTGTCCCTGTTTGGTATCCCGCACGTTGTTCTCTGGGACGAGGACGCGGTCATGGCCACAACCCAGAACAATTTCAAGAAGCGGCTGTGTGAGGACGCATCGGCGCTCACCGCGCTGGCAGCGGCCGCCAACGATTCCGAATCATCCTTCGCGGGCGCAGTTCGTCTCACCGGCACCATTGAGCGCTGGCTCGGCATCACGGAGGAGCACGACAACCCCTGGAAGGCCGCTAACATCGGTGCCGCCCTCAGCCAAGCCTACGCGGACCCGTCTTCACCTCTACCGGCGCGGGTCAACAATCTGCTTGCTGTGCTCGAAGACCTGTTCGTGGGCCGGGACATCGCTTCCTACCGGCAGCTGCCGGACTTTCAGGGCGCACTGATCTCGCCGACTCTGCCTCTACCGACCGTCAATCTGCCGCTCGAGGTTGCAACCTTTCCGCGTCACACGTGCAGTTGCCCCCTGCCCGCGTGGCCACGAGTCATCTGATGGACCAACCGTAAGGAGGTGGAGCCAGCTGATCGCGTTCGGAGTTGACGGCAACCCTGACGGCAACGACGGCACACAGACGCGCATGATCGCTAACCTGAGCGATCGCAGTCTGAGTCCGCTGGCTCCCGTTGCGGCAGGCTGCCCGATCCTACGGATCAGAAGGTCGCAGGTTCGAATCCTGCCGAGTGCACACAGGTGGGAGGCCCGGACGAGAGTCCGGGCCTCTTGCGTTGTGGGGCCGTACAGCGGCGAAGAACGGCAACCGCAGCAGCCGCCCATGACCGGCAGCCACTCTGAAGATCCGAACGAGAACCTCAGCGAATCTCGTTGACCGATCTCTTCGCAGCTGCGGATCAGACGGTTGCGGGTTCGAATCCTGACGGGAGCCCCGTCGCACGGGGAGCTGCCGACGTCCGGGGACGCCCGGCACGGCGGATCGCCAAGTCGTCCGGTGCACCCGCCCGGCCGGTCCGCAGGCACGCCGGTGGCCAGTGCGGCCAACCCGTCAGTCGGCCGTGCTCCGGTGGGGTCCGGGCAGTCTGGCGGTCAGTGCCGCAGGACGCGGGCGAGTGCGCCGAGGACCTGTGGGGAAGCCGTACCGGGCTGGTCCTGTTCCAGCCGGGTGTAATAGCCGAGGCTGACACCGGCGAGCTCCGCCAGCTCCTCGCGCCGGAGGCCCGGCACCCTGCGAACGGTGCCGTGAGTGAGCAGGCCGACGTCACCGGGAGTGACGCGGCTGCGGCGTGTCTTGAGGAATACGCCCAGGGTTTCGGTCTGCACGTGATCCACCGTAGGTCGGCCGCGCTCCGCGTTCCTGCACCTGTCAGGGGCAGCCAGGACAGGGTTCCGGTCGCACGGGCGCCGCTTCCGCCTTCGGCCCCTCCGCCCCGCCGCGCCGGTGTTCCCCGGGGTCGCACGCGTACCGCGGGCACCGTGGCGAGCCGTACGGCGGTGCGCCGGTCGGGCGTGGCACGGTGGCGGGCATGAACCCGTCGACCCCCTCCCGGCCGTCCCCCCATCCCGGCCGCGTGATCATTCTGACCGGGCCGCCCGGAGCCGGGAAGAGCACCGTGGCGCGGCTGCTGGCGGACCGTCTGAGCCCCGGTGTCCACCTGCACGGTGACGACTTCTGGCACTTCATCAAGCGGGGGCGGATCGCGCCCTACCTGCCCGGGGCGCACCGGCAGAACGAGGTGGTCCTGGGGGTGCTGGTCTCGGCGGCGTTCGGGTACGCCGCCGGGGGCTACCAGGTGATCTGCGACGGCGTCGTCGGGCCCTGGTTCCTCGACCTGTTCCGCGCGGGGGCGCGGGAGCGGGCCCTGCCGCTGAGCTACGTCGTCCTTCGGCCGGACCGGCGCACCACCCTGGAGCGGGCGACGGGCCGGGGCGGCGACGCGTTGACCGACCCCGGGCCGGTCCGCTCGCTGCACGACCAGTTCAGCGACCTGGGCGTCCATGAGGCCCATGTCCTGGACTCCGGCGGCCTGACCGCCGAGGAGACAGCCGGAAGCGTCCTGCGGGGCATCGCGACGGGGGCCTATCTCCTCGATCCGGCCGCCGGCGACACCGGCGGCGGTGTCGCCGCGAACGGCCCGCTGCGCGAGTCCTGACCACCGCGCGTCGGCTTCCGTCGGCGTCGCGGAGCGCTCCCGGACGCCCGGCCGTGCCCACCCGTTGCCGAAGCCACCGGTCCGGCGCACGGCCGGGCGGGGGAAGCGCGCCCCCGGCACGCTGATGGGGACACGGGGGCGTGGACGTCCCGGGCGCGGGCGGGCGCGGCCGGTTCGGCGGGCACCCGGTCGACGGTGATGGTCCTCCCGGCGGGGGCAGTGGCCGACGGGGGGCGGTTTCCAGGGGCCCTCGGGGCCCTCGGCGCGCGGGGTGGGCATGCCTGGTGCCTCGGCCGCGGATTTCGCAGGTGGGAGGGGTGCCGGACGGGCGGGCGTGGCGCGGGCGCGGTCCGTTGTCAGTGGTGCCTCGTACGCTCGGGAGTGATGGCGCGGGTGTGGAAGTGCTCGGGACTGCGGTGGTCGGCCGATGGGCCGGTGCTGGCCTGGTGGGGTGGGCGCGTGACGGCGCTGCCCCGGGGGAAGCGGGTGGCCTTCGCGGTTCCGGACGGGGGAGCGCGCGTCTGCGTCGGGGCCCGGGGGCATGCGTGCCCGGTGCGGGCCCCCGTGCCGGGGCGTGCCACGGGGGCCCGGTGCGAGGAGTGCGCCCGGCTCGACCGGGCGCACTCCGTGGCCGCCGACACCCTCGCCGACGACCCCCGGCCGTACCGCGTCTACCTGGCCTGGTTCGGGCCCGGCCTGGTCAAGGCCGGGATCACCGCGCGGGAGCGGGGCCCGGTCCGGCTGCTGGAGCAGGGGGCCGTGTGCTTCACCTGGCTCGGCACCGGGCCGCTGATGTCCGCGCGCCGCGCCGAGGAACTGCTGCGCGCCGCGCTCGGCGTGCCGGACCGCGTCCCCTACACCCGCAAGCGGGCCGTACGGGCGGCCCTGCCGCGCGACGCCGCCACGCGGGCGGCCGGGATCGCTGAGCTGCACGCGCGGGCGCTGGCGCTGGACGGCTGGCCCGAGTCGCTCGCCCCGGAGCCGTTCCGCGCGGTGGACCACTGGGAGGTCTTCGGGCTGGGCGGCGCGGAGCCCGCCGTCGCGGACGTCGTCGAGCTGGTGCCCGGGGGCGCGCTCGCCGGAGAGCTGGTGGCCGTCGCCGGGCCGGACCTGCATCTGCGGACCGGGCGCGGGGTCGTGGTGCTCGACACCCGGCTCCTGCGGGGCTGGGAGCTGGTGCCCGCCGGGGACGAGGGGCCGCGCCGAGGGTTTCCCGTACGGGAGCTGGGGGCGTCGTCGGGCGGTGCGCAGGACGGGTTGTTCTGACACGCGCGGGTCCTGGGCGGGGTGGGGGAGCGGGCGGGTTCGTGGAGTGGCTCCCTGACGCGCTGGCCGTGACGCCGGCCTCCTGAGGCGGGGTTCGCGCTGCCCGGGTCGGTCACCGGTCCCGTGACGCCGGTCCCGTGACGCCGGGGCCGCGTCCGCTGTGCGTGCTGTCGCCGGGTTTGTTCCGCCGCCTCGGTGTTGCCGGGGCCGCGTCCGCCGGGCGGGCGGTGCAGGGTTGGTGCCGTCGGTGCGGGTGCCGTCGTGCCGTTCTCCTCGGGGCGCTCGCCGGGGCCGTGTCCGCTGTGCGTGCTGTCGCCGGGTTCGTTTCGGCGTCTCGGTGCCGTCGGGGCCACGCTCGCCGAGTCGTCCGCCGGGCCCGGGGCTCCGTTTCTCAGAGAATTCACAGCTTGGGGAAAGAGTGCTCTCAGAGCGCGCCGACATCGTTCCGGTATGACCACGACCTCGCCCCAGGGGCGCACCGAGCTGCTGCTGAGGACGGACGGGAGCCCCGTCCGGGTGCTGGTGGTGGACGACGAACAGTCCATCACCGAACTGCTGTCCATGGCCCTGCGCTACGAGGGCTGCCAGATCCGCAGCGCCGGCGACGGTCACGGCGCGCTGCGCGCGGCCCGCGAGTTCCGTCCCGACGTCGTCGTCCTGGACATGATGCTGCCGGACATGGACGGCCTGGGCGTCCTCGGGCGGCTGCGCCGCGAACTGCCGCACGTGCCCGTGCTGTTCCTGACCGCCAAGGACGCGGTCGAGGACCGGATCGCGGGGCTCACCGCGGGCGGCGACGACTACGTCACCAAGCCGTTCAGCCTGGAGGAGGTCGTCGCCCGGCTGCGCGGGCTGATCCGCCGCTCCGGCGCCGCCGACCCGCGGCGCCCCGCGTCCGTCCTGGTCGTCGGCGACCTCACCCTCGACGAGGACAGCCACGAGGTCACCCGCGGGGGCACCGGCATCCATCTGACCGCGACCGAGTTCGAACTGCTGCGGTATCTGATGCGCAACCCCCGGCGGGTGCTGAGCAAGGCCCAGATCCTCGACCGCGTCTGGTCCTACGACTTCGGGGGCCAGGCCAACATCGTGGAGCTGTACATCTCCTATCTGCGCCGGAAGATCGACGCCGGCCGCGAGCCGATGATCCACACCCGGCGCGGCGCCGGCTACCTGATCAAGCCCGCCGCCTCGTGATCCCGCGACGGCGACGGCGTCCGCCGAGCCTGCGGACCCGCCTCGTCGTCGTGTCGGTGGCACTGGTCGCCATCGTCTGCGCGGTGATCGGCACGGTCACCACCCTCGCCCTGCGCTCGCACCTGTACGAGCAACTGGACGGCCAGGTGCGGGAGGTGGCGATGCGGGTGGCGGGCGGTCCGGCGCGGGCCGCCCCCGGGCCGCCGCCCGCCCCGCCGGACGGCCGCGACCCGCTCGCCTTCGCCGCGAAGGGGCCCCGCGCGGTGGGCACGGTCGCCGCGGCCGTCGTGGACGGCGAGGTCACCGAGGGCATCGTCAGCCGCCCCCGGGAGGCGGACGGGTACCGCACCGCCGAGCCCGTCGCGCTCGACGCCCGGCGGCTCGCGGCCCTCGCCGCCGTCCCCCGGGACGGCCGCCCGCACACCGCCGACCTCCCCGGGCTGGGCGGCCACCGGGTGCTGTTCCAGAGCGGCCGGGCCGGGGACTTCTACGTCGCCCTTCCGACCGCGGACACCGACGGCGTCGTCACCACCCTGATCCTGGTCGAGGCCAGCGTCACCGCCGCCGGTCTGATCGCCGCCTCCCTCGCGGGCACCGTCGTCGTCTCCGCCGCCACGCGGCCGCTGCGCCGGGTCGCCGAGACCGCCACCCGCGTCGCCGAACTCCCGCTGCACACCGGCGAGGTCAACCTCGACGAGCGGGTCCCCGGACCCGAGTGCGACCCGCACAGCGAGGTCGGCCGGGTCGGCGCCGCGCTCAACCGGATGCTCGACCACGTCCACGGCGCCCTGCGCGCCCGGCAGGAGAGCGAGACCCGGGTACGGCAGTTCGTCGCGGACGCCGGCCACGAACTGCGCACCCCCCTCGCGTCGATCCGCGGTTACGCCGAGCTGACCCGCCGGGGCGGGGAGCCGGTCGGCCCCGACACCCGGCACGCGCTGGGCCGGATCGAGTCCGAGGCCGCGCGCATGACCCTGCTCGTCGAGGACCTCCTGCTGCTCGCGCGGCTGGACGCCGGACGGCCGCTGCGGTTCACCCGCACCGACCTCGTGCCGCTCCTCGTCGACACCGTCGGCGACGTCCGCGCGGCCGGTCCCGGCCATGTCTGGCGGCTCGGCCTGCCCGACGGGCCCGCCCATGTCGCGGCCGACGCCGCCCGGCTCCAGCAGGTGCTGGTCAACCTGCTCGCCAACGCCCGCACCCACACCCCGCCCGGCACGACCGTCACCGCGCGGGTGCGGCGCGAGGCGGCGGCGTGGTGCGTGGACGTCGAGGACGACGGGCCCGGCATCCCGCCCGCGCTGCTGCCGCACGTCTTCGAACGGTTCGCCCGCGGCGACAGCGCCCGCTCCCGCGCCACCGGCTCGACCGGGCTGGGGCTCGCCATCGTGCGGGCGGTGACGGCCGCGCACGGCGGGGCAGTCACGGTCACGGGAGCACCCGGCCGGACGGTCTTCACCGTACGGCTGCCGGCGACGGCGGAGACGGACCCGGACATGGACACGGGCGCGGAGACGGACCCGGACATGGACACGGGCGCGGAGACGGACCCGGACATGGACACGGGCGCGGA
>NZ_WWGX01000093.1 GCF_009862265.1 Streptomyces sp. SID8352 | reverse complement strand
TGCCCACGTGTTACTCACCCGTTCGCCACTAATCCCCGCCCGAAAGCGGTTCATCGTTCGACTTGCATGTGTTAAGCACGCCGCCAGCGTTCGTCCTGAGCCAGGATCAAACTCTCCGTGAATGCTTTTCACGGGAGCGGAACAACCGGAGGAATAGTCCGGTCGTTCACAGCGTCCTCGCTGTGTGTTTCAAAGGAACCTCAACCCGGTCGGAGATCCGATCAGGTCGGGGTATCAACATATCTGGCGTTGACTTTTGGCACGCTGTTGAGTTCTCAAGGAACGGACGCTTCCTTCGTACTCACCCGAGAAGTCATTTCTCGCGGCTTTCCTCCGGGCGCTTCCCTTCGGTGTTTCCAACACTACCAGGCTTTTCCGGGGCCTCCGACCACCGCCCCCAGGGCATGGCTGAGCCGATCCGGAGTTAGGATCTGGCGGGTTGGGTACCTGTCGGAGCAGGACGCTTCGCTCGCGCCCCTCAGCCCCAGGCAGGACTAGCGACAGTACACGGACCTCGGGAACGGGTGCAAATCGATGAGGACTGTGGTCTAGACCTCTATTCGGGAGCATTCATACGGAACCGTCTGTTCCTATGACATACCCTGCTGCACAGTGTGCCGTCCGGGACAGGTAGTGACGGCCCGTAAGGATCTCCACCCCTGGGAGGCTTCCCATGACCACCGTGTCGTCCCCGCTCGCCGGACGCGCCATCGGACTGGCCGCCGTGCCCGACCCGGTCTTCTCCGGGGCCATGGTCGGCCCCGGTACCGCCATCGACCCCGTACGCGAGCCCTCCGAGGCCGTCTCACCCGTGGACGGGGTCATCGTCTCCCTCCACCCCCACGCCTTCGTCGTCGTCGACGAGAGCGGCCACGGGGTGCTGACCCACCTCGGCATCGACACCGTCCAGCTCAACGGCGAGGGTTTCGAGCTGCTGGTGGGCAAGGGCGACACCGTCGCCCGCGGCCAGAGCGTGGTGCGCTGGGACCCGGCCGCCGTCGAGGCCGCCGGCAAGTCGCCGATCTGCCCCGTCGTGGCCCTGGAGGCGACCGCCGAGGCCCTGTCCGAACTCCGCGAGGACGGCGAGGTCAAGGCCGGCGAGGCCCTCTTCCTCTGGAGCTGACACCGACGCCGTCCCCGACGGCCGGCACCACAACCACCGCGGCGGCCGGGCCCGCCGCACTATCGGAGACGGGTGAGATGGAGACAACGCTGCGAGGCGTCGGTGTGAGCCACGGTGTGGCGATCGGCGAGGTACGGCACATGGGGACCGCGGTGCTGGAGCCGCCGGCCAAGCGGATCGCTCCCGAGGACGCGGAGCACGAGCAGGGGCGGGCCCGCAAGGCCGTGGACGCCGTCGCCGCCGATCTGACGGCGCGCGGGAACCTGGCGGGCGGCGAGGCCCAGGCGGTTCTGGAGGCCCAGGCCCTGATGGCCCAGGACCCGGAGCTGATGGCCGACGTGGAGCGGCGGGTCACCGCCGGCAGCACCGCGGAGCGCGCCGTCTACGACGCCTTCGCCGCCTACCGGGACCTGCTGGCCGCCGCCGGGGAGTACCTGGCGGGCCGCGTGGCCGACCTGGACGACGTGCGCAACCGCATCGTCGCCCGGCTCCTCGGCGTGCCGATGCCCGGCGTGCCGGACAGCGACGAGCCGTATGTGCTGGTCGCGCGGGACCTGGCGCCCGCCGACACGGCGCTGCTGGACCCGGCCCTGGTGCTCGGCTTCGTCACCGAGGAGGGCGGGCCGACCAGTCACAGCGCCATCCTGGCCCGTGCCCTGGGCGTGCCGGCCGTGGTGGCGCTGCCGCGCGCCGGTGAGCTGCCCGAGGGCACCGTGATCGCTGTCGACGGCGGCAGCGGCGAGATCCTCGTGAACCCGAGCGACGAGGAGCGGGCGCGGCTGGAGGCCGTGGCCGCCGAGCGCAGGGCGGCGCTGTCCGCGGCGACCGGGCCGGGCGCGACCTCGGACGGTCACAAGGTGCCGCTGCTGGCGAACGTCGGCGGCCCGGCGGACGTGCCGGCGGCGGTGGCGGCCGGGGCGGAGGGCGTCGGGCTGTTCCGCACCGAGTTCCTGTTCCTGGACGACAGCGCGAGCGCGCCGTCCGAGGAGAAGCAGATCGCCGCCTACCGGCAGGTGCTGGAGGCGTTCCCGGAGAGCCGGGTGGTGGTGCGGGTCCTGGACGCGGGCGCCGACAAGCCGCTGGACTTCCTCACCCCGGCCGACGAGCCGAACCCGGCGCTGGGCGTGCGCGGCCTGCGGTCGCTGCTGGACCACCCGGAGGTGCTGCGCACCCAGCTCACGGCGCTGGCGAAGGCCGCCGAGGGGCTGCCGGTGTACCTGGAGGTCATGGCGCCGATGGTGGCCGACCGCACCGACGCCAAGGCGTTCGCGGACGCCTGCCGGGAGGCCGGGCTGAGGGCGAAGTTCGGTGCCATGGTGGAGATCCCGTCGGCCGCGCTGCGGGCCCGCTCGATCCTCCAGGAGGTCGAGTTCCTGTCGCTGGGCACGAACGACCTGGCGCAGTACACCTTCGCCGCGGACCGCCAGGTCGGCGCGGTGTCCCGGCTCCAGGACCCGTGGCAGCCCGCGCTGCTGGACCTGGTCGCGGTGTCCGCCGAGGCGGCGAAGGCCGAGGGCAAGAGCTGCGGTGTCTGCGGCGAGGCGGCCTCGGATCCGCTGCTGGCGTGTGTGCTGGCCGGTCTGGGGGTCACCTCGCTGTCCATGGGCGCCGCCTCGCTCCCCTATGTCCGGGCGGAGCTGGCGAAGTACACGCTGGCCCAGTGCGAGCGGGCCGCGGCGGCGGCGCGGGCGCAGGACAGCGCCGAAGACGCGCGGGAGGCGGCCCGGGCGGTGCTGTCCGGCGGTTAGAGCGGCGGTGTCTTCCGCCGCCGAGTGCTGTCCTGGCGAGGGGCGCCCCACCCACGGGTGGGGCGCCCCTCGTCCGTTCAGTGGTGGTGGCCCGGCGGGTCCGGGTCCTCGCCGAGGTCGGGCGGGGCGCAGTAGTCGACGTTGGACTCGGGGGCGATCAGCTCGCCGGACTCGGCGTCGGTGCAGTAGGCGTCGAAGACCTCGCCGGCGGTGAGGGGCTGGAGGCCGGGGCCGCGCAGCCGCCAGCCGTGGATGCGGTCGGGGCGGCCGGGGGTGGTGGCGCGGAGGACGAGGCCGCCGGGGCTGTGGGTGGCCAGCCCGAGGGCCAGGACGCTGGTGAATTCGAGGACCTCGGCCTCGTCGAGGCGCGGGGGGCCGGCGGCGGCCTCGGTGTGGAGGACGGAGACGAGGTTCTCCGGGGCGCCCTGGATGCTGCAGACGAGGTGCTTGCGGCCGGGCGGGGCGGTTTCGAGGATGCGCAGGAGCAGGTGCGAGGCGCGGACGAAGGCGGCCCGGCCGAGGTCCTCGCCGCAGGTGGCGCAGGGGCCGAGGCGGTCGAGCAGGGTCGCCGCGTACTCCTGGGTGGCCCGCCGGACGGCTTCGCCGACGAGGGCGGGGAGCAGTTCGGCCAGCGGCTGGCCCTCGTAGGGGACGGTGGGTCCGGTGCAGGCCAGTTCGGCGGTGAAGCGGGTCCGGCTGGCGGGGGCGTCGGGGTCGAGTCCGGTGGTGGAGCAGAACCAGGCGTACTCCTCCGGGTCGAAGAGGGCGACGTTGGTGTGGCTGCCCCGGGATGCCCGGTCCCTGAGGAGGGCCTCGACGTTCCGGAGGTAGGCGGTGTGGTCGTGGAAGGTGAAGCTGCGGTAGTGCCGCATGGCGCGGAAGTCGTGCTCGTCGGTGAGCAGTCCGATGGTGCCGGCGATCTCGCGGCGCAGGACGCGTCGCGTGGTCCGGTCGGTGTCCGCCATGGTGTCCCCCTGTGCGCGGTCGATCGATGCTCACTCACCGTAACCGGGGGCACTGACAACGGGGGCCGGGCAATGGGGTCCGGGCAGCGGGGCGGGCGGACCGGCCGCGGGTTCGGGCGGCCGGTCCGGAGGGGTGAGGGGTCAGGCGCGTTCGCGGGCGAGCTTCTCGTAGAAGTGGAGGAGGGCCAGGTCGTCGACGGAGCCGGGGTTGACGGCCTTCTCCAGCGGGGTGCCCTGGAGGATCCGTTTGACGGGGACCTCGATGCGCTTGCCGGTGAGCGTGTGCGGTACGCCGGGGACCTCGATGACCTCGTCGGGGACGTGGCGGGGGGAGAGCTGCTCGCGGATGGTGAGCCTGATGCGGCGGAGCAGGTCATCGTCGAGCCGGGCGCCGGGGGCGAGGTGGACGAACAGGGGCATCCAGTAGTCGCCGTCGGGCTGTTCGACGCCGATGACGAGGGACTCCCGGATCTCGGGCAGCCGCTCGACGGCCTCGTAGATGTCGGCCGAGCCCATGCGGACGCCCTGGCGGTTGAGCGTGGAGTCGGAGCGGCCGTGGATGACGACGGAGCCGCGGGACGTCAGGGTGATCCAGTCGCCGTGCCGCCAGACGCCGGGGTAGGTGTCGAAGTAGCTGTCGTGGTAGCGGCTGCCGTCGGGGTCGTTCCAGAAGCGGACCGGCATGGAGGGCATGGGGTTGGTGACGACGAGTTCGCCGACCTCGTCGACGAGGGGGTTGCCGTCGGGGTCCCAGGACTGGAGGTCGGTGCCGAGGCCGGGGGCCTGGAGCTCGCCGATGTGGACGGGGAGGGTGGGGACGGCCCCGGCGAAGCAGGAGCAGACGTCGGTGCCGCCGCTGACGGAGGCGATCCAGAGGTCGGCGCGCACCTCGTCGTGCAGCCAGCGGAAGCCGTCGGGCGGCAGCGGGGAGCCGGTGGTGGCGACGCAGCGGACGGTGGAGAGGTCGTGGTCGCGGCCCGGGTGGACGCCGGCCTTGCGGCAGGCCATGACGTAGGCGGCGGAGGTGCCGTAGAGGGTAGCGCCGGTGGCTTCGGCGATGCGCCACTGGGCGCCGGTGTCGGGGTGGCCGGGGCTGCCGTCGTAGAGGACGATCGTGGTGCCGGTGAGCAGGCCGGAGACGAGGAAGTTCCACATCATCCAGCCGGTCGAGGTGTACCAGAAGAAGCGGTCGCCGGGCCCGAGGTCGCAGTGCAGGCCGAGTTGCTTGAGGTGTTCGACGAGGATGCCGCCCTGGGACTGGACGATGGCCTTGGGCAGGCCGGTGGTGCCGGAGGAGTAGAGCACCCACAGGGGGTGGTCGAAGGGGACCTGCTCGAAGTCGGGCTCCGTGTCGGCCGCGGTGAGGGCCGCCCACTCCAGGGTGCCCTCGGGCGCCGGGGTGCCGAGGAGCGGGATGTGGACGACGGCGCGCAGGGTGGGCAGTTCACGGCGCAGCTCGGCGACGGTGTCGTGGCGCTCGTGGCGCTTGCCGCCGTAGTGGTAGCCGTCGACGGCGAACAGGACGACGGGTTCGACCTGTTGGAAGCGGTCGAGGACGCTGCGGGCGCCGAAGTCGGGGGCGCAGGAGGTCCAGACGGCGCCGACGGCGGCGGCGGCCAGGAGGGCGACGACGGCCTCGGGGATGTTCGGGAGGTAGCCGCTGACCCGGTCGCCGGGGCGGACGCCGAGGGCCCGCAGCTCGGCGGCGAGGGAGCCGACCCGGCGGCGCAGTTCGGCCCAGGTGACGGGGTGCGGGCCGTGGGATTCGTCGAGGTGCAGCAGCGCGGGTTCGTCCGGGCGGGTGGCGGCGGCGCGCAGGGCGTGCTCGGCGTAGTTGAGGGTGGCGCCGGGGAACCACTGGGCGCCGGGCATGGCGCGGTCGCCCAGCACGGCGGTGGGGGGCGTGGAGAACCGCACGTCGAACCACTGGGTGAGCGCCTCCCAGAAGGCGTCCAGCCGCTCGACGGACCAGCGGTGCAGGGCCGGGTAGCCGCCGCCGTCGGGGGCGCCGTGGTGTTCGGCCGCCCAGGCCTGGAACCGGGTGATCCGGGCGTCGGCGATCCGCCTCGGGTCGGGCTGCCAGAGCGGCTGGGGGTTCTCGGTGGGCATGGTGGGGGCTCCCGGACTGTGCGCGTCGTGTGCGTCCATCCGCGCACGGGCGGAGTGAGCGCGTGACGCGGCTGACAGGGACGATGCCATGTGATCGACTTCAGCACCAGGGCGCATCCCGCACACCTGGCGGCGGCCGGATGTGGGCCGGTGGCAGATGAACGGCAGTTGAACGGGTCCCGCGAACGGCGCGGCGGATGGCAGGGTGAGCGGCATGAACGGTCGTGACCTGGTGCGTTCAATGAGGGCGGTCGGCTCGGCGGGTCCGGCGCTGGGCTGGCGGACCGCGCGGGCGGCGTGGCGCGGACGGCGCGCCGACGCGCTGCTTCCGGGGCCCCGGGGCACGGAGCGGGCCCGGGTGCCGGGGGCGGTGCGGGGCGCGGAGCCAGGGCCCGGGGGCGGGGTGGTGCGGTTCGGGCGCGCGTGGCTGCGGATCTTCGTGGCGGTGAACGGGGCGGTGTTCTGGGGGTGGGACGGGGCCGGGCCGGAGCCGTCGTACGCGGTGGCGGGCCGGTGTCCGGAGCCGGATCCCCGGGCGGTGCTGGAGCCGGACAAGGACGGCGGCTGGCGGGTGGTGGCCGAGCGGGTGACGGTGGCCGTGTGCCGTCGGGGCTCCGTCGAGGTGCGCACTCCGGGCGGTGTGGTGCTGCGCCGGGAGCTGCCGCCCCGGTGGTGGGAGCCGGTGGGCGGCGGTGCGGCGCGCTGGACTCAGCGGTCGGAGGTGGCGGCGGACGCCCGGTTCTTCGGGCTCGGGGGGTGGCCCCGGGGGCCCCGGCTGCGGGACGGCGCGTACCGGCTGTGGAACGCGGATCCGGAGCCGGGCCGCGGGGGCGGGGCGGCGTCGGTGACGATGCCGGTGCAGTTGGTGGTGGCGGACGCGGGGACGCACCTGGTGTTCCACGACTGCGGGTGGGACGGCACGGTGACCCTGCGGGAGGGCGAGGAGGGGGCGGGTTCGGGGCACGACCGGCCGGGGCGGAGCGTGCTGCGGATGGCGGGCGGTCCGCTGCGCTGCTGGGCGGTGGTGGGGACGCCGGCCCGGGTGCTGCGGATCTGGGCGTCGCTGACGGGGGCGGCGGCGCTGCCGCCGGTGTGGGCGCTGGGCCATCAGCACGCGCTGGGGGGCGCGGGGGGCGAGGCGGAGGTGCGGCGGGCCGTGGCCGGGCACCTGGGGCGGGGGCTGGCGCTGGACGCGGTGCATCTGGGCCTCGGGCACGCGGGCGGGGGCGGGGTGTTCACGGTCGACGGGGAGCGGTTCCCGAAGCCGTCGGCGCTGGCGGAGGAGTTGCGGCGGGACGGGGTGCGGCTGGTGTCGGCCGTGGTGCCGGGGGTGCCGGCGGTGCCCGGGCACGCGGTGTACGACGACGGGGCGGCCGGGGACGTGTTCGTGCGGGGCGCCGCCGGGGAGGTCGTGCGGGGGGTGGGGCGCGGCGGTGAGGTGGTGTTCCCGGACTTCACGCGGGAGGGGGTGCGCGCCTGGTGGGGCGGCTTCTACGCGGAGCGGCTGGGGCAGGGTTTCGCGGGGGTGCGGCACGACGGTGACGAGCCGGTGTCGCCGGCCGCGTTCGGCGGGGCGACGCTGCCGCGCTCGGCCCGGCACGGGCTGGAGGGGCGGGGCGGGGACCACCGGGAGGCGCACAACGTCTACGCCCTGTGCATGGCGCGGGCCGGGTACGAGGCGTTGCGGCGGCTGGCTCCGGAGGAGCGGCCGTTCGTGCTGTCGCGCTCGGGGTGGGCGGGAACGCAGCGCTACGGCGGGGTGTGGTCGGCGGCGCCCGCCGAGGGCTGGCCGGGGCTGCGGGCGTCGCTGGCGCTGGTGCTGGGGCTCGGGCTGTGCGGGGTGCCGTACGCGGGGCCGGACGCGGGCGGCACCGGCGGGCGGATGTCGCCGGAACTGTATCTGCGGTCGCTGCAGCTCGGCGCGTATCTGCCGCTGTTCCGCACCCGGGGGGCGGGGCCGGGGGCCGGTGAGCCGTGGGAGGGCGACGCACGGGTGCTGGAGGGGGCGCGGACGGTGTTCGCCGAGCGGCGGCGGCTGCTGCCGTACTTCGTGGCGCTGGCGCACGGGGCGCGGCGGACGGGGGCGCCCTGGGTGCGTCCGCTGTGGTGGTCGGCGCCGGAGGACCGGGAACTGCGGGACTGCGAGGACGCGTTCACGCTGGGCGACTGCCTGCTGGTGGCGCCGGTGTGCGAGCCGGGCGTGGAGCGGCGGTCGGTGCGGCTGCCCCGGGGGCGCTGGTACGACACGGCGACGGAGCGGGTGTACGAGGGGCCGGTGCGGGTGGCGGTGGACGCCCCGCCGGACCGGATCCCGGTGTTCGCGCGGGCGGGGTCGGTGGTGCCGGTGCGCGGGGCGGACGGCGGGCTGGAGCTGGAGGTGTGGGCGCCCGCCCCGGGGCTGGCCGGGGGCGGGCTGGTGGTGCCGGACGCGGGCGGCGGGCGGGACGGGGCGGAGCCGGAGCGCTACGCCGCCCGCTGGCGGGGCCGGCGGCTGGTGGTGGAGCGGGAGGACGGGGACGGCGGCCGCGCGCCGTCCCGTCCGGTGCGGGTGCGGGGGCTGGGTCCGGACGGGGCGGCCGCCCGGTAGCGGCCCGCCGCCGGACCGGCCCGCTCAGTAGCGGCCCTCGAACCAGGCCCGTACGGCCAGGGTGTGCAGGGGGAAGGCGAGTTCCGCGGGTTCGCGCAGGATGTGGCGGCCCTCGGTCTCGTCGGTGGGGGCCGAGGGGGGCAGGGCGTCGGCGGGGCGTTCCGGGAGGAGCCCGAAGACGAGCAGATGGCCTTCGGGGGAGCTCATGGCGTCGGCGAGCCGTACGTCGCGGCCCGCCGCCTCGATGCCGGTCTCCTCCCGGAGCTCCCGGACGACGGCGTGCCGCCAGTCCTCCCGTTCGTCGACGTAGCCGCCGGGCAGGGCCACTCCCCCGCGCTCGGGCTCCACGGACCGGGTGATGACGACCAGGCCGGTGCCCCGGGTGTCGTACACGGGCTGGAGCGCCACCGCGACGGGCAGCGGGTTGCGGTAGGCGGTGGTGCCGCACCCGGCGCAGGTGCGGGGGCTGCCTGTGTCGCCCTCTCCGTAGGGCGTGCCGCAGGCCGAACAGTGGGAATTCGGCGCGGAGTTGGGAACGGAGTCTTCGGTTTCGGACACGCGGCGGACTGTATCCGATCTCCGGTCCGGGAGCCGCCGGGGGTCCTGCGGACGGGGTGCGCGGGCGGAGTGGCGGGGCGTGGTGCCCGGGTGGGCGGGACCGCCCGTTGGGTGCCGGGGCGGCCGGGTCCGCGCGCGGCGGGGCCGGGCGGGGGCTCCGCGCCGGTCGGGCGGCCGTCCACCCTGCGGGGCGGTACGGCGGCGGGGCTCCGGAAGCGGTGGAGGCAGGGGCGTCGGGATCAACACACGGGCGTGGAGGCCTTGGAGCGCCACGCCGTCGGCGCGGATGCGGCTCGGGCAGCCGCCTCATCGGGGACCGGCGACGCCCGGCCGGCCCCGTACGTTGTGAGAGGATCACGGCATGACCGGCCGACGCCGTGCCGCCACCCCGTCCCACCGGCCCTTTGCCGAACCGGTCCGGCTCGACCTGTCCGATCCCGGCACCCTGCGTCGTCTGTGGGACCTTCAGCGGGCCTCCTACGCGGTCGAAGCCCGGCTCATCGGTTTCGACGGCATCCCTCCCCTGCACGAGTCCCTTGAGCGGTTGCGCGCATGCGGCGAGTCCTTCCTCGGGGTTCGCGACGGGTTGGGGCTTGTCGGAGCGGTCGCCTGGACCCGCTCGCAGAACGGTGCTCTGGACATCTGCCGCCTCGTGGTCCATCCCGACGCGCATCGCCGCGGCGTCGCAACGGCACTGCTCGACGCCCTGGATTCGATCGAGCCCGCGGAACTGACCGTCGTCTCCACCGGAACCGCCAACCTTCCCGCGGTCGCGCTCTATCGTCGGCGCGGATTCCTGCCGGTCGGCGAGCGCCGGATCGCGCCCGGTGTCGCGGTCACGCTGCTGGAACGCAGAACGCATCGGCAACTGCCTTAGGGCGCCCGGATCTGACGGCACCACGGCCCGGGATGCCGCGTCCGCCGAGGGATCACGCGAAGGCCACCGGGCCTATGCGAGTTCCTTCCGCATCAACGTGCACATCGTCTCGTGGCGGCGCAACGACCCGTCAGGCGCCCGCTCGTCCCACGAGTCCGGCTGACGGCCGTACGCGACGTAGCCCAGCCTTTCGTACAGCGCACGCGCCCGGAGGTTGCTCTCCTCCACACCGAGTTCGGCCCGCCGCAGACCGCGGGTCCTGATCCGCAGTTCCGCGGCTTCGACAAGGAACGTGCCGATCCCGCAGGACTGCAGTGCGGGGTGGACCGCCAGCTGCCACAGAGTGCCGGCCCCCTTCCTGACCCGGTAGTCGACACCGCCCTTCGCCACGGGGATGTCCGTCGCGGGGCATACCGCGAGGTAGTCGACCTCGCCGGCCCGGACACGTTCCAACTGCCGGGCGACGCCCGCCAGGTGGTGGTCGGAGCCTGCCCACCCGCACGACGCCAGGTCCGCGTGCACCAGGTCACGGACTGCCAGCCGCAACACAACGCTGATCATCTTCAGTGCCTCCGGAGAGTCGGCATCCATGCGCCACCGCGACCGGCCGGCAGTCGGGATGTCCTTCCTGTCTCTGGTGTGATCACGGCGTCCGAGCCATCCCGGACGGCCCCGTTCACCGGGCTGGGCCCCGCCGCGGTTCGACCGGGAGGGTCACCGCCCTCGCGACACCGTCGAGCGCTGCTCCGACCGGCTCGGGAACCACCGCGGCACCGCCACCCGGTACGGCAGGACCGCCGCCTCCCACGAGGCAGCGGCCCCTCTCCCCCCGATCCCGCTCCGGGCAGGACCCGCTGGAGGACGCGCCCTAGCGGGAGAGGGCCCGGCGCCGCTCCGCCGCCTGGGCCATGGCGTGCTCCACCACTCCGATGAGGACCTCCTTGGCCGACTCCCGGTCGCGGGCGTCGCACAGCACCAGGGGCACGGCCGGGTCGAGGTCCAGCGCCTGGCGGACCATGTCCTCGGGGTAACGGGCTGAGTCCTCGAAGCAGTTGACGGCCACGAGGAACGGGATGGCACGCCGTTCGAAGTAGTCGACGGCCGCGAAGCAGTCCTCCAGGCGGCGGGTGTCGGCGAGGACGACGGCGCCGAGGGCGCCCTCGGACAGCTCGTCCCACATGAACCAGAACCGCTCCTGGCCGGGCGTGCCGAACAGGTACAGCACCAGGTCCTCGCGGAGCGTGATGCGGCCGAAGTCCATGGCCACGGTGGTGGTGTGCTTGCGCTCCACCCCGCTGAGGTCGTCGACCGGGCGGCTCACCTCGGTGAGCAGCTCCTCGGTGCGCAGCGGCCTGATCTCGCTGACCGCGCCGACGAGGGTGGTCTTGCCCACGCCGAAGCCGCCCGCCACCAGGATCTTGAGCGTCACGGGCTCGACCGGCGGCCTGCCCCGCTGAGAACGCCCGAACCTCATGCGATCCCGTCTCCTGTTCGTAGAGTCCCTGAGTCGTTCACAGCGCCCTCAGACCGTTGATCACATCGCGCAGGACGCTCTCGTCGGGCAGTTCGGCCGGGGGCACGGGCCGGTTCACGTGCACCAGCTCCGCGTCGACCAGATCGCCGACCAGGACCCGCACGACCCCGACGGGGAGGTCGAGTTCGGCGGCGAGTTCGGCGACCGACTGCGGCGTCTCCCGGCACAGTCCGGCGATGTCCACGTGTTCCGGTGAGAGTGTGGCATCCGCTTCCGCGTTGTCCGCGGCGGGTTCCGCGACGACCACCGCGATCAGGTCGAGGCGGTGCTGGGCCGCACTGGTGGTGCGGCCCCGGGTCATGGCGTACGGACGGACGACGGGGCCTGCCTCGTCGTCGAACCAGTGGTGTCTTCCCTGACCGTCTGCACTCATGTCATCCCACTACCCGCCCGAGGGCGGGTCGGTGCGCGGGGAGGTGGCCAGATGCGCGCCGACCCGTTTGACGAGGAGGGTCATCTCGTAGGCGACCTGGCCCACGTCGGAGTCGGCGTCGGAGAGGACGGCGAGGCAGCTCCCGTCGCCCGCGGCGGTCACGAACAGGAAGGCGTCGTCGAGTTCGACGACCGTCTGCCGCACGCTCCCGGCGTCGAAGTGGCGGCCCACGCCCTTGGCGAGGCTGTGGAACCCGGAGGCCACGGCGGCCAGGTGCTCGCCGTCCTCCCTCGTCAGGTCCTCGGACGTGCCGGTCGCCAGTCCGTCGCCGGACAGGATGACGGCCTTGCGGATGCTGGCGACGCGGTCCACCAGCTCGTCGAGCAGCCAGTTCAGCTCACCGGATTTCGCGCCGGCGTGGCCGGTCGCCTTCGGTGCGGTCATCGACCGTCCCCCTTAGTCGTTCCTTGTGGTGCGTGTGGTGCCGTGGACGGTGCTTCCGGGCCACCGGGGGCCCGTGGTCCGGTGGTCCCGCCGGTGCCGCCGTCCTCGGCGTCCGCCTCTTCGGCGGCGTTCTCCTCGCGTCCGCGCCGCCAGCCGCGCTGGAGGGCGGCCATCCGGCTGCGCACCTCCTCGGCGTCCCGGTCGGCGGCCGTGGGGCCCTCCTCGGCGGGTCGCCGCGGGGTCCGCTTGAGCTGGGGGGCGAGGCTGGCCTGCCGGACGCGCCGGGGCAGCGGGTTCTCGCCGGGGTCCTCCGCGCGCACCGGGGACGGTCCCCGGCGGCGGGAGGGGAGCGACGGCGGCGCCTCGGGGTCCGGACCTTCGGCGCCCGGCCGGGTCGGGCCGGGGCGGCTGCGGTCGGGCCGGGCCGTGTCGGGCCGGGTGATGTCGGCGCGGCCGGGCTCGCCGGGTTCCTCGCGGGGCTCCCGCTCGGGCACCGGGCGGCCGTGCGAGCTGACCAGTTTGGGGGTCCGGCGGCGCGGCAGCGGGACGGGGGCGTCCGCGTCGTCGTCGGCGGCGGCCAGGGAGCGGCGCCTGCGGAACAGACCGCCCCGGTCCCCGTCGCCGCCGCCGAGGCCGTCCGGGAGGTCGTCGAGGGCGTCCAGATCGACCGGCGCCTCCAGCTCCACCGGTCCGTCCAGCGGGCCCTGGCGTCCCGAGGGGATGCCGGGGAGCGGGCCGTCGGCGCGCTCCCCGTCCTTGCCGAGCCGCGGGCGGTCCAGGCGGAAGCCGAGGCCGTTGGTGTCGGGGGCGTCGTCGGTCAGCAGCGCGTCGGGGACGAAGACGACCGCGGTGGTGCCGCCGTACGGGGAGGGCTGGAGGGAGACGCGGACGTTCTGCCGCTGGGCGAGCCGGCTGACCACGAAGAGGCCGAGCCGGTCGGTGTCCGACAGCTCGAAATCGGGGGTCTCGGCGAGCCGCAGGTTGGCGTCGAGCAGCGCGTCGGCCGCCATGCCGAGGCCCCGGTCGTGGATTTCCAGGGTGAAGCCGTTGGCGACGCGTTCCCCGAGGACCTGCACGGCGGTGTGGGGCGGGGAGAACACGGTGGCGTTCTCCAGGAGTTCGGCGACGAGGTGGGTGAGGTCGGCGACGGCGGGCCCGGTGACGGCGAGCCGGGGCAGCCGCCGGACCTCGATGCGCTCGTAGTCCTCGACCTCGGCGACGGCGGCGCGCACCACGTCCATGAGCTGGACGGGCTTGCGCCACTGCCGCGAGGGGGCCGCGCCGGAGAGGATCACCAGGCCCTCGGCGTGGCGGCGCATCCGGGTGGTCAGGTGGTCCAGGCGGAAGAGGTCCGCGAGTTCCTCGGTGTCCTCGGTGCGGCGCTCCATGGTGTCGAGCAGGGTGAGCTGCTTGTGCAGGAGCACCTGGCTGCGGCGGGCGAGGTTGACGAAGACCTCGGAGACCCCGGCGCGCAGTTCGGCCTGCTTGACGGCGGCCTCGACGGCGGCGCGCTGGAGGGTGTTCAGCGCCTGGCCGACCTCGCCCATCTCGTTGCGGTCGTACTCCAGGCGCGGGACCTCGGTCTCCACGTCGACCTGCTCGCCCGCCGACAGGCGCCGCATCACGCCGGGCAGCCGGACGCCGGACGCCTCGTGGGCCTCCAGGCGCAGCTTGCGCAGGTCCCGGATGAGGGAGCGGCCGATGCGCACGGACTGGACGAGGGAGTAGAGCAGGGCGACGAGTCCGAGGGCGCCGGCCACGACGGCCTTGAGGATGACGTTCATGGCGACCGGCTCGACGCGGTCCTGGTAGGCGTCGGCGGCATCGTCGTCGAGTCCGGCCAGTTCGGACAGCACGTCCCCGGCGGCGGTGTCCCAGCTCCGGGCGGTGACGCCGTGCGGGGTGCCGGCGCCGGAGGAGAGGGCGGCCTCCTCCGCGACGCGCAGGGGCGCCGAGGAAGCGTTCCGCCAGAAGCGCTCGTAGCGGCCCCGGTCCTTGGCGGGCAGCAGCGGCAGGTTGGTGCCGTACATCACGGTGCGCTGGGCCACGAGGTCGGAGACGTCGCGGAGTTCGGAGCGGGTGAGGCGTCCGGTGATCAGGGCGGAGCCGAGCAGGGCGTCCTCGCGGGAGAGCAGTTCGCGGGCCCGGGAGATGTTGACGAGGGCGCGGTACTGCTTGTCCAGTTCGACGTCGTTGGCTACGTGGAGGTTGGCGAGCAGCCCGAAGCAGGGTTCGATGAGGCGGTTGTAGAGGTCGAGGGCCTGGCCCCGGTCGACGGTGCCGTCCTCGACGCTGCGGCGCAGGGCGTCGATGCCGTCCAGGGCGTCGAGCAGGACGGTCAGCCGGTCGTCCTCGGTGCGGCTCAGCGCGTCGCGCACGTCGCGGACGGCGGCGTTGCGGCGGACGTCGTCGATGGCGCCGTCGGTGGCGGTGCGGCTGCGGCGCAGGTCGGTGAGGCTGCCGGAGGCGTCCGGGTCGGCGAGGTGGACGAGGGTCTGGCGGCGTTCCTGCTGGAGGACGCGGACGGTGTCCTCGACCGGATAGCCGACCTTCTCGACGACGGTCGACACCTTGAACAGGCGGCCGGCCTCGCGTCCGGTGAGCACCGTGGCGAAGGCCCAGATCGCGGTCAGGGACACCAGCGGCACGAGGAGCAGCGCCACGATCTTCCGGCGGATCGACTTCCCGCGAAAGCGCATGGCCTCCCCCTGATCGACCCCCGCCCATCAGGGGTACACATATGCGTCAACAAACGGCGCGAGCCTACTACCGACACGCGGGTAACTCGAAGACACGTCCGGAACACGAAGTTCCGCGCGGGGTGCGACCGGTGGGGAGTTGTCGGGGCATTGGGGGAGATTGCCACCCGGTATCCTGGGTTCTCCACGGGGGCGGGCGTCTCCGTTCCACCGCGCCGGTTGGCCGGAACTTTTCGCTCCGCGGACCGTCGGGAATTCCGGGGCCGCCCTGTTCGTCCTCCCTCACGGGAGACGGGGCAGAACCGGTCACAGGAGCCGCACCACGCGCCACGGCGGCGTGAGGCGGCGCGGAAGGGGCAGCCAGAGGGGGCCGGGTCCAGGGATCCGGACGAGTGGGCTGCCGGCGGTGGGGAGTGACATGTCGAGGAGCACTGCGGAACGGCGTACGGCGCCGGGCCACGAGGAGTGGTGGGAAGGACGGGCGAGCCGCTCGGCGCCCCCCCGGACGTTGTGGACGGAGGAGCCCGCCCGGCGGCACCGGCTGCCGGACCCGGTGCGTACGGCGGCGGTGCGGGCGGTGCTCATCGTGGCCGTGACGCTGATCCAGGCGATGGTGGCGTTCCTGTCCACCCTGGCCGGGGCCTGGCTGGCGTTCCCCATGGTGATCAGCAGCATCGCCGGCACGGTGGTGGCCACCTGGGCGGTCCTGGACGTCTGGGTGACCCGTCAGGTGTGGAACCAGCGCAACGGGGTGGTGTCGGTGCCGAGCAGCACCGCGCGGGCCATGCGGCGCGAGCGGCGCCGGGCACGGCGTCAGGAGCGGGCCGCCGAGCGGGCCCGGGGCCGGATACGGCGCCAGGGCGGCGCGAGCCGGCTCTCGCACTCCTGATTCCCCGCCGGACGGTGCCGGGCCCGCTGGGTCCGGCACCGTCCGTGCGTACGGCCCCGGCCCCGACGGCCGGGGCCGCGCCATGTCGCGGGGTGGCCGTGCCCGGCGCGAGCGGGGCGCCCGCGTCCTCGGTGCGGTCCGGGTCCGCGCGGGGGCGAGCGGGGCATGAGGCGTACCGGGGTCGGACCGGGGCCGGGGCCGGGGCAAAACTGACGTCCGGGCCGGGCCGGGCTCCGGGCCAGGGGCGCCCCGGGGCCGGGGGCCCGCCGGGCGGTCCGTCAGCCGGAGGCCGGGGCGGGGCGCTTGAACATCCGGGTCGCCGTGATCTCGCTGTGCACGGCCTCCCCGTCGCCCGCCGGCGCCTGCTGGGGAAGCCCGGGGCGCAGGTGCTCCTCCACGCTGATGTACTTCAGCCCGGCCCGGAGGTCCGCGTCGTTGCGCAGCCGGATCACCAGTGGGAACTCCGCGAGCGCCGTGGTGTCGAACAGCCCGGTGGTGTACAGGAGCTGGACGCCGAGCGCGTCGGACACGGCCCGCTGGAGCTCCAGCAGGTAGGTGGCGTTGGCGCGGCCGATGGGGTTGTCCAGGAACAGCGTGCCCGCGTGCCGCTGCTTGTCGCGGCCCCGGTCGTTGCTGCGCAGCGCGGCCATGGTGCAGTACAGCGCGATGGCGGCGGTGAGCAGCTGGCCGCCGGAGAAGACGTCCCCCATCTGCCCGACGGGGACGCGCTCGGCGCGCAGCACGGCGTCGGGCTTGAGGATCTCCACGGCGACGCCCTTGGGCTGCAGGGCGGCGGCGACTCCGCGCAGCAGCAGGGAGACGCCGTCGCGGCGCAGGTCGGAGTTCTTCCGCACGGCGGAGCGGGTCGCCTCGTCGACGACCTCGCCGAGGCGCTCGGTGAGCGTGGCCTGGTCGGGCTCCTCGAAGCGGATGCGCAGGAACTCCTGCCCGGACCACTCGCCGAGCCCCTCCGGCAGCCGGGACAGCCGCTGGGCGGAGCGCAGGGTGGCCAGGGCCGACTCGACCAGGCCGCGCAGCCGGTCCACGATCGAGTCGCGGTTGCGCTCCAGCTGGGCCAGTTCGTCGGTGAGGACGCGGAGCCGGGGGGCGAAGGCGTCGGCCCACTTCGCCGCGTGCTCGGGCAGCGCGGCGGCGGGCAGCTCGCGGATCTGCTGCCGGGCGGGGGTGCGGACCTGCTCGTAGCGGGTGGAGTTGGCGTGCCGGACGAGCACGTCACCGGCCTCGCGGACGGCGGCCTCGGCGGCGCTGAGGTCGGCGGCGCAGCCGCGCAGCGAGCGGCGGGCCTCGGCGGCGGCGCGCCGGGCCTCCTCCGGGCCGCCGGGGTAGGGCTCGGGCTCCTCCGCCTCCTCCTCCGCCGGGTGCTCCCGCAGCAGGTCGCGCAGGATGGCGGCGGTCTCGTCGAAGCCTCCGGCGGCTTCCTCGGCGGCGCGGTGGGCGTCGAGGAGGCCGGTGTGGGCCTCGCGGGCGCCGTCCAGTGCCCCGGTGCGGGCGGAGAGTTCGGCGGTGGCCGTGCGCAGCAGGGCCTGGGCGTGCTCGGCGTCGCGGGGCAGCAGTTCCTCGGGGAGCGCGGTGTGGGCGTCGTCGCCGTCGCCGGGGGCGAGCCGCTCGGACTCGCCGCGCAGCCGTCCGAGCCTCTCGCTGGCGCTTGACATCCGGGTCTCCAGGAGCTGCACCAGTTCCTCGGCGCGGGCGGCGGCGGCCTGCCGGGACGGCCCGTCGGAGCCGTCGGGCGATTCGAGCAACTGCCCGGCGCGGGTGCGGACCTTGTTGCTGAGCCGGTCCAGCTCCGCGAGGGCGGCGCTCTCGTCGCTCTCGGCACGGGCCTGTTCGGCGCGCAGGTCGGCGCCGACGCCGACCTTCTCGTACACCTGGGAGGCGGCCCGGTAGGCCTCGCGGAGGGCGGGCAGCGAGGTGCGGGGCCCGGCGGTGCCGTCGTCGGGCACGTCGTCGGGGGCCCCGGCGATCTCGGAGCGCTCGGCGCGCAGGGCGCGGGCGGTGCGGCGGGCGTCGTCGGCGGCGCGCTGGGCGGCGCGCCGGTCCTCGTCGGCGGCGCGGGCGGTGTCCAGGCAGACCTGGGCGCGGGCCTCGGCCTCGGCGCCGTCGTCGGCGAGTTCGCGGAGCCGGGTCTGCCAGCCGGACCGTTCGCGCAGCCGGAAGGCGAGTCCGGCGAGGGCGTCGGCGGCGCGGCGGGCCCGCTGCGCGGCGTCCTGCCGCTCGTCGCGGACGGCGGTGGTCTCGGCGGCGCTCTCGTCGGCCTCGGCGCGCAGGGTGCGGGCCCGGACCAGTTCGGCTTCGGTCTCCTCGGCGAAGGAGCGGGCGTCCTCGGCGGCGCGGGCCAGTTCGGCGAGGCGGCCTGCGGGGCAGCCGGTGCGCCAGGAGGCGAGCCGGGCGGCCAGTTCACGGTCCTTGCCGAGGCGGGCGGCGAGGGCGCGGATCTCCTCGTCGCGCCGGGTCGCCCGGGTGCGCAGGGCCCGGCGCTCCTCGTCGGCGGCGTGCTCGTCGTGCATGGCCGGGTTCGGCGGGACGAGGAAGACGTCCTCGGGTCCGGTGCCGGGTGCCGGGGTGGGGGCGAGGAGGGCGGCGGCGGTGCCGACGGCGACGGCGGAGCGCGGCAGCAGGGCCGCCTCGCCGAGGGCCTCGCGGGCGCGGGTGTGGGAGTCGGGGTCGGTGATGACGACGCCGTCGACCAGTTCGGGCCGGGCGGCCAGCACCCGGGCGTGGTCGGCGGGGTCGACGGCCTGGGCGAGGTAGCGCCAGCCGGGGAGGGCGGGGATGCCGTGCTCGCCGAGGAACTCCACGGTGGCCAGCACGTCGGGGCCGGGCGGGAGGAGTCCGCCGTCGCCGAGGGCGCCGAGGATGCGGGAGTCGTCGGCCGCGGCGGTGCGCAGGTCGAAGAGGGTCCGTTCGGCGCCGGAGACGGTGCCGTCGAGCAGCTCGCGCAGTTCGTCGGCGCAGCGGTCCAGTTCCCCGGCGGTCAGGGCGGTGCCGGACGGCCCGTGGGCCGCCGGGAGGCCGGCGGGGTCGCGGTCGGTGTCCCTGCGGGGCTGGGGGATGCCGGGGCGGGGCCCGGGGGCGAGGCCGAGCAGTTCCGCGAGCCGGTCCTCGGCGGCGAGGGCCTCGGCGGCGCGGTGCTCGGCCTGGTGGACGCGGTCGGCGGCGGTGGCGGCGTCGGCGGCGCGGGCGGCGGTGAGTTCGGCGCGGGACTCGGCGGCGGCGGCCTCGCGGGCGTGCTCGGTGGCCCGGAGGGCGGCCTCGCGGGCGGTCTCCCAGGCGGCGACGGCGCCCTTCTCGGCGTCACTGGCGGCGAGGGCGGCGCGGGCCGGGTCGGCGTCGGGGGCGCTGTCGTCGAGCCAGCCGGCGCGGACGGCCTCGGCGGTCTCCTGCTCGACCTCGGTGAGGCGCTGGCGGAGGTGGCCGGCCTCGCTGCGGGCGCGCTGGGCCTCGGTGGCGGCGGTGGTGGCGTCGCGGTGGGCGGTGTCGCTGACCTCCTGGAGGGCGGCGGACCGCTCCTCCTCCTCGTTGGCCTGCTGTTCGGCCCGCCCGGCGGCGGCGTGCAGGGCGCGGACGAGGTCGACGGCGGCCCGGGAGCGGGCGGCGAGGGCGGGGGCGGCGTCCCGCTCGGCCTCCTGGATGGCGGCGGAGACCCGGGCCACGCGGTCGGCGGCGGCGCGGTGCCGCAGCACGGCCTCGGCGGCCTGCCAGGCGGAGTGCAGGGTGCGGGCGTCGGCCAGTTCGCGCTTCTGGGCGGCAGCGGTCCTCTCGGCGGCGGCCAGGGCCAGGGAGGCGTGCCGGTAGGCGAGTTCGGCGGAGACGAGGGCGGTCCGGTCGCGGTCGGCACCGGCGTGGGTGACGGCTTGGGCGGCGGCGGTGACCCGCTGGGCGAGGTCGGCGGCCCGGGCCCGTTCGCGGGCGCCGCGGGCGGAGAGCCGGCGGGCCAGGGTCCTGGTGCGGCGTTCGGCCCCGGCGTGGACGTCGCGGGCCCGGGCGCGGGCGCCGGCGGCCTCGACGATCCGTCCGAGGAGGTCGACGGACCCGGCGGTGAAGTCCCGTTCCGCGATCAGCTCGGCGCGGCGGCCGAGCTTGCTGCCGAAGCCGCCGACGAGGTCGGCGAGGCCGTCGGTGTCCCGGGTGTCGGTGACGGCGCGCAGCAGCAGGTCGGTGAAGTCGGAGTCCTTCTTGACGGCGAAGAGGCCGGCCGCCTCTCCCTCGTCGGCGTTCATCTCGCGCTGGTAGCGGAAGAGTTCGGGGTCGAGTCCGAGGTCGCCGAGGTGCTCGGTCCAGCGCTCGTGGGTCTCCTCCCAGTGCACCTCGAGGTGCGGGTACGCCTTGTGGGCCTCGGTGAGCGCGTCGCGGAAGCCCTTCATGGTGCGCCGCCTGCCCCGGGCGCCGGAGACTCCCTCGGCGGGCGGGCGCACGGAGGTGGCCTCGGCGACGGGCAGGTTGTCCAGGGCGAGTCCGGGGCCGGGCCGGAAGGAGTACCAGGCCTCGGCGAACTTGCGGGGGTCGTTGGAGACCTGGCGGCCCCGCCATTCGCTGGCCTTGCCGACGACGACGCACTCGCCGGTCTGCACGTGCTGCCACTCCAGGGCGACGTGGCCGCAGTCGTCGGCGAGCAGGAACTTGCGCAGGACGCCGGAGCTGGCGCCGCCCAGGGTGTTGCGGTGGCCGGGCAGCATCACCGAGAAGATCAGTTTGAGCAGGACGGACTTGCCGCCGCCGTTCTCCAGGAAGAGCACGCCCGCGGGCGCGGGGCGACGCGGCGGGCCGACGGGCTCCTCAGCGAAGAACTCCGCCTGGGCGGGCGCGGGGTCGGGCACCGGCTCGCCGACGCCGCGCAGGTCGAGCACGGTGTCGGCGTAGCGCGCGCCGGCGGGCCCGATGGAGTAGAGGCGGACCCGGGACAGCTCGTACATGGCGGACTCTCGTAAGTCTTCGTGGGCGGGGTGGGGGCGGGGTGTCGGGGACGAGGGGGCGGCGGGGTCGGCAACGGGGGGGGCGGCGGGGGGCCGTTCCGGGCCGTGCCCGGGGGCGGGCCCGTCCGGGGGCCGGGGCGGTCCCGGGAGGACCGGAGCCCGGCTGCCGGGGTCTGAGCCGGCCGCCGGTCCGCGGCTCCTGTGGGCCGGTGCCCCCGGAACGCCGGTCCCCGGCCCAAAGGCCCCGGTCACCGGGCCGGGGCGGCCGGGCGGATCAGGGCGAGTGGAAGGGGAGGCCCGCGTCGGCCACCAGTTCCAGGTCCTCCGTCTCCTCGGCGGGCAACAGGGTGGCGGTGCCGTCGGTGACCGGGACGACGCCCAGCTCCAGCAGTTCGGCCATGGCGGCGGCGCCCGCCATGTCGCGCACCTGGAGCTGGTAGCGGGGGGTGGTGCGGTAGGTGCCGCCGCCCTCGTCGCCGGTGCGCTGGAGGAAGCCGGAGTCGGTGAGGAAGGCGACGGCCTTGCCGACGATGCCGGTGGTGGAGCCGGGGAGCCGCCGGGCGTCCTTGGTGGCGCCGGTGGCGCTGCGTCTGGCCCAGATCCGCCAGGCCGCCTCCAGGCCGGGGGCGTCGGTGGCCGGGTCGGTGTTCTCGCCCGCCCCCTCCGCGCGCTCCTCCAGCCGGCGGCACGCCTGGCGGACGAAGGCGTCGACGCCGTTGACGGTGACCCGGCCGATGTAGCCGTCGTCGGCGAGGTCCTCGGGGCGGGGGAAGGCGAGGGCGGCGACGGCGAGGTGGGCGAGCCCGTGCAGGAAGCGGTCACCGGCGTCGGTGGCGGCGCGGCGCGCGTAGTCGCCCATGCGGACGGCGAACACCGAGTCCTCGGCGGCGGCCACGGCCATGCCCGCGCGCGGGGACACCTCCAGGACGACGAGGCCGAGCCCGGCGGCGACGGCGTCCGCGAGGCGCGCGAAGGCCGGGTCCTCGCGGTGGCGGCGCAGCAGGTCGGCGTACTCCTGGTCGCGGGCGGGGAGCAGCTTGGGCTGGAGGCCGAAGGCGACGAGCCGCGCCGCGTCGGCGGCGTCGGCGGGCGTGACGGCCGCGGGGGCGGGTGCGGTGCCCGTCTCCGGTTCGCTCCGGTCGACGTGCTCGGTCACGGGCGGGACTCCTCGCTGCGCTGGTGCTCGTCCTGGTACTCGTCCTGGGGCCGGGGCTCGGCCCGGACGGCGTGGTGGGCCCGGGACACCGGGCGGTGCCGGGTACCGCCGCGGGCCGGGAGGCCGCCGCGGGCCGGGAGGCCGCCGCGGGCCGGGAGGCCGCCGCGGGCCGGGAGGCCGCCGCGGGCCGGGAGGCCGCCGCGGGCCGGGAGGCCGGGCTCGTCGCGGGGCGGGAGGCCGGGCTCGTCGCGGGGCGGCCGGGAAAGGAGCCGCCGGGTGGACCGGGGCTGCTCCCGGGTGCCCGATGGCGGGAGGTGGGCGCCGCTCACGCCGCCTCCGTCCGGTCGGCGGCCATGCCCGCCGCGTCCAGCAGGGCGGTGCCGACGATGAGGTCGGCGCCGCCGAACTCGGGGTCGTCCAGCTCGGTCCCGTCGTCCACGGCGAACAGCAGCTTCGGCTCGCCCTGCCGGTAGGCGGTGCCGACCGGCGGGCTGGCGGCGTGGACGGCCAGCAGGGCGACCAGATAGGGGAGGTCGGTGTCCCGGCCCCGGGCCTCGGCGAGCAGCCCGGACAGTCGGCGCGGCGCGTCGTGCGGGAGGTCGAGCAGCTCCATGGCGGCGGCCAGTTGCTCCTCGCTGAAGCGGCTGTCGTCCGGGGTGGCGATGAGGTCGGGCTCCGGCATCTCGGCACCCAGGTGCTCCCGCTCCACGGGCGGTGTGAGCAGGATGTCGACGAGGTCGCCGATCCGCACCGAGACAGGGGTGCGCAGACCGGTGCCCCGGGCGAAGAAGGCGTCGGTGACCCGGTGCGCCCGCTCCAGGGGAAGCGGCAGGACGGGGGCGACGAGGTGGCCGTAGAGGTCCAGGCCCGAGGTGGTCAGGGGGGTGGCGAAGGCCTGCCGGTCCTGCTCGGCGCGGAACAGCGGACCGGCCTCCAGCAGCCGGGACTGGAGCTGGGTGTGGCGGCGGATGCAGTCCTTGACGATGTCGACCAGTTCGGCGGCGCGGCGCTTCTGCTCGGGCTCCTCCGACTCGTCGCGGGCCTTGCGGATGTTGGTGAGGATGGCGTTCTCGTGGCGGTAGCGGTCCGCGACGTGCTCCAGGGCCTCCGCGATCATGTCCGGGACGGCGTGCAGCCAGTCGACCGCGCGGACGTTGCGGCGGGTGGCGTCCAGGGACCGGCGCAGGGTCTCGGAGTACTGCACCGTGCGGTACCTGGCCTGCTCGGCGGCGAGCTGGGCGTCGGCCAGCCGGCCGCGGCTGATCAGCACCTCCAGCTTGACCTCGGCGGCGATCTGGGCGCTGGTGACGTCCGTGTCGAGCGCGCCCACCAGGACGTTGACCGCCTCGTCGGTGGTGCGCAGGTAGACGGTGCCGCCGGGGCCGGGGACCTCCTCGATCAGCTTGAAGTCGTAGTCGCGGCGTACATAGGCGCCGTCCGCTCCGAAGGTGCCGTAGACGGCGCGGAAGCCGCGGTCGGCGCTGCCGACGTTGATCAGGTTCTCCATGACCCAGCGGGCCACCCGCTCGTGCTCGGCGGCGGGGCGCGAGGGGGCCTGGGCGGCGACGCGGGGCAGCAGGCGGGTCACTATCTGGTCGTGGTCGGCGCCGGTGTCGAAGTCCATGTTGAGCGTGACGAGGTCGATGCCCGCGAGGGCGATCTCCGCCATGCCGTACACCGAGTACTCACCGGCGAGATTCGCCTTGCGGGCGTCCAGGTCGTGCAGCGGCGCGGTGCAGGCGAGCGCGCGCAGCCGCCGCGCCAGCCCCTCGTCGGCGGCCGGTCCCGGGGCGGGGCGCGGCCCCGCGCTGAGCTGGGGCGGAACGCTGTCCGTCGGTGCAGGCGAAGTCACGGTGCACAGACTAGGTCCTCGGTCCGACAACAACCCAAACGACGCAGAAGCCCCGCTCCCCCGGGGCGCCCCGGCCTCCGGTGGGCGGCACGGTTTCCGGCCAACCCGGGGCGGTGCCCGGTCCGTCGCGCGGCGCCCGTGTTCCCGGTGTCCCGGGCACCGGCGGGCCGTCCGGGACCGTCCGGTTCCGGACATCCCGGGGCCGCGCTCGCACCGGGTGCCCGAATGCCGCGCCGCCGTCGGGCCCGGGCACCGCCCGCGCCTCCGCGTCGCGCGCCCCCGCCCGCCCGCGGCCACCGCCGGTCGCCGCCGGTCGCCGCGACCGTCCGTCGTCCCCGGCGGTCGCCGTCCTCGCGGGCGTGCCGGCCCGCCGCCGGCGCCCCGTCAGCCGCCCTCCGTCAGCCGCCGCCGGCCGCCGCTGCCGCCGCCTCGCGCTCCCCGCCGCCCGCGACCCGGTCCCGGTACGCCTCCACGACGCGGCGCCGCGAGCTGTCCAGATAGTCGGTGAGCAGGTGCTCCGCCGCCGCCCGGTCACCCGCCTCCAGGGCCGCGAGGACCTCCGCGTTGCGGGTGATGTAGGGCTGGTGCAGCCGCCGCGGATCGTCCACGACGTGGAAGGCGAGACGCAGTTCGGCGAGGACGCCGCGCATCAGCTCGTCCGTGCGGACACTGCCGGCGAGCGCGACCAGCGCGCGGTGGAAGCGGATGTTGGCGGTGGCCACCCCGTTCCAGTCGTCCTCGCGGGCCGCGCGCCGGCCCTCCCGTACCGCTGCGGCCAGCGCGCCGAGGCCGTGGGGGGCTTCGCCCAGGCCCCGGACGACGGCGCGTTCGACCAGGGCGCGGGTGCGGTAGATGTCCTCGACGTCGCCGACGTCCAGGACGCGCACGAACACCCCCCGGTTCAGCCGGTGGACCAGCAGCCGTTCGTGGGTGAGCAGGCGGAACGCCTCGCGCAGGGTGTTGCGGGAGACGCCGAGCGCCCCGCACACACCCTCCTCCGACAGCCGCGCCCCGGGCGGGAAGTACCCCTCCGCGATCCGGTCGCGCAGGATGTCCGCGACCCGCTCGGCGGTGCTGGTCCGCCCGAGGAGGGCACGGTCGTCGGCCAGGGAGGTCAGCGGCTCTGCCATGCCCGGAATTCAACCGTGGACAACGGGAGGGGGCAACAAGGGTATTGAAGGATCGTTGAACGATCCTCTACGGTGCGAGGACGGCGGACCGGTCCGGCACACCGCTCCACCCCCGGCGAGCGCCCGGTGAGCCCCTCGGGGCCTCCCCGCCCCACCGGCCGACGCTCCCGCCCCCTTCCGCCTCCCCCGACCCAGGCCCCGGCCCCGCCCCGGAACGGGGCCGGACCGGCGGGACGAGGACCGGTCGGGACGCCGACCGGCTCGGTGGACAGCACGCCGGTCGGCACCGTGGACGGCGCGTGCGCCCCGGCGGACAACACGAGCGACGCGGACAATGGAGCGGAGAGACAGGGGACATGACCTCGATCGACCTCAACGCCGATCTCGGCGAGGGATTCGGGCGCTGGCGGCTCACCGACGACGAGGGCCTGCTGTCGGTCGTCACCAGCGCCAACGTGGCCTGCGGCTTCCACGCCGGGGACCCGGTCACCATGCGGCGGGTGTGCGAACTGGCCGCCGAGCGGGGCGTGACGATCGGCGCCCAGGTGTCCTACCGGGACCTGGCCGGATTCGGACGGCGCGCCATGGAGGTGCCGCGCGCGGAGCTGGCCGCCGAGGTGGCCTACCAGGTGGGCGCCCTGGAGGTGTTCGCGCGGGCGGCCGGTGCGCGGGTGGCGTACGTGAAGCCGCACGGCGCCCTCTACAACCGGGTGGTGCGGGACGCTGAGCAGGCCGCCGCGGTCGTCGAGGGGGTGCTGCTCGCGGGCGGGGCGCTGCCGGTGCTGGGGCTGCCCGGTTCCCGGGTGCTGGAGGCCGCGGGCCGGGCCGGGCTCCCGGTGGTCGCGGAGGCGTTCGCGGACCGGGCGTACGCGGACGACGCCACGCTGGTGCCGCGCGGCGCGCAGGGCGCGGTGGTCACCGACGCGGACGCCGTGGTGGAGCGCTCGGTGGACCTGGCCCGCGCCGGCACGGTTGTGGCGCTTTCGGGGGCGCGGATAGCCGTGCGGGCGCGTTCGCTGTGCGTGCACGGGGACACGCCCGGGGCGGTGGGGCTGGCCCGCCGCATACGCGAGCGGCTGGCGGCGTCGGGCGTCCGGGTGGAGGCGTTCGCATGAGGGTGCTGCCGGTCGGTGACGACGCCCTGCTCGTCGAGACCGGCTCGGGCGAGGAGGCGCGGGCGCTCCACGAGGAGTTGCTGCGGCGCCGCGAACGGGGTGCGCTCGTGGTCCGGGAGATCGTCCCGGCGGCCCGCACCGTGCTGCTCGACGGCCTGGACGACCCGGCGCGGGTGGCGGCCGGACTGGCGGCGGCCGACGTTCCCCCGGCGCCGGCGCCCGCGGGAGCCGTGGTGGAGATACCGGTCCGCTACGACGGCCCCGACCTGGACGGGGTCGCCGCCCATTGGGGGGTGTCCCCCGCCGAGGCGGCCCGGATCCACGCGGCGGCCGAGTTCCGGGTGGCGTTCTGCGGCTTCGCACCGGGCTTCGGCTATCTGACGGGGTTGCCGCCCGGGTACGACGGGGTGCCGCGCCGGGCGACCCCGCGCACGGCCCTCCCGGCGGGCTCGGTGGCGCTGGCCGGCCCGTACACCGGGGTGTATCCGCGGGCCTCGCCGGGGGGCTGGCAAGTGGTGGGGAGCACGGACGCGGTGCTGTGGGACCCGGAGCGGGTCCCGGCCGCGCTGCTGTCGCCGGGCACCCGGGTGCGGTTCGTGCCCCGGGACGGGGAGGGAACGGCATGACGGACCGCGCGCTCGCGGTGGTGCGGGCCGGCGCCCTGACCACCGTGCAGGACCGCGGCCGGCCGGGCAACGCCCATCTGGGGGTGCCGCGCTCCGGCGCGCTGGACCCGCCTGCCGCGGCGCTGGTGAACCGGCTGGTCGGCAATCCGCCCGGGGCCGCCGTCCTGGAGACGACGCTGGACGGCTGCGCCCTGCGCCCGCGCACTCCGGTGACGGTGGCGGTCGGCGGGGCGCCCTGCCCGGTGGCGGTGGACGGGCGGCCCGTGCCGTGGGGGGCGCCGGTCCGGGTCCCGGCCGGAGCGCTCCTGGAGGTGGGGGCGGCCCGGGGCGGGGTGCGCTCCTACGTGGGCGTCTCGGGGGGTGTCGCCGTCCAGCCGGTGCTGGGCAGCCGCTCCACGGACCTGCTCTCCGGCCTCGGTCCGCCACCCCTGGCCGACGGCGCCCTGCTGCCCCTGGGGCCGCCGGCGACTCCCGCCGCGCACGTCGACGTCGCCCCCCGGCCGGGGCCCCCGGCGGAACTGGTGCTGAGGGTGACACCGGGGCCGCGCGCCGACTGGTTCACCCCGGAGGCGGTACGGACGTTCTCGTCCCGCCCGTACCGGGTGTCACCGGCGAGCAACCGGGTCGGGCTGCGCTGCGACGGCCCGCCGCTGGTCCGGTGCCGTTCCGGCGAACTGGCCAGCGAGGGCATGGTGCTGGGCGCGGTGCAGGTGCCGCCGGACGGGCGCCCGGTGGTGTTCCTGGCGGACCATCCGACGACCGGCGGCTATCCGGTGATCGGCGTGGTGCGCGCCGCCGACCTCCCCGCGGCCGCCCAGGCGGTCCCGGGCACCCCGGTGCGCTTCGTGCCGGTCCAACGCCGCTGACGGACACGCGGCCCGCACACGAGGACGACCCTACGAAGGGACGGGCACGCGGACGGGGCGGATGTACCGCTGCTCGGGGTGGCTCTCCGGCGCACGGGCAGCACACGCACACCGGCGCACGGGCACTTCGGCACACAGACGCATAGGCGTACAGGCGTACAGGCGTACCGATACACGGTCGTACGAGCAGACTGACGTACAGAGGCACTGTCGTACCGGCACGCGCCCGGCCGGGTGCCCTCCCCGGCCGTCCCCGGGGAAGACCCCGGCGCCCGTCCCTCCGCGCGCGGCAGGCAGCAGGCGCCCGGTCGCCGGCACCCGGCGCTCCATACCCCGGGCACTCCATGCCCCGGCATCCCGGGCCCCGGGCGCTCCATGCCCCGGCACCCCGGAGCCCCGCTCCCGCGAGGCGCCGCGCCCGGTTGCCCGGTTGCCCGCTTGTCGGGAACGCGCCCGGCGGGGCTCACACGGCGGGGGCGTCCGGTCCGAACCGGCTCCGCACCGCCGTCTGGACCTCGTCCTCCTCGGCGGGGTCGGCGGCCAGCCGCCGCAGCCGCTCCACCACCCGGGCGTCACCGGTCTCCGCGTAGCGGGCGGCGAGCTCGCGGGTGGTCTCCTCGCAGTCCCACAGGCATTCGACGGCGAATCCCGCGGCGAAGGAGGGGTCGGTGGCGGCCAGGGCACGGGCGGCCCGGCCGCGCAGATGGGAGGAGGCGGTCTCGCGGTAGACATGGCGCAGCACGGGGGCGGCGCAGCCGATGCCGAGCCGTCCGGTGCCGTCGACGAGGGTCCAGAGGGTGGGGGCGTCCGGGCCCTCGGCGCGCACCGCCTCGCGCAGGGCGGTGAGGACGAGGCCGCTGTCGCGGGCGTCGCCCCGGCAGGCGAGCACCCGTCCGGCGGCTGCGCCCAGGAGGCCGGGCCGGTGCGCCCAGGCGCGGGCGCGGGCGAGGGCACCGGCGGAGCCCATGCGTTCGAAGGCGTCGACGGCGGCCTCCGCGACCGGCGCGGTGCCGTCGGCCACGGCGTTCTCGATCAGGTCGAGGGCGGTGGGGTCGTCGCCGTCGGCGAGGTAGCGCAGGGCGGTGCAGCGGGCGCCCTCGGTGCCGGTGCGGGCGGCGTCCAGGATCTCGGCCCGGTCCTCCGGGCCGGCGACGGCGGTCAGGCAGCGGGCGGCGGGCACGTGCAGGGCGGCGCCCCGGTCCACGCCCTGCTGGGCCCAGTCGAGGACGGCGCCGACGCTCCAGCCGGGGCGGGGGCCGGTGGGGCTCATCTGGCGCTGCCAGCGGTCGAAGCAGCCGGTCTCGTGGGCGGCGCGCACCCGTGCGGCGATCGGCGCGCGCGGGTCCTCGGCCCACAGCCGCCAGGGCCGGGGTTCGAAGGCGTCGCGCACGACGAGGGCCAGTTCGGCGTCGCCCTGCGGGGTCTCGGGGAAGCGGGCCAGGACGGGGGCGGCGAGGGCGCGCAGCCCGGCGTCGTCGTCGCGCAGCGCCAGCTCGTCCAGGGCCCACGCCCAGTTGGCGCCGCGCTCGGCGTACCGGCGCAGCAGCGCGAGGGCGTCCCGCCTGCCGTAGGAGGCGAGGTGGCCGAGGACCGCGAGGGCCAGTCCGGTACGGGACTCGTCGTCGTCGAGGATGTCCTCGGCGCCGAAGAGGTGGGCCTCGACCTCGTCCAGTTCGCCGTTGAGGTCGAGGTAGAGGCGGGCGTAGTAGAGGGAGCGGTTCTCCACCTGCCAGTCGTGGCGGGGATCGCGCAGCACGCAGTGGTTGAGGGCCGCCAGCGCCTCGGGGCGCGGGGCGGTGAGCGCGTGCAGCGTGCCGTCGCCGCGACCCCGCTGGAGCAGGCCGAGCAGCGTACCGCTGGGCGCTATGACCGGATCGAACATGGGAAACAGCCTCACATCAAGCGTCGACGCAACCGGGGAAACGCGTTACCTGGACGCGCGACAACACGTCGGTGAGCCCGCCGTCTCTTGCTTGCTGTAGACCATGTTCCTCTGCCTCTCGTCGATGGCCCGCACGGGCCGTGTCACGGTCCGCGCGGTGCGGCAACTCCTGCCCAGCCATCACGTCCGTGAATCACGTCGTCATGATGACCCGGCGGTCACACGCGCCGCGACCGATATTTCGGCGGTCTGGCACCGCCTGCCCCGATTTCCGTGTTCCCGCTGGTCAGCGAGGTGGGACCCCGGCCGGACCAGCGCCGGATCACCGCGCTTCGAACAGCTCCAGGAGTTCGGCGCGGGCGAACATCCGGGCCGTTTCGACGGCGGAGGGGGTTCCAGCGGAAGGGTCGGCTCCGCCTTCGAGGAGGGCCTTGACGACCTCCGCCTCGCCCTTGAAGGCGGCACCGGCGATCGGGGTCTGGCCCCGGTCGTTGATCCGGTCGGCCTGGGCGCCGCGGGCCAGCAGGGCGCGGACCGCGTCGGCGTGGCCGTGGTAGGCGGCGAGCATGACGAGGGAGTCGCCGCGGTCGTTGGTGAGGTCGGCGGGCACCCCGGCGTCGACGTAGGCCACCAGTTCCCCGGTGCGGCCCTGCCGGGCCAGGTCGAAGATCCTGGTCGCCAGCTCCACGACCTCGGGGTCGGGGGCATCACTCATGTGGCCGGACCACCTCTCACTCACGGCCGGACGACCGTCGGGGACTGTGTGCGCACGGCCGCGAGCGGTGCGGCCGTGCGAGTGAATCGCCAGAGTACTGGCTCGGCAGGCGCCGGAAGGGACACCCGCCGCGCAAAGATCGGCACCGGCGGGGGCCGGGCGGCGGGCGCCACCCGACCGGCACGGGAAGGACTCCGCCACTCGTGTTGTTTCCGCCGAGATTCGCCCATTTGCACCCTTAATCGTATGGATACATCCTGTGATCCTGGAAGTACTCATGGTGACTGTCCCCGCGAACCAGGAGAACTCACATGATCCTCTCGATCTCAGGCGTGGTCCTGCTCGGCATCGTCGTCTTCATCTTCTTCCGCAAGGACGGGCTCAAGGCCTCGCACGCGCTGGTAGCGGTCCTCTTCGGCTTCTACCTCGCGAGCACGGCCATCGCCCCCAGCATCAAGGCGGGCGGCGAGAGCCTGGCGGGCCTGCTCGGCGGGCTCAGGTTCTGACCCGGCGCACCCGCCCGGCATCCCCGCCCGACCCCCCGCACACACGCACTTCCAGGAGGCAGCAGTGGCCCGGCGGCCCCTCCCCCGCATTCTGAGCAACGGCGGCGCACAGCTCGCCCGGAGCCGGGAGCTGGCCCGGACGGCGGCCGACGGCGCCACCGACGTCCTCCAGCCGCTGATCACCATCGCCCGCGGTCTGCGCCGGCTCGCCTCGGCGGCGGGGCGCCACTGGACCGGGACCCCCAGGGACCGGCGCGGCGCGCTGCTGTTCCTGGCGGCCTCGGTGGTCATGGTCGTGGCGCTGATGCCGTACGGCCCGCTGCTCGCCGGTGCCGTGCTGATGGCGGCGGCGGCCTGGCAGGGCCGGAACCGCACCCGGCCCGCGCCCGAGGGCCCCGACGACGGGCAGCGACGGCGCCTCCAGTCGCTCTACGAGGCGCTGGTCCCCTACTTCACCGTCCCCGAGGACCCCGAGCCGCTGTACGCCCACGGGGGCGCCTGGCCGGAGGCGTTCCCGGAGCACGAGTTCGACGACTCGGGCCGCCTCGCCCGTCTGGTGATCCGCTACCCCGCCTACTTCACCGACGGCGAGCCGGGCTCCCGGGCCAGGATCGAGCACCTGCTCACGGCCAAGGCCGGGCGCTCCCGCGAGTACCACTTCGCCTGGGACGAGGAGGCCAACCACCTCTCGGTCACCGCCCTCGCGCCCCTGCCGACCGACGTCGCCGCGCAGCCCTTCGTCACCACGCCCGGCGAGACGGTCCTCGGTCTCACCGACCCGACCGGGGTGCGGCGCACCCTCCCCCTCACCCACGGGGAGGAGCGGCGGGACGTGCCGCCGGTCGTGTGGCGGACCGGCATCCGCTCCACCGAGCCGCACCTCCTGGTGCTGGGCCGGCCCGGCACCGGCACCTCCACCCTGCTGCGCTCCGTCGCGCTCCAGGCCGTGCGCCACGGCGATCTGCTGATCGCCGACGGGGGCGGCACCGGCGAGTACGCCTGCCTGACCGGGCGCGAAGGGGTCCTCGCCGTCGAGTGCGGCCTCGCCGGTGCGCTGACCGGCCTCGAATGGGCGGCCCAGGAGACCGAGCGGCGGCTGGTGGCGGTCAATCGGGCCCGCCAGGAGGGCGAGCCCCCGCCGGAGGACACCCGGCGTCCGCTGTGGATCCTGGTGGACCGGCCGGGCGCCTTCGCGCACCTGGCCGCGGCCGACGGCCGCCCCGATCCCCAGACCCTGCTCGAACTGCCGCTGCGGCACGGGCGCGCCGCCAACGTGACCGTGGTCGTCGCCGACCAGCTCGACGGCTACGGGGCGCTCGGGGAGGCCGTGCGGCAGCACACCCGCGCCCGGGTCGTGCTCGGCCCGGCCACCGCCGAGGAGCTGACCACGGTCCTGGGGGCGCCGCCGCGGACCACCGCCGTCGACCACGTCCCGCCGGGGCGCGGCTACGCCCGCCTGGGCACGGGCCCGGTGCTCCGCCTCCAGGTCCCGGCCACCCCGGACCCGTACGACGACGCGACCAGCGACGCCCACCGGCAGGCGGTGCTGGACCTGCTGCCGCCCCGCACCGCTCCGGCGGGCGGGGAGGGCGCGCCGGCCGCACCCGAGGAGCCCTCCCCGGGGACGGGGATGGGGACGGAGGAGACGGAGGGGACGGAGAGCGGCCGGGCCCGGGCGGACGGCGCGGCGGCCGTCGGCGGGGCGATCGATCCCCTCCCGACCGGGACGGAGGGGAACGGGGCGCAGGCGACCGGGACGGAGGGGAACGGAACGCGGGCGGCCGCGCCGGTCCCGGTCGCGGTGCGGGTGGTCCTGGCGAAGTCGCTCGCCGGGGCGCGGACGGCCCCGGCGGAACCGGTGTCGCCGGTGGACCGGCCCCCGGCGGACGAGGAGGGGACGGAGGCAGCCGGCACCGTCCCCGCGGGCCCCCTCCCCGTCAGTGCGGTCGTGGAACGCCCCGTCCCCGTCGGCGCCGTCCCGTCGGAGGCCGCGCCCGGGGCCGTGGCCGCCGAGACCCGCTGAGGCCGACACCTTCCGACGCCGGTTCCGCCGGGCCGGGTCACACCGCCCGGCGGACCGCGGCGGGCCCGGTCGTCACGCCACGATGCTGCGCGGGCCCGCCCCCGCTCCGGAGGCGCCGCTGCGCACCAGCCGGGCGGCGGCGGCCAGCCGGACCGCGGCCTCCTCGGCCACCGCCCCGCCCACGGTGAACGGCAGGCGGACATAGCCCTCGAAGGCGCCGTCGACGCCGAACCGGGGCCCGGACGGCACCCGCACCCCGACCCGCTCCCCCGCCTCGGCCAGCCGCGAGCCGGACAGGCCCCCGGTGCGCACCCACAGGGTGAGTCCGCCGCGCGGCACCTCGAACTCCCAGTCCGGCAGCTCCCGCCGCACCGTGGTGATCAGCGCGTCCCGGTTCTCGCGGGCCTGCTCCCGGCGCACCCGCACCGCCTGCTCCCAGCCGCCCGTGCTGAACAGCCAGTTCACAGCGAGCTGCTCCAGCACGGGCGTGCCCAGGTCGGCGTAGGCGCGGGCGGCGACCAGGCTGCGGACCACCTCGGGCGCGGCCCGCACCCAGCCGATGCGCAGCCCGGCCCAGAACGCCTTGCTCGCCGAGCCGACCGTGATGACGGTGGACCCGGCGGGGTCGAAGGCGCACACCGGGCGCGGCATGGCGATGTCGTCCTCCAGCCACAGCTCGGTCATGGTCTCGTCGGCCACCAGGACGGTGCCCGCCGAGCGGGCCGCCTCCACCAGCTGCCGCCGCTGGTCCTCGCCGGCCAGGGCGCCGGTGGGGTTGTGGAAGTCCGCGACCACGTACGCGATGCGGGGCGCCGCGTCGCGGAGCACCTGGCGCCAGTGGTCCATGTCCCAGCCGGTCAGCCCCTCGGCCATGGCGACGGGCACCAGCCGCGCCCCGGCCTCGCGCATGAGCTGGAGGATGTTGGCGTACGACGGCGACTCCACGGCGATCCGATCGCCGCGCCCGCCGAAGAGCTGGCAGATGGCGTCGATGGCGCCCATGGCCCCCGTGGTCACCATGATCTGCTCGGGCATGGTGGGGATGCCCCGGGCCGAGTACCGCTCGGCGATCATCGCGCGCAGCGCGGGCACCCCGGCCGGGTAGTCGCCGTGGGTGTGGGCGTAGGGCGGCAGCTCCTCCAGTGCACCCCGGACGGCGCGGGTGAGCCAGGGCTCGGGCGCGGGCAGGGCCGCGCAGCCGAGGTCGATCATCGAGCCGAGCGCCTCCGGCGGCAGCGGTTCCAGGCCCCGCGCCGGCAGCGGGTTCCCGGCCGGGACGGCGGTCCAGCTCCCGGCGCCGCGGCGGGACTCCAGGAACCCCTCGGCGCGCAACGCCTCGTAGGCGGCGGCGACGGTGGTGCGGCTGACGGTGAGGGCGAGGGCCAGCTCGCGCTCCGCGGGCAGCCGGGCGGCGACCGGCACCCGTCCTTCGAGCACCAGCACCCGGACGCCGTCGGCGAGAGCGCGGTAGGCGGGCGGGCGCCGCGCGCCCGGGCCGGCGGGCCGCTCCTGCTGGGAGCCGAGCAGTCGGGCGAGTTGGGCCGCCCCCACGGCCGAGGTCCACTGAGCCACGATAATCAGTCCACCTTCTTTGAATTGGCCATGGTTGACATCGCTTCTCACGCCACATGGTGTCATGCACCAGGCCACCACCATCCTCACAGGGGGCGCGCTTTGTCCGGCCACAGGCATCGGCACCTGGCACGACGGCTGATCCAGCTCTACGGCGGTCTCGTGCTCTACGGAGCCAGTTCGGCGCTGCTGGTCCGGTCCGGGCTCGGCCTGGAACCGTGGAACGTGCTCCACCAGGGGCTCTCCCGGCACACCGGTCTCTCCATGGGCCTGGTGGTGACCCTCACCGGCGCGCTGGTGCTGCTGTTGTGGATACCGCTGCGCCAGCGCCCCGGCCTGGGCACCGTCTCCAACGTGCTGGTCATCGGCGCGGCGATGGACGCCACCCTGGCGGTGGTGCCGGACGCCCGCGCCATGGCGGCGCGGATCGCCTTCATGGTGGCCGGGACCGTCCTGAACGGCGTGGCCACCGGCCTCTACATCGCGGCCCGGTTCGGTCCGGGACCGCGCGACGGGCTGATGACGGGGCTCAACGCGCGCACCGGGCTGTCGGTGCGCCTGGTGCGCACCGTCCTGGAGGTCACCGTCGTGGTGTCGGGCTTCCTGCTCGGCGGCACCATCGGCGTGGGCACCGTGCTCTACGCCGTCGCCATCGGCCCCCTCGCCCAGGTGTTCCTGCGGGTGTTCGCCGTCCCCGCGGCATCCGGTGGCACCCCGCCCGTCGCCGACGGGAAACCGGAGGGCGCGATACTGCGTCCGTGAGCACCGCGACGCGCCATCCCTACCTCGACCACCCCGGCCCCATCCCCTTCGCCCACCGGGGCGGGGCGGCGGACGGCCTGGAGAACACGCTGCGGCAGTTCCGCCGGGCGGTCGAGGCGGGCTACCGGTACCTGGAGACCGATGTGCACGTCACCCGGGACGGGCGGCTGGTCGCCTTCCACGACGCGACCCTGGACCGGGTCACGGACGGCACCGGGCGGATCGCGGAACTGCCCTGGGAGCGGGTGCGGGAGGCGCGGGTGGCAGGCCGGGAGCCCGTCCCGCTCCTCGACGACCTCCTGGAGGCCCTCCCCGGGGCGCGCTGGAACATCGACGTGAAGGCGGAACAGGCACTGCGCCCGCTGCTGGAGCTGATCGGGCGGACCGGCGCCTGGGACCGGGTCTGCGTCGGCTCGTTCTCCGAGGCCCGGGTGGCGCGCGCCCAGCGGCTGGCCGGTCCCCGCCTGGCCACCTCCTACGGCGTCCGGGGCGTCCTCGGACTGCGGCTGCGCTCCTGGGGGTTCCCGGTGGCGCCGCGCCGCTCGGCGGTGGCGGCCCAGGTGCCCGAGGCCCAGTCGCTTGTCCCGGTGGTGGACCGGCGCTTCGTGCACGCCGCCCACGCGCGAGGGCTCCGGGTGCACGTGTGGACGGTGAACGATCCGGCCCGGATGCACCGGCTCCTGGACCTGGGGGTGGATGGCATCATGACCGATCACATCGGCACCCTGCGTTCGGTCATGACCGAGCGCGGCGTCTGGGCCTGAGGCCGGCGGGGTGGGACGCGCGGACGGGGAGGCGGGGACACGGGTGGGCACGGACGCCGTGCGCGAGGACGCGGCCGACGCCGCCGACGGGTCCGGTGACCGGCGGCGCGAGCAGCGCGGCTGGTACTTCTACGACTGGGCCTGCTCGGTCTACTCGACCAGCGTGCTCACCGTGTTCCTGGGGCCCTATCTGACCTCGGTCGCCGAGTCGGCGGCGGACGGGCGGGGATATGTCCACCCGCTGGGCGTCCCGGTGCGCGCCGGGTCGTTCTTCGCGTACTCGGTCTCCCTGTCGGTGATCGTGGCGGTGCTGGTGATGCCCCTGGTGGGCGCCGCGGCGGACCGTTCGGGCCGCAAGAAGCCCCTGCTGGGCGCCGCCGCGTACACCGGGGCGGCGGCGACCACCGCCATGTTCTTCCTCGGTGGCGACCGCTATCTGCTCGGCGGGGCGCTGCTGGTCGTCGCCAACGCGGCGCAGTCCGTGGCGATGATGCTCTACAACTCCTACCTGCCGCAGATAGCCCCGCCGGAGGAACGGGACGCGGTCTCCTCCCGCGGCTGGGCCTTCGGCTACGCCTCCGGCTCGCTGGTCCTGGTCGCGAACCTGGTGCTGTACACCGCCCACGACTCCTTCGGGCTCTCCGAGGGCGAGGCGGTGCGGGTCTGCCTGGCCTCGGCCGGCCTGTGGTGGGGCGCCTTCGCCCTGATCCCCCTGCGGCGGCTGCGCGACCGCCGCGCCCCGGCGCGGCAGGCGTCGGCGCCGGGCTTCCGGCAGCTCGCGGCCACCGTCCGCGACATGCGGCGCCGCCCGCTGACCCTCGCGTTCCTGCTGGCGTACCTGATCTACAACGACGGCATCCAGACGGTGATCTCCCAGGCGTCCGTCTACGGCTCCCGGGAGCTGGGGCTCGGGCAGTCCACGCTGATCACGGCGATCCTGCTGGTCCAGGTACTGGCGGTGGCGGGCGCCCTCGCGCTGGGCGCGCTGGCCCGGCGGCACGGGGCCAAGCGGACGATCCTCGGCTCGCTGGCCGCCTGGACGCTCACCCTGGTCGCGGCGTACTTCCTGCCCGCCGGGGCACCGTTCTGGTTCTTCGTGCTGGCCGCCGGGATCGGGCTGGTCCTCGGGGGCAGCCAGGCGCTGTCCCGCTCGCTCTTCTCGCATCTGGTACCGCCGGGCAAGGAAGCCGAGTACTTTTCGGCGTACGAGATGAGCGACCGGGGCATGAGCTGGCTGGGACCGCTGCTGTTCGGCCTCACCTACCAGCTCACGGGGAGCTACCGGGACGCCATCATCTCGCTCGTGGCGTTCTTCGTGATCGGCTTCGCGCTGCTGGCCCGGGTGCCGGTGGCGCGGGCGATCCGCGACGCGGGCAACCCCGTGCCGGAAAGGATTTAGCACTCGGCACGAAAGGGCGGTAGTGTACGCGTTTGGCCTGCCAGGCGTACCGTTACTGCGCGTCAAAGGTGCCGAAACGCTATGTCACATCTAGCAACAGAGGTGACAAACCGGACGTCGGCGGGTACTGCACTGGTTGACAAGGCTGCGACTGCGACGGCGACGCATGGCCCGGAACGGGGAGTCGGGACGGGAATCTTTACCGCCGCCCGGACGTTGACCGGATGACGACGACAGCGACACCTGTCCTGTGGGCGACAAGCCCGGGAGGCACGATTCATGAGTGAGCGAGCTCTTCGCGGCACGCGCCTCGTGGTGACCAGCTACGAGACGGACCGCGGCATCGACCTGGCCCCGCGCCAGGCCGTGGAGTACGCATGCGAGAAGGGGCATCGTTTCGAGATGCCCTTCTCGGTCGAGGCGGAGATTCCGCCGGAGTGGGAGTGCAAGGTCTGCGGGGCCCAGGCTCTTCTCGTGGACGGCGACGGTCCGGAGGAGAAGAAGGCCAAGCCGGCGCGTACGCACTGGGACATGCTGATGGAGCGGCGGACCCGTGAGGAGCTCGAAGAGGTCCTGGAGGAGCGGCTCGCCGTTCTGCGGTCCGGAGCGATGAACATCGCGGTCCATCCGCGAGACAGCCGCAAGAGCGCCTGACCCCCGGGGGTCACCGGCGCGGCAACGAGCGCGCACCGACGACCGGGGGCGCCGTACACATCCTGTACGGCGCCCCCGGTCGTCGTGCTGTGTCCGGGGCGGGCGCGGCAGATGGCGGATACGGGGCGCGACGGGCACTGGGCGCGGAGAGCCGGGCGCGGTGGCGGCTCCACCGCCCGGGTGCCGCCTCCCGCCGGTACGGCGGCGCGGTGCCGCCGGGCCGATACCGCGCGGTGCGGGACGGTAGGGCCGGGGCGGGGGCGGACGCGAGGGCGCCGACCGCGCGGCACGGGGGAGCCGGTGCGAGGGGCACGCACGGGCCGGGAGACACACACGGGGCGAGGGGGGGCACACACAGTCGGGGGCGAGGCGCCGCGCCCGCTCGCACCCGGAAGGGCAGGTGCGCCCTCCCCGGTGCGGACGCCCCGGCGTCAGCGGGTGAGCGGCGGGCGCGGGCCCTGAGGGTTGTCCGGCCGGTGGTCGTCGTCGTGGATGACCTCGCCCTGGACCACCTTGCCGTCCGGACGGTGCATCCGGGCCTGGCGGAAGGCGTCCCCGAGGGTTCCGGGAGGGGCCTCGCGGAGCCTGCGCTCCACAGTGCGCTGCGCGGTACGGCTCACGGCCTTCTGCACCGGGGGCAGCAGGAGCAGCAGGCCAAGGGCGTCGGAGAGCAGTCCGGGCAGGACGAGGAGCAGACCGCCCAGCATCATCAGGCCGTTGCCCTCGCTGTTGGGAGGGGCTTCCTCCGCGCCGCCCTGCTGCTGCCTCCGCACGGTCTCCGTGAGGTTCCGGAAGGCCCGGCGGCCGGCCGCCTTCACGACGGCGGCGCCGGACACCACCCCGGCCAGCAGGATCAGCAGGACGACGAAGCCGCTTGTCGCCCCGGCGACCACGGTCAGCAGCCAGATCTCCAGCACGATCCAGGCGGCGATGCCCAGCGGCACGAAGGTCCGCGCCCGGGAGCGCGGGGACCGGGCGGGGGACCTGGGGGGCTGAGCGCCAGTCGTCATACCCCCAGTGTGCCTGGGCCCGGCCCGGTCCGGGGCAAGAGGGTGATCAGGACTTGGGGTCCGGGGCGGAATCCCCCGCCCCGTCCGCGCTCCGGTTCCCGTCCGGTGCCGGGGCGCCCCCGGCGGCGGGGTTTCCGGAGGCCGCCGGGTCCTCCTCCCCGCCCGGCTCCGCCCATGTCTCCGGGACCCGCGACTCCTCCCGGGACGGGGTCCCGTCCGGGGCTGCCGGGGTGTCCTCGGGGGTTCCGGAAGGGGTGCCGGCCCCGTCGGCCGTGCCCGTCCTGGCGGCGGTGCCGTCGGCGGCGGTGCCGTCAGGGGCGGTGCTGTCGGCGGCGGTGCTTTCAGGAGCTGTGCCGGGGGCTCCCGCGGGCGTCCCGGCCTCCGCGGCGGGCGCGGTCTCGTCCGGGGCCCCGGCGGCATCGACCCCGGTCGCCGTCCCGTCCGGGCCCGCGGGCCCTGCCGTCACGCCGCCCGGGATGTCGGCCACGACGTCCCCCGCTGGCCGCACGGTCGCGGCCCCCTCGGGCGCCGGGCCGGCGGAGGAGGCCGCGCCCGTCCCCTCGGCCGGTCCCGGGGTCAGCGGCCGGGGGACCGCCGCCTGCGGGGCGCGGTCGCGGCCCAGCACCTTGCCGACCCGCTCCCCCACGCCCCAGGTGGTGACCCGCCAGAGGGCCTCCACGAGGATGTCGCGGCTCATCTTGGAGTCGCCCAGCTCGCGTTCCACGAAGGTGATGGGCACCTCCACGACGTGGTATCCGGCCTTGATCGCCCGGCGCGCCAGGTCGACCTGGAAGCAGTAGCCCTGGGAGGCGACCTCGTCCAGGCCGAGCCCCTCCAGCGTCTCGCGCCGGAAGGCCCGGTAGCCGCCGGTGATGTCGCGCAGCGGCAGGTCCAGGGCGAGGCGGGAGTACATGCTGCCGCCCCGGGAGATGAACTCGCGGGACCTGGGCCAGTTCACCACCCGGCCGCCGGGCACCCAGCGGGAGCCGAGCACCAGGTCGGCCCCCTTGAGGGCGGTGAGCAGCCGGGGCAGTTCCTCGGGCTGGTGGGAGCCGTCGGCGTCCATCTCGACGAGGACTCCGTAGCCGTTCTCCAGGCCCCAGCGGAAGCCCGCCAGATAGGCGGCGCCCAGGCCCTCCTTGCCCTTGCGGTGCAGTACCCGGACGTGCTCGTCCCCGGCCGCCAGCTCGTCGGCGAGCTTGCCGGTGCCGTCGGGGCTGTTGTCGTCGGCCACGAGCACGTGCGCCTCGGGAACCGCCTCGCGCACCCGCCCGACGATCGCCTGGATGTTCTCCGCCTCGTTGTAGGTCGGGATGATCACCAGGGTCGTGCCCAGGGGACCGAACCGCCTCCCCCGGCCCGCTGTCGCGAGCGCCCCGTCGCCGTCGTTCACCGCTGCCCCTTCTCGTCCGTACGCAGGGCACCACCATAATGGCCGCGGCCTGCGGCGACGTGACGGCACATCGGTACGGCGGTGTCGTACGGCGCAAACCGCGGTATGGATGCGCGTTTACGGCGGTGTCACTGCGGATGGGAGCCCGGCGCCCTTCGGGCCGGCCCGGGATCCGCTGGCTGCGGGTCGGCCGAAAGCCGTTGTCTACTGAGCGTCCGGGCCCCACCCGGGTCGCACCTCCCGACCGGCCGGAACGTTCCCCTGCCGCGGCGCGGGCGCTGAGCCTGGCTCCCAGTGGAGGTGCTCCCGTGCGGGGCACCGTCCCTGACGCAGCGGCGCCGCGGCGAGTGCGCGGAGGTTTCCCCGGTCGGGCGTCCGGTGGTGGACCCGGCCGAACCTACCCGCCACCCGCCGCTGCCTGTCAACATCCGCGTCCCCCGGGGCGTTCACGGCAAGCCCCTGGTCAGGCCCGGGGATCTCCGGGTGTGGCGCGGCCGGGGGCCGTCGCGGCCCCGGCGGCGGAGATCACTCGCCCGGCCGTACGTACACCGTCCGGCCGCCCACCGCGGTGCGCAGGCAGACCGGGAGCGCGCCGCCGGGACGCAGGTCGGGCAGGCCGGGGGTGCCGGAGCGCGGGTCGGTCGACCAGCGGGCGACCCGGTCGTCGGGGGCCTGGACGACCAGCTCGCCGGCGCGCCAGACGGCGTAGTCGGCGGGTGCGCCCGGCACCAGGGCGCCCGCGTCGTCGCGGCCGACGGCCCGCCAGCCGCCCCGGGTGTGCGCGGTGAACGCCGCGCGCACCGAGACGCGGTGCTCCGGGGTCCGGTGGAAGGCGGCGGCCCGGACGGTGCCCCAGGGGTCGAGGGGGGTGACCGGGCTGTCGGAGCCGAAGGCGAGCGGCACACCGGCCCGGAGCAGGGCGGCGTACGGGTTGAGGGTGCGGGCCCGGTCGACGCCGAGGCGCTGGGCGTACATGCCCTCGTCGCCGCCCCACAGGGCGTCGAAGGCGGGCTGGACGGAGGCGGTAAGACCGAGTTCGGCGAAGGCGGCGACGGTCTCGGGGGTGAGCATCTCGGCGTGCTCGACACGGTGCCGGGCGGCCCGGACGCGGGCGAGGCCGACCTTCTCGGCGGCGGCGCGGACGCCCTCGACGACGGTGGTCACGGCGGCGTCGCCGATGGCGTGGAAGCCCGCCTGGATCCCGGCCTCGGTGCAGGCGACGACGTGGTCGGTGACGTCGGCGGTGTCCAGGTGGGCGGTGCCGGTGTGCGGGGCGTCGGCGTAGGGGTGGTGGAGGCAGGCGGTGTGGGAGCCGAGGGAGCCGTCCACGAAGAGGTCCCCGGCGGCGCCGGCCGCGCCCAGCTCCCGCGCCCGCTCGACGTTCCGCTCGGCCCAGTAGCCGACCACGCGCGTCCCCCGCGACCCGGCCGCCAGGCGCAGCAGCGAGGTCAGGTCGTCCTCGGAGGAGATCTCCGGGCCTGCGCATTCGTGAACGGTTCCGATGCCCAGGGAGGCGGCGTGGGCGAGGGCGGCGCGCTGGGCCCCGGCGCGCTGGGCGGGGGTGATGGCACCGAGGGCGGTGGCGCGCGCGGCGTGGTGGTCGTCGCCGGTGAGGGGGGCGTCGGCGGGGCGGGGCGAGCCGGGGACCAGGTCGAGCAGGGCGGTGGTGACGACCGCCGAGTGGACGTCGATGCGGCTCAGGTAGAGAGGGCGGCCGCCGGTGGCCGCGTCCAGTTCGGCGCGGGACGGGGGCCGGCCGTCGGTCCAGTGGGCGGTGTCCCAGCCGTGGCCCAGCAGGACGCGGTCGCCGGGACGGGCGGCGGCGAAGTCGCGGACGAGGGCCAGGGCGGCCTCGCGGGAGGCGGCTCCGGACAGGTCCAGGCCGGTCAGGGCGAGGCCGGTGGCCGTGGTGTGCACGTGTGCGTCGGTGAACGCCGGGGTGACGAGGGCGCCCCCCAGGTCGACCACCTCGTCCACGCCGTCCGCGAAGGCGTCGGCGGCCCCTTCGGAGCCGACCCAGGCGACCCGGCCGCGCTCGACGACCATGGCGGTGGCGAAGGGGTCGGCGGGACTGTGCACCTCGCCCCGGCGCAGCAGGACGGTGGTGGTGGACGCGGTGGATGGCTCGCTCATGCCCCCAGTCTCGCCCCTCGGGCGGCCCGCGCCGCACCCAGGGCCGCGCGGGGTGCCGGGAGCCCCCACCGGGCGGCCGGGCCGGGGTCAGATCCGGGGCGGCCGGGCCTCGTAGGGGGTGGAGAGCACCACGGTGGTGCGGGTGGAGACGCCGGCGAGCGAACGCAGCCGCGCGAGGAGTTCCTCCAGCTCGTGGGGGGTGGCGACGCGCACCTTGAGGATGTAGTTCTCGTCGCCGGCCACGCTGTGGCACGCCTCGATCTCGGGGACCCCGGCGAGCCGCTCGGCGATGTCGTCGGGGGCGCTGGGGTCGAACGGCTTCACGGAGATGAACGCGGTCATCGGCAGCCCCACCGCCTCGGCGTCCACGACCGCCGCGTAGCCGCGGATGACGCCGCGCTGCTCCAGCCGCCGCACCCGCTGGTGCACGGCCGACGTGGACAGCCCCGTGGCCTTGCCCAGGTCTGTGTAGCTCATCCGCCCGTCCTTGACGAGCAGCTCCACGATCTGTCGGTCCAGCTCCTCCATGCGCAGAACCTACAGTGCACTTGATCTCCGGGGGTACCTCGGAGCGGCGGGTCATGGCCGGTTCGTGATGTGGCGGACGCCGTCCGGTGTTCCAGGGGGGACAAATTCAGCCGCACGGGGCTCCCGCGAGCACTGTGTGACGAACACCACACTCTCCGGGACGTCTCCGTGATGCTCTCGTGATTACCCGCGCGGGGGGACGGGAAGTGCTTGGTGTGGTCGAGGCCGCAGTCGCCTTCACGGCCCAGCCCGAGGGGGAGAATCCCATGCAGAGTCTTAAGCGCCCTGGTCGCTCCGTGCCCAAGCGCCAGCAGCCGGCCGCCGAGTCCGTTCCGGAGGGCGTCGAACCCGACGCCTACGACGACGAGGAACTCGGCGCCTACGACACCTTCGAGATGTTCCGGGTGGTCTGCCCGGACTGCGCGCAGCCCATCGCCCTGCTGGCGGACGAGGAGGTGCTGCCGGAGCACGCGCTGTGCGCCTCGCCGTGGAACCCGTTCGGCCTCACGGTCTGCCCCGGCACCGGCCGCCGCGCCGCCGACGCCCGCCCGGCGGACGAGAAGTCCCGGCCCCAGGAACAGGACACCGCGCTGCTGCTGACCCTCCCCCAGAGCCTCGACTGGCGGACGCAGCCCTTCTCCCACGTCGGCGGCCCGGGATCGCGCCCGATGCGCGTGCCGATGATGCGGCACGAGGCCGCCTGACGGTCCGTTTCGCCGTCCATTTCCCCGCCTGTTTCCCGTCATCGGCCGGTGCGGCGGCACACACGACGGCGTGCCGCGGATCGCGGGCCGGTGGCCGGTTCCCCGCCCTCCGGGCGGCGTGCCCGACGGGTCCGGTCCGGGACCCCCGGAATGACCGACGTTCCGCGCGGCGGGCGCGCCCGACCGCCGCGCCCGGCCCGCGACCGCCCCGGAGGGCGCCGGACCGTACGACCGCGGGGTGAACGCCGCACGGCTCCCCGGACGGGGCGTGGGGCGGGCCGGGCTCCCGGCAGCTCCCACGGCCCCCGGGGGGTGCCGGCGGGTCAGCGCTCCTCGGGCCCCAGGAGGTGGCGGCCGATGACCATGCGCTGGATCTGGTTGGTGCCCTCGACGATCTGCAGGACCTTGGCCTCGCGCAGGTACCGCTCGGCGGGGAAGTCCGCCGTGTAGCCGTATCCGCCGAGGACCTGCACGGCGTCGGTGGTCACCCGCATCACCGTGTCGGTGCAGTGCAGCTTGGCCATGGCCGCCTGCTTGGAGAACGGCAGTCCGGCGTCGCGCAGCCGCGCCGCCGAGAGGTAGAGGGCACGGCCCGCCTCGATCCGGGTCGCCATGTCGGCCAGCATGAAGCGCAGGCCCTGGAAGTCGGCGATCGGGCGGCCGAACTGGCGCCGCTCCCCCGCGTAGGAGAGCGCGGTGTCCAGCGCCGCCTGGGCCACACCGATCGCGCAGGCCGCGATGCCGAGCCGCCCGGAGTCGAGCGCGGACAGGGCGATGGTGAAGCCCTGGCCCTCCTCGCCGAGGCGCCGGGCGTCGGACACGCGCACGCCGTCCAGGTGGATCTGCGCGGTGGGCGAGCCCTTGAGCCCCATCTTCCTCTCGGGGGCGGCGGCGCTCAGCCCCTCGGCGTCGCCCGGGACCAGGAAGGCGGTGACGCCGCGCGGGCCCTCCTGGCCGGTGCGCGCCATGACGGTGTAGAAGTCCGCGATGCCGCCGTGGGTGATCCAGGCCTTGGTCCCGTCGAGCACCCAGTCGCCGCCGTCGCGCACAGCCCTGGTCCGCAGGGAGGCGGCGTCGGAACCGGAGGCCGGCTCGGAGAGGCAGTAGGCGCCCAGGAGTCCGCCGCCCAGCATCGCGGGCAGGTGCTCGGCGCACTGCTCCTTGGTGCCGTAGGCGGCGAGCGCGTAGGCCGCGAGGGTGTGCACGCTGACGCCGAGGCCGACGGTGAGCCGGACGGCGGCCAGTTCCTCCAGGACCTGGAGGTAGACCTCGTACGGCTGCTCCCCGCCGCCGTACTCGTCGTCGTAGGGCAGGCCGAGCAGGCCGGAGCCGGAGAGCAGGGTGAAGACCTCGCGCGGGAAGCGCCCGACGTCCTCCTCCTCGGCGGCGCTCGGGGCGATCTCGCGCTGGGCGATCTCGCGGACGAGGGAGATCAGCTCCCTCGCCTCGTCCGTGGGCAGTTGCCGGGCCACCGGCTGCGGGGCGCGGTCGGACATGGCGACGCTCTCCTCCCTGTCGGGCACCTGGGCGGTCGTACGCCTTGGGTGGAGGCGGTTCCGCCGGGTCTTCGGACTGCCTGGCCGATGCTCGCACTCCCGGGTCGCGGAAGCTGCTGACCAGCGGCTGTGCGCTGTGAGTATGCCCGATGGGAGGCGGGGAGTCACCAGTTAACGACCGCTTACTTCAAGAAATCCACCGACGGACCGCGCGGGCGGGTGCGGGCCCGGGTGTCCGGCCGAGGGCGGGGGCGCGGGCCCCGGCGCTCGCCTCGGCCGACGGGCGGCCGGCCGCCGGGGCGGGGCGGTGGCGCGCGGGGCGCGCACGGGGTGACCCCGGTGGCTCCTCGTGGAGAGCGGCGGGGTGCGGGGGTCCGGACGGCGGACGCCGGACGTTCGCCGGGTGGTGGCAACCGGTTCGCGGGCGGACGGCGGAAGCCCGGACGCCGGGTCACGGGCGGGGCGGGGTCGGCGCGCGGCGGGATCCCCGGGGCGCGCGGCAGAATGCCGGAGCCGCGCCGGGCGGGGCGTACCGGACCGGTCGAAGCCGCGCCGGGCGGGGCGGACCGGGCGGGGTGGGCGCGGGGCCCGGGGAAGTAGCGCGGCGGCCGGGCGGTCGTCGGGGGGCGTACCGGCGGGAGCGCGGCCGGGACCGGGACGACGGAGGGTTCCGCACGTGGGGTACGAGCGCCCGGCGCCGTGCGGCCGCCCGGTACCGGGGCCCGGGGCACGGAATGCCCGGCGGGTGCCGGAGCCCGGGGCAGGGTCCAGGGGCGCCAGGGCAGGGGTGCCGGAGCCATAGGCCGGGGCCACGGGGCACCGGGATGCCCAGCGAGGTCTCAGAGCAGGCCGAGCCGGACCACGAGCATCGCGACGACCACGACGAGGGTCCAGCCGAGGACGTGCTCGGCGAGGCGCGGGCCGTCGTCGTCCCGGGGGCCGCCGGTGCGGGGGCGGGCGGCGGCGGAGGCGGTGGCGGTTGCGTGTGCGGTCATGGCTGCTCGCTGGTCTCGTGGTGCGGCGGATCCCCCCGGGGACGCAGTCCACCATGCCACCGCGCGCGGCCCGCGCGGCGGAGAGGTTGCTCACAGGGGACGGCCCCGGCGGTGCCCCCGCCGGGGCCGTGCCCCGTGCGCGGCACCGGTCAGCTCACACCCACGGCGGCGAGCGCCTCGCGCTGGCGCGGGGTCGGACGGACGGGGAAGTAGAGGTAGCAGACGCCGCCGGTGCCGGAGACGACCTTCCCGGCGGCGTTGTACCGCTTGGTCCGCAGCCAGATGTTCTCCCACTCCCGGCGCCGGTAGACCCGGCGCACGGAGGCGTTGTCCGGGGAGGCGGGGTCGTTGGCGATGACGTCGCCCCCGGGGGTGAAGCCGATCACCGTCATCAGATGGCCCGCGGTCCCGTACCCGGCGCCGGTCAGTTCCTCCTTCAGGAAGGACTGGGAGGTGATGACCGGGACGCCGGCCGCGATCAGCGTCTCCACGTCGGTGAGCGAGCCGAGGCGGGTGACGACGCTCTGGAGGCCGGGGAAGGTGGCGGCGTAGGCGGCGTTGAACGGCCAGTTGCCGCAGCCCGCGTACTGGTGGTCGTAGGTGTACCGGGCCGCGTGGCAGACCTGCGGATCGGCGTACGAGGGGTCGACCCAGGCCAGTTCCTCCTCGGTCGGCCCACCGCCCCAGTACTCGATGATCATTTGCGAGGAGGTGGGGCTGCACCACGCCTCGCCGCCGTTGTCGTACTCGGGGTACTGGCCGGCGTGGATCTCCTGCGAGTAGCGCGGGACGCGGAGTTCCCCGGCGTGGCCCGGCGCGGAGGCGGGGACGGTGAAGCGGTCGGGGACGTCGGAGCCCATCGCGCCGATCCGGCGCACGGCCGGGGTGGCACGGCTGCCTGGGCGGCGGTACAGCGTGGCCCTGAGCCGGTAGGAGGCCAGCCGCAGTCCGCCGGAGGCGTCGTCGAGGGCGAAGGTGTCGGTCCACACGCTGCCCCGGCCGTCGCCCTGGTCGTCCACGGAGGTGCGCCGGACGTCCCCGTCGCCCGACGCCCAGCGGCCCATCACGAACCAGGGGGTCCCGGTGCCGTCGGAGTAGGTGCCGCGCAGCTCGACCTGGATCCAGGTGCCGGACGGGGTGTCGGCGTTCCAGGAGGCGATCACCTCGGTCGCGGGGACGGTGAGCCGGTGGAGGGGCGAGGTCCAGGTGGCGTACTCCCAGGCCGCGGTGGTGCCGGTGTGGGGGTCGGTGTACTCGGTGGTGCCCGCGGGGGTGCCGATCGCGATGCCGGGCCGGGCACCGGCGACGGTGCGGACCCCCTCGGCGGTGCCGGAGCGCCAGTCGGGCACGGTGGTCCATCCGTGGTACTCGACCGGGCGGGCCGGTGCGGGGGCACCTCCCCCGGCTCCGGGTCCCGGGGCGGGCCCGGCACCGGGGACTGGTCCGGGTCCCGGGGCGGTGCCGGGGGCGGCGTGGGCGGCGGCCTGTGCGGCGCCGCCCGCCACGGCCGCGGCGACGGCGGCGGCCAGGACGGTCCGGCGGGAGGGCGGTTCTGCTCTGCTCATGGGCGGAAGACCCCCAGGTGGTCCGGTTCGGGGCTGGTCCATTGCACGGGCTGTGCGCCCACTATGACCGCGGGTCGGCCCCGCCACCAGCACCCGCGCGCCCGCCACGCGAGGAACATTGGTGTCGACCGGTGGCGATGCGCGGCCGGAAGGGGGACGGCGAAGACGCCGGTGACACGGGTGGGCGAGGGGGTGGGAGTTCCGGGGCGGCGGCCGGCCGCCGCCCCGTGTCCGCCGGGAGTCGGCGCGGGGCCGACACCCGGTCCGGCCCCCGGAACTCCCGGGATGCCCAGACCCCCGGGGTCCCCGGCTCCCCGGCTCCCCGGCGAAGCCTTGTGCGGCGAGCCGGGCACAGGACCCCGAGGCTGCGACCGAGCTCGACGGACCACGCACGACCGGTCGGGAACGCCCCTGCTCCGCCCGGGGAGCCGACGCCGACAGCGACACCCCGTGCCCGGTGGGCGCACCCCTGGTACGGAACGGGGGACGGTTCCCCATGGAGCGGGCGGCCGACGGCAGGCCGCACCCTCGGCACCGCGGCGCTCGGCACCGCGGCGGTCGGCGGTCGGCGGTCGGCGGTCGGCGGTCGGCGGTCGGCGGTCGGCGGTCGGCGGTCGGCGGTCGGCGGTCGGCCAAGCGTGCCGGTTAAAGTGCGGGCGGACCGCATCCGCCCCTCCGTACCGCCGGGAACCCGCCATCCACCAGCTCGCCGCCCTGCTCCGCCGCCTCCCTCCGTCCTGCGGCCCCGTCCGCCTCATCGGCGTCGACGGGCACGCCGGGTCCGGCAAGTCCACCTTCGCCGGACGGCTGGCCGCGGAACTGGGCGGGGCGCCGGTGCTCCACCTCGACGACATGGCCCGGCACGACGAGCTGTTCGACTGGACCGGACGGATGCGGGCCGAGGTGCTGGACCCGCTCGGCCGCGGCGAGGTCGCGCACTACGCCCCCTACGACTGGTGGGCCCGGCGTCCCGGCCCGCCGCGCGCGCTGCCGCCCGCGCCGGTGATCCTCGTCGAGGGCGTCGGCGCGGGCCGACGGGCGCTGCGCCCGCACCTGGCGCGCCTGCTGTGGATGGAGTTGGCGCCCGACCGGGCGTGGGCGCGCGGCCGGGCGCGCGACGGGGCGGAGCAGCGGGAGTTCTGGGACGGCTGGGTCCCGGCGGAGCGCCGGCACTTCGCGGAGGACCCCTCGCGCCCCCACGCACACCTTCTGGTGCGGCAGAGCGGACCGGGGTACGAGGTGCTGCCGGGGCCCGGCGGAACAGGGGAAACAACGGCCACCGATCACCGGGAGTGACACTCCACCCATGATGTGGTGACTTTGTGAAGGTCGGGACACAACAACTTTCCTGAGGCCCGCAACTTCGCTTGACCCGGGGGGCGTACAGGTCTTACGTTCTCAATACGCCCCTCAGCGGGCACCTCAGGACACGAAGCCCCCGGTTGTTCCCCCGTGATCGGGGGCTTCGTTCTGTCCGGAACACTCCGCGGAGCCGCCGCCCGCGGGATTTTTCTCACTCTCCGTGACCGTCACGCCGGTCGCCCTCCCCCTCCCGAGCCGCCGTCCGGCATGCCCCGACGCCCTTCGGGGGATCCCCCGCCGCAGGTACGATGCCCTCGGTGCCACCCGTGGACGGCGGCCATGGGCACCTGGCAACTCCGGTCCGCCTCAACGCTGTTGATGAGCCGGGGCGGGTGGCGGACCGGGTCCCGGCGGCACACCGACGGGGGCACGGTTCGTGGGGGACGCGATGGATTTCGGCACGCACGGCCCACGGGCACAGCAGGCCCCGGCCGAACTCGCCTGGTTGCGCGGCGTGGACGCGTACACGATGGGTGCCTATCCGCAGGCGGAGGAGGAGTTCAGGGCCGCCGTGCGCATCGACCCGGCGATGGCCGACGGCTGGCTGGGCCTGCACGCGCTGCGCGTCGACACCAGCACCGCCCTGCTGAGGATGTACCAGCACCGGGACCGCTTCGGCGAACAGCGCACCCGGCACCGCCGCTCCCTCAACTCCTGGTACTGGCTCGGCTGGTGGGTGCAGCCGGTGCTGGAGAGCCCCCGCGACCTGCTGCTGGCGCACGCCTCCCACTGGCTGGACGGCCGCCATGTCCCCGAGCTGGACCGGGCCCTGGCCGGGCTCCCGCCGGTGGACACCGATCCGCAGGTCCGGTTCCTGCACGCCTGCCGCTCCTATCTCGTCAAGGACTGGGAGGAGCTGGTCCGGCACACCGATCCCCTGCTCGGCGATCCGCTGCTGGGCATCGAGGCGGGCCTGTTCGGCGGGATGGCCCGGGTCCGGCTGGAGATGTTCGGCCAGGCCGAACCGCGCCTGGCCGCGGCCCTGATGCGGTGCCGCAGCGAGCAGCCGCAGCGCAAGGAGCTGCGCTACTGGCTGGCCCGCGCCCACGAGGGCACCGGCCGCAGTGCCGCCGCGCTGCCGCTCTACCGGGCCGTGCACCGGGTCGACCCCGCGTTCATGGACACCTCGGCCCGGCTGGCGGCCATCGCCGAGGGCGACGGCTACGACGAGGGCGACGAGTTCGGGGCCATGGGGGCCTCCCTCGGGGGCGACCTCGACGGGTTGGACGGGCTCGACCCGCTCTTCGGCACCGAGGAGCGCGATCTGAAGCTCTCCGGCACCGGCCCCTCCCCCGTGCCCGCGGCCCCGCCCGCCGGGCCGCCGGTGCGCGCCAAGGACGACGGCCCCGATCCGGCGCTGCCCACCGGCCCGACCGATCCCGCTCTGCTGGAGGACGCCCTCGCCCAACTGGAGCGCATGGTCGGGCTGGAGCCGGTGAAGCGCCAGGTCAAGGCGCTCTCCGCGCAGTTGAACATGGCGCGGCTGCGGGCCGGGCAGGGCCTTCCGGTCCAGCCGCCCAAGCGGCACTTCGTCTTCTCCGGCCCCTCCGGCACCGGGAAGACCACCGTGGCCCGCATCCTGGGCAAGGTCTTCTACGCCCTCGGTCTGCTCGGCGGCGACCACCTCGTGGAGGCGCAGCGGGCCGATCTGGTCGGCGAGTACCTCGGGCAGACCGCGGTGAAGGCCAACGAGCTGATCGACTCGGCGCTGGGCGGCGTGCTCTTCGTCGACGAGGCGTACTCCCTGTCCAACTCCGGCTACGGCAAGGGCGACGCGTACGGGGACGAGGCGCTCCAGGTGCTGCTGAAGCGGGCGGAGGACAACCGGGACCATCTGGTGGTGATCCTGGCCGGCTACCCGGAGGGCATGGACCGGCTGCTGTCCGCCAACCCCGGGCTGTCCTCGCGCTTCACCAGCCGCGTCGACTTCCCCTCGTACCGGCCGCTGGAACTGACCGCGATCGGCGAGGTGCTGGCGGGCGGCAACGGGGACACCTGGGACGAGGAGGCGCTCGACGAACTGCGGTCGATCGCCGGGCACGTGGTGGATCAGGGGTGGATCGACGAGCTGGGCAACGGGCGGTTCCTGCGGACCCTGTACGAGAAGAGCTGCGCCTACCGGGACCTCCGGCTGTCCGGGTACACCGGTGAGCTGACCCGGGGCGATCTGGCGACGCTGCGGCTGCCCGATCTGATGCAGGCGTACGGGGAGGTCCTGTCGGGCCGGGGGCCGCAGGACCTGACGGGCCCCTGACCCCGGGCACCGCGCCCCCCGTCCCGACGGGCGGGGCGGGGGCGCGGCCGGCCGGATCAGGCGGGGACCTCCTCCGGCTCCCCGCTCGGCCGTGGGCCGTTCAGGCTCACCCCGCGGTGGGCGGGGTCGCGGACCTCGCCCACCAGGAGTTCGAGGACGTCCTCCAGGGCGACCAGGCCCAGGACCCGGCCGGAGGGGTCGGCCACCTGGGCGAGATGGGTCGCGGCGCGGCGCATCACGGTGAGGGCGTCGTCGAGGGGCAGTTCGGGGCGGAGCGTCGTCATGGGCCGCCAGAGGTGCTGCGGCACCGCCCGGCCGGAGTCCTCCAGGTCCAGCACGTCCTTGACATGGAGATAGCCCAGGAAGGCGCCCTCCCCCGCGGCCACCGGGAAGCGGGAGTACCCGGTGCGGGCGGTGAGCCCGACGATCTCGCCCGCGGTGGCCGAGGGCGCGACCGTCACCAGGGACGCGCGGTCCAGCAGGACGTCGGTGACCGGGCGGGAGCCCAGCTCCAGGGCGTCCTCCAGCCGCTCCTGCTCCTCGGGGTCGAGGAGTCCGGCCTGTCCCGCGTCCTCCACCAGCCGGTTGAGCTGCTCGCTGGTGAAGACGGCCTCGACCTCGTCCTTGGGCTCGACCCGGAAGATCCGCAGGATGGCCCGGGCGCAGGCGCCGAGGGCCAGGGTGACCGGCCGGCACAGGCGGGCGAAGGCCACCAGACCGGGCGCGAGCCAGAGCGCGGTGCGCTCGGGCGCGGCCATCGCGAGGTTCTTCGGGACCATCTCGCCGATGACGAGGTGGAAGAAGACCACGACGGCCAGGGCGATCACATAGCCGAGGGGGTGGATCATCCCGTGCGGCAGCATGATCCACTCGAAGACCGGCTCCAGCAGCCGGGCGACGGTGGGTTCGGCCACCGCGCCGAGCGTCAGCGAGCACACGGTGATGCCGAACTGGGCCGCGGCCATCATCTGCGGCAGCCGCTCCAGCCCGTGGAGCACCTGCCGGGACCGGGCGGTCCCGAGCGGCTCGATCTGGCTGCGCCGCACGGAGACCAGCGCGAACTCGGCGCCCACGAAGAAGCCGTTGGCGAGCACCAGCAGGGCGGCGAAGAGGAGTTGGAGGACGCTCACCGGGCGGCCTCCAGGGCGGGAACCGGCACCGTGCGCACCAGCCGGACGCACTCGGCCCGGTAGTGGCCGACCCGGCGCACGGAGAGCCGCCAGCCGGGCAGCTCCGCCCGGTCCCCGACGGCGGGGATGCGTCCCAGCAGGTCCGCGACCAGGCCGGCGACCGTCTCGTACGGCCCGTCGGGGGCGGCGAGGCCGATGCGGCGCAGGGCGTCGACGCGGCAGCTCCCGTCGGCGTCCCAGGCGGGGCGGCCGTCCTCCGGGGGCGCGGCGGCCAGCTCTGGGGCGTCCAGCCCGTCGTGCTCGTCGCGCACCTCGCCGACGATCTCCTCGACGATGTCCTCCAGGGTGACGACCCCGGCGGTGCCGCCGTACTCGTCGACGACGACCGCGATGGGCTGCTCGCTGCGCAGCCTGGTGAGCAGGGGCCGTACCGGGAGGGTCCGGGGGACGAGCAGGGGCGGGCGGGCGATGCCGCCGACGGTGGTCCGCAGCCGGTGGCGGGCGGGGACGGCGAGGGCGTCCTTGAGGTGCACCATGCCGGTGATCTCGTCGATCCGCTCCCGGTAGACGGGGAAGCGGGACAGTCCGGTGGCGCGGGTCAGGTTGACCACGTCCTCGGCGGTGGCGGAGGTCTGCAGGGCGCTGACCCGCACGCGGGGGGTCATGACGTGCTGGGCGGTCAGTCCGCCGAGCGAGAGGGTGCGCACGAAGAGGTCGGCGGTGTCCTGCTCCAGGGCTCCGGCCCGGGCCGAGTGACGGGCCAGGGAGACCAGTTCGCCGGGGGTGCGGGCGGAGGCCAGTTCGTCGGCGGGCTCGATGCCTAGCAGGCGCACCAGCCGGTTGGCGACCGTGTTGAGCCCGGCGATGACCGGGCGGAACAGCCGGGCGAAGGCGTTCTGCGGACCGGCGACGAAACGGGCCACCTGGAGGGGCCGGGAGACCGCCCAGTTCTTGGGGACCAGCTCGCCGATCACCATCTGGACGGCGGAGGCCAGCAGCATCCCGACGACGACGCCGACGCCGGGCACGGCCGCGCGGGGTATGCCGAGCGCGGTGAACGGGCCCCGCAGGAGACGGGCGAGGGCCGGTTCCGCGAGCATGCCGACGACGAGCGAGGTGAGGGTGATGCCGAGCTGGGTGCCGGAGAGCTGGAAGGACAGCTCCCTCAGCGACGCCACGACCCGGCGGGCGCGGCGGTCCCCGTCGGCGGCGGCCCGCTCGGCCTCCGGGCGCTCGACCGTGACGAGGCCGAACTCGGCCGCGACGAAGAAGCCGTTGGCGAGGATGAGCAGGAGCGCGGCTGCCAGGAGCAGCAGGGGGGTGGTCATGATGCCGCCGCCTCCGCACGGTCGCGGAGCGCACGGATGCGTTCCGTGCGGTGTCGGGAGGGGGCGGCGCAGGTACTACAGGACGGTCCGTCCATCGCCGGAGGGGGTCACTCCTCGGATAGCTGGAACCCCCGTGGTCCGGGCGGAGCGACGGGGGCGGAGCCGCGACGGCCGCGGCTCCGTTCCCAGATTAATCACGAAAAGGGTGCCCGCGGCAGGGTGGATGCCCCCGATCCGGCCCTGATTCACCCCGGGCCGGCCCCTGCCGGGCCCCTATGCGGTCCTCGGCGGTCCTCGGCGGCGGCAGAGGGCCGTCCCCGGGGCAACGGGACCCGCCCCTGACCGGACCCCGGCCGTCCGGGACACGGCCGTCCCGGCGACGGGGCCTCCCGACGGGACGCACCGGGGGCCTCCGGCGGGCGCGGATGGGGGCCGGGCCCGGGCACAGCCTCCTGGATGTCCCGGACGGGGGCCCTTGGGCGTCCCGGGCAGGGACCCGGACACACCCCCTACGGGATCCGCGCAGGCTCCGGCCCCGCGGATCCCGCGGTGCGGATGCGGGCGCGGTTCCGGCCCGCCCCGTGTGCCGGCGCCCGTCCCGACACCACCGGGGCACGGCACGCGGACGGGCCAGGACCGGAGGGCGCGGGAACCGCGCCGGTGGGACCGGGGCCGTGGAGCCGCTGGGTCACGAGGCGGTCCGAGCAGGTTGAGCGACCGGTGGTGCGGAGGGCGGCGGGTCCGTCGGGCGGCCGGAGGGCGCGGGAAGGACGGAGTCGCGGGGCGCCAGGAGGAGCGGGGCGGCCGAATGCCTTGGGGCGGCTCGGCCCGAGGGGGCCCGGCGGCCCCGTCCGAGCCGGGTGCGGTGGGCCCCGGCACAGGGTGAGGGTGCACCCCGGTCCGGGGAAGGCCCCGCGCCAGACCGGTCCGGCCAGGCGCGCTCCCGGCTCCTGGTTCCTGGTTCCGGTCCGTGCGGATCTCGTCCCCGGGCCCGGCCCCGGACAGGCGTGGGCCCCGCGATTCCGGGGCGCCCCGGGGCCAGGTGGCTCCCGGCACCGTGCCGGTCCCGGGTCGTCCCGGGTTCCGGGTCGTCCCGGACCCAGGCGGGCCCAGTCCCGGGAGGGTCCGGGTCAGCCTCGGGAGGGTCCGGGTCAGCCTCGGGACGGGCCCGGGTCGGCCGCGCTGCGGCTCTCGACCAGGGCCCGCAGGGCCCGCGCGTCAGCGAGGGCGCGCTCCCGGGCGATGCCCGGCTGGATGCCCAGCGCGGGCAGGCTGGTGCCGTCGCTGAGGTTGAGGAACACCCACGGGTCGCCGGCGCGAAGGGTGACCTGGACGATCTCCGCCCATTCCAGGCGACGGCGGCTCATCAGGTTGACGACGGTGACGCCGGACTCCTCCGCGACGACCTTGGGCCGGGCCAGCACCCACAGGACCCAGTCGAGGAGCAGGGCCGTCACCACGAAGCTGAGCCGCTCCCCCGTGCTGAGCCCCGGCAGCAGCACGGCGACCGCCGTGATGGTCAGGAGGACGGCGACGGCGGCACCGAGCAGGACGGCACGGGTGCGGCCCGGCTGGAAGGTGACGGGCAGGGCGGGCAGGGCCGGTGCGGTGTCCGGGGTGCTGTCGGGCATGGTGGTGCTCCGGGTGGTGCTCAGAGGCGGCAGGCGTGGATGGCCGTGGTCAGGATGGCCCTCGCGCCGATGTCGTAGAGGTCGTCCATGATCCGCTGGGCCTCCTTGGCCGGGACCATGGCGCGGACGGCGACCCAGCCCTCGTTGTGCAGCGGGGAGACGGTCGGGGACTCCAGGCCGGGGGTGAGGGCGACGGCCTTCTCCAGCTGCTCGACCCGGCAGTCGTAGTCCATCATCACGTAGGTCCGGGCGACCAGGACGCCCTGGAGGCGCCGCAGGAACTGCTGCACCTTGGGCTCGGCGGACTCGTCGGAGGCCGCGCCCGCGCGGCGGATGACGACGGCCTCGGACTTCATGATCGGCTCGCCGAAGACCTCCAGGCCCGCGTTGCGCAGCGAGGTGCCGGTCTCGACGACGTCCGCGATGACCTCCGCGACCCCCAGCTCGATGGCGGTCTCGACGGCGCCGTCGAGGTGGACGACGGAGGCGTCGATGCCCCGGTCGGTGAGGTGGCGGGCGACGATGCCCTCGTAGGAGGTGGCGACGGTGCGGCCCTTGAGGTCCTCGTCGCCGGCGGCGGTGCCCGGCTTGGCGGCGAAGCGGAAGGTCGAGCGGGCGAAGCCGAGCGGGAGGATCTCCTCCGCGTGGGCGCCCGAGTCGACCAGCAGGTCGCGGCCGGTGATGCCGATGTCGAGCCGGCCGGAGGAGACGTAGATCGCGATGTCGCGGGGGCGGAGGTAGAAGAACTCCACCTCGTTCACCGGGTCGACGATCCGCAGCTCCTTGGACTCGCGGCGCTGCTGGTAGCCGGCCTCATGCAGCATGTCCGCCGCAGGGCCGGAGAGGGAACCCTTGTTGGGGACGGCGATGCGCAGCATGAGGTCGGCTTCCTTTGCGTGGTGGGGTGCGGGAGGGGCGGTCGGGCTCAGTCGGACTTCACAGATGGGCGTATACGTCGTCCAGGGAGATCCCGCGGGCGACCATCATCACCTGGATGTGGTACAGCAGTTGGGAGATCTCCTCGGCCGCCGCCTCCTTGCCCTCGTACTCGGCGGCCATCCAGACCTCGGCGGCCTCCTCGACGACCTTCTTGCCGATGGCATGGACGCCCTTGTCCACCAGTTCGGCGGTTCGGGAGGTGGCGGGATCGCCGTGCGCGGCCTTGTGCTGGAGCTCGGTGAACAGCTCCTCGAACGTCTTCTTGGACATGGTGGCGCCCACTTTACGCGTAGTGCCGGCCGGGCTGGCGCCACGGTTCGGATACTGAGCGGAGCGTGGCCGCGGTGGCGACCGCCGCGGTCACCGCCTCGTGTCCCTTGTCCTCGTTGGAGCCCGGCAGACCCGCCCGGTCCAGGGCCTGCTCCTCGGTGTCGCAGGTGAGCACCCCGAAGCCGATGGGGACACCGGTCTCGACGGAGACCTGGACGAGGCCCTGGGTCACTCCCTGGCAGACGTAGTCGAAGTGCGGGGTGCCGCCGCGGATGACGACGCCGAGGGCGACGACCGCGTCGTAGCCCCGGCCCGCGAGGACCTTGGCCACCACCGGGAGCTCGAAGCTGCCGGGGACCCGCAGCACGGTCGGCTCGTCGATGCCGAGGTCGCGCAGGGCGCGCAGGGCGCCGTCCACCAGTCCGTCCATCACCCGGTCGTGCCACTGCGCCGCGACGACGGCGACCCTGAGGTCCCCCGCGTCGTGTACGGACAGTTCCGGTGCGCCGTTCCCGCTCACCATGTCTCCTTGGTTGCCGTGCCTGAACCGCTGCTACTGGTCGCCGAGGCCGGACACGGCGACCGTGTCCAGCCAGGGCAGGTCGTGCCCCATCCGGTCCCGCTTGGTGCGCAGGTAGCGGAGGTTGTGCTCGCCCGCCCGGACGGGCATGGGCTCCCGGCCGGTGACCGGGATGCCGTGCCGCAGGAGGGCGTCGGTCTTGTCGGGGTTGTTGGTCATCAGCCGTACGGTGCGCACCCCGAGGTCCGCGAGGACACGGGCCCCGGCGCCGTAGTCGCGGGCGTCGGCGGGCAGGCCGAGTTCGAGGTTGGCGTCGAGGGTGTCCCGTCCGCGCTCCTGGAGCTCGTAGGCGCGCAGCTTGGAGAGCAGGCCGATGCCGCGCCCCTCGTGGCCGCGCAGATAGACGACGACGCCCCGGCCCTCGTCCCGGACGCGGTCGAGGGCGGCGTCGAGCTGGGGTCCGCAGTCGCAGCGCCGGGAGCCGAAGACGTCGCCGGTGAGGCACTCGGAGTGGAGGCGGACCAGGACGTCCTCGCCGTCACCGAGGTCGCCGTGGACGAGGGCGACGTGCTCGGCGCCGTCGGCGGCGGCCCGGTAGCCGTAGGCGGTGAAGTCGCCGCGGCGGGTGGGCAGACGGACCTCGGCCTCCCGGTGGACGACGGGCGCGGGCGCGTCGAGGGGGGCGGGGCCGTCCTCCTCGCGGGGGGCGGGCTCGGTGGCGCGGCGGTGGGCGATCAGGGCCTCGATGGAGATGATCGTCAGGCCGTGCTTGCGGGCGAAGGGGATCAGCTCGGGCAGCCGCAGCATGCGCCCGTCCTCGCCGGCGATCTCGACGATGGCCCCGGCGGGGCGCAGTCCGGCGAGGCGGGCGAGGTCGACGGCGGCCTCGGTGTGGCCGTCGCGGACGAGGACACCGCCGGGGCGGGCGCGCAGCGGGAAGACGTGGCCGGGCCGGACGAGGTCGGAGGGCCCGGCGGCGCCGCCCGCGAGGAGGCGGAGGGTGGTGGCGCGGTCGGCGGCGGAGATGCCGGTGGTGACGCCGTGGGCGGCGGTGGCGTCGACGGAGACGGTGAAGGCGGTCTTCATCGACTCGGTGTTGTCGTCGACCATCTGCGGCAGGCGCAGCCGGTCCAGCTCCGCGCCCTCCATGGGGGCGCAGATCAGGCCGCGGCACTCGCTCATCATGAAGGCGACGATCTCCTCGGTCGCCTTCTCGGCGGCGATCACGAGGTCGCCCTCGTTCTCCCGGTCCTCGTCGTCGACGACCACGACGGGGCGTCCGGCGGCGATGTCGTCGATGGCCCGGGCGACCGGGTCCAGGGTGAGGCCGTCGGGGTCGTCGAGCCGGTCGAGCCGGCCGAGGCCGTCGGCGGTGCCGAGGAGGGGTGCGATGGTCATGCGGGCGCTCCTTCCGGGGCGGGGCGGGTCGCGGCGCGGGAGCGCAGCCACCAGTCGCGCAGGCCCCAGAGGACGAGCGCGCCGTAGAGGACGTAGACGAAGCCGGAGAAGGCGAAGCCGTTGGCGAAGTTCAGCGGGACGCCGACGAGGTCGACGAGGAGCCAGGCGAACCAGAACTCGACCATGCCGCGGGCCTGGGCGTACATGGCGACGACGGTGCCGACGAAGATGTAGGCGTCCGGCCAGGGGTCCCAGGACAGGGTCGGGAAGGCGGTGAACAGGCCGCCGACCGCGAGGGTGCCGGCAGCGGCGAGGCCGAGCAGGGCGCCGCGCTCGCGCCAGGTGGCGAAGCGGACGTCGATGGAGCCGTCCCCGCCCCGGCGACCGCGGCTCCACTGCGCGAAGCCCCAGGCGGCGACGGCCATGACGACGATCTGCTTGCCGGCGCTGCCGGAGAGGTGGGCGGTGGCGAAGGCGGTGAAGAGGATCAGGCCGGAGAGGAACTGGGCGGGCCAGGTCCAGATGGAGCGCCGCCAGCCGAGGGCGAGGCCGAGCAGCCCGATGACGTTGCCGATCATGTCCGACCACATGATGCGCTGGCCGAGGAGGGCGAACGCCTCGGAGTTCAGCCAGTTCACCGGGGATCCCCCTGTCCGGCGGGCCCGGCGCCGAGCAGCCGCTCGACGTACTTGGCGATGACGTCCACCTCCAGGTTGACCGGGGCGCCGGGCTGCTTGAGGCCGAGCGTGGTCAGGGCGAGGGTGGTGGGGATGAGGCTGACGGTGAAGAAGTCGGGGCCCGCCTCGACGACCGTGAGGCTGATGCCGTCGACGGTGATGGAGCCTTTCTCGACGACGTAGCGGGAGAGGCCGGCGGGCAGGGAGATCCGCACCACCTCCCAGTGCTCCGAGGGTTCGCGGGCGAGGATCTCTCCGGTGCCGTCCACGTGGCCCTGGACGATGTGACCGCCGAGCCGGGCGCCGACGGCGGTGGGTCGCTCCAGGTTGACGCGGGAGCCCACGGCGAGGGCGCCCAGGCTGGAGCGGTTCAGGGTCTCGGCCATCACGTCGGCGGTGAACTCGTCGCCCTCGTGGTCGACGACGGTGAGGCACACCCCGTTGACGGCGATGGAGTCGCCGTGGGCGGCGTCCTCGGTGGCGACGGGGCCGCGCAGTCGGAAGCGACAGGCGTCGCCGAGGTTCTCGACGGCGGTGATCTCGCCCAGCTCTTCGACGATTCCGGTGAACACTTCCCGGGTCCTCCTGCCTCGTGGGGCACGGACTCCGGGGCCGCCCGAGAGGGCAGGAACCGCGGGAGGACACCGGGGGCGACGCCGGAGAGGGGCCGCCCGCGAAGGACGTCCCACTGGTCGGCGGCGCGCACGAGTGCTCGCCCGCCGCGCACTGCCTCCCATCCGGACTTTAACCGTCGGTCCAGGAATTTCACCTGGTCAACCGGTCGCTGGAGGCGACCGGGTCGCGGACTGTAACCGCCGGTTCGGACTTTCACCGACCCCGGAGTGCGCTGCTTCTGGTAGGGCCAGTGTGCCACGACCGCGGGGCGTCCATGCGGGCGCACCGTGTGGGCTGGCTCACAGAACGCGACCGGAGGGGCCGCGCCGGAACGAGGAGGCGTCCCATTCATGCCGTATCGCCCTCAACTCCCCCATGTTCACGCAGCCTTGATATTGGTCCATACCTATTGACTCACTGGTCTAGTCCTCTCTACTGTCTGGCCAACTTCCGTGGAGAGGAACCACCTGTGCCTTCCCCCTCGCCCTCAAGATCCCGCCACCGCGCGGGACCTGCGCTGTTCGCCGGAGCCGCCGCCGTCGCCGGACTGCTCCTCGCCGGCCTCCCCGCGACCTCCCAGGCCGCCGACCAGACCTCCTGTCGCCCCGACGGGCTCTACCAGACGCCCGGCGTCGACGTCCCCTACTGCTCGGTCTACGACGCCGACGGCCGCGAGAAGATGGGCGCCGACCATCCCCGCCGTGTGATCGGCTACTTCACCGGATGGCGCACCGGCAAGGACGGGAAGCCCGCCTACCTCGCCTCCGACATCCCGTGGGACAAGATCACCCACATCAACTACGCCTTCGCCCACGTCGACGGCTCCAACAAGCTCTCCGTGGGCGGCGACGGTCCCGACAACCCCGCGACGGGCATGACCTGGCCGGGCGTCAGCGGCGCGGAGATGGACCCGCAGCTCCCCTACAAGGGTCACTTCAACCAGCTCACCAAGTTCAAGAAGCAGCACCCGAACGTCAAGACCATGATCTCGGTGGGCGGTTGGGCCGAGACCGGCGGCTACTTCGCCGACGACGGCTCCCGGGTGAACTCCGGCGGCTTCTACTCGATGGCCACCAACGCCGACGGCTCGGTCAACACGGCCGGCATCGAGACCTTCGCCAACTCGTCGGTCGACTTCATCCGCAAGTACGGCTTCAGCGGCGTCGACATCGACTACGAGTACCCGACCTCGATGAAGGACACGGGCAACCCGCTCGACTGGTCCTTCGCCAACGCTCGCCGGGCCGGTCTGGTCAAGGGCTACGCGGTGCTCATGAAGACGCTGCGCGAGAAGCTCGACCGCGCGGGCGCCGCCGACGGCAAGCACTACCTCCTCTCCGTCGCCGCCCCGTCCTCCGGCTACCTGCTGCGCGGCATGGAGACCTTCCAGGTCCAGAAGTACCTGGACTACGTCAACATCATGTCGTACGACCTCCACGGCGCCTGGAACGAGCACGTCGGCCCGAACGCCTCGCTGTTCGACGACGGCAAGGACTCGGAGCTGGCCGGCGCGGGCGTGTACACCACCTCGCAGTACGGCGGCATTGGCTACCTCAACACCGACTGGGCGTACCACTACTTCCGCGGTTCGATGCCCTCCGGGCGCATCAACATCGGCCTGCCGTACTACACGCGCGGCTTCAAGAACGTCACCGGCGGCACCAACGGCCTCTGGGGCAAGGCCGCCGCGACGACCTGCCCGGCCGGTTCCGGCCTGACCAAGTGCGGTGACGGCGCCGTCGGCATCGACAACCTCTGGCACGACCTGGACGACAACGGCAAGGAGTCCCCGGCGGGCTCCAACCCGATGTGGCACGCCAAGAACCTGGAGAAGGGCATCGTCGGCGACTACGTCACCGACTACGGCTTCCCGGCGAACACCGCGCTGACCGGCACCTACGCCCGCAACTACAGCTCGACCCTGGTCGCGCCGTGGCTGTGGAACGCCGAGAAGAAGGTCTTCCTCTCCACGGAGGACGAGCAGTCGGTGAAGGCCAAGGCCGACTACGTGGTCGACCGCGGCATCGGCGGCACGATGATCTGGGAGCTGGCGGGCGACTACGCCTGGAACACGTCCAAGGGCCAGTACGGTCCGGGCACGACGCTGACCGACACCATGTACCAGACCTTCAAGTCGGCCACCCCGTACGGCGCCAAGCGCGCCACGACCACCCTGCCGACCGAGGCGCTGAACGTGGACGTGGAGTTCGGGCAGTTCCCGCTCGGCGACTCCAACTACCCGATCGGCCCGAAGCTCAAGATCACCAACAACACCAGGACCACGCTGCCCGGCGGCACGGAGTTCCAGTTCGACTACGCCACCTCCGCGCCCGGCAACGCCAAGGACCAGTCCGGCTGGGGCACCTCCGTGGTCCGCAGCGACCACACCGACGGCAACGTGGGCGGCCTGAAGGGCGACTACCACCGCGTCTCGCTGAAGCTGCCGGCCTGGCAGTCGCTCGCCCCGGGCGCCTCCACCACCGTCGACTTCGTGTACTACCTGCCGGTGTCCACGCCGTCGAACTGGACGGTCACCTTCGGCGGCAAGTCCTACGCCCTGGCCGGCGACCTGGCCCGCGGCACCACCACGGTGGAGCCGGGCACGACCCCGACGCCCGACCCGACCGAGAGCGGCGGCACGGGCGGCAACACGGGCGGCGGAAGCTGCACCAACCCGGCGTGGAACACGGCCACCGAGTACGGCAGCGGCAGCACGGTCTCCCAGGACGGCCACAACTGGAAGGCCAAGTGGTGGACGAAGGGCGAGAAGCCCGGCACCACCGGTGAATGGGGTGTCTGGCAGGACCTCGGCGCCTGCTGATCCCGCGACCAGACCGGCCCGGCGGCGGTGACGACGGCCCTTGCCCGCCGCCGGGCCATCCAGAGCGCACCATCCGTTCCGCCCCCGCCCGCGCGGGGCACTCCCTCCGGGGAGCGCGCCTCACCGAAGGGGACGGAAGCATGACCACCATCCTGGTGACCGGCGGGACCGGCACACTCGGGCGGCTCGTCACCGAACGGCTGCACACGGACGGCCACGAGGTACGGGTGCTCAGCCGGCACTCTCCGCCCTACGCCGTCGACCTGCGCGAGGGCGGCCCCGTACTGGACGCCGCCCTCGACGGCACAGAGGTCGTCGTGCACTGCGCCACCACACCCCGCGGTGGCGACGAACGGGCCGCCGCCCACCTGATCGCGGCGGCCCGTCGAGCCCGGGTACGGCATCTGGTCCACGTCTCGATCGTCGGCGTGAACCGGGTGCCGTTCGGCTATTACCGGTCCAAGCTCGCGGTGGAGCGGCTGGTGGCGGAGTCGGGGACGGACTGGACCCTGCTGCGCGCCACCCAGTTCCACGAACTGCTGGTCGCCCTGTTCGGGGCGCTGGCGAGACCGCCGGTGATGCTGCTCCCGGCCGGGGTGCCGGACCAGCCCGTCGCGGCGTCGGAGGTCGCCCGGCGGCTCGCCCGGCTGGCCGCGGGCCCGCCCGCCGGCCGCGTCGAGGACCTGGGCGGCCCCGAGGTCCGCTCCCTTTCCTCCCTGGCCCGCGCCTATCTGGCCGCCACCGGCCGCCGCCGCCCCGTGCTGGACGTGCCCCTGCCGGGCCGGGCCTACCGCGCCTTCCGCGCGGGCGGTCACCTCGCCCGGGGACGCGCCCTGGGCACCCCCACCTTCGAGGACCACCTCGCGGCACGGTTCGGGGACCCCGGGCGGCGGTAGCCCGGGGGGACGGACCCCACGGCGGCCCCGAGCCGGTGGTGTGCCGTCCGGGCCCGACGGCGCACTCCGCGCCCACGACGGGGCGGAGCGGACCTGGCACGGGTTCCGGCCGGGCGGGGCGGGCAGTCCGCCGGTCGGCGCGGGCTCCCGTACCGGCCGGAGCGGGCCCGCACGGTTTCCGGCCCGTTCCTGCGGGCTGCCCCGACCTCCCGGATACGCGCGGCAGCGCGGGCCGCGGCCGGGCCGCACGACGTCACGGGTCCCGCCCCGGCCCCGCCCCCGATCGCGGCGGCCGGGTACGCGGTCGTCAGCCGCCCCTCGGGGCGAACAGCTCGTCCTGGGCCCGGTCGCGCGCGGTCAGCAGGGCGCCCCGCAGCACCGCGTCACCGCCCAGCGCGGTGGGGCGGACCTCGGTGGCCAGCGGGGACATCTCCGCCAGGCGGTGCCGGACCCGGTCGGCCAGCGCGACGCCGCCCGCCCGGCCGATCTCCCCCGCCAGCACCACGCAGCCGGGGTCGAGGACGGACGCCACGGCGGCCGCGCCCACGGTGATCCGGTCGGCCAGCGCGTCCAGGAAGCGGCCCGGCGCCGGGTCCCCGGCGGCGCCGGGCCCCTGCGCGCGCACCGCCGCCCGCACCAGCGCCGCCGCCCGGACCTCCCGCCCGGCGTCCGGTGCGGTCAGCCCGTGCTCCGCGGCGAGGGCGGTCACCGCCGACGCCCCGGCCAGCCCGTGGAAGCCGCCGCCGCAGTCGGTGGCCGAAGGCAGCCCCGCCGTGCCCGGCACCGGCAGGAAGCCCAGCTCACCCGCGCCGCCCGAGGCGCCCCGGCGCAGGGTGCCGTCGAGGACGAGGGCGGCGCCGATGCCGAGGCCCAGCCAGAGCAGGACGAAGGAGTCCCGGTCACGGGCCGCGCCGTCGCGCTGCTCGGCGAGGGCGGCGAGGTTGGTCTCGTTCTCCACGCCGACCCGCGCCGCCGGGAACCGCTCCTGGAGGGCCGCCACCAGGCGGCGGTGCCACTCGGGCAGCCCCGTGGTGTGGTGGAGGTCGCCGGTCGCCGGGTCGATCAGGCCGGGCGCGCCGATGGTGACGGTGTGCGGCTGCTCCGCCCCCGCCTCCTTGACCGTCCGCTCGACCAGGGTGACCGTGCGCTCCACGGCCGGTCCGGTGGCGGTGTCGGGGCCGACGGGGACCGAGCCCTCCGCGAGCATCCGGCCCAGCAGGTCGGCGACGGCCACCGCGACGCCCTCGGTGCGCACGTCGAGCGCGGCCAGATGGGCCCGGTCGGCGACGATGCCGTACAGCCTGGCGTTGGGGCCCCGGCGCTGGGCGCGCGACTCCCCGGCGACCTCGATCAGGCCGGCGGCGGCGAGGCGCTCGACGAGGTCGGCCACGGTCGGCCGGGAGAGCCCGGTGAGCTGCTTGAGCTGGGTGGCCGTCAGCGGGCCCTCGCTCTGGAGCAGGCGGAGGGCGAGCCGGTCGTTGATGGCCCGAGCGGTGCTCGGCGATGCGCGCATGCCGGAATCCTTCCAGACCGACGGGCGCGGCAGCCCGTCACCGGGTCCTCTATATATCAGGCAAGGTTCCTGATAGTTTACGCCGACCAGTCTGCGAGAGTGGTGCCGATCCCACGGGGAGGACCCTGCCTTGACCACCGAGAGCCACGCGCCGGAAGAGGTGAGGCGCGCCCGGTACGCCGTGGCGGCCGTCTTCGCCGTGCACGGTGCCGTCACCGGGTCGTTCGCGACCCGCGTCCCGTGGATCCAGGACCACGCCGGGGTCGGCGCGGGCCAGCTCGGACTGGCGCTCGCCTTCCCCGCGCTCGGCGCCTCGCTCGCCATGCCGCTGGCCGGCCGGATCACCCACCGCTTCGGCACCCGCAGCGCGCTGCGCGGCCTGCTGGCGCTCTGGACGCTGGCCCTGGTCCTGCCCGCCCTCGCCCCGAACCTGCCCACGCTGTGCCTCGCCCTGTTCGTCTACGGCGCAACGGCGGGCATGTCGGACGTGGTGATGAACGCCCTCGGCGTCGAGGTGGAGAACCGGCTGGACAAGTCGATCATGTCCGGGCTGCACGGCATGTGGAGCGTGGGCGCCCTCATCGGCTCGGCGGCCGGGACGCTCGCCGCCCATCTGGGCGCGGACGCCCGGGTGCACCATCTGCTGGCCGCCGCCGTGCTGACCGCGGCGGGCCTGATCGCCTGCGCCTGGGTGCTCGACCTCCAGCCCGCGGCCGACGAGGAGCCCCCGCCGCGGTTCGCGCTGCCCCCCAGGTCCGCGCTGCTGATCGGCGCTGTCGGGTTCTGCGCCGTCTTCGCGGAGGGCGCCAGCCTGGACTGGTCGGCGGTCTACCTGCGGGACCAGCTGGAGACCTCGGCCGGGCTCGCCGCGGCCTGCACCACGGGCTTCACGCTCACCATGGCGGTGGTCCGGCTGGCCGGCGACCGGGTCGTGGACCGCTTCGGGGCGGTGCGCACCGTGCGGGTGAGCGGGATGCTGGCCACCCTCGGCGGCCTGCTGATCGTCCTGGGCGGCCACCCGGCGGTGGCCATGACCGGCTTCGCCCTGATGGGCCTCGGGATCGCGGTGGTCGTCCCGCTGTGCTTCGCGGCGGCGGGCCGCAGCGGCTCCAACCCGAGCCTGGCCATCGCCGGGGTCGCGACCATCACCTACACCTCGGGCCTGGTCGCCCCGGGCGCGATCGGCGGCCTGGCCCAGCTCACCAGCCTGGTGGTCTCCTTCGGCCTGGTGACGGTGCTCGCCGCCGGTCTCGCGGCCTTCGCCGGGGTGCTGCGGGCGGGCGACCGCGACCGCCCGGTGATCACTCGGCGGGACGCAGCAGTTCCCGACCGGCACTCCTGAAGACGTCGCTCCACGGCGCCGGGCGCAGCGTCGCGGGGTCCAGCCGGACCAGCACCCGGGTGCCGCGGGCGTGGGTCACCGCACCGTCCGCCGAGCAGAACCGGAAGCCGTAGGTGAGCCCGGTCGTCCCGAGCCGCTCCAGCCACAGGTGGACGGCGTACTCGCCGGTCCGGGTGACCGGCACCTCGTAGCCGACCGTCAGCTCCCTGACCGCGTTGCAGGCGTCCCCGGCCGCCGCCCAGTCGCCCTCGAACCGGAAGCCCCGGCCCTCCCAGAGCGCGGCCCAGGCGCGTTCGACCAGTACCGGGTAGCGGGCGTTGTGCAGCAGGCCGAGGGCGTCCAGGTCGTCGAAGTGGACGGTGACCGGGACGAGCCGGCCGAAGGGCGGGGCGGGGTGAGCGGGGGCTTCGGCGGTCACGGGGACTCCTGGTGCGGTCGGCGGGCGTACGGCCCCGCGCGCGAGGCGGGGGCACGGACGGCCGGGGCGGGTGCGGCGCCGGGAGTACGGGGCGCCGCACGGCGGTGGCCGGGCGGGGCGGTGGCCTCGCGCGGCGGGTCCGGGCCATCCTAAGCGGACGCTCAGCCGGTTCTTCGGGAGGGGTCCCGAAGGCCGCGGAAGCGACCGGGGCCGCCCCGGGAACCACCGCGACGTCCGCGGACGGGCCCGCCCGGTCCGCGCGGGAGGGGGCGGGGCACGGTCGATTACCGGCCACCCCGACAATGTTCCGGACACCTCACGTACAGAGAAAGCGAAACCACCATGGACCTCGGCGTGCGCTGGAAGCTGCACGGTGACGGGAAGGTACCCGCGCCCGGTGCGGTGGTCCGCCCCGACGAACGGCTCACATGGCCCCGCACGGCCGGGCTCGGCGCCCAGCACGTGGTGGCCATGTTCGGGGCGTCCTTCGTGGCTCCGGTCCTGATGGGCCTGGACCCCAACCTCGCGATCATGATGTCGGGTGTGGCGACCGTCATCTTCCTGCTCGCCACGCGCGGCCGGGTGCCCAGCTACCTCGGCTGCTCGCTCTCCTTCGTGGGCGTGGCCGCGGTGATCCGGGCGCAGGGCGGCACCAGCGCCACGGTCACGGGCGCGGTCCTCGTGGTCGGCGCCGCGCTGTTCCTCGTCGGGCTGGCGGTGCGGCGGTTCGGGGCGCGGATCATCCACGCCGCGATGCCGCCGGTCGTCACCGGCGCGGTGGTCATGCTGATCGGCTTCAACCTGGCCCCGGTCACCGCCTCGACCTACTGGCCGCAGGACCAGTGGACGGCCCTGCTGGTGATGCTGTTCACCGGCCTCGCCGTGGTCTGCCTGCGCGGCTTCTGGTCGCGCATCGCGATCTTCCTCGGGCTGGTCTTCGGGTACGTGCTGTCCTGGGGACTGGACCGGGCCTTCGGCATGATCCACTCGGCCGACGGCAGCGGGAAGGTCACCGACCACTGGCGGCTGGACTTCTCCGCCGTGGGCCGGGCCGACTGGATCGGGCTGCCCTCCTTCCACGGGCCGTCCTTCGAGTGGTCCGCGATCCTGGTCGCGCTGCCCGTCGTCATCGCGCTGATCGCGGAGAACGCGGGGCACGTCAAGGCCGTCGGCGAGATGACCGGCGACTCCCTCGACGACAAGCTGGGCACCGCCCTCTCCGCCGATGGCGTGGGCTCGATGCTGTCCACCGCGGTCGGCGGTCCGCCCAACACCACGTACTCCGAGAACATCGGCGTGATGGCCGCGACCCGCGTCTACTCGACGGCCGCCTACTGGGCCGCCGCCGGCTTCGCCCTGCTCTTCGGACTCTGCCCGAAGTTCGGCGCGGTCGTCGCCGCGATCCCCGGCGGGGTGCTCGGCGGCATCACCGTCATCCTCTACGGCATGATCGGCCTGCTCGGCGCGCAGATCTGGATCAACGCCAAGGTGGACCTGCGCAATCCGCTCAACCTGGTCCCGGCCGCCGCGGGCATCATCATCGGCGTCGGGAACGTCAGCATGGAGTTCAGCGACACCTTCCAGCTCAGCGGGATCGCCCTGGGCACGCTGGTGGTCATCACGGGCTACCACGTGCTGCGGGCCTTCGCCCCGCCCCACCTCAAGACGCAGCAGCCGCTGCTGGACGAGGGCACGTCCTCCTACGACACGGCGGGCACCGCGGCGGACGACGGCACGGTCGGCACGGCGGGCGGCACGGGCACCGACGGGACGCGGGCCGGGCAGTAGCCGCCCGGCAGTCGCACGACCCGGCGGTGCGGGCGTCCGGGTGCCGCAGCGGCGCGACCACCGGGTGACGCGCGGTCCGGCAGACACGGCGATGCGACGGCCCGGAGGCACGGCGGCGCCACGGCCGGGTCGCCCGGCGACACCGTGACTCGGCGGCGCCGTGGGCCGGACCACCGCACCGCCGGGTCTCCGGGAGCGGGCCGCCGCGCCGTCGGACCGTCGGCCGCGGCCCCCGCTCCTCTCGGCCCTACGGCCGCGTTCCCCCGTTCCGGGCAATCCCGGCCCCGCCGCCCCGCTCGCCGACCCGGAGCTGCCACTCTGGCCGCCATGGCGCACCACGAGCACGCCCCGACGGCCGTCCGGCCGGGCCGGAAGCCGCGCCCGGCGACCCTCCGGCCCTCCGTCCCCGGCCCACGGCCCACGGCCCACGGCCCACGGCCCACGGCCGGAGTGTCGGCACGGTCCCGGGCCGGAAGCACGCCCCCATGGCTGCGGTGCCCGCCGGGGAAGGGGGTCACCCCTCCCACCCGTGGGTGCCCCGCAGTCGCCGGACGCGTCCGCGAGGAGCCTCCGCCGGGTCCCGTCCTCCCCTCGGCCGGCCGACCCGCCGCCCCTCCCCACCACTTCCCGGGCCCGGGAGTGCGCCCGTGACACACCCCGGGCGGCGCCCCGCGCTCCGGGTGCCTCCCCCGGACGTCGTGGCCGATCGGGGTGCTTCACGAACCGCCGGCCCCGAGGACGGTGGTACCGGCAGCCGGACGCCGCTCACCCAGGTCCCCCGGCCCCCGCCCCCCACTGATCGTCAACTCCCGTACGCTCACTGCTTGTTGAGCCTCGGACACACATGGGTGCCCCCACTGCGAACAGGAGCGACGGACATGGCGACACGACTCGGACTCGGACTGCCCCAGACGCGGCGGTTCGACCTCGGCAGGGACGTCCCGGACGTGGCCCGCGCCGCGGAACGGACGGGGTACGACAGCCTGTGGGTCTTCGAACGGGCCCTGTTCCCGGAACCGGCCACCCAGGGCCTCTACGGCATCGAGGGCCTGCCCTGGCCCGAATCCTACCGCGGGGTGGCCGAGCCGCTGGTCACCCTCACCCTCGCCGCCGCGGCCACCGAACGGGCGGAGCTGGGCACGAGCGTGCTGGTCGCCCCGCTGCACGTGCCGTTCCAGCTCGCCCGGACGCTCGCCACCCTGGACGCCGCGGCCGGGGGCCGGGTCGTCGCCGGATTCGGCACCGGCTGGTCCCACGACGAGTACGCGGCGGCGTCCATCCGCCCGTTCGCCGAGCGCGGCGCGGTGCTGGACGAGCTGCTGGAGGTGTGCCGGGCGGTGTGGGGACCGGACCCGGTGGCCCACGAGGGGCCGACCACCCGGATCGCGCCGTCCGCGGTCGGCCCCAAGCCCGCCCGGCCGATCCCGGTGCTGCTGGCCGCGGCCGGTCCCCGGGCCCGGCGCCGCCTGGTCGACCACGCCGACGGCTGGATGCCGGTGGGCGCGGGCGCCGCGCCCTGGCCGGGGAGTGGCGGTCGCTGCGCGAGCTGGCCGCCGAGCGGGGCCGCACCCGGCCGCTGCGCACGGTGCTGCGCGCCAACGCCCGCTGGTACCCGGCCCCGCTCGGCACCGCGGAGCGGCCCCCGTTCCACGGCAGCACCGGCCAGATCGCCGAGGATCTGGCGGCGCACGCGGCGACCGGGATGGAGGAGATCCTGATCGACGTTCAGGACAGCGCGCGCGACGCCGCGGAGCTGACGGACCTGGCCGCCGCCCTCTACGAGGCGGCGCGCGCGGCCGGGGTGTGAGGGGGGTCCGACGGGGCGGGGATCAGTCCTCGGGGAGTTCGACCGGCGCGATCTCGTCGTAGAGGTCGCCCGGCCCGGGGTTGGTGGGGTCCGTCCGGCCGCCGAGGTGGTGCATGACCCCCCAGACGGCGTTCAGGGCGGTCTGCACCGCGCCCTCGGCCCATCCGGCCGTCCAGGAGATGTCGTCACCGGCGAGGAAGACGCCCCGCTTGTCCTCGGGCAGCCGGTCCTGCATGAAGTGGGTGAACAGCCGCCGCTGGTAGCGGTAGTGGCCGGGGAGGTTGGCCTTGAAGGCGCCCATGAAGTAGGGCTCGTCCTCCCAGGAGACGGTCACCGGGTTGCCGATGATGTGCCCGCGGATGTCGACGCCCGGATAGATCTCCCCGAGCGAGGCCAGCATGACCTCCATCCGCTCGTTGGGGGACAGCGGCAGCCACTTCAGGCTGTCGTCGCACCAGGTGTAGGAGAGGCAGATGACGGCGGGACGGCCGGGTCCGTCGTCGAGGAGGTAGGTGCCCCGGGTCATGCGGTCGGTGAGCGTCATCGACATCACGTCCCGGCCGGTGGCCGGGTCGGTGTCCCGCCAGAACGGCCGGTCGACGGGGACGAACAGCTTGCTGGACTCCATGTAGTGGGTGCGCTCGACGGCCGTCCAGTGGTCGATCGGGAACAGCTCGTCGTCGCAGGCGATCTTGGAGAGCAGCATCCAGGACTGCGCCGTGAACACGGCGGCGCGGTAGGTGCGGATGTCGCCGCCCGCGTCGGTGACGGTGACGCGGTTGCCCGCGGTGCGGCCGAGCCGGGTCACGGCGGGACGGGGCGCGCCGCCCGGGTGCAGGGCGCTCAGCGAGGTGCCGTCGGGCCAGTGGACGGTCTTCTTCGGCTCGCGCTCCCAGAGGCGCAGCGGCAGTTGCTGGGAGCCGCCGACGATGCCGCGGTGGTGGTCGTCGGCCTCGGTGTAGACGACGCGCAGGATCTCCAGGATGGAGTTGGGGAAGTCGGTGTCCCAGCCCCCGGTGCCGAAGCCGACCTGGCCGAAGATCTCGCGGTGCCGGAAGGAGGAGAACGCCTCGGAGCCGCAGAGGAAGCCGTAGAAGGTCTGGTCGTCGAGCTTCTCGACCAGCCGGGCCCAGATCGCGCGGATGCGCGGCACGTCCCGTTCGCGCAGGGCGCGGTTCATCTCCGGGAAGTCCGCGTCCTCCGCGAGGCAGCGGGCCCAGGCGTCGGCCACGTCGCGGTAGACCCGGGGCAGGTCGTCGAGGGTCCTCGCGTAGTGGGACTCGCCCTTGAGGTCGACGACGGTGGACGGGGTCGTCTCGGCGAGCGGGTTGGGGAAGGGCCTGGTCTCCAGCCCGACGAGGTCGATGTAGTGCTGGAGCGCGGTGGAGGAGGGCGGGAAGCGCATCGCGCCCATCTCGGCGGTCAGCGCGGGGTCGCAGCCCTCGAAGCCGACGGTGCGCAGCCGGCCGCCGATCCGGTCGGCCTCGTACACCACCGGCCGCAGGCCCATCCGCATCAGCTCGTAGGCGGTCACGATGCCGGACAGTCCGCCGCCGATCACCGCGACCTCGGTGCCGTGCTCGGTGGCGGGGACCTGGCCGAGGCCCGCGGGGTGGGCGAGGAAGTCGTCGTAGGCGTACGGGAAGTCCGGGCCGAACATGGTGATCGGGGGCTGCTGACCGGCGGCGGGCTCAATATCGCGGGGCACCGTGGACGTCATGGGGTGCGGGCTCCTTGCGGGTGGAACGGGGGGTGCGGGGGTGCGGGAGGGGGTCCGGGCGGGTCAGACGCCGGTCCGGGAGAGGGCGCCGTAGAGGCCGGGGCGGCGGTCGCGGAGGTACGGGTTGGCCGCGCGGGACGCGGCGAGCGCCGCCGGGTCCGCCTCCGCGAGCAGCAGTTCCTCGCCGGATCCGGCACGGGCACGGGCGATGCCGTCGGGACCGGCGAGGACGGACAGCCCGAGGAAGTCGAACTCCCCCTCGCGGCCCGCCCGGTTGACGTAGGCGATGTACATCTGGTTCTCGAAGGCGCGGACCGGGACGAGGGAGCGGGCGACGAAGGGGAAGGGGTGCATCAGGGCCGTCGGCACCAGCAGCAGGTCGGTCCCGGCCAGGGCGTGGGCGCGGACGTTCTCCGGGAACTCCACGTCGTAGCAGATCAGCAGGCCGACGGTGAGCCCGTTCAGCCGGGCCTGGACGACGGGGCGGTCGCCGGGGGTGAAGTGCTCCTCCTCGAAGGCGCCGAAGAGGTGGGTCTTGCGGTAGTCGGCGAGGCGGGTGCCGTCGGGGGAGACCAGTTGGAGCGCGTTGTGCACGGCGTCCCCGGCGCGCTCCGGGTAGCCGTGGGCGAGGGCGATCCGGTGCCGGGCGGCGATCCGGGCGACCGCCTCGGCGGCGGGGCCGTCGGCGCGCTCCGCCAGCCGGGCCACGTCGTCGCCGATGGCGTAGCCGGTCAGGAACAGCTCGGAGGTGACGAGGAGTCCGGCACCTGCGGCGGCGGCCCGCTCCGCCGCCCGGTCGAGCACCTCCAGGTTGGCCGCGACGGAGCCGGGGCGTCCGGAGCTCTGGAGCAGGGCGGTGCGCATGCGGGGTCCTCGCCGGTCACGGGGGTTTCGGGGGGCACCGAAGACGCTACGGGCGCCCCGTGACGGCGACAAGAACCAGCCGTTGCGCGACGGCGCCCACTTCGTTGCGTCGCGGGCGCGGGGCGCGGCGATTCGTTGCGCCGCGCTTTCCCCCGCCGGGCCGTTCCCCGCCCGCACCGTGCCCGCTCGGCCCCTTTGGCCCGCCCCCGCTCCGGCCGCCCCCGCTCGGGAGCCGGTGGCCGCGCGGCGGGCCGCCGGTCACGCGGGTGAGCCCGAGGAGAAGCGGCGCAGCAGCGGCGACAGCACCAGCACCGACTTGGTCCGCTCGACGAAAGGCTCCCCGGCGATCCGCTCCAGGACCCGTTCGAAGTGCCGCATGTCGGAGGCGAAGACCTGCGCCACCGCGTCCGCGTCGCCGGTCACGGTGGAGGCGGCCACGACCTCCTGGTAGCGCTCCAGGCCCCGCCGGATGGTCTCCGGCGAGGTGTTGCGGCGGCAGAAGATCTCGACGAAGCCCTCCGTCTCCCAGCCGAGGGCGGCGGGGTCGACCCGGACGGTGAAACCGGTGATGGCCCCGGTCGCCCGCAGCCGGTCCACGCGCCGCTTGACGGCGGGCGCGGACAGGCCCACCGACTGGCCGATGTCCGCGTAGGAGCGGCGGGCGTCCTGGGCGAGGGCGCGCACGATGCGTTCGTCGAGGTCGTTCAGCACTGCGGGTGGTTCACTTCGCTTCCGGTACGTCCGTGGAACGGCCCGCGGCCCGGGCGGGGGGCGGCGGCCGTACCGGAAGTAGACCACGGGGGCGGGCGCGGTCCGAACAGCCCCGGGACCGGTCCGGCCCGCGCCACGCCGGGGGGTGCGGGACGGCACGCGGGGGCCCGGCCGGTCTCCCGGACGGGCCCGGCGGGATCAGGTCCAGCTCGCGTGCAGCGGCTTGCCCTCGGCGTACCCGGCGGCGCTCTGGAGGCCGACCACGGCCTTCTCCGCGAACTCCGCCAGGGAGGCCGCCCCGGCGTAGGTGCAGGAGGAGCGGACGCCCGCGATGATCGAGTCGATCAGGTCCTCGACACCCGGCCGGGCCGGGTCCAGGTACATGCGCGAGGTGGAGATGCCCTCCTCGAACAGCGCCTTGCGGGCCCGGTCGTACGACGACTCCTCCGAGGTGCGGTTGCGCACGGCGCGCGCGGAGGCCATGCCGAAGGACTCCTTGTAGAGGCGGCCGTCGGCGTCCTGCTGGAGGTCCCCGGGGGACTCGTAGGTCCCGGCGAACCAGGATCCGATCATCACGTTGGAGGCACCGGCGGCCAGGGCCATGGCCACGTCGCGGGGGTGGCGGACACCGCCGTCGGCCCACACGTGCTTGCCGTGCTTCCTGGCCTCGGCGGCGCACTCCAGCACCGCGGAGAACTGCGGCCGGCCGACGCCGGTCATCATCCGGGTGGTGCACATGGCGCCGGGGCCGACCCCGACCTTGACGATGTCGGCGCCCGCCTCGATCAGGTCGCGCACGCCCTCGGCGGAGACGATGTTGCCCGCCACCACCGGCACCCCGGGGTCGAGGTCGCGCACCAGCTTGACGGCGCTGATCATCGACTCCTGGTGGCCGTGCGCGGTGTCGATGACCAGCGTGTCCACACCGGCGGCGAGCAGTTGCGCCGCCTTGCCCGCCACGTCGCCGTTGATGCCGACGGCGGCGGCGACGCGGAGGCGGCCGTCGGCGTCGGTCGCCGGGGTGTAGAGGGTGGCGCGCAGGGCCCCGGTGCGGGTGAGGATGCCGGCCAGGCGGCCCTCGGCGTCGACGGCGGGGGCGTAGCGGCGGTTGGCTCCGTCGAGCGTGTTGAACGCCTCGCGCGGGTCCAGGGCGGCGTCGATGAGCAGCAGGTCCTTGGACATGACCTCTTCGAGCTGGGTGAAGCGGTCCACGCCGGACAGGTCGGCGTCGGTGACCACGCCGACCGGCCGGTGCGCGTCGTCGACGACGACCCCGGCGTTGTGCGCGCGCTTGGGCAGCAGGGCCAGCGCGTCGGCGACGGTCTGGTGCGGGGCGAGCACGATGGGGGTGTCCAGGACGTGGTGGCGGCCCTTGACCCAGGAGACGACCTCGGTGACGACCTCGATCGGTATGTCCTGCGGAATGACCACGAGCCCCCCGCGGCGGGCCACCGTCTCGGCCATGCGGCGGCCGGCTATGGCGGTCATGTTGGCCACGACCAGCGGGATGGTGGTGCCCGTTCCGTCCGGGGAACTCAGGTCCACGGCCTGCCGCGAGCCGACGGCGGAACGGCTCGGCACCATGAAGACGTCGTCGTACGTCAGGTCGTGCGAGGGCCGGATGTCGTTGAGGAAACGCACGTGCTGCACATCCCAGTCGTTCAGAGGTGGCCCCCCGACAGGTCAGCCAGGGGGAAAGAGCACGTACCTCATTGTCCCACGGACCGGTCCCGTCCGGCCCCGGGCGGATCGTCCAGGACCATCGGGACCGGCCTTGGAGAAACCTCCACACCCCTTGCCACCAGGGGTTTCGCGGGTCGCCGCGCTAGCGGGCGGCCCCGGCGCCGGGTCCCGGGGGGCCCAGCGTGACGAACAGCCCGGGACCCCGGTCCGTCGCCTCCGCGAAGACCTCCTCCGCCACGGCCCACTCCTGCGGTCGCGCCTCGGCGTACGCCCTCCACCCCCGGACCAGGAGCAGCAGCCCCCGCTCGGCGGCCTCCTCGGGCCAGACGGAGGGGTCGGCGAGGGAGTCCGCCAGCGCGTCCCAGTTGCGGCCGAACCAGTCGGGCAGGCCGAGGTCACGGACGCAGCGGTCCATCAGGCCCGCCTTGTCCGTGACCCCGTCCAGGTCCAGCGTGACCACGAGCCGTCCCGCGGGGTCGTCGGTCATGGTGCTCCTCCGCTTCGTCCGCGGCCCGTCACACGCCGTCCGGGTCGGTCCGGTTGAGTGTCGGCTTCGGCGTGCCGCCCGCGGTCATCAGGTAGTCCGCCGCCGAGGTGTCCGTCACCAGGCTGGTGACGAGCCCGGAGCGGAGCACCGCGTCGATGGCCGCCGCCTTGCGCTGGCCGCCCGCGATCGCCACGACCTCGGGGATGCGGCGGAGCTGGTCGGCCTTGACCGTGATGCAGCGCTCGCCCAGGTCCCGGCCCACCCGGCGGCCCTCGGAGTCGAAGAGGTGCGCGGACATCTCGGCGGCGACGCCCAGCGAGGCGTAGTGCGCGCGCTCCTCGTCGCTGAGCATGTCGTGCACCGTGGAGATGCCCGGCTCCCAGGAGCCGATGGAGACGCAGGCGACCGTGACCTTGTCGAAGTACTCGAAGGCCCGGGCGATCCCGGTCTGGTGGCGCAGCGCCGCCGCGGTGGCCTCGTCGGGCAGCAGCATCGGCGCGTAGATGGGGTGGGCGTCGCCGCCGGACACCTGGGCGGCGCGGCGGACGGCCTCGACGGAGCCGCGCTCGGCGGTCCCGGCGTCGTACACGCCGGTGAGCTGCACCACCGTGCAGGGCGGCAGCCGGTCCAGGGCCGCCGCCATGTGGATGGTGGAGCGGCCCCAGGCCAGGCCCAGGATGTCGCCCTCCTCGACCAGCTCGCCGAGCAGATCGGCGGCCACCTCGCCCAGGTTCTCGGGGTCGGGGTTCTCCTCCGCGTCCGCCGGGGACTCCACCACGACGGCGTGCCGGAGCCCGTAGCGGGCGCGCAGGGCGTCGGAGCGCTCGGCGTCCAGCTCGGCCGGCACCCGGATCTCGATTCGTACAAGGTCACGCTCGAGAGCGGTCTCCAGGACCCGGGCCACCTTGAAGCGGCTGACGCCGAACTCCTCCGCGATCTGGATCTTGGACTTGCCCTCGAGGTAGAAGCGGCGGGCCATGGCCGCCGCCTGGACCAGCTCAGCGGGTCCCATCCGCATGGCTGAACGGCCCGCCGACATACCCGACACGGCGTTCTCCTCACTGCTGTTCACACTCTGGATTCGCCGTTCATCCTCGCAGATCCGGCGCTGTTGATCAGCTCTGAAGGGAGCCGTTCACTTTCCGGTGGCTCAGTGGCCGCACGCCCAGGACGCCCCGGCGGTCGCCGCGCCGGCCTGTTCGCGCAGCGCGCGCACCGCCTCGGCCGGGTCGGAGGCCCCGTACACGGCGGAGCCGGCGACGAACACGTCGGCCCCCGCGTCGGCGCACCGCTCGATCGTGGAGGCCGAGACGCCGCCGTCCACCTGGAGCCACAGCTCCAGCCCGTGCTTGCTGATCAGCTCACGGGTGCGGCGGATCTTGGGCAGCATGATGTCGAGGAAGGCCTGTCCGCCGAAGCCCGGCTCCACGGTCATGATCAGCAGCATGTCGAGTTCCGGGAGCAGGTCCTCGTACGGCTCGACGGGCGTGGCGGGGCGCAGCGCCATCGAGGCGCGGGCGCCCTTGGCGCGGATCTCCCGGGCGAGCCGGACGGGGGCGGCGGCCGCCTCGACGTGGAAGGTGACGGAGCCGGCGCCGGCCTCCACGTACTGCGGCGCCCAGCGGTCGGGGGCCTCGATCATGAGGTGGCAGTCGAGCGGCGTGTCCGTCGCGCGGGCCAGGGACTCCACGACGGGGACGCCGAGGGTGAGGTTCGGGACGAAGTGGTTGTCCATGACGTCCACGTGGAGCCAGTCGGCTCCCTCGACGGCCCTGGCCTCGTCGGCGAGGCGGGCGAAGTCGGCGGACAGGATGCTGGGGCTGATCTGGGCGGGCATGGGGCCAAGCCTGCCATGCCCTCCGGGGGGTTGGGGGGGTGGGCCGTTCGTGGAGGGGGGTTCGTTGGCGGGTGCGGGTGCCCTGCCGGGCGGGGGGTGTTGTCCGGTGCGGGTGCGATGGGGTTCAGCGCGCAGTCCCCCGCGCCCCTCGTGGGCGGGTGCGGCCCCGCCCCTGGCCGCGAGCGGCGAGCCCCTGCCGGGCGAGGAGCATTGCCCGGCGCGGGTGCGATGGGGCTGAGCGCGCAGTCCCCCGCGCCCCTCAAGGCGGGTTCGCCCCACCTGTGGCTACGAGCGGCAGCCCCGCCGGGCCAGGAGCATTGCCCGGCGCGGGTGCGATGGGGCTGAGCGCGCAGTCCCCCGCGCCCCTCAAGGCGGGTTCGCCCCACCTGTGGCTACGAGCGGCAGCCCCGCCGGGCCAGGAGCATTGCCCGGCGCGGGTGCGATGGGGCTGAGCGCGCAGTNCCCCGCGCCCCTCAAGGCGGGTNCGNCCCNCCNNTGGCNNCGANCGGCAGCCCCTACCGGGCGAGGAGCGTTGCCAGGTGCGGGAGCCACGGGGCTGAGGGTGTGGCTCCCCCTTGCCCCTTCCGGGCGGGTGCCCGCCGTTTCCGGGGCGCGGGGCCGTTCCCGGCGGTGGGGGCTACGGGGCCGTTTTGCGGAGGAGGGTCAGGTACATCGCGTCCGTGGTGTGGAGGTGGGGCCAGAGCTGGATGTCGGGGCCCTCTCCCAGGTCGGGGACGCCGGGGAGCAGGGGGCGGGCGTCGATGGGGGTGACGCCGGGGTGCTGCTTGAGGACGTCGGCCACGACCGCACGGGTCTCGGCGAGGTGGGGCGAGCACGTGGCGTAGGCGACGACGCCACCCACCCGCACCGCTTCCAGGGCGCCGCGCAGCAGCCCCCGCTGGAGCGGGGCGAAGCCGTCCAGGTCCTCCGGGCGGCGGCGCCAGCGGGCCTCCGGACGGCGGCGCAGTGCGCCCAGGCCCGTGCAGGGCACGTCGACGAGGACCCGGTCGAAGCTGCCGGGCCGCCACGCCGGGCGGGTGCCGTCGGCGGTGATCACCTGGTACGGGCCCGGGTTGCCGGCCAGCGCCTTGGCGACCAGCCCCGCGCGGTGCGGCTGCTTCTCGGAGGCCAGCAGGAAGGCACCGCGCTCGGCGGCCAGCGCGCCCAGCAGCGCGGCCTTGCCGCCCGGTCCCGCGCAGCCGTCCAGCCAGCGCCGGTCCGGCCCCTCCAGCGGGGCGTTGGCCAGCGCCATGGCGACGAGCTGACTGCCCTCGTCCTGGACCCCGGCGCGGCCCTCCCGCACCGCCTCCACGGCGCCGGGCTCGCCGCCCTCGCTCAGACGCACGGCGTACGGCGACCAGCGACCGGGCAGGGCGGCGTCCTCGCGGAGGAGTTCCTCGGCGGTGGCGCGGCCGGGGCGGGCGACGAGGGTGACCTCGGGCCGCTCGTTGTCGGCGGCCAGCAGCGCCTCGATGCCCTCCCGGCCGCCGCCGAGGGAGTCCCACAGCGCGGAGACGACCCAGCGCGGGTGCGCGTGCACCACGGCGAGATGGTCCTCGGGGTCCTCGTCGTAGGGCGGCGCGACCCGCTCCAGCCAGCCGCCGAGGTCGTGCTGGGCGATCCTGCGGAGCACCGCGTTGACGAACTTGGCCCGCCCGTCGCCGAGCACGACCCGCGCCAGCTCCACCGAGGCGGACACGGCGGCGTGCGTCGGGATCCGCGTCCCGAGCAGTTGGTGCGCCCCGAGGCTCAGCACGTCGAGCACCGGCGGATCGACCTCCCGCAGCGGCCGGTCGACGCACTCGGCGATGATCGCGTCGTACGTCCCCTGGCGGCGCAGCGTCCCGTAGACCAGCTCGGTGGCGAGCGCCGCGTCCCGCGCGTCGAACTTCTCCGGCCCCTCCTTCTCGCGCGCCCTGCGCAGCAGCGGCGGCAGCACGAGGTTGGCGTAGGCGTCCCGTTCGTCGACGGCCCGCAGCGCCTCGAACGCCAGGACGCGGACGGGGTCCTTCTGGGGCCTGCGGTAGGGCTTGCCGGGCTTGCGGGTGCCGGTCCTGCGGGGACCACGAGGCTGTTCGCTCACGGAAAAGGTGCTCCGGGTGTGGGAGGGAATGCGCCCTCCAGCCTACGCGGACGGCCGGACCGCCGACGGCACAGGTCAGCCGCCGAGCCGCTCCCCCTCGGTGATCCGGACGCCGCGCGCCCAGTCCGCCGCCCGCATCGGCTTCTTGCCCTGGGCCTGCACCCACAGCAGCTCCACCGCGTACGAGCCGGTGCCGACGTGCACGCTGTTCTTCCCGGCCGCCAGCTCACCGGGGGCGAGCCCCGCGCGGTCGGGCACGGGCACGGCCTGCACCAGCTTGAGCCGCTCGCCCCGGAAGGTGGTCCAGGCGCCGGGGGCGGGGGTGCAGCCGCGCACCACGCGGTCCACCCGCAGCGCGGGCGCGGCCCAGTCGACCCTGGCGTCCTCGACGGTGATCTTCGGCGCGAGGGTGACGCCGTCGGCGGGCTGCGGCACGGCCTTCAGGGTGCCGTCCTCGATGCCGTCCATGGTGGCGGCGAGCAGCCCGGACCCGGCGAAGGCCAGCCGGGTCAGCAGGTCACCGCTGGTGTCGGTGGGGCGGACGGTCTCGGTGACCGTCCCGTAGACCGGTCCGGAGTCGAGCCCCTCCTCGATGAGGAAGGTGGACGCGCCGGTGATCTCGTCGCCGGCCATCAGCGCGTGCTGCACGGGGGCGGCGCCGCGCCAGGCGGGCAGCAGTGAGAAGTGCAGGTTGACCCAGCCGTGGACGGGGATGTCCAGCGCCACGCGCGGCAGCAGGGCGCCGTAGGCGACGACGGGGCAGCAGTCGGGCGCGATGGCGCGCAGCCGGTCCAGGAACTCCGGGTCCCGGGGCCGGGCGGGGCGCAGCACCTCGATCCCGGCCTCCTCCGCCCGCTCGGCCACCGGGGAGGCGACCAGCCGCCGCCCGCGCCCGGCCGGAGCGTCGGGCCGTGTGACGACGGCGGCCACCTCGTGCCGCCCGGAGGCGATCAGGGCGTCCAGGGCGGGAACGGCGACCTCGGGGGTACCGGCGAAGACCAGCTTCATGGGTGGGACGGGCCTCTCGGGCGGGGGCGGATGCGGGCGGCCCACCAGTCTACGAGCCCGTGATCGGCGGCGGGGCCGCGACGGCCGGGGAGCGGCGGACGGCAGGGCGAAGAGCACATGATGCCCGGACAGGGAGTCGCTGGGGCCGGGCGGAGAACGGCCGCGGGCCGGACGGGAAGCCACCGGGGCCGGACGGGGAGCGCCGCGCGGCCGGGCGGGCGGGCACCGGGCGGCCGAGCGGGCCGGGTGGCCGGAAAACGGCGGACAGCCGGACGCGGACCACCTGGTGGCCGAACAGGGAACGGCCAAAGGCCGCACGGGAATCCACCGGGCGGCGCGCGGGAAGCACCGCGCGGCCGGGCGGAGGGGGCACAAGGCGGCCGAGCGGGTGGGCACCGGGCTGCCGAGCGGGCCGGGCGAACCGGGAAACGGCGGACAGCCGGACGCGGAGCACCCGGTGGCCGAACAGGGAGCGGCCCGGGCCGGACGGGAAACCATCGGAGGTCGCACGGGAAGCGCCGCGCGGCCGGGCGGGTGGGCACCGCGCGGCCGGGCGGGCCGGGTGTCCGGGGGGCGCACATGTCAGAGTCCGCGCCCCCACCCCGTGACCAGCGGAGCGCCCACGCGTTGGTCAAGAAAGAGTTGACCACAGCGGGCCGTCCGCGCGGCCCGGTTCCTTTCAACGCCGGTTCGAGAGGCTTGTTCATGGCCGACCACGCAACCCACGACGCCCAGGCTCGGGCCAGCCTGCACCTGCTGGTGCGGGACATCGAGCGGGTCCGCCGGCAGGTGGACGCACTGCGCACCCTCACCGCCCAGTTGGGCAACGTCTACCGTCCGCGCCGCCCCGGCCCGTCCACGGGCTTCGTCGTCTACGGGCGCGCCCCCGCGCCCACGGTCCGCCTCGCCCAGGAGCTGCGGGACAGCGTCGAGACGCTGGTCACCGCCGCCGTGGACTTCGACCGCTCGCTCGGCTTCTCCTGGGACGCGGTGGGCTCCGCGCTCGGCGTCACCAAGCAGGCCGTGCACCGCCGCTACGGTGCCCGCCGCGCCGCGGCCCAGGCCGCCGCCGAGGCCGCCGAGCCGGCCGGGACGCGGACGGTCGACGTGAGCGGTCTGCCGTCCGGGGTGCCCACGGTGCCCGCGGCCCGCGCCATGCCGACCCAGCCGACGGCGGGCAGCCACGGCCTGCGGGACGAGGTCCGTCCGGCCCCGTTCCCGACCCCGCGCAACGGCTGACCACCGGCGGCCCTCCCGCCGTCAGGGGGCCGCCCCGCCCCGACCGGGCCCATGAGCAGCGCTCACGCAGGGTTCATGGCCCCTTCATGCCGGACCCCATGGCCCAACCGTGCCGGGTCCCTCCGCCCGGCCCACCGCGCCGGGCCCGCCCGACCTGCCCGGGGTCCCTCCGCCCACCCCTGTCCGGAGCCCCCTCCGCCCCGCCCCTCCCGGCACCACGCGCCGCCCACCTGGCCCCAGGCCGACCCACCTGCCTCACCCGGGGAACGCACACCGCCCCGCTCAGCCCCACCGGGAACCAGACGGCGCCCCACACAGCCCGACCAGGGAGCACACGTCGAGTCGCCCGTCCCACCGGGGGGTCATGCGCCCTGCCCCTCCCCACCGCAGGACCGCGCGTCACCCGCTCCACCGCGCTCGGGCCGCACGCCCCGGGCTCCATCCCGCCTCCCTCGGGGCACCGCGGTTCCCCCCGCCCCCGTCCGGAACCCCGCACCCCGCACCATCCGGCGGCCACGCGCCTGTTCACCCCGCCCGCACCGGACTACGCCCCCTCCAGGCCCCTTCCATCCGGGCCGCCTCCGCTTCCCCACCCGGTCCGGAATGCCTCACGAACCTCCCCGGGTGACGCCCGGCCACCTGTCAGTACCGCCCCGGCTCCGCCACGGGGCGCCGCGGAGCTCCGCCGCCCCGTGGCGGCGCCGTCCCCGGGCCCGGCAGGTGGTGGTCGCCGGGGTCAGCCGATGTCGAGGGGGTCGACGCGGACCCACACCCCGGCCCCCGGAGCCACGCTCCCCCGGACCGTCCGGGCGGCCCGCGCGGTCTTCAGGGCCGCCGCCAGCGCCGCCCCGCTGCCCGGCGGCACCCGGACCAGCGCCCGCTCCCAGTGCTCCCCCGGTGGTGGTCCCCCGGCCCGGCGCGGCCGGCCGGGGGGCGTGACGGGCAGCGGCACCGGTCCCAGCACCTCCGCCTCACGCGGCAGCGCCACGGTGCCGAGGAACTCCGCCACCGCCTCCGGCGGGCCCGCCACCGACGCCATCCGGGACACCGGGGGAAAGCCCAGCTCCGCCCGCTCGGCCAGCTCCCGCAGCGCGTGGCCCACCGGGTCCCAGCGCACCAGCGCCTGCACGGGACGCAGCGTCGGCTCGGCGACCACGACCACCGTGCCCCCGTCCGCCTGCGGACGCACCAGCGCGGCGGCGGCCAGCCAGCGCCGCAGCGCGTCCTCCCCCGCCCGCAGATCGGGCCGGCCGACCATCGCCCACCCGTCGAGCAGCAGCGCCGCCGCGTAACCGCCCTCGGCGACCGGCTCGGCCCCCGGGGTGCTCACCACCAGCGCCGGAGCCCCCGGCACCGTGTCCAGCACCTGCTCCCGCCCCGACGTACGGACCGGGACCGCGGGAAACGCCCGCCCCAGCTCCTCGGCCGTACGGCGCGCGCCCACCACCTGCGCCCGCAGCCGGAAGCCACCGCACTCCGGGCAGTGCCAGGCCCCCTCCTCGCGCCCGCACCAGCCGCAGCGCAGCGCCGCCCCGGACTCCCGCCCCTCCAGCGGCCCCGCGCACTGCCGGCATCGCGCGGGCGCCCGGCAGGAGGCGCAGGCCAGCCGGGGCACATAACCGCGCCGGGGCACCTGCACGAGCACCGGGCCGTGCCGCAGCCCCTCCCGCACCGCCTGCCAGGCCGGTGTGGGCAGCCGCGCGGCCCTGGCCGCCTCGTCCCGGGCCAGGTCGCCGTCCCCGACCGTACGCACCAGCGGCGCGGCGGCCCGTACCCGCTCCCGGGCGGCGACCAGCGGGCGGGCCCAGCCGTTCTCCACCAGCTGGGCGGCCTCCACGGTGCAGCCCCAGCCGCCGAGCAGGAACGCGCACCGGTCCTGGGCGGCACGCAGCAGGAGCACATCGCGGGCGTGCGGCTGGGGGGCGTGCTGCTCGCTGTGGCTGTCGTCCCCGTCGTCCCAGAGGGCGACCAGGCCGAGGTCCCGCACCGGGGCGAACATCGCCGCGCGGGTCCCGATCGCCGCCCGGACGCCGCCCCGCCGGACCGCGAGCCACTGCGCGTACCGCTTCTCGGGGCCCGCGTCGGCGGTGAGCACCGCGTGCCGGTCCTCTCCCAGCAGCCCGGTCAGCGCCGCGTCGACCCGGGCCACCGCGCGGCCGTCGGGCAGGACGGCCAGGGCGCCCCGGCCCGAGGCCAGCGTCGCCGCCATGGCGCGGGCCAGTTCGTCGGCCCACTCGGGGCCGGGCAGCGCGTTCCACACGGCGCGCGGCGCCTCGCCCGAGGCCAGGGCGGTGAGGAACGCGGCCCCCCGCTCGTACCGCTGCCAGGAGCCCGGTCCGGGCACCGGGGGCGGGGGCAGCGGCTCGGGGGACGGCCGCCGCTCGGCGCGTGCGTTGCGCGGCGGAACGGCCAGTTGCAGCACGTCGGCGAGGCTGCCCGCGTACCGGTCGGCCACGGCGCGGGCGAGGCCGAGCAGCTCCTCGTCGAGCACCCGCTCCGGGGAGACGACCTGGGCCAGCGCGGCCAGCGGCCCGGAGTAGTCGGACTCCGCGAGCCGTTCGATCAGGAACCCGTCGACGAGTCCCCCGCCCTCGCGGCGCCCTTCGCGCACCCGGTGGCGGCCGGCTCCGAAGCGCACCCGCACCCGCACGCCCGGCTGGGCGTCGGCGTCCAGCTCGCGGGGCACGGCGTAGTCGAAGTAGCGGTCGAGGTGGAGGACGCCCTTGTCGACCAGGACCCGGGCGACCGGCAGCTCCCCGGCGAGCGGGGCGCCGCGCCAGGTCCGGGGCTTGGCGCGGGGGACCTCGGCCCGGCGCACGGTCTCCCGGATGAGCGCGAGCTGCTCCGGAGGCGCCCGATGGCCGCCGTCCTCCGCTGGTTCGTTCCCGCCGCTCACGCCTGCATTCCTACCAAAGACCTCGGACACCGCACCCCGGGGACCGGCCGCCCGGACGCCGCCCCGGCACGCCGAGGCCCGGCGCCCCTCGGGAGGGCGCCGGGCCGGTGGCGGTGTGCGGGCTCACGCCCGGGAGCCCTGAGGGCCTTCGTTTGGATCGGGCCGGACCCCGCGAGCCCGGCATGACCCAGACGAGAGGTCCTAGACCCCCGCGGCCTTGCGCAGCGCGTCGACGCGGTCGGTGCGCTCCCAGGTGAAGTCGGGCAGCTCACGGCCGAAGTGGCCGTAGGCGGCGGTCTGGGCGTAGATCGGGCGGAGCAGGTCCAGGTCGCGGATGATGGCGGCCGGACGCAGGTCGAAGACCTCGTCGATGGCCTTCTCGATCCGCTCGGGCTCGATCTTGGCCGTGCCGAAGGTCTCCACGAACAGGCCCACGGGCTCGGCCTTGCCGATCGCGTAGGCGACCTGGACCTCGCAGCGGGCGGCGAGGCCGGCCGCGACGACGTTCTTGGCGACCCAGCGCATGGCGTACGCGGCGGAGCGGTCGACCTTGGACGGGTCCTTGCCGGAGAAGGCGCCGCCGCCGTGACGGGACATGCCGCCGTAGGTGTCGATGATGATCTTGCGGCCGGTGAGGCCCGCGTCGCCCATCGGGCCGCCGATCTCGAAGCGGCCGGTCGGGTTCACCAGGAGGCGGTAGTTCTCCGTGTCGAGCTTGATGCCGTCGTCCAGCAGGGCCTTCAGCTCCGGCTCGACCACGAACTCCTTGATGTCCGGGGCCAGCAGCGACTCCAGGTCGATGTCGCTCGCGTGCTGCGAGGAGACCACGACCGTGTCCAGGCGGACCGCCTTGTCGCCGTCGTACTCGATGGTGACCTGGGTCTTGCCGTCCGGGCGCAGGTACGGGATGGTGCCGTTCTTGCGGACGTCGGAGAGGCGCTTGGACAGGCGGTGCGCCAGGAAGACGGGCAGCGGCATCAGCGTCGGCGTCTCGTCGGAGGCGTAGCCGAACATCAGGCCCTGGTCACCGGCGCCCTGCCGGTCCAGCTCGTCCTCGTCGCCCTCGACCCGGTTCTCGTAGGCCGTGTCGACACCCTGGGCGATGTCCGGGGACTGCGCGCCGATCGAGACGGAGACACCGCAGGAGGCCCCGTCGAAGCCCTTCTTCGAGGAGTCGTAGCCGATCTCCAGGATCTTGCCGCGGACGAGCGTGGCGATGTCCGCGTAGGCCTTGGTGGTGACCTCACCGGCCACGTGCACCAGACCGGTGGTGATCAGGGTTTCGACGGCGACCCGGGACGCCGGGTCCTCACGCAGAAGCGCGTCGAGAATGGTGTCGCTGATCTGGTCAGCGATCTTGTCGGGGTGACCCTCGGTCACGGACTCCGAGGTGAAAAGGCGACGGGACACAACGCTCCCTGGGGTTGCAGCGGCTGCTGGCTGATCATTTGTGGACGGCACGGGGAGCTGCACCCGGCGACGTCCGAGAACAGTTTATCGGTCGCACTCGACCGCGGGCCCACCCGTCTCGACTCTCGGAAGGGCTGTGACCTGCGGCACGCGCATTCTGCCCGGAACGGGGTGCCGTTGGCCAGGGGCGCCACGCTCGAATGGCCGGTGTCGGTGACAGGGGTGGTGGTGAATGAGTCATTCAGCGCAACCTTCGGGCCACGAGGTCCCACACGATGCCCGCGAGATCCTCCTTGGGGCCGTGCGGGACGGGCGTCTCGGTGCCGTCGGCGCCGAGCACCACCGCCTCGTTCTCCTCCGAGCCGAAGGTCCGGTGTTCCCCCACCTCGTTCACCACGAGGAGGTCGCAGCCCTTGCGGCGGAGCTTCGCCCGGCCGTTGGCGAGCACCTCGTCGGTCTCGGCGGCGAATCCCACGACGATCTGCCCGGGCCGGGCACGGTCGGCGGAGACCTCGGCGAGGATGTCCGGATTTCGCAGCAGGGCGATCGGCTCCGGCTCCTGTCCGTCCTTCTTCTTGATCTTCCCGGTGGCGTAGACGGCCGGGCGGAAGTCCGCGACGGCCGCCGCCATGACGACCGCGTCGGCGTCGGCCGCGGCGCGCAGCACCGCCTCGCGCAGCTCGACGGCGGTGCCGACGGGGACCACGTCCGCCCCGGCCGGGTCCGGCAGGGCGGCGTTGGCCGAGACCAGGGTCACCCGGGCGCCCCGGGCGACGGCGGTGCGGGCGAGGGCGTAGCCCTGCTTGCCGGAGGAGCGGTTGCCGAGGAAGCGGACCGGGTCGAGGGGCTCCCGGGTGCCGCCGGCGCTGATCACGACGTGGCGTCCGGCGAGGTCGGGGGCGACCGGCCCGCGGGCGAGGACCAGGCGGCACGCCTCGAAGATCTCGCCGGGGTCGGGGAGCCTGCCCTTGCCGGTGTCGGCGCCGGTGAGGCGCCCGACGGCCGGTTCGATCAGCACGGCGCCGCGGCGGCGGAGGGTCTCCACGTTCTCCCGGGTGGCGGGGTGCTCCCACATCTCGGTGTGCATGGCGGGGGCGAAGACGACCGGGCAGCGGGCGGTGAGCAGGGTGTTGGTGAGGAGGTCGTCGGCGAGCCCGTGGGCGGCCCGGGCGAGGGTGTCGGCGGTGGCGGGGGCGACGACGACGAGGTCGGCCCGCTGGCCGATGCGCACGTGCGGCACCTCGTGGACGTCGTCCCAGACCTCTGTGGCGACGGGGTGGCCGGACAGGGCGGACCAGGTGGCGGCGCCGACGAAGTGCAGGGCCGAGGCGGTGGGCACGACGCGGACCTCGTGTCCCGACTCGGTGAACCTGCGCAGCAGCTCACAGGCCTTGTAGGCGGCGATGCCGCCACTGACCCCCAGAACGACCTTGGGCTTGTCCACCGCTTCTCCCGGACCTCGATGTCGCCTCGACGGCGCGTACGCCCCATCACACACCACAGGCCCGGCAGTGCGACTGCCGGGCCTGTGGAAAAGTCAGCTTCGAGCTGAAGATACTACCGCCGGTGGGGCATCCACCGCCGGTGTGTCCGCCGCTACTGCGCCGGGCCCTCGATGGCCTCGGACGTCAGCAGCCCCGCGTTGATCTCGCGGAGGGCGATCGAGAGCGGCTTCTCGTGCACATGGGTGTCGACGAGGGGGCCGACGTACTCGAGGAGTCCCTCGCCGAGCTGCGAGTAGTACGCGTTGATCTGGCGGGCCCGCTTGGCGGCGTAGATCACGAGGCTGTACTTCGAGTCCGTGGCCTCGAGCAGCTCGTCGATCGGCGGGTTGATGATGCCCTCGGGCGCGGAGATGGAAGAGGACACGCTCTACCTTCCGATGGATGGGAAAGATTCAGCCGGACGACGGGCCAGGATAAAAGGACCCGATCACACGACGTTCATTAAGGCTAGCAGCTCGCGGGCCACGTCCTCGACGGAGGTGTTGACCAGGGTGGCGTCGAACTCCGGCTCGGCGGCCAGTTCGACCCTGGCCGCGGCGAGCCGCCGCTCGATCACCTCCGGCGGCTCGGTGCCCCGCCCGGTGAGCCTGCGCACCAGCTCGTCCCAGGAGGGCGGCGCCAGGAAGACCAGATGGGCGTCGGCCATGGAGCCGCGGACCTGCCGGGCGCCCTGGAGGTCGATCTCCAGCAGGACCGGCTCGCCGGCCTCCAGCCGCTCCAGCACCGCCGCCCTGGGCGTGCCGTAGCGGTTGCCGGCGAACTCGGCCCACTCCAGCAGCTCGCCGTTGGCGATCAGCTTGTCCATCTCCTCGTCGCTGACGAAGAAGTAGTGGACTCCGTGCTCCTCGCCGGGGCGGGGCTTGCGGGTCGTCGCCGACACCGAGAGCCAGACCTCGGGGTGCGCCTTGCGCAGATGCGCGACGACCGTGCTCTTGCCGACCCCCGAGGGGCCGGAGAGCACGGTCAGCCGCGGACGTGCGTCCGGGGGTACGGGGGTCGTCCCCCGGGGTGTTGCAGCCATACGGCGATTATTCCAGTTGTGCCGGAGTGGTCCGGACTCAGCTGCCGGTGCTGCCGAACTCACGCTCCAGGGAAGCGATCTGGTTGGAGCCGAGGCCCCGCACGCGGCGGCTCTCGGAGATGCCGAGCCGCTCCATGATCTGCTTCGCGCGGACCTTGCCCACGCCCGGAAGGGACTCCAGGAGGGCGGAGACCTTCATCTTGCCGATGACGTCGTTCTCCTGGCCCTGCTTGATGACCTCGTGGAGGGAGGCGCCGGAGTGCTTGAGTCGATTCTTGACCTCGGCCCGCTCCCGGCGAGCCGCGGCGGCCTTTTCGAGCGCGGCTGCGCGCTGTTCAGGGGTAAGGGGCGGAAGAGCCACGCCTACGTCACCTCGGATGTCGAACTGTCGGATACGGACCGGTGAGGAACCTAGTCGCCCCACACCCGGGGAGCCACGAGCAACACGTGCCCGTTCTCCCCGCTGTCTTGCGATGCGGGAGGTGTTCCCACTCGACGGAGACTAGCGGTCATGTCCGCCGGAGTCAGCGAGAACAGCGGAAAAGTCCTGGTCAGCCTCCGCCAGGCCGGACATTCAGGGCAAAATTCCTTGGATTGCGGCCCGCGTCCGCACTCCGGACGGGCACGAAGCCCCTGGCCACGCCCCGGGACCGGCGGGCCGCGGCACCCGGGGCCCCTCCCCCACGGGGGAGGGGCCCCGGGTGCCGGGCACCGGGAAGGACCCTGGGCCTCGCGTTTGGATCATGCCGGGCTCGCGGGGTCCGGCCCGGTCCAGACGAAAGACCCTAGGCCCCCTCGATCGCCCCGCGGACCTCGTCCGCGAACCGGTCCGCCGCCGAGCGCAGCGCGCCCGCGGCGGGCCCGTGCCGCAGCACGCCCCGGCTGACGCTGGGCACCACGGCGCGCACCGCCGCCCCGAAGACCTTCGGCAGGTCGGCCGGCGTGGCGCCCTGGGCACCGATGCCGGGCGCCAGGAGCGGGCCGTTGACCGCCAGGTCGTAGGAGGAGAGGTCACCGAGCGTGGCGCCGACCACCGCGCCGAAGGAGCCGAGGGGGCTCTCCCCGGCGTTCTCGGCGGCCAGGTGCGCCAGCATGGTGGCCGCGACGTCCCGCCCGCCGGGACGCACCGCGCGCTGGACCTCGCCGCCCTCCGGGTTGGAGGTGAGCGCCAGCACGAACAGCCCCGCGCCGTTCTCCCGGGCCAGGTCGACGGCGGGCTTCAGGGAGCCGTAGCCGAGGTAGGGCGAGACGGTCAGCGCGTCGGAGAACAGCGGCGCGTCCCGGTGCAGAAAGGACTCGGCGTAGGCGGCCATGGTGGAGCCGATGTCGCCGCGCTTGGCGTCGGTCACGACCAGCGCCCCGGCCTCCCGGGCCTCGCGCACCGTGGCCTCCAGCACGGCGACGCCGCGCGAGCCGAAGCGCTCGAAGAAGGCGCTCTGCGGCTTCAGCACCGCGACCCGGCCGGCCAGGGCCTCGACCACGGTGCGGCTGAACCGCTCCAGGCCCGCCACGTCGTCGCCGAGCCCCCACTCGGCCAGCAGCGAGGCGTGCGGGTCGATGCCCACGCACAGGGGGCCGCGTTCGTCCATGGCGCGGCGCAGACGCGCGCCGAAGGGCTCGGTCACGCCGCGCTCCTCACATCGGCGCCGACCGCGTCGGCGAGGGTGGCGTAGGGGCTCTGCCGCAGGCGGGCGGCGAGGCCCTTGTGGACGGCGCGGGTCCAGAAGGGGCCCTGGTAGATGAAGGCGCTGTAGCCCTGGACCAGGGTGGCCCCGGCCAGGATGCGCTGCCAGGCGTCCTCGGCGGTCTCCACGCCGCCGACGCCCACCAGGGTGATCCGGTCGCCCACCCGGGCGTACAGGCGGCGCAGCACCTCCAGGGAGCGCTCCTTGAGGGGGGCTCCGGAGAGTCCGCCGGTCTCCTGGACGAGGCCGGGCGCGGAGGTCAGCCCGAGTCCGGCGCGGGCGATGGTGGTGTTGGTGGCGATGATGCCGTCCAGGCCGAGTTCGACGGCGAGGTCGGCGACGGCGTCGATGTCGTCGTCGGCGAGGTCCGGCGCGATCTTGACCAGCAGCGGGACGCGCCGGGCGGGGACGGCCCGGTCGGCGGCCTCGCGGACGGCGGTCAGCAGCGGGCGCAGGTGGTCCACGGCCTGGAGGTCGCGCAGACCGGGTGTGTTGGGCGAGGAGACGTTGACGACGAGGTAGTCGGCGTGCGGCGCGAGGCGCTCGGCGGACGTGACGTAGTCGGCGACGGCCTCCTCCTCCGGGACCACCTTGGTCTTGCCGATGTTGACCCCGACGACCGTGCGGAAGACGGCGGTGCGGGAGGCCAGGCGGGCGGCCACGACGCGCGAGCCGTCGTTGTTGAAGCCCATGCGGTTGATCAGCGCCCGGTCCCCGACGAGGCGGAACAGCCGCTTCCGGGGGTTGCCGGGCTGCGGCTCACCGGTCACGGTGCCGATCTCGACGTGGTCGAAGCCGAGCATCGCCAGGCCGTCGACGGCGGCCGCGTTCTTGTCGAAGCCCGCGGCGAGCCCGAAGGGGCCGTGCATGCGCAGGCCGAGGGCCTCGGTGCGCAGTTCCTTGTGGCGGGGGGCGAGGGCCGCGGCGGCGAAGGTGCGCAGCACCGGGACGCGGGCGGCGCGCTGGATCCAGCGGAAGGCCAGGTGGTGGGCCCGTTCCGGGTCCAGACGGGAGAAGACGAGCTTGAAGAAGATCTGGTACATGGTGTCCTCGTGAAGCCCGGGTGGCGGGCTCGGGTGAAGGGCTCATGAAGCGGGGGGACACCGTTTCCGGTGTCCCCCCCCGGGGGCGGCTAGTCGCGGGCCGCGATCAGGAACTCGGCGTGTTCCTGGAGCGAGCGCACGCCCACCTCTCCGTGGTTGAGCGCGTCGATGCCCTGGACCGCGGCGGCGAGCGCCTGGACGGTGGTCAGGCAGGGCACGGACCGGGCCACGGCCGCCGTGCGGATGTCGTAGCCGTCGAGGCGTCCGCCGGTGCCGTAGGGGGTGTTGACGATCAGGTCGACCTCGCCGTCGTGGATGAGCTGGACGATGGTCTTCTCGCCGTTGGGCCCGGGGCCCTCGGACTGCTTGCGCACCACCGTGGCGTTGATGCCGTTGCGCCGGAGCACCTCGGCGGTGCCGGAGGTGGCGAACAGCTCGAAGCCGTGGGCAACCAGCTCGCGGGCCGGGAAGATCATCGAGCGCTTGTCGCGGTTGGCGACCGAGATGAAGGCGCGCCCCCTGGTGGGCAGCGGCCCGTAGGCGCCCGCCTGCGACTTGGCGTAGGCCGTGCCGAAGACGGAGTCGATGCCCATGACCTCGCCGGTGGAGCGCATCTCCGGGCCGAGGACGGTGTCGACGCCGCGGCCGTGGATGTCCCGGAAGCGGGACCAGGGCAGCACGGCCTCCTTGACGGAGATCGGCGCGTCCAGCGGCAGGGTGCCGCCGTCGCCCTGCGCCGGGAGCAGGCCCTCGGCGCGCAGTTCGGCGACGGTGGCGCCGAGCGAGATCCGGGCGGCGGCCTTGGCCAGGGGCACCGCGGTGGCCTTCGAGGTGAAGGGCACGGTGCGCGAGGCGCGCGGGTTGGCCTCCAGGACGTAGAGGATGTCGCCGGAGAGCGCGAACTGGATGTTGATCAGGCCGCGGACGCCGACCCCGGCGGCGATGGCCCGGGTGGAGGCCCGCAGCCGCTTGATGTCGTGGCCGCCGAGGGTGATCGGGGGCAGGGCGCAGGCCGAGTCGCCGGAGTGGATGCCGGCCTCCTCGATGTGCTCCATGACGCCGCCGAGGTACAGCTCCTCGCCGTCGAAGAGGGCGTCGACGTCGATCTCGATGGCGTCGTCGAGGAAGCGGTCGACGAGGACCGGCCGGGAGGGGCTGATCTCGGTCGACTCGGCGATGTAGGAGCCGAGGCGGGTCTCGTCGTAGACGATCTCCATGCCGCGCCCGCCGAGGACGTAGGAGGGGCGCACCAGGACCGGGTAGCCGATCCGGTCGGCGATGGCCTTGGCCTCGGTGAAGGTGGTGGCGGTGCCGTGCTTGGGGGCCGGCAGCCCGGCCTCCTGGAGGACCCGGCCGAAGGCGCCCCGGTCCTCGGCGGCGTGGATGGCCTCGGGCGGGGTGCCGACGACGGGCACGCCGTTGTCCTTGAGCGCCTGGGCGAGGCCCAGCGGGGTCTGGCCGCCGAGCTGGACGATGACGCCCGCGACGGGGCCGGCCTGCTGCTCGGCGTGGACGATCTCCAGGACGTCCTCCAGGGTGAGCGGCTCGAAGTACAGCCGGTCGGAGGTGTCGTAGTCGGTGGAGACGGTCTCCGGGTTGCAGTTGACCATGACGGTCTCGTACCCGGCGTCGGAGAGCGCGAAGGAGGCGTGGACGCAGGAGTAGTCGAACTCGATGCCCTGGCCGATGCGGTTGGGGCCGGAGCCGAGGATGATCACGGCGGGCCGCTCGCGCGGCGCGACCTCGGTCTCCTCGTCGTAGGAGGAGTAGAAGTACGGGGTGCTGGCGGCGAACTCGGCGGCGCAGGTGTCGACGGTCTTGTAGACCGGGCGGATGCCGAGGGTGTGCCGGACCTCGCGGACGACGTCCTCGCGCAGGCCGCGGATCTCGGCGATCTGCTGGTCGGAGAAGCCGTGCCGCTTGGCCTCGGCGAGCAGGTCGGCGCCGAGTTCGGGGGCCGCGGCCAGGTCGTCCGCGGTCTCCTTGAGGAGGAAGAGCTGGTCGACGAACCAGGGGTCGATCCTGGTGGCGTCGAAGACCTCCTCGGGGGTGGCGCCGGCCCGGATGGCCTGCATGACGGCGTTGATCCGGCCGTCGGTGGGGCGGACCGCGTCGCGCAGCAGCGCGGCCTTGTCGCCGGGCTCGCCGACGAAGGTGAACTGGCTGCCCTTCTTCTCCAGCGAGCGCAGCGCCTTCTGGAACGCCTCGGTGAAGTTGCGGCCGATGGCCATGGCCTCGCCGACCGACTTCATGGTGGTGGTGAGGGTGGAGTCGGCGCTCGGGAACTTCTCGAAGGCGAACCGGGGCGCCTTGACGACGACGTAGTCCAGGGTCGGCTCGAAGGAGGCCGGGGTCTCCCGGGTGATGTCGTTGGGGATCTCGTCGAGGGTGTAGCCGACGGCGAGCTTGGCGGCGATCTTGGCGATGGGGAAGCCGGTCGCCTTGGAGGCGAGCGCCGAGGAGCGCGAGACGCGCGGGTTCATCTCGATGACGATGACCCGGCCGTCCTGGGGGTCGACCGCGAACTGGATGTTGCAGCCGCCGGTGTCGACGCCGACCTCGCGGATGACGGCGATGCCGATGTCGCGGAGGATCTGGTACTCGCGGTCGGTCAGGGTCATCGCGGGCGCCACGGTGATCGAGTCGCCGGTGTGCACGCCCATGGGGTCGAAGTTCTCGATGGAGCAGACGACCACGACGTTGTCGTTCCGGTCGCGCATCAGCTCCAGCTCGTACTCCTTCCAGCCGAGGATGGACTCCTCCAGGAGCACCTCGGTGGTCGGGGAGAGCGTGAGGCCCTGGCCGGCGATGCGGCGCAGCTCGTCCTCGTCGTGGGCGAAGCCGGAGCCGGCGCCGCCCATGGTGAAGGAGGGGCGGACGACGACCGGGTAGCCGCCGAGCGTGTCGACTCCGGCGATCACGTCGTCCATGGTGTGGCAGATGACGGAGCGGGCGGACTCGCCGTGGCCGGTCTTCCTGCGGACCTCCTCCACGACCAGCTTGAACTGGTCGCGGTCCTCGCCCTTGTGGATGGCCTCGACGTTGGCGCCGATCAGCTCGACGCCGTACTTCTCCAGGACGCCGTTCTCGTGCAGGGAGATCGCGGTGTTGAGCGCGGTCTGGCCGCCGAGGGTGGGCAGCAGCGCGTCGGGGCGCTCCTTGGCGATGATCTTCTCGACGAACTCGGGGGTGATCGGCTCGACGTAGGTGGCGTCGGCGATCTCCGGGTCGGTCATGATCGTGGCCGGGTTGGAGTTGACCAGGACGACGCGCAGGCCCTCGGCCTTGAGCACGCGGCACGCCTGGGTGCCGGAGTAGTCGAACTCGGCGGCCTGGCCGATGACGATCGGGCCGGAGCCGATGACCAGGACGGACTGGATATCGGTGCGCTTAGGCACGCTGGCCCTCCATCAGGACGGTGCTCATCAAAGACGTGAAGCGGTCGAACAGGTAGGCGGCGTCGTGCGGGCCGGCCGCGGCCTCGGGGTGGTACTGGACGCTGAAGGCCGGCCGGTCCAGCAGCCTGAGGCCCTCCACCACGTTGTCGTTGAGGCAGACGTGGGAGACCTCGGCGCGGCCGTAGGGGGTGTCGGAGACCCTGTCCAGCGGGGCGTCGACGGCGAAGCCGTGGTTGTGCGCGGTGACCTCGACCTTGCCGGTGGTGCGGTCCTGCACGGGCTGGTTGATGCCGCGGTGGCCGTACTTCAGCTTGAAGGTGCCGAAGCCGAGGGCGCGGCCGAGGATCTGGTTGCCGAAGCAGATGCCGAACAGCGGGGTGCCGCGCTCCAGGACGGCGCGCATCACGGCGACGGGGTGGTCGGCGGTGGACGGGTCGCCGGGGCCGTTGGAGAAGAACACGCCGTCCGGGTTGACGGCGTAGACGTCCTCGACGGTGGAGTCGGCGGGCAGGACGTGCACCTCGATCCCGCGCTCGGCCATGAGCTGCGGGGTCATGCCCTTGATGCCGAGGTCGACGGCGGCGACCGTGAACCTCTTCTCGCCCACGGCGGGGACGACGTAGGGCTCGGTGGTGGCGACCTCGGCGGAGAGGTCGGCGCCGGCCATCTCGGGGGCCTCGCGGACGCTGGCCAGCAGGGCGGCCTCGTCGCGGACGGCGTCGCCGCTGAAGATGCCGACCCGCATGGCGCCGCGCTCGCGCAGGTGGCGGGTGAGGGCGCGGGTGTCGATGCCGGAGATCCCGACGACGCCCTGGGCGGCCAGCTCCTCGTCGAGCGTGCGCCGGGAGCGCCAGTTGGAGGACACCCGGGCGGGGTCGCGGACCACGTAGCCGGAGACCCAGATGCGGCGGGACTCCATGTCCTCGTCGTTGACGCCGGTGTTCCCGATGTGCGGGGCGGTCATCACGACGACCTGGCGGTGGTAGGAGGGGTCGGTGAGGGTCTCCTGGTAGCCGGTCATGCCGGTGGAGAACACGGCTTCGCCGAAGGTGGCCCCCACGGCCCCGTAGGCACGGCCGCGGAAGGTGCGGCCGTCCTCCAGGACGAGTACGGCGGGAGTCTTGTCGGCTCCCCTGGTGGAGGTCGTCATCGTGCGCCTTCCGTTTCCGTCTTGTTGATCATGTCGTTCAGGGTCTCGACCCACTCGTTGTGCTCGGCCGCGTGGTCGGCGCGGAAGCCCGAGTCGATCAGCCGTCCGCCGTGCTCCCAGGTGATCACCAGCAGGCCGCCCTCGGTGAGGACCTTGCCGGCGATGCCCTTGTCGAGCCGGGCCCCGCGCAGCGCTGCGGCGGGGACGAAGAAGTCGTCGGCGCCGGGGCGGACGACGTCCAGGCCCGCGTCGGTGAGGCTCAGCTCGGCGCGGCTGCGGGTACCCAGACCGCGGGCGACGATGCGGTCGAGCCACTGCCCGGCGGTGGTGGAGCCGTGGTAGCGGCCGGTCAGGGCCAGCCGGACCGGGCCGGGGTCGCCGGGCGCGGCGGACAGCTCCGGGAGGTCGCCCTGGAGGGTGCCGCGCCACTTCCAGCCCTCGCGCATCAGCCAGTAGACGAGGGCGACGAACAGTCCGAGTCCGACGACCCAGCCGATGCGCGCGGCCCAGTCGGTCACTTGCGCCGATTCCTTCTCGGCGGCCAGCAGGATGAGAGGTGTCACGTGAGCTTCCCGTCGACGAGCGTCGCCTTGCCCCGCAGCCATGTGTGGGTGACACGGCCCGGCAGCTCGCGCCCCTCGTAGGGGGTGTTGCGGCTGCGTGAGGCGAAGCCCGCGGGGTCCACCGGTCCACGGTATGCGGTGTCGACCAGGGTGAGGTTGGCGGGCTCACCAGCCGAGACGGGGCGTCCGTGGCCGGCGGCCCGGCCGATGCGCGCCGGGGTGAAGGACATGCGGTCGGCGACGCCCGCCCAGTCCAGCAGGCCGGTCTCCACCATGGTCTCCTGGACCACCGACAGGGCGGTCTCCAGACCGACCATGCCCATGGCCGCGGCGGCCCACTCGCAGTCCTTGTCCTCGTGCGGGTGCGGGGCGTGGTCGGTGGCGACGATGTCGATGGTGCCGTCGGCGAGGGCCTCGCGCAGCGCCAGGACGTCACGCTCGGTGCGCAGCGGCGGGTTGACCTTGTAGACGGGGTCGTAGGAGCGCACCAGTTCGTCGGTGAGCAGCAGGTGGTGCGGGGTGACCTCGGCGGTGACGTCGATGCCGCGGGACTTGGCCCAGCGGACGATCTCGACGGAGCCGGCGGTCGACAGGTGGCAGATGTGGACGCGGGAGCCGACGTGGTCGGCGAGCAGCACGTCCCGGGCGATGATCGACTCCTCGGCCACGGCCGGCCAGCCGCCGAGTCCCAGCTCGGCGGAGACGACGCCCTCGTTCATCTGGGCGCCCTCGGTCAGCCGGGGCTCCTGGGCGTGCTGGGCGACGACGCCGCCGAAGGCCTTCACGTACTCCAGGGCCCGGCGCATGATCACGGCGTCGTGGACGCACTTGCCGTCGTCGGAGAAGACGGTGACGCCGGCCGCGGACTCGTGCATGGCGCCGAGCTCCGCGAGCTTGGCGCCCTCCAGTCCGACGGTGACGGCGCCGATGGGCTGCACGTCGCAGTAGCCGGACTCCTGGCCGAGCCGCCAGACCTGCTCGACGACGCCGGCGGTGTCGGCGACCGGGAAGGTGTTGGCCATGGCGAAGACGCTGGTGTAGCCGCCGGTGGCGGCGGCGCGGGTGCCGGTGAGGACGGTCTCGGAGTCCTCGCGGCCGGGCTCGCGCAGATGGGTGTGCAGGTCGACCAGGCCGGGCAGCAGGACCTTGCCGGCGGCCTCGACGACGGTCGCGTCCCCGGCGGGCAGGCCGGTGCCGACCCGGGAGACGGTGCCGCCCTCGATCAGGACGTCCCCGGGCTCGCCGCCGAGGATCTTCGCACCGCGGATCAGGGTTGCGCTCATGGTCTTACTTCTCCTCCGTGGTGCGGGCGTGGGTGAGGGCGGGTTCGTTGCCGCCGAGCAGCAGGTAGAGCACGGCCATCCGGATGGAGACGCCGTTGGCGACCTGCTCGACGGCGGTGCAGCGGCCGGAGTCGGCGACCTCGGCGGTGATCTCCATGCCGCGGACCATGGGGCCGGGGTGCATCACGATGGCGTGCCCGGGCATCTTGGCCATGCGCTCGCCGTCGAGGCCGTAGCGGCGGGAGTACTCGCGCTCGGTGGGGAAGAACGCGGCGTTCATGCGTTCGCGCTGGACGCGCAGCATCATCACGGCGTCGGAGCCGGGGAGCACCGAGTCGAGGTCGTACGAGACCTCGCAGGGCCAGTTCTCGACGCCGACCGGCAGCAGGGTGGGCGGGGCGACGAGGGTGACGGTGGCACCCAGGGTGTGCAGCAGGTCGACGTTGGAGCGGGCGACGCGGCTGTGGAGGATGTCGCCGACGAGGGTGATCCGGCGGCCGCCGAGGTCCTCGCCGAGCCCGGCGTCCCGGCCGACCAGGCGGCGGCGCATGGTGAAGGCGTCCAGCAGGGCCTGGGTGGGGTGCTGGTGGGTGCCGTCCCCGGCGTTGATGACGGCGGCGTCGATCCAGTCGGAGGTGGCCAGCCGGTAGGGGGCGCCGGACGCGCCGTGCCGGATGACGACGGCGTCGACGCCCATCGCCTCCAGGGTCTGCGCGGTGTCCTTGAGGGACTCGCCCTTGGAGACGCTGGAGCCCTTCGCGGTGAAGTTGATGACGTCCGCGGACAGGCGCTTCTCGGCGGCCTCGAAGGAGATCCGGGTCCGGGTGGAGTCCTCGAAGAAGAGGTTGACGACGGTGCGGCCGCGCAGGGTGGGCAGTTTCTTGATCGGCCGGTCCGCGACCCGGGCCATCTCCTCGGCGGTGTCGAGGATCAGGACGGCGTCGTCGCGGGTGAGGTCGGCGGCCGAGATGAGATGACGCTGCATCTGTCAGGCTCCGTAGGGCACGTGAGGCGGTTCGAGCGGGCGGGCGGGGGAAGCGGAATCGGGATGATCCGGGCGTCCGGGCGCGTGCGGGGGCACGCCGGGACGGCGCCCGGCGCGGGGGTGCGCCGGGGCGCCGGGCCGGGTCGCTAGGGCTGGGCGTCCGGGGAGGCCGGCTTGCCGCCGAGCAGCACCGTGTCGCGGCCGTCCTCCTCGGCGAGCAGGACCTTGACCGTCTCCCGCAGCGAGGTGGGGAGGTTCTTGCCCACGTAGTCGGCGCGGATCGGCAGCTCACGGTGGCCCCGGTCGACGAGGACGGCGAGCTGGACGGCGCGCGGGCGGCCGATGTCGTTCAGCGCGTCGAGGGCGGCGCGGATGGTGCGGCCCGAGAAGAGGACGTCGTCCACGAGGACGACCAGGCGGCCGTCGATGCCGTCGCCGGGGATCTCGGTGCGGGCCAGCGCGCGCGGCGGCTGCAGGCGCAGGTCGTCGCGGTACATGGTGATGTCCAGCGAGCCGACCGGGACGGTGCGCTCGGTGATCCGCTCCAGCTTCTCCGCGAGCCGCCGGGCGAGGAAGACGCCCCGGGTCGGGATGCCGAGGAGCACCACGTCGTCGGCGCCCTTGGCGCGCTCGACGATCTCGTGGGCGATGCGGGTCAGCACCCGCGCGATGTCGGGGGCTTCCAGTACGGGCCGCGTGCCGGGGCGGGCGTCCTGGTCGGCGCCGTTCTGCTTGTCCATGGGTAACGGACCTCCTTCTCCGCCTCACGGGACGGGGATTAAAGGACGTCGGATTTGCGCCACCTACGGTATCAGGTGGGCGGAGCGGCCCCCGGGCGGCCCCCGACACTCCCCCGTCACCCGGGCGCCGCACCGCCGCCACCCGCTCGCAGCAATCATCCCCGGGTACCACGGAAGCCCCGGTGCGGACCATTCGGCTTGACGCAGCAGAGTAACGCTGCGTAACCTCACAGTGAGTCACCAAGCCGCGGGGCGCGCAACACTGCGCGCCACGTCGACACCTTGTCCCGGGAGCCATATGTCCAGCGAATACGCCAAACAGCTCGGGGCCAAGCTCCGGGCCATCCGCACCCAGCAGGGCCTTTCCCTCCACGGTGTCGAGGAGAAGTCCCAGGGCCGCTGGAAGGCCGTCGTGGTCGGTTCGTACGAGCGCGGCGACCGCGCCGTGACCGTGCAGCGCCTCGCCGAGCTGGCGGACTTCTACGGCGTCCCGGTGCAGGAGCTGCTGCCGGGCACCACGCCGGGCGGTGCCGCCGAGCCGCCGCCCAAGCTGGTCCTGGACCTGGAGCGGCTGGCCACCGTGCCGGCCGAGAAGGCGGGTCCGCTCCAGCGCTACGCCGCGACCATCCAGTCGCAGCGCGGTGACTACAACGGGAAGGTGCTCTCGATCCGCCAGGACGATCTGCGCACCCTCGCCGTCATCTACGACCAGTCGCCCTCGGTCCTCACCGAGCAGCTCATCGGCTGGGGCGTCCTGGACGCGGACGCGCGCCGCGCCGTGGCGACCCACGAGGACGCCTGACGCCTGCTCCCCCCTGAGGAGAAACGTGCCGCCCGGGGTGGCGGGACCCATCGGGTTCCGGCCACCCCGGGCGTCTTCGTCGGGGCGTGCGCCCGGTCCCGCGCACGCCGAAGGGCCCGCAGCGGCGCGCTGCGGGCCCTTCGGCGTGGCAGAGGGTTCCCGGGGACTCCCGGACCCCGGGGGGCCCTCTCAGGCGCCCTCACGGCGCAGGGAGGGCTTGAGCTCCTTCAGCCGGCCGAGCAGGCCGTTGACGAACGAGGGCGACTCGTCCGTGGAGAACTCCTTGGCCAACTGCACCACCTCGTCCAGGACGACGGCGTCCGGGGTCGCGTCGACCCAGATCAGCTCGTACGCCCCGAGGCGCAGGAGGTTGCGGTCGACGACGGGCATGCGGTCCAGCGTCCAGCCGACGGAGTACTGGGCGATCAGCTCGTCGATCCGCGTCGCGTGCGCGGCGTAGCCCTCGACCAGCTCCATCGTGTACTCGCTCACCGGCGGCTGCCGGGTGTCGGACCGGGAGTGCCGGATCCAGTCCGCGAGGACGGTCAGGACGTCGGCGCCGCGCTGGTCGCCCTCGAAGAGGATCTGGAAGGCGCGTTTGCGGGCCGTGTTGCGGGCAGCCACGGTTAGCTGTTCACCCGGCCGAGGTAGTCGCTCGTGCGGGTGTCGACCTTGATCTTCTCACCGGTGGTGATGAAGAGCGGGACCTGGATCTGGTGGCCGGTCTCCAGGACGGCGGGCTTGGTGCCACCGGTGGAGCGGTCGCCCTGGACACCGGGCTCGGTCTCCTGGACGGTCAGCTCGACGGCGGCCGGCAGCTCGACGGAGAGCACCTCGCCCTCGTGCTGGGCGACGGTCGCCTCGAAGCCCTCGACGAGGAAGTGGGCGGCGTCGCCGACGACCTTGCGGTCGATGTGGAGCTGGTCGTAGGTCTGCATGTCCATGAAGACGAAGTAATCGCCGTCCATGTACGAGAACTGCATGTCGCGCCGGTCGACAGTGGCCGTCTCGACCTTGACGCCGGCGTTGAAGGTCTTGTCTACGACCTTGCCGGAGAGCACGTTCTTGAGCTTGGTGCGCACGAAGGCCGGGCCCTTGCCGGGCTTGACGTGCTGGAACTCGACGACGGACCAGAGCTGGCCGCCTTCGAGCTTGAGCACCAGGCCGTTCTTGAGGTCGTTCGTGGAAGCCACGGTTGCGGAATCTCCTGGACTGGACTGACGTGGACGACCCCGGGGCGGGCGCACAGCGCGAGGCTAGAGCGCGAGCAGCTCCTTGGTCGTGATGGTGAGTAGCTCGGGTCCGCCGTCCGCCTCGGGGCGCACGACGAGCGTGTCATCGATCCGGACCCCGCCCCTGCCCGGGAGGTGGACCCCCGGTTCGACGGTGACCGGCACGCAAGCGTCCAGTTTACCCATGGCCGCAGGGCCCAACTGCGGGTCCTCGTCGATTTCGAGTCCGACCCCGTGTCCCGTGAGGGCCGGGAGGTGCTCCGCGTACCCGGCCGAGTCCAGCGGCTGGCGGGCGGCGCGGTCCACGTCGCGGCAGGCGGCCCCGGGCACCAGGGCCTCCCGGCCGGCGCGCTGAGCGGCGAAGACGAGATCGTAGAGGGCGATCTGCCAGTCGGCGGGCGAGGTGCCGATGACGAAGGTGCGGCCGATCTCGCAGCGGTAGCCGCGGTAGGCGGCGCCCAGGCAGACGGAGAGGAAGTCGCCCTCCTCAACCCGGCGGTCGGTGGGGCGGTGGCCGCGGCGGCCGGAGTGGGGGCCCGTGCCGACCGAGGTGGCGAAGGCGGGACCGTCGGCGCCGTGGTCGACGAGGCGGCGTTCGAGCTCCAGGGCGAGGTGGCGCTCGGTGCGGCCCACGAGGATGGACTCCAGGAGTTCCCCGAGGGCCTGGTCGGCGATCTCCGCGCCGATGCGCAGGCAGGAGATCTCCTCCTCGTCCTTGACAACCCTGAGCTGTTCCACCGCCTGGCCGAGGTCGGACAGGCGCAGCCGGGGGGCGACGGAGCGGAGGGCGCGGTGACGGGCCACGGTGATGTGGTGGTCCTCGGTGGCCAGGGACTCGGCGCCCTGCGCGGCGGCGAAGCCCGCGGCGGCGACGGCGGGGTCGCCGCCGGGGCCGGGCAGGACGCGGACCGCGAGGGTGTCGTCGGGCCGGCCCTCCTGGGGACGGTCCTCCGGCCCACCGGCGCAGACCAGCATGTCCTCGGTGCGGCCGAGGAGCAGGACGGCGCCGCGCGGGGCGGCGCCCGCGAGGTAGCGGACGTTCGCGGGGCGGGAGACGAGGGCTGCCGCGCTGCCGACCGCGTTGCAGCGTTCTCTGAGGCGCGTTCGGCGGGCCGCGTGCGGGGCTGACATGTGACCGAGCGTAGGCGCTCCGCTGGGGGGGTGCCGCTTGGGAGGCGCCGAGTGGGTTCGGCGGATGGGATCGCGTGCGGGGTGGCTGCCCGCCGGGGGTTCGGTTTGTGGGTTCGCAGTGGGCCGGCGGGGGTTTGCGCAGTTCCCCGCGACTGTCCCCCCGGGGGGGCCTGTCCGTGGGGCGCTGCCGGAGCGTCGTGGGGTTTGCGCAGTTCCCCGCGCCCCTCCACACCCCGGGGGGGCCTGTCCGTGGGGCGCTGCCGGAGCGTCGTGGGGATTGCGCAGTTCCCCGCGCCCCTGTCCCCCGGGGGGGCCTGTCCGTGGGTCACCACCGGAGCGTCGTGGGTTTGCGCAGTTCCCCGCGCTCCTCCACACCCCGGGGGGACCAATCCGTGGACCACCACCGGAGCGTCGTGGGGATTGCGCAGTTCCCCGCGCCCATCCACACCCCGGGGAGCTACCAGGGTGGGGGGCTGGCTATGGCTCTTGTGAGGAGGTCGTTCAGGAGGTGGGCGGTTTCGGGGATGGTCAGCTGGGAGTTGTCGATGATGGGGAGGCCCGAGCCGTACCAGCCGGCCATGCGGCCGTGGATGCGGGCGACCTCCTCGTCGGTGAGGCGGCGGTTGCCGCTGCGCTCGGCGTTGCGCTCCAGGACGATGTCCAGGCCGGGCAGCAGGACGACCGGGAGCAGGCCGGGGCCGACGTGCCGCTTCCAGCCGCCGAGGCCGACCACCGGGCGGTCGGGGAAGACGGCGTCGTCGAGGATGCAGGAGATGCCGTTGGCCAGGAAGTTGCGCGCGGCGAAACCGCAGGTCCGGCGGGCCAGGCGGTACTGGGCCTCGGAGTTGTCGTTCCACCCGGACTGGGGGTCGGCGAAGCCGGAGCGGACCCATTCGCGGACGTCGTCCAGGCTGATGTGGGCGGTGGGCACCCTGCGGTGGTCGGCCCAGTACTTGGCGACGCTGGTCTTGCCCGCGCCCGCCGGGCCGATGAGCAGCACCGCGAGCGTGGCGGTGCCCCCGTCCGGCGGGGCGGGGGCGGGCGGCGCTCCGGCAGCGGCGACGGGGCCGCCGGGCGGCAGCGGGACATGGCCGGTGGCGTCCGGCACCGGCACCGGACCGGCGGGGTGGTGCGGGGCCGGCGGCTGGTGGCCGGGCGGCACGGGTGCCGGGGCCCGGGGCGGCATCCCCTGGGACGGCGGTCCCTGCGGGGCCGGGTGGGCGGCCGGGGGCCAGCCGAAGGCCGGCCCGTGCCCGGCTGGGCGGGGCGGCGGCAACGGAGAACCCCCTGCGTGCTGCATCCGGTGCCACTCCGTCTCGTCCGGGCTGATGGGCTCTGACAGCGGGGTCCGCCCGCCGTCAGCGAACGGTACCGTCCCCGGTCGTCGTTTGGTGAACGGCCGGGGGCGGCCCGAGGTGCCCGCACCATGAGAGGCGTGCCAGGTCATCCGGGTTCCCGGAGTGGACGGGTCGCCCAGACCGGCCGGCTTCCCCGAGCAGGCAGACCCCCTGGATCGGGCGGGTCCCGAGGCAGGCAGGTCCCGACCAGAATCGGGCAGGTCCCCCGACCGGACAGGTCCACTGGCCGGGCAGATCCCCAAACCGGGCAGGTCTCTGGGCCGGGCAGATCTCCGGAGCGGACGGGACGGAAGGGGAGCGGATCCGAAACCCGCCATCGGTCCCGGAAACCGTGGGCGCGCCCGCCCGGCTGCCGCAGCGCTCCCGTGTGCCGTCGCTGCCGTGTCACCGGCGGCCGACCGGGCCCGGGGCGGCGCGGGCGCGTCACCCCCGACGGATGCGCCGTCCTCCGGCGGGCGTCCCACCTCCCGGCGGGTGCCGTGCCCTACCTCCCCGCCGGGCCGCAACCGTTCCTGCGGACACGTAGCCCTTCCTGCGGGAACGGCGCCAGCGCCCCGGCGGGCGCGTCGGACCGGACCGGGACAATGCCGGGCCGGGACGTGCCGAACCGGGACCAGAACCGGACCGGGACCGGACCGGGCCGGAGGCCGATGGACCGGGCCGGGCCTTGCCGGGCCGGAGGCTGACCGAAGGGAGGAAGCGCGCTTCCTCCCTTCGGTCCGGCCCGGCGGCCGTTCCCAGTTCCTAGTCGGCCACCTCGCCGTAGGCGGCGAGGAGTACGGCGGGGTCGGGGCCCTCCAGGACGGTGGGGCGGGCCAGCCCGTCCAGGATGACGAAGCGCAGCAGGTCGCCCCGGGACTTCTTGTCGACCCGCATGTTCTCCAGCAGGCGAGGCCACTGGTCGTGGCGGTAGCGCAGCGGCAGCCCGACCGCTTCGAGGACGGCACGGTGCCGGTCGGCCGTCGCGTCGTCCAGGCGGCCCGCCAGGCGGCCCAGTTCGGCGGCGAAGTGCATGCCCACCGCCACGGCGGCGCCGTGGCGCCACTTGTACCGCTCGTTCTTCTCGATGGCGTGGCCGAGGGTGTGGCCGTAGTTGAGGATCTCGCGCGGGCCCGCCTCCTTGAGGTCCGCGGACACCACCTCGGCCTTGACCCGGATGGACCGGACGATCAGCTCGGCGGTGTGCGAGCCCTGCGGGGTGCGCGCCGCCTGCGGATCGGCCTCGATCAGGTCGAGGATCACCGGGTCCGCGATGAACCCGGCCTTGATGACCTCGGCCAGGCCCGAGACGTAGTCGTGCACGGGGAGCGAATCCAGCGCGGCCAGGTCGCAGAGCACCCCGGCCGGCGGGTGGAAGGCACCGACGAGGTTCTTGCCCTCGGCGGTGTTGATGCCCGTTTTCCCGCCCACGGCCGCGTCGACCATGGCCAGCACCGTGGTGGGCACGGCGATCCAGCGGACCCCGCGCAGCCAGGTCGCGGCCACGAACCCGGCCAGATCGGTGGTCGCGCCGCCGCCGACCCCGACGATCACGTCGGTGCGGGTGAAGCCGGACTGGCCCAGCGCCTTCCAGCAGTAGGCGGCGACCTCGGCGGTCTTGGCCTCCTCCGCGTTCGGCACCTGGATGGCGACGGCCTCGTAGCCCTGGTCCGCCAGGTCGGCGCGGAGCGCTTCCCCGGTCTCCGCGAGGGCCTCCGGGTGGATCACCGCGACCCGCTTGGCCCGGGGGCCGATCAGCCCGCCCAGCTCGCCCAGGAGCCGACGGCCCACCAGCACCTCGTACGGGTCGCTGCCCGCGCTGCCGCCGACCTCGATGCGTGTGACGTCCTCGCCGCTCATGCGTCCTTCTCCCCCAGTGCGTCCACGACCGCTCCGGCGACATCCTCGGGGGTGCGGTCGTCGGTCGGAACCACCACCGACGCCACCTCCTCGTACAGATGCCGGCGGGCCTCCATCAGCTCGCGCCACTGCTTGCGCGGATTGACCGCCAGCAGGGGACGCGCCACGCTCAGACCGGTGCGCCGTACGGCCTCCTCGACGTCCATCGAGAGGTAGACGACCGGCAGCCCGGCCAGCAGGGCGCGGGTGTCGGCGTCGAGGACGGCGCCCCCGCCGAGGGCGAGCACACCCGGGTGCTCCTCGACGGCCCGGCGCACCGCCTCCTTCTCCAGGGCGCGGAAGGCGTCCTCGCCCTCCTGGACGAATATGTCCGAGATGGCGCGCCCCTCGGCGGCGACGATGTCGTCGTCGGTGTCCCGGAAACCGACGCCCAGCCGTTCGGCCAGCAACTGCCCCACCACGGACTTGCCCACACCCATCGGGCCGACCAGGACGGCCTGTGGGGCACTCACCGGATGGCCAGGTGGTCGAGGTAGGAGCGCACGTTGCGGCGGGTCTCGGCCACGCTGTCGCCGCCGAACTTCTCCACCACCGCGTCCGCCAGCACCAGCGCCACCATCGCCTCCGCGACGATCCCCGCCGCCGGCACCGCGCACACGTCCGAGCGCTGGTGATGCGCCTGCGCCGGCTCACCCGTCGCCACGTCCACCGTCCGCAGGGCGCGCGGCACCGTCGCGATGGGCTTCATCGCCGCCCGCACCCGGAGCGGTTCGCCGGTGGACAGGCCGCCCTCGACGCCGCCCGCGCGGGCCGTCGCCCGGCCGATGCCCTCCGGCCCCGGCACGATCTCGTCATGCGCCTCCGACCCCGGCACCCGGGCCAGCCCGAAGCCGTCGCCGACCTCCACNCCCTTGATCGCCTGGATGCCCATCAGCGCACCCGCCAGCCGGGAGTCCAGCCGCCGGTCCCAGTGCACNTGCGAGCCCAGGCCCACCGGAAGCCCGTAGGCCAGCACCTCCACCACACCGCCCAGGGTGTCGCCGTCCTTGTGCGCCCGGTCGATCTCCTCGACCATCGCCCCCGACGCGTCCGGGTCCAGACAGCGCACCGGATCCGCGTCCAGCCGCTCCACATCACCCGGCACCGGCACCACACCGTACGGAGCCCGCGCACCCGCCAGCTCCACCACGTGCGACACCACCTCCGCACCCGCCACCTCCCACAGGAACGACCGCGCCACCGCACCCAGCGCCACCCGCGCCGCCGTCTCCCGCGCCGAAGCCCGCTCCAGCACCGGACGCGCCTCACCGAACCCGTACTTCTGCATCCCCGCGAGATCGGCGTGACCCGGACGCGGCCGGGTCAGCGGAGCATTGCGGGCCGACGCCGCCAGCACCTCCGGGTCCACCGGATCCGCCGACATCACCAGCTCCCACTTCGGCCACTCCGTGTTCCCCACCATCACCGCCACCGGCGACCCCAGCGACAACCCGTGCCGCACACCCCCCAGGAACGTCACCTCGTCCCGCTCGAACTTCATCCGCGCACCACGCCCGTACCCCAGCCGCCGCCGCGCCAGATGACCCGCGACCAGCTCCGTGGTCACCGGCACCCCGGCCGGAAGCCCCTCCAACGTCGCCACCAGTGCGGGACCGTGCGACTCCCCCGCCGTCAGCCAGCGCAACCTGCTCAAC
>NZ_WWGX01000092.1 GCF_009862265.1 Streptomyces sp. SID8352 | reverse complement strand
TGACGCCCTGGCGGCCATCTTCCAGGTGGTGGGCAAGCCTGCCAGCAACCGGAGATGGGTGCTGGACGCCGACCTGTCGGCGGCGTTCGACCGGATCGACCATGCGCACCTGATGCAATCCATCGGCAGCTTCCCCGCCAGGGATGCGATCGAGGGATGGCTGAAGGCCGGAGTGATGGACAGGGGAGTTTTTGCACCGACGGTGGAAGGCACCCCGCAAGGAGGAGTCATCAGTCCGCTCCTCCTCAACATTGCTCTGCACGGAATGGAGGAAGCAGCCGGGGTCTCCTGGAAGAAGCAGCGGGGTTCCCGTATCCTCAAGGAGGACTCCCCGGCGCTTGTGCGGTATGCGGACGACTTCGTGGTCATCTGTCACACGGAGCAGGCCGCGCACGAGGCGTATCAACGGCTGAAGGAATGGTTCACGCCCAGGGGGCTGGCCTTCAACGAGGAAAAGACGAAAGTCCGACACCTCACGGATGGCTTCGACTTCCTCGGGTGCACTATCCGGAACTATGCCAACGGCTACACCCTTGTGACACCGAGCAAGAGCGCGGTAATGAAGGCCAGGGAACGTATCCGGGAAATTGCCCGGGCGCATCGGGGCAGTCCAGCGGATCGCCTGATCCGTGCGATGAACTCGTTCGTCCGGGGATGGACCATGTACTACCGTCCCTGGAGCTCCAAGAGGGCTTTCAACGACCTAGATCGGATCATGTTCGGACAGTTGTGGAACTGGGCGAGCAGACAGCATCGACGGAAGGGAAAGCAGTGGATCGCGGCCCGGTACTGGGACAAGCGGATTCCTGGGAGTGAGAACCGCTGGATCTTCGGAGAAGGTTCGGTACATATCAAGCCCGCCGCAATGACCAGAATCGTCCGGCACGTGCTGGTCCTTGGAACCCATTCCAAGGACGATCCGGCGCTGGCCGGCTACTGGGCCGAACGTGCGGCCAAGCGGACAAAGCTGAGGCTGGAGAACAAGTTCGTCCAGACCCTTGCCGTCCGCCAGAAGGGCCGATGCGCACGGTGCGGCCTCGGTCTCGTCGAAGGAGCTGAGTTCGAACCGGACAACGTTCACGACTGGGTGTCCTGGTTCGACGCCGTCCGCCGTCCGCTGAACGTGCACCACATCGTGCACCGAAAGCACGGCGGCGGAAACGACCTGAAGAACCTC
>NZ_WWGX01000091.1 GCF_009862265.1 Streptomyces sp. SID8352 | reverse complement strand
ACCCATGACCTACGCCCAGTTCGTCGCCGCGCTCCGGGCCGAGGGCCTCACGGTCATCGAGCACCCCACCGGCGGCCGGTCCCCGGCCGACCACAACCGCAACCACAAGGGCCCCTGGGGCCCGGTCCACGGCGTCTTGGTCCACCACACGGTCACGTCCGGCCACGACCGCACCATCGACATCTGCCGGGCCGGGCACGCCGACCTCCCGGGCCCGCTCTGCGACGGCGTGATCTGCAAGGCCGGGCACGTCCACGCCGTCGGCTACGGCCGCACCAACCACGCCGGCGCCGGAGACGGGAAGGTGCTCCAGGCGGTCATCGCTGAGCAGGCCCTGCCCCGGCCGACCGTCGCGGACACCGACGGCAACCGGTACTTCTACGGCTTCGAGTGCGAGAACCTCGGCGACGGCCAGGACCCCTGGCCCGCCGCCCAGTTGCAGGCCATCGAACGGGCCGCCGCAGCGGTCTGCCGCCACCACGGCTGGACGGAGCGGTCCGTCATCGGCCACCTGGAGTGGCAGCCCGGGAAGGTCGACCCCAGGGGCTTCTCCATGTCGTCGATGCGAGGCAGCGTCGCCACTCGCCTCACGCGCCCCGCCGGGGCCGGGGGCACCACCACTTCACCAAGCAAGGAGGCCCCCGTGGCGCAGCTGAGCAAGGCCGATGTCTACGACGCGGTGTGGGGATCGGACCGGATGACCGCCCCGGCCGGGGCCGCGGACGTGAAAGCGAACCCCCACTGGCAGCCGCAGTCGTACCTGCGCTCGATCTACAACGCGGTGGCCGGCCTCCCCGGCGTCGTCGCCGCGCTCCGCAAGGACGTCGCCGCGCTGCGGGCCGACATCGCCGCACTGAAGAAGGAGAACTGACCATGCACGAGCTGCCCTTCGACGGCGAGACCGTCGTGAAGACCACCGCCGCCTACGCCCGCGACCTCGCCGAACGGACCCTGTCCACCGCCGTGGTCGCAGCTGGCGGCGTCGCCATCGCCAGCGGCCCGGCGGACATGTTCCACGCCACCTTCTGGCAGACCATGGCCGCCGCCGCAATCGCCGCCGCCGGGTCCCTGCTCAAGGGCATGCTCGCCCGCGCCTTCGGCACCAAGAACTCCGCGAGCCTGGCCAAGGGCGTCTGATGCGAGGCGCGGTGGCGCGGCGGCCGGCGTTCTCCCGCCGCCGCGCCTTCCTCGTCACCGTCGGCGCCGGCTGGGCCCTCTACGGCGGCCTCGGCATCATCAACCAGCCTCGCTACGGCACCAGCCGCGGCCTCGCCGACGTCACCCGCTACATCCCCCTCGACGCCCTCGGCTGGATGTGGGTGGCCTGCGGCATCCTCGCGGCCCTGGCCGGGTTGCTGGTCAACTGCCCGCGGACACAGGCCGCCGGGTACAGCGCGCTCGCGGCGCCGGCCGGTCTCTGGGCCGGGGGGTTCGCGGTGGCCGCGTTCGGTACGTATCCGGCGGCGGCGGGTTCGGCGTGCGGGTGGGGAGCGTTCACCATCGGTGTGGTGCTGGTGTCCGGCATGGACGATCCGCCTCCGCCGCACCTGAGGAAGAGGAGAGGCCGCTGATGGATGTTGGGGCACTGGTCGGCGGCGGTGTCGCTCTGGTGGTGGGGCTCCTGTCGTGGACCCAGTCCCGGGCGACGAACAGGCGCAGCGATTTCATGGCGATCACGGAGCGGCTGGACAAGGAGGTGCAGGTGGAGCGGAAGCAGCGGAAGCTGCTGACGCGCGCCTACCTTGATCTGCTTCAGTGGGCGCGTCGGGTGGGGCCGGACACTCCGGCCGGTCCGGCGCCGGAGCCTCCTTCGGAGCTTGACCTGTCTCCGTGGCGGGTGTGACCTTGGCCCCGCTCTCCTTCGGGAGGGCGGGGCCGTTTCGCCATGCCGGTACGACGAATGCGCCCACCCGGGCGACGACGTGGCGAAGTGCCAGCGGCGCGGCCCTGCCGTGGGTCTCAGCGAGGGGTCAGCGCCCGGCGAGCCCGGCTGATGAGGGCCTGGGCGTCGGCCCCGTACACCGCCGACTCCCGCAGGGTCTCCCACACCCGCCCGTACACCGCGACGGTCTGGGCGTCGTCCAGCCACTGCTCCGCGTGCCAGTCCTCGGTGACGACCACGGCACCGTCAAGGACCCAGAACCCGTTCGCTGCCGGGAGCTTCAGCGACGCGCCGAGCGGGATCACGCCCAGTTCCACTGTGTCCATCCCGACCGTGCCGACGAGCCGGTCGAGCTGCGCTACGAGCACCGCGGGCGGGCACACCAGGGCGTGCAGCGCGGCCTCCCACATCAAGGCGCGCAGCCGTCTCCCGCCTCCTTGGTAGAGCCAGGCCTGCCGCTGCATCCTCGCCCGGACGGAGGCATCGGTGTCCTGTGCCGTGCCGTACAGGTCGGTGTAGCGGAGGAAGATGTGCCGGGCGTAGTCCGCGGTCTGGAGCATGCCGGGGACCACGGATTCCTCCCAGACGTGGATGGTCCGTGCGCGGCCGATCGCCTGGTTCCAGGTGTCCTGGACGGGCCGGTGGCCGGCGGCGAGCTGGCGGCGCCAGGACCGGATGTGCGACTCGAAGCCGCGCAGCCGGGCGAGGAGTTCGTCGGTGTCGCCGGGGTGGCCGGTGGCTTCGGCCCAGGCCCGGAGGTCGTCGCCCGTGGCGGTCTGGCGGCCGCCCTCCAGCTTGTACACCTTCGAGTGGGGCCAGGCGAGGCGCGCGGCGAGCTGGGGGCCGGTGAGGCGGCCACCGGCAGCGGAGAGGCGAAGCTCGCGCAGGCGGGCGCCGAGGGCCTCTCTCGCGTGCTGGTAGTCCGTGCTCACCGGCGCTCGGTCAGTCGGTCAGCCGCGCGGCGAACGCGTCGTACGGGATGGAGGCGTGCACGGCGGCGTCGCGGACCTGGCAGTAGCGGAGCACCTCGGCCGGGTCCGTGATGACCTCCACGTCGTGGAAGACGTCCTCGTCGTCGAAGCGGAGGATCGCGACAATCCGGGAGTCGAACAGCCAGAAGTCCTCGTCCGGCAGGAGCGCGGCCTCGGCGTCCTCGCGCCACAGGTTCCGGGCGTCCTCGCCGGTGGCCGCATTGCAGCGGGCGTAGGAGAGAAGGAACCGCTGACCGTCGGTGGGCGGGTCGTCGACGACACGGACCCGGCCGATGTATTTCCCGGCCGCTGTCTGCGCGCTGATGTTCTGGCACCAGTCGCTGTCGAGGTCCATCGGCGCCTCGCCGGTGGCCAGGAACGTGGCGTAGCCCTCGTCTTCGCGGTCGGAGGCATAGCCGCGGCGGGTCTCCAGATGCCACGCCGAGTGCTCGAAGTGGTGGAACAGCTTCCCGAACTCGTCGAGGTCGATGATGTCGGGCACGCGGTCCAGCTCCTTCGGGCCGTGGTTCACCAGTAGCTCGCGGGGCACCACCACCGCACGGTCCCCAGGCCCGAAGTGCTTGAGCCGGGCCAGGTCTTCGAGGTCGGTGAGCGGCGGCCCCTGCACGATGATCTCACCGCTGCGGGTGTCCTCATGCAGGGCCGGGCAGCCGCCGTTCTTGCTCTCGGTGCCGGTGAAGCGCAGTCGTCGTCCCATGGTCCGTCCCCTCCTGGGTGATCGCTGTGCCTTCAGCATGACCACGCGTCAGGCCCCGCTCTACAGCGTGCGCGCGCCCGCGTGAGAACACGAGAGAACATCCGGCCAGACCTCGAGAACATTCGAGACCACCGCATGGCACAGCGCTGCGCGGCCTCCGTACGGTCCCGGCATGGCCAACACGCAGTCGACCAACGTCGACCCCTTCACCGCCATGGAGGCCCTTCGTACAGCCCTCGACGGCGCAGGGATAGTCCTGCCCTCGTCGATCCCGCGGCACCGAGCCTCGCCCTCGTCGACCTCGGCAGGGTCCGCGCGGACGTCGCCCTGCGCCTGGCACATGCACTCCAGAGAGGGACCACATGACCGTCACCAGCCCTCGCCCCGGGGAGGTTCGGCAGCTCCCCCTGCCCGACCCGGAGGGCCTCACCGAGGACCAGCTCCGCGGCGCCGTCTGCGTCTGGGGGACGGCCCGGCTGACGGGCGAGTCCGCCGTCGACCTCGGCGAGCAGACCACCGCCACCCTGGGCCGCTGGTACCCGCGGGCCTGCCGCCCGCACGCCGCCGCCCACGGCCACCAGGACGGACCGCAGTGACCGCGCGCCCGGCCCTCAGCCCCGAGGAGCGGGGTACGACCATGCTTGCGCTGCCGAAGACGTACCTCCTCTCCGACGACCAGCGCGACGGCCGCGCCTGCCCCTGGTGCGCGGGCCCGGTCACCGAGGACACCGGCATCGACCTCGGTATCCGGCCCGGCCCGCTCGGCACCCCCATTCACCCCCGGGGTTGCCAACCGTGCGTGCACCAAGAGGTTGTCACTGTCTACGAGCGGCACCAGACGGACTGCTACCGCTGCAAGCCCACCCGGCCATGCGAGGCGAGACGGACCCTGAGCCGTCTGGTGGAGGACCTTCGGTGACCCCCGAGGATCTGACCGTCGGTCGCGCCGCTGGGTACTGCTGGATCACGTTCGGCCCGCGGCAGCTCCACTGCTGCCGGCCGCCCGGCCACGCGAACGAGGACGGCCACGACGGCGAGGACGGCCACGCCACGCCCTACGGCGGCGGCCCCGGAGAGTTCCGCTCCCGGCTCGCGCCACGCCGACCGAGCCAGTAGCGGAGCCGAGCGGCCCGCCCTGCACCCCCGTCGGGGCGGGCCGCTACCGGACCAGTTCGGAGACAGGCACACCGATCACGCGGGCAATCCGAAGCAGGAGCCGCAGCGTGGGGTTGGCCCGGCCCGCCTCGATGGCCTGGTAGTGGGCCCGGTTCATCGGCACCGCCAGGAAGACCTTCTCCTGGGTCAGGTTGTGGTGTTCGCGGACCTCGCGGATGCGCCTGCCGATGCGCTGTCCCTCGGTGTCCAGCCAGTCGTCGTCAGGCACCTCATAAACGCTGTGACCAGCATGGTTCTATGTCAGCCTGCTGAGGGCAGGCTTTTTACGATCTTGTTAGTTCTACGTGCTCTGCCATCCAGGGCACGTGAAGGGAGCGGCCGGCGGGCGTGCGCGTCTCCGCAAGCCGGCCGTCAGACGCCACGACTTGGTCAAGGCGTCCCGCCCTGGGGGCAATCACCCCCAGGGCGGTTTACGTTGGGACGTCAAGAGGCCCCCACCGACATAGACGGCGGGGGCCTCCCCTGCTGGGCCGTCCTCTCCCCGACAGGCACCGGCAGGTGTCGAGAGGCGCGTCTCAGGCACGCGTGGGGGAGTTCGCACCTGCCCCTCTCGTGGAGGGGATCTTACGGTGCTGGCGGGCAGAGTCCAGCCCCCCGTACGGGGGAGTAACCAATCGAGGCCGCTAGAGCCGGTGGGGATGTGGACTCTATGCGGACTTCAATCACGAAAACCCCCTCCAAGGTAGTCCTCGGAGGGGGTTTGACCTGCGGTGGAGCCTAGGGGAGTCGAACCCCTGACATCTGCCATGCAAAGACAGCGCTCTACCAACTGAGCTAAGGCCCCTCGGACCCCGCCGTGAGCGGCGTCCGGACGGCGGTTCCGCCTGATGGCGGGCGCCGTGACAAGAGTACCGGGTCGGCCCCGGGATCTCACAAATGACGGGGGCTCCCCCAGGACGACCACGCTCCGTAAGATGCTCGGCGTGGTTCGCTGGAGCGAACTGCGGTTCTTGGGGAAGCGATGGGGAGACGCAATGGACGCCGCACAGCAGGAAGCCACCGCGAGAGCGCGGGAACTGCAGCGGAACTGGTACGGGGAGCCGTTGGGGGCGCTCTTCCGCAGGCTCATCGACGACCTGGGCCTCAACCAGGCCCGGCTCGCGGGGGTCCTGGGACTGTCGGCGCCGATGCTGTCGCAGCTCATGAGCGGCCAGCGGGCCAAGATCGGCAACCCGGCGGTGGTCCAGCGCGTGCAACTGCTGCAGGACCTGGCGGGCCAGGTCGCGGACGGCAGCGTGAGCGCCGGTGAGGCCGCCGAGCGCATGGACGAGATCAAGAAGTCGCAGGGGGGCTCCGTGCTCAGCAACACCACGCAGTCGACGGGCGGTTCCGGCGCCCCCACGGTCAAGCGCGTGGTCCGCGAGATCCAGTCGCTGCTGCGCTCCGTCGCGGCGGCCGGCGACATAATCGAGGCGGCGGACTCCCTCTCCCCGTCCCACCCCGAACTCGCCGAGTTCCTGCGGGTGTACGGTGCCGGCCGCACCTCGGACGCGGTCGCGCACTACCAGTCCCACCAGAACTGACCGCCCGGGAGGAGCGGCACGGGGGAGGAGCGGCACACAGCCATGGGTGAGGTCTTCGCCGGCCGGTACGAACTGGTCGACCCGATCGGCCGCGGGGGCGTCGGCGCCGTCTGGCGCGCCTGGGACCAGCGGCGCGGGCGCTACGTGGCCGCAAAGGTGCTCCAGCAGCGGGACGCCCACTCGTTGCTGCGTTTCGTCAGGGAGCAGGCGCTGCGGATCGACCACCCGCACGTCGTGGCCCCGGCGAGCTGGGCCGCCGACGACGACAAGGTCCTGTTCACCATGGACCTGGTGACGGGCGGCTCCCTCGTCCACCTGGTCGGGGACTACGGCCCGCTGCCCCCCGGGTTCGTGTGCACCCTCCTGGACCAACTGCTGTCCGGGCTGGCCGCGGTGCACACGGAGGGCGTCATCCACCGCGACGTCAAACCGGCCAACATCCTGCTGGAGGCCACCGGCACCGGGCGCCCCCGGCTGCGGCTGTCCGACTTCGGCATCGCGATGCGGCTGGGCGAGCCCCGGCTGACCGAGGCCGACCTCGTGGTGGGCACGCCGGGCTACCTCGCGCCGGAGCAGATGCTCGGGGAGGACCCGGACTTCCCGGCGGACCTGTTCGCGGCCGGGCTGGTCGCCCTGTACCTCCTGGAGGGCGCCAGGCCGGACACCAAGGCCCTCGTCCAGTACTTCGCGGAGCACGGGACGCCCGGGGCCCCGCGGGGAGTGCCCGCACCGCTGTGGGAGGTCGTGGCGACGCTGCTGCAACCGGACCCCGACGCCCGCTTCCGCACGGCCACGGGGGCGCGGAAGGCCCTGGCGGCGGCCGTGGAACTGCTCCCGGAGCCGGGCCCCGACGACGAGATCATCGAGATCTTCGACCAGATAGGCCCCTTACCCCCCGGATACACCCCCGACGGCCCCCCTCGCCGCCCCCGCCCCGGTGCCGCTGCCGGCCTCGGCCCCGGCGCCGGTGCCGACCCTCGGCACCCCGCCCCCGGCCGACCCGTCGGCACCCCGCCGGCCCGGGACACGCCCCCGCCCGACGCACCCGCCCCGCACCACCTCCCACCGGACGCCTCCCCGCCGTACCCGTCCCCGCCGGGTGCGGACGACAGCGGTGCGGTCCGGCCGGACGGCACGGGGGCGTCCCCCTACAACGGGGCCGGTACGGGTCGGGGGACGCCCCCGTACGAGGGGCCCGGCGCGGGTACCGGCGCGTCCCTGTCCCACGGGCCCGGCGTGGGAACGGGCGGGCCCCGGTACAGCGGCCCCGGCCCCGGCTCGGGCACGGGCACACCCCCGGCCGGCGGTCCCGACAGCGCGCCGCCGTGGCCGGCCACGGGCACCGGAACCCCGTCCACGCCCCCGCACCCGGAAGCGCTTCCGCTCCCGCTCCCGGAAGCGCCCGGCGCGGCACCGCACCCCGGCGCGGCACCGCACCCCGGCCCGGCGGCCCCTCCGACGCCCGCCTTCCCCCCTGGCGCCACCCCGCCGTGGCCGCAGCCGGACTCCGGCGCCCCGTGGTGGCCGGCCCAGGGCCCCGGCACCGCGCCCCCGTACTCCGCACCCGGCGTGCGGGACGAGCACGGCGCACGGAACGCGCACGGCGCCCACGACGCACGGGCCGCGGCCCCCGGCGCCCACGACATGCACGGCACCCCCGGCACGCACACCCCCACCCCGCCGACCGCGCCGCACGCCCCCCAGGCCCACGCCCTGCCGCCCGCCGGGCCCGGCGCCGCCCCCGGCCAGGGCCAGGGCCCCGGCCACTCGTGCCCGCCGGGCGCCGACGGACCCACCCCGCCCACCACCCCGTACCCGCACACCCCCGCGCCCCCGGCGGCACCTGACCTCCCTGGCCGTACCCCGCCCTGGCCCGGCCCGGACGGCACGACGCCCCCGCCACCGCCCGGCCACGCCCCGGGCACCGGCCGCCCGCCCGGCGCCGCCTCCGGCGACCGCCCCGCCGCCCCCGACCGCACCGGCCCCGAGCAGCTCGGCTCCGGGCGATCCGGCCCCGGTACGCCCCCCCGGCCGTCCCGCGCCGCCCCCGGCACACCGCCGGGCGGTGACGGCACGCCCGCCTCCCCCTCGGACACCGGGAGCTTCCCTCTGCCGCCCCCGCGGGACACCGCGGCCCCGCGGCCGACACCGCCCGGCGCGTACCCGGCGTACGCGACCGCGCACGCCCCCCGGCAGCCCGCCGACGGTCCCGCGGCCGGCCACCCCGCGCCGGCTCCCGGCGACAGGCCGTACGGACCCCGGGACGATCCGCCCGGCCGGGGACCTCGGCCGACCCCGCCGGAGCACGGCGCCCTCCGGCCGTCCCGGACGCAGGCGGAGCCCGGACCCGTGCCGGGCCCGCAGCCGGTGCCCCGGGGCGCCCGGCGGCGGCGCAGGCCCGGACCGCCCCCGAGCGTCGCCGTCCCCGTCGTGCTGCTCGCCCTGCTCTGCTACGCCGTCGGCTTCTGGGCCCTGTTCCGCGGCTGAGCGGAGGCGCCCGCACCGCGCCGGGCCACCACCGTCCACACCCCGAGCCCCAGCAGCAGCGCGGTGCCGGTGCCGATGCCGCCCACGGCGAGGGCCCGCGTCGCGGAGTCGCCGCGCGCGGCGCCGCCCCCGTTCCCGCCGCCTCCGGTGGCGGCGGCGACCGCCGGGTTCCACGTGGACACGTCGAAGACGCCTTCCGGCCGCGCCGTCCCGTCGTACCCGGGCCCGGGGCGCACCGTGCCGTCGACCCGCACCCGCAGCGTCAGCCCGAACGGGCCGTCGCCGAAGCCGTCGGCCACCTTCGCCGAGAGGTGCACCACGAGGTAGTAGTCACCGGCGAACCGCATCCCGGAGACCCGGCTGTCGGCGGAGTGGCGGTTGGCGTGAGCGGCGGGCGGCAGCGCGGCGAGCCCCACCGTCGTCCGGCGGCCGGAGTACCCGCGGGCCGCGCCGTGGACCTCTCCGCGCACGGGGGTGTACAGCGCCAGGCGCAGCGCGCCGTCCGTGTAACCGGAGCCGCCGGTGGCGCCCTCCAGGTCGACGGAGGCGTACGGGCGGCGGCCCCAGTCGACGGGCACCTTGTAGTAGAGGGTCTGCCCGGGGCGGACGGTGTCGCGCCACACCCCCGGTCCGACGAGGGTGGCCCCGGCGAAGCCGTCGGCGCCCCGGAGGCGTCCGGGCGCGCCCGTCGGAGGGGCGGGGGTGGCGGAGTCCCAGTCCTCGGGGGCGCCGGTGGGGCCGGCCTGCGCCGGTCCGGGCTCGGTGGCCACGGTCAGCTCCAGCGCCCAGGCGCCCTGCGGCGAGTCCTGGGGCCGGGTCCGCTCGACGGTGAGGTAGTAGGTGCCGGCCGCCTGGCACCGCTTCCCCCGGTCCCGCACCTCGCGCACGACCTGGGCGGTGAGGGGGCGGGCGCTGCGGGCGGCGCCGAAGATCACGGTGTTCAGCGAGCAGGAGCCGCCGTCGGCGTCCCGCAGCGCGACCCGGAGGCCGTCGGCGGCGGTCACCTCGTCGCCCGCCCCCGGCACGGCGGTGACGGAGACGTAGGCCGTGGACCCGGCGTCAAGGCCGACGCGGTAGTACACCGTGTCGTGGCGCGGCAGGGAGCTGCGGTACGTCCCGCCCGCCTCCAGCGGACGGGCGTCCGGGGCGCCGGCCGCGCCCTCGACCGGCCGGGCGCCCGGCGCGAAGCCGTACCCGCCCGGCGTTCCGGCGGCCACGGCCGTACCGCCGGGCAGCAGGGCCGCCGTGACCAGCAGCGCCGCCGCGGCGGCCCGCCGCGCCACGGCACCCGCGTGCCACCGCCCCCTACACCACCGGCCCATCCTCCGCCACCCCTCCCGTTCGTCCCGGAGGCCTCCGCGCACCGGGCCCGCCCATCCTGCCGCCCTACACCCTTCTCCGGGCGGCCGCATCAGGACAACACAAAACCCCGACCGCGAAGACGGCCGGGGTCTGTTCGGAACCGTTGGGTGGTCTCGGGACCGGCGGGCGGTCGCAGGACCGTTCGTCGGTCGTACTCAGGAGCCCGTGGGCACGGAGTCGGTGGCCTCCGTCCACAGGTCCTGCTCGGCGCGATCCGCCTGAATCTGGCGGTACACGAGGAGCCCGCCGATGGCGGCCAGTGCGACCAGGAGAAGCTTCTTCACCGCGCGACCTCGTCCTTCGTTGACGTAGGGGACCTCTGGCGCCCGACTATACACACCGGCCGATACCGTTCGGTGACCTGCGTCGACCGGGGGCGGACCCTCCGCCGGGCCCGGTGGGAGCCGGTTCCGGCCACTCCGCCCGGAGGGTGACGGCGTCTCCACGGACGGTGGCTTCGCCCGCGCTCCTCCCGCCCGGGCGGTTTTTCCTCCCCCGTGCCTCCATCCGAGTGGTGTTCATCTGAAGATCGACGCGCCACGGGCGTCGGTCCACCACATCGCGGGCCCCGTACACATCATGAGGAAAGTACGCAAATAGCCCGACCCGAAAGTGAGGGGCCATGGCCAGGAACAAGGTCATGACGCTGTGGACCGCCATCGTCACCGCCTTCCTCGCGCTGTGCACAGCGCTCGGACTCATCACCACGACCGCCGCGGCCGCCGCGCCGCAGACCGGAGCACGCGGCGACAGCGAGAGGGGCGGCCGGAACGCCGCCCGCCCCGCGGCGCCGGAGGCCGCTCCCTGGTCCTGGTCCCATCAGACCGGATCGCTGCCGCCCACGATGAAGCAGCGCATCCGCGCCGAAGCGCACGGCAAGGCCCCCCGCTGCCGGCACCACCCGGCCGCCGACACCGCGACGGCCGACCGGACCGCGGACCTCCGCTGCGCCACCGGGACCACCGCCACCGACAGCGCCACCGCCGCCGCTCCCGACCGGCACACCATCCCGCTGCAACGCTGAGCGCCCCGCGCTCCCGGCCCCTCCGGGCCCCGGCCCCCGCGGCCCCGTGACCCTCCCGACGTAACGGCGATTGCGTACATCACCGCACGCGACCGGCCCGGCGGCTCCCCCAGAGCCCCGGGCCACAGCCATGCCCGCCGTACCCGCCGACGGCACGCCCCGTGCGACCTCCCGCCCGGCGCGCGCCACGGGCACCGGGCGGCCGGCCGGGGCACCACCCGGTCGAGGCACCGCCGGCGGCCCCGCGGACGGGCCAACGCGCCTTCTCCGGGCCCCTGTTCACCCGCACCGCCCGCCCCGGGGACGGCATCCGGGACGACGGGCCCCTCCCCCGGTCCCCGGGCCTGTCAGGGCCTCCCGGTCGGCGGCTCAGCGCCCCACGGCCACGGCTCCGCACCGCCCGTCCACGGGCCCGCACCGGCGGGGCGGCGCCGCACGGGCCGGCACCCGCGCGGTGCGCCGGAAGACTCCCGGACACACGGCAAGAAGCCCCGACCATGAAGGCCGGGGCTTCTTCTTCGCTGGTGGGGCTAACAGGATTTGAACCTGTGGCCTCATCCTTATCAGGGATGCGCTCTAACCAACTGAGCTATAGCCCCGCCGCGCTCTGCGGTACATGTCCCGCGCGCTGACTCCTGAAGATTAGCGCACGAGGCGGGCAGTCCCAAAATCGGTTGTCGCGGGAGCGGGGAGCGCCGCTCACTCGTCCTCGGCGAGCGTCAGCTCGACACCGCCGACGAAGCCCGCCGACAGGTTGTAGATGAACGCCCCGAGCGTCGCCAGCGCCGTCGCGAGGACCACGTCGATGACCGCGATGATGGTCGTGAACATCAGCACGTTGGGCAGCGACAGGAACGACTGCAGGTCGAAGCCGTTGGACTCGTTGGAGCCGGTGGCCTCGGAGATCGTGCCGCCGACCGACGAGAAGACGCCCATGGCGTCCATGACCATCCACAGCACGGCGGACGCGACGATCGTGCAGATGCCCAGGGCGATGGAGAGCAGGAAGCTGACCTTCATCACCGACCACGGGTCGGCCTTGGCCACCCGCAGCCGCGCCTTGCGGACGCGGGGAGTGGTGCGCGCGCCGGTGCGCGGCCGGCGCACGGCGTCGGGTGCGGGGCCCCCCGCCCCGGCGCCCGGCGTCTGGTACGCCTGCGGCGGGTGGTAGGGCCCGCCGTGCGGCTGGGGCTGCCGTTCTCCCGGCAGCGGCGAGGCCGACTGCTGGATCTGCTGGCCTCGGGTGTCCGTCACAGTTCCCCCCTGGGAGATCCCATGAGTGTCGGGCGTACGCGAACCGGTCGCGCCGTCGTCGATCCTGCGGAGCTGCGTCGTGTGCGAATCGGTCGCACGCGCGACGGAGCCACGGCCGCCGCCGTTCGTCTCCGTACCCCTGGAGGTACCGGCAGATCCGGCGCCCGTGGCTCCGCTCACGATGACTCTCTCCTCGTACTACTCGGCCGGGGGCGCCTCACCCTCGTCCGTGCCGGTGGTCACGGCACCCTCGGCGGTCTCGTCGACGGTCTCGTCGCCGTCGATCTCCTCCGCCTCCTGCCCCGCCTCGGCGTTGCGTGCGATGCCGACGACGGCATCGCGCTTGCCCAGGTTGATCAGTTGGACGCCCATGGTGTCACGGCCGGTCTCCCTGACTCCGCTGACTCGCGTGCGAATCACACCGCCCGAGAGCGTGATGGCGAGGATCTCGTCGGTCTCCTCGACCACCAGCGCGCCCACGAGTGTGCCGCGGTCCTCGACGATTTTGGCAGCCTTGATACCCAGGCCGCCACGGCCCTGAACACGGTACTCGTCGACAGGGGTCCGCTTCGCGTACCCGCCGTCAGTGGCAGTGAACACGAACGTACCGGGTCGAACAACATTCATCGAGAGCAGCTCGTCCCCTTCGCGGAAACTCATGCCCTTTACGCCCGATGTGGCGCGGCCCATGGGACGCAATGTGTCGTCCGTGGCGGTGAACCTGATCGACTGCGCCTTCTTGCTGATCAGCAGGAGGTCGTCGTCGGCCGACACCAGCTCGGCGCCGATCAGTTCGTCGTCGGTGCCGTCGTCCTTGTGCCGGAGGTTGATGGCGATGACGCCGCCCGAGCGCGGGGAGTCGTAGTCCTTCAGCGGCGTCTTCTTCACCAGGCCCGCCTTGGTCGCCAGGACCAGATAGGGCACCGCCTCGTAGTCGCGGATCGCGAGGATCTCCGCGATGGACTCGTCCGGCTGGAAGGCCAGCAGGTTCGCCACGTGCTGGCCGCGCGCGTCCCGGCCGGCGTCCGGCAGCTCGTAGGCCTTGGCCCGGTAGACCCGGCCCTTGTTGGTGAAGAACAGCAGCCAGTGGTGCGTGGTGGACACGAAGAAGTGGTTGACGATGTCGTCCTCCTTCAGCTTCGCGCCGCGCACCCCCTTCCCGCCCCGCTTCTGCGCCCGGTAGTCGTCGGTCTTGGTGCGCTTGATGTAGCCGCCCCGGGTGACCGTGACGACGATGTCCTCCTCGGCGATCAGGTCCTCGATGGACATGTCGCCCTCGTAGGGGATCAGCTTGGTCTTGCGGTCGTCGCCGTACTTCTCGACGAGCGCCGCCAGTTCCTCGCTGACGATCCCCCGCTGGCGCACCGGCGAGGCCAGGATCTCGTTGTACTCGTTGATCTTCGCCTGGAGTTCGTCGTGCTCCTGGACGATCTTCTGCCGCTCCAGGGCGGCCAGCCGGCGGAGCTGCATCTCCAGGATCGCGTTGGCCTGGATCTCGTCGATCGTCAGCAGGTCCATCAGGCCGCCGCGCGCGATCTCGACGGTGTCGCTGCGCCGGATGAGGGCGATGACCTCGTCGATGGCGTCCAGGGCCTTGAGCAGGCCGCGCAGGATGTGGGCGCGCTCCTCGGCCTTGCGCAGCCGGAAGCGGGTCCGCCGGACGATGACCTCGATCTGGTGGTTCACCCAGTGCCGGATGAACGCGTCCAGCGACAGGGTCCGCGGCACTCCGTCGACCAGGGCCAGCATGTTGGCGCCGAAGTTGCTCTGCAGATCGGTGTGCTTGTACAGGTTGTTCAGCACGACCTTGGCGACCGCGTCCCGCTTCAGCACGATGACCAGGCGCTGGCCGGTGCGCGAGGAGGTCTCGTCGCGGACGTCCGCGATGCCGCCGACCTTCCCGTCCTTGACCAGGTCGGCGATCTTCTGCGCGAGGTTGTCGGGGTTGGTCTGGTAGGGCAGCTCCGTGACCACCAGGCACTGGCGGTTCTGGATCTCCTCGACCTCGACGACCGCCCGCATGGTGATCGACCCGCGGCCGGTCCGGTACGCCTCCTCGATGCCCTTGCGGCCCACCACCAGGGCGCCGGTCGGGAAGTCGGGGCCCTTGATCCGCTCGATCAGCGCGTCCAGCAGCTCGTCGGGGCTCGCCTCGTAGTTCTCCAGGTACCACTGGGCACCGGCGGCGACCTCGCGCAGGTTGTGCGGCGGGATGTTGGTCGCCATGCCGACCGCGATCCCGGCCGAGCCGTTGATCAGCAGGTTGGGGAAGCGGGCGGGCAGGACGGTCGGCTCCTGGGAGCGGCCGTCGTAGTTGTCCGTGAAGTCGACGGTCTCCTCGTCGATGTCGCGGACCATCTCCATCGACAGCGGCGCCATCTTGCACTCGGTGTACCGCATGGCGGCGGCCGGGTCGTTGCCCGGGGAACCGAAGTTGCCGTTGGAGTCGACGAGCGGCATCCGCATCGACCACGGCTGGGCCAGCCGGACCAGCGCGTCGTAGATCGAGGAGTCGCCGTGCGGGTGGTAGTTGCCCATGACGTCGCCGACGACACGGGCGCACTTGTAGAAGCCGCGCTCGGGCCGGTAGCCGCCGTCGTACATGGCGTACAGCACACGGCGGTGGACGGGCTTGAGGCCGTCACGGACGTCGGGCAGCGCACGCGAGACGATGACGGACATCGCGTAGTCGAGATAGGAGCGCTGCATCTCCGTCTCGAGCCCGACGGGCTCGACGCGCATGGCCAGTGCGTCGCCCTCGGGGGTCGTCACGGGAGTGTTCTCGTCGGTCATTGCTGGTGAAGATCCTTCCTGGTGCGGTCAGCTCGGACCGACTCAGATGTCGAGGAAGCGGACGTCCTTGGCGTTGCGCTGGATGAACAGGCGCCGCGCCTCGACGTCCTCGCCCATCAGCACCGAGAACAGGTCGTCGGCCTGGGCGGCGTCGTCGAGGGTGACCTGCCCGAGGACGCGGTGCTCCTGGTCCATGGTGGTGACGCGCAGCTCCTCGGCGTTCATCTCGCCGAGGCCCTTGAAGCGCTGCACGGAGTCCTCGCGGATCCGCTTGCCGGCGCCGCGGCCCAGCTCGATCAGCGCGTCGCGCTCCCGGTCGGAGTACGCGTACTCGAAGTCGTCCCGGCCCCACTTGATCTTGTACAGCGGCGGGCGGGAGAGGTACACGTGACCGGCCTCGACCAGCGGCCGCATGAAGCGGAAGAGGAAGGTCAGCAGCAGGGTGTTGATGTGCTGGCCGTCGACGTCGGCGTCCGCCATCAGGATGATCTTGTGATAGCGGAGCTTCTCGATGTCGAAGTCCTCGTGCACGCCCGTGCCGAACGCGGAGATCATCGCCTGGATCTCCTGGTTCTGCAGGATCCGGTCGATGCGCGCCTTCTCCACGTTGAGGATCTTGCCGCGGATCGGGAGGATCGCCTGGTACTGCGGGTTCCGGCCGGACTTGGCCGAGCCGCCGGCGGAGTCGCCCTCGACGATGAAGATCTCGCACTTGGTGGGGTCGTTCGACTGGCAGTCGGACAGCTTGCCCGGCAGCGACGCCGACTCCAGCAGGCCCTTGCGGCGGGTCAGGTCGCGCGCCTTGCGGGCCGCCACCCGCGCGGTGGCCGCCGCGATGCCCTTGCGGACGATGTCCGCGGCCTCGTTGGGGTTGCGGTCCAGCCAGTCGTTGAGGTGCTCGTAGACGACCTTCTGGACGAAGGTCTTCGCCTCGGTGTTGCCCAGCTTGGTCTTGGTCTGGCCCTCGAACTGGGGCTCGCCCAGCTTCACCGAGATGATCGCCGTCAGGCCCTCGCGGATGTCGTCGCCCGTGAGGTTGTCGTCCTTCTCCCGCAGCAGCTTCTTCTCGCGCGCGTACTTGTTGACGAGGTTCGTCAGCGCCGAGCGGAAGCCCTCCTCGTGCGTGCCGCCCTCGTGCGTGTGGATGGTGTTGGCGAAGGAGTACACGCCCTCGCTGTAGCCGTTGTTCCACTGCATCGCGACCTCGACGGACAGGAGGCGTTCCCTGTCCTCGGCCTCGATGTCGATCACCGAGGGGTGCACCAGCTCGCCCTTGCGCGAGTTCAGGTACTTCACGAAGTCGACGATGCCGCCCTCGTAGTAGTACGTGACGGACTTGACCTCGTCCCTGGCGTCCGTGCCGGCCTCGTCCGCGCCCGTGACGGCCTTCGCCGACTCGCGCTCGTCGGTGAGCCTGATCGTGAGGCCCTTGTTGAGGAAGGCCATCTCCTGGAAGCGCCGCGCCAGCGTCTCGAAGGAGTACTCCGTGGTCTCGAAGATGTCCGGGTCGGCCCAGAAGGTGACCGTCGTCCCGGAGTCCTCGACCCGCTCGTGCTGGGCGAGGGGCGCCGTGGGGACACCCGTCTTGAAGTCCTGGGTCCAGCGGTAGCCGTCCCGCTTGATCTCCACGGAGATCCGGGTCGACAGCGCGTTCACCACGGAGACGCCCACGCCGTGCAGACCGCCGGAGACCGCGTAGCCGCCGCCCCCGAACTTGCCGCCCGCGTGCAGCACCGTCAGCACGACCTCGACGGCCGGCTTCTTCTCCACCGGGTGCATGTCGACGGGGATGCCGCGGCCGTTGTCCACGACCCGGACGCCGCCGTCGGCGAGGATGGTGACGTCGATGGTGTCCGCGTGACCGGCCAGGGCCTCGTCCACGGAGTTGTCCACGACCTCCTGCACCAGGTGGTGCAGGCCCCGCTCACCGGTCGAACCGATGTACATGCCGGGTCGCTTGCGGACCGCGTCCAGACCCTCAAGAACGGTGATGGCACTCGCGTCGTACGACGCGGATGCCGCGTCGCCGTCGCTGCTCACCGGATCGTTCACGCCGGTGTCGGTGGACGGGTTGTTCTCGTTGGGGTTGCCGGAATCGGCCACGAAGCGCCCTTTCTGGCACAGCACGAGCCGGGCTCCTCGGGGTGCCCCCTGGGGGAGGGTTGCCGGAGCGGCTGCGGCATGTTGCGTTGGTAAGCCTTGATCAGCGTTGCTCAGCTTGTCCCGGACGGTCCCCACGTTCGGGGCGGGATTCGCTTTCATTCTACCGGTAGCACTGACACTGATAAGGGTTTGCCGGTACCTGAGTCCGCATGTGCCGCCCTGAACCGGCCTTGTCCGACTCCCGATATATGGATGGGGTCCCCAAGAGGCTCACACCGCCACCCAGCGCTTCGGGGCGTCAACCCTTGGCTACCGGGGAGCCGACCGCCGGTCCGCCCGGTCGCGCGGGGCGTCGGCGGGGGCCGCGCGGGGGCTCCGGGGGCCGCATCCGCGCTGGTCCACGTGATGCATGTCACGCCGGGAAGGAGGGCCGCGGGACTCCCGGCACGGCGTCGCGGGGCCCGGCGGACACGTGGGGGCGCTCCGGGGGCGGGCTCACGGCCAGGGGGCAGGTCGCGGGGTGTGTGGGGGTTGTGCGCAGGGGGAGCGCCCCGGCGGGTCGGGTGCCGAGCCGCCGGGGCGCCAGGGGACAGGGCGGGGCGCCAGGGGTCAGGGGTGGGGTCGGGGTCGCCGGGGCCGGGACACGGAGACGGGGGCTCCGGATCGGGTCGCGGTGGGGTCGGGGTCGCCGCGTCCGGGCGGCGGGGCCGAAACGCTCCGGGCCGGAACGCTCCGGGCCGGACGGCGGGGGGCACCGGCGCACGGCCCGGCTGCGCGGCTCCGGCTGCCGGGGGCCGGGGCGGGCCGAAGGGCGGGCGGCCTCAGCCGGGGGAGGAAGCCTCAGCCGTAGGTGTCGCCCGGCCCCGTGCTCCCCGGCGCGCGCAGGGGGCCGTAGTTGCGGGAGCGCCCCCCGGGACCCTGCACCTTGATCACCCGCACCGCCCCGTGCCCCAGGTCCTCGTTGAGCCGCGCGACCAGCGTCGGCGCCAGCAACCGCAGATTGGTCGCCCAGGCCGTCGAGTCGCACCGCACCAGCAGCACCCGCTCGTCCTCGTCGTACCGTTCGGGCACGCAGTGCTTGGCCACGTCCTCGCCCACGATCTGCGGCCAGCGGCCCATCACCCCGCCCACGGCGGCCGGGGTCTCCCAGCCGCGCTCCGTGATCAGCCGGTTGATCGCCGGTCCCAGCGCCATGGGATCGCGTCCGTCGGCGCGCGCGCCGGAGCGCAGGCCCCCGCGCCGGGCGGTGCGCTGCTGCGCCGCGTCGCCCCGCGCGCGGGCCGCCTCGCGCGCCGCCCGCAGCGCCACCCGCGCGAGATCCACACCGGAGTGCGCCGGAGCGTTCGCGTGGGTCCCAGCGGCGCCGTCGGGGAGGCCGCCGGGCCGTTCGCCGCCGGCCGCCGGGCGGGTGCCCGGGGCGGCCCTCCCGGCCGTCCGCCCCGCGGGGCCCGTCCCGTCGCCGCTCATACCCGCTCCACCGTTCCCTCCGCCACCGCGTACCGCGCCCCGGCCAGCGCCTCCGGCACGTCGTCGTCGACCGCCGCGGTGACCAGCACCTGCTCGCCGGGGGCCACCAGCTCCGCCAGCCGCGCACGGCGGCGGGCGTCCAGCTCCGCGAAGACGTCGTCGAGCACCAGGACCGGCTCATTGCCCTCCGCCCGCAGCAGCTCGTACGAGGCCAGCCGCAGCGCCAGCGCGTACGACCAGGACTCGCCGTGCGAGGCGTAGCCCTTGGCGGGCATCCGGCCGAGCCGCAGCAGCAGGTCGTCGCGGTGCGGACCGACCAGGGTCACGCCCCGCTCGATCTCCTGCTTGCGCGCCTCGCCGAGCGCGGCCGACATCTGCTCGTAGAGGTCCTCACGGGTGTGCGCGTCACCGGGCGCCGAGGGCCGGTACTCCAGGGTGACCGGGCCGCCGCCGGGGGCGAGCTGCTCGTACGCCTTGTCGGCCAGCGGCTGGAGCGCGGCGATCAGCTCCAGGCGGCGGGCGAGCAGCTCGGCACCGGCCCGCGCCAGGTGCTGGTCCCAGACGTCCAGGGTGGAAAGGTCCATCGTCCGGCCGCCGTGCCGACGGGCCAGCGCCGCCGACTTCAGCAGGGTGTTGCGCTGCTTGAGCACCCGGTCGTAGTCGGAGCGCACCCCGGCCATCCGCGGGGAGTGGGCGGTGATCAGCTCGTCGAGGAAGCGGCGGCGCTCCCCGGGGTCGCCCTTGATCAGCGCGAGGTCCTCGGGCGCGAACAGCACGGTGCGCACGATGCCCAGGACGTCGCGCGGCCTGACCTGCGAGGACCGGTTGATCCGGGCCCGGTTGGCACGGCCCGGGTTCAGCTCCAGCTCGACGAGCTGCTCGCGCTCGCCCTGCCGGACCCGCGCGCGGATCACGGCGCGGTCGGCGCCCAGGCGGACCAGGGGCGCGTCGGAGGAGACCCGGTGGCTGCCGAGGGTGGCGAGGTAGCCGACGGCCTCGACGAGGTTGGTCTTGCCCTGGCCGTTGGGGCCGACGAAGGCGGTGACGCCCGGGTCCAGCTCCACCTCGGCCCGGGCGTACGAACGGAAGTCGGCCAGCGACAGATGCGTGACGTGCATGGTCGTTCGCCGACCTCCCAACGTTCGGGTTGTGCCTACTTCTTTTCCACCGCGTGGCCGCCGAACTGGTTGCGCAGCGCGGCGATCATCTTCATCTGCGGCGAGTCGTCCTGCCGGGACGCGAACCGCGCGAACAGCGACGCGGTGATCGCCGGCAGCGGCACCGCGTGGTCGATGGCGGCCTCCACCGTCCAGCGCCCCTCGCCGGAGTCCTCGGCGTNNCCGCGCAGNCNCNCCAGGTGCNNGTCCNCGTCGAGGGCGTTCACGGCGAGGTCGAGCAGCCAGGAGCGGATGACCGTGCCCTCCTGCCAGGAGCGGAAGACCTCGCGGACGTTGTCCACGGAGTCGACCTTCTCCAGCAGCTCCCAGCCCTCGGCGTAGGCCTGCATCATGGCGTACTCGATGCCGTTGTGGACCATCTTGGCGAAGTGGCCCGCGCCGACCTTCCCGGCGTGCACCGCGCCGAATTCGCCCTCCGGCTTGAGCGCGTCGAAGACCGGCCGCACCTTGGCGACGTCCTCCGCGGCCCCGCCGTACATCAGCGCGTAGCCGTTCTCCAGGCCCCACACACCGCCGGAGACTCCGCAGTCGACGAAGCCGATGCCCCTGGCCGCGAGCTGCTCGGCGTGCCGCTCGTCGTCGGTCCAGCGGGAGTTGCCGCCGTCGACGACGACGTCACCGGGCTCCAGCAGTTCGGCGAGGCGGTCGACGGTCGCCTGGGTGGGCTCGCCGGCCGGGACCATCACCCAGACCGCCCGCGGCCCCTCCAGCCTGTCCACCAGTTCTTCCAGGCTGTGGACGTCGGCGAGGTCGGGGTTGCGGTCGTACCCGATGACGGTGTGGCCGGCGCGGCGGATCCGCTCGCGCATGTTGCCGCCCATCTTGCCGAGTCCGACGAGACCGAGCTCCATCAGTTGTGTTCCTTAGGTCTGCGAGGTCACGTGGCGGCGCCCACCCTGTGGGGTGCGCGCCGCGGCACTTTCGTACCCGCGTCCGAGCCTAGACCCGTGCGCCCATGCACAGTTGTGGGCATACGCGCTCAGTCGTACGCCCCCACCTGCGCCTTTATCCTCAGCTTGTGGACAACCGACGGCGGTCCCGCGGTGCCGCGGCGGGCTCAGCCGCTCAGCCGCACCGGCATGATCAGGTACTTGTACGCGTCGTCCGACTCGGCGTCCAGCGCGGGCCTGCCGCTGAGCAGCGCCGGCTTGGTGGAGGTCGTGAAGGAGAGCTGGGCCACGGGGGAGTCGATGGCGCTCAGCCCGTCCAGCAGGAACGTCGGGTTGAAGGCGATCGAGATGTCGTCGCCCTCCAGCTGCGCGTCGACCCGCTCCACGGCCTGTGCGTCGTCGCTGGAGCCGGCCTCCAGGATGAGCACGCCCTGCTCGAAGCTCAGCCGCACCGGGGTGTTGCGCTCGGCGACCAGGGCCACGCGCTTGACGGCCTCGACGAAGGGGGCGGTCTCGATCACGGCGACGCTGTTGAACTCGGTCGGGAACAGCGTCTTGTACTTCGGGAGGTCGCCCTCCAGCAGCCGGGTCGTGGTGCGGCGGCCGGCGCCCTCGAAACCGATCAGACCCTCGCCCGCGCCCGAGCCGGACAGCGCCAGGATCACCTGGTCGCCGCTGGTCAGGGCCTTGGCGGTGTCCAGCAGCGTCTTGGCGGGCACCAGGGCGACGGCGGACGCCTCCGGGTTCTCCGGCTTCCACAGGAACTCGCGGACCGCGAAGCGGTAGCGGTCGGTGGAGGCCAGCGTCACGGTGTCGCCCTCGATCTCGATGCGCACACCGGTGAGGACGGGCAGCGTGTCGTCGCGCCCGGCGGCGATGGCCACCTGCTGCACGGCGGCGGAGAACACCTCTCCGGGCACGGTGCCGGTGGCGTTGGGCATCTGCGGGAGCGCCGGGTACTCCTCCACGGGCAGGGTGTGGAGGGTGAACCGCGAGGAGCCGCAGACCACCGTCGCCCGGACGCCGTCGGTGGAGATCTCCACCGGCCGGTTGGGCAGGGCGCGGGAGATGTCGGCGAGGAGGCGGCCGGAGACCAGGACGGTGCCCTCCTCCTCCGTCTCCGCGTCGACCGACACCCTCGCGGAGACCTCGTAGTCGAAGCTGGACAGGCTGAGCTGCCCTTCCTCCGCCTTCAGCAGCAGGCCCGCGAGGACCGGAGCCGGCGGACGGGCCGGGAGGCTGCGTGCCGCCCAGGCCACTGCCTCCGCGAGTACGTCGCGTTCCACCCGGATCTTCACCGTAAGCCGCCTCCTGCTGTTGCCGGCGCTTCTCGCCCTGCTTCGCCTTCGTCGTCTGACCCGGTGTCGTGGGCCCCTGTCGGGGGCAGGACACCGGGGACCAGTCTGACGCACCCCACTGACAGTAGGTGCCCTTCGGGGTCAAGCGGCGACGAGGGGCGGTCGGGCTCGGGAGGGCGAGTTGTGCACAGGACCCGCTTCGAAACGGATTCCACTCTCTCTCTGGTTGGGAGTAGTAGTAGGGCCTGTGGATACCGTGGATAACTGCGTTTGCGCAGGTCAGAGCGGAAATTTTGTCCACGGACCCTGTGGGCGAAGACGGTGGACAACTCGGTGTCTCTGTGGAGAACAGAAAGTTCTGCACACACCGTGCACAGGCAGCGGCTACTTCTCCCCAGGTGCGTCCCCAGGTTTACCCACCTTTCCCACAGCCCAATCCGGCAGCTCGATGTGACGCCTTTCACTCGACGCGGTGATCTGCCGCGTCGGGTTGCCGAACAGTGGACAGCCATGTGGAGAAGCTGGGGATCACTGGGGACAACCGGCCTCGATCTGTGGGTTGCCCGTGGACAACCTGACGCCCAGGTTCTGGCCCGTTTCGTTGTCCACAGCCTGTGGAGATCTTTTTTCCACGAATCCACATGCCAGTGACCTGGCTTGATGGTCCCTCACCAGCCTGGCCTGTGGACAAGATCGGGACAACTTCGCGATCCCCAAGGTGTGGACGGAAGAAAGTCGCCGAATCTGTGGAGAGCGGCCGTAACCTCGGCCCGATTCGAACAGTGGTTACCGGCGGGTGGGACGGGCCCGCGGCACCGGCCGGCTGCGGGGGCGTCGTGAGCGGTCCCGCGGGAGCGCCGTAGGAGCGTTGTGAGGGCACCGCGGCATTGCTCAGGGGGCACCGGGGGATCGCCGCGGGACCGCTGCGGGGGCTTCGTGAGCGGCTCCGGCGGTCGTCGTCAGCGGGTTCACGCCGTCCTCCGGAGGGGCCGTGTGGGGGACTCGGCGGCGCCGGAGGCGGCCCGGGAAGGGCGGTGGAGCCGCGCGCGGCGGGCGGACGCCCCGCGCGGCGACCGGGGTGCGGGGCGGGCCGCGGGGGCGCGGGACCACCCCGCGGGCCCCGCAGGCCGGGGGTGCGGGGCCCGCCGGAACGGGGCGCGCGGACGTGAGGGGCGCGGGGGCGCGGGTTCCGCCGCCCGGAGCGGGAGTGCGCGGCCCCGGGCACGGCCGGGCCACCCGGGCACGGAGTGACGGGACGGGGTGGTGCACCGGATCCCGGTCGAGCAGCGCGTCCCCGCCGGTGTCCTTCGCCCCGGCGGCCCCGGGGCGGCGCGACGGGGTGTCCCGGGACCGCCGGGGCGGCGGAACGGCCGGGTCCCGGCCCCCGACACGCGGAAGGCGCTCCCGGATCTCCCGGGAGCGCCTCCACACCGTGTGGACGGAGCGCGTCAGCCGTTCTTGATGCGGTTGGTCAGCTCGGTCACCTGGTTGTAGATGGAGCGCCGCTCCGCCATGAGGTTGCGGATCTTGCGGTCGGCGTGCATGACCGTGGTGTGGTCCCGGCCGCCGAACAGCGCGCCGATCTTCGGCAGCGACAGGTCCGTCAGCTCCCGGCACAGGTACATGGCGATCTGCCGGGCCGTCACGAGCTGCCGGCCGCGCGAGCTGCCGCACAGGTCCTCGACCGTGAGCCCGAAGTAGTCGGCGGTCGCGCTCATGATGGCCGTCGAGGTGATCTCCGGCGTCGAGTCCTCACCGCCGGGGATCAGGTCCTTCAGGACGATCTCCGTCAGCCCCAGGTCCACCGGCTGCCGGTTGAGCGAGGCGAACGCCGTCACCCGGATCAGCGCGCCCTCCAGCTCGCGGATGTTGCGCGAGATCCGGGAGGCGATGAACTCCAGCACCTCCGGCGGGGCGTTGAGCTGCTCCTGGACCGCCTTCTTGCGCAGGATCGCGATGCGCGTCTCCAGCTCCGGCGGCTGGACGTCCGTGATCAGGCCCCACTCGAACCGGTTGCGCAGCCGGTCCTCCAGCGTCACCAGCTGCTTCGGCGGCCGGTCGCTGGAGAGCACGATCTGCTTGTTCGCGTTGTGGAGCGTGTTGAAGGTGTGGAAGAACTCCTCCTGGGTCGACTCCTTGTCCGCCAGGAACTGGATGTCGTCGACGAGCAGGATGTCCATCTCGCGGTAGCGCTTGCGGAAGCTGTCGCCCTTGCCGTCGCGGATGGAGTTGATGAACTCGTTGGTGAACTCCTCGGAGCTGACGTAGCGCACCCGTGTGCCCGGGTAGAGGCTGCGGGCGTAGTGCCCGATGGCGTGCAGCAGGTGCGTCTTGCCGAGCCCCGACTCCCCGTAGATGAACAGGGGGTTGTACGCCTTGGCCGGCGCCTCGGCGACGGCCACCGCCGCGGCGTGCGCGAAGCGGTTGGAGGCGCCGATCACGAAGGTGTCGAAGAGGTACTTCGGGTTCAGCCGGGCGGTCGGCTCACCCGGGCCGGTGGCCGGCGCGGGCTGCGCCGCCAGGGGCCCCGGGGCGCCGGTGGCGGGACCCGGGCCGACCGGGCCGCCCCGGTGCACGTGGCCCGCGCCGGGCGGCGTCGGCTCGGGCGGCTCCCGCCGGCCGCGCTGGTCGTAGTCGGCGCGACCGCGGTCGTAGTCGCGCGGCCCGTCGTACGGGGGGCGCTCCTGGTGCCGCGGCCCGTACTCCTGGGCGTACGGATCGCCGCCGTAGGCGTCCGGGGACGGTCCGCCGTACTGGTCCTGCTGCGAGGACGGCGAGGCGTACGGGTCGCGCTCGGGGAAGCCGAGGCGCTGCTGCTGCCAGCCGTAGTCGTCCTGCTGCCCCGGGCGGGGCCAGGAGCCGGGCTCCGGCCGCTGGTACTCCTGCGGATAGGCGGGCCGGGCCGTGGGGAGCTGGTCGCCGCGGTGGCGGCCGTACCCCTCGTAGTCGTCCCGGTACTCGTCGCGGGCCGGCGCCGGGAGCTCGGGCTCCTCGTAGCGGGGCTGCGGCTGGGGACGCGCCGGTCCCACCGGCGGGGCGGGGGCGGCAGGGAACTCCCCGGCGGACTCGTCGACGGTGATCGCGATGCGGATCGGGCGGCCGCACTCCCGGCTCAGCGTCTCGCTGACCACCGGGGCCAGCCGGCCCTCCAGCACGTTCTTCGCGAACTCGTTCGGCACGGCGAGCAGGGCGGTGTCCGCCACCAGCGCGAGCGGCTGGCAGCGCCTGATCCAGTGCTCGTCCTTGGACTCCACCCCCTGGCCGCGGCCCTCCCCCAGAAGCTGCTCCAGAACGCGTGGCCACACTGCGGCAAGATCGGCAGGTACGTCGGCCACGGAACACGCTCTCTCAATGGGTCCCTCGAAGGTGTGATCCGGGGACGGGTCGGGGTGAAGCTCGGGTGGTGCAGGGAGAAAGGAACGAATCGGAGTCCAGTCACGGTAGTCAGCGCGGCGGGTAGGGTTCAAGTTGTTGTCCCCAGCCTGTGGACAAGTGTCTCCCGGCGAGCGCTGGTTTGACCCGATGGCGCAGTCGCACGTACCGTAACGAGGTCGAGTTGTCGATGGCTGCTGCCGCCTGCCTCCGATGGGCACAGATCGCGTTCCAAGGTGATCGGGAAAGCGGTGCACTCGGGCGTAACGCGAGCTACTCGTGGGCGCACGGTGACAGCCAGGACGGCACCCCGCCAACCACGATTCTTTCTGGAGCCCCCGAGTGAGCAAGCGCACCTTCCAGCCGAACAACCGTCGTCGCGCGAAGACCCACGGCTTCCGGCTGCGTATGCGTACCCGTGCCGGCCGCGCGATCCTCGCGTCCCGCCGCAGCAAGGGTCGCGCCCGCCTGTCCGCCTGATCCCGGTCAGGTCATGACATCGTGCTGCCCACCGAGAACCGGCTGAGGCGGCGCGAGGACTTCGCGACCGCGGTACGACGGGGCCGTCGGGCCGGCCGCCCGACCCTCGTCGTCCACCTACGAAGCGGTACAACGGACCCGCACGCGCCTGGGGAGAGCGCTCCCCCGACACGTGCGGGTTTCGTCGTGAGCAAAGCCGTGGGTGGAGCGGTGACGCGCAACACGGTGAAGCGTCGGCTTCGCCATCTGATGCGCGACCGGGTCGACCGGTTGCCCCCCGGTAGCCTGGTAGTCGTACGAGCGCTGCCCGGTGCGGGCGACGCCGACCACACACTGCTGGCCCGAGACCTGGACGCCGCTCTGGAGCGGCTACTGGGAGGGGGCGCACGATGAAGTACCCGCTGCTGGCCCTGATCAAGCTGTACCAGTGGACGATCAGTCCCCTGCTCGGGCCGGTGTGCAAGTACTACCCGTCGTGTTCCCACTACGGCTACACGGCCATCGACCGGCACGGTGCCATCAAGGGCACGGCACTCACCGCCTGGCGCATCCTGCGGTGCAATCCGTGGTCGCTGGGCGGCGTGGACCACGTCCCGCCGCGCAAGCGGCCGCGGTGGCACGAAATGCTGCGTGACGCATGGCGCGCACGCAGGGGCGGGCCCTCCGCCGCCGAACCGGCCACCGACGGGGAACACCCGGCGAGCCCGGCCGCAGAGACCTCGCCCCATGCCCAAGGAGCATGATTAGTGGACACGATTGCCAGTCTCTTCAGTTTCATCACCTGGCCCGTCTCCTGGGTCATCGTCCAGTTCCACACGGTGTACGGGGCGATCTTCGGACCTGACACCGGCTGGGCCTGGGGCCTGTCCATCGTGTCCCTGGTGATCCTGATCCGCATCTGCCTGATCCCGCTCTTCGTGAAGCAGATCAAGGCCACACGGGCGATGCAGACGCTCCAGCCGGAGATGAAGAAGATCCAGGAGCGCTACAAGAACGACAAGCAGCGTCAGTCCGAAGAGATGATGAAGCTGTACAAGGAGACGGGCACCAACCCGCTCTCCTCGTGCCTTCCCATCCTGGCGCAGTCCCCGTTCTTCTTTGCGCTGTACCACGTGCTCAACGGCATCGCCTCGAACGACACCATCGGCCGGATCGACCAGCCCCTGCTGGAGAGCGCGCAGAAGGCGCACATCTTCGGCGCCCCGCTGGCCTCGAAGTTCTTCAGCAGCGAGGCCGACGTCACCGCGCTCAGCGCCTCGCTGACCGATGTCCGGGTCGTCACCGCGATCATGATCATCATGATGTCGGCGTCGCAGTTCTTCACCCAGCGCCAGCTCATGACGAAGAACGTCGACACCACCGTGAAGACGCCGTTCATGCAGCAGCAGAAGCTGCTGATGTACGTCTTCCCGGTCATGTTCGCCGTCTTCGGCGTCAACTTCCCCGTCGGTGTCCTCGTCTACTGGCTGACCACCAACGTGTGGACCATGGGCCAGCAGATGTACGTCATCCACAACAACCCGACCCCGGGTTCCAAGGCCCAGGCCTCCTACCTGGAGCGCCTGCACAAGCACGTCACCGAGCACGGCAGGACCCGCGGCCGCGGCGAGAAGGCGATCGTGAAGGCCATCGTCGCCAAGGGCCGGGACCGCAACGAGTTCGAGCGCAAGTTCATCAACGGTCTCAGCAAGGCGGGCTTCGCGGCCCAGGCCGACGGCACCGTGGTGAAGAGCGACGCGAGCACCGTGGTGGAGACCGAGGACGGCACCACCGTCACCGCGGGCACCCCGAAGCGGCAGCAGCCCAAGCGGCAGAGCAAGTCCCAGCGCCAGTCCGCCAAGCCCGGCGAGTCGGAGCCGAAGACCTCGCTCACCAAGTCCGGCGAGCCGGACGACGCCCAGGAGGGCGCCAAGCCCGCCGGGGCCAAGAAGCCCGGTGCCGGCGGCCGCAGCAAGGCCCAGTCCGGGCAGCGCAAGGGCCCGCAGCGGCCCAAGTCCCCGTCGAAGAAGTAAGAAGGAGTCCATCCCGTGACGGAAGGCACCACCTCCGCCGCTGCCGAGGGCGCAGACACCCTGACCCGCCTGGAGCAGGAGGGCGAGATCGCCGCGGACTACCTGGAGGGTCTGCTCGACATCGCCGACCTCGACGGTGACATCGACATGGACGTCGAGGCCGACCGCGCCTCCGTCTCCATCATCAGCGACTCCGGTGGCCGCGACCTGCACAAGCTGGTCGGCCGCGAGGGCGAGGTGCTGGAGGCGCTGCAGGAGCTGACGCGCCTGGCCGTGCACCGCGAGACCGGGGACCGCAGCCGGCTGATGCTCGACATCGCCGGATACCGGGCCCAGAAGCGCGCCGAGCTCTCCGAGCTGGGCGCCAAGGCCGCCGCCGAGGCGAAGAGCACCGGCGAGGCCGTGCGGCTCGACCCGATGACCCCGTTCGAGCGCAAGGTCGTGCACGACGCGGTCAAGGCCGCGGGCCTGCGCAGCGAGTCCGAGGGCGAGGAGCCGCAGCGCTTCGTCGTCGTACTCCCCGCCTGACCGCGGTCCCCGCACACGACCGGCCCCGTCTGTAGAGCAGGCGGGGCCGGATTTTTCTCAGCCCGACAGTTCTGGTGGCTCTGGCATCAACGCCCGGCGCGCCGGTGCGCAACGGAAGGACGGTCCCCGTGACGGAGGCAGCGGAGCTCCCCCCCGCGCCCGAGCAAGCACGTGAGGTGTTCGGCGATCGCTACGCGGACGCGGTCCGCTACGCGGAGCTGCTCGCCGAGGCGGGAGTACAGCGCGGCCTGATCGGGCCGCGCGAGGTCCCCCGCCTGTGGGAGCGGCACCTGCTGAACTGCGCGGTGCTCTCCGAAGTCGTCCCCGAGGGCGTCATGGTCTGCGACGTGGGCTCGGGCGCCGGGCTGCCCGGCATCCCTCTCGCGCTCGTCCGCGGTGATCTGAAGATCACGCTCCTGGAGCCACTGCTGCGGCGCACCACCTTTCTGACCGAGGTCGTGGAGCTGCTCGGCCTGGACCATGTCACGGTGGTGCGCGGTCGGGCCGAGGAGGTCATGGGCAAGATCCCGCCCGTCCATGTGGTGACGGCCCGCGCGGTCGCCCCGCTGGACCGCCTGGCCACCTGGGGCATCCCCCTGCTCCGCCCCTACGGGGAGATGCTGGCGCTCAAGGGGGACACGGCCGAGGAGGAGCTGAAGGCCGCGTCCAGTGCCCTCAGCAAGCTGGGTGCCGTCGAGACCTCCATCCTGCATGTCGGTGAGGGGGTCGTGGATCCCCGGTCCACCGTGGTGCGGGTCGAGGTCGGGGAGAGCCCCGGAGGCGTGCGCTTCGCCGCCAAGCGTGCCAAGGCGGCCCGGACGGGACGGGTACGCCGCCGCCGCGGATAGCCGCGCGGTACGCCGCAGTCGGGGAAGCACGGCAGCGCCGAGCCGCCCCGCCGCCAGGGTCCGCGCCGTGTCGGGGCGGACCCGCCCGGTCCCAGTGAGGTCGCCGCCCCTCGCCCGGCGGACGTACTCCACCCCAGCTCCCCCGCCCCTGTGTGCCGGAGTGTCGCGGCTATCCAGGGTGAGCGGCTGTGCATCGTGTTTCACGTGAAACGTCGCTCACTGCTGCACGGCATCATCGGTCGCGGCCGGGCTGCGGCCGAACCTCGTGACCGAAGGCCTCTCGGCTCCCTCGAAGAGAAACCCCGTTCCTTCGGCCCCTCGTCATCCGCGCGGGGCACGAAGTTGTCCACAGAGGTGGATTTCTCCACAGAAGATCGGGCCTCGCTGGTTCATGACCCTGGGGGCATGGGAGGCTCTGTTCATTGCGAGCCTGAAGTCGAGGAGAGTGAATCCTTGCGGTCCGACGCCAACATCGCGGGACCGATGACCGACCCGGTCCCCGGTCCCCGTACCGAGTCGATGGGAGCGGATGTTTCACGTGAAACACCGCCGCCCATGGACGACACCCCGATCGGTCGTGCTGCCCAACTCGCGGTGGAGGCGATGGGCCGGGCTGGTGAAGGCCTGCCGCGGCCCGAGCAGACCCGCGTGATCATCGTCGCCAACCAGAAGGGCGGCGTGGGCAAGACCACGACCACCGTCAACCTCGCCGCTTCTCTGGCCCTTCACGGCGCCCGCGTTCTGGTCGTCGACCTCGACCCGCAGGGCAATGCCTCCACGGCGCTGGGTATCGACCACCACGCCGAGGTCCCCTCCATCTACGACGTCCTGGTCGAGAGCAGGCCACTCTCCGAGGTCGTCCAGCCGGTCCCCGATGTGGAGGGCCTCTTCTGTGCCCCGGCCACCATCGATCTCGCCGGTGCCGAGATCGAGCTGGTCTCCCTGGTCGCGCGCGAGAGCCGGCTACAGAGGGCGATCCAGGCGTATGAGCAGCCGCTGGACTACATCCTCATCGACTGCCCGCCCTCTCTCGGCCTGCTGACCGTCAACGCCCTGGTCGCCGGAGAGGAGGTGCTGATCCCGATCCAGTGCGAGTACTACGCGCTGGAGGGGCTCGGCCAGCTTCTGCGCAATGTCGATCTGGTCCGGGGGCATCTCAACCCCACGCTGCATGTGTCGACGATCCTGCTCACCATGTATGACGGCCGGACCCGACTGGCCTCCCAGGTCGCCGAGGAGGTCCGCACCCACTTCGGCGAGGAGGTCCTGAGGACGAGCATTCCCCGCTCGGTCCGCATCTCCGAGGCGCCGAGCTATGGGCAGACGGTACTGACCTACGATCCAGGATCGAGCGGAGCCCTCTCCTATCTGGAGGCGGCACGCGAGATCGCGCTGAGGGGCGTCGCGGTCGCCTATGATCCGGCCCACGCCCAGAACGACCCGAACACGGTGGAGGGGATCCAGTGAGTGAGCGACGAAGGGGGCTGGGCCGAGGTCTTGGCGCACTGATCCCTGCCGCCCCGACCGAGAAGTCCGTGGCCTCGGCCGCGCTGGGGAACGCGGGATCCGCCACGGGAGTGCCCGTCCTTCCCCACGAACGGGGAGTGGCTGCCGCGAAGGTGACGACGCTTCCCTCTGTTTCACGTGAAACAGAGGGAGCCGGGGTCGGGGCACCCACGGCTCCGCTGGGCGCCCACTTCGCCGAGATCCCGCTCGACGCCATCAGGCCGAACCCGCGGCAGCCGCGTGTGGTGTTCGACGATGACGCCCTGGCCGAACTGGTCACCTCCATCAAGGAGGTCGGCCTTCTCCAGCCGGTCGTCGTTCGTCAGGTGGGCCCGGCCCACTACGAACTCATCATGGGTGAGCGCCGTCTGCGGGCGAGCCGGCAGGCGGGTCTGGAGGCGATCCCGGCGATCGTCCGGGCCACCGAGGACGAGAAGCTTCTCCTCGACGCGCTGCTGGAGAACCTGCACCGCGCGCAGCTCAATCCGCTGGAAGAGGCAGCCGCCTACGACCAGTTGCTGAGGGACTTCAGCTGCACCCATGACCAGCTCGCGGACCGCATCGGGCGTTCCCGCCCCCAGGTCTCCAACACTCTGCGTCTGCTGAAGCTGTCCCCGAAGGTGCAGAACCGCGTCGCCGCCGGAGTCCTCTCCGCCGGGCACGCGCGGGCGCTGCTCTCGGTCGAGGACTCGGAGGAGCAGGACCGGCTGGCCCATCGGATCGTGGCCGAGGGGCTCTCGGTGCGGGCGGTCGAGGAGATCGTGACCCTGATGGGCTCCCGTTCCCCGAAGCCGCAGCGGTCCAAGGGGCCCCGGGCCGGCTCACTGGTCTCCCCGGCGCTGTCCGATCTGGCGACGCGGCTCTCGGACCGCTTCGAGACCCGGGTGAAGGTCGATCTGGGACAGAAGAAGGGCAAGATCACTGTGGAGTTCGCCTCCATGGAGGATCTGGAGCGGATCCTCGGCAGCCTCGCCCCCGGTGAGGGACCGGTGCTCCAGAAGGGTCTGCACGACGTCCCGGAGAAGGGCTCCGAAGAGTGACCCGAGACTGACCCACGCGCAGAGGGCGGACCGTACCGGTGATGACCGGAACACGGTCCGCCCTTTGCTTCGGGTCGGTGTTGAGGCCATCCCGGCGTGGTTACGATGCTGGAAGGTGGCGCCACCATCCGGCCGTACCTCTGAGAAGCGGGTACCTCTGAGAAGGAGACAGGGGACATGCGGACCATGAGCCGTATCGCTCTGATCGGCGGAGGGCTGGGACTGGGCGCGCTCGGCGGGTTCATCGGCAGCCTGCTTGGGGAACGGAGCGCTCTGACAGCGGCCCGCGAAGCCGCGGGCGAAGGAAGCGAGGAACAGCCTTCATGGGGCGTCGGCTCGTACCGCTCACGCTGGACAACCTTCAGGATCTCCCCCAGCGCTGCCGCACATGCGTCTTCTGGGAACTGGACCCGGTCAGGGGCGAAGCCGCGGTGAGGGAGGGCAGGGCGGCCCGGGAGAAGGAGTCCTGGATCTCGGCCGTACTGCTGGACTGGGGCTCCTGCGGCCGGGTGGTGCGGATCGACGACGTGCCTGTGGGCTTCGTGCTCTACGCGCCACCCGCCTACGTTCCCCGTTCGGCGGCTTTTCCCACGAGCCCGGTCGCCTCCGACGCGGTGCAACTGATCACGGCCTTCCTGCTGCCCGCCTACCGGGGACAGGGGCTCGGCCGGGTGATGGTGCAGACCGTCGCCAAGGATCTGCTGCGGCGGGGTGTCAAAGCCATCGAGGCCTTCGGGGACACCCACTGGAAGGAACCTGCCTGCATGCTGCCGACGGATCATCTGCTGGCCGTGGGCTTCAAGACGGTGCGGCCCCATACGAACCATCCCCGGCTCCGGCTGGAGCTCCGGTCCACACTGTCGTGGAAGGAAGACGTGGAGATGGCACTGGACCGGCTTCTCGGTGCCGTTCAGAAGGATCCGGTGCTCCGGCCGCTGTGATGCCGGGAGCCCTCAGTAACGCCGCATGGGCCGCCCCTTCCGGGACGGCCCATGCGTGTTTCACGTGAAACATCAGTCGGCGATGAAGTCCTCAAGGTCGCGGACGATCGCGGCCTTCGGCTTGGCACCGACGATGGTCTTGGCGACCTCGCCGCCCTGGTAGACGTTCAGGGTCGGGATGGACATGACGCCGTACTTGGCAGCCGTGGCCGGGTTCTCATCGATGTTCAGCTTGACGATCTCGATCTTCTCGCCGTACTCGGCCGCGATGGCCTCCAGTGACGGCGCGATCTGACGGCACGGACCGCACCACGCGGCCCAGAAGTCCACCAGAACGGGCTTGTCGCTCTTGAGGACATCCTCATCGAATGTGTCGTCGGTGACGTTCTTCAGGGTGCCGGCCACAGCGGGCTCCTCACTTATGGATGTGTGGATAGGGGTCAGACCGCAGTCTTCTCGGGCTCTGCCTGGTCCTCGTCGCTGAGCGCGGCAAGGAAGCGCTCGGCGTCGAGGGCCGCGGAACAGCCGGTACCGGCTGCGGTGATCGCCTGGCGGTACGTGTGGTCGACCACGTCGCCGGCGCCGAAGACACCGGTCACACTGGTGCGGGTCGACGGGGCGTCGACCTTGAGGTAGCCCTCCGGGTCCAGGTCGAGCTGGCCCTTGAAGAGCTCGGTGCGGGGGTCGTGACCGATGGCGATGAAGAGGCCGGTCACGGCCAGGTCGGAGAGCTCGCCGGTCTTGATGTTGCGCAGCTTCAGCCCGGCCAGCTTCTGGTCGCCGACGACCTCGGCGATCTCGCTGTCCCAGGCGAAGGAGATCTTCGGGTCGGCGAAGGCGCGCTCCTGCATCGCCTTGGAGGCGCGCAGGGTGTCGCGGCGGTGGACGATCGTGACGGACTTGGCGAAGCGGGAGAGGAAGGTCGCCTCCTCCATCGCGGTGTCGCCACCGCCGATCACGGCGATGTCCTGGTCCTTGAAGAAGAAGCCGTCACAGGTCGCGCACCAGGAGACGCCACGACCGGAGAGGGCGTCCTCGTTCGGCAGGCCGAGCTTGCGGTGCTGGGAACCGGTGGCGACGATGACCGCCTTGGCGCGGTGAACCGTACCGGCGGTGTCGGTGACGGTCTTGATCTCACCGGACAGGTCGACGGAGACGATGTCGTCCGGGATGAGCTCGGCGCCGAAGCGCTCCGACTGGGCGCGCATGTTGTCCATGAGCTCCGGGCCCATGATGCCGTTCTGGAAGCCCGGGAAGTTCTCCACATCGGTGGTGTTCATCAGCGCACCGCCTGCGGTGACGGCGCCCTCGAACACCAGCGGCTTCAGCGACGCGCGCGCGGTGTAGAGCGCCGCCGTGTAGCCGGCGGGGCCGGAGCCGATGATGATCACGTTTCGGACGTCGCTCACGGCTTCATTCCTCGTCTCTGGACAGCTTCTTACAGGGCCGGGCGGGGCTCATCTCCTCAGCTCCCATCCGACCCAACGGATATTAAGGGGCGCGCTATTCCCGCTGTGGCGGGGCGCATCATGCGAAGGGATGAGAGCGGTGGCTCAGGGTCGGGCGTAGGAGCGCGTGAACAGCACCTTTGCCCTGTTCATGGACGGCTGGTCCACACACGTCGACTCGACGAGGTAGGCGGTGACCCTGCGGTCGTCGGTGCGGTCGGGCAGTACCACGAGCATGGCACGCCTTCCCTGGTAGACGCCATCCTCGGTCGCCAGCACCGCGTCGTCGCGGCCGATCCCCTGTTGTACGCACCCGGGGAGCGCCGGCTCCCTCAGGAGACGGTTCTTCTCGCCGGCCCCGGACTCGGCACCGAAGGTGCGTGGCGTGGCGGATGGGCCCGCGGTCCCTGCCAGCAGCGCGGTGACCTGCTCCTGGAGTCCCTCCTCGGAGAAGCTCTCGACAGCGGCGGCCCGCTTGGCGTGGGCCGTGGTACCGGGGTCGTCGTTGCCGCTGAGGGAGGTCACGATCACGGAGCCCAGCCCCAGGGCCGCGACGGCGGCCACCGCTCCCAGGACGGCGATCCGGCGGGGTCCGCCCCGCCTCCGGTCCCGGGGACTTCCGCTGCCCTTGCGGCCCGGCCCCGTGGTCGAGGAGCGTGCGCCTCCCGAGGGCCGGTCGGACACAGGCGATGTTTCACGTGAAACGCGGACGCGGTCATGGGTGTCCCCGGAGGGACCTTCCGCCTCCGCGGCGAGAGCGGCATCGATGCGGTCGGCAACGTCGTCCGGCATCGCGGAGGGGGTCGGGAGGTTCCCCATCAGCTCCCGGATCTCCTCCAGCGAGGCGTGGAGGTCCGTGCAGGGCGCGCACTCCTCCAGATGCCGCCGGATGTCTTCGCTCCTGGCCGGAGGGAGCAGACCCTCGGTGAGATCTGAGATCTCGGTGATGTCCGGGTGCCCGGCCATGTCCGCCGTCGACGATGTCACGCTCGTCCACCTCCGCCCTTCACCGTGGCTGGATCGCTGGGTCCCGCTGCCGGTGGGACGGATGCCCCTCGGGTCCGGTTCCGTCCCGTGCCGGTCCTCCCGTCCTGCTTGTCCGCCCCGCCCTCGTCGCGGCGGCCGGGGCGGAGATGGGTGAGCAGGGGGAGGAGGCGGGCCCTGCCACGGGCGCAGCGGCTCTTGATGGTGCCGACCGGAGCGTCGAGGATGCGGGCGGCCTCCGCCACCGGATAGGCCTGCATGTCGACCAGGACCAGGGCGGCCCGCTGGTCGGCGGGCAGGGTGTCCAGCGCTTCCAGCAGTTCGCGGTGGAGGTCCTTGCGCTCGGCGGGCGCCGAGGCGGACTCATGGGGCTCCAGCAGCCGGTCCAGCCGCTCGGCGTCGTCGACCGGGGCCGTTCTCCGGGAGGCGGCCTTGCGGGCGCGGTCCAGGCAGGCGTTCACCGTGATCCTGTGCAGCCAGGTGGTGACCGCCGCCTGTCCGCGGAAGCTGCCTGCGGCCCGGTACGCCGAGACAAGGGCGTCCTGCACGGCGTCGGCGGCCTCCTCGCGGTCCCCCAGCGTCCGCAGGGCGACGGCCCAGAGCCGGTCGCGGTGGCGCCGTACCAGTTCGCCGAATGCGTCCGGGTCACCGGCGACGTGCCGCTCCAGCAGCGTCTCGTCCGATGCCGCGGGATCCCCGGGATTCTCCCCCATCGGGACGCCCCACCCCCCGTCGCGTCGTCAGCCCTTGAACCGCACTTCGGTGATCGCCTGCTTGTATCCGGCGCCGCTGTACTCGTCCCGCCCCGAGTACGGCGCGGAGGTGATCCACACCAGCACGTAGCGGGTCTTCACCGCGCGCTCGGCGGAGAACTCCAGTACCTGTCCGGACGTCGAGACCTGCCCGATCTCCTTCATGGAGCCGAGCGGTGCGGAGGATGAGAGGGAGTCGGCCGCGTACAGGTGGGCCGTGGTGCGGGCACCGCCGTAGAACAGCCCTATCGAGGCGGACGAGACGTTCCGGACGGCGCCGAGGTCGTACATGATGCCCACGCCCTGCTTGTAGGGCGCCAGTTCGGGTCCCTCGTTGTAGGAGTAGGTGCGCCAGTACGTGGAGGGGTCGCCGTCGTAGCTGAGCCCCACGTCGTTGGCGTGCTGGGGCTTGCCGTCGGGGTAGTACTCGACGGCGTCGTGGATCTTGAGGGGTGTGGCTGGCTTGGGCTTCTCGCCGCCCTTGTTGCCGCCCTCGGTCGTCTGGGTCTGGTTCTGGTCGTCGGTCTTGCCGCCGCGTTCCATGAGCGCGTCGGCGAGCTGCCAGCTTCCCAGGCCCAGGGCGGCGATCAGCAGCGCGGAGACGGCCCACTTCAGGGCCTTGCCGGTGCGGCTCTGCAACGGGGGCGGCGGGGTCGGCACCGGCTGGGTGATCCCAGGGTGCGGCGCCGGGCGGCCGTACGGGCCCTGCTGGTAGGTCGTGCGCTGGTACGCCGGCGGGGCGGTGAAGGCGGGCTCCGGCGGGCGGATGCGGGGCATCTCGCCGATCGCCTTCACCAGCTCCTCCGGCGTGGTGCACGGGGACTCATGGCGCGAGGCGGTGGCGCCGTCGTTGGCGAGCGCGCGCGTGGCCAGCTCGGACAGTCCTCGGTGGACGCCGGCCCGCACCTGGTCGGGGGGGATCAGTCCGAGGTCCTTGGGCAGGCCGGACAGGCCGTAGGCGTCGTTCTCGTACGGCCAGCGCTGGGTGAGGGAGGCGTAGAGCAGGGCGCCGATGGCCTCGGTGTCGGCGCGCTGGGGGGTGTCCGAGGCGATGCCGCGGAGTGCGGCGTTGACGGCGAGCCCCCGGATGCGCCACTGGCCGGTCGAGGTGCGCAGCACGGCGTTGGGGCTCAGACGCAGATGTGCGAGGCCCTCGCGGTGTGCGGCGGCCATGGCGGAGGAGACCTGGCTGACCATCTGGTAGGCGTCGTACACCTCCAGCGGGCCGGCGGCGAGGAGGGCGGTCAGTTCGGTGGCGTCGGGAAGCCACTCGTGGACGACGTAGACGAGGTTGTTCTCCTCGACCGCGTCGAGGACCTGGACGAAGCGCGGGTCGCCGAGGAGCGCGGCGGAGCGGGCCGCGGCCAGCACCGAGCGGGCGCGGGCGTGGTCGGCCGGGAGGACGTGGACCCCGACGGCACGGCGCAGCTTCTCGTCGACCGCCCGCCAGCTGCTGAAGCCGTCCAGGCGGGTGACGCATTCCTCCAGGCGGTAACGTCCGGCGAGCTTGTGCCCGCTGTGCAGCTCGGGGGGCGAAGGCGGGACGGCCTCCTCGCCGGTGGTGCTCCGCTGTGCCTCGTCGCTGTCCGTGTCCCGCTCCCGGTTGCTGGCCACCCCGTCGGCCGTGGACTGGTCCGCCTGTGCGGTCAGCGGCTTCTCACCGCTGTTGTCTGCCACGTCGACGGCAGCTGTGCTCCGTTCCGCCACCGTCGTTCCTGCCTCCCCATTCGATGCGCGCCGGTTCCACCTGCGCGGCACGCGGTCCGACGCCGATCCAATTGTGCCCACAGTCCACCGCTATGCACGACACACGGCGGTGGACGATGGTTGTGCGCCTACCCGCGGTTTCAGCGTCCCAGGCGTCCGCGGACCATACCGACCAGGGAGTTGACCTCCTCGATGCGCATGCGGCGGGCGGCGGCGAAGAAGACGCCGATCAGGAGCGCCCCGCCGGCCAGCAGAGCGGCGAGCGATCCGACGGCGCCCTGGCCGAGCACGCGGGTGATGCCGTAGCAGGCGGCGCCGCTGATCAGAGCGGCCGGGACGGAGGCGATGCAGAGCCGGGCGTAGGTGCGCAGCACCCGGGATCCGTCCAGGTCGCCGCCGAGCCGCTTGCGCAGCCTCCGCCAGGCGACACCGACACCGGCCATGTAGGCCAGGCCGTAGGCGGCTGCCATGCCGACCACGGCCCAGCGGGCCGGGAGGAGCAGGAAGCAGAGGGCCGCGGCGCCCGCGTTGACGGTGGCCACGATGACCGTGTTGTAGAAGGGGGTGCGGGTGTCCTCGTAGGCGTAGAAGGCGCGCAGGACGACGTACTGCACCGAGTAGGGGATGAGGCCGAGGCCGAAGGCCATCAGCATGAAGCCCATGTTGGTGGCCTCGCCGGTGCCCGACGAGCCGAACATCAGGGTGCACATCGGGATGCCGAGGGCGACGAAGCCGAAGGAGACCGGCACGATGGCGACGGCCGTGGTGCGCAGGCCCTGGGAGATGTCGTCCCGGACCGCGCCGCCGTCCTCCTCGGCGGCGGAGCGCGAGATGCGGGGCAGTAGGGCGGCCATCAGGGAGACCGTGATGATGGCCTGCGGCAGTCCCCAGATGAGCTGGGCGTTGGCATAGGCGGCGAAGCCGGTGCCGTCGACGGGGGAGGCCTTGCCCGCGGCGGTGGAGAGCTGGATGACGATCATCGCGCCCGCCTGGTTGGCGAGCACGAAGAAGACCGTCCACTTGGCGAGGGTCATCGCCTTGCCGAGTCCGTGGCCCTTCCAGTCGAAGCGCGGCCGCAGCCGGAAGCCGGTCTCGCGCAGGTAGGGGATCATCGCCAGGGACTGGACGACGAGGCCGAGCAGCACGCCGAGGCCGAGCAGTCGCTCGCCCTCCGGCGGGATGCTGGTCACCTTCATCCCGGAGTTCTCCGCGGTGCCGTACACCCAGATGAACGCGCCGAGGGTGACGATGATGACGATGTTGTTGAGGACCGGGGTCCACATCATCGCGCCGAACCTGCCGCGGGCGTTGAGCACCTGGCCCATGACCACGTGGAGGCCCATGAAGAAGATCGACGGCAGGAAGTAGCGGACGAAGGTGATACCCACCTCGTTGGCGGCCGGATCGTTCGCGACGGGGGCGGAGAGCAGCTTGATCAGCACCGGCGCCGTGACGATCGTCAGGGCGGTGAGCAGGCCGAGTGCCACCATGACGAGCGTCAGCAGCCGGTTGGCGAAGGCCTCGCCGCCGTCGGCGTCGTCCTTCATGGCGCGCACCAGCTGGGGGACGAACACCGAGTTGAGGCCGCCGCCGACGGTCAGGATGTAGATCATCGTCGGCAGCTGGTAGGCCACCTGGAAGGTGTCGCCGAGCAGGCCGACGCCGAGGGCGGAGACGATGAGCGCCGAGCGGATGAACCCGGTCAGCCGGGAGACCATGGTGCCCGCGGCCATCAGCGCGCTGGACTTCAGCAGCCCTCCCGCGCGCCCTCCCCTGGGGGCGGTGGGAGCGGGCAGCGGTTCCTCGATGGGTTCGGCCGCCTCGGGCGCGGCGGCCACCGCGTACTCCCCCGGTGGCGGTGCCGCGTAGCCGCCCGGGTGCGGCGCCGCGTACTCGCCCTGCGCGGGCGCGGCGTACTCACCCTGTCCGGGCGCCGCGTAGCCGCCCGGGACGGCGGGGCCGCCGTACGGGCCCGGGGTGCCCCCGTAGTGCGGCGCGGGTGCCGCGGCTGGGGCGGGGACCGGGGCGTGGTTCCCGTAGGCGGGGTGGCCGCCGCCCTGCTGCTGGTCGCGGAAGAGGTGGGCGAAGGCGTCCGGCTCGTGGTACTCCGCGCCGGCCCCGGTGACGAGGTCGTCCACACCGACGAAGCGGGTCGTGCGGGGGTCGTCGCCGTACGGCAGGTTCTGCGTCGGCCCCTCGGGCTCCGGTGGCGGCGTACGGGCCCAGACCCTGGGGTCGGGGGCGTGCGGCGACGGCGCCGGGTGGCCGTACAGGGGCTCCTGGGCGGCGTAGGCGCCGGGGGGCGGCGGGGGATGCGCGGCGCGGTCGTAGAGGGCCTCGGAGACCGGGTCCTGGGCGGAGAGGTCCTGCGAACGGTAGGGGTCCTGGGCGTAGGCGTCCTGGAGGTAGGTGTCCGCGGGCTGCTGCGGCGCGGGGCCGTGGTCGGGCGGTGGCGGGTCCCCGGGGCGGCCCGTGCCGTCCACGGCCCGACCGCGGTCACCGTCGTACGGCGCGTTCATGGTTACCCCACCTCATCGTCCCGGGCCGACCGGCCACGACATCCTCAACGGTCCACTCTCTCACCCGTGCCGGACGGGCCGGTGTTTTCCGCTGCGGTGTCCGGTGCCGGGTCACTCGGCTGCTCGTGGTCGCCCGCCCGGACACCGGCGCCGGACTCCTTCCGGAGACGTCCGCCGGGGCCCTCCGGGTTCTCCTCGGCGTCCCGCGCGTGCTCCGTGTCGCGGTCGTCGCCAGTGGTGCCGGCCTCCTCGGCCGCGGGGGACGGCTCCGGGGCGCCGGGTTCCCCGGCCGGGACGCCGTCGTCGTCGCCCTCGTCGGCGGAGGTGCCGGTGCCGTCCTGTCCGGCCTCACGGGCGGCGGCCCGCTTGCGCTGGGTGTACATCCGGAAGCCGGCGAGGACGAGCAGCAGGACGCCGCCGCCGATGACGAGCATCACGGTGGCCGTGATCTCGGTGACCTTCACGTCGAAGGTGACCGCTTCCCCGTACGCCTGTCCGTCGAGCGTGTAGAGCTGGGCGATCACCGTGGCCCGGCCGTTGGCGTTGGCCGAGGTGGTGAACTTCACCGACTGGCTGTGACCGCCGGAGACGGCGACCCGCTGCTCCTGGAAGGCGGCGCCGCCGATCTCCAGCCGGGTCGGGTTGGTCGAGGTGAGCCGCAGTACCAGCGGGCCGACGTCCTGTACCAGGTTGTTCTGCACGGTCACGGGGATGGTGGCGCTGCGGCCGGAGAGCTTGGTCTCCGACTTGTCGATGAGCCGGACCCGCCCGGTCAGCCCGTCGAGGTAGGTCTCCACGCCGATGCGGAAGGAGGCCGCCTCGGTGGGCCGTCCGCGCCAGGAGACGGAGGTGCCGCGGTTGAGGGCGCGCCCGAAGGGCGTCACGACGCGGGACTCCTGGGAGAGGACGACCGCGAAGTTGTCGAGCTTGCCCTGGGTCCGCGCGATCTGCTGGAACGCCGCGCGCGGGAGTTCCCGCTTGCGCAGCGGGTTGGGGTAGGAGGAGCCGCCCGGGACCCTGGTGGTGGCCTCGGGGCCGGGCTTGGCCGCGGCGGCGCCCGCCAGCTTCTGCGGTGTGGACCAGGTGCTGCCCTGGAGGGCCGTGACCGCCTCTGCCATGGCGCGGGCCTGGCTTCCGGTCGGCATCCGCTGCGGGGCGACGACGATGCTGCGCTGCTTGTCGGTCTGCACGTTGAGGGCCAGGCTCTGGGCGAGGAACCGCTGGACGGCGAGCGTGGACGCGGAGGCCTTGGTCAGGTCGCCCTCGAACGCCGTGGAGAGCCGGGCGTCCGCGACGACCGCGGTGGTGCCGCCGCCGATGGGGCGGGCCGCGGACGGGGTGTAGGGCAGGTCGTTGGTCTCCTGGAGGCTGTCGCTGCGGGCGATCACCTTGTCGGCGCCGGCCGAGGTGGCGACCTTGACGATCGATCCGTCGACGGCACCGTTCACGGGCCAGGCGAAGTCGGTGTTCGGCGTGACGTGGAGGATCGGTTCGACCGTGTTGGCGACGACGTCCGTAGCGTCCTTGAGCTGGCTCAGCGAGCCGGTGATGTCCGTGCCCTCGTGGGCGAGGGAGGCCAGGTCCGGGTCGGCGAAGGGGAGCGCGACGACCTCCTTGTCCGCCACCGCGGTCTGGAGGTCGGCGAGCCACTGCTTGGCGACCTCCTGCTGCGTGCCCTCGACGGTCTCGTCGCCCTGGCGGACCTGGTAGCTGCCCGTCATCGCGTCGACGGAGGCCAGTAGATCGGGATCGACGACCCAGGTGACGTCGAGGTTCCTGCCCAGGGCAACCATCTGGTTCAGGCGGCCGCCGGGGGAGATCTCCTGGGCCAGGCCGTCGTCGAGGAAGACCGGGGTCTGCTCCTCGTTCGGGCCCGTCTGGGCCGACATGTGGACGGTGGAGATCAGCGGCCAGAGGAACGTCGTCCTCGTTCTGGGGTCCGCCGCGTCGGGCTGCCAGGGGAGGAAGGTCCGCTGGATGCCGAGGATCCGCTCCCAGGGCTGTTCCGAGGTCTGGCCGGAGAGGGAGACGGCGAACTGGTAGACGCCGTCCCTGTCGAGGTTCAGCTTGTCGACCGGTACGGAGATGTTGAAGCGCTCCGCGACGCCCGGCACCAGTTTGGAGAACTTCTCCGTGTACTTGTCGTCGATCTCCGGCGGGACGGCGCCCTGGAGGTCCGTGCTGTTCCTGGCCGCCGCGTCGACCCCGGACCGCGTGTCGATGCCGGGCCCCACCCGCAGCCCCACGTGGGCGTCGGTGATCTGCCGCTTGCCGTGGTTGGTGACGGTGCCGGAGACGGTCACGGTGTCCCCGCCCGTGGGGACGGCGGGCGTCAGGGAGTCGATGGCGACGGACACCCCGCGCGCGTCGGCCGCCGCCTCCCGCGGCCCCGCCTGCGCCGTGCCGGCGATGGGCAACTGGAGCAGACCGGCCAGCAGGGGTGCTCCGGCGAGCAGTGCCGTACCGCGCCGCAGCAGCCGGAGGGCAGGTGAGGGACTGGTCCCCTGGGGTACTGCCGCCTCGGCCACGCGCTCGCCCGTCCCTCGTCGTCGTCAGTGGTCGTCGGAATGTGCGTCCACGCATGGTAACGAGGTGCGCCGGGCCGAAGTGCCACGGAGTGCGGCCGGAGATCATCCGGGGCTGTCCGCCACCTCTGGTGATCCGCCCTGCCGTCCCCTATGTGTGCTATGGACGGAAGCCGTGCCCGCCCGGGCCACGTACCCTGTTCTGTTGTGCCGAACGCCAACGAAGTCACGCCCCATGCCCTCAGCCAGGTGCAGCACCGCGCGGTGAGCGAACTGTTGCGGGTTGCCCCTGTCGCCGACGACCTCGCCCGCCGCTTCCGGGCGGCCGGGTTCAGCCTCGCCCTGGTCGGCGGCTCGGTCCGGGACGCGTTGCTCGGCCGGCTCGGCAACGACCTGGACTTCACCACTGACGCCCGCCCGCAGGACATACTGGAGATCATGCGGCCCTGGGCGGAGGCCCTCTGGGACGTCGGCATCGCCTTCGGCACGGTCGGGGCGCAGAAGAACGCCCGCGTGGGTGACGCCGAGCGGGTCTTCCAGATCGAGGTCACCACCTACCGCTCCGAGGCGTACGACCGTACGTCGCGCAAGCCGGAGGTCTCCTACGGCGACTCGATCGAGGAGGATCTGGTCCGGCGCGACTTCACGGTGAACGCCATGGCGGTCGCGCTTCCGGAGAAGGAGTTCATCGACCCGCACGGGGGACTGCACGATCTCGCGGCCCGCGTGCTGCGGACCCCGGGCACACCCGAGCAGTCCTTCTCGGACGACCCGCTGCGGATGATGCGGGCCGCGCGCTTCGCCGCGCAGCTCGATTTCGACGTCGCGCCCGAGGTGGTGGCGGCCATGACGGACATGGCGGGCCGCATCGGGATCGTTTCGGCCGAGCGGGTCCGGGACGAGCTGAACAAGCTCGTCCTCTCCGCCCACCCGCGCAAGGGTCTGACGCTGCTGGTGGACACCGGTCTCGCCGACCATGTTCTGCCCGAGCTGCCGGCCCTGCGGCTGGAGCGGGACGAGCATCACCGGCACAAGGACGTCTACGACCACACGCTCATCGTCCTGGAGCAGGCCATGGCCCTGGAGAGCGAGGGACCGGATCTGGTGCTGCGTCTGGCCGCCCTGCTGCACGATGTCGGCAAACCGCGCACACGTCGCTTCGAGAAGGACGGCAGGGTCTCGTTCCACCACCACGAGATGGTCGGGGCCAAGATGACGAAGAAGCGCATGACCGCGCTGAAGTACTCCAATGAGCTGGTGAAGGACGTCTCGCGGCTGGTCGAACTGCATCTGCGGTTCCACGGTTACGGCACGGGCGAGTGGACCGATTCCGCGGTCCGCCGGTACGTCCGTGACGCGGGTCCCCTGCTCGGCCGGCTGCACAAGCTGACCCGCTCTGACTGCACGACCCGCAACAAGCGCAAGGCCGCCGCCCTCTCCCGCGCCTACGACGGGCTGGAGGACCGGATCGCCGCCCTCCAGAAGCAGGAGAAGCTGGACTCGATCCGCCCCGATCTCGACGGTAACGAGATCATGGGCATCCTCGGCATCCGGCCCGGTCCGGCCGTGGGGCAGGCGTACAAGCACCTGCTGGAGCTGCGTCTGGAGAACGGGCCGATGGAGCACGAGGCGGCGGTGGCGGCCCTCAAGGAGTGGTGGGCCGAGCAGGAGGGCTGAGTCTCCGGAGCGGGAACGCCGTGGAGGGTGTGTGTTTCACGTGAAACACACACCCTCCACGACATGGACGAAGGGGCGCCGCTTCACGGTGTTTCACGTGAAACAGCGCCCCTTCGGCGCGCGGGAAGCAGTGTCCGAGGCCCCGTTCTACTTCTTGTGGTCCTTCAGGCAGAGCAGGAAGTCGCCGCTGCCGGTCTGGCTGTAGGTGTACTGGAATCCGGGGGCCTCCTGCTCGCACTTGGTGGAGGCGACGAGCTGGGTCTTGTAGGAGCCCTTGATCTTGGCCATCACCTCGTACTCGGCCTTCGAGCTGTTGCAGTCGACGACCTCGAGGTCGGGGTCGTTGTCGTTGGTGCTGCCGCGGTGCATGCAGTCACCCACGCTCGCGGTGTCCGCGTCGTCGCGGCTGGCTATGTAGCCGCCGATGGCGACTCCGACGACGATCACGACGATGACGATGTTCTTGATCGTCTTGAAGCTGAGCTTGCGCCGGGCCGGCTGCGGCGGGGTCGGCCCGAAGGGTGCGCCCTGCTGGGGAAAGCCGGGCTGGCCGGGCTGCTGCGGGAAGCCGGGCTGACCCTGGGCGAAGGGGTTCTGCCCATGGGGCTGCTGCGGAGCCTGCGGCTGTCCCTGCGCGAATGGATTGCCCTGGGGCGGAGTGGTCACTGGGGTTCCCCCTCGAACTGCGGTGCATGACGCGAACATGGCGTGAGTACGACGCACGTAAGCTATCGGTCCTCACTGACATCGCCGCGGTCCGAGGCGACTCTGTGGCACTGATGTGACACTTACTTGCGCTCAAAGCGCATCAAAAACACCGCGATCGCCCCGTAGATCAGCGCGATGGTCACGATCAGGGGGACGGACCGGCCGTCCGGCGGCAGCATCAGGGCGGCGACGCCGGCGGCGCCGACGAAGGCGACATTGAACAGCACGTCGTAAACGGAGAAGATCCGGCCACGGAAGGCGTCGTCGACCGAGGACTGCACGATCGTGTCGGTGGAGATCTTCGCGCCCTGGGTGGCCAGCCCCAGGACGAACGCCGCGGCGAGCAGAGGAGCGGTGGCGAACGGCAGGCCGAGCACCGGGACCAGCACCGCCGCCGCTGCCGCGCACACGATGATCCAGTGGCCGGGGCCGCGCCGCCCCGCCGCCCAGGGGGTGATCACCGCGGCCGCGAAGAAGCCCGCCCCCGAGACACCCAGCGCCAGCCCCAGCAGCGTCAGCCCGTCCCTGGTACTGGAGCTCAGGGCGTACCGGCAGAGCATCAGCAGCATCACCAGCAGGGCGCCGTAGCAGAACCGCATCAGGGTCATGGCCACGAGCGAGCGGGCCGCCTCGCGGCGGGCGGGCTCCGCCAGATGGCGCACCCCCGCCGCCAGTCCCCGAGCGGTGTCGGCGAGCGACGAGGCCAGCCGGGGCCGCACGAGCGGCCGGTCGGGACCCAGCAGGTCCACCGCGATGCGCAGCGCCGCCAGCGCCCCGCACAGATACAACAGGGCGCCCAGGAGCACCACGGCGGCGTCGGAGTCCGAGACCAGCAGGCGTACAAGGAAGGCCAGGCCACCACCCGCGGTCGCCGCCAGGGTCCCGGCGGTCGGGGAGAGGGAGTTGGCGATCACCAGGCGCTCGGTGTCCACCACGCGCGGCAGGGCGGCGGAGAGTCCCGCGAGGACGAAGCGGTTGACGGCTGTGACGCAGAGGGCGGAGACGTAGAAGAGCCAGACCGGGACGTCGCTCACCATCAGGGCGGCCGTCACCGAGGCCAGCACGGCGCGCAGCAGGTTGCCGTGGAGGAAGACCTGGCGGCGGCGCCAGCGGTCCAGGAGGACGCCGGCGAACGGGCCCACCAGGGAGTAGGGCAGGAGCAGGACCGCCATCGCGGAGGCGATGGCCCCGGCCGACGTCTGCTTCTCCGGTGAGAAGACCACATAGGTGGCGAGCGCGACCTGGTAGACGCCGTCGGCTCCCTGGGAGAGCAGGCGGACGGCGAGCAGGCGCCGGAATCCCTTCAGGCGCAGCAGGACGCGCAGGTCACGGACGACGGCCATGGGGCACAGCCTCACATACCGCAAGGTCCCCGGGCCGTTCGACCCAGGGACCTTCAGCGGAGTTCACGCGCGGCCGGAACGGCCGGACGGTCAGCGCTCGACTTCGCCCTTGATGAACTTCTCGACGTTCTCGCGGGCCTGGTCGTCGAAGTACTGGACCGGCGGGGACTTCATGAAGTAGCTCGACGCCGACAGGATCGGGCCGCCGACACCGCGGTCCTTGGCGATCTTCGCGGCGCGCAGCGCGTCGATGATGACGCCGGCCGAGTTCGGCGAGTCCCAGACCTCGAGCTTGTACTCCAGGTTCAGCGGGACGTCACCGAAGGCGCGGCCCTCGAGGCGGACGTACGCCCACTTGCGGTCGTCCAGCCAGGCCACGTAGTCGGACGGGCCGATGTGGACGTTGTTCTCGCCGAGGTCCCGGTCGGGGATCTGCGAGGTGACGGCCTGGGTCTTGGAGATCTTCTTGGACTCCAGGCGGTCGCGCTCCAGCATGTTCTTGAAGTCCATGTTGCCGCCGACGTTGAGCTGCATCGTGCGGTCCAGGATGACGCCCCGGTCCTCGAACAGCTTCGCCATGACGCGGTGCGTGATGGTGGCGCCGACCTGGGACTTGATGTCGTCACCGACGATCGGGACGCCCGCCTCGGTGAACTTGTCCGCCCACTCCTTGGTGCCGGCGATGAAGACCGGGAGGGCGTTGACGAAGGCGACCTTGGCGTCGATGGCGCACTGGGCGTAGTACTTCGCCGCGTCCTCGGAGCCGACGGGCAGGTAGCAGACCAGGACGTCGACCTGACGGTCCTTGAGGATCTGGACGACGTCGACCGGGGTCTCGGCGGACTCCTCGATGGTCTCGCGGTAGTACTTGCCGAGGCCGTCGAGGGTGTGGCCGCGCTGGACCTCGACGCCGGTGTTCGGGACGTCGCAGATCTTGATGGTGTTGTTCTCGGAGGCGCCGATGGCGTCCGCGAGGTCCAGACCGACCTTCTTGGAGTCCACGTCGAAGGCGGCGACGAACTCGACATCACGGACGTGGTACTCGCCGAACTGAACGTGCATCAGACCGGGGACCTTGGACGCCGGGTCGGCGTCCTTGTAGTACTCGACGCCCTGCACCAGCGATGCGGCGCAGTTGCCCACACCGACGATGGCTACGCGAACCGAACCCATTCCGGTTGCTCCCTGTGTGTACGAGTGAGGCCCCGACTGGGCGCTCACGTGGCGGTGTCGCCGGGCGTATCCGGCCGGGGTTCGTCCCCGGGCCGGGGCAGGACGCCCGTCGCTCCTGATGTGGTGTCCTCCCGAGCGGTCCCCTCGGAGGCGGAACCGCGCAGGTCCCGTCCCGCCCGCTCGCTCTCGATGAGCTCGTTCAGCCAGCGCACTTCACGTTCCACGGACTCCATTCCGTGGCGCTGCAGCTCAAGCGTGTAGTCGTCGAGACGCTCGCGGGTGCGGGCCAGGGAGGCGTGCATCTTCTCCAGGCGTTCCTCCAGCCGGCTGCGCCGGCCCTCCAGGACGCGCATGCGCACGTCGCGGGAGGTCTGCCCGAAGAAGGCGAAGCGGGCGGCGAAGGTCTCGTCCTCGTAGGCGTCGGGCCCGGTCTGGGAGAGGAGCTGTTCGAAGTGCTCCTTCCCCTCGGCCGTCAGCCGATAGACGATCTTGGCGCGTCGCCCCGTGAGGGAGGCGGCGGCCTCGCCGATGTTCCCCGGCTCCTCGATCAACCAGCCGTTGGTGACCAGCGTCTTGAGGCAGGGGTACAGCGTCCCGTAGCTGAACGCACGGAAGACACCCAGTGATGTATTGAGCCGTTTGCGCAGCTCATAGCCGTGCATCGGGGATTCGCGGAGCAGGCCGAGTACGGCGAACTCGAGGATGCCGGAACGCCGGCTCAACGTCGCCTCCTCTCGTCCTTATACCGCTCTGATGTATCGACTCGATACATCACGACGATAGAACCACCTTCCGCACGCGACAAGGGCAGGACGAGTGAACGGGATCACATCCTGGATTCATCGTGAGCAAGTTGCCTGATTTGAGGTGAACTTCGGAGCTCGGGGGTTTTGGCGATGCGTAGTCTGTGCGCCATGCAGAGCACCGGGAGGCAGGAGACGTCTGGGAACGTCCTTGTCCCCGGCGCGGTACGGGTGAATGCGGAAGAGGCTGCATCCGTACGTCGGGGGGGACCGGAAACCAGTCGCCGCTTGCAGGCGCGCAGGGGTGCGCCTGCCCGAGGAGTAGTCGTCCGATGAGCGAGCACCGTCGCAAACCGCCGCAGCCGCAGGAAGGCGGACGTGCCGCTGCCCGACGCGGTCCGTCCGGCCCGGCTTCCGGCCGCCGCGCGGCTCCGCGAGGCGCCACAGGGTCTCCGTCCGGTTCGCACGGTCCGGAGGACGGCGGCCGCCCCTACGGCGGTCGCGCGGAGGCCCGGCGCGCAGCGCAGCGCGGTGGAGGCAGTCGGCGCAGAGCGCCCGGCGGTCCGTCCGGGCCCGGCCGCGGCCGCGCCGCCGCCTCCTCCGGCCGGAAGCGGCTGATCGACTATCCCCGCCAGGACAGGTACGGCTGGCAGCGCTGGGTGCCGTCCTGGAAGCTGGTCTCCGGCCTGTGCATCGGCTTCATGGCCGGTCTGCTGGGCGCCGCGGGCCTCGCCTACGCCATGGTGGGCATCCCCGACGTCCAGAAGATCGCGCAGGCCCAGAACAACGTCTACTACTGGGCCGACGGCAGCCAGATGGTCGCCACGGGCGGTGAGCGCAACCGGCAGATCGTCGACCTCGCCCAGATCCCCAAGGAGATGCGCAACGCCGTCATCGCCCAGGAGAACAAGACCTTCTACACCGACAGCGGCATCGACCCCAAGGGCATCGCGCGCGCCGTGGTGAACATGGCCAAGGGCGGCAACACGCAGGGTGGCTCCACCATCACCCAGCAGTACGTGAAGAACGCGATGCTCAACGACCAGTCGCAGACCCTCTCCCGCAAGGCCACGGAGGTACTGGTCTCGATCAAGGTGGGCGCGGAGGTCGAGAAGGACGACATCCTCGAGGGCTATCTGAACTCCACGTACTACGGCCGCGGTGCCTACGGGATCCAGGCCGCCGCCCGCGCGTACTTCAACACGGACGCCGTCGACCTGAACCCCGGCCAGTGCGCCTTCCTGGCCGCCATGGTCAAGGGCGCGACGTACTACGACCCGGCCGGCGCCACCTCGATCGACCCGGCCGCCACCCCCGAGGCCAACTCGGCCCGCGCCTTCCGGCAGATGCAGGACACGCTGGACAAGATGGTCGAGTACGACGCCCTGAGCCCCGAGGAGCGGGCGAAGCACACGCAGATGCCGCGCTGGCAGCGTCCGCGGTCGAACACCCAGCTCAGCGGGCAGGTGGGCTATCTGGTCGACCTGGCCAACTCGACGCTGATCAAGAACGACCTCGTCACCCGGGACCAGCTGGAGAAGGGCGGCTACTCGATCTACACGACCTTCGACAAGAAGAAGGTCGACCAGCTCGAGGCCGCGGTCCAGCGCGTCTACAAGGAGAAGATCGACCCCGAGAAGCGTCCCGAACTGGACACGCACGTCCAGTTCGGCGGAGCCTCGGTGAACCCCGAGACCGGGGCCATCGAGGCCGTCTACGGCGGCGCCGACGCGACCAAGCACTTCACCAACAACGCCGATGTGACGGGTGCCCAGGTCGGTTCGACGTTCAAGCCGTTCGTGCTGGCCGCGGCGATGAAGTGGGGAGTGCGCGATCCGGATCTCGGGGAGGCGCAGGGACTCGACGAGCGCACCCTCGTCTCGCCGAAGAGCTTCTACAACGGCAAGAACGACCTCCAGATCAAGAACTACGACGGGTCGGTCTGGAAGGACGAGAAGGGCAAGGAGCTGTTCCAGGAGAACGACGGCAAGGAGTCGGTCGGAGATCCGCCGGACTACAAGGTCGACCTCCGCGAGGCGATGCGGCTGTCGGTGAACTCCGCCTTCGTGCAGCTCGGCATGGACGTCGGTCTGGACAAGGTGAAGCAGACCGCCGTCGAGGCGGGCCTGCTGGAGAGCAGTCTGGCGGGCGCCGGATACCCCTCCTTCTCCATCGGCGTCTCGGAGCCGAGCGCGATCCGCATGGCGGGCGCGTACGCGACCTTCGCCGCCAGCGGCAAGCAGCGCGCCCCCTACTCCGTCACCAAGGTGACCAGCAAGGAGGGGACGATCTACGCGCACAAGGTCACCACCGAGCAGGCCTTCACCTCCAAGGTCGCGGACAACGTCACGGATGTGCTGAAGACCGTGGTCGACGAGGGCACGGGCACCAACGCCCAGCTGCCCGGCCGTGACGTGGCGGGCAAGACGGGTACCACGGACGGCAACAAGTCCGCCTGGTTCGTCGGCTACACCCCGCAACTGTCGACGGCGATCAGCATGTTCCGCTACCCGGACGACGAGAAGATCAAGAACCGCAGCTTCCTGGAGATGTACGGAACGGGCGGCGAGGAGAAGATCCACGGTGCGTCGTTCCCGGCCCAGATCTGGCACGACTACATGGACGACGCGCTGAAGGGGCAGCCGAAGAAGCGGTTCCCGAAGCCCGAGCCCATCGGCGAGATCCTCAACGACACCCCGCCCCCGAGCCCGACGCCCACCCCCACTCCGACACAGGAGGAGCCCAGCCCGACGCCCACCCCGACGCCCACCAAGACCGAGACCATGCCGTCCCCCACCCCGACCAGCACCTGCGTCGAGTGGGACTGGGACTGCATCCACAACGGGTCCAACGGCGGCAACGGCACCGACGGCGGCGACAACGGCAACGGCGGCGACAACGGGAACGGGGGGAACGGCGGGAACGGTGGCAATGACAGCACCGGGAACGACAACGGGGGCTGGGACGGCGGTCAGTCGTCCTCGCCCACCCCGACCCCGACGGATGACGAGAATGATGTCAGGGGCGGACAGAACGGTGGCGGTGGCGGCGGGTTCATCGCCGGCTCCAACGGATAGCCGCTGTTCTCCCGTCATGGGCGTTTCACGTGAAACGCCCGCATGTTTCACGTGAAACGGGGCCGTCGCACCCGCCGGGGTGCGACGGCCCCGCCGTATATCCGGGCGCGTACGGCAGGATGTGGGCCATGCCCAGTGCAGAAGCGACGCCAGCGAGCGCACACGAGCCGGACACGGTGCGCCCGACCCAGGAAGACCCGGTCGCCGCGGCCGGCAGCGAGCTGATCGGCGGTCCCCTCGGACGCCGGGCCCTGCTCGGGACGTCCTGGTGGACCCCGGTCCGGGTCATCGTGCTCGTGGCGATCGGCATGTTCGTCCTCGGCCTGGTCCAGAAGGCCCCCTGCTACAACGGCGGCTGGTTCTTCGGCGCCAGTACCCAGTACACGCACGCGTGCTACTCGGACATCCCGCACCTCTACCAGGGGCGCGGCTTCGCCGATGGGCTGGTGCCGTACTTCGACAAGCTCCCCGGCGACATGGACTACCTTGAGTACCCGGTGCTCACCGGTGTGTTCATGGAGGTCGCCGCCTGGCTCACCACGGGCAGCGGCACCATCCAGCACCAGGAACAGTGGTACTGGATGGTCAACGCCGGAATGCTCATGGCGTGCGCCGCCGTCATCGCCGTCTGTGTGACCCGTACCCACGCCCGACGGCCCTGGGACGGCCTGCTGGTCGCCCTCGCGCCCGCGCTCGCCCTGACGGCCACCATCAACTGGGACCTGCTGGCGGTGGCCCTGACGAGCGCCGCCCTGCTGATGTGGGCCCGACGGCACGCCTTCGCCTTCGGCGTGCTGCTGGGTCTGGCCACGGCCGCCAAGCTCTACCCCTTCCTGCTGCTCGGCCCGCTGCTCGTGCTGTGCTGGCGGGCGAGCCGATGGCGGGAGTACGGGGCGGCCCTGGCTGGCACGGTCCTCTCCTGGCTGGTGGTGAACCTGCCGGTGATGATCTTCGCCTTCGAGGGCTGGTCGAAGTTCTACACCTTCAGCCAGGAACGGGGCGTCGACTTCGGATCCTTCTGGCTGATCCTCGTGCAGAATTCCCCCGACCCACCCGCCACCGAATCCGTCAACACCCTCGCCATCGTCCTGATGCTGGCGGGCTGCGGGGGCATCGCCGCGCTCACGCTGACCGCGCCCCGGCGCCCGCGCTTCGCCCAGCTCGCCTTCCTCATCGTCGCGGCCTTCATCCTCACCAACAAGGTCTACTCACCGCAGTACGTCCTGTGGCTGGTGCCGCTGGCGGTGCTGGCCCGGCCGAAGTGGCGGGACTTCCTGATCTGGCAGGCCTGCGAGGTCCTCTACTTCCTGGGCATCTGGATGTACCTCGCGTACACGACCAGTGGAGACGCCCACAAGGGCCTGCCGACGGACGGCTACCACTGGGCCATCGCCGTCCATCTGCTGGGCACGCTGTACCTGTGCGGCATGGTCGTGCGCGACATCCTCCTGCCGGACCGGGACCCGGTCCGCAGGTCCGGGGACGACGATCCCTCCGGCGGAGTGCTCGACCGGGCCGAGGACGTCTTCGTCCTGGGACCGCTCGCCCGTGGCTCCCGGTCCGCGGCCGACCCCGAGGCGCCCCAGGTGAAGTGGGGCACGGAACAACGAACCGGCGGTTCGCTCTGAGCGAACCGCCGGCGGGTGGTCGTACGGGACGGGCGGGGCGGTCGACGCCCCGCCCGTGATCAGCGGTCGACGAGGCGGTCGAACTGCGTGGTGGTGTGCCGCAGATGGGCCACCAGTTCGTCCCCCACCTTGGGCTCGGGGGCGTCCGCGGGCACGAACAGGATCGAGACCTGCATGTGCGGCGGTTCCGCGAACCAGCGCTGCTTGCCGCCCCAGACGAACGGCGAGAGGTTCCGGTTGACCGTGGCCAGACCGGCCCGGGCGACCCCCTTGGCCCGCGGCATCACGCCGTGCAGCGCCTTCGGCGCCTCCAGGCCCACCCCGTGGGAGGTGCCGCCCGCCGCGACCACCAGGAAGCCGTCGGAGGCCGCCTTCTGCTGGCGGTAGCCGAAGCGCTCGCCCTTCGCCACCCGCGTGACGTCCAGGACGGCCCCGCGGTACTCGGTGGCCTCGTGGTCCCCCAGCCACAGCCGGGTGCCGATACGGGCGCGGAAACGGGTCTGCGGGAACTGCTGCTGCAACCGGGTCAGTTCCTCGGCCCTGAGGTGGCTGACGAACATCGTGTGCAGCGGCAGCCGGGCCGCGCGCAGCCGGTCCATCCAGCCGATGACCTCCTCGACGGCGTCCGAGCCGTCGGTGCGGTCCAGCGGAAGGTGGATGGCGAAGCCCTCCAGGCGGATGTTCTCTATGGCGGCGTGCAACTGCGGCAGGTCCTGCTCCCCGACCCCGTGCCGCTTCATCGAGGACATCACCTCGATGACCACGCGCGCACCCACCAGGCCGTACACCCCGTCCACCGACGACACCGAGCGGACGACGCGGTCGGGCAGCGGCACCGGCTCCTCACCGCGTCGGTACGGCGTCAGCACCAGCAGGTCGCCGCTGAAGAAGTCCTTGATCCGGGCGGCCTCGTACGTCGTGCCGACGGCGAGGATGTCGGAGCCCAGCCGCGTGGCCTCCTCCGCCAGGCGTTCGTGCCCGAAGCCGTAACCGTTGCCCTTGCAGACCGGGACCAGCCCGGGGAACTGCTCCTGCACGTGCTTGTGGTGCGCACGCCAGCGCGCGGTGTCGACGTAGAGCGTGAGCGCCATGGCCGGACCTGGGACCTTTCTCGTGGCTGAGGTGTGGCGGAGAACGGGGAGGGGAGGAACGGGGCGGAACCGCGACAGCCGTTCCGACGGTACTGGAGCCCGCGGCCCGGGGCGCGGGTCAGCGCCGCGACATGTAGATGTCGAGGGCCTTGTGGAGCAGTTTGTTCAGCGGGAAGTCCCACTCGCCGAGGTACTCGGCCGCCTGGCCGCCGGTGCCGACCTTGAACTGGATCAGACCGAAGAGGTGGTCGTTCTCGTCCAGCGAGTCGGAGATGCCGCGCAGGTCGTAGACGGTGGCACCGAGGGCGTAGGAGTCGCGGAGCATCGCCCACTGCATGGCGTTCGAGGGGCGGACCTCGCGGCCGATGTTGTCGGAGGCGCCGTAGGAGTACCAGACGTGCCCGCCGACGACCAGCATGGTCGCCGCCGACAGGTTCACCCCGTTGTGGCGCGCGAAGTACAGGCGCATCCGGTTGGGGTCCTCGCTGTTGAGCGCCGACCACATGCGCTGGAAGTACGACAGCGGGCGCGGGCGGAAGCGGTCGCGCACCGCGGTGATCTCGTAGAGGCGCTGCCACTCCTCCAGATCGTGGTAGCCGCCCTGGACGACCTCGACTCCGGCCTTCTCCGCCTTCTTGATGTTGCGGCGCCAGAGCTGGTTGAAGTTCTTGTGGACCTCTTCCAGGGAGCGGTTGGCCAGCGGCACCTGGAAGATGTAGCGGGGCTGCACGTCACCGAAGCCCGCGCCGCCGTCCTCGCCCTGCTGCCAGCCCATGCGGCGCAGCTTGTCGGCGACCTCGAAGGCCCGCGGTTCGATGTGGTCCGCCTCGATGTCCCGCAGGCGCTTGACGTCCGGGTCCTGGATGCCCTTCTTGATGGACACGGCGTCCCAGCGCCGGATGATCACCGGCGGGCCCATCTTCACCGAGAAGGCGCCCTGCTGCTTCAGGTGCGCGAGCATGGGCTCGATCCAGTCCTGGAGGTTCGGCGCGAACCAGTTGATGACCGGGCCCTCGGGCAGGTACGCGAGGTACCGCTTGATCTTGGGAAGCTGCCGGTAGAGGACCAGGCCCGTGCCGACCAGCTCGCCGGTGCGGTCGTCGAACCAGCCGAGGTTCTCCGAGCGCCATTCCGCCTTGACGTCGGCCCATGCCGGAACCTGCATGTGACTCGCGGCCGGCAGGCTCTGGATATGGGCCAGATGCTGCTCGCGGCTGATGGTCCTCAGGGTCAGGGTCATGCGGGGCGCTCCTCGGGCTGGTGTGTCCCCATGGGGTCAGGGGCTCCGGCTCACGCGCGAAGCCTACTGCGCCCCTTGAGCGCCCCGTCCGGGTGCGGGGGGATAGTCCCTTTCCCACGGGAACGGCGGCCGGCTCCCGTGGGAGGGGAGGCCGCCGTTCCCGTGGAAGGGACGGCCGGCGGTCAGCCGCCGATGACACCGCCGAACAGCCCGCCGTGCGCCATGCCGAAGTAGAAGCCGAGCGCACAGGCTCCGAGGCCCACCACCAGGCCGAAGCGTTCCCGTGTCGTCGCGGAGACGAACTGTCCGTATCCGCCGGTCAGGATGCCGACGAGGCCCGCCCAGGAGGTGACGAGGTGCAGGTTGTCGAATCCGGCGGTCACCAGGGAGAGCACGCCGAGCACCAGGGTCACGGCCAGCAGGGTGTCCTGGAGCGGGTGCGGCTTGCCGTCGGTGGCCAGGATCCCGGTCCGGGGCTTGGCGGGTCGCATGATCTGTGCCATGGGGAACCTCCTGCCGAAGGCAGTGCGTCGTGGCCCTTCACATCCGGTCAGTACAGATTGCGCCCCCTCACCGGCTGATTTCAACCGGAGGGCGGTGGGCGGGTACTCTGTACCTTCTGCACTGGTGTCTGCTTCCAGCCGCGACCGGGCCGCTCCTCGGAGAGGGCCCGTTGTCAGTGGGGCCTGGTTCAATCGCAGATACCGGTGCTACGCATCGCAACCCTCCTGCCACGGAACGACCGTGGCCGCTGAGTCCAAAGGAGGTGGGTTCCACATGCGTCACTACGAGGTGATGGTCATCCTCGACCCCGATCTCGAGGAGCGTGCTGTCTCCCCGCTGATCGAGAACTTCCTCTCTGTCGTCCGTGACGGCGGCGGAAAGGTCGAGAAGGTCGACACCTGGGGCCGTCGTCGTCTCTCGTACGAGATCAAGAAGAAGCCCGAGGGCATCTACTCGGTCATCGACCTGCAGGCCGAGCCTGCGGTCGTCAAGGAGCTCGACCGCCAGATGAACCTGAACGAGTCGGTCCTCCGGACCAAGGTCCTCCGTCCCGAGAACCACTGAGCCCCCTGGCTCAGTCGGTCCCGGGATCCGAGTAGCAGTACCAGCAGCCAGCAGCAAACCCGCCGAGAGGTTCCCTTATGGCAGGCGAGACCGTCATCACGGTCGTCGGCAATCTTGTCGACGACCCCGAGCTGCGCTTCACCCCGTCCGGTGCGGCCGTCGCGAAGTTCCGTGTCGCGTCGACCCCCCGCACCTTCGACCGCCAGACGAACGAGTGGAAGGACGGCGAGAGCCTTTTCCTGACCTGCTCGGTCTGGCGCCAGGCGGCGGAGAACGTCGCCGAGTCGCTCCAGCGAGGCATGCGCGTCATCGTGCAGGGCCGGCTGAAGCAGCGGTCCTACGAGGACCGTGAGGGCGTCAAGCGCACGGTCTACGAGCTGGACGTCGACGAGGTCGGCGCCAGCCTCCGCAACGCCACGGCCAAGGTCACCAAGACCTCGGGCCGCGGTGGCCAGGGCGGCTACGGCGGTGGCGGTGGCGGCGGCGGCCAGGGTGGCGGCGGCTGGGGCGGCGGCCCCGGCGGCGGCCAGCAGGGCGGCGGCGCACCGGCCGACGACCCGTGGGCGACCGGCGCTCCCGCCGGTGGCAACCAGGGCGGCGGTGGCTGGGGTGGAAACTCCGGCGGCGGTGGCGGTGGCGGCGGCTACTCGGACGAGCCCCCCTTCTAGGCGGGCCGTACCCCACACTTCTTGATCACACAGGAGATACACCATGGCGAAGCCGCCTGTGCGCAAGCCGAAGAAGAAGGTCTGCGCTTTCTGCAAGGACAAGGTCACGTACGTGGACTACAAGGACACGAACATGCTGCGGAAGTTCATTTCCGACCGCGGCAAGATCCGTGCCCGCCGCGTGACCGGCAACTGCACGCAGCACCAGCGTGACGTCGCCACGGCCGTCAAGAACAGCCGTGAGATGGCGCTGCTGCCCTACACGTCCACCGCGCGATAAGGGAAGGGTGACCGAATCATGAAGATCATCCTCACCCACGAGGTCTCCGGCCTCGGCGCCGCCGGCGATGTCGTCGACGTCAAGGACGGCTACGCGCGCAACTACCTGATCCCGCGGAAGTTCGCGATCCGCTGGACCAAGGGTGGCGAGAAGGACGTGGCGCAGATCCGCCGCGCCCGCAAGATCCACGAGATCCAGACCATCGAGCAGGCCAACCAGGTGAAGGCCCAGCTCGAGGGTGTCAAGGTCCGTCTGGCCGTCCGCTCCGGCGACGCCGGTCGTCTCTTCGGTTCCGTCACCCCGGCCGACGTCGCTTCGGCGATCAAGGCCGCCGGTGGCCCCGAGGTCGACAAGCGCCGCATCGAGCTGGGCTCGCCGATCAAGACCCTGGGTGCCTACGAGACGTTCGTCCGTCTGCACCCCGAGGTTGACGCCAAGGTCAGCATCGAGGTCGTCTCCGCCTGAGGCGTGCTCTCGCTGACGCGAGAGGGCTGACGCGGACAGAGGGGGCCGCATCCCTGCCGGGGTGCGGCCCCCTTCGCGTGGAGCCGTGTTTCACGTGAAACGTACGGTGGAAACGACGCCGCGACCCTCGACATGAGCCGCGCCCCGGGGCGTACGGCGTCGGAGTGCGGTGGGCCGGTCAGCGGGAGGCGCCGGTGACCACCCAGCGGCCCGAGCGGGTGCGCAGCCACAGGGTCAGCATCCGAACGGTCATCATCAGCGTCATGGCGGCCCACAGGGCGGTCAGCCCGCCGCCCAGGGTCGGTATCAGCAGCGCCACGGGGGCGAAGACCGCCAGGGTGAGCAGCATCGCCCAGGCGAGATAGGGGCCGTCGCCCGCGCCCATCAGTACGCCGTCCAGGACGAAGACCACTCCGCAGATCGGCTGGGTGAGCGCGACGATCACCAGGGCGGGCAGGGCGGCTTCCCTGACCGAGGAGTCGCCCGTGAACAGGGGGAGCAGCGCGGGGCGGGAGAGCACGACGAGCACTCCGAGCGCGATGCCGACCGCGATGCCCCACTCGACCATCCTTCGGCACACGTCGCGCGCCCCCCGGGCGTCACCGGCGCCCAGATGGCGCCCGATGATGGCCTGCCCGGCGATGGCGATGGCGTCCAGGGCGAAGGCGAGCAGGCTCCACAGGGAGAGGATGATCTGGTGCGCCGCGATATCGGCGTCGCCCAGGCGGGCGGCCATGGCCGTGGTGATCATCAGGATCGCGCGGAGCGAGAGGGTACGGACCAGCAGGGGAACACCCGCCTGTGCGGAGGCCCTGATGCCGGCGGCGTCCGGGCGCAACGAGGCACCGTGCCTGCGCGCTCCGCGGATGACCACCCCGAGGTAGACGGCGGCCATGCCGCACTGGGCGATGACCGTGCCCCAGGCGGAACCGGCGATGCCGAGACCGGCGCCGTAGACCAGGGCGACATTGAGGACGGCGTTGGCGACGAATCCGGCGATGGCCACGTAGAGCGGGGTCCTGGTGTTCTGCAGGCCGCGCAGGACACCGGTCGCCGCGAGCACGACCAGCATGGCCGGGATGCCGAGGGCCGAGATCCTGAGGTAGGTGGTGGCGTAGGGGGCCGCGGTGTCGGAGGCGCCGAAGAGGTCCACGAGGAACGGGGCGGTGGGCAGGACGACGGCGATGACGGCGGTACCGAGCAGCAGGGCCAGCCAGATCCCGTCCATGCCCTGGCGGATGGCGGACGGCAGATCGCCCGCGCCCACCCGCCGGGCGACGGCCGCGGTGGTGGCGTAGGCGAGGAAGACGAAGACGCTGACGGCGGTCATCAGGAGCGCGGAGGCGATGCCGAGCCCGGCGAGCTGGGCGGTGCCGAGATGGCCGACGATCGCGCTGTCGGCCATGACGAAAAGGGGCTCGGCGACGAGTGCGCCGAAGGCGGGCACGGCCAGCGCGACGATCTCTCGGTCGTGCCGGCGCCGGACGGACCGGGGGTGCGCGGGGGCCTGGGTCATGCGCACCAATCTAATCGTCCACAGGTAAGAGATGCAAAGGAATAGAGCCCCTTACTTTATGGCTCGTCGCGCTCCGCGCTGCGCACCGTTCGACATGATCTTGATCCGGTCGGGAAAGTTTTTCTTCTGCACAGCCCGTGGATCGGAAACATGCAGGTCAAGATGGTTCTCTTGACGGGGTCGAGTGCTTGTTCACAGGGCTGTCCACCGGCTCGTGCACAGGTTTCACGGAGTTCTCCACAGCATCTGGCCCGTCGTCCACATGGCCTGTGGATAACCAGATTGGCTGACGCTGCCCACGGGCCTACGGTGGTGCGGCGCCCGCTCCGTCCGCCGGTTGGTGAAACCGTCATAAAACCGACGCGCCAGAGCCGGAGTTGGGCGTCTTATTTGTCAGTGCCGTGCCGTAGAACTGAGGGGCACGGCGAGGTCCGCTCGGCGGACGGGAGGAGGTGGCTCGGTGAGCATTTCCGAGCCCTTGGACGACCCGTGGGCCGACAGCGGTCCCAGTGATCGTCTGCCCGCCTCCCGCCGCCGCGGCGACAGCGGCCGGAGCCGCGACGAGCGGCAGGAGCACGGCCGGGACACCGGGGCCTGGGACGACGGGGGCTCCTCCTTCGAGCGTGTTCCGCCGCAGGACCTGGAGGCCGAGCAGTCGGTCCTCGGCGGCATGCTGCTGTCCAAGGACGCCATCGCCGACGTTGTCGAGATCCTCAAGGGCCACGACTTCTACAAGCCGGCCCACGAGACGATCTACCAGGCCGTCCTGGACGTCTACGCCAAGGGTGAGCCGGCCGATCCCATCACCATCGCCGCGGAGCTGACCAAGCGCGGCGAGATCAACAAGGTCGGCGGCGCCTCCTACCTGCACACCCTCGTCCAGACCGTGCCGACGGCCGCGAACGCCGCCTACTACGCGGAGATCGTGCACGAGCGCGCCGTGCTGCGCCGCCTGGTCGAGGCCGGCACCCGGATCACGCAGATGGGATACGCGGGCGACGACGACGTCGACGAGATCGTCAACCGGGCCCAGGCCGAGATCTACGCCGTCACCGAGCAGCGCACCAGCGAGGACTATCTGCCGCTCGGCGACATCATGGAGGGCGCGCTCGACGAGATCGAGGCCATCGGCTCGCGCAGCGGCGAGATGACCGGCGTGCCGACCGGCTTCACCGACTTCGACTCCCTCACCAACGGTCTGCACCCCGGGCAGATGATCGTCATCGCCGCCCGTCCCGCGATGGGCAAGTCGACGCTCGCGCTGGACTTCGCGCGGGCGGCCTCGATCAAGAACAACCTGCCCAGCGTCATCTTCTCGCTGGAGATGGGCCGCAACGAGATCGCGATGCGGCTGCTGTCCGCCGAGGCGCGGGTCGCGCTCCATCACATGCGGTCCGGGACCATGACCGACGACGACTGGACCCGGCTGGCCCGCCGCATGCCGGACGTCTCGGCCGCCCCGCTCTACATCGACGACTCCCCGAACCTGTCGATGATGGAGATCCGCGCCAAGTGCCGCCGTCTCAAGCAGCGCAACGACCTCAAACTGGTCGTCATCGACTACCTCCAGCTCATGCAGTCCGGCGGTTCCAAGCGCGCCGAGAGCCGCCAGCAGGAGGTCTCGGACATGTCCCGCAACCTCAAGCTCCTGGCCAAGGAACTGGAGGTGCCGGTCATCGCGCTCTCCCAGCTCAACCGTGGCCCCGAGCAGCGCACCGACAAGAAGCCGATGGTCTCCGACCTGCGTGAGTCCGGCTCCATCGAGCAGGACGCCGACATGGTCATCCTGCTCCACCGCGAGGACGCGTACGAGAAGGAGTCGCCCCGCGCGGGCGAGGCGGACCTGATCGTGGCCAAGCACCGGAACGGCCCGACGGCCACGATCACGGTGGCCTTCCAGGGCCACTACTCCCGCTTCGTGGACATGGCCCAGACCTGAGCGGGCGCCCGCGGGCCGCGGTGGCCCTGCTGCCGACCGCGGTTCGGTCGGCTCGAACGCGGTGATCAGGGGCCCTTTCCGGCACCGGCGGAGGCGCGTCGCGGGACGCCGGGTCGGCGGACCGTGTCACGGACCGGGCCGGGGAGGCCCGCACACCGCCGCGGGGCGCCTTCCCGGAGCGGCCCGGGGAACCGGCCAATGCGGGTGAATGCGCTCGACAGGGCGGGACCCCTCCGGGTGGACTGAGGGCATGACCTCACCTCAGGAAGAGCTGCTCCCCGGCACCCGACGGGCGCTGCTGCACCGGATCGCTGTCGCCCAGGCCGAAGGACGGGCCCCCTCGCTGGCCGCGGCGGTCGTCCGGGGCGGGCGGGCCGTGTGGCACGGTGCGCGGAGCGCGATGAGCGGGCCGGCCCCGGACGAGAACACGCAGTACCGGATCGGTTCCATCACCAAGCCCTTCACCGCCGTCCAGGTGCTGCGGCTGCGCGACGAGGGCCTGCTCGACCTCGGTGACCCGCTGGAGAAGCACCTGCCCGGCACCGGCGCCGGCCGCGCCACCGTCGCGGACCTGCTCGCGCACACCGGAGGGCTCGCCGCGGAGTCGCCCGGACCCTGGTGGGAGCGCACGCCCGGAACCCTCCGTCCCGAACTGGCGGACGTGCTCGGCGAACGCCCCCTGCTGCACCCGGTGGGCCGTCGGCACCACTACTCCAACCCCGGCTACACCCTGCTCGGCGCGCTGATCGAGAAGCTGCGCGGTGCGCCCTGGGAGGACGTGCTGCGGCAGGAGGTGCTGATTCCGCTGGGCCTGGACCGTACGGCCGGGAAGCCGTCGGCGCCGTATGCCGACGGCTGGGCGGTGCACCCCTGGGCCGATGCGCTGCTGGCCGAGCCCGTTGAGGACCTGGGCCGGATGGCCCCGGCCGGCCAGCTCTGGTCCACCACCGCCGACCTCGCCCGGTTCGCCGTCTTCCTGGCACACGGGGACGACAGGGTGCTGAGCGCGGAGAGCGTCCGGGAGATGCGTACCCCGGCGGCCCCCGCCGAGATCGGCGATCTCGTGGACACCTCGTCGTACGGGCTCGGCCTCCAGATCCACGCCTGGAGCGGACGGCTGCTCGTGGGGCACTCGGGTTCCCTGCCCGGCTTCGTCGCCAACCTGAGCATCGGAATCGAGGACGACGTGGCGGCGGTGGTGCTGGCCAACTGCACCTCGGGGCCGCTGCCCGCCGCGGTGGGCGCCGAACTCGTGAGGATCGTCGCCGAGGCGGAGCCGCGCATCCCCGAGCCGTGGCGTCCCCTGCCGGAGGTCGACACGGCGGTGCTGGAGCTGGCGGGGCAGTGGTACTGGGGAACGCAGGCCTTCGCGCTGCGCCTGCTGCCCGACGGGGCCGTCGCCCTGGAACCCCTGTCGGGCACCGGCCGCCGCTCGCGCTTCCGGGCGGCCGGGGACGGCACCTGGACCGGGCTGGAGGGCTACTACGCCGGGGAGACGCTGCGGCCCGTGCGGCGCGAGGACGGGTCCGTGAGCCATCTGGACCTCGGGTCCTTCGTGTTCACCCGCCAGCCGTACGACGACGGGACCTCGGTGCCGGGCGGCGTCGACACCGAGGGGTGGCGGGGAGTCCGCTAGTCGTCGCCCGTCGCCCGTCGCCCGTCGCCCGTCGCCCGGGGTGTCCCGTTTCACGTGAAACCGGACACCCCGGATGCCTGTCCAGCGGCTTCAGAGTCCCAGCTTGAACCCGGTGTGCGAGGCGGTGAAGCCGAGCCGCTCGTAGAAGCGGTGGGCGTCGGCGCGGGTCCGGTCGGAGGTCAGTTGCACCAGTTGGCATCCCTGGCGGCGCGACTCGGCGATCGCCCATTCGATGAGCAGGGTGCCCAGACCGCTGCCCCGTTCGTCGGCGTGGACGCGCACGGCCTCGATGACCGACCGGGTGGTGCCGCGCCGGGAGAGCCCGGGGATGATCGTCAACTGGAGCGTGCCCACGACGCGCCCGTCGCGGACGACGACCGGGAGGCGCTGGTTCGGGTCGCCGCTGAGCCGCTCGAACGCGGTCAGATAGGGGGCGAGGTCGTCCGGTGACTCGCGCTGTGCGCCCAGCGGATCATCGGCGAGCAGGGCGACGACGGCGGGGATGTCGTCCCTGGTGGCGGGCCGTATCTCGAAAGCTGCCATGACCGCACCCTAAGGGCTGTCCTGTGACCCCCGGCGGGCGCACGACGACAGCTACGGCGCCTCGCCGTGTTGTCGGATCGCCCCAATACGCCCAGTATGAGGACGACCCTCCGCCTTGCGATGCGCCGCATCTGACGCCGCGCGCTGATCCACCGGGGATTATGGGACAGCCCTTGGGGCGTCTTCCGCCCCGCACAGGGAGGTGCGAACCTGCCCGGCCCGCGGCACGATCCGGGTGGAGGGTCTTGGTGCCACCGCGCAGGGCGGCCTTGGCCTATGCCGGGGTCGGCCGGCCCGGAACGGGGGCCTTGAGGTCTTCCACGGCCCGGACCAGCGGGGCCAGCTCGGGGTCCTCGGCCGCTTCGTCCAGGGCCCGGCGCAGGGCGGAGTCGTTGGTGGGCCGCGCCTGCTCCAGGAGGGTCAGGCCCGCCGGGGTGACGTTGGTGTAGATGCCGCGCCGGTCGGTGGGGCACAGATAGCGCTCCAGCAGCCCGCGGTCCTCCAGCCGCGTGACCAGGCGTGTGGTGGCGCTCTGACTGAGGACCACGGCGTCGGCGACCTGCTTCATCTGCAGATGCCCCCCGTCGCCGTCGTGCTGCCGACTGAGCACGTCGAGCAGGGAGTACTCCCGCACGCTCAGATCGTGCCCGCTCTGGAGAGCGCGCTCGACACGGGCCTCGATCCTCCCGTGGAGCAGGGAGAGTGCGCACCAGCCCTGGGAGAGGGCGGTGAGCGCGGGGTCCGTCGCCGTCATGGTCCGATCCTCCGTTCCCGGGTCGCTGCGTCCAGGATAGACCAGCTCCACAAGTGCCCGCGATTGCGCATAGAGCGCGTCTGCAATTATTGTTCCTGCGAGTAATGAGCCACGGCAATCTTTGAGAAGGTGCACACCCATGCCTCTGGCGCTTCTGGCCCTCGCGATCGGGGCCTTCGGGATCGGGACGACCGAGTTCGTGATCATGGGCCTGCTGCCTGAGGTCGCGAACAGCTACGGGGTCTCCATCCCCACCGCGGGTCTGCTGGTGACGGGCTACGCGCTCGGGGTGATGTTCGGAGCGCCGCTGATGACCGCGCTCGGCACCAGAGTGCCGCGCAAGCGGATGCTGATGCTGCTGATGGGCCTGTTCATCGTCGGCAATCTGCTCTCCGCGCTGGCGCCCGCCTTCGGCGTCATGCTGGCCGGCCGGATCGTCGCCTCGCTGACCCACGGGGCCTTCTTCGGCATCGGATCGGTCGTCGCGGCCGATCTGGTCGCCCCGGAGCGGAAGGCCGGGGCGATCGCGATGATGTTCACCGGTCTGACCACTGCCAACGTCGTGGGGGTTCCGCTCGGTACGTTCCTGGGGCAGTCGGCCGGCTGGCGCGTCACCTTCGGCCTCGTCGCCGCGCTCGGCGTGGTCGGGCTGGCCGGGGTCGCCAGGCTGGTGCCCGACCTGCCCCGGCCGGGGGGCGTGCGGCTGCGGCACGAACTGGCGGCCCTCGGCAACGTCCAGGTCCTGCTCGCGATGGCGATGACCGTCCTGGGTTTCGGCGGCGTCTTCGCGGCCATCACCTACATCGCGCCGATGATGACGGATGTCGCCGGCTTCGCCGGTTCCTCGGTGACCTGGCTGCTGGTCCTCTTCGGCCTCGGCATGGTCGGCGGCAACCTCGTCGGCGGCCGGTTCGCCGACCGGGCGCTGATGCCGATGCTGTACGTCTCCCTGGGCGCGCTCTCCGTCGTCCTCGCGCTCTTCACGCTCACCGCGCACGACAGGATCGCGGCGGCCGTGACGGTGTTCCTGATCGGCGCCTTCGGGTTCGCCACGGTCCCGCCGCTGCAGAAGCGCGTGCTGGACCACGCGCACGGTGCGCCGACACTGGCCTCGGCCCTGAACATCGGCGCCTTCAACCTGGGCAACGCCCTGGCCGCCTGGCTCGGAGGCCTCGTCATCGCGGCTGGCCACGGCTACACCGCGCCCAACTGGGTCGGTGCCGGTCTGGCCGCCGCGGCCCTGGTCGTCGCGGTCGTCTCCGCCGCCCTCGAACGGCGCGACGGCGCACGCGGCACGGTGGCCGCGGGCGCCTCTCCGGTGCGGTCCCGGGCGGCGGCCACCCACCACTGAGCATGCGTGGGCCCGCCCACCGTGCCGTCCGTCCGGCCGGTGCGCGGGCCGTCGCCGTGCCGGAGGAGGTCAGCCCGCCGCCACCGTCACCGGAGCGAAGCGCCGCGCCGCGTCCCCGGGCAACCGGGTGATCCCGTATGTCATGACCGAGTTGACGGCGACGGTCGTGAGTCCGCGCTCCTTGACCCAGGCCAGCAGTTCCTTGTGCCGGGCATCGATGTCGGTACGCAGCGGCCGGTCGACGCGCGCCGCGAGGGAGGCCGTCAGCGCTTTGGCGGTCCCGGTGTCGCGGGCGACCAGCGGCCCCACGACATGGGTGTCCACGTTGGGCCAGGCGGCGGCGTAGCCGGTGATCCGGCCACCCTCCTCGGCGACGTGCAGATGGTCGGCGAAGGCGGGGAGCCGGGTGATGACATGGGTGCGGTCGGAGCCGAACACCTCCCCGTCGAGCCGGAGGACCGCCGCGATGTCCTCCGCGGTGGCGGGGCGCGTGGCGACCCGGGTGCCGATGGGGTCCGGGACGAAGTGTCCGCGCACCATCTCCGCCCGGCCGGTGGTCTTGAACCCCAGTTCCTCGTAGAGAGGGCGGCCCTTCGGAGTCGCGTGCAGGGTCAGGGGGGTGGTGCCCAGCTCCGCCATGACATGGCGCATCAGCCGCCGTCCGACCCCCTGGCGGGCATGGCGCTCGGCGACCAGGACCATGCCGATGGCGGCGAGGTCGGGGCGCCCGGGGGTGCCGTACTCGGTGACGGTGCAGGCGGCCACGAGTCCGCCCTCGGGGTCGTCGATGCCGTAGCCCTGGGCCGCGGTGAGGAGGAAGGCCCATTTGTGTTCCTCACGCGGCCACCCCCGGTTCTCGGACAGGTCGGCGCAGAGGGCCAGGTCGCGGAGGGTCAGACGGCGGATCGGCAGGGAAGCGAGCGAAAGAGTCGGCACGCGGGTCAGGCTGTCCGACGGGGACAGCCCGCGTCCACCTCATTCCCCAAGTACGCGAAAGCTCTTGGCCACATCCCGGCGATGCGGGGGTCAGCCGAGGTCGGGGGCGTGCAGGGCGCGTACTCCCTCGATGTTGCCGTCCAGATAGTGGCGCAGCGACAGCGGCACGAGGTGCACGGAGGCGATTCCCACCCGGGTGAACGGCACTCGGACGATCTCGTACTCACCGAGCGGTTCGTCGATCTCGGGGCCGTGCCGCAGGGCGGTGTCCATGGACTCCAGACGGCAGACGAAGAAGTGCTGCACCTTCACCCCGGTCGCGCCGCCGTCGTCCCCGATGTGCTCCACCGTGTCGACGAAGCAGGGGACCACGCCGGTGATCTTGGCGCCGAGTTCCTCGTACACCTCGCGGTGCAGGGCGTCGACGACGGTGCTGTCCCCGCGCTCGACCCCGCCTCCGGGAGTGACCCAGTAGGGGTCGACGCCGGGCTTGGTGCGCTTGATCAGGATGAGGTCGTCACCGGCCAGGAGTACGGCGCGGGCGGTGCGCTTGACCACGGGTCGGACGGTCATGGTGGGAATGTGGCCCGGCTGGTTCCACGTGAAACATCGGGCGCCGTCATCGGTCGCGATCACCGGAGGCCGCAGTGGGACCGGGGCCACGGGGCGCGCCTTATCCTCGCGCGCCGTCCGGCCGCTCACCGTGCCGATCCCCGGGTCCGTCGCTGGCTGCTGACCGAAGGGCCGACAGGCGTTGACGCCCGGTCAACCGGACATGCCCGAGCCGTTGTTCACCCGGTCTCGCGGGGGCGGTCCCAGCCCTGAGGCAGGCTCGAACCGTTCCCCGCGAGGCGCCTGTCCGTGCTCGCGAGCCGGTCGTGGCGGAGGGGGCGGAGGGATCAGCGCGCCGACTCCTCCAGGGCACGCAGCAGATCGGCCACCAGATCCCCGGAGTCCTCGGCACCCACAGAGAGGCGGATGAAGCCCTCGGGCACCGCGTCACCACCCCAGCGTCCGCGCCGCTCGGCCGTCGAGCGCAGCCCGCCGAAGCTCGTCGCCTCGTCCACGAGCCGCAGCGCGCCGAGAAACCGCTCGGCGCGCGCCCGGGAGGGCAGCGTGAACGACACGACGCAGCCGTAGCCGCGCATCTGGCGGGAGGCGATCTCGTGGGAGGCGTCGTCGGGCAGTCCCGGGTAGCGCAGTCCCGTCACGTCGGGGTGCTCACGCAGTGTCTCCGCGACGCTCAGCGCGGTGGCGTTCTGCCTCTCCACCCGCATCTGGAGCGTGGAGATGGACCGGTGGGCGAGCCATGCCTCCATGGGCCCCGGAATGGTGCCCATGACCTTGCGCCAGTCCCCCACGGCCTCCATGGGGCCGCTCCGGGGCCCGGCGACATAGCCCAGCAGGACGTCACCGTGACCGGTGAGCTGCTTGGTGCCGCTGGCGACGACGAAGTCCGCGCCCAGCTCCAGCGGACGCTGGCCGAGGGGCGTGGCCAGCGTGTTGTCGACGGCGACCAGGGCGCCTCCCGTGTGCGCCGCGTCGGCGAGCCGCCGGATGTCGCAGACGTCGAGCCCGGGGTTGGACGGCGTCTCGATCCAGAGCAGCTTCGCCCCCTCCAGGACGCCGAGCTGGGCGTCCCCGCCGGTCGGCGCGGTGCGGACCTCGACTCCGTACGCCTCCAGCCGGGCCCGCACCTGGGGGAGTGCCTGGTAGCCGTCGTCGGGCAGCACGACTGCGTCACCGGAGCGCACCTGGGAGAACAGGACGGAGGTGATCGCCGCCATGCCCGAGGGGAACACGAGCGCGGTGACGTCGTCCCGCCCGGGAGCTTCCAGTTCGCCGATGGCGTCCTCAAGCCGGGTCCACGTCGGGTTCTCGTGCCGTCCGTAGGTGTAAGGGCCGGTGGGCTCGCCCGGGAGGTGGAAGTGGGCGGCGAACACGGGTCCGGGCAGGGTCGGTTCGTAGGCGACGGGCTCGGGCAACCCCGCGCGCACCGCGCGGGTGCCCTCACCGGGCCCGGGGGCCACGGGGCCCCCTGCCGGGACGGCTCCGCCACCGGCGGCCGAATCGTTCATGCCGCTCGCCCCTCCAGTTGTTCGCGTACGGCGGCGAGCAGCGGGGTGCTCGCCGCCTCCACCATCGTGAGGCACTCCTCGAAACCCTCCGTGCCGCCGTAGTACGGGTCCGGCACGTCGGGGTCACCTGCGTCGGGGTCGTAGGAGCGCAGCAGCCGGATCTTGGCCGCGTCCCGCTCCGTGGGGGCGAGCCGCCGCAGGGCCTCGAGATGGCTCGCGTCGAGCGCGACGACCAGGTCGAGGCGGGAGAACCAGGACGGCTGGAACTGCCGGGCCGTGTGTTCCGGGCGGTAGCCGTTCTCCTCCAGGACGGCCACGGTGCGCGGGTCGGCGCCTTCGCCCTCGTGCCAGCCCCCCGTTCCGGCGCTGTCGGCGGTGATCAGGTCCTCCAGCCCGGCCTCCTCGACCCGCGCGCGGAAGACGGCCTCGGCCATCGGGGAGCGGCAGATGTTGCCCGTGCAGACGAAACAGACGCGGTAGGTCATCTTCCTCAGCCCTCGTCGGGCAGGAACGCGTTCAGGGCCCAGGAGACGATCGAGATGATCAGACCGCCCAGCACGGCTGTCCAGAAGCCCTCCACGTGGAAGCTCAGGTCGAGCTTGTCGGCCAGCCAGGAGGTGAGCAGCAGCATGAGGGCGTTGACGATCAGCGTGAACAGGCCGAGGGTCAGGATGAACAGCGGGAAGGTCAGCACCTGGACGACGGGCTTCACCAGGAGGTTCACCAGGCCGAAGACCACGGCGACCAGGATCAGCGTCCCCGCCTTCTTCCCGGTGCTGCCGCCGGTCAGGGTGATCTTGTCCAGCAGCCATACGGCGACGGCCAGGGCCCCCGCGTTGGCGATCGTCTTGACTACGAAATTCTTCATGTGTCTGATCGTGGCAGACACGATCGGAAATGAACCGTGAGGCAGGGACGGACAAGGCGATGAAGGCATTCCGGCTGGACGAACTGGAGGCGGAGCGTGCCGCCAACGACGGCGCCTATCTGCAGTTCCTGCGGGAGCGGAACATGTCGGTCGGGCTCTACGCCCTGGACGCGGGCACGGCCGACCCGCAGCAGCCGCACCAGCAGGACGAGGTGTACTTCGTGGTGAGCGGCCGGGCCGCGATCACCGTCGGGACGGAGACCACCGAGGTGGCCAGGGGCAGTGTGGTGTACGTGCCGGCCGGGGTGCCGCACAAGTTCCACCACATCAGCGAGGACCTGAAGGTGCTGGTGGTGTTCTCGCCGCCCGAGGGCTGAGGCCGGTCCGGGGACCTCCGGCGGACCCGGGAATCCCCTGGGAAGGTGTCCGGCACCGGTCCGCGGAGGCGCCCCGCCCGCCCCGCGCACCCGGTCCGCGCACCCACCGCCGTGTCACCGGACGCCCCCTAGGGGACGGGTCAGGGGGAGACAAGGGGTGCGGGAGTCCCATCGGGGCGGCCCTGGCCATAGCATCGATGGTGCGGGGAATCAGAGGATTCCCGGCATCCCGGGCCCATCGGGCCGCCGGGACACCGACGGACCCGGCACGCGCGCGGGCGGAGAGGTAAGGACGAGGGCGATGCGAGAGATCTTCACGGGACTGCCGTGGTGGGTGAAGTGGGTCGCGGTGCCGGTCATCGCGCTGCTCGTGTTCGGTGGGCTGATCGCCAGCGTGGTCGGCTTCGTGGTCGGGCTGCTCTTCAAGGTGCTGATCTTCGTCGCCCTCGTCGGCGGTCTGGTCTACATCGTCCGCCGCTTCATGTCGAGCTCGTCGGGCGGCGGCTGGTGAACCCCGGGGGACACCGGTGGCGGTGACCACCACCGGTTCCCTCGCGAGGGGGAAGTTTCTCCGACAGTGGGTACGGGAACGGTGACCGAAGGTTAGAGTCCGGAACTCCGCGCGGGGGCGACCCCGCGAGCGGCGTACTCCGTTCCGTGCGCTGAGCACGGGCCGCCCACCTCGCGTTCCGGGAGTCACCCTTGGTCACGGCCGACACAGCAGGCGTTCCGGTGCACGCGCTCCCCGTGCAGCCCCAGATGTCATCGCCGAAGCCCGGGGCGCCCTCCCCGCAGCCCGCGACCCTCATCGGCTCCGTGCAGCGCGCCATGCGCCTCCTGGAATGCGTCGCCGGCCACCCCTACGGCGCCCCCGCCAAACAACTCGCCCGGGAGACGGGGCTGGCGCTGCCCACCGCCTACCACCTGCTGCGCACCCTGGTGCACGAGGGGTATCTACGGCGAGACAAGGGCCTGTTCTTCCTGGGGGACGCCGTCGAGCGGCTGAGCAGCGGCGGAGCAGTGCAGAAACGTCGCGGCACGATCGCCGAGATGCTCGCCAACTGGCGCGACGCGATCGGTGTGCCGGTGTACTACGCCGTGTACCGCGACGGTGAGATCGATGTCGTCTGCGTCTCGGAGACCCCCGCCCGTCCCGCGGTCGCGGAGCGGGCCGACTTCCGTGAGACGGGACACGCGCACGCCATCGGGCAGTGCCTCCTGTCGCGACTGGACCGGGACGCGCGGCGCGATCACCTGGCCCGGCATCCGGTCCACCCGCTGACTCCGTACACGGTGCGTGACGACCGCGCCCTGCTGGACCGGCTGGAACGCCTCGAACGGGCGGCGACGGTGACGGAGCGGCAGGAGTACGCCCTGGGCACGGTCTGCGCGGCCCTCCCGGTCACGGTGGGGGCCACGATCGCCTCGGTGGCCATCTCCCTGCCCGTGCACCAGGCCGACCGACTGCTGCCCACGGCACAGCGACTGCAGCATGAACTGGGCCGACTGCTGGGGTCGCTCGCACTCTCTATCACTATGTGAAAACTAACTCCTTGTGATCTGGTGTGTACGTTCAGCAAGATGCCTCCAGTGTAAGAGGTTGTGTAAGAGGTTTGATTCCCGGCCAGTCGACGGCGAATGACGGGGTAGGCAATGGGCGAGTCGGTACAGGCAGAGGTCATGATGAGTTTTCTCGTGTCCGAGGAGCTCTCGTTCCGCATCCCGGTGGAACTGCGCTATGAGACCCGTGATCCGTATGCCGTACGGCTGACCTTCCACCTTCCCGGGGACGCCCCGGTGACCTGGGCCTTCGGCCGGGAGCTGTTGGTGGACGGCGTGGGCATGCCGTGCGGTGACGGAGACGTGCGGATCGCGCCCGTCGACCCGGAGCCGCTGGCCGAGGTGATGATCCGGCTTCAGGTCGGCAGCGACCAGGCGCTGTTCCGTTCGTCGGCGGCACCGCTGGTGGCCTTCCTCGACCGCACGGACAAGCTGGTTCCCCTGGGGCAGGAGGGGGCGCTCGCCAATCTGGACACGCACCTGGACGAGGCCCTGGACCGCATCCTGGCCGAGGAGCAGAGCGCCGGCTGAACCGTTACGGCTGCCGCCGTGACACCCGGGGCACGACGGCGCCCCGCTCCGGGCGGCACCCGGTACGGCGGCCGGGGTCAGCGCTTGCGGCGCCGGCCCCGTCCGCTCCGTCCCCGCCCCGCCGCGCGGACGCCCGCGGCGGGTCCGGCGGCCGTCCGGTCGGCCGAGACGACCATGGCCGCGAGAGCCGTGGTCACCGGCACCGAGGCCACGAGGCCGATCGACCCGACCAGCGTGCGGACGATCTCCTCCGCGACCAGTTCGCTGTTGGCGACCACCCCCACGCTGCTCTGCGCGACCGAGAACAGCAGCAGCAGGGGCAGCGCGGCACCCGCGTAGGCGAGGACGAGGGTGTTGACGACCGACGCGATGTGGTCGCGGCCGATGCGGATGCCCGCCCGGTACAGCGCCCGCCAGCCCAGCGCGGGGTTGGCCTCGTGCAGTTCCCATACCGCCGAGGTCTGGGTCACCGTCACGTCGTCGAGGACGCCGAGCGATCCGATGATGACCCCGGCGAGCAGCAGACCGCTCATGTCGATCGCCGGGTACAGCCCGTGGATGAGACCGGTGCTGTCGTCGGTGTTGCCCGTGAGGGCGGCCCAGCCGATGAACAGGGAGCCCAGCACCCCGATCAGCAGCAGTGAGGCCAGCGTGCCCAGGACCGCGACCGAGGTGCGGGCCGACAGGCCGTGGCACAGGTACAGCGCGATCAGCATGATGGCGCTGGACCCGATCACCGCGACCAGCAGAGGGTTCGCCCCCTGGAGGATCGCGGGCAGGATGAAGAAGTTCAGCAGCAGGAAGCTGATGGCCAGGGAGACCAGTGCCATCAGCCCCCGGAGCCGGCCGACCACCACCACGGCCAGCGCGAAGATCCCGGCGAGCAGGGACAGGGGCAGCCGCCGGTCGACGTCGATCACCGAGTACTGCAGGTCGTGCGGTGCGGTGGGCACATGGGCGACGACCACCCGCTGGCCCAGGTGCAACTGCCGAGTCTGGTCCGGCCGTACGGTCTCCGTGAACGTACGGCCCTTGTCCCCGCCGGTGTCGACACGGATCGTGGCCCGTTTGCAGAGACCCTTCTCCTCCCGGGCGGGTGAGGAGTCCGGCGCGGCGGCGGTGTCACCGGCCGGGGCGCCACCCGGGGTGCCGACGGAGGCGCAGCCCAGGCTCTCCAGAGCGGTCACCGTGGCCTGCTGCGTCTGCCGGTCGAAGCCGACGCCGGTGTGCTGGTGGGCGGGCGTCCCGGCCGGCCAGAGCGCCATGAGTCCGACGAGCACCGCGGCGGTGAACGGGATGAGCACCGCCGCGATGACCTTGCGCAGATGCCGGGAGACCGGCGCCGCCGGGCCATGGCTGTGACTGTGCCCATGACCGTGGCCGGTGCCGTGCGTCTGCCCGTGTCTGTGGTCCCGGACGTGCTCCTGGCCGGGGGTGTCGGCCCGCCCCGGTGCGTGTCCATGGTCCGCCGTGTCGTCGGCGGTCGCCGTGCGGCCCGGGTCTGAGGGGTGTCGCGTCCTGGTCACCGACCGATCATCGCAAGAGCGAAGGGGCCCCTCTGGTCACCGCGCCCGAAGGGGCGCTAGCGTGGAGGCACCTTTGTACACGCGGGAGCTCGGAGCACCGGGCTGAGAGGGCGCTGACCTCCGTCCCAGCGATGTTTCACATGAAACGTCGACGGACGGACACCGCTGCGTCGACCGCCGAACCTGTTACCGGGTAATGCCGGCGTAGGGAGATAGGTCTCATGACCATCAAGGACGCGCGCACGCCTGCCTCCACGCAGGACTCCACGCGGGACGCCGCCCAGCAGGGGCCGTCCGCTCGGGAGACGACCGCGGAGAACGGGAAGTCCATCGGCTGGCACAAGGCGTATGTCGAGGGCTCGCGCCCCGATCTGCGGGTGCCGGTCCGTCAGGTGCACCTCACCAACGGGAAGTCGGTCACGCTGTACGACACCTCGGGCCCGTACACCGACCCCCTCGTCGAGACGGATGTCCGCCGGGGCCTGGAGCCGCTGCGGGAGAACTGGATCACCGCCCGCGGCGACACCGAGGAATACGCGGGCCGCCCGGTCCGCCCCGAGGACGACGGGATCAAGCACACCTCGCCGCGCGGGGGACTGCGCAACCTGGACGCGGTCTTCCCGGGCCGCCCCCGCCAGCCGCGCCGGGGCCGCGAAGGACGGGCGGTGACGCAGCTCGCATACGCCCGCCGGGGCGAGATCACGCCCGAGATGGAGTACGTGGCCGTCCGGGAGAACGTGGCACCCGAGGTGGTCCGGGAGGAGATTGCGGCGGGCCGTGCCGTGCTGCCGGCCAACATCAACCACCCGGAGATCGAGCCGATGATCATCGGTAAGCGGTTCCTGGTGAAGGTCAACGCCAACATCGGCAACTCGGCGGTGACCTCCTCCATCGAGGAGGAGGTGGAGAAGATGACCTGGGCGACCCGCTGGGGCGCCGACACGGTCATGGACCTCTCCACCGGCCGCAACATCCACACCACCCGTGAGTGGGTGCTGCGCAACTCCCCCGTCCCCATCGGCACCGTGCCGCTCTACCAGGCCCTGGAGAAGGTCGACGGCCGGGCCGAGGAGCTGAGCTGGGAGATCTACAAGGACACCGTCATCGAGCAGGCCGAGCAGGGCGTGGACTACATGACCGTCCACGCGGGCGTCCGTCTCGCGTACGTGCCGCTGACGGCGAACCGCAAGACCGGAATCGTCTCGCGCGGCGGCTCGATCATGGCGGCCTGGTGTCTGGCGCACCACAAGGAGTCCTTCCTCTACGAGCACTTCGAGGAACTGTGCGAGATCCTCGCCTCCTACGACGTGACGTACTCCCTCGGCGACGGTCTGCGGCCCGGCTCCATCGCCGACGCCAACGACGAGGCGCAGTTCGCCGAGCTGCGCACGCTCGGTGAGCTCAACACCATCGCCAAGCGCCATCAGGTGCAGACCATGATCGAGGGCCCGGGACATGTCCCGATGCACAAGATCAAGGAGAACATCGACCTCCAGCAGGAGATCTGCGAGGAGGCGCCGTTCTACACGCTCGGTCCGCTGACCACGGACATCGCACCGGCGTACGACCACATCACCTCCGGCATCGGAGCCGCGATGATCGCGTGGTGGGGCACCGCCATGCTCTGCTACGTCACGCCCAAGGAGCATCTGGGCCTGCCCAACCGCGACGACGTCAAGACCGGCGTGATCACCTACAAGATCGCCGCGCACGCCGCCGACCTGGCCAAGGGGCATCCGGGCGCGCAGGAGTGGGACGACGCGCTGTCGGACGCGCGGTTCGAGTTCCGGTGGGAGGACCAGTTTAACCTGGCCCTCGACCCGGACACGGCACGGGAGTTCCACGACGAGACGCTGCCGGCGGAGCCCGCCAAGACCGCCCACTTCTGCTCGATGTGCGGGCCGAAGTTCTGCTCGATGAAGATCAGCCAGAGCATCACGGAGCGGTTCGGAGGTGCGTCGGCCGAGGGCGCCTCGGCCGAGGAGATCGCCGAGGGGATGCTGCGGAAGTCGAAGGAGTTCGCCGCGGGCGGCAACCGCGTGTACCTCCCGCTGGCCGACTGACGCTCCGGGCCGGCGCCGGTCGGCCGGAGCTCCGGGCCCGCGCTCCGGCCGGCTGACGCTCCGGATCAGCCGTCGGTGTCCTGTCGTCACCTGCTTCGCGGGGCAGGTCGGACCGCCCGTGACGGTTGCCGTGACGCGCGGCGTGCGGCGCCTCCGGTGACGGCCGTCCGCCGTGCCGCCCCTTCCGCCGGAGGGGACGGCACGGCGACCCGACCGGTTGCGGGGCCTCTGTCGTCACCGGTGCCCCGGGGCTGTGGCCGGCCGTCGGGCGTGGTCCCGTCCCTGGTCCGCCCGGGTCCGGCTCGGCAGACTGGGCGCATGACAGCCACTTCCCTGAGCAAGGGCGCCAATCTCGCCGTCGACTCCCCCGCCGTGCGGGCCGAGCTGGTCCGTTCGGCCGGGCCGGGCGTTCCCGAGGTCGACGCGTCGGCGCTGCTGCTCACCTCGGCGGGACGGGTGCGGGACGACGGCGACTTCGTCTTCCACAACCAGCCGCGCCACACCTCCGGGGCGGTACGCCGACTGGGCCGCCAGGACGGGCCCGGCACCAGTGCCGACACCGTCGAGGTGGACCTGGGTGCCCTGGAACCTGCCGTCGAGCGGGTGCTGCTGTGCGCCTCGGCCGACGGCGGGACCTTCGGGCAGGTGCCCCTGCTGTCCCTGCGGCTGAGGGACGCGGGCACCGGGGCCGAGCTGGCCCGCTTCGACATCGCCGCCGCCACGGAGACCGCGCTGGTGGCCGGCGAACTGTACCGGCGCCAGGGCCGGTGGAGGTTCCGCGCGGTGGGGCAGGGCTACGCCAGCGGACTCGCGGGTCTGGCCACCGACTTCGGGATCACGGTCGACGACGCTCCCCCGCCCGACGTCCCGCTCGTCCCGCTCGTCCCGCCCGTTCCGACCGCCCCGCCCGCCGCACCCCCGGCGCCCACGGTGGCCGTCCCCACCGCGACCACGTCTCCCGCACCCACCGTTCCTCCGGCTCCTCCCCTGCCGCCCGCACCCCCGGGCTTCGCCCCGTCCCCCGCGCCGGCCGCCGCCGCGCCCCCACCGGCTTCGCCGTACGCCCCGGGACCCCCGAGGTCCGGGCCGCCGGCCTCCGCCGCTCCCGTCGCCGCCGCGCCCGGCTCCGGCCCCCGGCTCACCAAGGGGGAGGAGCGCCTGCCCGTGGACATGCGCAAGCGGCTGTCCCTGCGCAAGGAGCAGGTCGCCGTCAGCCTGCGCAAACACGGCGCGGCCGGCGTCACCGCCCGGGTGGTACTGGTCCTCGACGCCTCCGGTTCCATGGCCTCCCTCTACGCCAAGGGCGTCGTGGCCGACGTGGTCGAGCGGATGGCCGCCGTGGCCGCGCAACTGGACGACGACGGCGAGATGCAGGCGTGGACCTTCGCCTCGAACCCGGCCCGGCTGCCCGATCTCCGCCTGGGCGAGCTGCCGGACTGGCTGCGCCTGCACGTGCGGGTGGGGGAGATCGGTCTGTTCCGCCGCCGGGGGCGCAGGAAGTCGCTGCTGGAGGGACAGGTCGACATGCGGGACGTCGGCATCCAGAACGAGGAGCAGAAGGTGATCGCCGAGGTGCGCGCCTTCGTCCGGGACAACCCCGCGCCGGTGCCCACCCTGGTGCTCTTCTTCTCCGACGGCGGCGTCTACCGCGACGGCGAGATCGAGCGGGAGCTGCGCGAGGCCGTGGAGGAACCGGTCTTCTGGCAGTTCGTGGGCCTGGGCCGGGCCCAGTACGGGGTGCTGGAGCGTTTTGACACCCTGCCCGGCCGACGCGTCGACAACGTCGGCTTCTTCGCCGTCGACGACATCGGGACCGTCCCCGACCCGGAGCTGTACGACCGGCTGCTGTCCGAGTTCCCCTCCTGGATCGCCGCCGCCGGCCGGGCGGGCATCCTGTGAGGCCGCCCGCCCCGGCCGGTGGCTATTCCGGCTGGTGGTCCGGCCCGCCGAAGTCCGGGCTGGAGTAGTCCGGACTGGAGTAGCTGGGGCGGGACCCGGCCGCGGGGCCGTCCCCCGGGCTGCTGAACCCCGGCCTCCCGTACCCCAGGTGCGGCATGCGGCCCGCCGGTGCCGCCGGGCCCGTGCGGGGAACGGCCGGCGCCCCCGCACCGGCCAGCCTGTCCCGCAGGAACGGCAGGATGCCCCGGTGGAGCAGGGCGTCGTGCCAGGCATCCCGTGCCAGCGCCACCTCCTCGTCGGGCCCGCCGCGGCCGGACTCGGCGGAGGGCCGGTTGCGCAGCGCGGTGATCAGCAGGCCGGCAGCGGCCACCAGGATCGCGACCACGGTGACCGCGCCGAAGAACCACCCCATGGTGAGCATGGTCCGCGCGAAGGCCCGCTCCGGGGCGAACGCCTTCAGCAGGAAGCCGACGATCAGGAAGATCGTGGCGGCGGTGCCGGCCAGGACGGGCGTCAGGACGGCGATCACGGCGACGGCGCCCGCTCCGGCGGCCTCGCCCACCGAGGCGGCGAGCCCCGCCGCGTCAGCGCCCCGCCCCTCCGGGCCGGACGCGGTGGGCCCGGACGGCGCGAGGCCCTGCGGCGCCGGGTGGCGCAGGGCCTCGCGGACCTTCACGTAGTGCTGGTACTCGGCGGCCGCCGCCTCCGTGATGGCCACGGTGGCGGCGAGGGCCAGGGTGCGCAGTTGCTGGCTGGTGTACCGCTGTCCGATCCCGGACAGCTCCGGACGGTGTGGTGCGGAGCGCAGCGCCTCGTCGAGGACCCGCTCGTACTCCTGGCGGTCCTCGCGCGACAGGTGCTGCGGAACGCTGTTCATCTGCATCCCCCGATGCTCCGTAGGGCTTGGGGCTCGCATGGGAACGAGCCGTCGGGCAGAAACGGAGGGGAGCCTGCTACGGATAATCCGATGGTAGAGCGGTGACGGTGCGCGGTGACAGGGGGTTTACCGAAATTGGGTGCCGTCCCGCACGGGCGCGTCGGCGGGCCGGAGACGCGGTGAACGCTCAGTCTTCCAGCGGCAGTTGCTGGACCAGCAGTTTCCCCGCCATCGTCACGCCGCCGTCCATCGCGATGGCCAGCCCGTCCGCGTAGACGTGGGGGCCCTCGACCACGGTGCGGTTGTCGTCCTCGCCGTCCTCGGAGCCGACCTCGCCCAGCAGGTACGGGATGGGGCTGTGCCCGTGGACGACGCGCGTGCCGCCGTAGGTGTCCAGCAGCGAGCGGACGGCGTCGGCGCCGCCCTCGTCGCGGAAGGAGAAGCGCTTGGTCAGCTTGCGGAACAGGTCCCAGACCTCCTCCACGTCATTGCGGGTCAGGGTCTCCCGCACGGTGTCGTTGACCTCTTCGATGGAGCGCCCGTAGTCGAGGTAGGTGAGGGTGTCGGAGTGCACCAGGAGGTGGTCGTCTACCTCCTCCAGGGCGTCGAGACGGGCCATCCACTGCAGGTGGTGGTCCTGGAGGCGGTCCATGTCAGTCTTCTGGCCGCCGTTGAGCAGCCAGGCCGCCTGGAAGGTGGCGGTGCCCGCGCCGGAGCTGACCGGCGTGTCGCCGAAGCGCTTGGCACCGAGCAGCAGCAGTTCGTGGTTGCCCATCAGGGCCTTGCAGTAGCCGCCGGCGGCGGCGGCCTCGGCGGAGAGCCGCATCACGAGGTCGATGACACCGATGCCGTCGGGCCCGCGGTCGGTGAAGTCCCCGAGGAACCAGAGCCGGGCGGTGCCCGCGCACCAGGTGCCCGAGGCGTCGACGAGGTCCTGCTCCCGCAGGGCGGCGACCAGCTCGTCGAGGTAGCCGTGCACGTCCCCGACGACGTACAGCGGGCCCTGGCCGGTGGCGGGCGGGGCGGCCGGGGCGGGTTCGGGCTCGATGGTCACCTGGACCGTGTCACCCCGGCGGATGACGGGCAGATCGCGCTGGGTCGGGGTGTACCCCTCCGGGTAGGCGTCCGCGGCGGGCGGGGCGGGCTCGGCCGGGGGGGTGCCGGCGGAGGCGTACGGAGCGCTGTCGTGGACGTACGCGGGCACCCGGAAGTCGCGCACGGTCGCCGTGCGTTCCACCTCGGGTCCCTGACCGGCCCCCTGAGTCATCGACCCCTCCACCATCGCGCCGCGTCTGCACCGGTTCGGACTGCCTGGTCGCAGCGGCCCTCGGTGTCGTGGGCCCATCATAGGAATGCGAATCGCGCTGTGTGATGACCCTGGGGTGGTGAATCGGGGCGGCGCTCCGGTTCACCGGGGCTTTCGCCCCGATTGGCCCGATCTTTTTCCCTCGGTCGTGGCCTTGCTTTTTCGCCCGCTCCGGGCAATGCCGCCGTGCGCCCACCGGGCGCCCCGGGGAGCGGCGGGCGGTGCCGGACACGGAGTGGGGCCGTGTGCCCCGCGTCGCCCGGACGGTCCGCCCGGCCCCGGCGGCACACCGCGCGGAGGCCGTGTGCCGCCGGGCGCCGCAGCACGACCCGGGGTGTTCCGGCCCGGACGCCGGTCGGCCCGGGTGCCGGTGCGTCCCGGGTGCCGCCCGGCGCGCCGGGGAGGCGCGGGGGTGTGGGGGGCGTGGGGGCGCCGTCCCTCCCGCGGTGCGCCCCGGCGGCCCCGGGGGGATCGCCGCTCCGCGTCCCCCGCGGGTGGTCCGGCACCCCACCCCCTACTGGCCCTCGGGGGAGCGCGGGGGGCTGACCGTCGTGCGCGGGGAGCGGCGCTGCGACGAGGTGCGCACGATCAGCTCGGTCGGTATCACCTGCTCGACCGGCTGGTCGGACTCCAGGCCCTCGATGGCGTCGATGAGGAGCTGCACCACCGCCGTGCCGATCCGGCGCGGCTTGAGCGACAGGGTGGTGATGGCCGGCTCGGTGTTGGCGTAGACCATGGACTCGCTGCAGCAGACCAGCAGCAGGTCCTCGGGGACGCGCAGCCCGTAGCGGCGGGCGGCGGCGAGCAGATCGGTGCCGTTCGGGTCGAACAGGCCGTAGACGGCGTCGGGCCGGTCGGGGCGGGCCAGCAGCCGGTCGGCGGCGACGGCGCCCGCGCACGGGTCGTGCGCCGGGTAGGCCTCGTAGACGGGGTCCTGGCCGACCCGCTCGCACCAGCGCAGGTACGCGGTGGTCGACAGGTGGGTGTACGTGTCCGTGGTGGTGCCGGTGAGCAGGCCGATGCGGCGGGCGCCCGCGTCGGCCAGGTGGTCGAGGATGCCGAGCACCGCGGCCTCGTGGTCGTTGTCGACCCAGGCGGTGACCGGCAGGCTGCCGGCGGGTCGGCCGTCCGAGACCACCGGTAAGCCCTGGCGGACCAGTTCGCCGACGACCGGGTCCTGGTCCGAGGGATCGATGACGACGGTGCCGTCCAGCGCGACGTTGGACCACACGTCGTGCCGGGAGGTGGCCGGGAGGATCACGAGGGCGTAGCCGCGGGCGAGCGCGGCGGAGGTGGCGGCGCGCGCCATCTCCGCGAAGTACGCGAACTCGGTGAAGGTGAAAGGTTCATCCCCGTACGTCGTCACGGTCAGGCCGATGAGCCCCGACTTGCCGGTGCGGAGTGTGCGGGCGGCGGCCGAGGGCCGGTAGCCCAGTCGGTCGGCGACCTCGCGGACATGGCGGCGGGTGGCGTCCGGGAGCCTGCCCTTGCCGTTGAGGGCGTCGGAGACGGTGGTGATGGAGACTCCGGCGGCGGCGGCCACGTCCCTGATGCCCGCCCGGCCCGGCCGGCTGCCTCGGCGTGAGGTTTCCGTGCGGCTCACCTGGTGCTTCCCTGCTGCTGTCATGGCGTGCCGATAGTAGGGCTCATGAGGTGGGGTAGGGCGGACGCATATGCGCCCGGCGAGAGGCACGTTTCTGCATGGTCATTTCTTATTAACTCCCTTCGAAAACAAGCTTGTTGGCCATCTATACCCCAGGACGTTACGTGTCGGCGTCCGCGCGCCTGCCGAGGGGACGATGTTGCGAAGAGGTCTCAACTCACCTTCACGGGGGACGCGCGCCACGGCGCAAGCCACCGGCGCGTAGATATATGTACGACGCGCCCCCCAAATCGTGCGCCTTGTCCGCTGATGACCGTGATGCCCGTGTGACGGACGCGGCCCGCTCTCCCCGCTCCGCGGCCCTACGCAGCGGCGCCGAATCCTCATAAGGTGAGCAGTATTCGATGCCGGTGGTGGTTCATGAGGAGGACTGCGGTGAGCGAGACGAGCCCCAAGCTGCGTGCCGAGCTGGAAGGCGTTCCCACCTACAAGCCGGGCAAGCCCGCCGCGGCCGGCGGGCCGGTGGCCTACAAGCTGTCCTCCAACGAGAACCCCTACCCGCCGCTCCCCGGCGTGATGGAGAAGGTGACGGCGGCTGCCTCGGCCTTCAACCGCTACCCGGACATGGCCTGTACGGGGCTGATGAACGAGCTGGCGGAACGGTTCGGCGTCCCCGTCTCCCATCTGGCCACCGGCACCGGCTCGGTCGGCGTGGCCCAGCAGCTCATCCAGGCCACCGCCGGACCCGGCGACGAGGTGATCTACGCCTGGCGGTCCTTCGAGGCGTACCCGATCATCACCCGGATCAGCGGCGCGACCTCGGTCCAGGTGCCGCTGACGCCGGACGACGTGCACGACCTGGACGCGATGGCGGCGGCGATCACCGAGCGCACCCGCCTGATCTTCGTCTGCAACCCCAACAACCCGACCGGAACGGTCGTGCGGCGGGCCGAGCTGGAGCGGTTCCTCGACCGGGTGCCGGCCGATGTGCTCGTGGTCCTGGACGAGGCCTACCGGGAGTTCATCCGCGATCCCGAGGTGCCGGACGGCGTGGAGCTCTACCGCGACCGCCCCAACGTCTGCGTGCTGCGCACCTTCTCCAAGGCGTACGGGCTCGCCGGGCTGCGGGTCGGATTCGCGATCGCGCACGAGCCGGTGGCGGCGGCGCTGCGCAAGACGGCGGTTCCCTTCGGTGTGAGCCACATCGCCCAGGAGGCGGCGATCGCCTCGCTGCGCGCCGAGGACGAGCTGATCGGCCGGGTCGGCACGCTGGTGGGCGAGCGCGCCCGGGTGGCCGACGCGCTGCGTGCGCAGGGCTGGACCGTGCCGGAGACCCAGGCGAACTTCGTGTGGCTGCGGCTGGGCGAGCGCTCGGTCGCCTTCGCGGAGGCGTGCGAGCGGGCCGGGGTCGTCGTGCGGCCGTTCGCGGGCGAGGGCGTGCGGGTGACCATCGGGGAGACCGAGGCCAACGACATCTTCCTCAAGGCGACGGCGGAGTTCCCCCAGGAGGCGTGACCCCGGCGCGACCGGACCGGGCAGGATCGGATCGGACCGGACGGGTCGGGATCGGGTCGGACGGGACGGGATCGGATCGGGCCCGGGGTCGTGGCGTCGGCCACGGCCCCGGGCTTCGTCGTGTCCGGATTCCGCCGTGCGGTGAGGTCCGTCACGTCCACGCGGGTCCGCCGACGGGACGGTCCTCCGCCCGCGACCATCCGCCGGGCCCGGACAGGACCTGCGGCGAGGTTTCTCCGGCTGCCTTCGGGGGTGCCCGCGCCGCGCCCGCGAGGGTGCTTCTTCCCGTCGCGCGGGGTCGGGCGGGGCGTGCGGCGCCGGTCGCGGAGGACGCGGTGGATCTCCCCGCGCGAAGGGGTTGACGTCACAGGGGACCCCCCTGTCGGTGGCGAAAAGCAGTAGGTCATAATTGCTTGTGAATGTGAACGCGTTCACAAGCGCGTCGTGTTTGCTCAGGAATGGGTAGGGACGTACACGCGTAGAACTGCCGCGACCACGGCGATGTAAGGAGACCGACGACGTGGACATGGCCTTGGCACCAGAGACGCTGGCTCGATGGCAGTTCGGCATCACCACCGTCTACCACTTCCTCTTCGTCCCGCTGACGATCTCGCTGTCGGCCCTCACGGCCGGCCTCCAGACCGCCTGGGTCCGCACTGGCAAGGAGAAGTACCTCAGGGCCACCAAGTTCTGGGGGAAGCTCTTCCTGATCAACATTGCCATGGGTGTCGTCACCGGCATCGTGCAGGAGTTCCAGTTCGGCATGAACTGGTCCGACTACTCCCGCTTCGTCGGTGACATCTTCGGCGCGCCGCTCGCCTTCGAGGCGCTGCTCGCCTTCTTCTTCGAGTCGACCTTCATCGGCCTGTGGATCTTCGGCTGGGACAAGCTGCCGAAGAGGATCCATCTCGCCTGCATCTGGATCGTCTCGGTCGGCACCCTGCTGTCGGCGTACTTCATCCTCGCGGCCAACTCCTGGATGCAGCACCCGGTCGGCTACCGCATCAACGCGGAGAAGGGCCGTGCCGAACTCACCGACTTCTGGCTGGTCCTCACCCAGAACACCACGCTCAACCAGGTCTTCCACAGCTTCTCGGCAGCCTTCCTGACGGGTGGTGCCTTCATGGTGGGCATCGCCGCCTTCCACCTGATGCGCAAGAAGCACATCCCGGTGATGCGCACCTCCCTCCGGCTCGGCCTGGTCACGCTCGCCGTCGGCGGTCTGCTGACCGCGGTCAGCGGCGACACCCTCGGCAAGGTCATGTACGAGCAGCAGCCCATGAAGATGGCCGCCGCCGAGGCCCTCTGGGACGGCGAGAAGCCGGCGCCCTTCTCCGTCTTCGCCTACGGGGACGTCGACAAGGGGCACAACGAGGTCGCCCTGGAGATCCCGGGACTGCTGTCCTTCCTCGCCCACAGCGACTTCTCCTCCTACGTGCCCGGCATCAACGACACCAACAAGGCGCTTCAGGAGAAGTACGGCCCCGGCGACTACAAGCCCATCATTCCCGTCGCCTACTGGGGCTTCCGCTGGATGATCGGCTTCGGCATGGCGTCCTTCTCGATCGGACTGCTGGGCCTGTGGCTCACCCGGAAGCGGTTCCTGCTGCCGCCCGCCCAGCGCACCGGCGAGGACGAGGTCCCGCACCTGGTGCTCTTCAAGAAGCCGCTCGGGTCGAGGCTCACCCGCCTGTACTGGCTGCTCGCGGTCTGGACGATCGCCTTCCCGCTGATCGCCAACTCCTGGGGCTGGATCTTCACCGAGATGGGCCGGCAGCCCTGGGTCGTCTTCGGGGTGATGCAGACCAAGGACGCGGTCTCCCCCGGTGTCTCGCAGGCCGAGGTCATCGCCTCGATGTCCGCCTTCACCCTGCTGTACGCCGTCCTTGCCGTCATCGAGGTCAAGCTCCTCGTCAAGTACGTCAAGGCGGGCCCGCCCGAACTGACCGAGGCCGACCTCAACCCGCCCACGAAGATCGGCGGCGACTCCCGTGACGCCGACAAGCCGATGGCCTTCTCGTACTAGGCCGAGGGAGCTGCACAGTCATGGAACTGCACGACGTCTGGTTCGTCCTGATCGCCGTCCTGTGGATCGGCTACTTCTTCCTGGAGGGCTTCGACTTCGGGGTCGGTGTGCTCACCCGGCTGCTCGCCCGGGACCGGGCCGAGAAGCGGGTGCTGATCAACACCATCGGCCCCGTGTGGGACGGCAACGAGGTGTGGCTGCTCACGGCGGGCGGCGCGACCTTCGCCGCCTTCCCCGAGTGGTACGCCACGCTCTTCTCCGGCTTCTACCTGCCCCTGCTGGTCATCCTGCTCTGTCTGATCGTCCGCGGCGTCGCCTTCGAGTACCGGGCGAAGCGGCCCGAGGAGCGCTGGCAGCGCAACTGGGAGAGCGCGATCTTCTGGACCTCCCTGATCCCGGCCTTCCTCTGGGGCGTCGCCTTCGGCAACATCGTGCGCGGGGTGAAGATCGACCGCGATCTGGAGTACGTCGGCGACGTCTGGGACCTGCTGAACCCGTACGCCCTGCTCGGCGGCCTGGTCACGCTGACGCTGTTCACCTTCCACGGAACGGTGTTCACCGCGCTCAAGACCGTCGGCGACATCCGGGAGCGGGCGCGGACGCTGGCCCAGCGCACGGGACTGGTCACGGCCGTCCTGGCCCTGGTCTTCCTGATCTGGACCCAGGCCGACAACGGCAACGCCAAGAGCCTGGTCGCGATGGTCGTGGCCGTAATCGCCCTGGTCGCCGCCCTGGTGGCGAACCGGGCCGGGCGCGAGGGATGGTCCTTCGCCCTCTCCGGCATCACCATCGTGGCCGCCGTGACGATGCTCTTCCTGTCGCTCTTCCCGAACGTCATGCCGTCGACGCTGGACCCGGCCTGGAGCCTCACGGTCACCAACGCCTCGTCCAGTCCGTACACGCTGAAGATCATGACGTGGCTGGCCGTGATCGCCACGCCGGTCGTCCTGCTCTACCAGGGGTGGACCTACTGGGTGTTCCGCAAGCGGATCGGCACCCAGCACCTCGCGGAACCCGCACACTGAGGGCCTGTTTCACGTGAAACCGATCGATCCCCGTCTGCTGCGCCACGCCCGTGCCACCCGGCTGTTCCTGGTGGCGATCGTCGCCCTGGGCGCGGTCGGGGCCGGGCTGGTCGTCGCCCAGGCGATGCTCATCGCCGAGGTGGTGGTGGGTGCCTTCCAGCACGGCACCACCACCGGCGGCCTCCGCACCCCGTTGCTGCTGCTGGTGGCCGTCGCCTGCGGCCGGGGACTGGTCGGCTGGCTCACCGAGCTGGCCGCCCACCGGGCGAGCGCGGCCGTGAAGTCGGAGCTGCGCGGCCGTCTGCTGGAACGGGCGACCGCGCTCGGCCCCGGCTGGCTGAGCGGCCGGCGGACCGGTTCACTGGTCGCCCTGGCCACCCGGGGCATCGACGCCCTCGACGACTACTTCTCCCGCTATCTGCCCCAACTGGGGCTCGCGGTGGTCGTCCCGGTGGCGGTGCTGTCCCGGATCGTCACCGAGGACTGGGTCTCCGCCGCGATCATCGTCGCCACCCTGCCGCTCATCCCGGTCTTCATGATGCTGATCGGCTGGGCCACCCAGTCCCACATGGACCGGCAGTGGCGACTGCTCTCCCGGCTGTCGGGGCACTTCCTGGACGTCGTCGCCGGGCTGCCGACGCTGAAGGTGTTCGGCCGGGCCAAGGCGCAGGCCGAGTCAATCAAGCGCATCACCGGCGAGTACCGCAGGGCGACCATGCGGACCCTCCGGATCGCCTTCCTCTCCTCCTTCGCCCTCGAACTGCTCGCCACGCTCTCCGTGGCCCTGGTCGCCGTCACCATCGGCATGCGCCTGGTCCACGGCGACATGGACCTGTACGACGGGCTGGTCGTGCTGGTGCTGGCCCCCGAGGCCTATCTGCCGCTGCGCCAGGTGGGCGCCCAGTACCACGCGGCGGCCGAGGGGCTGGCCGCCGCCGAGGAGATCTTCGAAGTCCTGGAGACGCCCGCGCCCGAGCCCGGCACCCGCCCGGTACCGGCGCACGGCGCCCTGTCCGTCGAGGGGCTGACGGTCCGCTACCCCGGCCGCACCACGGACGCCGTGACGGAGCTGAGCCTGACCGTCGCCCCCGGGGAGACGGTCGCCCTGGTCGGGCCCAGCGGCGCGGGCAAGTCGACCCTCCTCGCCGCCCTGCTGGGCTTCGTCCGCCCCACGGCCGGGCGGGTCCGCGTCGGCGGCACCGATCTCGCCGACCTCGACCCCGAGCAGTGGCACGCCCGGATCGCCTGGGTACCGCAGCGCCCGCATCTGTACGCCGGGACCATCGCCGAGAACGTCCGGCTGGCCCGGCCGGACGCGGACGACACCGCCGTACGGAGGGCGCTGAGGGACGCCGGTGCGCTCGGGTTCGTGGATGCCCTGCCCGACGGCGCGGCCACGATGCTGGGAGAGGACGGCGCCGGACTGTCGGCCGGACAGCGGCAGCGGCTGGCGCTCGCCCGGGCCTTCCTCGCGGACCGGCCGGTCCTTCTGCTGGACGAGCCGACCGCCGCCCTGGACGGCGCCACCGAGGCGGAGGTCGTGGCCGCCGTGCGCAGGCTGGCCGCGGGGCGGACGGTGCTGCTCGTGGTGCACCGCCCGGCGCTGCTGGAGGTGGCCGACCGGGTGGTCCGGCTGGAGACCCCGGCTCCGGCCCCGACCCTGGCCCCGGCACCGCGCACCGCCGCACCGGAACCGGCGGCCCCGCCCGCCGCCGGAGCGCCGCGGGTGCCATCCGCCGACTCCGTTCCGGGCGATGCCCCCGTCGCCCAGGCCGCCCAGGTCGCCCAGGGCGTCCCGTCGGCCCCGGAGCCCAACGGTACGGCCCGGGCCGGGACGCTGGCCCGGGTACGGGCGATGTCCGGTGCCCGGCGCGGACGGCTCGTCCTCGCCCTGCTGCTCGGCAGCCTCGCCCTCGGCAGCGCCGTCGGGCTGATGGCCACGTCGGGCTGGCTGATCTCGCGGGCCTCCGAGCAGCCGCCGGTGCTGTACCTGATGGTGGCCGTGACCGCGACCCGGGCCTTCGGCATCGGGCGCTCCGTGTTCCGCTACGCCGAGCGGCTCGTCTCGCACGACGCCGTGCTGCGGATGCTGGCCGACACCCGCGTCGCCGTCCACCGGCGGCTGGAGCGGCTGGCCCCCGCCGGGCTGCGCCGCAGCCGCCGGGGCGATCTGCTCTCCCGGCTGGTCACCGACGTGGACGCCCTCCAGGACTACTGGCTGCGCTGGCTGCTCCCGGCCGGGGCCGCGGTGGCCGTCTCGGCGATGACGGTCGGCTTCACGGCCTGGCTGCTCCCGGCGGCCGGTGCCGTGCTCGCGGCCGGGCTGCTGGCCGCCGGGGCCGGTGTGCCGCTGGTGACCGCCGCCGTGGCCCGGCGGGCCGAGCGCAGGCTGGCCCCCGCCCGGGGCGTGCTCGCCACCCGGGTGACCGATCTGCTCACCGGCACCGCCGAACTGACCGTCGCCGGGGCCCTGCCGGCCCGGTCGGCCGAGGCCCGGCGCGCCGACGGCACCCTCACCCGGATCGCCTCGCGCACCGCCACCGCCACCGCCCTGGGCGACGGACTCACCGCGCTGGTCTCCGGACTGACCGTCGCGGGCGCGGCGCTCGTCGGGGCGGCGGCGGTCGCCGAGGGGCGGCTCGCCGGGGTGGCCCTGGCCGTCGTGATCCTCACCCCGCTGGCCGCCTTCGAGGCCGTCCTCGGCCTGCCGCTGGCGGTGCAGTACCGGCAGCGGGTGCGCAGGAGCGCCGAGCGCGTCCACGAGGTCCTGGACGCGCCCGAACCGGTGGCGGAGCCCGCCCGGCCGCGGCAGGCGCCCGCCTCCCCGTTCCCGCTCGTCGTCGAGGGGCTGACCGCGCGCCACCCCGGGCAGGACCGGGACGCGCTGGCGGGACTCGGGCTGACCCTGGCCGAGGGCCGCCGCGTCGCCGTGGTCGGGCCGTCAGGATCGGGGAAGACCACCCTGGCCCAGGTCATGCTCCGGTTCCTGGACCCGGACGCCGGTTCCTACACCCTGGCCGGGGTGGACGCCCGTGCTCTGGCCGGGGACGACGTACGGCGGATGGTCGGGTTGTGCGCCCAGGACGCGCACCTCTTCGACAGCTCGGTGCGCGAGAACCTGCTGCTGGCCCGGAAGGACGCCACCGAGGCGGACCTGCGCGACGTGCTGGCCCGCGTCCGGCTGCTGGAGTGGGCCGACGGACTGCCCGACGGCCTCGACACCCTGGTCGGGGAGCACGGCGCCCGGCTCTCGGGGGGCCAGCGGCAGCGGTTGGCGCTGGCCCGGGCACTGCTGGCGGACTTCCCCGTCCTCGTCCTCGACGAACCCGCCGAGCACCTGGACCTGCCGACCGCCGACGCGCTCACCGCCGATCTGCTGGCCGCCACGGAGGGCCGCACGACGCTGCTGATCACCCACCGGCTGGCGGGTCTGCACGCCGTCGACGAGGTGGTCGTCCTGGAGGGCGGCCGGGTGGCGCAGCGCGGGACGTACGCGGAACTCGCCGCCGAGGAGGGACCGCTGCGGACGATGCTGGAGCGGGAGACGGCGGTGGAGCGACTGGTGGGCGCGGCACGGTGACCGGGGGTCCCGGTCCCCGGGGCGCCCGGACGCGTTCCCCGCAGGCCGGGGCGGCCCGGTGGGCGGCGGCCCGAGGCACCGTGGTCCCGCGGTGGCGGGCCTGATGACCGGGCCCTCCGGGAACGGGGAGTCCCGGGAGTCCCCTGATCACCGGGGTCTTCCGGGGGCGAGGGTTCCCCGGTGACCGGCGTCGGCGGCGTCGGACGCTGACAGGTGGTCAGCGGCGGCAGACGGCCGGGGGCGAACGGTGGTGACCGCGCGGGACGCGATCAGTGCCCGGCCGGACCGGTCGTAGGCGCTGTACGGGTCCCGCGCACCCGTGCGGCCGGGGGGGACTGCCCGGCCGGGCGGGGACGTCGGCCGGGTGAAGGCGTCGGCACGGGGGAGCACGGGTCAGGGCATCCGTCCGGCCGCCCCACCCAGCGCTCCGCCCGCCGGGCCGGTGCTCCCCGTCCTCGCCGGGCGGCGCACCGCCGGGGCCGCCGTCCTGGGCAGGGTCATCCCGCCGGAGAGCGGCATCGTGGCCGAACTGACGGCCGGACGGGCCGTGTTCGTGGACGACGCCGCCACCGATCCGCGTCTGCGGGACGGGCCGGTGCGCGCCTACGGGCCGATCCTGCCTCTGCCTCTGCCCCTGCCCCTGCGGCAGCGAGGGGCGGGTCCTCGGCGGCCTCGTCATGTCCCGGCCCGGGGCGGGCGCCCCTTCACCCCGGAGGAGTGGGCCCCCGGCGCCCGGTTCGCGGCGCAGGCCGCCCCGGCGCCGGTCGTGGCCGAGGCCCGGCGGCACCGGGAGCGGCCGGCGGTCTACGAGGAGCGCGACCGCATCGCGCGCGATCTGCACGGCCTCGTCGTCCGGCGGCTGTTCGCCACCGGGGAGCTGCTGGAGGGCGCGCGGCGCGCCGCCTCCGTCCCCGACGTCCGCGACGGTGTCGGCCGGGCCGTGGACGAACTGGAGACCACCGTCCAGGAGATCCGCTCGGCGGTCTTCGCCCTGGGCCGTCCCGCTGAGGCCCCGGCCCCCTGACCGGGTGTGTGCTGCGCGAGATCGCCCCGGCCGCCGTACCGCTCGGCTTCGCCCCCGCGCACCGCCTCACCGGGCCGGTCGACACGGCCGTGGGCGATCCGGCGGGGAAGAACCTCATCGCCGCCCTGCGCGAGGCGCTGTCCAACGCCTTCCGGCACGCCCGCGCCACCCGGATCGAGGTCGCAGTCGACGCGGCGGTGGCCCTGCCGGACGGGACGCCCGCGGTGCGGCTGATGGTCGCGGACGTTGGCGTTCCCGAGGGCGGCCGGCGCGGCGGACTGCGCAATCTGCGGCACGGGCCGAGGCGCTCGGCGGCACCCTGAGCATCGGCCCGGGTCTCGGGGCGGACGGAGGGGGGACCACGGTGCGCTGGGAGGCGCCGCACTGAGCACCCGGGCGGCCGTGGCCGGGGAGGCGGTCGCGCGCGGTCCGGGAGAGCCGCGCGCCCCGCCCGGGAGGCGAGCGCCCCGTTCCCGGCCGATGTGGTGCCCCCGCCGTGCCCGTCCCCCCGCACGGCGGCGCCGGCCCGGTTGACCCGTGTGCAGCAGTCCCGCTGGGCCGTGTGCAGCAATGGTTACCCCGCCCGTACGACGCGGGCGGGACCGGGCCCCCGTCCCCGGGACACCATCACTGACATGCGCTCACCTCGCCGACGTCCGCCGCTCGTTCCGGTGCTGCTGTGCGCGCTGGCGGTGCTCGCGGCCCGGCCCTCCGCCGGCTCGGACGGGGACCGGGGGGCCGGGGGTGCGCCCGGGGCCGCCGAGGTGGCGCGGCTGTACGAGGCGGCGGCCCGGACCACCCAGGAGTACGAGAAGGGCCGCCGGGAGGCCGAGACCCAGCGGGCGAAGGCCCAGGAGTACGAGGAGCGGCTGGACCGGGAGCGGCGGCGCAAGGCGGTCCTGCGCGAGGAGCTGGGCCGTCTCGCCCGCGCCCAGTACCGCACCGGCGGGGGGCTGACGCTCACCGCCCGGGTGATCCTCGCGCGCGATCCCGATCAGTTGATGCGCAGTCAGCGGGTCGTGGCCCGGGAGGGCCGGGCCGTCGACCGCGCGGTCACCCGGAGCCGCCGGGCCGAGGCGCGGCTGAGCGCCGACGAGGCCAGGGCCACGGCGGCGTGGAAGGCGCTGGAGCGGCGCAACGCCGGGCTGGTGAAGCTGAGGAAGGACATCGAGGCGAAGCTGGAGACGGCGCGGGCCCGCATGGAGAGCGAGGCCGAGGCCTCGGTCTCGGCGGGCTCATGCCCCGGCGCGGTGCGGCTGGACCAGCCGGACGGGGACCGGGGCGACGCCCCGTGGGTCGCCCCGGTGCGGAGCTACGACCTGTCGGCGTCCTTCGGCAGCGGCGGGACGCGGTGGGCCGACCGGCACACGGGGCAGGACTTCGCCGTGCCCACCGGCACCCCGGTGCGGTCGGTCGGCATGGGCCGGGTGGTGACGGTGACGTGCGGCGGGGCCTTCGGCATCCAGATCGTGCTCCAGCACCCGGAGGGCTACTACACGCAGTACGCGCATCTCTCCGCGGTCGCCGTCGACCAGGGCGACCGGGTCGAACCCGGGCAGTGGATCGGGCAGTCGGGCACCACCGGCAACTCCACGGGGCCGCACCTGCACTTCGAGGTGCGGGTGACGCCGCAGATGGGCTCCGCGCTCGATCCGGTGCCGTGGCTGGCCCGGCACGGGGTGACGGTGTGAGCGGCCCGGGTGTCCGGGGGCGCCCCGGCGGTCGCCCCGCCGTGGGCACCGTCGTCGGGCGGCGGCCGGGGCACCGTGCGGGGCGGGCCGTCACCGGGTGACGGCCGGGGAGTCCGCCGGGCGGTCCCGTCAGCGGGCGGCCGTCAGGGAGCCTCCGCCAGCAGGCGCTCGATCACGACCGCGACCCCGTCCTCGTTGTTGGCGACCGTGCGCCCCGAGGCGGCGGCGATCACGTCCGGGTGCGCGTTGCCCATGGCGTAGGACCGGCCCGCCCAGGTGAGCATCTCGATGTCGTTCGGCATGTCGCCGAAGGCGACGACCTCCTCGTGGGAGATGCCGCGCTCGGCACAGCACAGGGCGAGGGTGCTGGCCTTGGAGACCTCCGGGCCGCTCAGCTCCAGCAGGGCGCTGGGGCTGGACCGGGTGACGTTGGACCGGGCACCGACGGCGAGGCGGGCCAGGGTGAGGAAGGCGTCGGGGTCGAGCGTGGGGTGGAAGGCGAGGATCTTGAGGATCGGCTGGTCGCCGGCCGGGCCGTCCGGGGCGAGCAGCTCCTCGGCGGGAGCAACGCTGTCGGGGGTCTCCAGGTGCAGCCGGGGATACCCGGGCTCCTGGTGGAAGCCGTACGTCCGCTCCACCGCGCACAGGGTGCCGGGCGCCGCCTCGCGCAGCAGCCGCACCGCCTCCAGGGCGTTCCGCCGGGGCAGCTCGCGGACCTTAACGAAGCGGTGGGCGCCGGGGCCGCCGTGCAGGTCGACGACGGCGGCTCCGTTGCCGCAGATGGCCAGGCCGTGGCCGTCGACATGCTTGCTGACGACGTCCATCCAGCGGGCGGGGCGGCCGGTGACGAAGAAGACCTCGATGCCGGCCCGCTCGGCGGCCTCCAGCGCGGCGACGGTCCGCGGGGAGACCGAGCGGTCGTCGCGGAGGAGCGTGCCGTCGAGGTCGGTGGCGATCAGCCGCGGGCGCGTGGCGGCGGCCGGGGCTCCGGGGAGGCGGGTCGCTGAGGTCACCCCGCCATTGTCCCGCATATGCCCGTACTCGCGGTCCTCCGCGCGCATATGTGAGCGACGGCTCCCCGGCCCTGCCGCCGGCCGCGCCGGTTCAGCCCTCCAGTTGGGGCAGCGCCTCCAGGGCGACGCGCTCGAAGACCCTCTCGTCGGCGGCGAAGTCCGAGTCGGGGATCGGCCAGTGCACCACGATTTCGGTGAAGCCCAGCTCCCGGTGGCGCCCCGCGAAGTCGACGAACGCGTCCACGGACTCCAGCGGACGGCCCCGGTCCGGGGTGAATCCGGTGAGCAGGATCATGTCCAGCTCCCGCGGGTCCCGCCCGATCCCGGCGCAGGCGTCGGCCAGCCGCTCGGTCTGCCCGCGCAACGCCGCGACGGACTGCTCCGGGGTCCCCTCCTCGTACAGCGACGGGTCACCCGTGGTCACCCACGCCTGGCCGTGCCGCGCGGCGAGCCCCATGCCGCGCGGTCCGGTGGCGGCCACCGCGAAGGGGAGCCGGGGGCGCTGCACACAGCCGGGGATGTTGCGCGCCTCGTGCGCCGAGTAGAAGTCGCCCGTGCAGGAGACGGCGTCCTCGGTCAGCAGGCGGTCGAGCAGCCCGAGGAACTCCGCGAACCGGTCGGCCCGCTCACGCGGGGTCCAGGGCTCCTGCCCGAGCGCGGTGGCGTCGAAGCCGGTGCCGCCCGCTCCTATCCCGAGGGTGATGCGCCCGGCGGAGAGGTCGTCGAGGCTGATCATTTCCTTGGCGAGCGTCACGGGGTGCCGGAAGTTCGGCGAGGTCACCAGCGTGCCCAGGCGCAGCCGCTCGGTGACGGAGGCGGCGGCGGTCAGGGTGGGCAGGGCGCCGAACCAGGGGCCGTCCCGGAAGCTGCGCCAGGACAGGTGGTCGTAGGTGTAGGCGGCGTGGAAGCCGAGGTCTTCGGCCCGCCGCCAGCTGTGCTGACCCTCGCTCCATCGGTGGACGGGAAGGATTACCGTGCTCAGTCGCATGCCTGCGACCCTATGTGCCGGTGACTGTGGGCGACAGAGCGCCAGACTCCCGGTGGGGGCCCTGTCGGTCCGTGGTGCGCGTGTGCGCTCCGGAGCGGTACCGGCACCCTTCAGTTCGTCGTCACTTCCCATCCCCGTTGCCGGACCACGGTGAGCGCGGGATGGCGTCGGCGTCGGCGCGCGCCGCGGGCCGCCGCGCGTCCTGCTCAGACGCAGGCCCATGCGGAGACCGCGAGTGTCCGCAGGCGGCGTCTCCGTGTGTTTCACGTGAAACGCGGGGGCTGTCCTCCGGCGGAGGGGGCGGGCCGGACGGCGGGGTCGGGGCCCGCCGGTCGCCGGAGCGGGGCCATGGCGTCCGCCCCGGGACTGCGGCGCCTACAGCGGTGGCCGTACCCGTGCCAGTCGGCGCAGCGCGCCCGGCAGGAACCGGGACAGCAGATGCGCGCCCCGGGCCTCGGGGGTGACCGGGACCACGGCGCGATCGTGCGCCACGGCGTCCAGGATCGCGTCCGCGACCTTCTCCGGAGGGTAGTCGCGCATCCGGTAGAGCCGTGCGCCGCGCTCCTGGCGCCGCTTCTCCTCCTCCGCGTCGACCCCGGCGAACCGGGCGGTCGAGGCGATGTTGGTGTTGACGATGCCGGGGCAGACGGCGGTGACGCCGATGCCCCGGTCGGCCAGTTCGGCGCGCAGGCACTCGCTGAGCATCAGCACCGCCGCCTTGGAGGTGCTGTAGGCGGGCAGCACCCGCGACGGCTGGAAGGCGGCGGCCGACGCGGTGTTGACGATGTGCCCGCCCTGCCCGCGCTCGGCCATCTGCCGGCCGAAGAGGCGGCAGCCGTGGATGACGCCCCACAGATTGACGCCGAGGACCTGGTCCCAGTCCTCGGGGGTGGTGTCGAGGAAGGCGCCCGACAGGCCGATCCCGGCGTTGTTCACCAGGATGTCGACCACGCCGTGGTCGGCGGCGACCCTTGCCGCGAGCCGCTCCATGGCCCGCGCGTCGGACACGTCGACGGTCTCGGCCCAGGCCGCCGGGGCGCCCCCGCGACGGCACAGCTCCGCGGTGCGGGCGGCGGTGCCGGCGTCCCGGTCGACGGCGAGCACGCGCGCGCCGGAAGCGGCGAAGGCCAGCGCCGTCGCCCGGCCGATGCCGCTGCCCGCCCCGGTGACCAGGACCAGGCTCCCGGCGAACCGGTCGGCGTGCCTCCCCCGCGGCACCGCCCGCGGGCGGCCGTCCTCGACGGCGGTGACGAACTCCGTGATCCAGTCCGCCAGCCGGTCGGGACGAGTGCGTGGGACCCAGTGGCCGGCGGGCAGGGTGCGGCGGGTCAGCCGGGGCACCCAGCGCTCCAGCCCGTCGTGGAGCCGCTCCGAGAGGAAGGGGTCCCCGAGCGGGGTGATGAGCTGGACCGGGGCGTGCGCGTGGGCGTCGGGGCGGGGGCGGCGCAGCCGGGGGCGGACGTTGTCCCGGTAGAGCCAGGCCCCGTGCGCGGCGTCCGAGGGGAGGGACGCGGTCGGGTAGCCGCCGCCCGGCACCTTCTCGATCCGCCGAAGGATGTCCGGCCAGCGCCTGCCGAGGGGACCGCGCCAGGCCAGCTCCGGCAGGACCGGGGTGTGCAGCAGACAGATGTACCAGGACTTGGCGCCCTGCCCGAGGAGCTGGCCCACCCGGCGGGGCGTGGGCCGCTTCAGACGGCTGTTGATCCAGTGGCCGAAGTGGTCGAGGGAGGGGCCGGACAGGGAGGTGAAGGAGGCGATCCGCCCCTCGGTGCGCCGGACCGTGACGAACTCCCAGCACTGCACCGAGCCCCAGTCGTGGCCCACCAGGTGCACGGGGCGGCCGGGGCTGACCGCGTCGGCCACGGCCAGGAAGTCGTCCGTCAGCCTCTCCAGGGTGAACCCGCCGCGCAGCGGCACCGGGGCCGAGGAGCGGCCGTGCCCGCGCACGTCGTAGAGGACCACGTGGAACCGGTCGGCGAGGCGGGCGGCCACCTCGGACCAGACCTCCTTGCTGTCCGGGTAGCCGTGCACGAGGAGGACCGTCGGCCGGTCCGGATCTCCCAGCTCCACGACGCACAGGTCGATCCCGCCCGAGCGCACCCGCCGCTCCCGCGCACCCCGAAGCACCGTCATTCCTCCTCCGCCCCGCACCCCGTGAGGTGCCGCCCGCCGCCGGGCCGCCCGACGCGCCGAATCTCCCAGCCGCTGGACCGGCCGTCAATGACGGTCCAGTCGCCGCCGGCGGAGACCGTCGGCCGGGAACCCGCCCTGGCCGGCACCACCCTGGACCGTCGTCCCGTGGGACCGTCCCCGCCCCGGAGCGTTCCCGCCCCGGACCGTCCCCGCCCCGGGCCCCGGAGCGTTCCCGCCCCCGGACCGTCCCGTACGGCCGCCCCCGCCCCGAGCGCCCCGCCGTCGTCCTCAGGCACCGCATCCCCTACGGGAACGTACGACTCCAGGCGGATCCCAAGACGGCTCTCCGGACTGACGACCCGCGTGGCGGAGCTCACTACCGTCGGTGGGGTGACTGTGATCGCGACCGAAAGCCTGAGCAAGCGGTTCCCCCGGGTGACCGCGCTCGACCGGCTCTCCGTGGACGTCGGACCCGGTGTGACCGGACTCGTCGGCGCCAACGGTGCCGGCAAGTCCACCCTGATCAAGATCCTCCTGGGTCTGTCCCCCGCCACCGAGGGCCGGGCCGAAGTGCTCGGCCTCGACGTCGCCACCAAGGGCGCCGAGATCCGCGAGCTGGTCGGCTACATGCCGGAGCACGACTGCCTGCCGCCCGACGTATCGGCCACCGAGTTCGTCGTCCACATGGCGCGCATGTCCGGCCTGCCGCCCACCGCCGCCCGCGAGCGCACCGCCGACACCCTGCGCCACGTCGGCCTCCACGAGGAGCGCTACCGGCCCATCGGCGGCTACTCCACCGGTATGAAGCAGCGGGTGAAGCTCGCCCAGGCCCTGGTCCACGACCCCCGGCTGGTCTTCCTCGACGAGCCCACCAACGGGCTCGACCCGTCCGGCCGCGACGAGATGCTCGGCCTGATCCGGCGCATCCACACCGACTTCGGCATCTCGGTCCTGGTCACCTCCCACCTGCTGGGCGAACTGGAACGCACCTGCGACCACGTCGTCGTCGTGGACGGCGGCAAGCTGCTGCGCTCCAGCTCCACCCGGGACTTCACCCAGACCACCACCACCCTCGCCATCGAGGTCACCGACACCGACGAGCACCCCGACGGCACCCGCGCGGTGCGCGAGGCGCTCGGCGCGCGCGGGGTCGCCGTCCAGGACGGCAACGGACTGCCGGGCGCCGGACACGTCCTGCTGCTCACCGGTGCCGACGAGGGGACCCACGACCTGGTCCGGGACGTCATCGCGGACCTCGGCCTCGGCCTGGTCCGCATGGAACAGCGCAGGCACCACATCTCGGAGGTCTTCCGGGACGGCGACGCAGAACGGAAGGAGGCGGCCGGCCGTGGCGACTGAGCAGCCCGTGCGGACACCGGACACCCCCGTCGGTGACCAGACCCGCATCCACGACATCGGCTACCGCGGCTACGACGGCCCCCGCCTCGGCCGCGCCTACGCCCGCCGCTCGCTGTACTCGCAGTCCCTCCGCGGCGCCTACGGACTCGGCCGCTCGGTCAAGTCCAAGGTGCTGCCGATGCTGCTGCTGGTCGTCATGTGCCTGCCCGCGGGGATCATGGTCGCCGTCACCGTCGTCACCAAGTCCGGCGAACTGCCCCTGGAGTACACGCGCTACGCGATCGTCCTCCAGGCGGTCATCAGCCTCTACGCCGCCTCGCAGGCGCCCCAGGCGGTCTCCCGGGACCTCCGCTTCAAGACCGTGCCGCTCTACTTCTCGCGGCCCATCGAGACCGGCGACTACGTCCGCGCCAAGTACGCCGCGCTGGCCTCGGCCCTGTTCATCCTCACCGCCGCGCCGCTGATCGTGCTCTACGCGGGCGCCCTGCTCGCCGAACTCGACTTCGCCGACCAGACCGAGGGGTTCGCCCAGGGGCTCGCCTCGGTGGCCCTGCTCTCCCTGCTCTTCGCCGGGCTCGGCCTGGTGGTCGCCTCGGTCACGCCCCGGCGCGGCTTCGGCATCGCGGCCGTCATCGCCGTCCTCACCATCAGCTACGGCGCCGTCTCCACGCTCCAGGCCATCGCCCACGTCCAGGACAGCACCGGTGCCGTCGTCTGGATCGGCCTGTTCTCCCCGGTCACCCTCATCGGCGGCGTGCAGTCCGCGTTCCTCGGCGCCGCCTCCTCCTTCCCCGGCGGGGCGAGCCCGAGCGACGCCCAGGGCGTGGTCTACCTCCTCGTCACCCTGGGCCTGATCGCCGGCGCCCACGGCCTGCTGACGCGCCGCTACAAGAAGGTGGGACTGTGAGCACCCTCAGCATCGACCACGTCTCGCGCTGGTTCGGCAACGTGGTCGCCGTCAACGACGTGACCATGACGATCGGCCCCGGGGTCACCGGCCTGCTCGGCCCCAACGGCGCCGGGAAGTCCACCCTCATCAACATGATGGGCGGCTTCCTCGCCCCGTCCACCGGCACCGTCACCCTCGACGGGCGGCCGGTCTGGCGCAACGAGGCCATCTACCGGGACATCGGCATCGTCCCCGAGCGGGAGGCGATGTACGACTTCCTCACCGGCCGCGAGTTCGTCCTCGCCAACGCCGAGCTGCACGGACTGGGGGCGAGGGCCGCCCAGGAGGCGCTCGCCACGGTCGAGATGGAGTACGCCCAGGACCGCAGGATCGCCACCTACTCCAAGGGCATGCGGCAGCGCGTGAAGATGGCCTCCGCGCTGGTCCACCAGCCGTCCCTGCTCCTCCTCGACGAGCCGTTCAACGGCATGGACCCGCGCCAGCGCATGCAGCTCATGGACCTGCTGCGGCGCATGGGCGACGAGGGCCGCACGGTGCTGTTCTCCTCGCACATCCTGGAGGAGGTCGAGCAGCTCGCCCGGCACATCGAGGTCGTCGTCGCCGGACGCCACGCGGCCAGCGGCGACTTCCGCCGCATCCGCCGTCTGATGACCGACCGGCCGCACCGCTACCTGGTCCGCTCCAGCGACGACCGAGCCCTGGCCGCGATCCTGATCGCGGACCCGTCCACCTCCGGCATCGAGGTGGATCCGGCGGAGGGCGCGCTGCGCGTCCAGGCCGTCGACTTCGCCCGGTTCACGGCGCTGCTGCCGAGGGTCGCCCGCGACCACGGCATCCGGCTGCTCACGGTCTCGCCGTCCGACGAGTCGCTCGAGTCCGTCTTCTCGTACCTCGTCGCGGCGTAGGAGGCCCAGCATGTACGACCCCACAGTTGCCCGGCTCACCTACCGGGCCCTGCTCGGCCGCCGCCGGGCGCTCATCCTGGGGGCGCTGCCCCTGCTGCTGATCGTCATCGCCGTGGTGGTGCGCGCCCTCACCGGGGCCGACGACCAGACGGCGGCGGACGTCCTCGGCGGGTTCGCGCTCGCCACCATGGTGCCGATCATCGGCGTGATCGCCGGCACCGGGGCCATCGGCCCCGAGATCGACGACGGCTCGGTCGTGTACCTGCTGTCCAAGCCGGTCAAGCGGCCGACGATCATCTTCACCAAGCTGATCGTCGCCGTCGCGGTGACGATGGCCTTCTCCGCCGTGCCCACCCTGGTCGCCGGGCTGATCCTCAACGGCAACGGCCAGCAGGTCGCCGTCGCGTACACGGTCGCCGCGCTGGTCGCCTCCATCGCCTACGCCGCGCTGTTCCTGCTGCTGGGCACGGTCTCCCGGCACGCGGTGGTCTTCGGGCTGGTCTACGCCCTGGTCTGGGAGGCACTGTTCGGCTCCCTGGTGCCGGGCGCCCGGACCCTCAGCGTCCAGCAGTGGTCGCTGGCGGTCGCCCAGCGGACCGCCGACGGGCAGCTGGTCGTCTCCGACGTGGGGCTGCCCACGGCCACGGTGCTGCTGGTCGCGGTCACCGTGCTGGCCACCTGGTACGCCGGGCGCAAGCTGCGCACGCTGACCATCGCCGGAGAGGAGTGACGGCCCACCGGCGGGGGCGCGGGCCGCACGGGGCGGCGTCGCCGCCGGTGGCTTGCGTCCGCTCTTAATCGGTGGCGTCCGGCCGCCCGGCACCGGCATGGTGGTGGGGCACGAGGCCGGGCGGCGCCGGTGTCCGGGCGGCCACTTCGAGCACGCGGGACATCCCGCGTGGGCCGTCGCGGAGGGGATCTCCGGCGCCGTGCGGCTGTCCGTCCGCCGGACGCGCGGTTCCGTACGGGCGGTTCGGTACGCGCGGTGCGAGAAGCACGCGGGACGGAGCGGCCGCGCGGGGCGGACGGCTCGCCCGGGCTGTGGGGTCCGGGCCGGCACGTGGCTCCAGGGGACCGGCCGCAGGGGCCGGGCGACGCCGCGGTACGTACGCGGGGCCGCCGCCGGGTCGGGGTAGGGCCGGCCGTGGCCGTCGGGGCGCCGCGCCGCGCGGGCGGGCGGGCGCCGATCGCAGCCCGGAGGCGGGCGCCGCTCTCAGCCGAGCAGACGCTCCAGGACGACCGCGATGCCGTCCTCCTCGTTGGAGACGGTCACCTCGTCCGCGACCGCCTTCAGCTCCGCGTGGGCGTTGGCCATCGCCACGCCCCGGGCCGCCCAGCCGAACATCGGCACGTCGTTGGGCATGTCGCCGAAGGCGATGGTGTCCGCGGCCCGCAGCCCGAGCCGCCGGGCCGCCAGCGAGAGGCCGGTGGCCTTGCTCAGGCCCAGCGGCAGCAGCTCCACGATCCCGGGGCCCGCCATGGTGACGGTGACGAAGCCGCCCGCGACCCGCCGGGCCGTCCCGGCCAGCTCGTCGTCGGACAGGGCCGGGTGCTGGATGTAGATCTTGTTCAGCGGCGCGGCCCAGAGCTGGGACGCGTCGGTGAGCGGCACCGTCGGCACGTCGCCGACGACCTCGTAGCCCGGACCGGCCAGCACGTCGCCGTCCAGCCCGTCCCGGCTCGCCGCCAGCAGCAGCGGGCCGGTCTCGGCCTCGATCTTGGCCAGCGCCACCGCGGCGAGCTGCCGGTCCAGGGTGACCGAGGTCAGCAGCCGGTGCTCGCCCGCGTGGTAGACCTGCGCGCCCTGGCCGCAGACGGCCAGCCCCCGGTAGCCCAGGTCGTCGAGTATGTGCCGTGTCCAGGGCACCGAGCGTCCGGTGACCACGAGGTGGGCGGCGCCCGCCCCGGTGACCGCCGCCAGGGCGTCCCGGGTGCGCCGCGAGACGGAGTGGTCGCCGCGCAGCAGCGTCCCGTCGAGGTCCGTCGCGACCAGCGGGTACGGGAAGCCCCCGGGCGCGGTGGCGCCGGGGGCCCCGTCGGCGGTCGGCCGGCTCACTTGGCCACCGGTTCCAGGATCTCCCGGCCGCCCAGGTACGGGCGGAGCACCTCGGGCACGCGCACCGAGCCGTCGGCCCGCTGGTGGTTCTCCAGGAGGGCGACGATGGTGCGCGGGACGGCGCACAGGGTGCCGTTGAGCGTGGCCAGCGGGCGGACCTTCTTGCCCTCGCGGACGCGGATCGACAGCCGCCGGGACTGGAACTCGGTGCAGTCCGAGGTCGACGTCAGCTCGCGGTACTTGCCCTGGGTCGGGATCCACGCCTCGCAGTCGAACTTGCGCGAGGCGGATGAGCCCAGGTCGGCCGAGGCGACGTCGATGACGCGGAACGGCAGCTCCAGGGAGGTCAGCCACTGCTTCTCCCACTCCAGCAGGCGCTGGTGCTCGGCCTGCGAGTCCTCGGGGAGGACGTAGGAGAACATCTCGACCTTGTCGAACTGGTGCACCCGGAAGATGCCCCGGGTGTCCTTGCCGTGCGAGCCGGCCTCGCGGCGGAAGCACGGCGAGAACCCGGCGTAGCGCAGCGGCAGCCGCCCGGCGTCGAGGATCTCGTCCATGTGGTAGGCCGCCAGCGGCACCTCGGAGGTGCCGACGAGGTACAGGTCGTCCTTGTCGAGGTGGTACACGTCCTGGGCGGCCTGCCCGAGGAAGCCGGTGCCGGCCATGGACTGCGGACGCACCAGCGCCGGGGTGAGCATCGGGGTGAAGCCGGCCGCCGTGGCCTGCGCGATGGCCGCGTTGACCAGGGCCAGCTCCAGGAGAGCGCCGACGCCGGTGAGGAAGTAGAAGCGCGAGCCGGAGACCTTGGCGCCGCGCTCCACGTCGATGGCGCCGAGCAGGTGGCCCAGCTCCAGGTGGTCGCGGGGCTCGAAGCCCTCGGCGGCGAAGTCGCGGTGGGTGCCGTGCGTCTCCAGGGTGACGAAGTCCTCCTCGCCGCCGACGGGGACGTCGGGGTGGACGAGGTTGCCCAGCCGCTGGAGCAGCTCCTGGGTCTCGGCGTCGGCCGCGTCGCGGTCCGCGTCGGCGGCCCTGACCTCGGACTTGAGCTGCTCGGCCCGCTTGAGCAGCTCCGCCTTCTCGTCGCCGGACGCCCGGCCGATGAGCTTGCCGAGGCCCTTCTGCTCGGCCCGCAGCTCGTCGAAGCGCACGCCGGACGAACGGCGGCGCTCGTCGGCGGACAGGAGGGAGTCGACGAGGGCGACGTCCTCTCCACGGGCGCGCTGCGAGGCGCGCACTCGGTCGGGGTCCTCACGGAGCTGGCGAAGGTCGATCACACCTCAAGGCTACCGGTGCCCGGTGCCGGCCCACGACCCGCTTTCCGGGGAGGCTTCCGCGGCCGGGTTCCGGCCATCCGCCGACGGCCTCCGGGCCGCCTCCCGGACGTCTCCCGGACTTCGCCCGGGGCGGGCCGCCGCCGCTCCTCCGCACGTCAAGGAAATCCCGCGGCCTCACCGGAACGAGGCCGTCCGGCATGACCGATTGACCGGATCGCCTTGTGGGAGAAGGGAGTTGGCAGAGGGCTGTCCACAGAACCGGGCGGATGCGCAGAGTTATCCACAGCCTGTGTGGAACATCTGTGGATGCGGGGCACCCCTCTTCCGGGTCATGTCCCCAAACCGCCCGCCCCTTCTCTTTCGGGTGAAATCGGCACACTCGCCGTCACTCCGGAGGATGGAGGGCGAGGGGTGGGTGGACGAGGGGTGGCGGGAAGGTCCGAGTGGAGCAAGGGTGCGCGAAGGAGGATATGTCGACTGAATCGCCCTACGGTGTCGACTTGTCCCCAGGTCGAGATGGGCACCTGTGGATAACTTCTGTGGACAACGACTATCGACAGATATGGCCGGTTCGGCGGCCGTGCCCGCTCCCGTGAGCGGTGCCGACAGGGCCCCGGCGACCGGCGCGGCCGGGCCGTCCGCCGACGGGGCCGTTCCCGGGACCGGTGATCAGAACCGGCCGTCCTGGCACCGGGCCACCCAGTCCGCCGCCGCCGCGAACTCCTGGTCCGAGGTCCCCAGCCGCAGCTCCGGCGCGTTCGCCGGGTCGGCCTCCGCCCGCGGGTACGAGCCGAGGAAGCGCACCTGACGGCAGACCCTCTTCAGGCCCATCAGCGCCTCGGCCACCCTGCGGTCCGAGATGTGCCCCTCGGCGTCCACGCAGAAGCAGTAGTGCCCGATCCCCGCCCCGGTGGGCCGGGACTGCAGCAGCATGAGGTTGATGCCCCGGGTGGCGAACTCGCCCAGCAGATCGCGCAGCCCGCCGGGGTGGTCGTCGCGCTGCCAGAGGACCACGGACGTCTTGTCGGCGCCGGTCGGTGCGGCCGGCCGGGCCGGGCGGCCCACCAGCACGAACCGTGTCTGGGCGTTCTCCGCGTCGTGGATGTCGGACTCCAGGACCTCCAGCCCGTACCGTGCCGCGGCGAACTCACCGGCGAAGGCCGCGTCGTACCGGCCCTCCTGCACCAGCCGCGCGCCGTCCGCGTTGGACGCGGCCGACTCCCAGGCGACGTCGGGCAGGTGCGCCTTCATCCAGTTGCGGACCTGCGGCTGGGCCGCCGGGTGGGCGGTCACCGTCTTGATGTCCGAGAGGCGCGTACCGGGGCGGACCAGCAGCGCGAAGGTGATGGAGAGCAGCACCTCGCGGTAGATCATCAGGGGCTGCCCGGCGACCAGCTCGTCGAGGGTGGTGGTGATGCCGCCCTCGACGGAGTTCTCGATCGGTACGAACGCGGCCTCGGTCTCGCCGGTGCGCACCGCGTCGAGTGCGGACTGCACGGAGACGTACGGGACCAGCTCCCGGGTGGCCGTCTCCGGCAGGGTGCGCAGGGCCACTTCGGTGAAGGTGCCTTCGGGACCGAGATACGCGTAACTGGCTGGCATGGGCTCACCCTAATGCGCCCCGGGCGGCCCGGCGCACGCTTCCGTACCCCGTCACCCCCGGGCGCGGGCGGCCGGACCCGGGGCAGGGCGAGCCGCCGGGACGGTGCCATGACGGTGCCGGGGGTCAGCCCTCCAGCAGCGGCTGTCCCACGTACTCGCCCCGCCGCGCCCCGCCCGGCACGGCGAACAGGCCGCTGGACTCGTGCCGGAGGAACGGCGTCAGGGCGTCCCCCCGGTCGAGCTTCCGCTGCACCGGCACGAAGCCGCGCAGCGGATCGGCCTGCCAGCAGACGAAGAGGAGCCCCGCGTCCGGGGTGCCGTCGGGGTCGAAGCCGTCGTGGAAGGAGAACGGGCGGCGCAGCATGGTGGCGCCGCCGTTGCGGTCGGGCCGGGTGATCCGGGCGTGCGCGTTGATCGGCACGACGAGGTTCCCCTCCGGGTCCGTCTTCTCCAGATCCATCTCGGTGGTCTCGCCGCCCCCGGAGAGCGGCGCTCCGTCGGCCTTGCGGCGGCCGATGACATCCTCCTGGGCCTTGACGGAGAGCTGCTCCCAGTCGTCCAGGAGCATCCGGATGCGGCGCACGACCGCGTAGGAGCCGTTCGCCATCCAGCCGGGCTCCCTGTCGCCGGGGCGGCCGGGGACGAAGACCCGGCCGAGGTCGTCGCCGGTGGGGTTGCGGGTGCCGTCGACCTGGCCCATGAGGTTGCGCGTCGTCATGGGCCGGGTGGTGGCGCCCGGTGAGCGGTTGAAGCCGTTCATCTGCCAGCGCAGCCGGGCGGCCGACCCGGCGTCCCGCTGGATCGCGCGCAGGGCGTGGAAGGCCACCAGGGCGTCGTCGGCGCCGATCTGCACCCAGAGGTCGCCCTCGCTGCGGGCCCTGTCGAGATGGTCGGAGGAGAAGTCGGGCAGTGGTGCGAGAGCGTCCGGCCGCCGGGCCTCCAGCCCGGTGCGCCCGAAGAAGCTGTGCCCGAATCCGAAGGTCAGCGTCAGGGAGGACGGCCCGGCGTCCCGGGCCACATCCGTGTCGCCGGACCCTGCGGGCTCGCCCTCCATCAGCCGCCGCGCCGTGTCCGACCAGCGGCGCAGCAGCGCGGCGGCCTCCCGGCGGCCCGCGCCCGCCGCGAGGTCGAAGGCGACGAGATGGCCGCGGGCCTGCATCGGGGTGGTGATGCCGGGCTGATGTTTCCCGTGAAACACCGCCCGCCCCTCGCCCAGCGAGGCGAGCGGTACGGCCCCGGAGGGCGCGGCGGCGTACCCCACGGCACCGCCCGCCGCGCCGAGCACGAGCCCGCTCGCACCGGCGGTGCCGAGCAGCCGCCGCCGGGAGATTCCGACGCGGGGTGCGTCGGTGCCGGTGCCGGAGGCGGTGTCCGTGGAGTCGGTTCCGGGCCCGGTGCCGGTGGTGCCGGCGCGGTCGCCGGTGGTGCCGCGGGACGGGGGAGGGGACTGGTCAGCCATGGTGCGGTTCAGCCGATCTGCGCGTTCTTCGAGACGGTCACCTGGTCGATGTCGGAGGTCCGCACGGTCACGGCGACCTCCCAGTCACCGGCCATCGGGATCTGCACCCCGCTCGCCGACCAGTGTCCGGTGGTGATGCGGTCGGGCACCACGGGCAGCGGTCCGACGCCCTTGCTCTTCAGGGTGAAGGCGACCTTCACCTCGGGGACGTCGTACGCGGTCCCGTCGGGCCGCAGCACATACAGGTGGACGGCGTTGCCGCCGCTGCGCCCGGGGTCGAGGTCGATCCGCGCCTCGCCCCTGCCGTCGGCGCCGCCGGTGTCGAAGGGCAGGGTCAGCGAGACCATGCCGGGCACGGTGGGGGAAGCGGCGGCTGCGCCCCCGCCCGCGGCGCGGGCCTCCAACTCGGTGCGCCCCGGCTCGGTCTGGGTCAGGGCGGTGGTGACGGCGAGCAGGACGACGGCGACACCGGCCTCGATCAGCACCGAGCGGCGCAGACCGGAGCGGTGCGGATCGGCGTCCCGCAGCCGCTTGCGCCGGGCGGCGTCCACTGCCGCGCGCTGCCGGCCGAGCTGGGCGGCCCGCCGCTGGTCGCCCGCGTCCCCGGCGGCGCCGGAGGTGTCCGGACCCGCCGCCCCGCCGGGGGAGGCCGTACCGGGGGCGCCGTCCGGATCCGTACCGGTGGCGGCACCACTCGGGCCCGCGTCGGCGCCGGCCGCGCCGACCTCCTCCCGTACCCGCGCCTCCCCGGCCGCGTCCTCGGCAGCCGCGGCAGCCGCGGCGGGCACCGGCTCGCCGATCCGCCCCGTCCACCGCTGGGAGAGGCGGGCGAGGATGAGCAGCACGGCCACGAGCCCGAGCTTGGCCAGCAGCAGTTGCCCGTAGCGGGTGTCGGTGAGCGCCGTCCAGGAGCCGAGCTGGCGCCAGGACTGGTAGGCGCCCGTCACGACCAGGACGACCACGCTGCCGAAGGCCACCCGGGAGAACCGGCGTACGGCGGAGGCGGGCACCGGAGTCTCCGAGGGCACCCGGGAGAGGGCGGTCAGCAGGGCGGTGAGCCCGCCGAACCAGGCGGCGACGGCCAGCAGGTGGAGGATGTCCATGGGCATGGCCACCCCGGCCTGGAGCCCGGTGGAGGCGTGCTCGGCCAGGGCCCAGCTCGCGGCGAACCCGGCCGCCACAGCCGTACCGCCGATCGCGAGCCCCACGGTCAGGCGGCGCCTCTCCGCCTCCTCCCGTCTGGCGTGGGCGCCGAAGAGCACGGCGACGAACAGGGCCGCCCCGCCCAGCAGCAGCAGCCGGAAGACCAGCGCCGCGCCGGCCTTGGTCCCCAGGACCTGCCCCAGCAGCTCCAGGTCGAGGATGTCCGCGGCCTTCCCGGACCCGGTGTAGGAGCCGCGCAGCAGGAGCAGGAGCAGGGTCGCCGAGGTCAGCGCCAGCCAGCCGGAGACCACCAGCCGTTGCAGGACCCGCGCCCCGGAGCCGGCCGGCCAGCAGGCGAGCACGAAGGCGGCGCCGCCGGCCAGCACGATGAACCCGGCGTAGGACACGTAGCGTCCGAGGCCGTACAGCCAGCCGATGGGGCCGTCGTCCGCGCCCCGGCCGGAGATCTGGACGGTGGTCTCGGAGGGCGCGCCGATGGAGAAGGTGTAGGCGCCGGCGACCGGATGGCTGTCGGCGGACACCACCTGGTAGGCCACCGTGTAGGTGCCGTCGGACAGGTCCGGGCGCAGCTTCACGGTGTAGGTCCTGCCGCTGCCCGTGGGGTCGCCGGTGTCGACGCGTTCGCCTCCGGGGTCGAGGACGCGCAGGGAGTCGGCGTCCACGGAGATCGACTCGGAGAAGCTCAGTGTCACCCGGGCCGGTGCCTTCTCGACCACGGAGCCCTGCGCGGGGTCGGCGGTGGTCAGTGCCGCGTGGGCGGCGGCCGGACCGGCGCCCACGAGCAGCGCGCAGGCCGCGGCCAGGAGCAGCAGCACCAGGATCCGGACGCGCGGGGCGATGGTCTGCGTCACGATGGTCCCTCCTCGGTTCCTCGGTGTCTCTCGGTGGTTCTCGTGGTGCGCCGCCGGTCCCCGGGGTCCCCCGGCGGGCGGCGCGGCGGGCGACGGCCGCCGGGCCGCCGCGGGGGCCGCCGTTCGCGGTGGCCCGGCGTCAGTGCCCGGACGTCCCGGTCTGTCCGGCGGGCCGGTAGGTGGGCGGCTTCACCGGCAGCTCGACCGTGAGCGGGCCGGACCGGGCGAACCGCAGCTCGACCGCGACCGTCTCGCCCTCCTGCGGCCGTCGCCGCAGGTTCTCGAACATCAGATGGCTGCCGCCGCTCTCCAGCACCAGCCGGCCGTGCGCGGGGACGGGCAGGCGGTCCGCCTTCTCCATCACGCCGTTGACGGTCCGGTGCACACTGACATCGCCCGCGTCGCTGGCGACCGAGGTCAGCTCGTCCCCCGTACCGCCCTTGTTGGTGATGACGAGGAACCCGGCGGCCATGGTCGGCGAGACCGGCCGGGGCATGTAGGCGGAGCCCGCGGAGAGTTCGGCGGGGGACGGCGACCCGCCGTCGGAACCGCATCCGGCGAGGAGCAGGGCCAGGGCCCCGGTCAGCGCGGTGGCGGCGGAACGGCGGTTCACGGGTTCTGCCCCTTGACGAGCTTGGGCAGGTCCTTGATGTAGTCGTCGACGGTGGTGTCCTCGCCGTACAGCACGTACCCGCCGTCGGTCTTCGGCGAGAAGGCGATGACCTGGGTGCCGTGCATGGAGACGATCTTGCCGTCCTTGTCCTTGGTGGACGGCTCGATGGAGATGCCCATGGTGCGGGCACCGGCCTGGATGGTGTCGAAGTCCCCGGTCAGCCCGATGATCTTCGGGTCGACACCCTTGAGCCAGGTGCCGAGCGCCTCGGGGGTGTCCCGGTCGGGGTCGGTGGTGACGAACACGACCTGGAGGGCGTCCTGATCCGCCTCGGACAGCTTCTGCTTGGCCACGGCGATGTTGCTCATGGTCAGCGGGCAGACGTCGGGGCAGTGGGTGTAGCCGAAGTAGACCAGGGTGGGCCGGCCCGCCGTCCGCTCGCGCAGGTCGTACTTCTCGCCGCCGGTGTCGGTCAGGATCAGGTCCGGCTTCTCGAACGGCTTGTCCAGGACGGTCGCCGCCTGCTCCGTGGTGTCCTCGGACACCACGGTGACGGGGGAGGCGCCGTCGCCGGAGTCACCGCCGCAGGCGGTCAGGGTCAGGGAGGCGGCGGCGAGCAGTGCGGCGGCCGCGAACGTCTTCTTGCGCATGGAGAGATGTCCCAGGGTGAGAGGTGCTCCGCCGCGCGCCGAGGCCCCGCCCGAGGGGGCGGGGTGTCCGGCGCGCGCCGGTGAGGGGCGGGCCGCCGCGGCGGCCCGCCCCCGCGGGATGGTTATGCCGGGCCCCCGGTGGAGCGCCGGCGCCCGGCCAGTACGGCGTAGGCGACGCCCGCGACGCCGACGGCGATGCCGACGACGCCGAGGACTCGGGCGGTGGTGTCGCTGCTGTCCCCGGAGGCCGGTGCCGCGGCGGTCTCCGCGGTCTTCCCGGTGTCCCCGGCGTCGGCCCCGGCACCGTCGGAGTCGGCCTTCGCGCCGGAGGCGCCGTGGCCGTCGGCCTCGGGGGCCGTCAGGGTCAGCACGGGCGCCGGGTTGTCGGGCTCCTCCTGGCCCTCCTGCGGCACCTCGATCCAGCGCACGACCTCCTTGTTGGAGTAGGTCTGGACCGCCTTGAACACCAACTCGTCGGCGTCCTCGGGCAGGGTGCCGACGGAGACCGGGAACTTCTGGAAGAAGCCGGGCTCGATGCCGTCCCCGTCGGCCGTCCACGTCACCTTGCTGACGGCCTCGGCGATCTTCTTGCCGTGCATCTCCAGGGGCTTGTCGAGCTTGGCCTTGGTGACCTTCGCCGTCCAGCCGGGCACCGGCTGCGGCATCACGGAGGCCAGCGGGTGGTCGGCCGGGAAGGTGACCTCCAGCTTGGTGGTGGCGGCGTCGTCGCGCTCGTTGGGGACCTTGAAGTCGACGACCGCGTAGCCGCCCTTGGCGGCGGTGCCCTCGGGCTGCACGCTGACGTGCGCGGACGCGGGGGCGGCCAGGGCCAGGGCGGCGATGCCCGCGGTGGCGCCGACGGCGGCGATACGAGAAAGCTTCATGGACGGAGTGCTCCGCTTCGCTGAGGGCGCACGGCCTCGGCCGTGCGTCCCGGTGAGGAATGGGGGGAGGGCGCGCGGACGCGCGCGAGCCGCACGACGGCGGCCCCGGCTCCCCCGCTCCGGCCCGGAAAAGGCGGGCGGAAGCGGAGACGGAACGGTGGTCGCGTCGCGTCAGGCGGCGAGGGCGAGGCGGTCCGGGGGTCCCCGGCGGATCACCGTGTGCTGGAGCGCCACGGTGTGCGGCCGGGCCGGGGACGGCAGCGCGGTGCGCGCCGGACGCGGGCCCGTGCGGGGCGCCCCGGCGAGACCGGCGTGCAGGGCCCGGACCAGCGCGAGCAGCGCGCGCAGTGCCCGGACGGACGCCCGCTCGGCCACCGCGCGGGCGGACTGGACGGACAGCCCCGCGAGCCGGGCCAGGGCCAGGTCCCCGTGGCGCAGCAGCCATCCGGCGGCGACGGCCGCCAGGACGTGGCCGAGCAGCATCGGCAGCGACGGCAGCATCGCGGCCGGCGTACCCGCCGCGGGCATCGCGTCCGCCGGGACGCCCCCCGCGGCCGTGCTGCCCGTTCCGTCCGGGAGCACGCGGGCGTCGGCGAGGATGCGCTGCGCCTGTGCCGGGCTGATCGCCGCCACGGCGGTCCCGCACACCAGGCGGGCGGCCTGCCGCACCAGCGAGGCGTCGGACGGCGCGCCGTTCGTGGCGGCGGCGGTGGAGGCGGTGCCGTGCTGGCCCAGCCCGAACACCATGTGCAGGGCGGTCTGGCCCACCGCCAGCAGCGCGGCGATCCCCGGCAGCGAGCGCACCCGCCCGGCCAGCGGGGCGGCGACCAGGGCCACCCCGAGGAAGCCCACGCCCAGCGACCACACGGGAACGGTGGCGCAGGAGGCGAGGCTGTGCCCGGCCGCGGCCAGCACGACGCAGACCGCGGCGAACACCGCGGCCCGCAGGAACCGGGGGCCGGTTCCGGAACGCGCCGGAGGCGGGTGGGGGGCAGTCATGGCGGGCCCATCATCCCACTGGAGCCCCGCGCTTCCCACGGCAGGTCCGGGTGACGCCGTCCGATCCGGTTGATCATGGTCCGCCCCGCCCCGTCCCGTCACGCCCCCCCGGGTGGCCGTGGCGCCCGGAGACCCACCCGCCGTACCTCGCTCGCCGTACCCCGTCCACCGTCCTTCGCCGCGCCGACGGCCCGTGGTGTCCCCGGCCCGCCGGGGCCCCGCGCCGGAGGACCGAGGAGCCCCCCGGTCCGCGAACTCGCCGGTTCCCCCGCCCGCGGACCCGGGCGGGCGGGCCGAGCGCGGCGCATCTGGTCCGGCACCGTTCCGTCGCGCCCCGGCCGGCCTGCCCGGGGCCCCGGACCGGTCCGCTCCCCGGGGCCGCGGCACCGCCGGACCCGCACGGCGGCGTCATCCGGGACGTCACCCAGGAGGTCCGTCGGTGGCTCCCGCCGGGCCTGCCCGCCCCCTCCCGCATACACCCGGGACCGTGGCGGGCGCGTCGGCCGGACGGGCGTTCTCCCGCCGGGACCGTGCTTACGTCCCGATCCGGAGGGCAATACGTAACGGTATGTCGAGCCGGGCCGGGAGGCTGGAGCATGAGCATCTGGTGGTCACTCCATCTGCGGTGCGAGGCTGCGAGCGTGCCCCTGGCCCGGCGGCTGCTGATCGGCACCATGGAGACCGCGGGCGTCGACCCCGACATCTCCTTCGATCTCTCGGTGGCGCTCGGTGAGGCCTGCGCCAACGCCGTCGAGCACGGCGGGGCCGACGCGCCGGGCGGCCCGTCGGAGGCGTACCGGGTCACCGCCTACCTCGACGGGGAGCGGTGCCGGATCGAGGTGGAGGACACCGGGCCCGGCTTCCCCGCCGGCGCGTCCGGCCGTCCGCCCGTCCCCTGCCGCTCCGTGCCTGCCGACGCCGAGCACGGGCGCGGGCTGGGTCTCATCCGGGAGCTGGCGGACCACGTCCACATCGGCAGCGCGCCGGGCCGGGCGGGGGCCGTGGTGAGCTTCGACAAGATGCTCAAGTGGCGCGAGGACGCCCCGCTGGTCGCCGTCTGACCCGTGCCTCCCGACGGGGCGCCCCCGGAGCACGCCCCGGACACGCCGATGGCCGGACACCCGTGAGGTGTCCGGCCATCGGCGTCCCGCCGTCCGTCCGGCCCGCGGGGGCCGCGGACCGGGAGGGGTGACGCGGGAGCGGCCGGTGGGCCGGGGGCCGTCAGCCCTTCAGCGAGGCCATCCACGCCTCGACGTCGGCGGAGCGGCGCGGCAGTCCGGCGCTGAGGTTCCGGTTGCCGTCCTCGGTGACCAGGATGTCGTCCTCGATGCGGACGCCGACGCCCCGGTACTCCTCGGGCACGCTCAGGTCGTCGGCCTGGAAGTACAGGCCCGGCTCGACGGTGAGCACCATGCCGGGCTCCAGCGTGCCGTCGACGTAGGCCTCCACCCGGGCGGCGGCGCAGTCGTGGACGTCCATGCCGAGCATGTGGCCGGTGCCGTGCAGGGTCCAGCGGCGCTGGAGGCCCAGCTCCAGCACGCGCTCGACCGGGCCCTCCACGAGGCCCCACTCGACGAGCCGCTCGGCGAGCACCCGCTGGGCGGCGTCGTGGAAGTCCCGGAACTTGGCGCCCGGCTTCACCGCCGCGATGCCCGCCTCCTGGGCGTCGTAGACCGCGTCGTACACCTTCCGCTGCAGCTCGGTGTAGGTGCCGCTGATGGGGAGGGTGCGGGTGACGTCCGCCGTGTAGTACGTGTGGGTCTCCACGCCCGCGTCGAGCAGCAGCAGGTCGCCGGAGCGGACCGGGCCGTCGTTGCGGACCCAGTGCAGGGTGCAGGCGTGCGGGCCGGCGGCGCAGATGGAGCCGTAGCCGACGTCGTTGCCCTCCACGCGGGCGCGCAGGAAGAAGGTGCCCTCGATGTAGCGCTCGCTGGTCGCCTCGGCCTTGTCGAGGACCTTGACGACGTCCTCGAAGCCGCGCACCGTCGAGTCGACGGCCTTCTGCAGCTCGCCGATCTCGAAGTCGTCCTTGACCAGGCGGGCCTCGGAGAGGAAGACGCGCAGCTCCTCGTCGCGCTCGGCGGTCACCTTGTCGGTGAGCGCCGCCTCGATGCCCGCGTCGTGGCCGCGCACGACCCGCACCGGGCCGGTGGCCCCGCGCAGGGCGTCGGCCAGTTCGCGCACGTCGGAGGCGGGGATGCCGTACAGCTCCGTCGCCTCGGCGAGGGAGTGGCGGCGGCCGACCCACAGCTCGCCCTGGCCGTCGAGCCAGAACTCGCCGGTCTCGCGGTCGGAGCGGGGCAGCAGGTAGATCGTGGCGGTGTGGCCGTCGGCCGTCGGCTCCAGGACCAGGACGCCGTCCTCGGTCTGGTTGCCGGTCAGATAGGCGTACTCGACGGAGGCACGGAAGGGGTACTCCGTGTCGTTGGAGCGGACCTTCAGGTTGCCCGAGGGGATCACCAGGCGGTCGCCGGGGAAGCGGGCGGACAGGGCGGCGCGGCGGGCCGCGGTCTCGGCGGCCTGCGCGACGGGCTCCAGGCCGTGCAGCTCGGTGTCGGCCCAGTGGGACCGCATGCTCTCGGCCAGTTCGTCGGACACGCCCGGGTACAGGCCGTTCTTGCGCTGCTTGATGGGCTCCTCGGTCTCGTTCTCCGGGGTCTCCGGGGTGAGCTCCTCCGCCACTTCATCCTCCTCGATACGGCACTGGACCACTCCCCATCGTACGGACGTGCGGAAGGGGGCCCAGAGGCGAAGGGCCTCTTACCCCCGGGGGTTACCGTCCGTTATGTGAATGTCTTCGCGGATTACCGTCCGTTAATCGAACCGAACCGCGAGCAGCACCACGTCCTCCGTGACGCCCGTCCCGGCACCTCCGTCCGGCAGCACGGTGCGCAGCACGTGGTCCAGGACGGCGTCCGGGTCCTCGCGGGCGGCGCGCGGCACCGAGGCTGCCGCCGCGTGCAGCCGGGCGAAGGCGCGGTCGGCGGGGTCGCCGGTGCGGTGCAGCAGCCCCTCCGTGTAGAGGAGAACCGTCTCTCCTGACGCGGCGTCGACCTCCACGCTCGGCGCCTCCCAGCAGGCGAGCATGCCCAGCGGCGCGGAGACCGAGGTCTCCACGTACTGGGTGCGGTTGCCGCCGATCAGCAGCGGCGGGCGGTGCCCGGCGCCGGCCAGGGTGATCCGGCGCAGCGCCGGTTCGCAGTAGCCGAACAGGGCGGTGGCCGAGCGGGCCGGTTCGGTGAGCCGCAGCAGCAGCTCCAGGTCGGACAGGACGGCGACCGGGTCCTCGCCCTCCATCACGGCGTACGCCCGCAGCGAGGCGCGCAGCCGTCCCATCGCGGCGACCGCGCTGGGCCCGGAGCCGGTGACGGAGCCGACGGAGAGGCCGAGGGCCGCGTCGGGCAGCGGCAGCGCGTCGTACCAGTCGCCACCGCCGTGCGGTCCGGTGAGGTGCCGGGCGGCGAGCCGGACGCCGGGGACCCGCGGCAGCCGGGTGGGCAGCAGTTCCTCGGCCATGGTCGCCACGGCCGTCCGGGCGCGCTCCAGTTCCAGCAGCCGGGCCAGGTGCTCGGCGGCGTGGCGCGCGTAGAGCCCGGCCAGCTCGCGCTGGCGCTTGTCCGGTTCGGCCGGCTCGTCGTACAGCCAGACCGCGGCGCCGAGGCGGCCGGCGCCGTCGGCGGTCAGCGGGAGCGCGTAGCTCGCGGCGTAGCCGAGGCGGGCGGCGACCTCGCGGTGACGGGGGTCGAGGCCCTCGCCGGACAGCAGGTCCGGTTCCGCGATGCCGTTGCCGGAGACCGGCAGCCCCTCCAGGATCCTGCCGTGCGCCAGGGAGTCGCGCGGCACCGTCTCGATGTGCCCGAGGTCGGCGCGGGCGAGCCCCAGCCCGACGGTGGTGTCCGGGCCCAGTCCGTCGGCCGGTTCCAGCACGACGAGTCCGCGCCGGGCGCCGACCATGGCCGATCCGGCGCGCAGCAGTTCCTGGAGGGCGTCGGGGAGGGTGGCGGTGCGGGTGAGGCGCTCGGTCAGCTCGTGCAGGGTGGAGAGGTCGAAGACCCATCCGGCGAGCCGGTCCTGGAGGAGGACGCCCGGGGCGTCGGGGCCCGGCAGGGCGTTCGCCGCGGCCGTGGGGGAGGCGCCGACGGCGGTGGGCGTGACAGTCTGTGCGGGGGGCGGAACCGTCGCATCGATTCCGGCCACTTTCGCAGGGTGCGGGGCGTTCATGTCTTCCCGCTTTCCGACCGGTGCTTACCGCTCAAAAGCATCGCAAACCCCCATGTCGTTCTGCGCAACCGGCAGTGTCTCCACATGTACACGCAGTCGTAAGGAGATGTCCAGCATTGTCCTGCTGGTTTTCCTGGTGTTCGCGGGGCGAATGCGACTCCCTTCCCGAACCCTTGCGGACATGCAAGGATGGCCTGAAACTGCCCCGGAGGACGGCTTGTTGCGGTCGACTGGGGGTGCTCCACAGAGCGTTACAACGGTCGTGACGGGTACCTGCTCGGAGAAGGCCAGGGGTGGCTGGGGGCCACTGGGAACCTGGTGACGGAACCGGGCGTCCTATCCACCGACGACCGTGCCCCATCCTCCCCTTGCGGAGGCGGAGAGAAATACGCGGAGCGGCAAAGCGCCATACTTCGCCACCCCGCGCCAGCCCATGCTTTTGCTGGACACAGTACGAACACGGTGCGGGAAGCGGTACGGACGCACCGCCCGCGAGCGCGGTCGACGCACGATCCCAGAGGGGCTCCCCCTGCCTTCCGCGGGGGTGCCATGCGCCGACAGTTACGCACAGCGAAGTGATTTGCACATGGTGTGATGTGACCACGGTGTTGCCAGGCGTGCAACGGAAAGGAACGAGCGCTCATGCGCGAGATCCTCGGAAAGCGACGCAGGCTCCTGTCCCGGCGCGACGACGGACGGCCTGAGCTGATCGACGCGGCCCTGACCTATGCGACGCGATGGCAGTGGCCCGTACTTCCCGGTGTGGCGGCCGACCCGCGCGCGCGGTCGCGCTGCGGCTGCCCGGACCCGGAGTGCACGGTGCCCGGCGCCCATCCCTTCGAGCCCGGTCTGCTGGCGGCCACCACCGACGCGCGCATGGTGCGCTGGTGGTGGACCAACCGGCCGACGGCGCCCATCGTCCTGGCCACCGGCGGCGACGCCCCGTGCGCCGTCTCGCTGCCCGCCGGGCCGGCCGCCCGCGCGCTGGCCGCGCTCGACCGCGCGGGGATGCGGCTGGGGCCGGTGGTCGCCTCGCCCACCCGCTGGTCGCTGCTGGTCAGGCCGTACTCCATGGAGCAGTTGGGCGAACTGCTCTACGCCAAGGACCATGTCCCCGGCTCCCTGCGCTTCCACGGCGGGGGCGGCTATCTCGCCCTGCCCCCCTCCGGGGCCGGGGAGGGCGGCATCCGCTGGGAGCGGGCGCCGCTGCCCGGCTCGGCCAGGCCGTGGGTGCCCGATGTCGAGGCCGTGGTGGACGCGGTGGTCGACGCCCTGATGGACACGGAGGTGAGCGCGCCGGAGCTGTAGCGGCGCGCGGCGCGGGCGGACTCGCCGCCCGTGCGGGGGTTTTGCCCCCTGGGAACGCGGTGGGGGCGGGGTCCGGACGGACCCCGCCCCCACCGCGTTCGTGCGTGTCCCGTCCGCGCACCGGGCCGGGTCCGTTCGCCGGGGCGACCGTTCGTCCCGGGGGACGGGCGTGGTGGGGGCGGGTGTCCGGGGCGCCGCCGCGGGACGCCCGCGCGGTGCGGCCGGGAACGCCGTGCGCGGCACGGAGCACGGCGCGGGAGCGGATCGGGAGTGCCCGCGGACGAGGATGCGGATGCCGCCGGGACGGAGTCGACCGGGCCGGATACGGACCCTCGCGGTTGCGTACGGGAAGCGATCCGCCCACGTTGGCGGGCGGTCGGCGACCGGTCGCGCGGTGCTCGCGGCGCGGCACATGGGAAGACCCGGTTGCTGGCGACGGGGGATGCACCAGCAACCGGGCTACGGGAACGGTAACAAGAGATCGGCGGTTAGCAAATTCGATCTCCCGATTTCCGGTCACCGATTGGCCTGTCTTTCCGGGGAGTTGTGACAGGAGTCACCTCCCGCGCCCGGTGGTCCGGCTGACCGGTCGGTCAGCCGGACCCCGGTGCCCGGCGCCGGCCTCAGCTCAGCGTGACCTGCCGGTTGGTCAGGCCGCCGCGGGCCCGGCGCTCGTCCGGGGTGAGCGGGGCGTCCGTGGCGAGGGCCGCGGACAGGCGCTCCGCGAACCCGGCCGCCGGCTTCTCCACGTCCTGCGCGGTGACCGTGCCCGGCAGATCCCACACGGGGACGGTGAGCCCGTGGGCACGGAAGGAACCCACCAGCCGGGTGCCCTCCCCGAGGCTGGAGAGGCCGGCCGCGTGCAGCCGGGCGAGAGCGTCCAGAAGCCGCTCCTCCTCGTGCGGCATGACCCACCGCAAATGATTCTTCTCGGGGGTCTCGCACCAGTAGGCGGCGTCCACGCCCGTCAGCCGCACGGTCGGGATGGCCGCGGCGTCGGCCCGCTCCAGGGAGGCGGCCACCTCCGGGGTGGCGTTCTCCGCGTCCGGGACCCAGAAGGCGAAGCCCTCGTGCACCTCCGGCGCGAACGGGCCCTCCGGAGCGAGCAGGTCCTGCAGCCGGGGCCCGTCGGCGGGGGCGCGGCGGCCCTTCACCGGGGTGCCCGGCTCGGCCTCCAGGGCCCGCAGCAGGGTGTCCGCGAGGTCGCGGCTGATGTCGCCGGAGGCCGTGTCGTTCTGCAGGCCGAGCAGGACCGAGCCGTCGTCGCGGCGCAGGGCGGGCCAGGCCATGGGCAGCACGGTGGCCAGGGTGACCGACGGGACGCCCTCGGGCAGGCCGTCCTTGAGGGCCAGCGGGACCGTCGCGGCCGGCACCAGCTCGCGCAGGGCCACCCAGTCGCACTCGCCGGGCAGCCCCTCGAAGGGGCGGTGCACCAGCTCGGTGGTGGCCTGGGCGGCTGCCCTGCCGTGGCACGCCTTGTAGCGGCGGCCGCTGCCGCACGGGCAGGGTTCGCGGGCGCCGACGACCGGAATCTCCCCGCCGGTGCCGACGGCGGGGGTTCCCTTGCCGGGCTGCGGGCGCCGGGCCTTCGTCTGGGGTCGCTTCTTGGCCATCGTGGGTGTCTCCCGGTTACGGCTCTGCTGATACGGGCGCGAGCCTAGCCGCTCCCACTCCGGCCGACGGGACCCTGTGGACAACGGGGGGTTTGCGGGCAACGGGGGCGTGGGGGAGGGGGATCGGGGCGAGGGGGCGGTGAACCCCGCGGTGGCCGCGTCCGCCCGGCACCGGCCGCCGCGCTCCGGGACGTGCGGCCGCACCGCCCGCGGGCGTGCCCGGCGCCGACGGCATCCGGCGCCGACGGCATCCGGCTCAACCCCGGTGCGGCGTCCCCGTACCGGCGCGGGAGCCCCCGTACCTGTGCGGGAGCCCCGTACCGGTGCGGGTCCATCCATCCGTACGCGTGGCACCACCGGCCCGCGGGGGGCGGAGCCGACGCGCGGCCCTCCGCACCCACCGCGGTGCGCGCGCCGGGTGCGGAGGGCCGCGCACCGCGCCCGGGCCGGGAAGACGGCACTACTGGGGCCGGAGAGCACCCACCCCCGGGCCGGAGAGCATCCCGCCCCGGGCCGGAGCCCACCGCGCCGTGGGTTCACGCGCCGGAGAACCGGCGTACTTCCGCGGGCCCCGCCCCCCTGCACGGGACCCCGGCCCCGCCCCGGTCAGCCCCGTTCGTCCAGGGCGTCCGCGAAGCCCAGCCCCGGCATCCGGGACACGGACGGCGCCGTGATCCGGGTGGCGAAGTCGTCCCTCCGGTGCCCGGCGTCCGGGTCGTACACATCGGCGTGCACGACCACCCAGACCGTGACCTCGCCGCGCACCCCGTCGCGCACGCCCCAGTCGTCGGCCAGCGCCGTGATGATGCTCAGCCCGCGGCCGCCGTGGGCGGTGACCGAGGGGGTCGCGGGGGCGGGGCGGGTCGGGCCGCCGCCGTCCGTGACCTCGACGATCAGCCGGCCGCGCGGATCCACCCGCCAGGCCGCCCGGACGTCGCCGTCCCCGGCCAGGGCGTCGCCCAGTGGCCGGCCGTGCTTGTACGCGTTGCTCAACAGCTCCGAAAGGACAAGTACGGCGTCGTCGACGACCGATTCCGCCACGCCCCCGCCGCGCAGTTGGTCACGCATCCGGTGCCGCGCTTCCCCCACGCCCGCAGGACCATGGGGAACGGCCATGCTCGACGACGTGGGCACCTCCTGTGCCACCACCAACGCCACCCCCGAGACCTCCTTCGCCCCACGCCACGGTGTGGATGCCCCATCGGCCTGAGCCGGAAACCGGCCGGTCCCCGTCCAGTGACGCATTCGACACGGGGCGCCACGGAGCGAACGCGCCGGAGCACTCCCCGTAGTCGGGTGGCCGGATCCTTTCGGTGCGGCGGAAGGGGAGAATGCGCCACCGGGGCCGCGGGGTCAAGGGGTGCGGACGGATCAGCGCCCGAGGTGGTCCAGGACGGCGCGTGGCCGGTTGGTGATGATCGCGTCCACGTCCAGACCGGTGCAGAGGTCCACGTCGACGGTGTCGTTCACCGTCCACACGTGCACCGGGTGGCCGGCCCGCTTGAGGCGCTCGATGTAGGCGGGGTGGTTCCGCGCGATCCGGAGCGAGGGGCCGGCGATCCGGACGCCCGCGGGCAGCCGCCCGTCCCGCAGCCGGGGCGAGACGAACTGCATCAGGTACACCGTCGGCAGTTCCGGCGAGGCGGCGTGCACGCGGTGCAGCGAACGGGCCGAGAAGCTCATCACCCGTACCGGGGACTCCTCGGCGCTCGCCGGGGCGTCCAGCCCGAACCGTTTCAGCAGCGTCAGCAGCCGTTCCTCCACCTGGCCCGCCCAGCGGGTGGGGTGCTTGGTCTCGACGGCCAACTCCACCCGCCGCCCCGCGTCGGAGACCAGCTCCAACAGGCGTTCGAGGGTGAGCACCGAGGTCGCCTCGCGGTCCTCGGGGCGGTGCTCCCACTCGGGCTCCTCCCCGCGGGCGCGGGCGGCCTCACGGGTCTTCCAGGACCCGAAGTCGAGGGCCGCCAGATCGGCCAGCTCCAGCGCGGAGACGGCGCCGCGGCCGTTCGACGTACGGTTGACGCGCCAGTCGTGGACGCAGACGAGGTGACCGTCGGCGGTCAGGCGGACATCGCACTCCAGGGCGTCCGCGCCGTCCTCGATCGCCTTCCGGTAGGCGGCCAGCGTGTGCTCCGGGGCCTCCTCCGAGGCTCCGCGGTGGGCGACGACCTGGATGGGGTGCTGCCGTGCGTGGGTCACCGCGTCATGGTGTCACCGTGCGAGGGTGGACGTGCGGACGGAGGTCTCTGGCCCCCGCCCGTTTGGTCGTGGATGACCTATATAAAGGAAGCCTGCGGACCCACAGCAACCGCTTATGGTGCTCTGACGGCCCGTGGGAAAAGCTTGGCAGGCTGCCGGGACCGGTACGGCGCCCGCGCATACGGCGGAGCGCGCGGCTCGCGCGACCGACACACCAGCCGTGGATCGAGGAGAGAAGCTGTGAGCACCGAGAACGAGGGCACCGCGGTACCCCCGGCCCCGCCCGCCCCTCCCGTGCCGTCGGCCTCTCCCGCAGCCTCCCCGCGGCAGGACGGCACCCCGGCCGACCGGCCCCCGGCCGACGGTGCGGCGGGCCCAGAGACGACGCAGCCGGAAGCGACGGGTCCGGAAGCGACGCGGCCGGAATCGGTGCGGTCGGAGGGGGCGCCACAGCCGTCCGAGCCGTACCGGGCGCCGCAGCCGCACGGGCAGACTCCGCCGCCCCACCAGCCGCACCGGGCTCCCACGCAGCCCGCGTACCAGGCGTTCCCGCCGCCGGAGCCGTACGGCGGCGATTTCCGGCCGCCCGCCGCCCACCCCTACGGGGCTCACCAGGGCGGGCACTCCGCCCCGGACCCCTCCTGGCCGCCGCCCCCGCCGCCCGCCGGGCCGTTCTACGGCGGTGGCAGTGGTGACGGCCACGGTGGCGCCTGGGGTGCCTCGTACCAGCCGCCGGCGCCGAAGCCCGCCCGCGGGCGGGGCGGGCTGGTGGCCGGGCTGCTCGTCGCCGCGCTGGTGGCCGGCGGTCTGGGGGGCGGCATCGGCTACACCCTGGCGAGGAACAACGACGACGGGGCCTCCACCACCGTCACCGCCTCCGACACCGGCGGCGCCGTCAAGCGCGATCCGGGCACCGTCGCCGACGTGGCCGCCACCGCGCTGCCCAGCACGGTCACCATCCAGGCCGAGGGCAGCAACGGCGAGGGGGGCACCGGGACCGGGTTCGTCTTCGACACCCAGGGCCACATCGTCACCAACAACCACGTGGTGGCCGAGGCGGTCGACGGCGGCAGGCTCTCCGCGACCTTCCCCGACGGCAAGAAGTACAACGCCAAGGTGGTCGGCCACGCCCAGGGCTACGACGTGGCGGTCATCAAGCTGGAGAACGCCCCCTCCGACCTGAAGCCGCTGCCGCTCGGGAACTCCGACAAGGTGGCCGTGGGCGACTCCACGATCGCGATCGGCGCCCCCTTCGGCCTGTCCAACACGGTGACCACGGGCATCATCAGCGCCAAGAACCGTCCCGTGGCCTCCAGCGACGGCAGCGCGGGCAGCAAGGCGTCCTACATGAGCGCCCTGCAGACCGACGCCTCGATCAACCCGGGCAACTCCGGCGGACCGCTGCTCGACGCCAAGGGCAACGTCATCGGGATCAACTCGGCGATCCAGTCCACCGGCAGCGGCGGCCTCGGCGGCGCGGGCCAGGCGGGCTCGATCGGCCTGGGCTTCGCCATCCCCGTCAACCAGGCCCAGTACGTCGCCAAGCAGCTGATCAAGCACGGCAAGCCGGTCTACGCGAGGATCGGCGCCTCCGTCTCCCTGGAGGAGACCACCAGCGGCGCCAAGATCACCGAACAGGGCGTCAGCGGCTCGGCGCCCGTCGAGCCGGGCGGCCCCGCGGCGTCGGCGGGACTGAAGCCCGGGGACGTCATCACCAAGCTGGACGACCAGGTGATCGACTCCGGCCCGACCCTGATCGGCGAGATCTGGACCCACAAGCCGGGCGACAAGGTCACGCTCACCTACGAGCGCGACGGCAAGCAGCGCACCACCGACCTGACCCTGGGCTCCAAGACCGGCGACGACTGAGCGGACACCCTGCGGGACCGCGCCGTTCACAGCGCCCACCGTCCCGGTAGGCTGTACCCGCTCCGCCCGGAGGCGGGCGCGACGCCGGGGTGGGTTGCCCGAGCGGCCTAAGGGAACGGTCTTGAAAACCGTCGAGGCAGCGATGTCTCCGTGGGTTCAAATCCCACACCCACCGCCAGGTCAGAGAAGTAGCAGGTCAGAGGGCGGGCCCCGGAATCCGGGGCCCGCCCTCTACGTGCACCTTGTCTCACCCTGACTCGCCTGTATCCCGATCCTGACCAGCGCGTATGGACCATGTGTGGACCAAGACCAGCGACTCAGCCGCCGTTGAGCCCCTGCTCGATGAGCGCGTTCGCCTTGTCCTGCTGGCCCCGCAGGATCTTGGCGTAGAACCGGAACAGGACCGTGAGGCTGTGACCGGCCCGCCGGGCGACCTCCACCGGATCCACGCCGGAGTTGATCCACAAGGACACCCCGGCGTGGCGCAGGGAGTACGGCACATCCGCGAGAAGAGTCTTCGCCTCCTTCGCCGAGAGGGCCTTGAGCCGGGCCGCGTCCCAGAGCGCGCAGTACTCGGTAGAGGTGATGCGCCCACCTTCGACCGCACGGAAGAGCCGGCCGTCATCCGCCACCCCGTACCGCTCCTTGTGCTCTCGAAGCATCGTGGTGAGGACCGGCGGGATGGGCACCGGGCGGGTGGCCTTGCGGGCACGTCGCTTCAGGCCGCGCTCGTCGTACGACTTCCCGTCGTCCGTCCAGCCAGACCCGACCTCCGGACGGCTCGCGGCGAGGACCAACTCGCCCCACCCGGAATCCGGCAGCGTGCAGTCCACATCCCGCAGTGCTGCGATCTCCGAGGGACGCATGGCGGCGTAGTAGAGGCACCCGAAGAACGCGGCCAGATGCTCGCCCCGGCCGCTGATCTGCCGCACAGCACTGATGAGGGCGGTGACCTGTTCCGGGTTGGGCACGTACCGGAAGTCGACCTCGTCGTCCTTCACTGGTGCCGCCCAGTCCACTCCGCCCAGCGGGTTCGCGGGGAGGATCGTCCGCTCGACGGCATACCGCAGCACGTTGCTCAGCACCATGCGCTTCCGGTTCACCGTGTTGTCGGCCGCAGGCTTCCCGTCGAGCCTCCTGGAGATAGCGTCCAGGGCCGCGCGCAGCCGGTCCGACCGGGCGACCTCGGTCATCTTGTACGTGTGCTCGGCGATCCAGGCGAGCGCGGCTGCGACGTCTGCCGGCGGCTCTTCGACTTGGTGCCGCAGTCGCAAGGTGCCCTCCTCGTCTCGCACCGCGCGGAAGGCCCAGCCGTAGAGCGCCTTCCGCAGCACAGGGGGCTTCGGGGCCCCGCGTTGGGTGGACGCGAATACCGGCGTGATGGTGGCCAGCGTCTCGGCGATGCTCGCCCGGTGCTTGGCCGCCGCGTTCGGCCACTTCATCAGCACGTAAGCGGTGGCGTGCTCGTACCAGCTGGGTGTGGTCAACGCCTCCAACTCCGAGGCGGGCAGCCCGGTCTCCTCGTCGAACTGCTCGCGGTTGCGCAGCGCGGCCAGCAGCTCGGACTGCCGCCCTTCTGCCTGCGGCTTGAGCGTGAAGCTCCGGGAGTGAGCCCGCTCGCCGACCCGCCACCGCAGCTGGAACGGCTTCGGGCGGCCCTTGCGCTGTCGGATGGACCAGATGTCTACGTCGTACGTGAGCATGTCTCTCCAGATAGGCGAGGGGGCCCACCAGCGGCGGGCCCCCTCGTTGCGGGGTGGGTCAGGCGGCGGCTTCCTCGCACTGGGACAGCCAGGCGTCGAGGTCCGAACGGCGAACGCGAAGCTGACCGTTGGGGAGCTTGAGCAGACGCGGGCCGTTGCCGCGGGCGCGCATCCGGTAGAAGGCCGCGCGACTCATGTCGAGCTCGGCCAGGACCTCGGGAAGCTTGAGCATCGGCTGACGTGCCACAGATCGGTTCCTTCGGCTCGGTCCGGGGTGCTGAAAACCCCGGAAAGTGCTGACAGAACTGACAGAACCTCGCCGTATGGCCTCTGACCTGCTGTTTTGTCCACTTCGGCCGCTGTGACAAAACCTCAAAAAACTCTGACAGAACCTCGAAAACCTAGGTTCTGTCAGGGCGGGCGCTCATCCCCTGGGGGAGGTTTTTTGAGTTCTGTCAGAGTTTCCGGAGGTTCTGTCAGAGCTCCGAAAGTGCTCGTCTGTGCAGGTCAGGCGGCTGGTCGGGAGGTTCTGTCAGTTCTGTCAGCGGTTTCGGGGGTTTTCAGGCGGCGGAGGTTACCCGGGGGTGGGTCTCGTAGCGGGGCGAGGGCGGCCGGCCGCCGCGCGTGCTGCGGGGCGGCGGGGGCTGCTGACGGAGCCAGCCGTGTTCCTCCAGGAGGTCCAGGGCGGGGTCGAGGTCGCCCATGGAGGGGAACTCGCTGCGGGGCATCGCGCGGAAGAGGTCGCGCTTGGTGAAGGTCGCGGTGCGGGTCTCGCTCAGGTGGGTCAGCACCGTGTGGGCGGCTTCCTGGGCGGGGTCGGCCTTCATGGCGTTGAACACGTCGAGGGCGTGGGCGGTGAAGTAGTCGCCGAGCCGGGTGGCGGCGGCCATCGTCTCGGCGGCGATGGGCCGGTGCCAGGCGTCCTCGGGGTGGGTGGCGAGGTGGAGGAGCCCGGCGATGCGGGCGACGGCGCCGTCGCGCTTGCTGGCCCAGTTGATGATGGGCGCGAGGGGGCCGTCCTTGCGCAGGCGGGATTCGGTGACGCGCTGGTAGGCGAGGAGGACGGCGTCGGCCTCGGGGGTGAGGGTGAGGGCGACGGGTTCGGTCCAGGCCGCGAGGGTCAGAGCGAGGTGCCCGAGCTTCTGGGCGTAGGTGCTGGCGGTCTCGGGGGCGAGGAGGTCGGGGGTGAGGTTGCGGTAGCCGACGAGGGACTCGGGCTTGGAGTAGAGGAAGCGGGCGAGCAGGCCGCGTCCGTCGGCGCCCTTGATCTGCCCGATGGCGTCCAGGACATCCGGCTGGACGGCCAGGCCCATGGTGATGGCCGGGGTCTCGATGTACTGGGCTTCGCGGACCTGGCGGTTCACGCGGGCCATGTCGCCGGCGTGGCCCTTGAGGAAGATGCCCATGTTCGGGGCGCCGGAGTAGCGGCCCGCGATGATCTCGAAGATCTCGCCCTCGGGGGACAGGATCGAGATGCGGCCGTCCTGCTGGGCGAGGAGCGTCGTCAGGGACTCGGCGGTGACGTCGTCGGCGACGAGCTGGGGCTCGGCCGGGACGACGGCCCGTTCGGCGGCCTCGGACAGGGTGACGGCCTGGGCGGTCAGCTCGGCCAGCTTCTCGGGCTCGGCGTTGGCGGCCAGCTTCTCGGCCCTTTCGGCCGCGGCCTTCGAGATGCGGGCCGCTGCGGCGGCCTCGGCCCGCTGGGGTGCGGTGAGCTCGATCAACGCCTTCTCGGCGGCGAGCAGGGGCTTGGTCATGAGCCCGAACACGGCGCTCTTGCGGTTGCCGGGCGGCAGGGCGACGGCGGTGTAGAGGTTGACCGGCTCGCTCCACTGCCCGCGCACGGACACCGTCAGGCGCCCGCCGGCGGCCGTGCCGACGACCGCGAGCGCCAGGCACCCGGCGAGGTCGACGGGCGTCTGCGTCTCCTCGGCGACGCCCGCGGTCATGGCGGCGAGCCAGTCGGGCAGCGCGTCGACAGGGAAGGCCGGGAGCGTGCCGCGCGGGTTGAGCGGGACGGGCTCGTCCCAGACGGGCCCGGCGATGTCCTCGGCGGTCATCTCCTCGAACCCGGCCCACAGCTCGGGGTCGTGCGGGCTCATGCGGCTTCCTTTCCCTCGGTGAGCAGCGGGCAGGTGGTGCGGTGGCGGGTGTGGTCGGCGGTGAGCCGGGCGACCTGGTGGTGTCCGAACGCCTTCAGGTCCCGGCCGCAGGAGCACCACGAGTGGGCGGTGGGCATCGCGTTGCGGCCGGCCGCGCCGATGTGGAGCATCGCGAGGATCCTCGGCCCGGTGGCCGGGTGCGGGTCAGAACCAGAAGGGACGCCTTCGGCGACGACCTTTCGGGCGCCCACGGTCCGCAGGCGCACCGGCTGCTCGGCGGCAGCGGGCCGGTCGGTGGCGGGAGGGCATTCCAAGGGGGGAGGGTTCTGGGGGCTCATGCCGCCTCCCGGGGCCGGGCCTTGCGGATGGAGCTGTCGAGGGCGCTGCGGATCGTGGCGCGGCACTCGGCCGCGGTCAGGCCCCTCGCCTCCCCCGCCCCTTGGAATGCCTCCTCCACCACCGCGCGGTCGAGGTCGCCCCACGCGACGAACCGCCCCACCAGGAACGCGGACCGGTTGAGCGTGTTGTTCGCCTGCTTCGCCGGCGCCGCCTGGACGTTGCGGCACTCCCGCTCCAGCGCCGCTCGGGCCGCCCGGCTCCCGCTGACCCTCGGCACGGTCAGAGGAGCGGCCGTGCGGGGCCGTGCGGGCTCCTGGCGGGCCGTGAGCGCTTCCATGAGCCATCCGGGCAGCGGAAGGACCGGGACGTCGTCCAGGACCGTGTACGCCCCGCTGGGCGTCACGCTGCCGGGAGCGACGACGTACCCGCCCCACGCCCGTGTGTCCACCAACTCACCCAACAGCCCAGCGGAGTTGCCGAGACGCGAGGTGTCCGGGGCGGTGAAGTAGAGGTGCTGGCCACCGGAGGCGGTACCGGCCCGGAAGGTGCCCGGCAGCGGCTGTCCGGCGCGCTCGCACAGGGCGGCGAACACCTCGGCGCCGGTGGGGCCGGCGGCGCCGTCCTTGGGCATGTCGAGGTCGACGACGACGAGCCCGGACGGTCCGGTCGCCAGGCCGATGTTGAACGGGGCCTGCGCCCACGCGCGGGTGATCCGCTCGGGGTCGGTGGTGGCCCGTTCCTCCCACTTCACGTGCCCGCCCGCGCAGGCCCCGGTGCGGGGGCAGCGGGCCTCGCCGTGCAGGGCGGGGCGCTTCGTGCCGGGGCGGAGCGGGAAGACCGCCCAGCCCCGGGCCGCGGCGTCGAGCGCCGCCTGAAGGGTGCCAGGAGCAGCCGTCAGCACGCGGCCTCCTGCCGCGACACGTTCGGATAGGTCATGCTGGGTATCTCCAGTTCTGTAGAAGGTGCTGGTGGACGAGGGCGGCCCCGGTCTTTGGCGAGAGGGGGGCCGCCCTCGGCGCAGCTACGGGCGGTTGTGGCGGGCGCCGAGCAGGGCGAAGTGGAGGGCGGACTCGGCGAGGACGCCGTAGGCGTAGGCGGCATCGGCCTCGCCCTGGGCCACGTCCAGCGCCTGGTGCATCTCGTTCGCCTCGTGGTCCGCGAGGTACTCCTGGTCGGCGAGGGCTGAGGCGTACTCGCCGGCGGAGTCGCACTCCCACCACCGCTGGCGGGCCTTGGCGAACTTGGCGCTGTCGCACCAGCGGTCCAGGCCCGCCATCACGGGCGGGATGGGGGCGAGCTCGGCCGGGATGCTCAGGTGCCCCTCGGCGGTGAAGCCCAGCTCGACACGGGGCGGCTCCTGGCCGTCGAGGACGCGCAGGATGGCCCAGGCGGTGCCGTAGGCGTAGCTCAGGGCGGCGTCGGTGTAGAGGCGCTCCATCCGGTTGCGGCACTCCTGGAGCACCTTCCCGATGCCCATCACGGCGCGGTCGTGGGGCCGGGGCGGGGTGAACAGGCCGGGGACGGTGATCTCGCCGTCGAGGAGGCGGACGCGGTCGAGGTCGTACTGGGCGACGGCGGCCTTGGCCGCCTGGAGGGCGGTGCGGGTCTCGCGGGCGGCGGCGCCGAGGGCGTAGGCACTGTCGGTGAGGGTCTCGAACCAGGGCAGGGTCTTGCGGGTCATGCGGGTGCTCCTCAGAGGTTGGAGAGGGCGTCGATGACGCTGTTGGTGAGCTGGTTGATGGGGGTGGCGGCGCCGGTGGAGGCGAGGAAGAAGCCGAATCCGGCGGCGGTGAACGCGGAGCCGTAGCCGAGGTTTTCGGCGCGCAGGAGGAAGAACAGGACGAGCCCGAACAGGGCGACGAGCGAGACGGTTATGGCCACGGCGGTTCTCCTTTCGGGGAGCGGGTGTGGTCAGCGGTGCTTGTGGCGGATCAGGTCGCGGCAGGTGCCGGGCAGGTCGGCGACCCAGTCCCAGTCGTCGAGCGTGATCCCGTACTTGGCGCCGGCCGCGAGGAGCAGGACGAGCAGGTCGTACGCCTCGTCGAGCTCGGCGGCGGTGGGCGGCGTGCCGTGCCGCTGGACGGTGGCGAGGCGCTGGGCGAGGTGGCGGCCCTGGGCGTCGGTCATGCCGCGGACGGCGAAGTCGACGGCGTGGCGGGTCTCGGCCTCGGTCAGGAGCTCGTCGATGATCCGGTCTGCCCACTCGTGGGTGCGGTGCTCGGAGTCGGATTCGGCGCGGATCTGGCGGATGCGGTCGCGGGAGATCATGCGGCGGTCAGCCGATCTTGCGGATCTCGTGGGCGTGGACCAGGACCGGGGCGATCCAGATGCTGATCCGGTCGACGGTCCAGCGGCCGTCGGTGAGCGGTCCCGGGGGGACCTCGTCGAGGACGCGGCCGGTCTTGCCGATGGCGCGCGGGTCGTCCTCGCACGCGACGATCAGGACCTTGTCTCCGGCGTTGAACATGTCTGTCTCCTCAGGTCAGGAGGCCTTGGGGCCGTGGGGCTTGCGGGTGGTGTCGGGGTGCTCGTGCTTGCGGGCGTTGTTGCCGAGGCGGGCGTCGGCGTCGCTGAGCGGCCTGTTGCCGGCGAAGCCGTCGCTCTTCTGGCCGGGGCGCTTCATCGGGGCTCCTGGGCGGTGGTGGTGCGGCGGGCGTGGGTGGCGGCGGTGCGGACGAGGGCGAGGACCTCGGCGCGGGTGCGGCCGGTGGCGTCGTTCCAGCGGTGGTAGGGCTCGGTGATTCCGCGGGCGGTGAGGACGGCCTGGAGGCGGTGGCCGGCGGCGATGGCGGTGGGCTCGTCGCCGTAGCCGAGGCGGAAGAGAGCGGCTTGGGCGCCGAGGATGCAGCGGCGCCCGGAGGTGGAGCGGAGGGCGCCGCGGTGCCAGCCGTAGCGCTCGATGACGAGCGCGGTGAGCTCCAGGTGCTCGGCGACGCTGATCTGCCTCCCGGCTCCGTGGAGTTGGCGCAGGAGCGGGAAGGCGAGGACCCAGTCGGGCAGGAGCCGCAGCGCGCGGGTGGGCGGGGCGAGGGTCGGCGCGGGCCCGGCCGTCGGGGCGGGGGTGCCGAGGGCTTCGGCGATGAGTTCGGCGGTGGTCTTGGTGACGAGGGGGTGGGCGGTGGTGCGGACGCGGGCGGTGAGGTACTGCTCGATCTCGCGGACCAGGAGCGCCGCCTCGTCGGCGAGCTCGGGGGCCGGGACGGCGGGGGCGGTGAGGGTCTGGGCGGTCACAGTGCCTGACTCCTTATGTACCGGTTTGAGCTAGGACAGAGACCTGGACGCGGCCCGGACGGCTCCGCATTTACGCAGGTCAGAGAGGTGGGCAACCTGGACGGATCCGGGCCCGACCCGGACGCGGGCGTCCAGGTCGGGGTGTTTGGCGTCCAGGTCGGAGTCCGGTCCGCCCGGGGGTAATCCGGGTCGAACCGGGCACCCGTCCGGGTTGCGTCCGGGTCGGAATCAGGCGGTAAGTCCGAATCGGGCGGTGGCGGCGGCCTCGACGCGGGCGAGCGGGTAGCCCGCGAGGCGGGAGCCCTTCTCGCCCCAGGGGCGCTTGGCCTTCTCCTCGTCCGTGCGCTGGACGAGGGCGGCGAGCTTCTCGGCCGTGACTGGCACGTACTGCGACTTGAGGTAGTCGAGGATCACCTGGCCGGGAAGCCAGTCCACGGTGATCTCCTCCTCGGCCTTCTCCCGGTCCATGCCGCCGTTGACGGCCCGCTGCCGGGCGGCGATGTCCTCGACGAAGAAGCAGGAGAGGACCTGCGCGAAGACCGTGGCGTCCTCGTCGCCCTCGTCGGCGAGCGCGGTGAGCTGGTCGATGAGCCGGAGCGGAGCCTTGGGCAGGGTCCCGGCCGCACGGCGCCACTCGGTGGCACGCTCGATCAGGGCGGTGACCTGGTCGTCGTCGTAGAAGTCGGCGCGGACCATGGTCGGGTTGGTGCCCTCGGCCCACAGCAGGCCGGCGCCCCGCATCTCCGACTGGATCGTCTTCGCGCTGTAGCCGGACGCGGCGGCGCCCTTGCCGAGGATCGTGTCGGACGCCTCGGGGGTGGTGCAGCGCAGGGCCCACCGGATGGAGAGCAGGTCGCGCAGGGAGGTGTCGACGACGTCGGAGCCGGGCTTCTGGGTGGCGCAGAAGGTGATGATCCCGGCCGCCCGGCCCCGGGAGACGAGGTTGCGGAGCTTGCGGGTGATCTTCTTCCCGTACTCGTCGTCGGTCGTGTAGAGCATCAGCTCGTCGACCCACAGGAGCTTCTGCCGCAGCTCGGGGTACTTGTCCGCGAGGTCCTCGGTGACCTTGCGCCTGCCGAGCTTCTTCAGCAGCGCGTAGCGGGCCTTCATGTCCCTCAGCTCGTCGTCGAGCATCTTGTCGAACGCCTCGGGGTCGGCGTCGCCCTCGTACGCCTCGCAGAGCGGCTCGAAGGGCTCCAGGTCGCCGCCGCCCTTGCCGTCGGCCAGGTGCAGGATGACGCGCGGGTCGAGCGCGGCGGCGAGCAGGATCGTGTTGCCCGACCCCGACTTGCCCGCGCCCGGCTCGCCGCCGATCAGGCCGGAGCGCTCCACGACGGAGATGGACTGGTGGATCCCGCGCACGTCCGGGCCGATGCTGATCCGGCCCCAGAAGTTCGCGGGCGACTCCAGGGCGAGGAGCGGGCCGGGGACGGGGGCCTGGGTGAACGGCAGCTCGCGGCTCACGTAGAGCTCGATGCGGCCGGCGCGGCCGCGCTTGGCGACGGAGACCTGGGCCTCCTCGACGCCGAACGCGGCGGCGAGCTCGTCGGTCGCGCGGATCGCCTTCTTCGCCGGAACCCCCGGGGGCAGGTCGAGCACGGCCGTCCAGGCGCCGCGGGCGTCGAGCATCGGCATCTGCACGACGCCGAGGGTCTCCTCGGAGCCGATGACCTTCGCGGCCCGGAAGGTCTGGTCGAGCATGGGGGCGGTCATGCGGTCGCCGTCGCCGAGCGAGCGCCAGTCGCTCGTCCAGTCCGCCTCCTCGTCGTACGGCTTGCGGCCGACGAACGCACCCCCGGCGAACGTCGATAGCAGCCCTGCGGTCAGGCCGAGGCCGCCGGCCATCGCGTAGCCGGTGCCGATCGCGGCGAGCGGCGGGCCGTAGGCGACGCCGGCGCGGAGGTTGCGGGCGCGGTTGCGGTCCTTCTTCGCCTTTTTGTGCAGCAGCACGGCTTCCTCGGCGGCCTTCGTCGCCTTCTCGGACGCCTTCATGGCGAGTTCCTTCTTCGTGCCGAGGATGCGCGGGGTGAAGCGGGCGTGCCGGGCGGCGAGCTTGGCCTCCCTCGTGAGGACGTGGGCGGTGTGGGCGGCGGACTGCACGCGCACGCCCTCGAAGCCGACGACCCACTCGTGGGTGCGGCGGGCGCCGCGGCCGAACTGGCGGACGTGGCCGCGCTGGGTCGGCTGACGGCGCACCCAGCGGCGGAAGTCCCGCCGCCGGGCCCGGTAGAAGACTCCGGCCCACGCGGCCCAGCCCTCGGCGGAGTACATCCAGGCGGGGATAAGCGGGGCGTCGGCGTCGAAGTCGTCCAGGTCGACCTTCTCCACCCGACCCACCACCGGCGCCGGGGCGGTGGGCTTGTCGAGGATGACGCGTGCGGTCTCCAGGACCACCGTGCGGTCGTCCGGGCCGACCGTCGGCGGCTCGGCCGGCATCGGCGGCACGGTCACCGGGGCGGGGCGGAGGAACGTGACGGTCGCCATCGGCTCCGGGCCGGAGGCGGCGGGAGCGGGGGTGTGTTCGGTGAGGTGCTCGGTCATGCTTGCTGTGCCTCCTGGTGAGGTAGCGGGGCCCGGCCGGTGCTGCCAGGCGAGGGCCGGGCCCCGCGTACATGGGTGGTTCAGGCGACGTGCAGGCGGCGCTGCTCGATGACGCGGTTGCGCAGAACGGCGGCATCGACGCGGCGGATCTGGAGCTTCTTCGCCAGGCCGTGGGCGGAGATCTGACGGCCCTCGGCGACGAGCTCGGCGGCGGCCGCGAGGGCGTCCGGCAGGAGCGCTTCGAGCTCCTCCTCGGACTTGCCCTCAGGGCCGTCCGCGCGGCCGGTCGGGGCGGGAGTCGAAGGGGCGTTCTCCCCAAGTCCCGCTTGAGATGTGGGGGTCTGGGCGAGTTCGGCGAAGGGGTTGAGGCGGGCGGCCTTGAAGCCGGTCTCCAGGAGCTCCTCGCGGACGTTGTCGCCGAGTTCGAACGCGGCCCCGAGCTGGAGGACGGCCTCGGTCGCGGTGGCGTAGAGCTGAGCGGACAGGCCGGGCTCGGCGCCGGTGTGGATGCGCCACGCGGCGGCGAACGCCGCCTCGTCGTCGAGGACTCCATACGGCAGGGCGGCCTGGAGCTTGACGGCCTGCTCGACGATCTGCGGGTGGTGCTTGCGGCGGGCGGCGACGTGCGCGCGCCGCTCCTTCTCCGCCTTCTTCTCGGCCTTGGTCTTGCCGTGGGAGCCGTGGGTCTTCAGGTCCCAGATGTAGATCGCGAACAGCGAGGAGGCGCCGAGGACGAACGCGACCCACGGGTGCTCGCCGTACGCCTCCAGGCCGTGCCAGACGTTCACCGCGGCGGCGACGGTGGCGACGGCCCAGGTGCCGATCCGGTACTTCCTGGGTTCACGGCCGGCGTCCTCGGCCTGCTTGCCCATGAACGTGATCGCCCAGGCGCCGCCCTCCAGCATCGCCGCGAGCAGGCCGGCCATCGGCGCGGCCACGCTCGCGCCGGTCAGGGCGCCGATCTGGGACAGGATCGCCGGGACGATCGAGGCGACCATCACGAACGCCACGAACAGCGTTGCCGGGTTCGCCTTCAGCCAGCGGATGAGCTTGGCGCGCTTGGCGGCCGTGGCCGCCTTCTTCGCCGCCTTCTCGGCCGCGCGGGCCTTCTTGTCGGCCTGCTCCTGGCGGCGCTTGGCCTCGGCGTCCTTGCGCTTCTCCTCGGCCTGCGTGGCCTCGCGCTCGCGCTGGGCGTCGAGCTCCAGGCGGCGGTCCTCGCGGTCCTGGGCCCGCTCGGCGGCCCGGTCGGCCCGGCGGTCTTCGCGGTACGAGCTCATCGAGCACCTCCGGCAGGGGTGGCGATTCCGTACAGGACGTCGGCGAGCTCCTTGCGGAGCTTGGGGGAGACGCGGGCGAGGCGGAACCGTCGGGCGAAGCGCTCGTCGACGGCCGTCGCGGCCCGCGCGATCGTCTCGGTGACCAGACTCAGGAGCGCGACCGCCCCGGCCACCAGGCCGAGCGTGAGCTCCAGGACGGTCAGCACGAACAGCAGGATCTGAGCGGCGGTCCTCACGACTCCTCACCCGCCTCGTGGCGGTCGGCGCGGAGCAGGAGGCGGTGGACGGCGACCACGCCGAGGCCGGCGAAGAAGCCGATCAGGGTGAGGTCTCGGACGCCGATGACCTGGCCCCAGCTCTCGACGCCGACGCACAGGGCGATGAGCGCCCAGTAGGTGATGCGGTTCACGCGGCACCCCGCTCGAAGCCGAGGGCGGAGCGGCGGGGGAAGGCCAGCACGCGGGCGCCGAGCAGGCTGCGGTAGTAGGCGAGGTCCTCGGCGTCGATGTCGGTGTCGGCCTCGGTCTCCAGGACGGCGACGATGTCGCGCAGCGCGTCCTGGCCGGCCGCCGAGTCGAACTCCAGCGTCTCGGCCGGGTCGGAGTCGAAGCCGAGCGCGGCCTCGATCAGCTCGGCCCGAGTAACGATCCTCTGACCAGCAACGATCACGTTCATGGGTCGTACTTCCTCTCGCAGGGGTTGGAACGGCCCGAAACGAGGCCCCGGTGTCCGACCACCGGGGCCTCTTGCCGTTTGGAGTCGTGGGAACTTCCGGCTCCCCGCCACCCCGCCCGTACGAGACGGGCGGGGGAGGCAACCGGCCGCAGCCGAGCGGCTGTGGAAGTCGTGGGGTACTGCGTCGGACCTCCGACTCGCGTGGTGCCGCTGACTCCGGGGAGGTCCGGTTCCCGGAGCGCGTTGCGGCGTCAATGTCGGCCACGCGGTTCTTTAGAGCCGACTGCGTGTCCCCCATGCGGGGTGTGGGGCCCGGTTGTGACGCGGGCCCGGTCTCGATCGGCTGGTCTCCACTCGCCTCGGTCGGCGTCCTCACGACCGTGTTGCTGCGGTGGATCACGCTGTTCAGTTCTCAAGCACCAGTCGCTTCCATCGAGCACCGCCATAGGCGGAGCCCTCCGGGCGTGAGGTACATGTAGTACCTGTTCCTCAGGATGGAGTGAACGGTGCGCGGCGTCAAGTCCTTCGGCTTTTCGGCTTCGCGAGTCCGCCCCGCTGAGGTCCCTAAAGCGTGGCTTGATCAGGCGCGACGACGAACCCCGCGCTTGCCCAACTTCAGGACGTCCTCGCTACGGTGGAGTCGTCCCAAGTCGTCCCTCAGGGGGAGTGCACGGCATGGCCAATGAGCGGTTGCGCGGCGCGATCGTCGAAAGCGGTATGACGCTGGACCAGATCGCTGAGCGACTGGGGGTGTCGGCGAAGACCGTGGAGCGCTGGGTCAATGAGCCCAAGCGTCAGCCGTACCGCCGGTATAAGTACGCGACGGCATCCCTTCTCGGGCGGGAGGTGTCCTACCTTTGGCCCGAGGAACGGACGTCGGCAGAGGTGACTGAGGCGGGCAACGCCGAGTTGGTCCAGCTGTACCCGCATCGCTCGGTCGTGCCGAATCGGCTATGGGCGCAGCTCTACGCCTGCGCCACGCGACACTTCGACGTGCTGGTCTACTCGGGCTTCTGGCTCACCGAGGACGCTGCGTTCCACCAAGTCGTGAAGGAGAAGTCGGCCGACGGTCTACGGATCCGGTTCATGCTCGGCGACCCCGACTCAGCCGCCGTCGCTGTGCGCGGCGAGGATGAGGACATCGGCGGCGCCATGGCGAGCAAGATTCGCAACGCCCTGGTGAACTACACGCCGCTGTTCGGGCTCCCCGGGGTCGAATTCCGGCTGCATTCCACCACGCTCTACAACTCGATCTACCGCGCCGACGACGTGATGCTCGCCAACGGACACCTGTACGGCGTCGGTGCCTACATGGCGCCGGTCCTCCATCTTCAGCGCGTGCCCGGCGGGGAGCTGTTCGACGCCTACGCGGAGAGCGTTGAGCGCGTCTGGGATAGCGCCCGCCCCATCTCGTCGCCCACTGACCTGCGAGGATCGGACGCATGAGCCGGATCGACTACTTCCGCGACCCCAAAGCGCCCAAGGCCAACTCGGTGGTGCCTTCCGTGACGGTCGTGGTCCGCGACGACCACGGGCGCCTTCTCCTGATCCACAAGACGGACAACGACCTGTGGGCACTTCCCGGCGGCGGCCACGACATCGGCGAGCGGATCGGCGACACGGCCGTTCGTGAGGTGGAGGAAGAGACCGGGATCCGCGTCGAGGTCGACAACATCGTCGGGCTCTACACCGACCCCAATCACGTTCTCGCCTACGACGACGGCGAAGTGCGGCAGCAATTCTCCATCTGCTTCCGGGCCCACCCGGTCGGGGGCGCTCTCCAGACCAGCAGCGAATCGAAGGAGGTCCGCTGGGTGGACCCGGTGGACCTCGATGGCTTGGACATTCACCCGTCCATGCGGCTCCGCATCGCGCACGGCCTGGACGAGACCCGGCGAGCGCCCTACATCGGCTGAGCGCCGGCCGCGGCGGTAGTCATCCGGAGTTCTACGCGCTCGTTCGCGGCGTAGATCTCCGGCGCCGCCCGCTGGATGAAGCGGCCGACGATCGTGTCCGGCCCGTACCGCCGCACGATCTCGTCCAACCGGGCCGCCGGCGTCGTGTGCTCGCCGTCAGGCGTCGTCGTCATGTCGGAGACGATGAGCGCGTCCACCAGCTCCGGTCGCTCCAGTTCGAACTCGGACTCCAGCTCATGACGGAGCCCCCGCTCCTCCGCCTCCAGGAGCGCGCAGGAGTGATGGGCCACGAGCCGCACGACTCGTTCGTCGGCACCCTCCTGGTCGCGGAGGAACCGCGCGCCGTCGAGCGGGTGGAAGCCGGTCGTGGCGATGGAAGGGGAGTACCCGACGTCGTGCAGGACGGCCGCGGCCTCCAGCAGCTCGGCGTCCGTGCCGAGGATCGGGCTCAGGGAACGGGCCCGCTTGGCGACGCCGAGGGAGTGTGCCCAGCGGCGCGGCAACGGTTCGGACAACATCGATTCGGAGAGCGAGTACGCCCACTCGGTAAGCCCCATGGGTGCCAAGGCTACGTATCCTTCGGGTTCGTCGGGAGAGCGCGAACGGTGCGGCCCTTGCCGTGGACCGTGGCGAGCAGGCCGGTTCCCTCCATCTGGGCGAGGGCGTGCCGGACTGCCGTACGGGAGACGCCGAAGCGCTCGCACAGCTTCGACTCCGACGGATAGGCATCGCCCACCGCCAGCGACTCTTCCGTGATCAGATCGGTCATGCGATTGATGAGCGGCCTGATGGGCTTGCTGGACACCCGCCAGCCGGCGCCGGGAACGGAGGTGACGAGCTTCTCCGCCTCCAGGGTCTTGAGCGCGCGCCGGATGGTGTTGCGCGAGACGTCGTGCGTCCGCATGAGAGCGGCCTCGGACGGGAGCGAGTCTCCGTCCAGCCCCTTCTCGATGTCCTTTCGCAGCGCATCGGCGATAAGCAGATAGGTTCCGCGCGGGCTGGCCTCCGGCACGGCACCTCCTTCCGGGAGCGACGACTGTTGCCCAGGGTCGCACGTGGCGGCGGAGAACCCCGAGAGGGCCGTTTCCGGACCCTCATGGACCATGTGTGGACCAGAGCCGCCGCGCGGCGACCTTGAACCGGGGAAGGGGCAGGTGAGGGCGGGTATGGCTGCTGCGTGCCGATCGGCCTTGAAAACCGTCGTGGCGCGAGTCACCGTGGGTTCAAATCCCACACCCACCGCATGAGAACGGCCCCTGACCATTGCCTATGGTCAGGGGCCGTCGCAGTCCCCAAGCCCGTTCGGCACCCCTGTTCCCCCCGGTTTCCCGCTCGATCGGGCACGGATGGGGCACGCGGGGGGCACGCCGGGGGCACGCCCCACGGCCGGGACCAGTCGCAGGAGTTCAGCAACTGCGCCCACGCGGGACGGGACACGGCGCCGGTCGGGGGACGACACGCTCCGCGTCCGCCCTATCGGTTGATGGGGATCTCGTAGACGATCTCGCAGTGCGCGGCGGGCACGACGATGTCCGCCGTCTCCACGGGGCGGCCGGAGTCGCTGTAGTACGTGCGCCGGATGTGCGTGACCAACGCGGCCTTCTGGATGCCGAGTAGCGAGGCCTCCTCGGCGGTCGCCTGCCTGGGCTCCGGCATCTCCACGGCGTGGCTGACGGTGATTCCGATGGCGGCCATCCGGTTCACCACGCCTGCCCCGGCGTGCGGCCCTCCCTCGGGGAGGACGACGAGAGTGCCGGTGGTGAGGTCGTACGGCTCCCAGCTCGTCGACAACTGCACGGGCCTGCCGTTGGCCAGGAACTCGTAAGCGGTCCGCACGCACAGATCGCCTTCGGCGATGCCGAGACGCGCGGCGATCTCCGCCGGCGCCGGGACCTTGGCCTCGGTGCGGCTCTCCCAGTCGCCCTGCCTGCCGACGGCCTTCATGTCCGCCCGGAACGGCGAGCCGCCGGGCTGTTCACGCGCCGAGGAGCGGACCATCCGCACGCGCTGCCGGGGCTCGGCGACGTACGTGCCCGATCCGGCCCGCCCCTCCAGCACGCCTTGGGAGATCAACAGCTCCTGCGCCCTGCGCACGACGTTCTCGCCGACGCCGTATTCCTGGCCGATCTGGGCGCGGGAGGGCAGACGGTCCCCCGGTGCCCACGCGTGCTCCGCGACGCGCCGCCGGAGTTCGTCGGCGATGCGGAGATAGGGCGGCTGCTCAGGCATATGGAAAATCTAGTCCACTAGCTCTAATCTAGTTAACTAGCTTCACTCAAGGTGACTGTCGGTGAGGGAGGGCTGCCCTGTGCCCGCTTCGGGTTTGAGCGCGGCGGCTCTCGCCGCCCGGCTGTCCGCCCTCGGGCTCACCACACGGGTGGAGGAACACCCTCGGCACACATCGGTGGAGGCGGAGTTACCGGATTCGCTCTCCGCCGAGACCTGGCGGGAGGTGCTGGACGCGGTGGCTCCTGCCGACCGGTTCGGCCTGCTCGCCACCCGCATGAACGGCCGCACCCTCTGGGCGGTCGTACGTAAATCGGTCCCCACGACGGGCGATGTCGGGGGACCGGGCCATCAGCGATAGGAGCTGACCAGCGTGCTCAACCGTATCCGCCGTGCCCTCTCCTTAACCAGAGTGCGGCAGGCCTCCGGCGGCAGGCACCGCCGTCCTCCTCAGGCTCCTTCTCGGCGACCGGTGACCTCAGCCGACCGCTCCCGCCCCGTTGACGTGCTGCCGCCCGCCTTGGGCCGGGTCACCGCCGAGGACGCGGGCGCGCCCCTGCTCGCGGGCGAGGACATCGCACTCGTCCGCCCCTACGTCCTGGCCTGGGAAAGTCGGGTGCGGAGCCGGACGGTCCTCGTCGCGCCGCACTTGCCGGCCGATGCCCGGCCGCTGGCCATGGCGGGGGCCCACTGATGTCCCCCGGTCAAGAGCCGCGCCTCACGGGCGCCTCGTCCTATCGTTCGGCCGACTGCCGCATCGGCGCGCACCTCGTCTGCGCGGAGTCCTCCCCGGAGGCGGCGCCGGTCGGCCTGCCGGTGGTCTATGAGGCGTGCGACTGCCCGTGCCACTCGACGGTCGGCCCGGCTGTTCGGGCGGAGGTGGCGGGGTGATCGAACGGTTCCCCCACGGCGCTCTGTTCTCCAACGTCGAGATCACCGCGGCCACGGTGCGACGCGGCGACATCATCCAGCTCGGCGGCCGGACCTGCCGGGTACGGGATCTCTTCCAGCTTCCCCGGGGAGGCAAGCGGCTGGTCTTCGACTCGGGAGAACTGCTGACCATACACACGCGCACGCGGCTCATCGCCGTACGCACACGGAGAAGGTGGTGACCGGCCGGGTGTCTCCCCGCTACCACGAGATCGCCGGGGATCTCCGGGACCAGATCACCGCCGGCCATGTCCAGCCGGGCGAACGCCTGCCGTCCGAACTCGCGTTGGCCGGGCGCTACGAGGTCAGCACGGTGACGTTGCGCCATGCCCTCGCTCTGCTCCAGGGCGAAGGGCTCCTGGTGAAGGTCCACGGCAAGGGCAACTTCGTCCGCCGCCCCCTACGGAAGATCACGTACGTGGGCGGCTGGGGCACCATGGACCTCTCGACCGCGGCCGGGCCGTCCTTCCGCGTCACCGTCCGCAGCGCCTCGGTCCAGGCCTCGGCGTACCTGGCGGACTTGTTGAGGGTCCCGCCGGGAAGTCCCCTCGCCGAGTTCTTCTGCCTCGGCCTGGAAGGCGAGGTACCGCGCGGGCTGGCCCGCATCTATCTGCCGCGGGACCTGGCCCAAGCCGAGGTGTTCGACGACGACTCCGACCGCCGCGAGGCGATCGCACGCTTCGCCGTTCTCGGACCGTCGCCGGCCGTCGTTCGGGAGACGGTGAGTGTCCGTCTCCCGACAGCGGACGAGGCCGCGGCCCTCCGCATCGGCTCCCAGGCGGCCGTGCTCGCCGTTACACGCCTTGCGACCGACCCGGCCGGCCGCGTCCTTGAGGCCGCGCTCCTGGCGTTCCCGGGAGACCGCGTCGAGGCCGTCTTCACCGTTCACCACATGGCCGAGGAGAGGAAGACTGGGGGATGACGACGCCGGACAACGAACTGAGACTCCTTCCGTGGACCGGTCCGGGAGGCAAGCCCTGCTACCTCAGTACCGAAGACCGGAGAAGCTACATGTCCCGGTTGGCGGACAACATCGAGGCGGTACAACTCGGGACCGCGGCCGAACTGCTGGAGCAGGCGTCGGAAATCCTCACCGACCAGGACACGGACCCGACGGAAGCCCGGCGTTTGGCGGAAGAGCTGACCAGGGCCCTCCGGGACGTCCACCGGGTGGCCGTCAGCCGGGGGCACCTGCTCGCGGCGAGTACGACGCAGGAGGGGTGAGGGCGGCCCTGAACTGTTCACCTAGAGGATGACAACCTACCCAAGGGGGAGGGAGGCCCAGTCGCAACCAGGGCCTCCCTCCCCCCTTGGACGTGCGAGTCCCTGGGACCGCGTCACCGGATACTACCGAAAGCGCAACCGACGGATCGCGGCTCGAACCCCAGCCGACGACAGTCAGCCACGATGGCGGGTGCGCCGACCGACCAGGCGCGCGTGTGCCTCGCTGTACCCCCACTGGGCTCAGCCACGCTACTATGCCGTCGACCAGAGCCAGTCGCGCCGACGGAAGCGTGGCGGGCAGGGTTTGCCTGATGACCGCTTCGTCCCGAAGCAACTTGAGTGAACGCCGGACCTTGGGGCGGTGTGCCTCTCACCTGCTGCGATGGTCCGCAGGTGTGCGCGGTTGTCCGCCGCTGTCTGTCGGCGTTGTCACGCAGTTAGAACTCCTAACGAAATGATCTTTGAGGTGGTTGGATCACTCCGGGACTGTTGATCCGGGGGTGTGGGGTGGCTCGGCCGAAGCCGTGGGATGTTGATGACGCGTTGTGGGCTGTGGTCGAGCCGCTGCTGCCGAAAGTGGAGCGTCGGGCCCGGCATCCCGGGCGCAAG
>NZ_WWGX01000090.1 GCF_009862265.1 Streptomyces sp. SID8352 | reverse complement strand
TCCCGCACCGCGTCCCGGCCGCGCACCGCCCCGCGCGGCGCACCGCAGCAACCCCGCACCGCGCAATCCCGCACCGCGTCCCGGCCGCGCACCGCGCGCCGGCCACGTGAGCCCGCCCGCGCCGCGATCGCACCGCCTCCGGGACGCGCCGAACCCGCGCGGCGCCCCGTCGCCCTGACACGACCCGTGCCGGACGGCCTCCGCACCGGACACGCGCACGCCGCCCCGGGCGGTACCGGCCCGTCGCACGGACCGGAGCAAACCGCTGGGACGACGCGGGACGCCGGGACGACGCGGGCCGGGGGCGCGGGGCCCGGACCCGGAGCCGTCAGCCGGCCGCGGCTATGCGGTCCGCGGCGGTGCGGGAGGTCTTCTGCAACTCCACGTCACGGCGGCGGCGCCGGGCCAGCACCACCCGGCGCTCGGCGGCGGTCAGCCCGCCCCAGACCCCGTACGGCTCGGGCTGCACCAGCGCGTGCTCACGGCACTCGACCATGACGGGGCAGCGGGCGCAGACGCGCTTGGCCGCCTCCTCACGGGAGAGCCGGGCCGCGGTGGGCTCCTTGGAGGGGGCGAAGAACAGTCCGGCCTCGTCGCGCCGGCACACCGCCTCGGTGTGCCACGGAGCGTCTTGGTCCCTGTCCCGCACCGGCCCCCGCTGGGCCGGTACGGCAGCTACCTGCAGGGACGAATGGGGCGGTTGCACCACGGGTCTACTCCTGACGACGGCTTCGCGAGCGAGAGACGATGCGTCAGGCTTACCCGTTGTACGCGAGCCTATGCACTGGGTTCACGACGGCCGCCGGGGCCGCTACAGATGCTTGCGCACCCCCCGGTCGACGGAGCGGCGCACCCGGTCCAGGATGTCCGCGACGACCCTGCCGCGCCGGGGGCGGGCCTCGACGGAGCCGAGCACCGCCCAGCCGTCCACGTGGATGACGGGCGCCTGCTCCTCGTCGGAGTCCAGGGTGTGCACCTCGAAGCTGCCGAGCACGCTGCCTCCGGTGCCGCGCAGCGACACGTTCTCCGGGACGCGGACCTCGACGCTGCCGAAGACCGAGAACGCCTTGATCACCACGTGCTGGTAGTCGAAGAGGGCCTCGCTGAGGTCGATCTCCACACTGCCGAAGACGGCGTAGGCGTGGATACGACGGCTGGCCCGCCAGCGGCCCCGGCGAACGGCGCTGCTGAACACCGCCACCACGTTCTCGTCGGGGGCCTGGGGTATCGCCCCGGGGTGGGGGCGGCCGGGCGACGCCGGGGCGGGGGCCGGGCGGCCGGTGTGCGCGACGGGCAGATCGCGCACGAACACGTCCAGCTCGCCGACGGTCTTGGTGGCGAGCACGCCCTCGACCCGCTCGGCGTGCTCCTCGGCGGTCAGCCGCCCCTCGGCGAGCGCCTCGCGCAGCATCTCCGCGATGCGGTCCCGGTCGGCGTCCGAGGCGCGCAGCTCCCCGACGGTCGGCGCCGTGTTCGCACCCCGGCCCTGGGCGTGTTGGTGAAGGTCCACGGCAGCAGCCTACCCAAACGCGATAGATCGCGACCAGCCCTGTGGACAACCCCGTCCGCGCCTACTGAGCCCTACCTCACAAGCGGGCCGCCGCCCCCAGGTCCTACGCTGGTGGGCGCTGCCGATGGAGGCCAGCCGCCGTCGCTGCGGAATCCAGCCGTGCGTGTTGTCGAGTGAGGAATGGGCGAGATGCCTGAGTTCGCGTACACCGATCTGCTCCCCCAGGGTGAGGACACCACTCCGTACCGGCTGGTGACCTCCGAGGGGGTGTCCACCTTCGAGGCCGACGGGCGGACCTTCCTCAGGGTGGAGCCGGAGGCGCTGCGCAGGCTGGCCGAGGAGGCCGTCCACGACATCCAGCACTACCTGCGCCCGGCCCACCTGGCCCAGCTCCGCCGCATCATCGACGACCCCGAGGCGTCGGGCAACGACAAGTTCGTGGCGCTGGACCTGCTGAAGAACGCGAACATCGCGGCGGCCGGCGTGCTGCCGATGTGCCAGGACACCGGCACCGCGATCGTCATGGGCAAGCGCGGCCAGAACGTACTGACGGCGGGCGGCGACGAGGAGGCCCTGAGCCGGGGCATCCACGACGCCTACCGGAACCTGAACCTGCGCTACTCGCAGATGGCGCCGCTGACCATGTGGGAGGAGCGGAACACCGGCTCCAACCTCCCCGCCCAGATCGAGCTGTACGCCACCGACGGCGACGCCTACAAGTTCCTCTTCATGGCCAAGGGCGGCGGCTCGGCCAACAAGTCGTTCCTCTACCAGGAGACCAAGGCCGTCCTCAACGAGTCCTCCATGATGAAGTTCCTGGAGGAGAAGATCCGTTCGCTGGGCACGGCCGCCTGTCCGCCCTACCACCTGGCGATCGTGGTCGGCGGCACCTCGGCCGAGTACGCGCTGAAGACCGCGAAGTACGCCTCCGCGCACTACCTGGACGAAATCCCCACCGAGGGCTCCGAGCTCGGCCACGGCTTCCGGGACAAGGAGCTGGAGGAGAAGGTCTTCGAGCTGACCCAGCGCATCGGCATCGGCGCCCAGTTCGGCGGCAAGTACTTCTGCCACGACGTGCGCGTGGTGCGCCTGCCGCGGCACGGCGCGTCCTGCCCGGTCGCCATCGCGGTGTCCTGCTCGGCGGACCGCCAGGCGGTGGCGAAGATCACCGCCGAGGGCGTCTTCCTGGAGCAGCTGGAGACGGACCCGGCGCGGTTCCTGCCGGAGACCACGGACGAGCAGCTCGACGAGGCCGGCGACGTCGTCCGGATCGACCTCAACCAGCCGATGGACGCGATCCTGGCCGAGCTGACCAAGCACCCGGTCAAGACCCGGCTGTCGCTGACCGGCCCGCTGGTCGTGGCGCGCGACATCGCCCACGCCAAGATCAAGGAGCGGCTGGACGCGGGGGAGGAGATGCCGCAGTACCTCAAGGACCACCCGGTGTACTACGCCGGACCGGCGAAGACCCCCGAGGGCTACGCGTCCGGGTCCTTCGGGCCGACCACGGCCGGGCGGATGGACTCCTACGTGGAGCAGTTCCAGGCGGCGGGCGGCTCCCGGGTGATGCTCGCCAAGGGCAACCGCAGCAGGCAGGTCACCGAGGCCTGCGACACGCACGGCGGCTTCTACCTGGGGTCGATCGGCGGCCCGGCGGCCCGGCTGGCGCAGGACTGCATCAAGAAGGTCGAGGTCGTCGAGTACGAGGAGCTCGGCATGGAGGCGGTCTGGCGGATCGAGGTGGAGGACTTCCCGGCGTTCGTCGTGGTGGACGACAAGGGCAACGACTTCTTCCAGGACCCGGCCCCGCAGCCGACGTTCACGACGATCCCGGTGCGCGGCCCCGGCCTGGCCTGACGCTTCCCGGGGCACCCCGGGCGCGTCCGCGGATCACTCCCGGCGCGCCCCCGGGGTGCCCCGCGCCGCCCGCCGTGCCGCGGGCACCCCGGCACGCCCCGTCCACCGCCCCGGCCGCCCGCGGGGCCTCCCCCGGCGGCGCACGGCCACGAGGGTGAACGGCGTTCCGGAACGGAACATCCCGGCCGCCCCCGGCGCTGTACCCGGTATGAGCGAATACCGCATCGAGCACGACTCCATGGGCGAGGTCCAAGTCCCCGCGTGGGCGAAGTGGCGGGCGCAGACGCAGCGCGCCGTGGAGAACTTCCCCGTCTCCGGGCAGCGCATCGAGCGGGCGCACATCGAGGCGCTCGCCCGGATCAAGGGCGCCGCGGCGAAGGTCAACGCCGAGCTGGGCGTGGTCGACGCGGAGATCGCGCGGGCGATCCAGGAGGCGGCCGGGGAGGTCGCGGAGGGCGCCTGGGACGAGCACTTCCCGGTGGACGTGTTCCAGACCGGCTCGGGCACCTCGTCGAACATGAACGCCAACGAGGTCATCGCCACCCTCGCGGGCGAGCGGCTCGGCCGGGACGTGCACCCCAACGACCATGTCAACGCCTCCCAGTCGTCCAACGACGTGTTCCCCTCCTCCCTCCACATCGCGGCCACCGCCGCCGTCACCCGCGACCTCATCCCCGCCCTGGACCACCTGGCCGCGGCGCTGGAGCGCAAGGCCGCCGAGTTCGCCGACGTCGTCAAGTCCGGGCGCACCCACCTGATGGACGCCACCCCGGTCACCCTCGGCCAGGAGTTCGGCGGCTACGCGGCGCAGGTGCGGTACGGGGTCGAGCGGCTGAACGCCTCGCTGCCCCGGCTGGCCGAACTGCCGCTCGGCGGCACCGCGGTGGGCACCGGGATCAACACGCCGCCCGGCTTCTCCGCCGCCGTGATCGCGGAGGTGGCCCGCGCCACGGGGCTGCCGCTGACCGAGGCCCGCGACCACTTCGAGGCGCAGGGCGCCCGGGACGGCGTCGTGGAGACCAGCGGGCAGCTCCGGACCATCGCCGTCGGCCTGACGAAGATCGCCAACGATCTGCGCTGGATGGCCTCCGGGCCGCGCACCGGGCTCGCCGAGATCTCCCTGCCCGACCTCCAGCCCGGCTCGTCGATCATGCCGGGCAAGGTCAACCCGGTGGTGCCGGAGGCGGTGCTGATGGTGGCCGCCCAGGTCACCGGCAACGACGCGACCGTCGCGGCGGCGGGGGCGGCCGGCAACTTCGAGCTGAACGTGATGCTGCCGGTCATCGCCCGGAACGTGCTGGAGTCCGTCCGGCTGCTCGCCAACGTCTCGCGGCTGCTGGCCGACCGCACCGTCGACGGCGTCACCGCCCACCGCGAACGGGCCCGCGAGTACGCCGAGTCGTCGCCGTCCGTGGTGACCCCGCTCAACCGGTACATCGGCTACGAGGAGGCCGCGAAGGTGGCCAAGAAGGCGCTGGCCGAGCGGCGGACGATCCGCGACGTCGTCCTGGAGGGCGGCTACCTGGAGCGCGGCGACCTCACCCGCGAGCAACTCGACGAGGCGCTGGACGTGCTGCGGATGACCCGCCCGTGAGGGGCCGGCCGCGGCGGCCGGCCGACCGCCGCCGGTCCGTCGCGCGGCCCGTGCCCCCGGGTGCGGCAGAGGCGTGCGGGGCCCGGCCCGGCAGGGGGGAACTGCCGCTTTCCTGCCGCCCGATCGGAACGGCAGCCCCTAATATCGGTCCATGGCAGACGGAGATGCGGTGAGCGCGGCGACGGAGGGGGGCGGCCCCGCGGCCCCGGCGGGGCACTGGGCACCGGGGAGTCACATCCTGTGGCGCTACCGGGAGAACGGCGGTCCCGGCTTCCACATCGCCCGCCCCGTCACCGTCGTGCGCGACGACGCGGACGTGCTCGCCGTGTGGATGGCGCCCGGCACCCGGTGCGTGAAGCCGGTCCTCGCCGACGGCACCCCGGTGCACCTGGAGCCGCTCGCGTCCCGCTACACCCGGCCCCGCGCCATCCAGTACGACCACTGGTTCGGCACCGGGGTCCTGAAGCTGGCGCGGCCGGGAGAGCCCTGGTCGGTGTGGCTGTTCTGGGAACCGGGCTGGTCGTTCAAGAACTGGTACGTCAATCTGGAGGAGCCGCTGGCCCGCTGGGAGGGCGGCGTGGACTCCGAGGACCACTTCCTGGACATCACCGTGCAGCCCGACCGGAGTTGGCAGTGGCGGGACGAGGACGAGTTCGCCCAGGCCCAGCGGGACGGCCTGGTGGACGGGGCGCTGGCCGCCCGGGTGCGCGCCGCGGGCCGTGCCGCGGTGGCGGTGATCGGGGAGTGGGGGCCTCCGTTCTCGGACGGCTGGGAGGACTGGCGCCCGGACCCCGGCTGGGCGGTACCGTCGCTCCCCGGGGACTGGGACCGCACACCCGCGCGGGTGTCCTCATGAGATCCTTGATGGGCCCCAGGGCAGGAAACGTAGGATCGTCCTCCGCAACGGCGCGGAGCGGCAACTGACGGAACGCACGACGTGCTTGACCGATCGTCACCGAGGGGCGGCAGGACGTGAGCGAGCGGCACGAGGGCAGTACCGGCACGGGCCGCCGCCGGCCCCCCGGCGGCACAGGAACAACCTCTGACCCCGCGGCAAATCCGTTCCTCGGGCGCGTGTTCCGGGTATCGGGATTTCTGCGGGACGAACTGCACGCGCCGCGGGCAGTCCCGGACGGATGGATTCGACACGCGTGACGGAGCAGCCGACCTCTCCCCAGAGCCTCCAGGCAGGCGTCGACCCCGCGGACCCCCGCGGGGCGCTCGCGCACGCCCCCGTACCGCCCCACGCCCCCGAGGCCGTCGCCTTAGGAGCTCAGGGCCGTGTCGGCAGGCCGCAGGGACCGGACCCCGCCGAAACCTTCGAGCACCGCCAGCCGGGCCCCGACCAGGCCGCCGAGCCCGGCACACTCCGTTCACGGCCCACACCCGAGGGGGTGCCGGTGCAGCCGAGCGCACAGAGCGGGCCGACCGCCGAGACGGCGGCGGCCGGGCAGGAACGCCACCGCGGGGCCGACGGGGCGGACCGCCGCACCGGGCGCCCCACGCCGCCGGGACAGCCCACGCCGATGCGGCGGGACGGCGACCGGCTGCGCTTCGTCGGCGCCGCCACCCGGCGGATCGCCCGGGGCATGGACCTGGACGAGATCGTCATGGGGCTGTGCCGGGCCACGGTGCCGACCTTCGCCGACGCCATCCTCGTCTATCTGCGCGAGCCGCTGCCGGTCGGCGACGAACGGCCCACCGGTCCGCTGGTGCTGAGGCTGCGCCGCAGTGACCGGATACCGGCCGAGCGGGACACCGAGGGCGGCTTCGCCCCGGTCGTCCAGCCGGAGCCGTCCGAGCTGGACACGGTGGGCGCGGAGCTGTGCGAGGTGCGGCCGGGCAGCGCGCTCGCGGAGGTGCTGCGCGGGGTGCGCCCGGTGTTCACCGACACCCCGGGTGCCCGTCCGGCCCTGCCCGAGCTGCTGGGCGAGGGCGGCGAGTTCATCGTCCCCGCGGGCCGCCGGGCGATCCTGGCGCCGCTGCGCGGCCGGCGGCGGGTGATCGGGGCCGCGCTGTTCCTGCGCGGGCCCGAACGGGTGGCCTTCGAGGGTGACGACCTGCTGGTCGCCGCCCAGCTCGCCACGCACAGTGCGCTCGGCATCGACAAGGCGGTGCTGTACGGGCGGGAGGCGTACATCGCGGACGAGTTGCAGCGCACCATGCTCCCGGAGAACCTGCCGCGCTGCACCGGTGTGCGGCTGGCCTCGCGCTACCTCCCGGCGGCCGAGACGGCCCGGGTCGGCGGGGACTGGTACGACGCGATCCCGCTGCCCGGCAGCCGGGTGGCGCTGGTGGTCGGGGACGTGATGGGGCACTCCATGACGTCGGCCGCCATCATGGGCCAGCTGCGCACGACCGCGCAGACCCTGGCCGGGCTGGACCTGCCGCCGCAGGAGGTGCTGCACCACCTCGACGAACAGGCGCAGCGGCTCGGCACCGACCGCATGGCGACCTGCATGTACGCGGTCTACGACCCGGTCAAGCACCGCATCACCGTCGCCAACGCGGGCCATCCGCCGCCCGTTCTGCTCCGGCTGGGCGGCCACGCCGAGGTACTGCCGGTCCCGGCGGGCGCCCCCATCGGCGTCGGCGGCGTGGACTTCGAGGCGGTGGAGCTGGAGGCCCCGGCGGGCGCGACCCTGCTGCTGTACACCGACGGCCTGGTGGAGTCCCGGCTGCGCGACGTGTGGACCGGCATAGAGCAGTTGCGGGAGCGGCTGGCCGCGACCGCGCGGCTCACCGGGCCGGACCATCCGCCGCCCCTGGAGGCGCTGTGCGACGAGGTGCTGGACATGCTCGGTCCGGGAGACCGGGACGACGACATCGCGCTGCTCGCCGCCCGGTTCGACGGGATCGCCCCCAGTGATGTGGCGTGCTGGCGCCTGGACCCGGAGGACTCGGCCCCGGGCCGGGCCCGGCGGCTGGCCCGGCGCGCGCTCGCCCGCTGGGGTCTGGAGGAGCTGACCGACTCGGTGGAGCTGCTGGTCAGCGAGGTGGTGACCAACGCGGTGCGCTACGCGTCCCGGCCGGTCACGCTGCGGCTGCTGCGCACCGACGTCCTGCGCTGCGAGGTCGGCGACGACGTGCCGCAGTTGCCGCGGCTGCGGCAGGCGCGGGCCACGGACGAGGGCGGGCGCGGGCTGTATCTGGTCAACCGGCTGGCCCGGCGCTGGGGCGCGACCCGGCTGAGCACCGGCAAGGTGGTCTGGTTCGAGCTGAACCGGGGCTGAGCCCCGGCCGCCGGGCCCGCCCCGCCCGCCGGGGCGGGCCCGGTACGCCGAAGGGCGCCCGGTGGAGGTGCTTCCACCGGGCGCCCTTCGGCGCTCCTACGGCTGCGGTCGCTCGTCCTCCGGGACGGGGGGCTCCTCCGGGGCCGTGGACTCGCCCTCGTCCGGCGGCGGCTCGGTCGAGGGGCTGGTCGTCGGAAGTTCCGGGGTCGTCCGGGGCGGCTCCGGGGTCTCCTCGGGCGTCTCCTCCTTGGAAGGCGTCTCCTTCGGGGTCTCCTCCTCCGTCGGGGTCTCCTCGGGCGTCTCCTCCGGCGAGGGGGAGGCGGAGGGCGAGGTGGTGGGCGAGGGCTTGGTGGTGGGCCGCACCGCCGCGCCCTGCTTGGTCTCCAGGTCGAACTCGGTGACCTCGTCCATCACGCCGAAGGTGTAGGCGGCCCAGATCTGCGCCGGGAAGCCACCGCCGTTGACGCGGTCCTCGCCGCCGGCCCCGTACATCGGGGCCTGCGGGTGGGGTTCCTTGTCGTCCTCGCCGAACAGGCCGACGGAGGTGACCAGCCCGGGCGTGAATCCGGTGAACCAGGCCGACTTGTTGTTGTCGGAGGTGCCGGTCTTGCCGGCGACCTGCTGGCCGTCGCGCAGCGGGTTGTCCCAGACGGCGCGCCGGGCCGTGCCGTCGTCGACCACGCCGGTCAGGACGGAGGTCACCGTGTCGGCGGCCTCGCGGCTGATGACCTGCTCCCCGACGGGTTCGGGGAAGTCGACCCCGCGGCCGTTCTGCTCGGCCGACTTCACCATGGCCGGGGTGACCCTGCGGCCGTGGTTGTCGAGGGTGGCGTAGACGCCGGCCATCTCCAGCGGGCTGGCGCCCATGCTGCCCAGGGTCTGGGCGGGCACCGGGTCCATGCCCTCGGTGTCCATGCCGAGCCGCCCGGCGACCTTCACCACCTCGGGCATCCCGACGTCAACGCCCATCTGCGCGAAGACGGAGTTGACCGAGAGGTTCATGGCCTGCTGGACGGTGATCTCGCCGTAGTTCTGGTCGTCCTCGTTCTCGGGGGCGAAGCCGACCTCGCGGCCCTTGTCCACGACGGGGCGCTTGCTGGTGCCGTCGTAGCGGGTGGTGTCGGTGATCGGGACGCCCTCCTGGGTCTCGGCGTCCTTGTCGACGGCGGCGGCCAGGATCACCGGCTTGAAGGTGGAGGCGGGCTGGTAGTCGGAGCGGGTGGCGTTGTTGACGTAGTGCTTGAGGTAGTCCACGCCCCCGTACATCGCCACCACGGCGCCCGTCTTCGGGTCGACGGAGACGGCGCCCGCCTGGATGTCGGCGTCGACGCCGCGCGCCTTGGGGTCGAGCCGGCTCGTGAGCTTCTCCCGGACCGCGCCCTCCAGCGCCTTCTGCTTCTTCTTGTCGATGTTGAGGGTGATGGTCCAGCCGCCGCGGTCGACCATCGCGTCGGCCTGCTTGCGGTCCTCGGCGGCGCCGGTCTCGACGAGCTGCCTGCCGAGCGCGGTGTTGGCGGCCTCGACCAGATAGCCGGTCTGGCCCCCCATGCCCGGGGCGGGCCGGGGCTTCTTCGGCACCGGGAACTTCATGTCCCGGCGGTCCCCGGCGTCCAGCCAGTCCATGTCGACCATGTTGTCCAGGACGTAGTTCCAGCGCTGCTGCACCAGGCGCTTGCTGGTGTCCCCGGCGAGGGCCCAGTCGTACTGGACGGGCGCCTGGAGGAGGGCGGCGAGGTAGGCGCCCTGCTCGACGGTGAGGTCCTTGGCGTCGACCCGGTAGTAGGCCTGTGCGGCGGCCTGGATGCCGTAGGCGTTGCGCCCGTAGAAGCTGGTGTTGATGTAGCCGGCGAGGATGTAGTCCTTGGACTTGCTCCGGTCCAGCTTCAGGGAGATGACCAGTTCCTTGAGCTTGCGCGAGACGGTCTGGTCCTGGGTCAGGTAGTAGTTCTTGACGTACTGCTGGGTGATGGTCGAGCCGCCCTGCGTGCCCTTGCCGGAGAGGGTGTTGAGCAGGCCGCGGGTGGTGCCCCTGAGGTCGACTCCCGAGTCCTTGTAGAAGCTCTTGTTCTCGGCGGCGACGAAGGTGTGCTGGACGGCCTTGGGCACCTGGGCCAGTTCGACGATCTCCCGGTTGTAGCCCTTGCGGGCCATGATCGAGCCGTCGCTGTACTTGTAGACGTTGCCCTGCGACTCGGCGTCGTCGTTGCCGACCTCCGGGATGTCGATCATCATGTACAGGACGATGAAGCCGCCCATGAGGAGCACGCAGACGCCCAGGAAGGTCCCGAGGATCTTCTTCCAGGTGAACAGCGCGCGTATCCGGCCCTTCCCGCCCGCTCCGGCCGTACCGGACGAGCGGCGGTCCGACGCCGCGCGGCGGCCACCGCGCTGTCGCGCTCTTCTCTCTTCCGCTCGTCCCATGGGTGCGATCCGCTCCGATTCGGTCGTGTGTGCTCACGCGTCACACAGGTTCGTCGCTCAGGTCAGCTCAGAAAGCTAACACCGGGTGATAAGGGGATCGGCGGCCGATCCCACTATTTGCGGACGTGAGAATCAGCACCCACCCCGGAGGAACCGACGCACGAGAGCCCTCCGGGGTTGCTGCGGACCGTTTAAGTGATAGCAGTTTGATGGCTGCATGCTAGGGTCACGGCAGACGACAACAGTGCGGGGCGCGCGTCGGGCGCGCCCCTCCGGAACGGGGGGACCCACCCATGAGCGCACCGCAGACACCGCAGCCGACCGCGGACGTGCCCGAGATGCCGGCGCCGAGAGTGCGCGAGACCCCGGCGCACAGCATCGGGGGCGGCCTGGCGCTGCTGCTCGGCCTGGTGGGCCTGCTCGTCGGCGCGGGGCTGATCGCCTCCTCGGCGGGCGTCGCGGGGACCGGCGCCAAGGCCACGCTGATCGTCGTGGGCATCCTGGTGGCGCTGGCCGCCTTCCTCGCGATGTGCGGACTGAACATGGTGGCGCCGGGCGAGGCCCGCGTGGTGCAGCTCTTCGGGCGCTACCGGGGCACCATCCGCCAGGACGGGCTGCGCTGGGTGAACCCGTTCACCTCGCGCACCAAGATCTCCACCCGGGTGCGCAACCACGAGACGGCCGTGCTCAAGGTGAACGACGCCTACGGCAACCCGATCGAGCTGGCGGCGGTCGTGGTGTGGCGGGTGGAGGACACCGCGCAGGCCACCTTCGAGGTGGACGACTACATCGAGTTCGTCTCCACCCAGACCGAGGCGGCCGTGCGGCACATCGCCATCGAGTACCCCTACGACGCCCACGACGAGGACGGGCTCTCGCTGCGCGGCAACGCCGAGGAGATCACCGAGAAGCTGGCCGTCGAACTGCACGCGCGGGTCGAGGCGGCCGGGGTGCAGATCATCGAGTCCCGCTTCACCCACCTCGCCTACGCGCCCGAGATCGCCTCGGCGATGCTCCAGCGGCAGCAGGCGGGCGCCGTGGTCGCGGCCCGGCGGCAGATCGTGGACGGCGCGGTCGGCATGGTCGAGGCGGCCCTGGAGCGGATCGGCCAGCGGGGCATCGTGGAGCTGGACGACGAGCGGAAGGCGGCGATGGTGTCCAATCTGATGGTCGTGCTCTGCGGCGACCGCGCGGCGCAGCCGGTCCTGAACACCGGCACGCTCTACCAGTGACCGCCCCCGCCGAGGATTCACCCGCGCCGCGCCGCGCCCAGCAGCGCAAACAGGTCCTGCTGCGTCTGGACCCGCAGGTGTACGAGGCACTGGCCCGCTGGGCGGGCGACGAGCTGCGGTCGGCCAACGCCCAGATCGAGTTCCTGCTGCGCCGGGCGCTCGCCGAGGCCGGCCGGCTCCCGGGCGGCACCGGCCCCCTCCCCCGCCGGGGCCGCCCGCCCCGGGACGCGGACCCGGGGCCCTGACCGCGCCTGCGCCACTCCGGAGCCCGCCCCCGGGCCCCCGCCGGGAGACGGGCCCGGCCCGCCCACCGGACACTTGCCCCACTCCGCCGCCGCCCCGCCTCCCCGCTCGCACCGGGGGCGGGGCGGCGGCCTTCCGCGCGCCCGGCGCCCGGCGCCCGCCTGCCGCCTGCCGCCTGCCGCCTGCCGCCTGCCGCCTGCCGCCTGCCGCCTGCCGCCTGCCGCCTGCCGCCTGCCGCCTGCCGCCTGCCGCCTGCGGGACGGCTACCGGAGGTCGCCGTTCCATCGTCACGGAACCGTGACAAACGCGCTTGACCTGCCCTTTCACCTCTCCCTCACACCATCGCCGAGGCACTGCACACCGTGCGTATACATCGTGCGTATACCCG
>NZ_WWGX01000009.1 GCF_009862265.1 Streptomyces sp. SID8352 | reverse complement strand
ACGAGGTTGGAGTTGGCGATGAGGACGCGCGGGGCCCACTCGTGGGTCTGCATCACGCCGACCGGGCGGCCGGACTGGACGAGCATCGTCTCGTCCTGCTTCAGCGTGGTCAGGGTGCGGACCATGGCGTCGAAGGAGCGCCAGTCGCGCGCGGCCTTGCCGGTGCCGCCGTAGACGACGAGCTTGTCGGGNTGCTCGGCGACCTCGGGATCGAGGTTGTTCTGCAGCATCCGCAGGGCGGCCTCCTGCTGCCAGCCCAGGGCACTCGGCCGGGTGCCGCGCGGGGCTCGGACAGGACGGGGTCCGGACATGGTCTGCCTCCTGGTGGGTCGCTCCCGGCGGCTGCTCATCACCGCACGCGCGGAGTACTGCAGATATTCACATCCTGGCTATCTGAATAGAGCTAGTCAATACGGCCGGGCCGCGGCGGGGCGCGCCGCGCGGGTGTGACCGGCCGCGCCGTCACGGGGAAGTCGTCAGGGGATGTCGTCGACGGGAAGGGACGGGCGGGGCATGGGCGAGGGCACGCACGGCACGGCGGGCGGCGGGCACGGCGCGGGGGACGGACGGACGACGGACGGACCCGGCGGTGCGCGCGACCTCGGGCGGGGCGGCGGGCAGGACGGCGATGGGGGCGGCGGGCACGACGGCGGGCGGGCGCGGGCGGCGCGGCGGGACGCGGCGGTGCGGGCTGCGGTGGAGCGCGGGCTCCTCGGGCCGGGCGCGCCGCTGGCCGGGCTGCTGGACGTCACCGGCATCCGGGAGTCGGCGGCGGCGCTGCGAGAGGCGTTCGCGGCGGTGGCGGCGCCCGGGACGCCGGTGCTGCACGCCTTCGCGGTGAAGGCGGCGCCGCTGGTGCCGGTGGTGCGACTGCTGGCGGCGGAGGGCATCGGCGCGGAGGTCGCGAGCCCCGGTGAGCTGGCGCTGGCGCGCGCGGCGGGGGTCCCGGCGGGGCGGACGGTGCTGGACTCGCCCGCGAAGACCCCGGAGGAACTGCGGGAGGCGCTGGCGCTGGGCGTCGCCGTCAACGCGGACAATCCGCAGGAACTGCGGCGCCTGGACGCCCTGGTCGCGGAGCGGGAGGGCCGTTCGCCGGGGCGGGAGGGCCGTTCGCCGCTGGGCCTGCGGATCAATCCGCAGGTCGGGGGCGGTTCCATCGAGGCGCTGTCGACGGCGACGGCGACCTCCAAGTTCGGCGTGGCGCTGCGCGACGAGGGGGCCCGGGAGTGGGTGGTGCGGGCCTTCCTGGACCGGCCGTGGCTGACCCGGCTGCACACCCACACCGGCTCCCAGGGCATCCCGCCGGCGCTGATGGCCGAGGGCGTGCGCGCGGTGCACGCCCTCGCGGAGGAGATCAACGCGCGGGCCGGGCAACGGCGGGTCGACACCCTCGACATCGGCGGCGGGCTGCCGGTGAACTTCGCCTCGGAGGAGACGTCGCCGACGTACGGGGCGTACGCGCGGGCGCTGCGGGAGGCGGTGCCGGGGCTGTTCGACGGACGGTACGGGCTGGTCACCGAGTTCGGCCGGTCGCTGCTGGCCAAGGAGGGCACGCTGGTGGCGCGGGTGGAGTACGCCAAGAGCGCCGGGGGCCGCCGGATCGCGGTGACGCACGCGGGCGCGCAGGTGGCTGCCCGGACGGTGTACGCCCCGGCCTCCTGGCCGCTGCGGATCGCCGCGTACGACGGGGCCGGCCGTCCGAAGCGGGGGCCGGAGGTGGTGCAGGACGTGGCGGGCCCGGCCTGCTTCGCGGGCGACCTGCTGGCGGCGGCCCGGCCGCTGCCGCCGCTGGAGCAGGGCGACTACGCGGCGGCGCTGGACACGGGGGCGTACTACTTCGCCCACCACTACGCCTACAACTCGCTGGCGCGGCCCGGGGTGTACGGCTACACGGCGGACGCCGCCGGGGGCGTGTCCTTCGCGACGGTGCGGGAGCCGCAGACGGTGGCGGAGATCGTGGCGGAATCGGGCGGAGCCCTGGCGGACGCCCTGGTGGACGCGGCCCGGGCGGCGACGGCGGCCCCCGGGGACGGCACGGGGTGACCCGGGCCGGGGCCGGGGCCGGGGCCGGGGCCGGATGGACCATCACCCGGTGCGTGGGCCGCCGGGGCCCGGCCCCCTGCCCCTGGGGGCCGGGACGGGGCCGGGGCCCGGGGCGGACGGGCCGACCGGGGCCGGGACGCGTCCGGGAACGCGGGCCGCCGCACGGGCGGGCTCACTCCACGAACAGGCCCCGGGAGGCGGCCCGGGCGTCGAACTCCTCCAGCCGGGCCTGGGCGTCCGGCAGGCCGTCGCACATCGCCTCCAGCAGCACCCGGCCCAGCAGCATCGGCGCGCAGGCGGTGTCGAAGGCGAGCCCGGTGCCGACGGCGGCGGGGAGCAGCAGGTCGGACATCTTGGCGACCGGGGCGAAGGCGGAGTCGGCGACGGTGACCACGGTGAGGCCGGCCCCCTTGGCGTGGGCGAGGGCGTCGACGACCTCGCGCGGGTGCCGGGGCAGGGCGAAGCAGAGCAGGGCACCGGCCCCGGCCCGGGCGGTGGCGTCGATGCGGTCGAGGAGCACGGTGCCGCCCTCGTTGAGCAGCCGTACGTCCGGGTGGACCTTGGCGGCGAAGTAGGCGAAGCCGTGCGCCTGGGCCGCCGCGGCGCGCAGCCCGAGGACCGGCAGGGGGCGGCTTCGGGACAGCAGGCGGCCCGCCTCGCGCACCGGGCCGGGGTCGGCCAGGGCCTCCGCGAGGTGCCGCAGGTTCTCGATCTCGGCCTCCACGGCCTGCTGGTACTCGTTGCAGACACCCGCGTCGGCGGGCTGCTCCAGGGGGGCGAGTTCGCGCAGGTGGCGGCGGAGCGCCGGATAGCCGTCGAAGCCGAGCGCGACGGCGAAGCGGGTCACGGAGGGCTGGCTGACCCCGGCCAGCTCGGCCAGCTCCACGCTGGACAGGAAGGGCACGTCGGCCGCCCGCCGCACCATCCCGTGGGCGATGCGCCGCTGGGTCGGTGTCAGCCGGTGCCCCTCGAAGAGCGCCTGCAACCGCGCGGCCGGGCTGTCGCTCCCGCTCATGCCGCTCCCCCTCGCCGTATTCACACACCCCGAATCCTGCATACCGTTATACAGCGCGGGCGGAGGCGGTGACGCCGGGCGGGAAGGGGGCGGGCGTCAGCGGGGGTCCGGGGCGTCGCGTTCCGCGAGCCGTGCGCGCAGCCGCTCGTTCTCCCGCTCCAGCGCGGTGATCCGGGCGCGCACCGGTGCGAGGCTCTCGGTGAGTTCGGCCTGGGAGTAGCGCGGGGTGATGTGCCGCGAGCAGTTCCAGTTGAGGCCCTCGACCGCGACGACGGTCAGGCGCTCGACCGGGCCGTCGGAGCGGACGCCGCCGACCACGCGGGCCGTTCCCGGGTCCTCCGCGAGCGGGAGCGTCCTGGCCCGGCCGAACAGCTTCAGCCGGGCCTGCCGGGCGTAGTCCATGAAGAAGAGCGAGACGCGCCCGTCGGCGGCCAGATTCCCGGTGGTGATGTACTGCCGGTTGCCGCGCACCTCGGCCCAGGCCAGCGTCGCCTCGTCGAGCAGGTGCACGAAGCCGGGCGGGCCGCCCCGGTACTGGACGTAGGGCCAGCCGGTCTCGCCGACGCTGGCGAGGTAGAAGCCGTCGCGCCCGCGGATGAACGCGGCCTCGTCGGGGCCGAGCGGATCCGGGCCCGGGTCGCCCTGCGCGAGGGCCCGCAGGCCCACCTGGGCGCTGCCGTTCTCCTCCTGCGCCCGGCGCACGCTCTCGGTGTAGGCGAGATGCGCGTAGCGTCCCATCTAGCGTCCTCCTCCTGGTCCGGTGCCGTCGGGGCCGGCGGCGACGGCGTCGTCCGGGTCCGCCGCGGGGGCGGGAACGGGCGCGGGGACGGCGGCCGGGGCGTCCAGGATCGAGGCGAGCAGGCCGGGGAAGCGCCGGTCCAGCTCCGCCCGGCGGACCCGGCTGACCCTGGTGTTGCCCCGCAGATGCGTCTCCACCAGGCCGCTCTCGCGCAGCGTCCGCAGATGGTGGGAGACGGTGGACCGCTTCACCGGGAGGTCGAGGCCGCCGCAGGGCGCCTCCCCCTGGTCGGTGAGCAGCCGCACGATCTGCAGTCTGACCGGATCGGCCAGGCACTGCAGCACGGCCTGGATCTCCACCGCGGCCAGGTCCGGCTGCGGCAGCCGCGTCGCGTCTAGCGTTCCCATGATCTTCTCCCGTTCGACCCCGTCGTGCCGGGCGGCATCCCGGATGCGCGTCCCGTCGGTCCGTACCGGCGGCGGGCCCCGCACCGGCGCCCGCCGCCACCCCCACCGCCGTCGATGCCCACCGGGACCCGCCGCGCGCCCGGCGTGCGGCGGGTCCCTATGTCGATGTCCATCGACATCTACGATACATGTCGACCATCTATTACGATGGTTGTCGACCAAGTCGACGCCCATCGAACCACGGAGCCCCTCCATGACCTCAGCCGCGCGGACCGTCAGCGCACCGGAAGGACCGGTCTGGCGAAGCCACGCCGCGGTGCTGGCGCTGGGCACCTTCGCCGTCGGCACCGACGCCTTCGTCATCGCGGGCCTGCTGCCCGACATCAGCAGTTCCCTGGACGTCTCCGTCGGGGCCGCCGGGCAGCTCGTGAGCGTGTTCTCCCTGGCCTACGCGCTGCTGTCGCCGGTGCTCGCGGCCCTCACCTCCCGCTGGTCCCGGCGCACGGTGCTGATCACCGCGCTCCTGATCTTCGCCGTCGGCAACGTGGTGACCGCGCTGGCCCCGGACTACCCGCTGGTGCTGGCCTCCCGGGTGGTGGCGGCGGCGGGCGCGGCGATGTTCACGCCGAACGCGGGCGCCACCGCGGCCACCCTGGCCGGTCCGGAGCACCGGGGCCGGGCCATCGCGATCGTGACCGTCGGCCTGACCGGATCGCTCGCCCTCGGCGCACCGCTCGGCACCGCCATCGGCAACGCGTGGGGCTGGCAGGCGACGATGTGGTTCGTGACCGCCCTGGCCCTGCTGGTGGCCCCGGTCATCGCCCTGCGGCTGCCCGACGTCACGGTCGGCGGCCCGACCCGGCTGCGGCAGCGGCTGGCGCCACTCGCGGACCGCAGGGTCGTCGGGGTGCTGGCCGGCACCCTGATCGCCTTCGTCGGCGTCTACCTGCCGTACACCTACATCAGCGCCGTCTTCGAGCCCGCCACCGGCGGCGACGGCGGGAAGGTGGCCGTCCTGCTGCTGGTGTTCGGCCTGGCGGGCACGGTCGGCAACCTCACGGCCGGCCGGCTGGCCGACCGCAGGGGGCCGCGCGCGGTGGTGATCGGGGCGACGCTGCTGCTCACGGTGGTGTTCGCGCTGACGGCCCTCGCGCACTCCTCCTACCCGGTGGCCGTCGCCCTGACGGCCGTCGCCGGAATCGGCTCCTGGTCGGTGACCGCGCCGCAGCAGCAGCGGGTGATGGCCCTCGCCGCCCCCGGCACCGAACCGCTGGCGGTCTCCCTCAACGCCGCCGTGATGTACCTGGCGATCTCGCTGTCGAGCGTGCTCGGCGCCGGGCTCCTGGACGGGGCCGGGGCCGCCTGGATCGCCTGGGCGGGAGCCGCGTTCGTGCTCGCCGCGGCCGGGGCCACCGCGCTCAGTGGGCGGACCGAGCGCGCCGCGGACGCCTCCGCACCCGCGGCACCCGCTCAGCGGGAGGCGGCTCCGCGCACCCCGTGACGCCCCGGAAAACGCCCGGCGGCATTCACCGCGCACGACCCTCCCCCGTCCGTCCGGATTCACCCGCCGCATTTCCGCCACACCCCCGCACACACCGGCACCATCGCCATTGACACACCCAGTCATCGACAGTAGCGTCCGAATGCAGCACACATGCATCTCTCTTCCACTGGCCGTACGGGCTCCGCACGGAAGGCACAATGGAGATCCCAGAGACAGCAAGCGGCAATTCATGGATACAAAGACTCTCCCCCCACCGAGAATCCGCCGTCCGCCTGGTCTGCTGCCCTTATGCGGGCGCCTCGGCGACGGCCTACAGTGCACTGTCGGCCGCATTGCCCGGGTCGGTCGAGGCGCTCTCCGTCCAGTACCCGGGCCGCCCCGGCAACCGTGACGAGCCACCGGTCGCGGACGTCGGGCCGCTCGCCGACCGGATCACCCGGGAGTTGCGCGAGTGGATCGGGACACCGCTCGCCGTGTTCGGCCACAGCTTCGGCTCGGTGGTGGCCTTCGAGGTCAGCCGCCGTCTGGAGGCGGCGGGCGGCGGCCCGGTCCATCTGATCGTCTCCGGGCGCCGCGCCCCCTCCGACGGCCTGGGCGCGCACACCCCGCGCGACGACGCCGGGATCGTGGCCGAACTCCGGGAACTCGGGTCGATTCCGGCCAGGGTGTTCGAGAAACCCAAGTTCCTGCGCCCCGTCCTGGCCGTGGTGAAGAACGACTACGGCGCCAACTCGCGCTATCTCGCCTCCCCCGACGCGACCGTCGGCTGCCCCGTGACATTCCTGCTGGCCGAATCCGACCCCTATGTCACGGACGGCGGCGAGCAGGGCTGGCGCAGGCACACCTCCGCGGATTTCCGCGTCAAGCGCTTCCCGGGCGGCCATTTCTTTCTGAACGACCAGACGGAGACCGTGGCCGAAGAAATCACCAAAACCCTTTTGGCAGACATTCACTGACCGCCGGATGAACAGGACGGAAAACAGTGACGCGGGAAATCCCCCCACCCAGCGCGCCGCACGCCCCCTCCCCGTCCGCCCCCGACCCCCTTCCCGTACCCCGTGCCCCCGCACCGGACGGCGACGCCCGATTACGCCCAGCGGCGCTGCCGCGGCGCGACGGGAGCGACGACGAACTCTCGGTCCGCGCCTACGAGTACGCGCTCTCCCGCCACGCCGTGACCGCGCGGGAGACGGCCACCGCCCTCGGCCTGCCGGTGGCGACGGCCGAATGGATCATGACGCGCCTGCGTGATCTCAAACTGGTCCGGTACTGCGCGGAACAGCTGACCTACACCGCCACCGACCCGGACTCCGCGCAGGTCGAACTCGTCCTGCCGGTCGAGGCGCTGATCCACGAGAAGCGGCGCGAGGTGGCCTGCATCCACCAGCGGCTGGGCCGCTTCCTCGCCTCCTACCAGCGGCACCAGCGCTCGCAGCGGCGCGGTGAGCTGGTCGCCATCCTGGAGGACCCGCGCGAGGTGACGCTGCGGCTGGCCGACTCCATCCGCCGCGGCTCGGACGAGATCCTGACCATGTGGCCGGTGAGCAGCCACGAGACCAATCTGCTGACCGAGACCGAGGTGCTCTCCCAGGAGGCGGCCCAGCGCGGGGTGGCCCTGCGCACCCTCTTCCCGCACACCGCCATGTCCCACCCGAGTTTCCGCGCCACCCTGCACCAGAACCGGGACGCGGGGGTCGACGTCCGCACCTCCGAGGAGATCGCGCACTTCCTCGTCGTCGTCGACCACGAGGCGGCCTTCCTGCCGACCGACTCGGCGGCCGGCCGCGGGCCCCTGGTCACCGCCGTGTACGAGCCGGTGATCGTGAATCTCCTGCGGGGCCTGTTCGAGAACGTCTGGCAGTCCGCGTGCGCCTTCACCGGGGGCAATCCGCCGGAATCGGCCCTCGACAGCGTCAAGGGCTCGATCCTGCGGATGCTCGCCTCGGGCCTCAAGGACGACGTCATCGCCCGCCGGGTCGGGATCTCCTCGCGGACGCTGCGGCGCCACATCTCCGTGATCATGGAGGAGCTGAGCGCCGAGAGCCGCTTCCAGGCGGGCGTCGCCGCGGCCAACGCCGGCCTGGTCGACGGTCTCGTCGGCTGAGCCCCGGCGGGGCCGCCCGGCCGGGCACCCCGCCGGACCCCGCCCCGCCGCACCTGTCAGGGCGGCGGGGCGGGGTCCGGGACGCCGATCGCCGCGGCCACCACCAGGCCCCGCTTGTGGGCGATGGAGACCCGGACGGTGCCGATGCCCCGCTCCCGCGCGTGCCGGGCGGCGGCGTCGGAGAGCCGCACGACCGGGCCGCCGTTCCCGTCGCGCAGAACGGCCACCTGCCGGGGCGTCACCCCGGCCCGCACCCCGGTGCCGATGACCTTGAGCGCGGCCTCCTTCGCGGCGAACCGCCCGGTGAGGAACTCGCGGGCGCGGCCGGCCCCGAGACCGTCGGCGAGGGCGAGCTCGCCGGCGTCGTAGACATAGGCGCGGAACCAGGGGCGGCCGAGCAGCCCCTCCAGTTCGTCCTCGGCGAGGACGTCGATGCCGATCCACACGTCCGGCTCCCGTCTCTGTGTCGGCGGCGGGCGGCGTCAGGGCAGGAAGGTGCCCCTGGTGACGCCCTGGAAGACCGCGAGCCGCTGGATGTGGCCGGTGCCCTCCATGAACTCGAAGGCCCGCGCGTCCCGGTACGCCTTCTCCAGCCACGGGTCCTCCAGCAGGGCCGCGGGGCCGAGCAGTTCCGCGGCGGCCAGGGTGGCGGCCTCGGCCAGTTCGGCGGCACGGGTCTTGATCCCGGCGACGCGGTCCGCCCGCACGGTGCCCGCGTCGATGGCCGCCGCGACGGCGTGGTTGCGGTGCCGGGCGGCGGCCAGCCGGTCCTGGAGGTCCTCCAGGCGGTGCCGGGCGGCGCCCGCGAGGCCCGGCCGGCGCACCCGCACATGGTCGAGGACGGCACGGGTGAGTCCCAGCGCGGTGCCCGCGAGCACCGGCCGGAAGCGCTGGAGGGTGCGGATGGCGCCGACGAGCCCCCGGCGGCTCGGCTTGAGCGTGTCGTGGCCGAGGACGTGCTCGCGCTCGACGCGCACCCCGTCGAGGGTGATGGCGGAGATCCGCGCGCCGCGCAGCCCGACGGTGGGGATCAGTTCGGCGCGGTAGCCGGGGTCGGCGGTGTCCACCAGGACGGCCTCGATGCCGAGCGGGCCCGGCGCGCGCCGGCAGAAGACGACGCCGAGCTGGGCGAACGCGGCGTTGCCCACGTACCGCTTGGCCCCGTGGAGACGGAACCCGTCGCCGTCGGGGCGGAGTTCGGTGCGCAGCTCGGCGGCGGCGGAGCCCTTGTCCGGTTCCGTCAGGCCGAAGAAGGTCCAGACGGGCCCGGGCCCGGCGAGCCGTTCGTAGTAGGCGTGGCGCTGCTTGTCGTCGCCGAGCGCGTCGACGGCGACGCCCGACATCAGCGGTCCCGGGCAGGCCAGCATGAACCCGGCGTCGCCGTAGCTGAGTTCCTCGATGGTGAGGGTGTGTTCCAGACAGGACCGCATGTCGTAGGTGTACGGGCCGATGCGCAGCGGTGCGGCCAGGTACTCCGACGGGACGGTGCTGCGGCGCATCAGGTCGACCGCGGGCAGGTCCAGCCACCGGTCCACGGCCGTGGGATCGCGGTCGAGTTCCAGGCCGACCGGGCGGAGTCCGGCGGCGGCCTCGCGCACGTGGTCGCGCAGCAGCACGGCCCGCCGGGGCAGGGTGTCAGTCATCGGCGGCCTCGGGGTGCAGATAGGTGTTGCCCAGCAGTTCGGTCAGATGGAGCAGGGGTCCGGGTCCCTCGGCGGTGAAGCCGTGGGCCCCGTGCAGCCGGAGCGTGGTCCGTCCGGCGGCCACCAGGTCGCGGTGCACCCGGTGGCGCCGGGCGGGCCCCGGCCCGGGCAGGTCCAGCAGGTCGTGCGACTCGGCGAGGACCAGGGCCACGTCGGCCACGGCGCCCCGGACGAGTTGACGGCCGAGCAGCGCGCCGCCCTCGGACTCCCGGCCGCCGAGCCGGTGCACGGCGTCGTCGAGGGTCTCGGCGAGGGTCCGCCACTGCAGGCGCAGCAGCGCTCCGCAGAAGGTGCCGTACGCGGCCGGGTCCGCCGGTCCCCCGGCGCGGCGGGCGGCGAGCCGGCCGTGGGTGCCGGGCAGCGGACCGCCGCCGGTGAGCCGTTCGGCCGAGGCCACGGCCCAGCCGGTGCCGGAGGGGACCGCGCCGCCGGGCAGGGCCGCGTCGTGGCACTCGTCCAGGGCGGTGGCGAAGGCGCCGATCCGGTCCCGCGCGGCGCTCATCGCGGTCCCCCCGCCGGGGGCGCGGACCGGGTGGCGAGCACGGCGACGTGGGTGTCGCCGGAGCGCGGGTCGGTGTCGCAGAGGACCACGGTGCGGTGGTGCCGGCACCAGAGCCGCCACTGGCGGGCGAGGGCCAGCCACAGCCCGGTGGCGTAGGTGCCCCGGTTCACCCGGTAGGGGGTCGTCGTGGCGGTGACGGGGCGGAGCGCCTCGTGGTCGGTCCAGGGGCCGGTGACGAGGAGGGTGCCTTCCGGGTCGGCGGCGGTCAGCTCCGCGAGCCGCCGCACGGGGTCGCCGGTGGCGGGGACGGTCTCGACGCCGGCCAGCCGGGGCCCGTCACCGGTGCCGAGGACCAGGACGACGCCGGAGTCGACAAGCCCGTTGTCGTGCACCAGGGGGAAACGGGTGGGCAGGGTCGTCTGCTCCAGCACGGCGAGCACCGCCCGCCCGGCGCGTCCGGCGCGCTGGAAGGCGTCGATGGCGCGCAGCGCGGTGAACGGCGCGGCGAGTCCCTGCTGGTGGATGCCGAAGTTGACGGACCGCCCGCCGAGCAGGTGGTCGAGGTGGGGGGCGATGGCGGTGAAGGGGGTGAGGTCGGGCAGGGCGTGGGCGACGACGACCAGATCGGGGTCGCTGTCCCGGACGCCGTCGGCGCGGGCGAGGCGGTCCACGAGGTCGCGGTGGCCGACGTTGGGGCCGTCGCGGAGCAGTCGCTCCTCCACCTCGGCCCCGAAGGAGGCGGCCAGGGCGCGGTGGTGGGCGAGGTCCTCCGGGGAGTCGTCGAAGGGCCGGGCGGGCGGGGAGACCACCCCGGAGGCGGCGAGGAGGGTCGGCATGGCGGTGTGCCTCACACTCCGCTCGGGGCCTGCTGCGACAGGACGTAGTCGGTGAGGCTGCCGACCGAGGCGAAGTCCTCCATGTCGAGGTTCTCCGGGTCGACGGAGATGTCGATGGCGTCCTCCAGTGCCATCAGCATCTCCAGGACCGAGGTGGAGTCCAGGTGCAGGTCGTCGAAGAGCCGGGTGCCCTCGGTGAGTCCGCTGACGGGACGTTCCAGCACCTCGCTCAGGGCCGTCTCGATGGCGACGACCGCGGTGTGGCGTTCCATGTGCTTCTCCTTCGGCGTGGCGGGGGCGGGGCGGCGGGGGTCAGGGGCGGGCGCCGGATTCGGGGGCGGGGCCGGGGTCGGGGTCGGGTCCCACCGTGTGCTGCTTGGCGAGCAGTTCCTCCGCGCGGTCCCGTTCGCGGACCAGGTGGGCCGTGCCCCGGTGCACCATCACCTCGGCCGGGTAGCCGTGGCTGAGGAAGAGTCCGGGCGAGGCGCTGGGCCCGTAGGCGCCGGAGCGCTCCACGCCGATGAGGTCGCCGGGCACGACGCGGGGCAGCCGGACCTTCTTGCCGACGACGTCGTTGGGGGTGCACAGGGGCCCGGTGACGGTGTAGGTGTGCGCGGGGTCCTCGTCCGGGCGGCTCAGCGAGCGGATGGGGAAGTTGCGCTTGACGAAGCTGCCGATGCCGACGGCGGCCATGTGGTGGTTGGTGCCGCCGTCCGCGATCACGAACGTCTCGCCCAGCGACTGCTTGACGTACAGCGCGCGCACGACGTACGTGCCGCAGGGCGCGGCGAGGTAGCGGCCGAGTTCGTTGATGAGCCGGCAGCCGGGGTGGTCCCGCAGAAAGGACTCCACGGCCTCGTTGACGCCGTCGACGGTGGTGGCGAGGTCGAGGTCCTTCTCGTTGTCGAAGTAGGCCACGCCGAAGCCGCCGCCGAAGTCCACGGTGTCCAGGTCGATGCCGAGCCGCCCGGCGAGTTCGCCGGACAGGGCGAGGATCTCGCGGGTGTTGTGGACGATGTCGTCGGCGTTGAGGAACCGGGTGCCCATGTAGGCGTGGAAGCCCCGGACCCGAACCCGGCCGAGTCCCGCGAGCGCCCCGGCCGAACGGCGCAGCACCTCGGCGTCGATGCCGAACTGGCGGGGCTTGCCGCTCATCGCGAGGCCGGAGCCCTTGGTCCGGAAGTCGGGGTTGATCCGCAGCAGCACCGGCAGGTCGGCCACGTCGTGTGCGGCGGCGAGCCGTTCCAGTTCCGCGACCTCGTCGAGGGACTCGCAGACCACGGCGTACAGGCCGGCGGTGACGCAGGCCTCCAGCTCCGCGGGGGTCTTTCCGGGGCCGAGGAAGATCACGTCCTCGGGGGCGATGCCGGCCCGCCGGACGGTCATCAGCTCGGCCAGCGAGGAGATCTCGGCACCGGCACCGAGCGAGCCGAGCCGTTCGCAGACCGCGACGTTGGGGTTGGCCTTGAGGGAGTAGAAGACGTCGACGGCCGGGTGCAGCCGCTCGCGCAGGCCGGTGAACACGTCGCGCAGGACGTCGGCGTCGTAGACGTAGAGCGGGGTGCCGAACCGTTCGGCGAGTGCGGTGATGTCGATGCCCTGGACGCGGTGCGGGCCGGTCATGAGGTCCTCCCGGTGGTGTCGAAGCGGCTCAGCGCCTCGGTGACCCGCCGGTCCAGGGCGTCCAGTCCCGCCCGGTCGGCGGCGAACTGCATCGTGTAGAGGCGTCCCTCGAACGGGGTCCCGGGGGACGCGGGCGCCTGGGCGTTGACGGTGCCGAAGCAGGTGATGACGAGGCCGTCCCGGCCGAGCGGCGGGTCGAGGAGCGGGCCTAGCGCCTCGGTGACCTCCTCGAAGGCGACCGGGGCCGCCGGGCGCAGGGTGTGGTGGCGGGCGAGCGTGATCCCCTGCCCGGGGCCGAACAGCTCGGTGACCCTGCCCTGGTAACTGGACATGTTGAGACGGGCGTTGATCTCCAGCACCGGATAGACGAGCCCGTCCGCGCCGAGCAGCGCGTCGACACCGACGATGCCGGTGAAGCCGTCCTCGTACAGCCTCCCGCCCAACGCCTGCGCCGTCGCCGCGAGTTCGTCCCGCTGAACGGCGTCGAGGCCGGCGGGACTGACGTGGCCGAGGTGCACGCCGCCCGCGGTGATGGCCTGTTTGACGAAGTCCTGGCGGACCCGGCCCTCCCGGTCGATGGTGAGCTGGTGGTTCAGATCGGCCCGTTTGGGCAGGAACGCCTCCACCACGACGTGCAGGCGGTCGTCCCCGCTGCTCGCGGCCCGCCGGTCGACCATGCGCAGCAGCCGGTCGGCCTTGCGGCGGCTGTCGAGGACCACCAGCCCGCGGCCGGAGACGCCGAAGGCGTCCTTGACGACGACCGGGCCCGGGTCGTCGCGGAACCGTTCGTCCAGGGCGCGGTGCAGCTCCCCGACGGTCTCGCAGCAGTGGCCGGGGATGGTGCGCAGGCCCAGTTCCTCGGTGACGCGGCGGCTGTAGATCTTGCTGTTGACCCGCTCGTGGACGGCGGCCGGAGGCACCGCGAGGCGCAGGCCGGTGAGCCGGGCCAGGTGCTCCTCCTGGTCGGAGACGCCCATCGGCATGAGCCAGGCGCCCTGCCGGGCGAGCTCGCGCAGCCGGTCGAGGAGTTCCGGGGAGCGCGACACGGCCTCGGCGGTGCCCGCGTCGCCCGCCGGTGCCGGGGTGACGAGTCCGGTGGGGGTGCCGAGGCCCAGGGCGTCGGCGTAGCGCCGGTAGCCCTCGTCCAGGGGGCGGTCCAGCAGCAGGTGGTCCCCGGGCTCGGCGAGCAGCGCGCCGAGTTCCTCCATGCGCTGCACGGTGGCGGTGGTGGCGGAGCCCCGCACGGCGGGCAGTCCGGTGTAGGAGCGGGCCCAGCGGCGTTCGACCTCGAAGTTGCACAGCCAGACGAACCGGGCGTCGCGGTCCTTGGTGAGGGCCTCCTTCAGGTCCTTGGTGTAGGTGAGGTCCGTGCGGGTGCGGTCCGTGCCGGCGAGGTCCGCGGCGCCGGGGGGTCCCCCGGCGAGGCCGGGGAAGGGGGCCGGGGCCGCCGGAGCGGGGCGCGTGCGGTCGGTCATCGGATCACCGCGCCCTGTGGGTGATGACCATGGCGCCGAAGGTGGCGCCCAGGCCCACGGAGACCAGGACGTAGTGCCCGCCGTCCACCAGGCGGCCCCCCTCGCGCAGGGTCGTGTAGTTGACGAACACGTCCGAGGCGTAGGTGTGGCTGTAGCGCGGGATGTTGTCCAGGAAGAACTTCGCGGGATCCGCGCCCATGGCCTTGATGGTCTGCCGCCAGGACACCGTGTTCACGTTGTGCGGCACGACGAGGTCGATGTCGTCGAAGTCCAGTCCGGCGGCGGCGACCGCCTCGTGGATGACCTCGCCGAGCACGGTGCCGTAGACCTGCCCGAAGCGCGTGATCTGCTCGCGGGTCATCTCCAGTCCGGCGGCGAACTCCCCCAGGGTGCGGGTGGTGAAGGACCTCACCTCGTCCCCGGGGCCGCCCACGGTGACCAGGCAGGCCGCCGCGGCGTCGGCCATGATGGCGCTGTTGGGGATGAGCTGGACCTTCGGGGAGTAGGCCCGCTCACCGGTGACCATGAGGGCGTAGGCGCCCTCCGGGGCCTCGGCCCGCAGCAGTTCCCCGGCCAGGTCGATCGCGCCGAGGCTGCTGACGCACGCCTGCTGGCTGAGGGCGAACGCCTCGGCGTCGTGCAGGCCCAGGTCCTGGCGGATCACCTGGGCGGCGTCGATGTGCGGCGGGGTGACGGTCTGCACGGTGTGCGCGTAGACGACGTAGCGGACGCGGCGTCCCTCGGGCAGCGCCTTGAGCGCCCTGCGGGCGGCGGGCAGGACCAGGTCGAACAGCCCGCCGTCCGGGTCGAAGCGGAGCCGGTCGAGACCGTAGATCCGCCGGAAGACGCCGATCTCCGGGCGCCGGAGCCCGAGGCGGTCCGCGACGTCGTCGATGCGGACGCTGCGGTCGGGGAGGAAGGACTCGACGCGTTCCAGGGTGGTGGCGGTCGGCATGCCGGCCTCACTCCCCGACGTACTCGGCGCGCACCAGCCAGCTCCGCGAGGCGCCGCGCCGCTCGCGCGGCTGCACCTGGTAGGGCCAGCGGCCCTCGCCCGCGCCGGGTTCGCCGGGCTCGCGCACCTCGTGCGTCTTCCAGCCGGTCCCGGCGAGGAACCGCTCGGGTTCGTCGGTGCCGAAGCGCCAGGGCGTGCCGTCCTCGCGCAGCCCCCGGAGGAAGCTCTGCGAGAAGGGGCTGCGCAGCAGGGCCCGGCTCACGAAGTCGACCACGAGGCGGCTGCCGGGCGCGGAGACCGAGCCGAGGGTGCGCAGCAGTCCGGCGGCCTGGTCCTCGGTGAGGAAGAACAGCAGTCCCTCGGTGATCCACACGGTGGGCCGGGAGGCGTCGAAGCCCGCGGCGGCCAGCGCGGGGAGCCAGTCGCCGGCCAGGTCGGCCCGCACCTCGCGGCGGTCGGCGCGGGCCTCGGCGCCCAGCCGCCGCAGCCGCTCACGCTTCTCGTCGATGAGCGCGGCGTGGTCGACCTCGTACACGGTGGCGCCGGCGGGCCAGTCGAGCCGGAACGCGCGGGTGTCCATGCCGGCGGCGACGAGGACGATCTGGTCGGCGCCGGTCTCCCGCAGGACGTCCGCGACGGCGTCGTCGAAGTACCGGGTCCGGATCGCGATGAAGGGCAGCAGCCCTCCGCCGCCGTAGCGCGCGAGCAGTTCGAAGCCGCGCGGGGCGGCGAGGTCCCGGGCGTAGGGATCGGTGAACAGCGCGTCGCCGTCGCGCTCGGACTCCACGGCCCGGGCGGCCGCGGTCCACTGGGCCGTGTAGGAAACGGCTTCCATGGTGTGCTCCCTCCTGGGTCAGACGGTCGCGAAGAACGCCTTCTCGATGGCCGAGAGGGTCTGGAAGTCCTGGATGTCGATGGCGTCGAAGTCGATCTCCGCGCCGCTCGCGCCCTCGATCGTGTAGACGAGTTCGACGAAGGACAGCGAGTCGACGAGCCGGTTCTCGATGAGGTTCTCGTCGTCCGACACGGACGTGCGGTCCGGGTGGCGGCCGAGTATCCACGCGCGTACGTCTTCGATTCCTGCCGAAGCCATGTCCAACTCCTCGCTCGGGTGGGCCTGTCGGGGTGGGGACGGTGCGGTGCGCCGGTGCGCGGTGGGGCCGTGCGGCGCGGTGGGGCCGTGCGGCGGTGCGCGGTGGGGCCGTGCGGCGGCGGTGCGCGGGGGGCCGTGCGGCGGTCCGGCGGGGCGCGCCCGGGGCGGGGCGGCCGTCAGGCGCCGGAGTAGGCGATCGCGATGGCGCAGGGGTCGTCGTGCGCGATGCTCACCGCGATGGCGCCGACCAGGGACTCGGCGGCGAGGCGGGCGGCGCGTCCGCGCAGCCGCACCACGGGCCAGCCGCCCTCCTCCCGGAGGATCTCGATGTCCTGCCAGGGCAGGGTCTGCCCGGCGGTCCGGAACAGCTTGAAGACGGCCTCCTTGGCGGCCAGCCGGCCGGCGATGCCGGGGACGTCCGGCTCCCGCCCGGTGCGCAGGAGCCGCTGTTCCTCGGCGGACAGCATCCGGGTCAGGGCCGGCCGTCCGTCGGCGGCCAGCAGTTCCCGGACCCTGCCGTAGGGGACCAGATCGATGCCGACCCGTCCCGCGTCCACGTCAGGAGACCTCTCCCGCGGCCCGCTCCACGGCGTCCAGGGCGCGCGCGGCGTCCCGGCCGTGGTGGTCGAGCAGCACCGCGACCCAGCGTTCCAGCCCGAAGGCGACGCAGCTCGTGAAGGCGTGCCCGCCGTCCGGCGCCAGGCGGATGCCGCACCGCTCGCCGAAGAAGTTGCGGTGGGTGTTGACCGAGGCGATGGCCAGGCCGCCGGCCTGGAACTCGTACTTGACCGGGCTGAGCCTCGCCAGCAGCGCCCGCGCCCCGTCCGCCTCGAAGAACGGGTCGGTGGCCGCCCGCTTGTCCAGGGGCAGGCCGAGGGCCCCGGCGAAGTCAGCGATCACCTCCGCGAACCGGGTCACCACCCGCTGGGTGTGCTCGAAGGAGCCGAGCGCGACGATCTCCCGCATCTGGAAGCTCAGCAGCCGCCGCAGTCCGTCGTAGTGGTCCTCGTGCCGGAAGCAGCGGTTGACCAGCGTCACGAGGGTGTCGCCCGGGAGCCGGGTGTCCTCGTAGTACAGGTAGGCGCCGTAGCAGGTGGCGTGGGGCAGGCCGAGCCGGGCGCCCCGGAGGTCGCCGGGGCGGAAACGGCCCGCCTCGGGCTTGCCGCCGCCGTGTTCGAGGTCGAGCGGGGCGGCGGCCAGGGCGAGGTGCGGGAAGTTCGCGTAGACGTCGAACTTCTCCAGGTCGGACACCGGGTAGAGGGGCGGCGGCAGGATCTCGTCGGCTCCGGCGGCCGTGCCCCATCCGGCGAAGACCCGGTCCAGGGCGCGCAGCAGGGCGGTCGGCCCGGGCGGCAGGATCACCAGCGCGTCCCCGGCGGTGCCGTCCCGGCCCCGGGTGAAGTCCCCGGTGCGGTGCGGGCCGGGGCTCACCGGATGATCCCGGTCTTCCGCAGGTACTTGGCGGTCTTGCGGAAGACGGATGCCTCGAACTCGGCGCGGGCGGGCCCCGCCAGCAGTTCCCGGCGCAGCTCCTGCGGCTTGTCGATGCCCGCGTCGCGGTAGACCTGCGGGTTGTAGAGCGACTCGAAGCTGAAGGTCATGTACCGCTTGAGGTAGTCCGAGATGTCGTCCAGCTCCCGCTCGCCCGCGTTCCTCCGGACGTCGGCGTGGAGCGCGGCGACCAGTTCCCGGCCGAAGGCGATGTGCCGGGACTCGTCCTGGTGGTGGATGCGGTTGATGGCCCGGATGGTGTCGTGCAGCCGGTCGTCGAGGGCCATCCGGGAGTTGAAGTGGTCGACCAGTTCCTCGAATATGAGGATGCGGGAGAAGACCAGCAGGCTCTCGACGGGGGACCGGGGAATGTCGGCGGCGACCCCGCCGGGCTGACGGTATATCTTCCCGCCGTAGCGGAGGCAGAATTCCGCGAAGAACCACATGTGCTCGTTCTCCTCACCGATGAAGTGGTGGAAGAACTGCGAAGGGGTTTCGAAACCCGCCGTGTGGATGCGCCGGGTCACCTCGATGAGCAGTTCGCGGATGCCGTGCACATTGAGGCTGTAGAAGTTGATGCTCTCCTGCCGCGAGAGCGCGTGGAGCCGCTCCGGGCCGAGCCGTTCGGCCGCCGGTGTCCCGTGGGTGGTGGTGAGTTCGGGACTCATCCACCACATGTCCTCCGGCAGGGTGTCCGGCCATTCGAAGAGCTTGTACGGGTTGTAGTACTCCTCGACCGATTTGCTGCTCAGCCGGTCCAGGATCGTCAGGAACCGCTCATCCCGTTGAATGAGAGAACTGACCATGCCCACTCCCTCGCGTCGTCCTGGCGGTCGCCAGTGGCAACTGCCCGCCGTTTTTTAATCCGACACGGTCAACTACGTTAGGGAGCCCTATCAGGAGTGGCAACAACCGAAAGCGGACTGTCCTGGACCGGTCAACCCCGAAAGGCGGGGGGCCGCAAACCCCGGCGCCGGACGGTGGAACCGCACGGGGAAAGGGAAGGTGAATGCCCGGGTCCGGGCAGCCCGGCCGCACCGGCCGGGAACGGCTGCTCCGGCGGGCGGTCCCGCTCCGCGCCCGCCGACGCCGGCCCTCCCGCCCGCCCCCGGCCGGAGCCGGGGGCTAACCCCAGTGTCCCCGCCGGACCCGTCGCCTACGGTGACAGCGTGACGGCAACGGACGGGCGGGACCCTGACCTGACGAAGGAACTCGACGCGACCCTGCGGGCCCGCAGGGACCTGGGCGAGGAGTACGACGCGGCGCTGGTGGAGTCGTTCCTGGAGAAGATCGACCGGCGGATCGACGGCGCGGTCGAGCGGCGGGTGCGGCGCGTGCTCGCGGAGGAGCGGATGACGGCGGCGCGGGAGTCGCGCTCGCCCCGGTCCACGGACTCCTTCGGCGAGCGCTTCGGCTTCGGCATCGTCTCGCTGGTCCTGGCCATTCCGCTGTCCGCGATCGGCGGGGGCGTCGGACGGCTCCCCGGGCTGCTGGTCGCCTGGGCGGGCATCGTCGGCGTCAACATCGTCCAGGCCGCCCGCTCCCACCCGGGCCTCTTCGCCCGCGCCCGCCGCCCCGGGGGCGACGAGGACACCTGGAAGGACTGAGGCCGCGCGGGGACCGCCGCGCACCCCCGTCTCCGGGGGCGGGACGGCGGCGGGTCCCCGCGGGGGACGTCCGGACCCGGCCCGGCGGCCGGGCACGGCGCCCTCGGCGCGCACGGAGGTCCGGGAGCCGCTCCGGCGGGTCCGTGACGCCGACGCGCCCCACTCTCGCGCAGGCGTGCGACGCCGGTGCTGCGGGCGCGTTTCGCACGCGTTCCGCTTCCGTGCGGACGGCGGCCCGTGCCCGGTGCGCCGGTCCCCGCCCGGTCCCCGCCCGCCGCCGGTCCGCCCGGTGCGGGTCCCGCGCGTCGGACGCCGTCCCGCGCGGGCGAGGGAGGGTGTGTGCCTCCCGGCGGGGCCGGTCCGCCGCCGGGAGGGCCTGCGCCGCCGCGGGCCGGGGTCACCTCATCCGGTGCCCTTGGCGAGGAACGCCAGCAGGTCCTGGCGGCTCACCACGCCGGTCGGCCTGCCCTCGACGAGGACGATGGCCGCGTCGGCCGCGCCGAGCACCGTCATCAGGTCCGCGACCGGCTCACCGGAGCCGACCTGCGGCAGCGGCGCCGACATGTGCTTCTCCAGCGGGTCCTCCAGCGAGGCGCGCCGGGTGAACAGGGCGTCCAGCAGCTCCCGCTCCACCACCGAGCCGACGACCTCGGCGGCCATCACGTCCGGGTGGCCGGCGCCGGGCTTGACGATCGGCATCTGCGAGACGCCGTACTCGCGCAGCACCTCGATGGCCTGGCCGACGGTCTCGTCCGGGTGCATGTGGACGAGGGACGGGATGGAGCCGCCCGCCTTGTCGTCCAGGACGTCCGCGACACGGGCGCTGGGGCCGGTGTCCTCCAGGAAGCCGTAGTCCGCCATCCACTCGTCGTTGAAGATCTTGCTAAGGTAACCGCGCCCGCTGTCCGGGAGCAGGACCACCACCACGTCGTCCTCGCCGAGCGGCTTCGCCACTTCCAGCGCCGCCACCACGGCCATCCCGCAGGAGCCGCCGACCAGGAGGCCCTCCTCCTTGGCGAGGCGGCGGGTCATCTGGAAGGAGTCCTTGTCGGAGACGGCGACGATCCCGTCGGCGACACCGCGGTCGTAGGCGGTCGGCCAGAAGTCCTCACCGACGCCCTCGACCAGGTACGGGCGCCCCGAGCCGCCGGAGTACACCGAGCCCTCCGGGTCGGCGCCGATCACCCGGACCCGGCCGTCGCTGGCGTCCTTCAGATAGCGGCCGGTGCCGGAGATGGTGCCGCCGGTGCCGACGCCCGCCACGAAGTGGGTGATCCGCCCCTCGGTCTGCTCCCACAGCTCCGGTCCGGTCGAGTGGTAGTGCGAGAGCGGGTTGTGCGGGTTGGAGTACTGGTCCGGCTTCCACGCGCCCGGCGTCTCGCGCACCAGCCGGTCGGAGACGTTGTAGTACGAGTCCGGGTGCTCCGGGTCGACGGCGGTGGGGCAGACGACGACCTCGGCGCCGTACGCCCGCAGCACGTTGATCTTGTCCGTGGACACCTTGTCCGGGCAGACGAAGACGCACTTGTAGCCCTTCCGCTGGGCCACGATGGCCAGGCCCACCCCGGTGTTGCCGCTGGTCGGCTCGACGATGGTGCCGCCCGGCCGCAGCTCGCCGCTCCGCTCGGCGGCCTCGATCATGCGCAGGGCGATACGGTCCTTGACCGAGCCGCCCGGGTTGAAGTACTCGACCTTGGCCAGGACGGTGGCCCTGATGCCCTGGGTCACGCTGTTGAGCCGTACCAGCGGTGTGTTGCCGACGAGGCTGATCATCGAGTCGTGGAAGTGCACGTGGTCTCCGGGGGCGGCGAAGTATGGGGTCGTCTGGGTCCCGCCACCCTATGGCCTGCCGACCGGCCGGTGTCCTGCGCCGTCCGTTCACTCACCGGTGGGATTGGGCAACCGTCCGTACGGGGCAAGCAGTGGGTGTACGGCTCGACGGAGGTGGTGGCGACGTATGACCAGCATGTCGAGGGCCAGGGTGGCCCGGCGCATCGCGGCCGGCGCGGCGTACGGCGGCGGGGGGATCGGGCTCGCCGGTGCCGCGGCGGCCGGGCTGCTGCTGGCCGAGGTGCAGCTCGCCCGGCGGGCGGTGGGCGGCGGCACGCCCGAGCGGGTGCCGAACGCCGAGGGCCTCTACGGCGGCCCCCTGACCGCGGCGGGCGGGACACCGCTGCGGCTGGTGATGCTGGGCGACTCCACGGCCGCGGGGCAGGGCGTGCACCGGGCCGGGCAGACCCCGGGGGCCCTGCTGGCGGCGGGGCTGGCGGCGGTGGCGGAGCGGCCGGTGCGGCTGCGGTCGGTGGCGCTGCCGGGGGCCCGCTCGGACGACCTGGACCGCCAGGTGGCGCTGGTGCTGGCCGACCCGGCCGAGGCCCCCGACATCTGCGTCGTCATGATCGGCGCCAACGACGTCACCCACCGGATGCCGGCCACCCGCTCGGTCCGCTACCTGTCGGCGGCGGTACGGCGGCTGCGCACGGCGGGCGCGGAGGTCGTCGTGGGCACCTGCCCCGACCTGGGCACCATCGAGCCGGTGCGGCAGCCGCTGCGCTGGCTGGCCCGGCGCGCCTCGCGGCAGCTCGCGGCGGCGCAGACCATCGGCGCGGTGGAGCAGGGCGGGCGCACGGTGTCGCTGGGCGACCTGCTGGGACCCGAGTTCGCGCAGAACCCGCGGGAGCTGTTCGGCCCCGACAACTACCACCCCTCGGCCGAGGGATACGCGACGGCGGCGATGGCGGTGCTGCCGTCGGTCTGCGCGGCGCTCGGGCTGTGGCCCGCGGAGGAGGAGCGGCCGGACGCCGCCCGGCGCGAGGGGTTCCTGCCGGTGGCGCGGGCGGCGGCGGAGGCCGCGGACGAGGCGGGCACGGAGGTCGCCGCCGCGCTCCCGACGGGACCGCGGGGGCCCTGGGGCGCCTGGGTCCTGCTCAAGCGGCGCCGCAGGCGCCGGGTCGCCGAGGCGGAGCCGGAGCCCTCGGAGCGGACGACGCGGTAGGCGGGCGGGGCGGGTACCGGCCCGCCCACCCCGCTCCGTCCGGCCGGGGCCGCTACGGATCGGGGGGCCATGGGGACGGTGACCGGCGACCGGTGGTCGCAGCGGTGGCAGCGGCGGACACGGACGGCGCGACGCGCGGCGGGGTGGCGGCGCCGACCCGACCGGACGGGGCGGGAGCGCGGGTGCGTCGCCCGCCGCCGACCGCTCCGGACAGGGCGGGGCCGAGCCGGGGCCGGCGTGGGCCCGGGCGGAGCCAGGGCCGGGCCAGGACGGAGCCAAGGGCAGGGGCCGCGCCCCCGTGGCAGCGGCCGTGGTCACGGCGTACGCTGCCAAGCAAGCGCTTGGACACATGGGGCCCATCTCACACCCCGCCCCCCGTGACCCGGCCACTACGGAGCGGTAACTTCCCAGGCAGCCCCTCCGACCCCGACCCGGCCGCCGCCGCCTGCCCGCCCGCCCCCACCCCGTCCGTACCGTCCCGCCACTGGAGCCGTGATGCCCGAAGCCGTGATCGTCTCTGCCGCCCGCTCCCCCATCGGCCGCGCGTTCAAGGGCTCCCTGAAGGACCTGCGCGCCGACGACCTGACCGCCACCGTCATCGAGGCGGCGCTCGCGCGGGTCCCCGGACTCGACCCCCGGGACATCGACGACCTGATGCTCGGCTGCGGGCTGCCCGGCGGCGAGCAGGGCAACAACCTCGCCCGGATCGTCGCCGTCCGGATGGGCATGGACTTCCTGCCGGGCTGCACCATCACCCGGTACTGCTCCTCCTCCCTCCAGACCTCCCGCATGGCCCTGCACGCCATCCGGGCCGGTGAGGGCGACGTCTTCGTCTCGGCCGGGGTCGAGATGGTCTCCCGGTTCGCCAAGGGCAACTCCGACAGCCTGCCGGACACCCACAACCCGCTGTTCGCCGAGGCCGAGGCGCGCACCGCCGGGACGGCCGCGCGGGAGGGCACCACCTGGCACGACCCGCGCGAGGACCGGCTGACCCCCGACCCCTACATCGCGATGGGCCAGACCGCCGAGAACCTGGCCCGGCTGCGGGGCATCAGCCGCCAGGAGATGGACGAGTTCGGCGTCCGCTCCCAGAACCTCGCGGAGGAGGCCGTCGCGAACGGCTTCTGGGACCGCGAGATCACCCCGGTCACCCTCCCCGACGGCACCGTGGTCGCCGAGGACGACGGACCGCGCGCGGGGGTCACCATGGAGGGCGTCCGGGGGCTCAAGCCCGTCTTCCGTCCCGACGGCCTGGTCACCGCCGGGAACTGCTGCCCGCTCAACGACGGCGCCGCCGCCCTCGTCATCATGAGCGACACCAAGGCCGGCGAACTGGGCCTGACGCCGCTCGCCCGGATCGTCTCCACCGGCGTCTCCGCCCTCTCCCCCGAGATCATGGGCCTGGGCCCCGTCGAGGCCAGCCGGCAGGCGCTCTCCCGCGCCGGGCTCACCATGGACGACATCGACCTCGTCGAGATCAACGAGGCGTTCGCCGCACAGGTCATCCCCTCCTACCGCGACCTCGGCGTCCCGCTGGAGAAGCTGAACGTCAACGGCGGCGCCATCGCCGTCGGCCACCCCTTCGGCATGACCGGCGCCCGCATCACCGGCACGCTGATCAACTCCCTCCAGTGGCACGACAAGCAGTTCGGCCTGGAGACCATGTGCGTCGGCGGCGGCCAGGGCATGGCCATGGTCGTCGAGCGGCTGAGCTGACCCGGCACCACCGGCTGAGAAACCGTCAGTGACCCCGACGGCACCCGGTGTGACCCGACGGCCCGGAACCCCGGAATCCCCTGGGTTCTGGGCCGTTTTGTGACTCAATCTCCCTCAGGATGTGACCTACCTCTCTCAGCGGGGAATCCTCGCAGGTCAGAGGGGTCGAGCGGGCTCCCGGGGGCCCAAAGTCCTGTCCGTTTCGTGACGTTACGCACTGACAGACGGTTAGTCCACCCTTCAAGCTGAGGTAGGAAGTCGGGGATCGACCTTGAACCGGGAGTTGTCAGTGAGCGCCATGCCCATCGCCCTGCTGCTCACCACGGCCGCCACCGGCGCCGTGGGCGTCGCCGTCCTGCGCACCGTCCTGGTGCTGCGCCGCCGGGTCGCGGCCCTGCACACCGAGCTGATCGAGAGCCGTGCCGCCGCCGCGCGGGGCCTCGTCCCGGCCGCCCGGACGACGGCCGACGCCGACGAGATACGCGCCGCCGTCGCCGAGGCCCTCGCCGAGGAGCGCGAGCGGGAACTCGCCGAGGCGCGGGCCTTCTGGGCCGCCCAGGAGTCCCGGGACGCCTCCGACACCCCGCTGCTGCTCGGGCTCTCCGACAGCGAGCTGTTCCTGCCCCGCCAGGCCGACTTCGCGGGTCTGGAGCCGGTGGTGGAGCCGCTGGCCGACCCGGTCGCCGACGCCGAGGAGGGCGCCGCGGAATCCGCCGAACTGGCCGCCGCCCGCCGCCGCCACCCCTCGCACCCCGACTTCGTGCCCACCCCGTCGCCCGCCGTGGCCGACCACGAGCGCACCGTCGCCGCGCTGGAGGAACTGGCCGCCTCCCGCGTCGCGCTGGCCGACGTGCGGCCGGGCCCGCTGGGCACCCTCGACGTGTACGTCTTCGCCGACGGCACCACCCTGTGCATGACGCCGGGCCACCGCGAGACCGCGGAGCGCCTGGCCGCCGCCCTGGCCGGGGGCGAGACCCCGCGCCTCCTCGGCGGCTCGGGCGTCTCCGGCGCCTACACCCTGACCTTCTCCTGCGGCGAGGAGAACGTGTACATCCTCGCCGACCGGGTCATCGCCTCGCTGTAACCGGCGCCCGGACCACCGCGGGCCCGGCGGATTCCGCGGCGCCCCCTCGGCACCGCCGCCGCCCCGCCCGCCGGACCGCACCCGCGCCGGACTCCCCGGCCGCCCGGTTCACACCCCGGCCCGTCCGCGGGCCTCCTCCACCAGGCCCACCGCCTCCTCCACCTGGCCCGGCTCCGTCAGGACCGCGGCCAGGTCGTTCGCGGCGACCGCGATCTGGTCGGCGGCGGCGAACATCCCCGCGTCCGGCATCACCCGGGGCTCGGTCCCCGGCTCCTCCAGCCGCTGGGCGCGCCGGGCCAGTTCCCTGGCCAGCTCCAGCGCCTCCGCGGCGGCCCCGCGTTGCAGCCGGCTCTGCGGCGCGGCCCGCAGACGGTCGGCGAAGTCCTCCACTGCACGGGTCAACGGCGTCGTATCAAGCACGGCGCGAGCGTACGCGCCCGCCGGGGAGGGCCGCCAACGGCGCGGCGCCGGAAGGTGCCCGAAGGCGCCGGGAGGAGTTCCGGTACCGGAAGGAGTGCGGGCGCCGGGAGGTTCCGGACGCACCGGCCGGGCCGAACGTTCCCCGCCGCCCCGGCTGGCGCGTAGCCTCCCGCCCCATGAACCCCCTCACCGACCCCGCCCCCGAAGGCCCCGCCCGGCCCCGGGCCCGCGACCTCGGCCTCGTCGCCGGGGACCTCCCCGCCGGTCCCCTGGACGCCATCACCGACGTGCCCGGCGTCCTGGTCGGGCACACCACCGTCCGCCGCCCGCCCGACGTGCACAGCGGGGTGACCGCCGTGGTGCCCGGCGCGGTCGGGCCGCACTCCCCGCTGCCCGCGGGGGTGTTCACCGGCAACGGCCACGGCAAGCTCATCGGCACCACCCAGCTCGCCGAACTGGGCACCCTGGAGACCCCGGTGCTGCTCACCTCGACGCTCTCCGCCTTCCGGGTGGCCGACGCGCTCGTCGGCTGGATGCTCCGGCGGCCCGGCTGCGCGGAGGTGCGCAGCCTCAACCCGGTCGTGGGCGAGTGCAACGACGGCTTCCTCTCCGACATCCGGTCCCGGCCGGTGCGCGAGGAGCACGTGTGCGCCGCGCTGGACGGGGCGCGCGGCGGCCCGGTGGCCGAGGGGAGCGTGGGCGCGGGCACCGGGACCGGCGCGCTGGGGTTCAAGGCGGGCATCGGCACCGCCTCGCGCGTCGCGGCCCCGGGCGGGGCGCGGCACACGGTGGGGGTGCTGGCGCAGGCGAACTTCGGCGGCACGCTGCGGGTGCTCGGCCGCCGTCTCACCCCGGACTCGCTGGGGCTCGCGGACGGGGCGGGCGCGGGGGCGGCGGAGACCGGCTCCTGCGTGATCGTGGTGGCCACCGACGCCCCGCTGGACGCCCGGCAGCTCACCCGGCTGGCCCGGCGCGCCGTGTTCGCCCTGGCCCGCACGGGCGCGGCGTACGGACACGGCAGCGGTGACTACGCCGTCGCCCTCGGGACGGTGCCACCGGGCACGGGCGGCGCGGCCGTGGCCGACGCGGAACTGGGGCCGCTGTTCGACGGAGTGCTCGACGCGGTCGAGGAGGCGGTGCTCAACTCGCTGCTCGCGGCGTCCACGACCACCGGCTTCGGCGGGCGGACCCTTCCGGGACTGCCGGTGGACCGGCTGCTGGACGCCCTCGCGGCACCCGCCCGGGAGCGCTAGGACCCGGCGTCGTGTCCCCCCGTCCGACCGGCGCGCCCGGTGGCGTCGGGCGGGCGCGCCCGGTGCGCGACGGGCCGCGGCGGGGCCGCGGGGCCCCGGAACGGCGGGAAGGGCCCCGGGCGGGTGCCCGGGGCCCTTCCTGTGCTGCGGCGACGGCCGCCGGCGCTCGCGCCGGGTCAGTCGCTGCTGTTGAGGATCGAGATGAGCCGCAGGAACTCCATGTAGATCCAGACCAGGGTCAGCGTGAGGCCGAAGGCGGCGAGCCAGGACTCCTCGCGCGGGGCCCCGTAGGCGATGCCGTCCTCGACCTGCTTGAAGTCCAGGGCGAGGAAGCAGGCGCCGAGCAGGATGCCGACGATGCCGAAGACGATGCCGAGGGTGCCGCTGCGGAAGCCGAGGCCGTCGCCGCCGCCGAAGACGGCGAACAGCATGTTCACCATCATCAGGAGGACGAAGCCGAGCGCCGCCGCCATCACGAAGCCGTAGAAGCGGCGGTTGACGCGGATCCAGCCCGCCTTGTAGGCGATCAGCACACCCACGAAGACCGCCATCGTGCCGATCACGGCCTGCATGGCCGCGCCGCTGGCGATGCGGTTGTCGACGACGCTGGACACCACGCCGAGGAACACGCCCTCGAACGCCGCGTACGACAGGATCAGCGCGGGCGAGGCCTTGCGCTTGAAGGACTGGACGAACGCCAGCACCATGCCGATCAGCGCGGCACCGATGGCGATGCCGTAGGAACGCCCGATGTTGGCGTCGTCGACCGGCAGCAGGGCCCAGGACAGGGCGGCGGTGACGACCAGCAGGCCGAGGGTGCTGCCGGTGCGGATGACGACGTCGTCCATCGTCATCCGGTCGGCGACGGCGGGCGCCTGCGGCGGCACGCCGTACTGCGGGTCCTGCGTGGCGTACGGGTTCTGCGCGTAGGGGTTGCCGGACGGCTGCGCGTACGGGTTGCCCTGGGTGGCGACGGCGGGGCCCCCGGCCTGCGGCGCGGCGTTGAAGCCCGCGTAGCCGTTGTCGCGGCTGAACCCCCGTCGCGAGAAGACCGGGTTTCTGCTCCTCATTTCACTCCTCCATGGCCACACGGCGCAGCCTTGGGCTCAAGAGTAATAGAACGGCAAAGGATTGACCCTACTGCCTGGGGAGGATCTTTCCCTCCCTCTTTGACGGAACACGCTACGCGGACCGGTGACGCTCCTCACGGGCGGGGTGCGCGCGCCGCCGGGCCGGGTGCGGGCGGACTACGCGTCCAGCGGGAAGCCGGTGTAGCCCTCGGCCAGGTCCGTGGCGGCGGCCCGCGATTGGGAGATCCGGTCCAGCCGCGCCACCTGGAGCCGGTCCTCGAAGGGAGTGGCACCGGGGTCGCGGTGCAGCATCGTCGTCATGTCGTAGGAGAACCGCTCGGCCTGCCAGACGCGGCGCAGACAGGTGGCGGAGTAGGCGTCCAGGAGGGCGCCCGAGCCGGTGTCCCGGCGGTGGGTGAGGGCGCGGGCGAGGGTGACGACGTCTCCGACGGCGAGGTTCAGTCCCTTGGCGCCGGTGGGCGGCACGATGTGGGCGGCGTCCCCGGCGAGGAAGAGCCGGCCGTGGCGCATCGGCTCGTGGACGGCCGAGCGCATCGGCGTCACCGACTTCTGGGTGATCGGGCCGCGCCGCAGCGTCCAGCCGTCGTCGGTCTCCAGGCGGCGGTCGAGCTCGTCCCAGATCTCCTCGTCGCTCCACGCCCCGGCGTCGGTCCCGGCCGGGACCTGGAGGTAGAGGCGGGAGACGGACGGCGAGCGCATGGAGAGCAGGGCGAAGCCGCGGTCGTGCCGGGCGTAGACCAGTTCGTCGTGGGAGGGGGCGACGTCGGCGAGGATGCCGAGCCAGGAGTAGGGGTAGACGCGCTCGAAGCCGCGGCCGAGGGAGTCCGGGACGGCCTTGCGGGCCACGCCCCAGGAGCCGTCGCAGCCGACGACGTAGTCGCACTCCAGGACGTCCTCGGTGCCCTGGTGGCGGAAGCGGACGCGGGGACGGTCGGTGGTGGCGCCCTCCACCGCGAGGGCCTCCGCCTCGAAGAGGAGCGGGGCGCCGTCCTCGGCGTGCAGGGCGATGAGGTCCTTGCAGACCTCGGTCTGGGCGTAGACCATCACGGACCGGCCGCCGGTGAGCGCGGGGAAGTCGACGCGGTGGCGGCGGCGGTCGAAGCGCAGCTCGACGCCGTCGTGGCGCAGTCCCTCACGGTCCATCCGCGCGCCCGCTCCGGCGGCGCGCAGGACGTCGACGGTGCCCTGCTCCAGGATTCCGGCGCGCTGGCGCTGCTCGACGTAGGCGCGGTCCCGGCTCTCCAGGACGACCGAGTCGATCCCGGCGTTGTGCAGCAGCCGGGCGAGCAGCAGTCCGGCGGGGCCGGCCCCGATGATCCCGACGGTGGTGCGCATCGGTCGTTCCCTTCGGTCGGTGTGGGTGCGGCGGCACGGCGCGCCGGGTGCGCGGCACGGGTGCGGCGGCGCGGGTGCGGCGGCGCGGCGAGCATTTGTTCGCCTGGTGAAAATTCCTTCACTTTCTGGGGGTGAGTCTCTGCCGTGTGCCTCCATCTGTCAACGCCCACCGGCCCGCCCACCGCCCCGCGCAGCGGCCGGGCAGGGCGGAGGGGGCGACGGGAAGGTGGGGCGGGCGACGGGAGGGCCGGGGCGCGGGCGACGGACGGCGGGGGCGGTCACCGCCGTCCGCGCACGTGCCCGGACGGCGCCGGGGCGCGACGACGACGGCGCGGGCGAACGGGCCCACCGCCCGCGCCGGCCGGGCGGAGACGATCCCGCCCCCTCGGACGGGGGCGCGGGCGGGGGCACGGGCCGGAAGCACCGCATCCCGGGCGAGGCCGGGCGGGGCCGGACGGGACGGAGGACGGCGGCGAGGAGCCCCGACGGGCCCCGCGCGGGCGGGCGGTGGGCCCGAAGGAGCCGACCCGCGGCGGGAGGACCGGCCGGCCACGGGAGGAAGGCGACGGCGACAGGAGGGCCGACCGGCCACGGAAGGAGGGCGACGGCCGCAGAGGGGCGGCGCCGGGAGAACCGGCCGACCGCGGGAGGACCGGTCGGCCGGGGAAGCGCGAACCCTGGACCCGGGACGTCCGACGCCCACCCCGGACCCCGCCCCGGCGACGGCACCCCGCTCGCCCGGCGGCGCCCCGGCGCGCCCGATGGCGCCCCGCACGCCCCGCGGTGCCCCGGCGCGCCCGGCGCGGTCGTGGGACCGGCGGCGCGGCCCGCCGTCCCCTAAGATACAGACAAGTCTGTTCATACAGGGTAGGGGAGCGGGATGACGCAGCAGGAACGCGGCAGGAGGTCGAGACGGAGCATCCTGGAGGCTGCCGCCCAGGTCTTCGACGAACGCGGTTACGACGCCGCGAGCACCAACGAGATCCTCGCCCGCACCGGTCTCACCCGGGGCTCGATGTACCACCACTTCCCGTCGAAGAAGGCCATCGCGATGGCCCTGGTCGACGCGCACGCCGAGGCCCTGGAGGTGCCCGACCAGCCGGTGAAGCTCCAGGCCGTGATCGACCTGACGCTGGAGTTCTCCCGGCGCCTCCAGATCGACCCGGTGCTGCGCGCCAGCGTGCGCCTGACCATAGAGCAGACGTCGTTCGACGCGCCCCGCCAGACCGCCTACGAGCAGTCCGGCACCGCCATCCTCGGCCTTCTGCGGCAGGCCCAGGACCAGGGCGAGATCCTTCCCGGCGTCGACGTGCGGGAGGCCACGTCGCTGATCATCGGCGCCTTCACCGGACTCCAGATCGTGTCCCAGGTGTACACCAACCGCGCGGACCTGCCCGAGCGCGTCACCGCGTTCTGGCGCTTCACGCTCCCGGGCCTGGCCACCCCCGGGCTGATCGGCCGGCTGCGCGTCGTCCCGCCCGCCGTCCCGGCCCCGGAGGCCGCGCCGCCCGCTCCCGCCGCCGCTCCCTGACCCGGCCGCCCGCGGGAGCCGCGCGCCCGCCTCAGCACCGCCCCTCCTCCACCGGTGCCACCAGGGGGCGCAGCAGGCCGCTGAGCCGCTGCAGTGTCGTCCGGTCCCACCAGCGGGGGTCGGTGTAGCCGAGCGACTCGATCCCGGCGGCCACGGCGAGGACCAGATCGGCCGTGCCGGGCTCCGGCGGCCCGCCCTCCCAGCGGGCGCGGCTCACCCTCTCCCGCACCAGGGCGGGGAGTTCGTCGCGCAGCAGCGGCGGGCCGGCGGAGCCGTCCGCCGCCAGCCGCACCCCCGCCCGGACCACCGTCTCGGCGCGCAGCGCCCCGCCCAGGGCCACGAGGAAGCGCTCGGGGGCGTCGGCGGCCGGGCCCGCGAACGCCTCGTCCATCAGCTCGACGAGCCGGCCGCGGGCCTGCCCGTAGACCTCGGCGGTCAGCTCCCCGAGCGAGGAGTAGTGGTGGTAGAGGGCGCCCCGGCTCACCCCCGCCCGGCGGCAGACGTTGACCAGCCCCGCGTCGGCCGGGCTCCCGTCCGCGATCAGCTCGGCCGCGGCCCGCACGAGGGACCGGCGCGTCCGTTCGGCCCGCGTCTGCATCAGATCCGCTCCCGCCCGCTCCCGCCGCAACATGAGGTGCCGCAGGCGTGGGCACCGGCGACACCAGAGAGCATACAACTCTGCCTGTTTTGATGGGCAGGGCGAAGCGCGGAACACCCACCAGAATCGTTGATGATTGACCGAAACCCGGCCCCTGTCGGTCGCGACCAGGGATCTTCATTCACGCCCCGAACCATCGAACAGGGTTGCCATATAGACAGCCCTGCCTGTTACCGGTCGCCCAAGGCGACGGGATCGCGCGGTGCGGGCCCGGCGGACCGGAATCCGCCCCGGCCGCCCCCTTCCCCCGGTGGCATCCCCGTCCCCGGCCGTCCCGTCCCGGCCCCGCGGGCGCACAGCACAGCGGCGCCCCCCGCCCCCGCCCCTCACGCGTCCCGGTGGTCCTTGAGGAGGCGCTGGATCTCGGCGAGGGCCTCCCGGTCGGCATGGCCGCCGGACGCCAGGGCGTCCAGCCGGGCCGCGGCGCGGAAGTCGTAGGCCCGTTCCTCGTCCTCGCCCGGCACCGCCGCGTACGCCTTCCGGTCCGTGAACCCCACCGTCAGGTCCACCGCCTTGGCCAGCAGCCAGGTGAGCGCGAAGGAGAACGCCGACACCGCGAGGACGGCCACGACCTGCTTCCAGAGGAGCGTCCCGCCGCCGCCGTAGAACAGCCCCTTCTTGCCGCTCACCTGGGCCGTGGCGAACAGGCCGACCATGATCAGGCCGGTCAGCCCCCCGGCGCCGTGCACCCCGACCACGTCCAGGGTGTCGTCCACGTCGATCCGGTACTTGAGGGTGACGGCGAAGGCGCAGACGAACCCGGCGACCAGCCCGGTCACCAGCGCGCCGGTCGGGTCGATCTCGCCGCAGGCGGGGGTGATGGCGACCATGCCGGCCACCGCCGCCGAGCCGACGCCCATCATGGTGACCCTGCGGGTGCGCCAGTACTCCACCAGCGGCCAGGTCACCATCGCCCCGGCCGCGCCGAGCTGCGTGTTGATGAAGGCCGTCGCGGCGGTCCCGGTGTCGCGGACCGCGGAGCCCGCGTTGAAGGCCAGCCAGCCGAACCAGAGCAGCGCCACGCCGATCATGACCAGGGGGATGTTGTTGGGCCGCGGCTCCTGGCGCCGGAAGTCCGCCGGGCCCCGCACGACCAGCGCGGCGGCCAGCCCGGCGATGCCCGAGTTCAGCTCCACCGGCAGGCCCCCGGCGAAGTCCAGCGCGCCCAGCCGGGCGGTGATCCAGCCGTGCTCCGTGTCGAAGACCCAGTGGGCGAGCGGTACGTACACGATCAGCAGCCAGAGCGCGGAGAAGACCAGCCACCCCCGCATGGTCGCCCGGCCCGCGATGGAGCCGCTGATCAGCGCGACCGTGACGATGGCGAAGCCCATCTGGAAGGTGGCGTACACATAGGTGGGGATGGAGCCCGTCAGGGTGGTCGGACCGATGCCGCGCAGGAAGGCGTGGTCCAGGTTGCCGATGAGCCCGACACCCCCGGCGTCCGGGCCGAAGGCGAGCGTGTACCCGACGATGTACCAGAGGATGCTCACGAAGCAGAGCGAGGCGAAGCTCATCTTGAGCATCACCAGGATGTGCTTGGTGCGCACCATGCCGCCGTAGAAGAAGGCCAGGGCGGGGGTCATCAGCAGCACCATGGCCGCCGCGGCCAGCATCCAGGCGGTGTCGCCGGAGTCGTAGGCGGGCGGCATGGGGGCGGGTGCGGTGATCACGGCGGTACCTCCTACGGTTTGCGCAGGTCGGGGGCGGGGTGACCGGTGAGCAGACGGCGCACGGCGTCCCAGGCGGCGCGGACGGCGGCGGTGACGGCGGGCTCCTCGTGGGCGAGCACCCGCACCCAGGCCCCGCACTCCCCGGGGAGCACGCTCGCCCCGTGGAGCACCTCGTGCCCGGCAAGGGAGGCGTGCAGGGCGTCCGCGATCCCGGCGGCGGGGCACCGGCCGCTCACCACGAACAGGGAGGCGACGTGGTCGTGCCCGGCGAAGACCCCCGGCCCGTCCACCCCGCCGCGCCCCCCGGGGCGCAGCCGCAGGGTGTCGGCGGCCAGGAGGGTGCCGTCGGGGCGGCGGAACTCCAGGTCGCCGCCGAGGACGGTGTAGGCGTGCCGCTCGCCCCGCGCGAGCCGCCCCGCGGTGACCGTCTCGCCGTACACCACCGTGGCGTCCTCGTGCACGGTGACCACGGCGCTCTGGTGGAAGCGGGCGCCCGCGAACGGGATCAGCGGATCGGGCAGGTACTCCACGTAGGCGCCCTCGTCGGCGGAGAGCCGCACGAGCTGCGTCGCGTAGTCCTGCTCCATCCGGTAGACCTTGGTCGCCGCCTGGGTGGTGAACAGCGCCTCGGTGCCCGGGCCGCAGCGCAGGTCCTGGCGGTAGCGGTCGGCCTGGGCGACGCCCCCGCCGGTGGCCATCACATAGGTGACGGCCATGCCGGGCAGCGACGGGTCGACGTGCAGCGGGCGCATGATCTCCAGCGGCGCCTTCTGGTACCGCTCGACCAGCTCCGTCCGGTCCCCGCGCCGCGCGAACCCCAGGTCGAGGATGCCGACCTTGGCGGGCGAGCCGGGCCCGAGCGTCCGGGGCGCGCCGGCGTGGGCCGCCAGTTCCGGCGGCAGCCGGGCGGGCTCGTAGTACTCCGGCGCGAGCCGGTCGCGGACGGCGGGCATCTCAGATCAGGACCTTGCGCCGCGAGGCGAGGAAGGCGGCGACCTCGTCGACGCCCGTGCCGGTCAGGCAGTCGGTGAGCACCACCGGGCCGTCGCCGCGCACCCGGTGGGCGTCGGACTCCATGACGCCGATGTCGGTCCGCACGTACTGGGCAATGTCGATCTTGTTGATGACCAGCAGGTCGGAGTCGGTGATTCCGGGCCCCCGCTTGCGCGGCATCTTCTCGCCCTCGGCGGTGTCCAGCACGAAGACGAAGACGTCGACGAGGGCGGGGCTGAAGGTGAGCGTCAGGTTGTCGCCGCCGCTCTCGTAGAGGAGGACGTCCACGTCGGGGCAGCGCTCCAGCATCTCGGCGCCGGCCGCCAGGTTCATCGTCGGGTCGTCGCGCACCGCGGTGTGCGGGCAGGCGCCGGTCTCCACGCCGACCACCCGGTCGCCGTCCAGCACGCCCGCCAGGGTGCGGCGGATGTGCTGGGCGTCCTCCTGGGTGTAGATGTCGTTGGTGATCACGGCGGGCGTGCGGCCCTGGCCGATGAGGACGGGGACGAGGGCCTCGATGAGGGCGGTCTTGCCCGATCCGACGGGGCCGCCGATTCCGACGCGCAGGACGTTGTCCGTCATGGTCCGATTTCCTTTCGATGGGGACGGGCCGGGCCGCCGGGGGTCCGGCACCCGGTTCGGGCGGGGTGCCCGGCACTCCCTAGCTGGCGAACAGGCGGGCCTCCGCCCGTTCGTGGCGGGCCGACATCACGTCTACCGCGAAGGTGGTCGCCCCGAGGTCGTCGAGGTCCCGGGCCAGGGCCTCGCGGGTGGCCCGCTCGATGACCGGGGCCGCGCCCCGCAGCAGGACCTGGGCGAGCCGGTGGTCGGTGAGCCGCAGCCGGAGCGCCGCACCGGCGAAGCTGGCGCAGAAGGCGAACAGGTCGGCGGCGACGGCCTGCCGGACCGGCACCCCGGACGCGGCGTGCACGACCCCGGCGGCCACCGCCTGGGTGCCCGGCGCCCGGCGCTCCGCCACCGTGCGGTGGTAGCGGACGATGCCGGGCCCGCCGAAGACCTCCGCGGCCAGGTCCAGGAGCTGCCGCCCGGTGCGGATGGCGGCCTGGCGGGACTCGCGGTTGAGCTTCGTGGCGTGCAGCCGCCGGTCGACGGCGGCCACGGTCTCCCAGTCCCGGGCCGAGGCGGCCCGGTGGGCGAGGGCGAGCGCGGTGGCGTCGGAGGGGCCGACGCCGTGCCGCAGCACGTCGTGCAGGAGCGCGGGGAGCGTGTCGCGGTCCACCGCGCCCTGCTGGGTGAAGCCCTCCAGGCCGTGGGAGAGGGTGTAGAAGCCGCTGGGGAAGGCCGAGTCGGTGAGCTGGAGGGCGGTCAGCAGCCGCCCCACCGCCGTCGCGGCCGGGGCGGCGGCGGTCCCGGGCGGTGCCGTGCCCGGTGGGGCGCCGGGGCCCGGACCGGCGGCCTCCAGGGTGGTGTCCTCGTCGCGGAACATGGGCTCAGGCGAGGAAGAACAGCTTGTTGAGGGGCAGTTCGCGGGCCGGGTCGATGGTCACCACCTCGCCGTCCACCGTCACCTGGTACGTCTCCGGGTCGACCTCGATCTCCGGCAGCACGTCGTTGCGGACCATGTTGTGCTTGCCGATGGTGCGGGTCTTGAGCACCGGCAGCACCCGCCGCCGGAGCCCGAGCCGCTCCGGGACCCCGGCCGCGATGCCGGCCTGGGACATGAAGGTGACGTGGGTGCTCTGGAGGGCCCTCCCGTACTGGCCGAACATGGGCCGGTAGTAGACGGGCTGGGGCGTGGGCAGCGAGGCGTTGGGGTCGCCCATCTGCGCCCAGGAGACGACCCCGCCCTTGATGACCATCTTGGGCTTGGCGCCGAAGGAGTGCATCGGCCAGAGCACGATGTCCGCGAGCTTGCCCGCCTCCAGGGACCCGACGTGGTCCGCGACGCCGCAGGCGATGGCCGGGTTGATGGTGACCTTGGCCAGGTAGCGCAGCACCCGCTCGTTGTCGTTGCGCGCGGAGTCCTCGGGCAGCGGACCGAACGCCTCCTTGCACACGTGGGCGATCTGGAAGGCGCGGGTGACGGACTCCCCGACGCGGCCCATGGCCTGGGAGTCGGAGGAGACCATGCTGATGATGCCCCGGTCGTGCAGGACCGTCTCGGCCGCGATGGTCTCCGCCCGCACCCGGCTGTCCGCGAAGGCGACGTCCTCCGGGATGTCGTGGCTGAGGTGGTGGCAGACCATCACCATGTCCAGCAGCTCGTCGACCGAGTTCCTGGTGTACGGCAGCGTCGGGTTGGTGGAGGACGGCAGCACGTTGGGCTCGCCGGTCACCCGCAGGATGTCGGGGGCGTGGCCACCGCCCGCGCCCTCGCTGTGGAAGGTGTGGATGGTGCGGCCGTCGATCGCGGAGCGGGTGTCCTCGAAGAAGCCGCCCTCGTTCAGGGTGTCGGTGTGGATGGCGACCTGCACGTCGTGGCGGTCGGCGACGGCCAGCGCGTTGTCGATGACGGCGGGCGTCGAGCCCCAGTCCTCGTGCACCTTGAGGGCGGCGGCCCCGGCCTCGATCTGCTCGTCGAGCGCGGCGGGGAGGCTGCCGTTGCCCTTGGCCATGATGCCGATGTTGACCGGCAGGTCCTCGGCGGCCTCCAGGAGGCGGGCGAGGTTGTACGGGCCCGGGGTGCAGGTCGTGCCGTTGCTGCCGTCCGTCGGCCCGGTGCCGCCGCCGAAGAGGGTGGTGATGCCGTTGCTCAGGGCCTGTTCGCACTGCTGCGGGGAGATCAGGTGCACATGCGCGTCCATGGCCCCGGCGGTGGCGATCAGGTGCTCGCCCGCGATGACCTCCGTGCCCGTGCCGATCACGAGCCGGGGGTCCACCGAGTCCTGGGTCTGCGGGTTGCCGGCCTTGCCGATGCCCGCGATGAAGCCGTCCTTGACGCCGATGTCGCACTTGACGACGCCGAGCACCGGGTCCAGCACCACGGCGTTGGTGATCACCAGGTCGAGGGCGCCCTGCGCGGCGGTGGCCTGCGGGTCGGAGCCCATGCCGTCACGCATGGTCTTGCCGCCGCCGTAGACGATCTCGTCGCCGTACGAGCCCTCGCGGACGTCCTTCTCGACCTCGACGACGAGATTGGTGTCGGCCAGCCGGAAGCGGTCGCCGACGGTGGGGCCGAACAGGTCGGCGTACTGCTTGCGGGAGAGGGTCGGCATGTCAGTTCGTTCCCTTCTTCTTGGCCTTCTTGGCTCCGGACTTGGCGGAGTCGCCCTTGCCCTCCGCCTTTCCGGCGGAGGACCTTCCGGCGGACGGGGAGTTCCCGGCGGCGCTCCCGGCCGGCCCCTCGGCGCCGCGGAAGCCGCGCTGGAACGCGCGGGCGACGGCCTCCACCCGGGCGGGGTGCGACTTGACGCTGCCGTTGAGCAGGCCGCTGAAGCCGGTGAGCCGCCCGGTGCCGGCGTAGGCGCACAGCTCGACCTCGCGGGTGCCGCCGGGTTCGAAGCGGACGGAGGTCCCGGCGGCGATGTTGAGGTGGGTGCCGAGCGTGGCGTTGCGGTCGAATTCGAGGGCGGAGTTGGCCTCGAAGAAGTGGTAGTCCGAGCCGACCTGGATGGCCCGGTCGCCGGTGTTGCGGACGGTGACCTTGACGGTGCGCCGTCCGGCGTTGATCTCGATGGTGCCTTCGCCGTACTGGTGGCGGGGGGGAAGCGTCATGACAGGCTCCTGCCGAAGGGGAGGGCGTACGGGGCGGGGGCGCGGCCGTCCCGGGGGTCGGGGTGCGCGCCGGGCGCCGGGGTTCCGTGGAGGTGGTCGCCGTGACCGCCGTGCGCGGGGCCGGGCTCCCCGGGGCCGTGGGGGTGGGGGTGCTCACCGTGGTCGTGCCCGTGGACGCCGGGGGCGTGGCCGTGGCCGGGGGTCCCGTGGCCGTGGTCGTGGCCGCCGGGACCGTGTCCGTGACTGGGGGTGCCGTGCCCGTGGCCGGGGGTGCCGTGGCCGTGCCCGTCGTCCCCGGGGCCGTGGCTGTGGGCGTGGCCGTGCCCGTGGGCGGCGGTCAGGGCGCGGGAGAGGCCGTCGTCGCCGTGCCGGTCGTGGAGGTGCCAGGCGTCGGCCGCGCGGGCGGCGAGCACCCCGGCCACCGCGGGCGCGGTGAGCAGCGGCCGCACCGGCTCGCTCGCCCCGGCGGGGAGGACGGGGAGCACCCAGGAGGCGGCCAGCGGCGCGACGCGCTCCGCGCCGAGGGCCCGGCAGCGGCGCACGCCCTCCGCCGGGTCCGGGTCGCCGCCGATCAGGGCGGTCTCGACGAGGCGGTGCCGTCCGTACTGCCGCACCAGGCGCGCGATCCGGAAGAGGTCGGCGTCGCTGAAGGGGTCCCCGGTCGGCGCGGTGACCAGCAGCGCCCGGTCCGCCGGCACCCGCAGGGCGGCCGACCGCAGCCAGCCGGTGAGGTGGTCCGCGGTGCCGAAGGGCCCGGCCAGCACGGTGCCGGCGCGCTCCGCGGGCGAGAGGGCCAGCAGGGTGCGGGCGGCGTCCGCGATCAGGTCCGGGTCCCGGCCCAGGGTCATCGGCACCACGCACACCGGTTCGTCCCGGGCGCGCTCCGCCCTGACCCGGGCGAGCAGTTCGCGCCCCCGGCCCACCCGGGCCACCCCGGGATCCAGCAGCCCGCGCAGGGCGCGTCCGCCGTCGCTCTCGTGGCCGCCGACGGCCACCACCGTGCCCCGGCGCACGGCTCAGCCGCCGACCGGGTCGTGGCAGGAGACGAGCTTGTTGCCGTCGTCGAAGGTCGCCTCCACCTGGAGCAGCGGGAGCATCTCCCGGACGCCCGGCATGGTCTGGTCCTCGCGGACGATGTGCCGCCCCAGCTCCATGCAGTCCGCGACGGTCTTCCCGTCCCGGGCGCCTTCCAGGATGGCCTCGGTGATGAGGGCCACCGACTCGCTGAAGTTCAGCTTCAGTCCGCGGTCGCGGCGCTTGCGGGCCAGGTCCGCCACGACGTACACGAGCAGTTTGTCGATCTCTCGGGGGGCCAGGTTCATGGGCTGGGCTGCCTTCCTCGGGAAGCGCGTTCGCGGGACACGGCCGCGGCCGGCGGCGGTGCGGACCGGCCGGAGCGGGTGGGGGACGTCGGACGGGTGTACGGGCGGGGTGCGGGGCGGTCAGTCGTCGGTGAGCGGGGTGATGCGCGACAGGGTGGGGACGGCGGCCAGCAGCGCCCAGGTGGCGATGTTGAACGGCCAGGTGAAGGTGTGGCTGCCGAACTCCTCGAAGAACACCGCCAGGGACGCGGTCAGGGCGGTGGTCGCGGCGGCGGCCAGCACCGTGTAGCCGAGGTTCCAGAGGGTGGGGCGCAGCAGGACCACGCCGAAGGCGAGGCTCGTCAGGACCGCGTTGTAGCCGTAGATGCCCTCGTGGACGAGGACGGCCGGGGCGCCCAGCGCCCAGGCGGTGAGGAGGCCGACGGCGCTGCCGAGCGCGGCGAAGGCGCCCACCCGCCATCCCGCGAGGAAGAGGCCGGCGAGCATGATCAGGCCGACGTACCAGGTCTCGACGAAGAAGATCTGGGAGACGTTGGAGAAGAAGCCCTGCCACAGGTCGGTCCAGTCGAGGACGGGGCTCTTGGGGGTGGCCCCGGTGACCGCGGTCTCCGGGGTGCCGTGCCAGATCCGGTCGAAGGACGGGGCGCCCAGCACCATCACCAGCGAGACCAGGCAGAACGGCCCGGTGAAGGCCCTCAGCCCGAAGGGGGCCAGCAGGGTGGTGAGGGTGGCCGTCACCAGGGTGCACATGACGGCGGCGGCCACGGCCATGACATAGGTCGAGGGGTGGTGGCCGAGGTAGACCAGCATGGCGATGCCGCCGAGCACCCCGCAGTACGTCATCAGCCCCTGGGTCAGGGAGTCGTGCGGGACGGCCAGCAGGCGCGCGGTGAGGGTGGAGGCGACGGCGCCGATGGTGGCGAAGAGGCCGGTCTGCCAGCCCTCCACCCACAGCGCGGCGAGGATCGCCAGGGAGGTCCACACGCTGGCCTGGAAGTCGACCTGGCCCACGCCGCGCAGCGTGCCCAGCGCCGTGTCCCGCCACGCGCGCGCTGTGGACGGGGGAGCGCTCCCCGGGGCTGGGGCGGACGGCCCGGTGCCGGGACCGAGGGGTTGCGAGGCCACACGTACTCCTTCGGAAGGGACCCCTGACGGGCCGTCGGCCGGGGGGCGGTGCCGCCGCCGGCCGTGCCGGGGCCGAGTGACCGGCCGCCAGCTAATGTGACGATATGCACCTTATGAACGATGTGCACCTCCATCCCCATCCGGACCACACCCCCGGTTCCCTGGGCCCGGTGGTGGCGGTGGTGGCGGTGGGCGGGGCGGTGGGCGCGCTGCTGCGCTACGGGCTGTCCCGCCTCTGGCGCAACGGCAGCGACGCCTCCCTGCTCTGGCACACCGGCTCCGCCGCGTTCCCCTGGACGACCGTGGTGGTCAACGTGCTCGGGTGCTTTCTGATGGGGGTGCTGACGGTGGCCCTGAAGGAGCGGTTCACCCGCGCCCCGCGGCTGCTCAACCCGCTGCTGGGGACGGGGGTGCTGGGCGGCTTCACCACCTTCTCGTCCTACACCGACGACGTGCGGCGGCTGCTGGAGAACGGCCAGCCGGGCACCGCCGTGGCCTCCATGGTGGTGACGGTGGCCGGGGCGCTGGCCGGGGTGGCCCTCGGCACGGCCCTGGCCCGCCTGGCCCTGACCGGGCGGCGGCTCCGACGGGACGCGGACGGCCCCCCGGCCGCGCGGAGCGGGCCGGGACGCCCGGACGGGGGCGTCTGATGGAGTGGCTGCTGGTCCTCGCGGGCGGGGCGGTCGGCGCGCCGGTCCGCCATCTGACCGGAGTGGTGACGCGGGAGCACCTGCGGTCCGCCTTCCACTGGGGCACCTTTCTCGCCAACATGGCCGCCTGTCTGCTGCTGGGCTTCCTGGTGCAGGCGGGCACGGACGGCGCGCTGGGCAGGACCGGGCAGGCCCTGCTGTCGACGGGCTTCTGCGGCGCGCTGTCCACCTGGTCGACGTTCTCCAACGAGCTGCTGTCCCTGACCAGCGCCCGGCGCCTGGCCGGGGCGGCGGGCTATCTCCTCGTCACGCTCGCCGTCGGGCTCGGACTGTCGTTCGCGGGAATGGCCGTCGCCCAGGCCCTGTGGTGAGCGGTGCCGCCGCCCGTGCGGCGCGGCGGTGGCGGGACGGGCGGGCCGGGACCGCCGCCCCCGGCCCGGCAGGCCCCGGGGAAAGGCCCCCCAAGGGCTGTCCCGTGATCCCCGGTGGATCAGCGCGCGGCGTCGGATGCGGTGCATCGCAAGGCGGAGGGGCGTCCTCATACCGGGCCGATCCGACAACGCGGCGAGGCGCCGTGGCTGTGCCGTGCGCCCGCCGGGGTTCACGGGACAGCCCTCTTTCAGCCGATGCCGCCGTTGCTCAGCAGGAGCTGGCCGTTGACCCAGCCGCCCTCCGCCGAGCAGAGGAAGCCGACGAGGTTGGCGCAGTCCCCGGGCACGCCGAGCCGCCCCAGGGGCGTGGCCCGGACCATGTCCGCCCGGTGCTCCTCGGACATCCACCCGGTGTCGACGGGACCGGGGTTGACGGCGTTGCAGGTCACCCCGAGATGGGCCAGCTCCCGGGCGGCGGCCAGGGTGATCCGGTCCATGGCGCCCTTGCTCGCCCCGTAGGGGAGGTTGCCGACGGTGTGGTCGCTGGTGAGGCTGATGACACGGCCCGTGCCGTGGGTCCCGCGGAACCGCAGCCCGTACTCCCGGATCAGCAGCCAGGTCGCCCGCGCGTTGACCGCGAAGTGCAGGTCGAAGCTCTCCACGGTGGTGTCCAGAAGGCCCGAGTCGACGGACTCGCAGTGGCAGAGCACCAGGGCGGTGACACCGCCCAGTTCGCGCTCGGCGGCGTCGAAGAGCCTGGCCGGCGCGGCCGGGTCGGCCAGGTCCGCCTCGACGGCGTACGTCCGCGCCCCGAGGTCCGCCGCCCGCTCCCGCAGCGCCCCGGCCGCCCCGGGCTCGGCGCCCCACTCCATCCGCGCGTCGTAGGGCGTCCAGTGGGTGAACGCCACGTCCCAGCCGTCCCGGGCCAGCCGCAGCACCACGGAGGCGGCGATCCCCGCCGACCGCCCGGCCCCCGTCACCAGGGCCACCGGCCGCCGCTCCCCCACCGTTCCGTCGCTCATGCCCCCATCCTGACCGGCCCGTTCCCCCGGGTCATCCGAATTCCGGCCACCGGTGGCGGTCCGCCGCCCGTCGGCGCGTCCACGGCACGCGCGCGGGTCCCGCTCCCCGGCTCGCCGGGGCCCTGGGCGGCGGGGCACCCGGGACGGTCCCGTCGCGACTCCGCCCACACCTCGGCGCCGACGCCCGTGGCNNGGCGGGCGGAGGAGCGCGGGCCTCGTCTCACCCCTCCGTGGGCCGGTGGTGACCCCCCGGACTTCCCCGGCGGCCCGCCCGATGGCCGGGCAGGCCCAGCCGCCTGGGACGACCGAGCGGCTTGCTGGAACGACGGGCCGCCACGCCGCAACACCTGCTTCGGACAGGCCGGTTGGACGCTACGTTGGAGAGGCATCGCGCGAGGGAACGCGTGGGGACCGGCGACGGATCGCGCGCGGGGCGGCCCGCCCACGGGCGGTCGTCCCGGCAGCGGGCCGCCGCCCACCGGGGCCGACGCGCCGGCCCGGGGCGCACCCGATGCTCCGGCGGACGGAACGCCCCCCCTCGGCGCCCGGCTCGACCGGGCGTTCGCTCCCCTCGCCCCCGACAACCGCTGAACCGAAGGAGCCCACCCATGGCCGCGACCCCGTTGACCGACGCCGAAATCGACCGGGCCCTCACCGGCCTCCCCGGCTGGGCCGTCCGGGACGGGCGGCTCACCGCCGCCTTCAAGGGCGAGCGCTCCGCCGTCCCCGACTTCTACGCGGCGGTGGCCGCGGCCGAGGACGAGGCGAACCACCACGCCGAGGTCACGATCCTCTACGGCACCGTCCGCCTCGCCCTCAGCACCCACGACGCGGGGGACGCCGTCACCTCCCTCGACACCGCCATGGCCGCCCGGATCGGCACCCTCGCCGCCGAACACGGACTCCGCCCGGCCGACGGCTGACCCGGCCCGGCGCTCCCGGCGGGGACGGACGGCGGGTACCCGGGGGCCGCCGGCCTCCGGGGACGCGGTGCCGTCGGCCGGTCCGCCGCAGCGCGCGGGTAACGGGAACGGTGCGCGCATCCCCTCGGCAGGGCGCCGATCCCGGAGCACCCGCACGACCGGGCCTCCCGGCGGGGACGGACGGCGGGACCGCACGGCGGGGCCCTTCACCACCGCCCCCGCACCGTCGGTCCCCGGCCCGCCGGCCCCCGGGTCGCGGCCCCGTCACCGGCCCTCCCGACAGCCCGGTCGGCCTCGGTGAGGAGGGCGTCCAGGAGGGCGGGCCCGGTCAGGGGCCCGGTGAGCACCGCGCTCATCCGGTCCGCGGCGGCTGCCACCACGGGGGCGCGGGGGACGAGGGCCCGGCGGCGGGCGGGGAGGGGGAGTTCCGGCGGGGCGCCGAGGCAGTCGGCCAGGACGTTCAGGGTGTCCATCAGCCAGAGCAGCGCCACCTCCCGGAGCCGGGCCGTCCGCTCGCGCCCGGGCAGCCGCGCGAGGTGCCGTTCGAGGGTCGCGGCCACACCCCCCACGATCTGCCGCGCCGCCCGCGGATCCGGATGCGCGGCGGCGACGAGCACCGCCCGGCCCAGCAGCGTCGCCAGGTCCGGCTGGGGCCCGGCGGCCCACCGGACGGCCGGGCGGGTGAAGGTCAGGCGCGGGCCGTCGAGGAGGACGTGCTCGGGGTCGAGGTTCCCGAACACGGCCGTCTCCCGCTGGGGCGGGAGCGCGTCGGCCATCGGGAGCAGCCGTCGCGCCGCGCTCCCCATGGGGACCACGGCCCTCCGGCGCGCGTCCTCCGGAAGTCCGCCGCCCCGGCCGAGCACTCGGAGCCGGGCGGGGGCGGTGGGGCCGCCGAACGTCCGGCGGAAGACCCGGACCACGGACCGCTCGCCCACCGTCGCGACCCCGCGCAGGCTGCCCGCCCCCGGCGGGCCGTGGAGGGCGGCGAGGGCGCCGAGGACCTCGTCGAGCAGCATGCCCGTCTCCCACGGGCGGGCCGCCAGCACGTCGGAGACCGGGGTGCCGGGTGCGGTCCGGGTGAGCAGCACACCGCCGCGCAGGCCGGCCGTCCCGCACACCCGGGGGCGGCCGAGCGAGCGGAGACGGTCCAGGTGCCGGGCCTCGCGCACGGTCAGCGGGTCGGCGTTCGCCAGGTAGGGGCGCTGGGCCTGCCGGACCTGCGCCCAGGTCCCCCCGGCGCCCCGCAGGACCGCCCCGAGGGGCAGGCCGAGCCAGTCGTACCGGGCGACCAGTTCCTCGCCGTCCACCAGGACCCGGCGGAGGTACGAGGCCGCGCTCGGGCTCCGGGGGCCGAGGACCACCTCCCGCCCCGGCCACAGGTCCGCGACCGCGCGGGTGATGATCCGCCGGGTGGCGGTGTCCAGCAGCACGGCGTCGACCACGGCGTCCCGCCGCGCGGCGGAAGCCGTGGGGTTCCCCCTTCCCGGCGGTGGGACGGCGTTACGGGAGCCGCCCCCGGCCGGGACGCCCACGGTTCGGGCGCCGACGGAACGGCCCGGCAGCTCAGTCACCGGTCTCCGCCTCCTCGCAGGCGACTTCCGCCCACACCCGCTTGCCCTCCCGCAGCATCTCGACGCCCCACCGGCCGCCGCTCAGCGCCTCCACGATCTCCAGGCCCCGCCCGCTCTCCTCTCCGGCGCGGGCGGCGCGGGGCTGTGGACGGCTCGGTGACAGGTCCACCACGGCCACCCGGACACACCGGTCACTCAGCCGCGTCACGGTGAGGCGGACCGAGTCCCGCCGCGCGTGCTGGACGGCGTTCGTCAGCAGTTCGCTCGTGACCAGTTCCGCCGCGTCGGCAATGCCGGAGAGGGCCCACTCCCGGAGCACCCGGCGTACGACGCGCCGTCCCGCTCCGACGGATTCCGCCGTGCGGGGCAGCGACGCGGCCTGCGTGTCGTCCTCGGCGCGCAGGGTCTCCGGGGTCACCATGCGCCGTCCCCCACCGCCCCGGGGTAGCCGCTTCCCACGCGTCCTGCCGCCGGACCCCGAGGCACCGTGCCAGACATCAGGAAGGGGGCGACGCCGAGGGGCCACGACTGCGCGGCCGGAGACGGCTCGCCTCCTATGACGATCCGTCCGGCCAGGAAACCGGACAGCGCAACGGTGGTGCTCGGATCGGTCTTCTGCGTGGTTGCTCTCGCCATGACTACGCCTTGCCTCTGGGGGAATCGGAGCGCCCGCGCCTCGGTCCACCGACCGGGCCAGGCTCGCACCAGGACCCGCGAACGGGCCGCCGATGACCAGACAACTCCCCTGCCGGGCAGTTCACTTAGGACGATCCGGCAAGAACCGTGCACGGCCACATAGGGAGATTTGGCGACCTATTTACCTGACTCACGGCAGCTAAAACGCTACGGTGCGTAGATGGACGCCATGCGCAACACAGCATTGGAAGCATGGATGGCAGAGCACGGCCACAGCTCAAACAGCCTGGCTGAAGCGGTGAACGTGGCCGTGGAGCACCTCACCGGACGCCCCGGTGGACACGACGGATCGTCCGTACGCAGGTGGAAGTCGGGGCGCGTTCGATGGCCCAACTCTGCGACCCGCACGGCCCTTGAGGACATCACCGGCCTACCCGCCACCGCTCTAGGGTTCCTCCCGCGGAGCCGGATCTCATCCGCGCCCGCCCCAACGCAGGAGGACTCCGACATGAAGCGCCGAACTTTCGTCGGCGGTATCGCTGCGGCGGCAACTGCCGCTGCCACCACCCCCAGCACCTTTGCTCGCCGGATCGGCATGAGCGACGTGGAACGCCTGCAACAGCGCTTCACCGAGATCATCGCCAGCGACCACCGCCACGGCGGTCAGCCAGCTACCGAACAGCGTGCCGCCGCGCTCGCCGACGATGCATTGAGTCTCCAGAACGCGGGAAGCGCGACTCAGCGCGTACGCGGCAGCCTCTACGCGTCCGCCGCCGCCTTTCGTTCGTCGGCGATGTGGGCCGCTATCGACGGACGCCGTTACGAAGCAGCTACGGATCACATGCGCGAGGCCCAGGCACTCGCCGAGATGTCCGACGACCAGGCGATCAAGTTCCGCATCTGGAGCCACGCGGGCACCATGTACCGGCACATGGGCCGTCCTGCGGACGCCATCGCCGCGAACGATGTCGCCCGCAACCTGCACATCACGCGCCGCGACCCGCTGTTCGCGTGCCTCGGGCATGCTCGCCAGGCCGCCACTCTCGGCCTCACCGGAGACTCGGCAGCAGTACGCAGCGCACTCGGCAGTGCTCGGGATTCCATGGACCGCGCTGACCCCCGCCTCTCCCGTCCGGTGTGGATGACAGCGACCCTCAGCGGAGCAGAACTTGAAACGCTCTCGCTTGCCGCGCACCTACGCCTCGGCGACTTCGAACAAGCCGAAGCCCATGCCCATCGGAGCCTTGCCCTGCTCCGCCCCCACATGCGGCGTGACCGCGCCCTCAACACCGCCCGGCTAGCGTACGCGCAGCTTCGGCAGGGAGACGCTGAGGCAGCCACCGCCACGGCCATGCGTGTACCCACCGATGTCGCCACCGGCCACGCTCGCGTGACACGCATTCTCGACGCGTTCGGAATCAGCCTGCGAACTGCCGCGCGCGGGAGCAGCAGCGCACAGACATGGAGTGAACACACCTCCAACTGGAGAAGGCCCGCATAGGCCGGCCGAGCGCGATCGAGTTGCGCGGTTTCGCCAAACTCACTCCATTCTCAGCAAACTTCCACCCTGTGCAAGCTGAGAGTTCAGGCCTGCCGGGCATTGCCCGTACGCGGATCACTCCGTTCGGCGAACGCCTGGACCGGCACGGGAACGAGTCGGGGTTCCTGGCCGTTCTGGCGTATGCCGACGACGCGCCCGTCGGCTACGCCTACGCGCAAACAGGATCACCCACGGCGACCGGTACTGGCAGCGGTCCGTCCCGCCGCCGTCGCCGGAGTACACGGCGCAACCTGCTGTAGCGCTCAAGGAGATCGGGGTCCGCCCCGCCTGGCGGGGGACAGGAACCGCCCGGCGCATCCACGACGCGCTGCTCCTCGCCCGCGGCGAGCCCTACGTCACGCTCATGGTCAACCCGGCGGCCGGGGACGGAAAGGTCCACTCCGTGTACCGGTCCTGGGGTTACGTGGACATCGGCCACAGCCGGCCCTCTCCGGCGTCCCCGCTCCTCACAGTGATGATCCGCCCCACCTCGTGACCGGAGGCGATGGGAGCGGACGGGCGCCGGTGGCGGTCGTCCGCCCTCAACAAGGCGGACGCCGCCGCGTCCAGGACGGGTGCCGTCTCGCCGTTCGTCACCCGAGCGGGGTGATCTCCACCGGCTCGCCCAGGTCGTAGAAGTGCTGGGTGTGGGTCGCGCGGGTGCCGGCGACCTCCACCGTGGCCTGGTCGCCGACCGGGGTCCAGTCCTCGGCGAACCAGAGGACGAAGTCCTGCACCGGGAACCCGTTCCAGGTGAACGCGCCGTCGCTGGTGATCCGGTACGCCTGGGCGGTCTTGCCGTCGGGCAGCTCGATCGAGTCCTTCGCGTCGTCGACCTTCCACACCGGCTGCGACCGCACCATCTCCGCGGTGTACTTGACGTCGGAGAAGACCCGGTACAGCTCACCGGTCACCCCGACGAGCTGCTCCTGGGGGTCGTCCGAGTCCCTGTCGCCCTTGACGGGGCCGTCCCCCTGGTCGATCCACATCGTCCCGTCGAGGAAGACCATCTTGACCGGGCCCTCGGGGCTGGTCAGTTCACCCTGGAAGTTGTACTCGGGGTCGTAGGTGAACTCGACGTCGCCGAAGGTGTCGGCGGTGATGCGCATCTTTCCGGAGCCGTGACTCGACAGCGCCTCGGAGACGCACGTGCCGAGCGGTCCGCCGGCGAGCGTCGCGCCCGGCCGGAGGCTCAGCGCGGTGCACGACGCGGGGGCCTCCCAGGCCGGCTTCGAGGGCGCCTCCGACGGCGCGGCGCCGGTGGTCTCGGCGGCGGGCTTCCCCCCGGCCGCCGAGGGCTCCGCCTCGTCCGTCGAACAGGCCGCGAGGCCCAGTCCGAGGACGGCCGCCGCAAGCCCCGCCATGACTCTCTTCCGTGTTCCCACGTCGTTCCCCGTCTCGCACGCTTCCTCGTCGCCCCGCCATCGGTCCCGGCCGCGCCGGTCCGCCGGTCCGCCCGGGCGGCGCGCTACTCGACGCCGACGGGCCCCTCCGGCCCGATTCGGACGGGATGCGCCCGGAAGGGTGCACTCCGGAGGAAGGGCTCTGTCCGCGTGCACCGTACCGTCCCGGGCTGCGGCCACCGCCCTCCGGTCCGGCACGCGGTCGGTTCCCTCCTCGGTGACGGGGTGCGATCCCGTTCCGAGCCCGCTCACGGTCGATCGGCGCCCTGGCGTGCCTTCTTCCGGGGCGGCTCGCGATGCGCCGCGGTCAGTTCGAGGGACGGGGGAACGCGGCGAACTCGTACCTGGTCGACCCCTTGGTGCCGTCGTCGAGTTCGACGGACGCCTCCAGGTAGTAGGTGCCGGGGTACATCGGCTTGCGCCCGAGGAAGATCGTGTCCACGCCGCAGTACTGGATGGCGCCCTGCTCGAACAGCTCCCGGCCGGCGTAGAGCCGCCATGTCAGGTGGCACCCGCTGCTCTGCTCGACGCCCTCCAGCGTGTACACCGAGTTCTCCACGGCGACGCAGAAGACCTGGATCTCCTCGCAGGAGTAGACCTTGTCCTTGCCGGGGCGATACGTCTCGTCCACCGACAGGTTGATCGTCAGGCCCTTGGCACGCGAAGGACTTGGACTCTCGGACGGTGGAGACGGTGCGGGTTCGGGCGCATGGGACGTGACCTCCGCGCTCAGGGTCGGCGTGGGGGAGGCGGCACCCTTCTCATCGTCGGCCCCATTGAGTAACGCGAAAAACGACGGGACGCCGATCAGCGCCAGAATGCCGCCGATTGTCGCAATACGTCCAGCTATGAGCCAAAAAGGTGTTTCACCTCTCCGACTTTCCATGGCCCAGTGTCCCACCAGCACCCATCTGTGCGCCGGTTGATCCATTGGCCCGCCGACACGGCCTCCCGGCCCGTGCGGGCGGGCCGGGCCCGCAGAGGGCCATGGGCGGCTCGCCGGGACGAAGACAGCCGGGGCCGGGACTTTCGCCGGGGCCGCTGCGGGCCGCCGCGCATGGGGCGGGCCGGACGGCAGTTCGCCAGGTCAACGGCGCCCCGGCGGGATGCCCCGCCGTTCGGCCGCACCCGCGCGTGAGCCGCTCAGAGCCGCCCACCCCGGCGAGAGACGGAAGAGGCGGCCCGTCCGCACGGGCACCGGCCCGGAGCCTCCGGGGCGCCCGCCTCGCCCGGTGACCGGACACCTCGCCCGCCCGGGTTCCGGCGGGCCCGCGCGGTGTGCCGCGGAGGCGGCGCCTCCTCCCTGTGTTCCCCGTCGGGAAGGCGGGTACGGGGGCCCGCACCGGGCATGCGGGCCGGGACCCGCATGCCGGTTCGTGCCCGGAGCCGGACTTGAACCGGCACGCCCTCACAGGGGCAGCGAGGTTTAAGCTCGCCGTGTCTGCATTCCACCATCCGGGCAGGCCATGGGCACCGCATCGAGCATCCTGAGCCTATCGGGACGGCTCGTCCCGACCGAGGCCGGGAGGACCCATGTTGTCTTATTTTATTGGCGCCTGAGGGGTCATCAGCTCCATGGGCAGGCCATCCGCACTTGCCAACAGCCTTGCGTGCGGGAACGGGCCGCGTATACGGAATGACGTAATTTCACCGTCTCGACAGAAGCGTCCGAACCTGCATGGGCGACATCCCGGTCGGACGGTTCGTGAACGGTGCCCGTCGGGGGCCGGTGTCATCCTCAGGTAGGACGGTCCGGCGGTGCCGTCCGACCGAGGTCGCCCCCCGGAACCGGAACAAGGGCTGACGGCGGCGGCGCTCCCGCACGGCACGATGAAGGGGTAGCCGAGCACGCCGTACCGACAGGAGCACCCCCGTGACCACCGCACCCACCGCCGACCGGGCCACCACCGTGGCCGCGCGCGCCACGGAGCTGTCCAAGATCTACGGCCAGGGCGAGACCCAGGTCGTGGCCCTGGACCGCGTCTCCGTCGACTTCGTCCGCGCCGAGTTCACCGCGATCATGGGGCCCTCCGGCTCCGGCAAGTCCACGCTGATGCACTGCGTCGCCGGGCTGGACACCTTCTCCTCCGGTTCCGTGCGCATCGGCGACACGGAGCTGGGCTCGCTCAAGGACAAGCAGCTCACCAAGTTGCGCCGGGACAAGATCGGCTTCATCTTCCAGGCGTTCAACCTGCTGCCGACGCTGACCGCGCTGGAGAACATCACCCTGCCGATGGACATAGCCGGCCGCAGGCCCGACAAGGAGTGGCTCGGCTCCGTGATCGACATGGTGGGACTGTCCGGGCGGCTCGGGCACCGGCCCGCCCAGCTCTCCGGCGGCCAGCAGCAGCGTGTGGCCGTGGCCCGCGCCCTGGCCTCCCGGCCGGAGATCATCTTCGGCGACGAGCCCACCGGCAACCTGGACTCCCGCTCGGGCGCCGAGGTCCTGGGCTTCCTGCGCAACTCGGTGCGGGAGATGGGCCAGACCGTCGTCATGGTCACCCATGACCCGGTGGCCGCGGCCTACGCGGACCGCGTGGTCTTCCTCGCGGACGGGCGCATCGTCGACGAACTGCGCGGGCCGACCGCGGACTCCGTGCTGGACCGGATGAAGCGCTTCGACGCCAAGGGCCGCACGAGCTGAGCCCCCGCCCGGTCCCGCCCCGCCGGGGCACCGGGCGCCCGACCACGCACCCGCGCCACCGGCCCCGGACCTCCGCCTCCCAGGACTCCGGCCCCCGCGCTCCCGCCCGGGGCGCACCACGCCCCGCACTCCCCCGCCGCCGCCTCCGCGCCGCCGCCCTCCTCCACCGACAGAGAAGACCCATGCTCCGTACCGCCCTGCGCAACGTACTCGCGCACAAGGCCAGGCTGTTGATGACCGTGCTCGCCGTGATGCTCGGCGTGGCGTTCGTCTCGGGCACCCTGGTCTTCACCAACTCCGTCTCCGGCGCCCTCCAGAACAGCTCGGCCAAGGGCTTCGGCCATGTCGACGTGGCCATCGGGCCCGCCTACCAGGAGGCCTCGGGGGACACCCCCGGCAAGGTCCCCGAACTGACCGGCTCCGTACTCGACCGGAGCGCCGGGGTGCCCGGCGCCGCCTCCGCCATCGGCGTGGTCCGCGGCTTCACCGCCATCGCCGACAAGGACGGCGGCCTGATCGGCGACGGCTGGAGCACCCAGGGCGGCAACTACTGGGGCACCGACGACCCCCGCTACCCCCTGACCGAGGGCCGCGCCCCCCGGGGCGCCGGTGAGATCCTGATCGACGCGAAGACCGCCGAGCGCACCGGCTACGGCGTCGGCGACACCGTGCGGCTGTCGGTCGACGGCCCGGTGCTCACCCCGAAGGTCACCGGTGTCTTCCGCACCGACGACGGCGCCGTCGCCGCCGGCGGCACCCTCGCCCTGTTCGACACGGACACCGCCCAGCGGCTGTTCGGCAAGCCCGGCACCTTCGACGAGATCGACGTCAAGGCGAGGCCCGGGGTCACCGAGACCGCGCTCAAGGCGCAGCTCGACAAGGCGCTGCCCGAGGGCCTCTACGAGACCCACACCGGCCGGCAGCTCGCGGACGACCAGGCGGAGATGATCGCCCGGTCGATGAGCGGCATGAAGCAGGGCCTGCTGGTCTTCGCCGGGATCGCGCTGTTCGTCGGCACCTTCATCATCGCCAACACCTTCACCATGCTGGTGGCCCAGCGCACCCGGGAACTGGCCCTGATGCGGGCGGTCGGCGCCTCCCGGGGCCAGGTGACGCGGTCGGTGCTGATCGAGGCGTTCGTGGTGGGCGCCGTCGCCGCGGTCGCCGGTCTCGCCGCCGGCGTCGGCATCGGCGCCGGACTCCGCTCGCTGGTGGGCTCCCTCGGCGGGAACCTGCCCGACGGCCCGCTGGTGGTCTCCCCCGGCACCGTCGCCGCCGCTCTCGTGGTCGGCGTCCTGGTCACCATGCTGGCCGCCTGGCTGCCCGGCCGCCGCGCGGCGAAGATCCCGCCGGTGGCGGCGATGAACAGCGTGCACGCCGCGGCGACCACCAAGTCCCTGGTACTGCGCAACACCCTCGGCGCCCTGTTCTCGGCAGCCGGTGTCGCCGTGGTCCTGGCGGCGACCACCATGAAGGGCTCCGACGGGCAGGCCCCGATGGGCCTCGGCGCGGTGCTGCTGATCATCGGCGTCTTCATCCTGACGCCGCTGCTGTCCCGTCCGCTGATCGCCGCCGCGGCTCCGCTGCTGCGCGTCTTCGGCATCGCCGGCAAGCTGGCCCGGCAGAACTCGGTGCGCAACCCGCGCCGCACCGCCGCCACCGCCTCGGCGCTGATGATCGGACTCACCCTGATCACCGGCATGACCGTGATGGCGGGCAGCCTGCAGAAGTCCATCGACCGGATGGCGTCGTCCGCCATCCGGGCCGACTACGTCGTCTCCATGGCCAACGGCAACCCGCTCTCCCCCGACGTGGGCGAGAAGCTGGGGCGCGCCGAGGGCGTCACCGCCCTCAGCCCGCTGCGCGACTCGCCCTCCCGCATCGACGGCGAGACCGAGTACCTCACCGGTGTCGACGGCGCCACGATCGGCGCCCTCACCGACCTGCCCGTCGAGGAGGGGGCATTCACCGTCACCGGCACCCGGATCGTCGTGGACGGCGACACCGCCGAGCGGCACGGCTGGAAGACCGGGTCGGCGCTGACCGTCGGCTACGAGGACGGGAAGAAGCAGCGCCTCACCGTCGCCGGGGTCTACGAGGGCAACGACATGATCCGGGGCATCATGGTCGACAACGCCACCCTCACCCCGCATCTGTCGGACCCCGTCGACATGCAGGTCATGGTGAAGACGGCCGACGGCACCTCGGGGCAGGCCAAGGAGGCCCTGGAGAAGGCGCTGGGCAGCAACCCGGCCATCAAGATCCAGGACAAGAAGGACATCTCCAACGAGATCGCCCAGATGTTCACGATGATGCTGAACATGCTCTACGGCCTGCTGGCCATGGCGGTGATCGTCGCCGTCCTCGGGGTCATCAACACCCTTGCCATGTCCGTCTTCGAGCGCTCGCAGGAGATCGGCATGCTGCGCGCCATCGGCCTGGACCGCCGGGCCGTCAAGCGGATGGTGCGCCTGGAGTCCCTGGTGATCTCCCTCTTCGGCGGCGTGCTCGGGATCGGCCTGGGCGTGTTCTTCGGCTGGGCCGCCGGTGAGCTGATGGGCACCACGCTGGCGACCTACGAACTGGTCCTCCCCTGGGGCCGGATGGCCGTCTTCCTGCTGCTGTCCGCCGTAGTGGGCGTCCTGGCGGCGCTCTGGCCGGCCCGCCGCGCGGCGCGGCTGAACACCCTGCTGGCCATCAAGGCGGAGTAGCCGCCCCGGCCCCGCGCGGGCCGCACCCACGCACGGGCCCCGCTCCGTCCCCTTGAACCCGAGGAGTCGGAGCGGGGCCCTGGCGCGTCGGCACCGGTGCCGGGCCCGCGCGCGTGGGCGCCGGAGCGGGCGGTCTAGGGCCTCTCGTTTGGATCATGCCGGGCTCGCGGGCCCTGACACCGCACCTCGCCGCGTTGTCGTCGGTCGCCAGGGCTCCGCCCTGACTCCCTCCTCCGCCTTGCGACGCACGGCGCCGGACCCCGCTCCCTGATCCGGCC
>NZ_WWGX01000089.1 GCF_009862265.1 Streptomyces sp. SID8352 | reverse complement strand
CCTAGAGGTTGTCCCGTAACTGCTGGTCAGAGGTGAGATGATCTCGCCGTGGCTGGTGTGATCACGGCGTCGGAGCCCTCGTGGATAGGTCCGTTCACCGGGCTGAGCCCGCGGCAGTTCAACAAGCTGATCACCGCGCTGCGGCGTGAGGGGGCCGATCCGGTCCGCAAGGGCCGGCCGTGGTCGCTGCCGTTGGAGGACCGGGTGCTGCTGGTGGCCGCGTACTGGCGCACCAACCTCACCCTGCGTCAACTTGGCCCGCTGTTCGGCGTCTCGAAGTCGGCGGCCGACCGGATCGTCGCCCACCTCGGGCCGGCTCTCGCCCTCCAGCCCCGGCGGCGGTTCCGTAGGGAGACCGTGCTCATCGTGGACGGCACGCTGGTCCCCACCCGCGATCGGACCGTGGCCGCCTCCAGCAAGAACTACCGCTACTCCACCAACCACCAGGTCGTCATCGACGCTGACACCCGCCTCGTGGTCGCCGTCGGCAAGCCGCTGCCCGGCAACCGCAACGACTGCCGGGCCTGGCAGGACTCCGGCGCGAAGGCCGCCGTCGGCACCACCCCCACGGTGATCGCCGACGGCGGCTACCGGGGCACCGGCCTGACCATCCCGCACTACCGCCGGCACAAGGAGGAGGAACTGCCGGCCTGGAAGGAGGAGCACAACGCCTCCCACCGCAAGGTCCGCGCCCGCGTCGAGCACACCTTCGCCCGCATGAAGAGCTGGAAGATCCTCCGCGACTGCCGCCTCAAGGGCGACGGCGTCCACCACGCCATGCTCGGCATCGCCCGCCTACACAACCTCACCCTCACCGGATGACAGGCAAACAAGCAGGTCAGCCAGCATGTCCCAGAGCATTTACGGGACACCGTCTACCTGCGGATTTTCCTCCATGGCGGACAGTTTGGGGTTTCCCGGCCCGCTGGGCGGCGGCCGGGATCGTCGGCCAGATCCGCGACGTCCTCGCCGGGCGGATCCGCCGGGAGATGGGCAAGGACCGAGGGCCGTGGCCACGATCACCGACTCCCAGTCGGTGAAGGCGGCCTCGACCGTCGGCAAGGACAGTCGAGGTTACGACGCGGGTAAAAGGATCAATGGCCGCAAGCGGCACCTCGTGGTCGACACCCGCGGCCTGCCGCTGTTCGTGATGGTCACCCCGGCCGACCTGCACAACTCCGCCGCCGCCAAGGAAGTCCTCTACAGGCTGAGGCTGATGCACCCCGAGATCACCATCGTCTGGGCCGACCAGGCCTACGCCGACAAGCTCGTGACCTGGGCAAAGAGGCATCTGAACCTCACGATCAAAACGGTGAGCCGACCGAAGGACGGGCCCTGACCCCGAATCCTGAACACGGCTATGCGGCTTGTGCCGGCGTAGTCGGTGTGCGGTGGAGGGCGTTCTCGAAGACGATCGGTGGTCGTTGTCCGAGGCGGGAGTGCCGGCGTCGGGTGTTGTAGTGGTGGAGCCATCGGAAGGCGTCGAGTCGGGCCTCGCGCTCGGTCGGCCAGCTCCTTCGTCCTTGCCGGGTCTCGCGTTTGAAGGTCGCGTTGAAGGACTCGGCGAGTGCGTTGTCCGCGCTGGACCCGACCGCGCTCATGCTTCGCCGAACCCCTGCTGACCTGCAGGCTTCGGCGAAGATCCTGCTCGTGTACTGGGCGAGTTCAACTGGTCGTTGCAACAGCGGGCTGTTGTAGCGAGCGTAGCTGTTCCTCGAACACCTCCGCCGGGGTCTTCCAGCCGAGGACTTTGCGGGGCCGGTTGTTGATCGCCAGCGCGACGGCTTCGAGGTCCGCGGACGACCACCGGGAGAGGTCGGTGCCCTTCGGGAAGTACTGACGCAGCAGCCCGTTGGTGTTCTCGTTCGTCGGTCGTTGCCAGGGCGAGTGCGGATCGGCGAAGAACACCTTCGTCCCGGTATCGAGGGCGAACTGGGCATGGCCGGAGAGTTCCTTCCCGCGGTCCCAGGTCAGGGTCTTGCGCAGCTGTGCCATCGACGTGATGAGCGCCGCGTTCATCGCGGTCGCGCCGTAGCCCCCGAGCGAGGTGCCGTTCTTCACCGGCGGATTCTCGCCCCAGCCTTCGAGTCGGGGCAGGTGCACCAGGAGTGTGGAGCGGCTGCTGCGCTCGACGAGCGTGCCGATCGCGGAGCGGCCGGTCCCGATGATCAGATCGCCTTCCCAGTGTCCGGGAACCGCGCGGTCGCGACTCACCAGTTCGTCTCCGTCGCGAAATACTTCGCGGCCTTGCGCATGATGTCGCGCTCCATCTCCAGCTCGCGGACCTGGCGGCGCAGCCGCGCAATCTCCGCATCCTTCGCCGGATCGGCAGCCGCAGCGGGACTCGATGCTCCGCGCCCTCCGGCCGCGTCCGCGGCATCCGCGGCCTTGACCCACTGCCGCAGCGTCTCGTGGTTGACGCCCAACTCCTTCGCGCTCTGCGACACCGGGTGGTCCAACGAGCGCACCAGCGCCACCGCGTCAGCCCGGAACTCCGCCGGGTATTTGTAGGTCCCCACCCGGGACTCCTCTCCCTGGATCACCCATGATCCAGGTCTACGAGGTGTCCACGATCAAGGGGCAAGGCCCAGGCGCGACGCGACCTCCGACGGGGATTCGACGCCCGGCCGCGGAGTGACACCTCCCCCTGGAACCCGGTTCCGCCCGCCTTCATCTTCCCTCCCGACGACCGAGGCCATGAGGGGGAATGTCCGTGCGGCACATCGCACACCGCGGGGAATCGGGGACACTGGCGTTCGCCGTGCTCGGGCCGCTGCGGATCCGGGGCGGCGGTGCGGACGGGGCCGCCGAGATCAAACCCGGCTCGCCCCAACAGCAGGCGGTGCTCGCGCAGTTGGTGCTCAGACCGGGGCTGGGCGTGCCCATGTGGGATCTCGTCACCGGGGTCTGGGGTGACGACCCGCCGGACGGGGCCATCGCCAACCTGCGGACCTACGCCTGGCGGCTGCGCAGGCTGCTGGAGCCGGACCCGGCCGCGCCGCGGATCCTGGTTTCGGCGGGCGACGGCTACCAGCTCGACCTCCCCGGCTGCTCCGTCGACGCCCTCCGGGCCGCGGAGTTGGCCGATCGGGCCACTGCCGCGCGCGCGGCCGGCCGGCACCGCGAGGCCGCCGACCTCGTGGCGACCGCCCTCGGCCTGTGGCGCGGCGAGCCGCTGGCCCGGGTGCCGGGGCCGTTCGCCGACCTGCAGCGCGAGCGCTGGGGCGAACTGCGCACGGTCCTGCTGGAGGAGAAGTACGACCTGGAGCTGGCGCAGGGCCGCCACCACGGGGTGGTCCCCGAGCTGATCGCGCTCACGGGAGAGCACCCGGGGCGCGAGCGGCTGCACGGGCTGCTGATGCGGGCCCTGCACGCCACCGGGCGCCGCAGCGAGGCGCTCGCGCTGTTCCGGCGGGTCCGCCGCACCCTGATCGAGGAGCAGGGGATGGAGCCGGGCCGGGAGCTGACCGCCGTGCACCACCGGATCCTGGAGGAGGCGGACGGCGGGTCCGGGGCGTACGCCCCCGCGCCCGGTGCCGGCCCGGCGCCGGTCCCGGTCTCCGCTCCCGGCGCCGGGCCCGCCACGGGCCCCGCCACCGGTGCCGGCACTTCTCCGGCGACGCCCGCGGACATCGGCGTCGGCCCCGGCACCGGTTCCGTACCGGCCGCGTCCACGCCCGGCACACGGTCGGACGGGCCGCTGCCCGTCCCCGAGCGGGGACCGGCCGCGCCGGCCGCCGGGCCGATGCGCCGCACCGTACCCGCCCAACTCCACCGGTCCGTACCGGACTTCGTCGGCCGCAGCGGTGAAGTGGACAGATTATGCGCGTTACTGACGGCCAGTGAACGGCGAAGCCTGCCGCTCGCCGCCGTCTCCGGCATGGGCGGCATCGGCAAGACCTCGCTCGCGCTGCACGTGGCACACCTGGTGCGCGGACACTACCCCGACGGCCAGCTCTACGCCGACCTGCGCGGCATGGACCCGGACCCGGAGGACCCCGCCATCGTGCTGGGCGCCTTCCTCGACGGGCTCGGCCATCCCCCGCACCCGCTCCCCGACACCGTCGACGCGCGTGCCCGGCTGCTGCGCACCGTCCTCGACGGCCGCCGGGTGCTGATCGTGCTCGACAACGCGGCCGACGCCGCACAGGTGCGCCCCCTCGTGCCCGGCGCGCCCGGGTGCGCCGTCCTCGTCACCAGCCGCGCCCAACTGCCCAGCCTGGAGGGCGCGGTGCAGCTCGGCCTGGGCCGACTGCTGCCCGAGGACGCGGCCACCCTGGTCGGCAGCATCATCGGCCCCGGCCGGCTCGACGCCGAACGCTCCGAGGTCGAGGCGCTCGTCGACGCCTGCGGACAGCTTCCCCTGGCCACCCGGATCGTGTCCGCCCGCCTGGCGGCCCGGCCGGGCTGGCCCATCGCGGCGCTGACGGCCCGGCTGCACGACGAAGCCCGGCGGGTGAGCGAGCTGAAGGCGGGAGACCTGGCCGTCGAGGCGGCCTTCGACCTCAGCTACCGGCATCTGCCCCCCGTCCAGGCCCGGGCCTTCCGGCTGATCGCGGTGGCCACGGCCGCCGACCTGGGCCCGCAGGCCGCGGCCGCCGTGCTGCGGACGGATGCCCACGACGCCGAGGACCTGCTGGAGGCCCTGGTCAGCGTGTCCATGATGGAGTCCCCGGCGCCCGGCCGGTACCGCATCCACGACCTGTTGCGCGTGTTCGGACGGGCGCGGGCCCGCGCTCACGACCCGGAGGAGGCGGACCGGGCCTGGGAGAGCCTGCTGGACCATCTGCTCGCCACCGCCCGCAACGCCTTCGCCCTGCTGGCACCGGGCGACGCCGTGGCCGCGTCGCTGACGTCGCCCGGCACGGCCGGCCCGGAGTTCACGGATCCGCAGGCGGCCCGCGCCTGGGCCGCCGAGCACTTCGAGGCGGCCGTACTGGCGGTCCAGACGTGCGCCGATCACGCCGACGAGGAACCGTACCGCCGGCTGCTGCCCGCCGCGACCGATCTGCTGGTGGCGCTCGGACCGTGCGTGGGGGACCTGCGCCACGAGCAGCTCGCTCCCGCCGCGCTCAGGGTCGCCGAGGCCGCCGGGCGCCATGGCGACCGGCGGTCGTTCGGCCGGGCCCAATGGCTGAGCTGCTCCTTCGCGCTGCGGGCCGGTCGGCTGCCGGCCGCCCGGGACCACGCCCGGCTGGCGGTGCGGGCCTGCCGAGAGGAGGACGACGTGCCGGTCCTGAGGCAGGCCCTCGACGACCTCGGGCTGATCGCGGTGACCCTCGGCGACTTCGACGGGGCCGTCGCCCACTACGAGGAGGCGCTGCGCCTCGCCAGGCGGTTGGGCCACCGCCCGGGAGAGATCGCCACCAGCCTCAACCGCGCGCTGGCGCACGTCCGGCTGGGCGACACGGCCCGGGCGCTCGCCGCCGCCGAGGAGGTCCTGGAGGCCGCGGGCGGGCTGGACGACGACGCCTTCGCGTACGCGCTGTACGTGCGCGGGGTCGCCCTCGCCGCGGCGGGCCGCCACGAGGAGGCCGGGGAGCAGCTGACCGAGGCCCTGGAGGTCTGCCACCGGGCGGGGGACGACGGCCGCGAGGTGCACGTCCGCTACCGGCTGGCCGACGCCCTGCGCCTGCTGGGGCGGTTCCCCGCGGCCGAGTCGATGGGCCGCGAGGCGGTGGCCCTGGCCCGTCGGCGGGCCGACGAACGGGCCGAGGGCCAGGCCCTGCTGGTCTGCGGCCGTGTCCTGGCCGACCGGTCCGACGGGGAGGGCGCGCAGGTCTACCTGGAACAGGCACTGAACATCTTCGACGGCATGGGACTGCCGGAGCGACGGGACGTCACCGACCTGCTCGAACGGATCGGCGGCCGTCCCCGTTAGCACGGCCCCGCTTCCCGGGGGCGCCGGCACGTGTCCCGGGGACGGCACGCGCGCGCGGCCGTCCGGGCCCCTCGCGCGTGTGCCCCGTCAGCACGACGCCTTCGGCGGGTGCGCCGGTTCCCGGTGCTCTCCACCGTCCGGACGGTGCTCCTGGCATCCGCGGCGAGGGCGTGCCGCGCCGCGCCGGGGAGCGCCCCGGCGACGGCGCCGCCCCGGGGCCCCGCTCCGGGGGCCGCCGCGTCGCGGGAGGCCGCCGCGTCGAGGGGGGAGAGCGTCGCCGACACGCTCTTCGAGCGGCGGGCGGACGTGGACCGGTGCGTCATTGAGGGGCCTTCCGTCGGGCCGTCCGTCCCGGATACGGGGATGCGCGGGTGACTCTGCCAGTCAATCCGCCCGCCCCCGATCTGCAAGCGCTCGACGATCGCTCCACGGCCGCGGACCGCTCGCGTAGAACGCCCGTCCATCGGCGGCGGTCTAGCGTTCTCGGTGTTCGGGGAGATCGCCCCGGACGAGACGAAGTACCTTCCCGGAAAGGGGAATTCACATGAACCGCAACCACGCCGTCGGTATGCGTCCGCGCCTCGACAAGGTCGTCAAGAAGGGCTGACGCCCCGACTGACCAGGGCGGCCACCTCAGCCAGTCGGCTGCGGGGGCCGCCCCGCCCTTTTTGGGGAGCCGGACCATGCCTCCCGGCGCCGAAGCCCCCTGATCCCCCTGATCGACGAGTGGCTCCGCACGCCGGCATCCGCACGCCGGCCCCTCCCCACGCCGGCCTCAGTCCGGCCGCCTTCGCCCTGGCCGCCGCCTCAGCCCGGCATCCTTCGCCCGGTCGCCTCCGTCCCCCAGCCCCGGGCCGGCCCGGCGCCCCGGCCGCCCACGATGGCGCGGCCTCCCGCTCCAACACCACGTGACGGCCGCACCCATGGACGGTGACGCCCCCTCGGCGGGCACGTCGAACGGCCCGGCTTCGCACCCACGCGGGACGGGCCCGGGGCGGAGGTTCCATCGCGGGCCCGTCCCGCGTGGGTCCAGTACGTTGACGGGGTGTTCCTTACGCGTCGCGCCGGCCAGGACGACGGCGACATCCTCGGCGAGATCCACGCCGCGGCCTGGGAAGCGGCCTACGCCCCCTTCTTCACTCCCGAGTTCGCCGCCCGTGCGGTGCGCGGCAGACGCACACGGTGGCACGGGGGACTCGCACCGGGAGCGGGGACGATCCTGCTCGCCGAGCACGACGGCCGTCCGCCGGCGATGTCCGTCTCCGGGCCGTCCTCGACCCGGCCGGGTCTCGCCGAGATCCTCACCTTCCACGCTCACCCCGACGGCTGGGGCGGCGGCATCTCGGCCGCGCTGATGACCGGGACCCTGCGCCATCCGCGCGACGACGGCTTCACCCGGGCGCACCTGTGGACGCTGCGCGACACCCCGCGGTCCCGGCGCTTCTACGCCGAGTGCGGATTCACCGAGTGCGGCACCGCGCGCACCCATGACTTCGGCGACGGGAACCCGCTGGACCAGGTCGAGTACGAGCGGCAGTGCTGACGGGCCGACGTGCCCGGCTGCGCGCCTCCCGCGAACCGCGCGGGACCACCCGGCGGACGGGCTCGCCGGGACGGACAGGCGACCCGGTCGGTGACGTCGACGCGCCCTGCGGGTCAGGTGCCGGTTGACCCGCCTCGCGTGCCCGGGGTCTCCGCGTGAACAAGGAATCCGGCCTGGTCACGACGGTGCCCGCGGGGTCGGTCGAGTCGGTGGTGGAGCGGGTGCGTGCCGTCGTCGCGTCGGCCGGGTGCCACGTGTCCGCCTGCGCCGACCGCACGGAGACCGCGGTCCGCGTGGGCCGGCGACTGCCGCCGACGGTCCTGGTCCTGTTCGGGAACCCGACGGTGGGCACCCCGCTGATGACCGATCGGCGTACCGCGGGCATCGTTCCGCCCTCCGGGACCCCCGTCCGGGAGGACGGGCAGGGCACGGCCCGGCCGATGTACGACTCGGCAGCGCGGTTGGCGGGCCGTCACGATGCCGGTCGTCACGATGCGGACCGTCATGAGACGGGTGAGGAAGGCCGAGCGGAGGGCCCTGCCCTGGCCGGGGCCGCCGCCGGATCTGCGCGGAAGCGGCCGGGAGCGGGCGGGACGGGCGCCGGTGGGAACGAACGCCGGTGGGGGAACGGGGGCGCCGGGGGGGACGGGCGCTGGAGGAACCGGCGCACCCCGACCGGCCGGTCGCGGTCACCCGTCATGGCCGTGAGGAGGACGCTCGCCCCGGGCGGACGGGGGCTTGTCGTGCAGGGCGGGCCGGCGTTCGAGGCGATCGACGCCGCACTCGGACGCGTTCCCAGCCCCGGCCGTGACCCCCGGCCCCGCCCGGGCCTCCTCCGCGTCGGCGGGCGGGATCAGGCCGTGAACTCGATCGTCCCCGCCCGCCGTCCCCGGGCCGTCAGGGCGGTGAAGGCGCAGTGCGCCGCGGCCAGCCAGAGCAGGCCGACGGCCAGGCCGACGCCGGCGTGGGCGGCCACGGTGGCCGGGCCCTGCCCGTCGAGCAGCGCGCGCAGCGCGGCCAGCAGGTGGGTGAGCGGCAGGGCGTCGGCGAACCACCGCACCCAGCCCGGCCAGTAGCCGACCGGCACCTGGACCCCGCAGACGGCCATCATGACCAGGTACGCGACGTTGGACACGACGTTGCGCACCCGGCTGGCGCCGAGGACCAGGGCGGCCAGGAACAGGCCGAAGAAGTAGGCGCTGAGCGCGGTCAGCAGGACCAGGAGCACGGCGGGCAGGATCTGCCCCGGCTGCCACCGCAGGCCGAAGGCCGGACCCAGTACGAAGAGCGCCACCAGCGAGGTTCCGCTGCCGCTGACCGGCCACTGCAGGCTGCGGCCGACGAAGACCCAGGTGAGCGGCGCGCGCGAGGCCGCGAGCAGCCCCAGCGTGCCCGCGGCCCGCTCCCAGCTCGTGGAGGCCACCACGGACAGGGATTCGATCACGCATGTCATCAGCGCGTTGCCGACCACCAGATAGGTGGTGCCTTCCGCGCCGCCGACCAGACGGCCCAGCAGGGTGAAGAACGTCACCTGGGCGAGCATCCGGCCCAGCCAGCCGACCGTCCACGTCCTCCAGGTGTAGACGGCCCGCAGATCGGCGTAGGCGTTGGCCGCGCTGTGGCCGACGATCCGCAGATTCCGCACGAACATATGACCTCAGACCTGGGAGAGGGTGCCGAGCCGGCGCACCGTGGTGAGGACCCGGCGCAGCAGCACCAGGCCGAGGAGCCCGCCGGCCGCGCCGAGGAGCAGGACCGCGGCGAGCCGCGGCAGGACGGACGGCAGCGGCGCCGGGGCCAGACTGTCCCGCAGCAGGTCCGAGGACCAGGACAGGAAGACGGTCCGCGCCACCGGCCGCAGCCAGCCGGGGAACTCGGAGACCGGCACCAGCACACCGCTCAGCAGGTAGAACGGGTAGCTGAGGGTGTTCTGCACGATCCGTGCCGAGGGCATCAGGACGAACAGCGGCGACAGGATCGAGGCGGTGGCGGCCGTGGCCGCGCCGGTGGCCAGCAGGCAGGCCAGGGTGGCCACCGGATGGGGCAGGGCCAGCCAGCGGCCGAAGACCACCCCGGCGGTGAGCCACGACTCGGCGAAGGCGACCAGCCCGACCGCGGTGACCGCGCACAGCCGCCCGAGCACCACCACCCCGAAAGAGGCCGGAGCGGCCACCATGCCCTCCAGCGTGCCCTGCGCCCGCTCCTCGGCGATCAGCTCACCGGCGGTGTAGAGCGACAGCAGCCACAGTGACATCAGGGTGGGGGCGACGACCGCGTAGGCCGACAGGTCCGGGCGCCCCGAACTCTCGCTGACCGCCAGGAAGACGACCGTCAGCAGCGGCGCCGTCAGGCAGACCTGGAGCGTGTCGGGTGAGGTCCGGGCCAGCAGCAGCTGCCAGCGCACGGCGGTGAGGAAGAGCCTCATGGGCGCACCGCCATGCCGCGGTCGCCCATCAGGTGCAGATAGACCTCCTCCAGGGTGGGCCTGCTGGTGGCGAGTTCGGTGATCCCGGCGTCGACCAGCAGCCGCAGCACCGCGCGGGTGGCGGCGGCGTCCTCGGTCTCGATCCGCACCCGCTCCCCGTCCAGCGGCCGGATGGCGACGACCCCGGGCAGCCGGCCGACGGCGGCCGCGACCTCGCCCGCCACCCCGCGCGCCTCCACCCGCTCGTGGCGCGAGACGAGTTCGCCGACCTCCGCGGGTGCCTTGGTCGCGATGACCCGGCCGCGGTCGACGAGCGAGACCCGGTCGCACACGGCCGCCGCCTCGGCCATGTCGTGCGTGGTGAGCAGCACGGTGCGCCGGTCCTGGCGCAGCTCGCCGATCAGGGCGCGGAAGTCGTGCGCGGCGACCGGGTCCATCCCGACCGTGGGTTCGTCGAGGATCAGCACGGGGGGATCGGAGACCAGCCCGCGGGCCAGGTGGAGACGCTGCTTCATGCCCCGGGACAGCGCGTCGACCCGGTCGCCGGCCCGCTCGGCCAGCCCCATCCGCTCCAGCAGCGCTTCCGAGCGACGGCGCAGTACGGCACCGTGCAGGCCGTACAGCGCCGCCCAGAACCGGATGTTCTCCCGTACCGTCAACCGGCCGTACAGGCCGCGCTCGCCACCGAAGACGATGCCGATGGACCGCTTGACCCGGTCGGCGTCGCGCGCCACGTCCAGTCCCATCACCTCGGCGCTGCCCGAGGTGGGCAGCAGGACGGTGGACAGGATCCGGCACAGCGTCGTCTTCCCGGCGCCGTTGGGGCCCAGCAGACCGTGGACCTCGCCCTCCTCGACGCCCAGCTCCACCCCGCGCAGCCCGTGGACCGGCGTCCCCTTGCGGCCGCCGCCGTACTGCCGGGTCAGCGCGCGGGTGCGGACCGCGCTCACGCCGGGACCTCCGCGATCCGGCCGAGCTCGTCGAGGGCGGCCGCGTGCCGCTCCCGGCTCACCGTCTCGCCGGTGACCATCAGGTAGTCGCCCACCGGGGTGAGCAGCAGTGCCTCGCCGCCGAACCGGTGGATGCGGGCGCGCGTCCAGTCGCCGCGCCCCTCGACGCGGCGCAGCGGCAGTCCGTAGAGGGGGCGTCCGTCCGCCAGGGCGGCGGCGGTGTCCCGGGGGAGCGGACCGGCGGCCGGGACGGCGGCCCGGCGCCCCCGTTCCGCCGCCTCCGCCGCCACGAGTGCCTCCGCCAGCGGGGCGAGCACGCCGAGCGGCACCAGCCCGTCGGCGTACTCCAGCAACTCGCGCAGCTCGGGAGCCAGGTGGTACTCGGTCGCGGCGGCCACCAGTCCGGGCAGGCTCGGCACGGAGCCGCTGCCGAGCCGGTGGATGTCGAGGGCGTCGCGCGGATGGAAGGGGCGCTGGAAGCGCTCCTCGGCCAGGGCCAGCAGATTGGCCGTCGGCGCGTTGGTCGGCATGGCGGCCCGGATGGGCACGGTCCCGTGGTCGCCGACCAGTGCGGCGGTGGCGACTTCGTAGCGCAGCTCGGGATCGAGCAGCGGGTCCTCGGCCGGGCGGCTCAGCGTCACCACCACATGGCGCTCCGGCGCGCCCAGCACCGAGACGCCCACGTGCTCGGGACGCTCGGCCAGCAGGAGCCGCACCACCTGCCACAGCTCCGGTTCGTCCGCGGTGACCAGGTCCAGGTCACCCTGCGGCCGCAGCACGCCCTCGGGATAGCAGGCGGCCAGCAGCGGTCCCTTCAGGACCCGTACGGGCACCTCGGCGGCCACCCGCGCGAGCACCGCCCGGTAGTGGTCGGCGCGCCGCTGCGCGCGGGCCAGCTCTCCCCGCGCGGCCTCGCTCATCGGGGAACCCTCGCGGGCGAGGACGGAGAGCACCAGGTACGGGAGTGTGTAGTGCTGCTTGCGGGCCGCGAAGAGCAGATGGCCCGGCCCGTTCTCCTCGGGCACGTCCAGTACGTCGTACAGCAGGGCGAGGTCCATGGTCAGGCACCTTCGTCGTGGGTGAGCGACCGGCGCCAGAAGACGTGGTCGAGGTTCCAGCCGCGGGTCAGCAGCGAGGCCACGATCCGCTCGCCGCGGCCCGCGGCGACGTGCGTCGCGGGATGGACGACATGGCCGAGCAGCGGCAGTCCCAGCCGGTGCGCGTGGGCGAGGGCGGCCCGGGTGAGCGCGGCGATCACGGCGCCGCGGCGCACCGGGTCGGGGAGGTCGACCAGGATGTCGACCAGCTCCACGGCCCGGCGCCGGGTCACCTCGTCGCGGACGTCGCAGAGCAGGGTGGCGTGGCCGACCGCGGCGCCGTCCAGGCGGGCGACGCAGGTGCGGCGGTCGGGGGCGTCGAGGAACTCCCGGGCGATCCGGGCGGCGGCGTCCGCGTCGACGGCGTCACCGCGGTCCGCGCCGCCGTCGACCATGGCCCGGGTCAGCCACCGGGTGACCAGGTTCTCCTCGGGGCCGGGGGCGAGGGGCCCGATCGCCAGGCCGGGGACCTCCGGGCCGACGTCCGCCGGGCCGGGGCCCGGGGCGGTGAGGTCGCCGGGGCCGGTACGGTCGGCCGGGTGGAGCACGTAGCTGAGGGTGCGCTCCCAGGGCTCGGGCAGCCTGACGGTCCCGGGGACCCGCAGCACCACCGAGGCCACCGCCGGGTCCAGGGCGCTCGCCCGCTCGACGAGCCGCGCCGGCCACTCCGGACCGGCCAGGAGTTCCTCGTCGCAGTACTCGACCAGGAGCTGGCGCTCGTTCGACAGCGGGTCCACATAGGCCCCGGCGACGTAGCGACGGCCGTCGGCGTGCTCGACCAGTCCGGCGTCGGCGGCCTCGGCGAGGTAGCGCTCGACGGCGCGAACGGCGGTGCTCACCGGGCCTCCGGGCGGACCACGGTGACCGGATCGGCCAGCAGCTCGGCGGCGGCCCTGCGCACGTCGTCGCCCGAGACGGCGGCGATCTCGGCCAGTTCCCGGGAGACGGTCCAGGGCGTGGGCGTCAGCAGGGCCCGGGAGGCGAGCAGCCGGGCGTGCTCCAGCGGGGTCTCGGTGTCCAGGATCAGGCTCATCCGGGCGTTCCGCAGTGCCGCCCCCAGATGACGATCGGTCGGGCCCTCCTCTGCCAGCCGGGCCAGCTCCCGGGTGACGATCTCCACCGCCTTCGGGCCGTTACCGCTCTCCACCCCCATCAGCACCCGCCAGGCTCCGGACTCGGTGTAGCCGCGGTCCCAGGCCTGGAACGAGTAGGCCAGCCCCGCCGCGACCCGCAGCTCCTGGTACAGCACCGAGGAGGCGCTGCCGCCGAGCAGACCGGCCAGCACGGTGTACCGGTGGCGTTCGGGGTCGGCCAGGCCCTGCGAGCGGCCGCCGACGGCCACCCAGCCGAACGTGTCGGGCCAGGCGGGCTCCTCGGCGCGGACCGGACCCAGCGGCACCGGGGCGGGCGGCGCGGGCACGACGCGGGGGCGGTCCGAGAGGCCCGCCAGGGCCCGTGGCAGCCGCGGGCCGACCACGGCCAGCGCCATCGGGACGGCCAGGAAGCGTTCGCGATGGCCCTCGGCCACCGCGTCCAGATCGAGCGCGGCGATCTCCGGCACGGTGCCGCCGACCGGCCGGCCCAGCGGATGGCCGGCGAAGACCGCGCCGAGGAACGCGTCCTGGACGACGTCCGCGGGGTCGGCCTCGGCGGCGGCGAGTTCCTGGAGCACCGCCGCGCGCTCCGCCTCCAGCGTGTCCGTGTCGAGGGCCGGTTCGAGCACGGCGCGCAGCAGCAGCTCTGCGACCCGGTCCGCGTCCTCGGCGGCGACCTGGGCGTGGAAGAGCATGCGCTCCAGACCGGTCTCGGCGTTGGCGGTGCCGCCCAGACCCTCGATGTGCTGGACCAGCGGCCCGACACCGGCGACGGGGGCCGACAGGAGCAGGTGTTCGAGCATGTGGGCCAGCCCGCCGCGGCCTGCGGAGTCGTGGCGCGCGCCGTAGGTGACGGCCAGGCAGATGCTGGTGGTGCGCAGCCGTTCGTCGAGCGCGTGGACCAGATGGATCCGGTCGGCAGGGGTCATCGGGGCTCCTTGGATGTGGGACGGGAGTCAGGCCGCCGAGCGGCGGCGTTCCTGCTCGGCGAGGTGCGCGAGGCGCTCGGCGAGGGCCGGGAGGGAGGCGTCCGCCGAACCGGACGGATCGCCGTGGGGGAGCCCGGCGCGGGCGGCGAAGCGGGCGCAGAACAGGGCGTCCGAGGGCAGTCCGGCGGCGAGCAGCGCGCGGGCGTCGGCCAGGGCGCCCAGGTCGGTCGCGGAGGACGCGGCGGACACCCGCAGCGCCGCCGTCACCTCGGCCCGGCTCGGCCGCCCCACCTGCCACGCCTCGCACAGCACCGCCCACAGGTCCGGGCGGCCGATCGTGCGCAGGTCCGAGGGGACCCATTTGGGCTTGTGGAACCGCGGCGGCCGGGCGGCCAGCGCCGTCACGGCCAGTTCGTAGGCGGCCGAGCGGACCGCGGCCCGGTCCGGCCGGCCTCCGTGCGGCCCGCTCACCAGGCGCAGCACCTCGTCCAGCCTTTCGGCCAGCAGCGCGGACGGGACCGACTGCCGCCCGGCGCGCTCGGCCAGCCGGCGCGCGTGGCCCCGGTCGTCCAGCAGCGGCAGGCCGGTGAACCGCGCGGCCAGGCCGAGCCTCCGCAGCACCGCGGGGAAGGGCGGCGCCCCGGTCGGTGACGGGTGCGGGCCGGAGGTCAGTGACATGGCCTCGTCGAGCGGTACGTACTCGACGAGCACCCGCACACCGTCCACCACCCGGCATTCCGAGAGCGGTCGGCCCGGGGTGCCGGCCTGCGGCCCGGCGTCGTGCACCACCAGCAGGTTGAGGTCGGAGTCGGGACAGGCACGGCCCCGTCCCACCGACCCGGTGACCAGCACCGCGAGGGCTCCCGGCGCGTGTCCGAGCGGCTGGGCCAGGTCCCAGGCCAGGTCGACGCGCCGGGCGCTCTCGGCGGCGCCGGGGAAGTCGTCGGCCTCGCACCGCCGCCCGGTCGCCAGCGCCCGCGCCGCGTCCTCCGCGTCGAGACCGTCGGTGAGCGTGGCCACCGCGCGCCGTCGGCCGGACACCTCCAGGAACGGACGGGTCAGCACAGCCGCCGGATCGGTGCCCGCCCGCGCCAGTCGGCGCCCCGGGGCGGTGCGTTCCGGGGCGATGCCGAACCAGGTCAGGGTGTCGTGCATCGCCTCGACGACGCCGTTGCTCAGATGAACCCCGTTGTTGGTGCGGCGCACCGGTTCCCCCGTCGTGCCGCGCAGCGGGAAGAGTCCGGCCAGGGCGTCGCCGCGCAGGCTGCCCGGCAGCGCCCGGGCCGGATCGGTGGCGCCGCAGAACTCCCGCCGCATGCGCTTCCACGGCAGTGGCCGCCCGCCCGCCGCGGACACCAGGACCGCCACCGCGCTGTTCCCGGGCCGCTCCAACTGGGCCAGCACACCGGGCATGTGCGGATTCACCACGATGACCGCCTCGCCCCCGGACGACGCCGCGTCCTGGAAGACGTTGACGAACAGGCAGTCGCCTATCTCGTTGGGGCCGTCCACCGCGCCGCTGTCCAGCCCGCGCAGTTCCGCCGAGGCGGTGCTCCACTTCTCCAGCTCCCCGGCGGTGACACGCTCCTCGGCCAGCAGCCGGTAGGCGGGCACCACGTCGAGGTCCTGCGGGCGCGCGCCGAACCGGGCGCGGAACCCGGGCCGGTCGTAGACCCGCAGCAGGGCGATCCGCTCCTCCGCGGTGAGCACTCCGCGCCGCGCCAGCTCGGTGTGCGGACGGTAGTGCGCCGCCGCGGCGCCGAGATCGGTGATCTCCCGGCCCGGCAGCATCCGCGCCCGCTCGGCGCGGTAGCCGCACTCGGCGAGCCGGTCGCCCAGCTCGCGCAGGGCCGCCGCAGTGACCTCCATGCCCGGTTTGAACAACAGGACGCCGTCCGCCCCCGGCCGCTCACCGCTGGCATCGGGGTGCCGCCAGCCGCCGGTGCGCAGGACCGACTCCAGTCCGGGGGAGGCGCAGGCCGCCGTGTCCGGGACCCGGCGCAGCCGTCGGCGCACGGTGGCGGCCGTCCACCAGGTCGGGTCGCAGGGAGGGGGGTCGGGGACGGTCAGCGCCAGGTCGGGGCCGGTGCCCTCGAACAGGACCGCGGTCCCGGCCGGGCCCCTCCCGCGCACGCCGGTCACCGCGACGGTGCCGCCCGCACCGGGGCCGCCGGCCGGGTCGCGCAGCCACTCCCGCAGCAGCCCGTGATCCAGTGCGCCCGAGATCGTGATCGAGGTCACCGCCCGACCAGCTCCTCCTGCGCGCGCACCATGGCGCGCCCCGCGCGGTCCAGGAAGTCCTCGATGATCCCGTCGTCGTGGGCGGCCGAGACGAACCAGTTGTGCGTGGGGTGCACGAAGCAGCCCTCCGCCACGAGCTGGACGGCGAAGGCGCGCATCCACCGGTGCTCCTCGTCGCCGTCCACCGTGAGGTGCGGCATGGCCGCCGGCCCGGTCACCCGCAGCGGCACGCCGTGCAGTTCGCCGAGTGCGTGGAGTCCGGCGCGCAGCTTCTCGCCGCCGGACCGCATCCGGCCGACGGAGTCCTCCTGCCGCATCAACCGCAGGTTGGCGATCGCCCCGGCCATCGCCGAGCCCGAGTTCCAGAAGGTGCCGGCCGCGAAGACGGTGCCGGCCGCCTCACGCAGTGCCTCCGAGCCGGTGACTGCGGCGATCGGCCAGCCGTTGGCGAGCGCCTTGGAGAAGCAGACCAGATCGGGCCGGTAGCCGAAGTGCGTGTGCGAGCCCCGCAGGTCGAGGTGGAAGCCGGCCCGGACGTCGTCGGAGACCAGCAGGGTGCCGGCCCGGTCGCAGTGCGTCCGCAGCGCGCGCAGCCAGGCCGGGTCGGGCAGCACGGCCGCGCCGGGGATCGGGTGGTGGAACGGGGTGATGACCACGGCGGCCAGCCGGTCGCCCTGTTCGGCGAAGACCCGGTCCAGGTCGTCGAGGTCGTTCCACCGCAGGGTGACGACGTCGTGGGAGTCGGACGGCTGCCGCCCGGGGCCCGGGTTGCACCACGCGCACCAGCCGTGCGAGCCGTGGTAGGCGCCGTCCACGCAGGCCACCAGGGTGCGTCCGGTGTGGGCCCGCGCGGTGAGCAGGGCGATCCAGGTCGCGTCCGAGCCGCTCTTGCCCCAGGCGGCCCAGGCCGCGCCGGCCACGGTGTCGACCAGGAGCTCGGCCAGCTCGACCGAGCGGGCGGTGGCCTGGCTCAGGCACTCGCCGAGCCGGACCTGCTCGACGACCGCCTCGTCGACCTCCGGCCGGGCGTAGCCGTTGACCATGGTGCCGTAGCCGCACATGAAGTCCAGGTACCAGGTGCCGTCGACGTCCCGCAGCCGGGCGCCCTCGCCGCGCTCGGCGAACCAGGGGTACCGCTGCGGGTCGATGACCGCGGGGAACTTGTTGTGACCCCAGACGCCGCCCGGGATCACCCGCTGGGCGCGGTCCAGCAACTGACGGGAGGCGGCGAACCGTTCGGGCGTACTCACGATGACTCCTCGGGGGACGGTGGGGCGGGGCGGTCAGCCGCTGATGAAGGGGCGCAGCACCTCGAACGCCTCGGGGAACCGCGCGGCGATCCGCTCGGCGCGGGCGATGGCCTGGTCCCGGAAGTCGAAGCCGGGCGCGACGATCTCGCTGATCAGGCCGTGGTCGGCGGCCTCGCCGAGCCGGCTGGTCTTCCACCAGCCGCCCGGGCAGGTGAAGACGGGCACCTGTCCTGCGGCCAGGTCCTCGCCCATCACCACCTCGTGCAGCTCGCCGTCGGGGGAGAGCAGCAGGTAGTGGAGGGGCCCGCCGGAGTTCAGGAAGTGAGTGATGTGGGCGGTGTTGCGGTGCAGACGGCCGACCGGTGAGTCCCGGTCGAGCAGGTAGTGGATGGTGTTGGCCATCGGGCGCGCCCCACGCGGGGTCCGCACCTGCGTCGCGGACTCGTAGTACTGACGGTAGTAGCCGCCCTCGACGTGTTCGGTCAGTCCCAGGGCGTCGCGGACCGAGGGCGCCCCGTGTTCGGTCAGTCCCGGGGCGTCGCGGACCGAGGGCGCCCCGGTGGCCTCGGCGGCCGGCGCCGCCCCGGGCCGGGGCGGCTCGGGCCACTCCCGCCCCGTCGCCCGGGCGAATCCGTCCCCCGGCACCACCGCCTCGCTCCAGAGGGCGAGTTCGCCCGCGGTGAGTTCGACGGCGAACCCGTGGCCGCCGGGCACGGTGTGCTGGAACGGCACGTCCGAACCGGCGAACAGGCCCAGGGGGCGTGCCGACACCGTGCCCGCCGCGTCCCTGAGCCACAGTCGCAGCGACGCGGCAGCGCCGTGCGGCGGATGCCGGAACAGGACGGTGTCGGACACGGTGCGGTGCCAGCCGGTGTGTGGACGGGCCGCGTCCAGCATCCTGGTGCGGAAGGCCATGGCACGCTCGGTCAGCGACCGTCCGTCGTAGTGGTCGTGGCCGCCGACCGGCCCGGTCCAGCCCCCGCCCGGGACGGGAACGAGCGAGAGGAGGGCGGCCGGATCACCGGTGCGCCGCCCGGCCGTGGGCCCCGGGAGGAGCGGGGTCGGAGGGGGGTGCTCCAAGTGCGAGCCGCACAAAGCTATGTGACGTGTCATCAGTAGCGGTACGTCGCGGGCTTGTAGGGACCCTCCACCGGCACCCGGAGATAGGCGGCCTGCGGCGGGCTGAGCGTGGTCAGCTCGACGCCCAGCGCGTCCAGGTGGAGCCGGGCGACCGTCTCGTCGAGCCGCTTGGGCAGCGCGTGCAGGCCCGTCGGGTAGCCGCGCTCCCCGCCGTACAGCTCCAGTTGGGCCAGTACCTGGTTGGCGAACGAGCTGGACATGACGAAACTGGGATGCCCGGTGGCGTTGCCCAGGTTGAGCAGCCGCCCCTCCGACAGCACGATGAGGGAGCGGCCGTCCGGCCGGGTCCACTCGTCCACCTGGGGCTTGACCGTGTGCCGCCGCACGCCCGGCACCCCGGCGAGGCCGACGAGGTCGATCTCGCCCTCCGCGTGCCCCATGTTGCCGACCACGACCTGGTGCTTCATCCGCATCAGGTGCTCGGCGGTGATCACCTGGGGGCAGCCCGTCGTCGTGATGACGATGTCGGCCGTCCCGACCACGGAGTCCAGCGCGGCGACCTGGTAGCCGTCCATCGCGGCCTGCAACGCGCAGATCGGATCGATCTCCGTGACGATCACCCGGGCACCCTGCCCGCGCAGTGCGGTGGCGCAGCCCTTTCCGACGTCCCCGTATCCGCAGACCACCGCGGTCTTCCCGCCGATCAGGACGTCGGTGGCCCGGTTGATCCCGTCCACGAGGGAATGCCGGCAGCCGTAGATGTTGTCGAACTTGGACTTCGTCACCGAGTCGTTGACACTGATCACGGGGAAGAGCAGCGCGCCGGAGTCCGCCAGCCTGCGCACATGATGGGCGCCGGTGGTGGTCTCCTCGGTGGCGCCGTGCACGCCCGCCGCCAGGGCGCCCCAGCGGCCCGCGGTCACGCCCCTGGCCGCCAGCAGCCGCAGCAGCCCGGCCTCCGACTCGTCGTCGTCCGGGGCGGCCACCGGCACGGTGCCGGTCCGTTCGGCCTCGACGCCGCGGTGCAGCAGCAGGGTGGCGCACGCCGCGTCGTCCAGCAGCATGTTGGGTCCCGCCCCGTCCGGCCAGCTCAGCGCGCGGTCGACGCACCACCAGAACTCGTCCGCGCTCTGGCCCTTCCAGGCGAACACCGGCACCCCGGGCCGGCCGCCGCCCGGACCCGCCGCCACCGCGGCGGCCGCGGCGTCCTGGGTCGACAGCACGTCGGAACCCGCCCAGCGGACCCGCGCGCCGAGCTCGACCAGCGTCTCGATCAGCACCGCCGTCTGCACGGTCATGTGGAGCGTGCCGCTGATCCGGGCACCGGCGAGCGGAGCGCTGCCCGCGTACCGCTCGCGCAGCGCCATCAGGGCCGGCATCTCGTGCTCCGCCAGGCGGATGCCGGTACGGCCCTGAGAGGCGAGCGAGAGGTTCCGCACCCGGTGGTCCCCCTCGGTACCGGGGCCGTGGTGCGTGGTGTGCGGGTCGGGAGCACCGTTGGTGGGGTGCGGGCCGGGGGCACCGTTGGTGGGGTGCGGGCCGCGGGCGGGAATCGGCCCCGCGCCCGGGGTGGCGACAGAGGTCATGCCGAGCCGTCCCTTCGTCTGTGGTCGTGGTGGGAGCATCGTCCGGCCGGAGCGGACCGCTCAAGGGGTTTCCCGTTTCCTGCTCGGGAGGGAGATCTCCCCGGTACGGGCGGTCCCCGGAGCCGTCACGGCGCCGCCCGGGAAACGGAGCGGGCGGCAGAGCTGCGGTTTCCGAAGTCGCCCGGTCCGACGGGCCGTTGTCCCGTTTCCTCCTTCGGGAAACGCCGTGCCCGCCCGGACGCCGGTCGACAGGCTCGGGGCCACGGGAGACGTCAATCCGAAAGGCCCGGGAAACGCGGCGGTCCTCCCGGCCCAGGAGGAGGCGGGTGCGGCACGCGTGGGCACGGGACGGGGCCGAGCCCACGGCCGGACGGATTCGGGGCCGGCCCTTGAGCCGGCCGGGCGTGTGTCACGGACGTCCGCGCGTTCGCGGCACGCGCCTCCCGCACGTCATTCCGCGGCGGACGCCAGACTGTCGTGGCCGCCGTGGCCGCCGTGGCCGCCGTGGCCGCCGTGGCCGCCGTGGCCGCCGTGATTGCGGTGGTCGCGGTCGGCGGGGACCGGCCGGAGCCTCGCCCGGACCGCGTCGCGCGGCTCGTCGAACCGGCCGGGCGCCCGGCCCTCGCCGTGCCGCAGAAGGTCCAGGAGCGTGGTGACGTCCGCGAGACCGACCGACTGGGTGCCCATGTCGAGGCGGTCGGCGTGCTCGACGGCCAGGCGCAGGTTCCACTCCTCCGCCTCGCACCACTGCCAGGCGTGCTCCGGCGGCGGCGCGCCGCCCGGACCGGCGCCGGCCTTCGCCGCGGCGCCGGACGCCTCCCCGTGTTCCACGCTCAGGAGCGTCCGCAGCGCCTCCTGCGCGGTGCGCCGGTACCACTCCAGCAGCCGGCGCGAACCCTCGTCGCACGCCTGCCGGTCCCCGGCGGCCAGCTCCGCCGCGTAAGCCCGCAGCAGTCGGTGGACGCGGTAGCGCCCCTGAGTGGGCTGCTCCACCAGATGCACTTGGTAGAGGGCGTCGAGCCGACGCCAGGCGCTCGCCTCGTCCGTGTCCAGCAGCACCGTGGCCGCGGCCAGCGAGATCCCGGCCTCGGCATGCGTGCCGAGCAGCCGGAAGGCCCGGGCGGCCTCGTCCTCCAGGGCCCGGTACGAGCGCTCGAACGCCGCCCGGACCGAAGCCACCTCGTCACCGCCCGCGGACAGCAGATCGAGCCACCCCCCGGAGTCCGCCGACCAGTGGGCGCGGCCGTCCTCGCCCGCCGCCATGCTCTCCGCGGCGATCCGCAGGGCCAGCGGCAGGTGCCCGCAGCGCCCCACGACCTTGGCCATCGTCGCCGGGTCCACGGCCGGCTGCCGGTGACCCGTCACCTGGCGCAGCAACTCGCAGGACTCGTAGGTGGACAACGGCCTGAGCGACACCCGGGTGGCCCCGTCCCGTGCGACCAGGCCCGACAGCCGGTCCCGGCTGCCGACCAGCACCAGACTGCCCGGCGTTCCCGGCAGTTGCGGCCGGACCTGTTCGGCGCCGACCGCGTTGTCGAGCACCACGAGCACCCGGCGCCCCGCCAGCAGCGTGCGGTAGAGCGCCGCCCGATCCGCCGTGCCCCCCGGGAGGTCGTCGGCCCTGACCCCCAGCGCCTGCAGGAAGGCCGCCAGCACCTGCGCGGGGTCCGCGGGCTCACCGCGCGGCAGCAGGTCGTAGAAGAAGATGCCGTCGGGGAACCGGTCGGCCACCCGATGCGCCCACTGGAGCATCAGCGCGGTCTTCCCCACCCCCGGCATGCCGTCCACCACCACGACGCCCGTCGCCTCACCGCCGCGCTGGTGCGACCGGTCCAGGACGGCGTCCAGCGCCGCCAGTTGCGTCGTGCGTCCGATGAACGGGGCAGGAGCCATCGGCAGTTGGGCCGGTCGCCGACGGCGCGTCCGCGGTCTCCCCTGACCGGCCCTGCGGTGCGCGAGCACCAGCTCGCCACCGGCGCCGAGGACGTCGTCGCAGCTGTGGGCCAGTTGCGCGGAGGCGAGCTTGTCACCGTTCTCGATCTTGCTCAGATGGCCCTTGCTGTAGTGCACCAGATCCGCCAGCGCCTGCAAGGACATCCCCCCGCCGGTCCGGTAGGCGTGGAGCGTGCGGCCGAAGGACGGCCTGTCGTCGATGGGTAACTGTTCCTGCAACTCGTTGCCTCCCGTCATCCACCTGCCGAAGGAGACGGAAACTCATTGCCTCAGGTTCGCTGGGTGACCAGGCTTGGTTGGACGCGGTCCACGGATCCCCGCCGCCCCTCTCCGAGCCGTCCCCGGCGCGGGACCGGACCCCCAGTGACCGACACCGCCCCCGATCCAGAGGTGATCCACGCCCATGTCCCCCGACGCCGCCCCGTTCCGCATCGCGCCCACCGGCCTGCTCCTCGTCCTCTCCGGCCCCTCGGGCACCGGAAAGACCTCGCTTGCCCGGGCCCTGGTCCGCGCCGACCCCGCGCTGGGCCACGCCCGCTCGGTCACCACCCGCGAGCCCCGCTCCGGGGCCGGTGAGGAGCACTACGACCACGTGGACCGGGAGGAGTTCCTCGCGATGGCCGACGCCGGGGAGTTCGCCCAGTGGATCCATCCGTCCTACGACGAGTACTACGGCACCCTGCGCACCCCGTTGGAGAAGGCCCTCGCCGAGGGACAGGACCTGGTCTTCGACTACTGCCCCGAGGGCTACCTCAATCTGCGGCGCTTCTTCCCCGAACGGACCGTCGGCGTCTTCGTGATGGCGCCCAGCGTGGACCTCATGGACCAGCGCCTGGCCGGGCGCGGCAGTGAGGACGGCGAGGAGCGCGAGCTGCGGCACGCCATGGCGCTGCGCGACTTCAACTTCGTGGACCAGCACGACTACCACGTCGTCAACGACGACTTCGACCACGCTCTGGTGACGCTCCAGGCGATCCGCCGCGCCGAGAAGGCCCGGCTGTCCCGCCAGCGCCCGGTGCTGGACGTCTACGCCCGGTACGCCGAGCCGGCCCTGCTGCGCTACTACTGAGAGGGCCTCGTCCCCACCGCACGGCGGCGCGGGGCCGGGCGTCCCGTCCGCCGCCGACCGCCGCCGGACGGGATCACTCCTCCTCCGGCCCCGGCAGGGTGTCGCTGACGACCTGGGTCAGCGCGCCGGCGCCGCCGTCGGCGACGTAGGTGCCCTCGGTCATCCAGCCCGACGCGTCCGAGGCGAGGAGGAGCGCCAGGCCGGTGAGCTCGGCCGGGCTGACGACCGCGCTCTCCGTGCTCGACGGCGACGACGTGGTGCACGTCGCCCGCGTACCGGTGCGGGGGGTGATCACCGTGTCCATCCCCGTCGGCTCCCGCTTCCCCGCCTACGCCACGGCCATGGGCCGGGTCCTGCTCTCGGGCCTGGACGAGGACGCCTTCCGCGCCTATCTGGAGCGCGTCGACCTCCAGCCCCTGACCGGCCACACCGTCCGCGACATCGAGCAGCTCCGGGCGATCATCACCGCGGCCCGGGAGGAGCGTCACTGCGTCGCCGACCGGGAGCTGAACCAGAGCCTGCGCGCGGTCGCCGTCCCGGTGCACGACCGCTCCGGTGTCCCCATCGCCGCCGCCGACATCGCCGCCGGCACGGGCACCCGGACCCTCGACGAGCTGCGCGCCATGGTGCCCCACCTCCGGCAGTGCGCCACCGGCATCGAGACGGACCTCCGGCTGGTCTCCGGCCCCTGACACCGCCTCGCCGCTCCCGCCCCCGCAGTGCGCCGCCGCACGGCGGGGGCGCGCTCGTCGGCGAGGTCGACCGGGGCGGTGGACGTATGCGGAACGCGGTGACCGAAGGGGTGACCCTCCCTCGGGTTCCTTTCGCCGAACGCCCCGACGGGTGGACTGGCGCGCGCCGCCCCGGCGGAAGCGGGCCGCACGGCGGCCCGGACCCCGCCCGGACGTACGGGTGTACGGCCGTACGGGTACGGGCCTACGGGCCGACGTACTCGACGGTCTGCATCATGCCGAGGTCCTCGTGCTGGAGCTGGTGGCAGTGGGCGATGGCGTGGCCGGTGAAGTCCTCGTACCGGACGAGGAAGGTGACGGAGTCCCCGGGGGTGCCGCCGGTCAGGCCGATGGTGTCGTGCCAGACGGGCGGGTCGAGTCGGCGGCCGTTGCGGTGGGTGAGCAGGACCGGGTTGGTGTGCAGGTGGAAGGGGTGGTTGCGGCCGTGCAGGCTCTCGTCTGTGCGGACCGTCCACCGCTCGACGGTGCCCAGGCGCAGGGTGTGGTTGACGTACCCGGGGTCGAAGAGGCCGTGGGCGGGATCGCGGGTGAGGTCGGTGCCCGGGTGGGCCGCGGGGGTCGCGCCCGATCCCAGGATGCGGAAGGCGTTGGGGAAGGCTCCGGGGAAGACGCGCGCGTCGGTGTGGAAGACCACGTCGCGGCTCGCGCCCGGATCGGTGAGGTCCGCCTCGTCGAGGAAGGGCCTGCCCTGCGGCAGCGCGGTCGGCAGCGGCATCGGCGGCTCGACGGGATCCCCCGCGACCTCGACCGTCATGAGCGGTGCGGGCAGCCCCTCGGCGCGCAGCTCGTACCGTCCGGGCGTTTCGCCGCGGACCAGGACGTCGGCGCGGTTGCCCATGGCCAGCTCCAGGCCGTCGAGGGCGACGGTGCGCGGGAAGGTGATGCCGTCCTGCGCGATCTGATGCAGCGTGAGGCGCCCCTGGTCCCCGGTGAGGTCGAGGCGCAGGGCGGTGAAAGCGGTCGCGGCGACCAGCCGCCACCGCTGGACCTCGCCCGGGCGCAGTTGGAGGGTGGGGTTGACGGCGCCGTTGACGGTGAAGACGGACGGGACGCCGTTCACCCAGTCGCCGGAGGTGAAGGCGGGGACCGCGCCGTCCTTGACCTTGAGTTCGCCGATGCAGACGACGATGTCGGCGGCGGTCCTGATCTCGGGGACCTCGTCCACGTCGCCCTCGACGACGATCACCCCGGCCATGCCGCCGACGATCTGTTCGGCGGTCGATCCGTGCAGGTGCGGGTGGTACCAGAAGGTGCCGGCGGGGTGGTCGGCCGGGATGTCGATGGTGGTCGTGTAACGGGGCTCCGGTCCGCCGGCGGCGGCCTCCTGGGCGGTGCGGGGGGCGAACTCGCGCAGCACGTTGTCGGCCTGGCCGGACGGGGAGACGTGCAGGCCGTGCGTGTGCAGGTTGAAGCTGTTGGGGTGGTGCGGGATGTTGTGCTCCCCCGTGTGGGGCGGATTGGGCGGCAGCCCGTTCACCTGCGTCAGCCGCAGGACGCCTCCGCGCTGCGTGCGCAGGGTCGGCCCCGGGACGGCGCCGTTGTAGGCGCGGGTCGTGATGCGGCCGTGGCCCGGTACCGTCACCTCGGAGAACCGGACGTCGAGGACCTGCTCGGTCACCGCCGCGCCGTCCACCGGCCGCGGGAGCGAGACGGCCGGCTGCGGGAACGACGCCGTGGCCCGTGTACGCCGCTCGGACCGCGGAGCCCAGCCCGCCGCCGCGAGGCCCGCGAGGGGGAGGGCCTTGAGGACGGATCGACGCCCCACTCCATGAATATCTCCCATAACCGGACAATTTACTTCACGTCGTATCGGGGATCCCGGACGGCACGCCAGTGCCGCCGGGGAGCGGGCAGCCCGTCGGGAAGCCGGTCCGGGCGGCGCCGGCGGACTGCTCAGGGGCGTGAACGCCCACCCTTGAGGCGGCCGACGGGGGGTCCCCGGCGGACAGGGCTCGCCCGGGCTGCCGGGCCGCATCCACGACCTGGGTGCGAGCCTGTCCCCACCGCGCCGTCCGGGTCTGTGGGCGTCAGAATGTCCCCGACCTCACCGAGCGCGCCCCGCAAGGTGTCGGCCCCGGGCCACCATCGGACTCGAACGCCCGCCGGACGGTGAACCCGCCCTCACTCGGCGCACCGCCAACCGGGCCTCGCCACGGCACGGGCGCCGGTCGAACGCGGCACGGTACGACGTGAGTCCGGGCAGATCGAGCGGGAGTCGTCCCCGCCCGGTCTTGCTGAGAGTGCCGGCACGCCCTTCGGGCCTGGGGAGCACCGCGAGGCGGAGGGCGTCCGCACACCGTGTGTGCGGACGCCCGACAGCGGGGCGAGGTGTGGCCGGTGTCGCGCGTCCGGCCGGGGACCGCGGGACGGCTCTCAGTGCCGGATGCTGCGGGCGAAGACGTGGTAGCGGTTGCTCTCCGGTCCGTCGCCGCCGGGCAGCAGGTTGCCGCTGGAGGAATGGAAAACCACCGTGGTGCCGCGGGCGTCGACGGACGGGTTGAGCGCGTAGCCGTTGCCTGCCGAGCCGCGCGGGGTGGTGGCCACCCGTTCGGTGCGCCCGGTGCGCAGGTCGTGGCGGAAGATTTCCGGGCTCCGCCACGGATAGTGCGGGCCGGGCACCAGGTTGTCGGCGTCGGAGGTGAAGTAGACCCAGCGGTTGTCCGCTGTGATGGCGCCGTCGTGGGAGCTGCTGGTCGTGCCGGTGCCGGGGAGGGGTGTGCTGACCAGCTTCACGGTGCCTGTGCGCAGATTGCGGGCGTAGAGCTCCAGATGGTTGGTCTTGCGGGGTGGCGCGCTGGGCGTGGACAGCGAGTAGGGGGCGGTCCGCCCGTCCGGGCTGATGACGGCGTCGAGGGCGGCCCGGGCGGGTACGCCGGCCGGGTTGGTGGCGGCGACGCGGGTGGTGCCGGTCGCCAGGTCGCGGACGTAGTACCCGGCGAGACGCGCCACCGTGAGGTCCTGCCCGTCCTCGGGGTCGCCGGGGTCCTCCGGTTCGGTCGGGCCCTCGGGCACCGGGAGCAGGTCGGTGGCGGTGGAGCTGAAGCCGATCGTGCGGCCGTCGGCGCTGATGGTCGGGTTGGTGGACCTGCGGGGCGAGCCGTCCGCGGCGGTGCTGACCAGCCGGGTGGTGCGGGTCCAGCGGTCACCTAGATCTTGTAGGGCTGGGGATGCGGTTTCAGCGAAATGGTGTCCTTGGTGAGCACCAGATCGGCGCGAGTGGAGGCGAAGGCCACGTAGCGGCCGTTTGTGCTGATGGACGGGCTGTCGGCCGTGTGCTTGGAATGGTCGAGTGTGCCGTCGCCGGCGCTGATCAGCTCGGTGCGGCCGGTCCGGCGGTCACGGACGTAGATGTTGGCGTCCCCGATGGGCTTGTGGCCGTCCACCGGGGTGCGGTCGGTACTGGTGAAGGCGACGTAGCGGCCGTTCGCGCTGATCACTCCGTCGTGGCCCCGCATCGGGGTGCCGTCGGTGAGCACGCTGATCCGTTCGGTACGGCGGTGGCGCAGGTCCCGGACGTACACCTGTTGGCCCGTGGAGAGCTGTGCGGCCAGATTGTCGGCGTCCGAGACGAAAGTGCGTAGTGGCCGTCGGCGCTGACGTCGAGACTCGTGCTCCCGCCGTTGGGCTTGGCGCCGCCGAGGCCGGCGTCGACCTGGCTGGTGGTGCCGCGTGGCGCCGGGGCGGCCTGGGCCGGAGCGGCGGCCAGGGCGAGCACGGCGGGGGTTGCCAGGACGGCTCCGACTCCGGCGGTGGTCAGTCGACGGCCGCCACCGCCCCTGCCGGCGCGGGTGATCGGTTGCAGACAGTCATTCCTCCCCCTCGTGAAGGTCCCGCCGCTTCCTCTCCCCGGCGGCGGGCACGGGGGACAGCCAAGCCGCGGGCGGCGACAGCGGTCAGCGGAGACGACGAAAGTGGCCAGAAAGGACGTCAATAGCCTTATTTCGCAGAAAGGTTGATCCATCGGGTGAGCGGTTCCATCACTGTGGCGGGAAGTGTCGGGTCGAGTGGGGGAGCCGACCGGTCCCGGCCGTGAGGGGGCCGGGACGCCGGGATCCGGCGAGACGTCGGAGAAGGCGCCAAGTGGTCAGCACGAGTCCTGGAGGAACGGAGGACGGCCGCCCGGACAGGCCAGTCGTTGCACAGCGTGAAAAGAGCCCTTGACCTGCAAGAATGCAGGCAGGAAGCCTACCCGTTGGAGTGCACCGATGCTGCGTACCATGTTCAAGTCCAAGATCTAGCGTTTGGGTGTTTACGCAGGCCAAGGGCGTGATGGTGGCATTCGGGTCAGCAAACGGTCAGCACGGGGCGCGGAGGTGTCCCGGCTTGCTGAGCAGGTGACCTGCCGCGGTGAAGACCTGGGCAGAGATGCCCGGGTCCCGCTCGGAAGGATTGCGGAAGATCAGCGCGCTCCCGGTCCCCCCGTACCGCTGCCGCGGCAACAAGATCCCCACACTCTGGGCCCGCACCCACCAGGTTCGACCTGCGGAACCAGCAGCCTGATGATCTCCCGCTCCCGATCAGAGGGATCCGTCGAGTAACGGGTACACAGCCCACACCCCCAGCCTCCGAACGTGCGTTACCACCCCGCTACCAGGGACTTGCCCGCTGACAGGCCTTTGAGGCGCCCTCTGGACGGGAACCCGAAGAGCCCGGTCCCGGGTTCCGGCAGACAGACGGGCGCCTCGGGGGCCGCCCTTCCGAATGTATGTCAATTCCTTTTCCGGACAATGACCGTCGACCGTAATCCCCTCGTCACGCCAGAGCTTTCTGCAATCCGCCCGACCGTTCACGAGAACGTCAATTACAGTGTGAAATTGATCATTCTATGATCACTCGTTGATCGAGTTGTGTTGGGAGGAGGAGGCTCGAAAGCTCGTTCAATACCATTGATCACGTGCCGAGTCATCACTCAACGGCGGGGGGCCATGTCGAACTTCCAGAGCGCCGGAGCAGCCACCAGTTACCGTCTCCAGCAGAGGGGACCGTTCCCCTTCCACATCCGAGTTCGCGCGTTCCGGCAGAGTGCAGGCATGACCCAGCGTCAGTTCGCCGAGGCGTCGGGGATCAGCGTGCGGACCCTGCGTGACATCGAAAGCGGGCGCGTGGAACAGCCGCAGGCCCGAACCCTGCGCGCCCTGGCGGTCGTACTCGGGCTCGACGCCGACGAGATACGGCGATCCATGACCAACAGCCGGAAATCCGCCGCTCAAGACAGAAGCGGTCTGCGCATCGGCATTCTCGGCGATCTGACCATCGAGCGCGGCGGCATCGTGAGCGACGTACGCTCTCTCAAGCTCCGACGCTTATTGTCACTGCTGGCGCTGTGCCACCCGCAGTCGGCCAGTTTCGATGTAATAGGCAGCACCCTCTGGCCGAAGGAGCCACCGCGTTCTTACCAGAACCTGATCCACACGTACGTGAGCCAGGCGCGTGGACTTCTGCGCTCCTCCGGTTCCGGTTCTGCGGGCCAAGCCGCCTCCTACCTGATCCGCACTCCGACCGGCTATGCACTGTCGGTCGGACACGATCAGGTCGACCTGACCCGCTTCCGGGACCTGGCGAAAAAGGCGCGGCAGAGTCATGCTCAGGGGGAGGCGAAGGTCGCCTACGAGCTCGCGGCACTCGCGCACCAGTGCTGGCGCGGCCCCATCCTCGCCGACGAGCCGCAGTTGGCCCTTCACCCGGAGGCCACCGCGGCGGTCCGTCAGCGGATCGAGAATCTGCTTCTGTACGCGGACCTCGCGCTGCGGTTCGAGCAACCGGAGCAGGTGGTGTCGGCCCTGCGCGCCGCCGCCGGGGACGACCCCCTGCACGAAGGGTTGCAGGCACGGCTCATACTGGCCCTGGCCAGCTGCGGGGAGCAGTACGAAGCGCTGCGGGTGTTCGCCGACGTTACGCAGCGGCTCGACGCCGAACTGGGGCTGCAGCCCGGCCCGGAGATACGCCAGGTCCATCAGCGGGTCCTGCTCCAGCAGCTGAGCTGGCCCAGGAGTGTGCTGCTGTTCCGGCAGACGGAGGACGCCCTGCGGGAGAGCAGGCCGTCGGCCTCTCCTCTGCCGCCCGAGGTCAAGCCGTCGCAGCTGCCGGCCAGGACCCGGCACTTCGTCGGGCGCGCCGCCCAGCTCCAGGAGCTGAACCAGATGCTCCTCGCCCCCGGCGAGCGGGACGGCCAGGTCCCGGCTGCGCTGCTCACCGGACCGCCCGGCGGGGGCAAGACCGCGCTGGCACTGCGGTGGGCGCACCGGGTGCTGGACCATTTCCCGGACGGGCAGCTCTACATCGATCTGCACGGTCACGCGCGCAGAGGCCCCCTGGACGCTCAGGCGGCCCTGATCTCGTTCCTGCGCGCGCTCGGCGTGCCCGGGGAGCACATCCCGGACCACCTCGACGAGGCCGCGAACCTGTACCGCACCCGGCTGTCCGGGCGGCGGGTTCTGGTGGTCCTGGACAACGCGCGCGACGAAGATCAGATACGCCCCCTCATTCCCGGCGATGCGGGGTGCGCCGTGCTTGTCACGAGCCGCAACACACTGCCCTGTCTGGTCGCCAGGGACGGCATACGGCGGATCGCCGTCGACGCGCTCGACGACGAGGAGGCGCTGATGCTGCTCGGGCGGCTGCTGGGACCGGAACGGACCGAGGCGGAGTCGCTCGCCGCCATGGCCCTGAGCCGGTACTGCGACGGGCTGCCTCTGGTGATCCGGGTCCTCGCGACGCGTCTGGCCCAGCCTCCCTGCCTCAGCATCGCCCAGTACTACGTAGAGCTGCAGGAGGCCGGGCTCTTCCGGCAGCCCTCCCTACCGGGGGACCTGCTGTCCTCGGTCCAGGTGGCGTTCGAGCTGTCGTACGCGGCGCTGCCGGAGCCGGCGCGCCGGGTGTTCCGGCTGCTCGGCCGGACCGAGGGCACCCACATCACCGCCTACACCGTGGCGGACGCGGCGGGCACGACGCCGACGGAGGCCCGGTGGTCCCTGTACCAGCTGGTCGACGCGAGCCTGCTGCGGGAGTACGCGCACAGCCGGTTCAGTATGCCCGGCCCGCTGCTGCGGTACGCGAAGGTGCTGCTCGACCGGGAGGAGCAGTTCCAGGCGGTGTGAGCGGCCCGGCCCCGGCGGGTACGAGCCGGTGTTCCGGCCGCGGTCCGCTGTCGGCATCGTCATCCGCCGAGGGCCAGGCGCAGCGCGAACAGGCCGAAGACGGCGGCGGTGAGCCCACTGGTGAGCCGCTGGGCCGACGGGGAGTTCAGGTGCCGGGACAGCCGGTGCACCAGCCTCATCCACACGAGGAGCCAGGCCAGCCCCAAGGCGAGGTAGCAGCAGGCCAGGACCACCACTCCGACGGTCGGATCCATGCCGGACGGCACGAACTGAGGCAGGAACGCCATCAGAAAGATGCCGACCTTGGGATTGGAGCCGGTGCACAGCAGTCCCAGACCGAAAACGCGCCACCGGCCGCGCGGTGGGTTGTCCGCCCGGTCCTCGGGACCGGGCGCCGCGGTGGCGGCCGTGCGCAGTGCCGCGCGCAGTGCCTGGTACGCCCAGACCGACAGGACGGCGGCGCCCGCCCACCGGACGGCGGTGAACAGGTCCGGGCGGGCGGCGAGCAGCGCGGCGAGCCCCAGGGCGCCCAGGGCCACCTGGAGGGCTCCCGCCGCGATCATGCCGAACGCGGCGGGAGCGGCCGTATGCGGCGAACCAGCCAGCACCAGGCGGGTCATCAGGGCCAGGTCGGGACCCGGCGCCATGATCACTACCAGGGAACTCGTCAGGAACGCGATGGCGTTGATCACGGCTCTTCGATGACTAGCTTCTGTTCCAGGGCACGGATGATCCGGTAGTCCCGCTTGATCTTTTCCTCGTCCGGGTGGGCGAGGATGACGAAGCCGAAGTTGAGACTGTCGACCAAGTCCTTGGTGACGGGAACGTGGTCACCGTCGGACAGGTTCTGCACCGAGAAGTGGTGACTCGACAGCGTCCGGATCTCGTCCAGGACCGCGGTGTCGCGCACGGTCCCGGAGTGGCGGACCATGTGAAACACGCACATCTGGTGGGTCAAAAGCTCGTAGCCCTGCGGCAGTTCACCCCCCGTCAGCCAGCGCACCGTCCGGTCGATCTGGCTGTCGCCGGTGGCGTTGCGGTTGAACCGCGGCTGACCGCCGCCGTGCGGACGGGCGCCCAGCTCGATGAGCACCGGCCCGTCCGCGGTTCCCATCACCTCCACGTGGGCGGAGCCGAAGCGGACACCCACCGCGTCCAGTACGTCGAACGCGTATTCGGCGAGGGGCGCGACGACGGGCTCGTCCGGAGGCAGCCACCGCATGGTGTCGTAGACGGCCATGTGGGGGCCGTTGTCGACCTTGTCGTACGAGCACACGTCCACGAGGGAGTGCTTGCCGTCGTGGCTGAAAGTGTCCACCACGTACTCGGTGCCAGTGACGAGCTTCTGCACGATGAGCCGGTCGTCGACTTCTCCGAACTGGTTGATCCGGCCGATCTGCCGCTCGAACACGGCCTGCCAGTCCGTCCCGCGCCGCACCTTGATCACGCCGTCGGTGCTGGCGCTCTTCGGCGGCTTGATCACCAGGTCAGCCCCGATCAGGCCCTCGCTCTCCAGCCAGGCGGCCGCCTCCTCGACGTTCGCGGTGCAGATCTGCGGGATGACCGGCAGCCCGGCCGCCCGCACGGCTGCGGCCATACGGCTCTTGTCCCGGCGTGCCTCGGCCAGTCCCGGCGCGTTGCTCAGCTCCGGCAGCACCCGGGGGGCGATCCGCTCGGCCAGTTCCACGCCGGACTCGCAGCCGGCGATGACACAGCGCGGGTCCAGCGCCCGCACCCGTCGTACGACATCGTCCAAGTCCCCGTCGTACACGATGACGTCGGGGAAGTCCTGCGGCCGGTAGGAGGAGACGTACGCCTCGGGCGGGCGCGGGCTGCTCACCACCGCCGCGACCGGGACACCCTGACTGCGCAGGGCCTCCGTGAACAGGGCCCCCGAGGAGTAGGGGTCAATGACGACGCAGGGGCCCTGCCCTCGGTCCCCGCGCACGTCAGCGTTCACCATCGGCGGCCTCCTTCCGTGCCAGTGCGGAAACGGCGGTGCAGTAACGGGCGAAGAAGTCCGCTGCGGGCTCGCTGACCCGCCGGGCGCGCACCGGGGCGTGCACCAGCCCGTCCTCCCGCACATACATCACCGGCGTGCCGTTCTCCTCGAGGAGGGCTGCGTACTTCTCCGCGTCCACGCACAGGGAGTCCATCTCGCAGCCGACGATGTAGGCCGGCGGCAGGCCGTGGAACGCTCCTTCCAGCAGCGGCGAGACGTACAGGTCTGCGGCTTGCTCGGGCTGCGGGCAGTAGCAGGCCGTGTAGAACTCCATCTCGCCGCCGGAGAGCAGGGGCGCGTCCTCTCCACCGTGGCGCCAACGGGTGAAGTCCAGGACCGGGCTGATCACGGCTTGGCCGCGCAGCCGAGGGCCGCCGCGGTCGCGCGCCATCATCGATAGCACCACCGCCATGTTGGCGCCGGAACTCTCGCCGCAGACCACTGCGCCGTCCGGGTCCAGGTCGCCGAGCCCGAGCGCGGGAAGGCTGGCGAGGGTGCCGCACAGACCCGTGTAGCAGTCCTCCAGCGGACCGGGGAACGGGTTCTCCGGCGCCATGTCGAAGTCCAGGGCTATGGTCACCAGCCCCGTGCGGGCGGCCAGTTCGGCGACCAGGCTGTGGTGGCTGTGCAGCGAGCCGATGACGAAGCCGCCGCCGCGGATGTAGAAGAGCACGGCGTGGTCGCCGCGTTCGGCCGGCTCGTAGATGCGGACGCGGGCCGTGCGGCCCTCGTGGACCACGGTCGCGTCCCAGTGCGAGACACCCTCGGGGACGGGGATGGGCAGCACCTCGGTCAGAGAGTCGTACAGGACGCGCTGCCGTTCGACGGGGTAGGTGTAGAAGTCGGGCGGCAGCGCGCCGTTCACCGTTTCCACGAACTTTTCGATGCCTTCTGCGTACGCCATGCGCAGCTCGCTCACTTCCGAGTACAGGTGCCGGAACGCGCGGCACGGATCAAGGGTTGGGACGGATCAGGGAGTGTCGGCGGCGACCGGGCCGCCTTTCCGCCCGGCGGGCTCGTCGGCCTGCTTGTCAGCCGGGGCGGCACCGGCGCCGGTGCCCGCGCGGGGCACGCTCATGCCGACCAGGGCCGCGGCCACGGCACCCACGGTGAGCAGTCCGGACAGCCACCACACCGATGCCGACGACGCCTGCCAGGCGGCGACGCCGAGCACGGGGCCGATCGCGTAGCCGATCTGCATGGGGAAGGCGGCGGCGGCGATATAGCGGCCCCGTAGGTGCTCGGGGGCGATCCGGCCCGGCCAGGCCGAGGCAGTCGGGGTGCCGATTATCTCGCCCACTGTCCACACCACCGTCGCCACGACATACATGGCCATGCTGGGCCCGGCAACGTACAGGTTCATCCCGACGCCGACCAGGCCGACGCCGAGCGCCACGGCGACCCTGCCGGGAAGACGCTGCACGTACTTCGTGAACAGTAGCTCCAGAGAGATGACCATGACGGCGTTCAGCGACAGCAGGCCGGAGTAGAGGGCCACGCCGTGTCCGTCGGCCTTGATCTGGAGCGGCAGGGCGGAGGTGTGCTGGATGTAGACGACGGCGTTGAGGAACAACGCCAGCAGGAACATCATGTACCGGGTGTCCCGAAGTACGGCGGCGTACGACCGGGTCGGGCCCTTCGCATCGTGCTCGACCGGCCTCGCGGTGTTCCCGGAACGCGCCAGCATCAGGGCGAAGGCGGCGAACACCAACTGCGCCGCCGCCTCCAGATAGAAGATCAAGTCGTACGAGTAACTGATCAGCAGCGCGCCGAGCAGTGGGCCGACCGTGGTGCCGAGGTTGAACGCCATGCGGTAGACGGCGAACACCATCACGTGGTGGTCCTCGGGGGTGCGCTCCACCAGCAGGGCTGAGGAGGCCGGCCGGTACATCTGCGCCAGAAGCCCGATGAACGCGGCCACCGCGATCACCAGGGGCAGGCTGCCCAGGTGGGGCAGGCTCAGCGTGCCCAGTCCGGCGAGCGCCATGGAGCCGACGATGGTCCACGCGTAGCCGATGCGGTCGGACGCCGAACCGCCCACCAGCACGCCGATCACGGAGCCCACGCCGTAGGCGCCCAGCGCCAGGCCCGCCTCGGTCGCGGAGAACCCCTTCGCGGTGAGGTAGAGCACCAGGTAGATCTGGAGGAAATTGCCGAGCCGGTTGACCAGCATGCCGACGAGCACGAGCCAGATGGGGCCCGGGATCCCGCGCAGGGTCTGCAGGACCGACGGGTGGCCAGCCCCACCGGGTTCGGAGGACTTCTGTCCGGTCGCGGCCATCAGGACGACTCCTCCACCGGCCGGCCCGCGAGTTCAACGAGCACCGGCGCCTTCAGCAGTGCCGTCCGGGCCTGATCCATCGTGTCCGCGAGGGAGATGATTCTGGCGTAGCGGGAGATGTAGCCGCGCGGCGGCAACCGCAGCACAGCCCCCGGGTCGGCCATCACGTCGGCGCTGTGGATCTCGGGCGGGAACCGGTCCTCGTGCACGGTCACCGCGTCGATCTCGACGTCCCGCTCGGGGTACAGGAAGGTGATCGCCGCGGCACGGCGCCGGCACGGCGTCGTCTCCGGGCGCCGGCCCGCCGCGACGTCGGCCGCCGCCATCGCCACGTCGACGCCGGTGGCGAGCTCGCCGAGGTAGGGGATCATGTCGCCGCCGAGGCGGGCGTTGACCTCCATCAGGCGCGGGCCGTTCGCGGTGAGGCGGAACTCGGTGTGGCTGACACCGGTGTGGAAGCCCAGCGCGGCGTGGCTGGCCCGCAGCGCCTCGAGCAGGTGCGGATCGGACAGCAGCGGGTCGGCCGCGTCAACCTCGTGGCCGGTCTCCTCGAAGAAGGGCGCGAGGCCCACCTGCTTGCGGGCCACCGCCAGAGGGGTGCACTCTCCCTCGAAGAAGACGGCGTCGACGCTGATCTCGGGGCCGTCGACATACGCCTCGACGAGCACGGACACTTCGAAAACGGGAACGCCCGGGTAGGAGGCACCGGACGCCGCCCGGTAGGCGCTCTCCACCTCGTCGGGCCCGTCGGCCCGGCGCACGCCCATGCCGCCGGCGAGGCCACGTGGCTTGAGGACGACCGGGAAGCCCAGCTTCTCCGCCGCGTCCCGTGCCTCGTTCAGGGAGCGCACGCCGATGGAGGCCGGCTGGGCGACCCTGGCGCGCTCCAGCGCGACCCGGGTGGCGTTCTTGTCCCGGCAGGCGACGACCGTCTCGGGGGAATTCCCCGGCAGGCCGAGCGACTGCGCCACGTGGGCCGCCGGAGTGACGAGTCCTTCGTCGTAGCAGAACACGCCGGCCACCTCCTGCTCGGCGGCTATGGCCCGGGCAGCCTCCATGAGTAGTTCGGGACGGGTGTTGTCGACCTGGGTGCTGCCGACGACGTAGGGCTCCTCCCAGGTCACCGGGGCCGGCTGCAGCAGCCAGAGCGCATAGCGTCGGCTCACCGTCCGAAGGATGAACTCCCGGCTGCGCCGGGCACTACTGCCGATCAGCAGCAGCAGCGGCTTTCCACCGTCCCTGCCCATGTTCCGCTCTCCTCGCATGTCGTCTCTCGTGAGCCGGTGCGTGCGCCGGGGGTCACGTGACCCCCGGCGCACGCACCGGCCCGTTTGTAGAACACCGGCCGGCTCCGGGGCGTTGCAGTCGTCGGCGGGTCAGGTGGCTGCCGCGCGCTGGCGTGACAGCGCGGGCGACAGTGGCCGGTGCTCCAGGGTCACGCCCGGGCAGGCCGTCGGCGGTGCCGGCCAGCCGCGGGTCGGCGGCCGGTCGGGGAAGACCGCGGTGACCTGGTCACCCACCCGTACGGCCGGGATCTCCGCGCGCATCCGGGCCACGGAGGTCTTGCGTTCGTGCCACGGGCACACGAGCCGGACGCCGTCCTCGGCCGTGTCGGCCAGGTGCAGGGGGCCACTGCGGTGCGGGCACTGGGCCCGCATCACGAAGCCCTGGCCGCCGACCGTGGCGTAGACGTACGGTGTTCCGGCGACGACCACACAGTTGTCCCGCCCCGAGGCAGGGAAGGTCACGACAGGCACTTGCGGTAGTCCCCCACCGAGTGGATCTCGTAGACGCACTCGTCCGACTCGATGTTGGCGCCGTGCAGCCGGTTGCGCTTGATGACCACGCCCTCGCCGGCCTGGAGCGTGAGCGACGAGCCGAGCCCGCTCTCGAAGCGCATGGTGCCGGAGACGATGTGGCACAGCTCGTCACCGTCGTGGCAGTGGGTGTTGGACAGTTCGCCGCGGGGTTCGACAAGATGCGCGACGGGCGCGTCGACCTTGCCCTGCTTCAGCCCCTCGAAGACCGGGTCGTGCAGCTTCTTCAGCTCCGGCTGGGCGTCCATCCAGGCGATCTGCTCGGAGAAGTCGAAGTCGGAGACGTCCAGGAGCACCCGGTACTCCTCGATGCCGCGCACGATCTCCGGGACGATGCCCTCGCCGTGGGCCTCGACCAACGGCTTGATGATCTTTTCGCGGGCCATCCGGCCGTGGTGCTGGTCGATGTGGACGTGCTCGGTGAAGTAGGTGGTGTCCACCGCGTCGCCGAATACGTCCCGCAGCATCCGGTCGGCACGGCGGCAGAAGTCGACCAGGGAACTCTCGGTGTAGTAGAGCGCGCCCACGTAGCGGAAGAACAGCTCGTGGTTCTTACCCAGGTAGTGGAAGTAGTTGTTCAGCAGCAGACTGCTGTTGAGGTAGTACTGCCAGTAGCGGTGCAGGTCGGACTCCAGGCCGACCGACTCCAGGGTCCGTTCGAACAGGGTGCTGTGCTTGGTGTCGTGGACGCCGTAGCCGTACTCGTCGATGACGACCTTGAACCACTCGGACTGGGCGGGGCCGTAGTAGCCGAGCACGTTGCGCATCATCGGAGATGCCTCGGAGAGGAAGTCCGGTGCGAACTGCACCAGCCACATCCGGGCCGCGCGCTGAGGGTCGGAGGAGTTCCGGATGGCCTTCTCCGACGGCGACGGCTCCTCGTCGCCGCTGGTGTCGAGGGAGTCGAGGTAGGCGTCGAGGCTCTTGGCCGTCCACTTGCCGGACGTCTCCACCTCCTCGTCGAGGAAACCGAAGGCGTACCGTTCCAGCGCCGGCCGGATGCGCTCGCCGAGCGCCCGGTTGCCGGGGCTGTAGAACGCCCGGAAGTCCTCCTCCTTCCCTTTCAGGCCGGACTTGGGGAAGAACACGAGGTCGGCCTCGTAGATGCTGGTCAGCAGGCGCTGCACGGCCAGGCTCGGGTAGTTGAGTATGTTCTCGCGGGCCGGGACCTTGTCGTAGTCGAGGTGGGGCAGGACCTGCGGCCTGAGCTGCCGGCGGTAGGGGTTGTCGTGGTTCAACCAGTCCAGGTTGTCGTGGTAGACCGGGGCGGTGGCGTACTGCACCACCGCGTCGCGCAGTTCCGCGCCGCTCAGCTCGAACGGGACATGCGTGGGGACGTGACTCATCGCTGGCTCCCTGATCGTGGTTCGGAATTGGGCCGTCACCGGTACGTCTCCGGCGCCAGGCGAGGCGGTGTCAGAGGCTCACGCGGAGGGTGAAGTCGCTCCAACGGAGCCGGAGGGAGGCTGTCTCGCCCGCCTTGGTCAGCACGGGCTTCTCCAGCGGGACCCAGCCCGGCATCCAGTGCGAGCGGGGGTTGTCCAGGGGGTTGGACAGGACGATTCCGTTGCCCATGTCCAGCTCGAACCAGACCACGAGGGCCTGGGCCTCCCCGTCCGCGGTGGCGAGGAACTCGAGGCTGCGTTCGCCGGGCTCCAGGGCGTCGCGCGCCAGGTCGAACCCCAGCACTGGTGCCGCCTCGGACAGGAACCGGTGCGGCCAGGTGTCGAGCCGTACCGGGAAGTGGCTGCGGGTGGCGAGCGTGTTCATCAGCGAGACGTCGAAGCCGCTGACCGTGGTGACCTGGTTCAGCTTCAGTACCGCCTCGCTGTTCACCAGCTTGCCGTACAGCCGGGCCGCCGACGGCAGCATGATCCCATCCGGCGCCAGGAGGTGCTCGCGTGCGTGGCGCACGGAGGGCAGCAGGCCCTCACCGATCAGACCGCAGTCGACGATCTCGGACACGAGGACGTCCACCGGTCCGCCGAGGTCCCGTCCCGCGTCCAGCGCGGTGGACGGCTTGCTGATGACAGTGATCACATCGGTCAGGCCGTGCGCGTCCACGACGTTCCGGGCGACCTCGGCCAGCAGCGGGTTCATCTCGCACGTGAACACCCGGCTCGCGCCGGCCCGGGCCGCGGCCATGGCGAGCAGCCCGCTGCCGGAGCCGATGTCCAGCACGGTCGCGCCGGCCGGGATGCCCCGCTCCAGGGCGGCGACGAGGGCCTCGTTGCGCTCGGTGTCGTTGAGCATGGCGAAATGCCAGCGTGGAACATTCCTGCGGACGATCTGCGTGGAGATGTCCGCGTCCAGGGAGAGGCTCTCCGGCGGCGTCCTCAGCAGCGCGGACGCCTGCTCGGCGAGTGCGCTCATCTCCTGCGCGAGCGATTCCAGGAGGGCCGCGCCCAGGCGGTACGGCGAGCCGTTCGTCGGCATGGCCGCTAAGTCCGTCCGGGCTTCGTGTTCGGCCGACGTGGGCCGTGCCTCTTGTAGGTGCTGCATGTAGTGCCACTGCTCCTTACGCTGACTCGCCGTTCGACAGTGGTGCGAGGCAGGTCTGGGAAGCCTCCTGCCGTCACACAGCGACCGTACGTAACCGCGTTGTTGTGGTTCTTCAGTGATTCTTCAGCGGGAGAGGCAGTTTCCGGGGCGGGAGGAACGGTGCTGACCTGCGCTGTTGCAGCGACTTCCGGCTCACGGGGGCGAGGCGGCAGAACAGAGCGGTGCAGCGGTCGTACGCAAGTTCGCCGCAGTGGTCGAGCAGTGCTCAGGATCTGTGGGTCGTCCGCGAGGGCGAGAGGCGTGTGCTCACCGCCTCGCCGGGGGCGGAAGCCGGCCAGGGCGCAACCGAACCGGCCGCCGAGCGAGACGAGCGTGAGTGGGCCCCGGTGGCGCGGCGGTCACCACCGCCTGCGGCGACGGTGGCCCGCCTGACCAGGCAGTGGCAGGACGGCCACGCCGCGTTCCAGCGGCGTGATCCGTCCGCGACGAAACACGTCCATGTGCGGGCCGACGGCGTTCCTCCCGAGATCCGCCTCGGCCGGGCTCACCCCCGCGTCCCGTGGTGGCCCTCGTCCCCACGGCGCGGCCGTGGTTCTGGCTGACCGCGCCTGCCGCACGTCGTCGTGCTCTGTGCGGCCGAGTACCGCGAAGGAACGATCCGGCAGCCGGGGAGACAGCCCCGCCCGGAAGCGTCGGTAACCACTGACGTCACCGCGCTCGACGGCAGCTGCCCTTTCGGGAGGGACGGTCACTTCGGGGGTCCTACCGGGCGTCATGGAAGATCACGCCGAGGACATGGCGCCGCCCGCTGTGCACGGTGCTCACCCCGTGCCGCAGCATCACCCGGCTCCAGCCGCGCGCGGACCGCACGGGTCGGTGGTGGACGGCGAAGACGAGGCCCTGCCCCTGTTCCGGCCGCCGGACGATGGGCCGGGACTGGGCGCGCGGCCGCTGCTCCACGAAGACGCTCTCGCCCCCGGTGAAGTCCCGGTCCGGCTCGTCCAGCAGCACCGCCACCTGGAGCGGGAACGTGAGGTCCCCGTACACGTCCTGATGCAGGCAGTTGTAACCTCCCTGCTCGTAGCGCAGCAGCAGCGGGGTCGGCCGGTGCTGGCCCATGGCGGCGCAGGCCGCGACGAGGTCCTCGTGAAGGCCGGGGAATTCCGGCTCGCCGAGCCGCGCCGCCCAGGTGTTGGCGATGTGCGCCAGGGGTGGGTACAGCTGCTGGCGCAGGGCGAGGACCAGTTCGGGCAGCGGGTGGGCGAAGTAGCGGTATGACCCCTCGCCGAACCGGTGCCGGGCCATCGTCACCGTGCTGCGGAACAGCCCCGGTTCGTCGAACATCGCCCTCACCTGCGCGCACTGCCCGGGGGTGAGCAGGGGCGGGGTGAGTGCGACGCCGTCCGCATCCAGCTCTGCCACGAGAGCGGGCCAGTCGAGGTGCCGCAGCGCGGGAAGCCCGTTGCTGTCGGCGGTCGGCAGGCCGGCGGGTGCCGGCTCGGTGAGCCCGGGCAGTGGCGGGGTGTCGTAGGCGTTCACGGGCTCGGGTCTCCAAAGAGGGTGGGCGAAGGCGAAGGCGACAGGGAAAGGGCGGTGGGCGCCGGTGACGGGGGCTTTTACCGGCGCCCACCGGTCAAGGGCCTGTCGGACTGTTCTGAGCCTCCAGACCGAGCAGGAAACGCTTGGCGGCCAAGCCGCCCGCGTATCCGTTCAGGCTGCCTCCGGAACCGACGATCCGGTGGCAGGGCAGCACGACGCAGAGCGGGTTGGCGCCGAGCGCCTTCCCGACCGCGCGGCCGGCCCGCGGCCGCTCCAGTGCCTCGGCCAGCTGCGCGTAGGTTGCGGTGTGCCCGTACGGCACGAACGCGTCCAGCGCCATGACGGTCCGGCGGCTGAACGGGGTGGCAAGCCGCAGGTCCACCGGCACGGTGAAGTCGCGACGGGCGCCGACAAGATAGGCGTCAAGATGGGTGCGCGCCTCCTGCAGCACCTTCCGCGGGGCCGGATCCGCGTGCTCCTCCTCGACGGTCCGCAGCCCCGACCGGGTGGCGCGGGCCACAGCATCCTCAAGGGTGCCGTAGCAGCACATCACGAGCGAGTCGGTCGTGGCCGCCAGCACGAGCCGCCCCAGTGTCGTGGGGTAGACCGCGAACGCCGCCGTGGTGTCGCCAGGGATGTCACTGGTTCGCACGATGCAACTCCGTCTTTCTCATGGACGTCGGGTTCCGGTGGCCGTCACACGGTGACGGGCCGACAGCTCTTGCAGGCGCGGTACCCGGCCAGTCCGGCTTCGCGCGCGGTACGGAACGGCACCTGGTGGGGCGGGGTGATGCGGCGGGCGTGGGCGCAGGTCGGGTGGCAGTAGATCCGTGTCGTGTCGCTGCCGAGGAACACCACTCCGCGCCGGTGCAGTTCCGCCATCCGCCGCAGGTCGATGCCCTCTGTGGCGCGCAGCGCGTCCCCCACGCCGGGGAGGTGGGCGGCGTCGCAAGGTGTGCCGTTGTCGTACGTCACGCGGTGGCAGGGGATCAGTACCGCGGCCGGGTTCTGGGCCAGGGCCCCGACCACGGCCTCCGGCGCCGTCCTGGCCTCCTGGGCGATCCAGCCGACCGGGCGCAGCTGCCCGACAGGGACGGCGCGGACTGCCTCCAGCACCGCCCGTTCCACCGAGCCGTACGGGGACAAGTCGATGTGCAGCCGCCGGGCGCGTCCGGTCCGCACTGCGGTGGCGACGCCCGGGAACGGCCTGGCCGACCGCAGGGCCGAACGGCCGGTCCGGGCACGGTGCAGCTCTTCGAAGGCCGTCGCGGTCAGCCCGCCCGTGTCCAGCGCGGCGCCGGTCACCGCCTCCGGGCTCGCCGCCACGAAGAGGCCGCCGACGGCCGTGTCGAGGCGGACATAGGTGTCGTAGGTCTCGCGCGGAACGCCGACGCGCCGCAGCACGCGCACGGCGAAGTCCGCCGGTGGTTCTGCGGTGAGCCCGGCCAGCTCGGGCTGGGCCGCGTCCGGTGCCTCGTGGTCGCTCTTCATGGCGTCACCTCCTCCAGCACGGCTGTCTCCGGCTCCAGCAGCCGGCGCAGAGTTCTCAGGCCTTGGGACACCTGCGCCTTGGCCGTACCGACCGCGCACTGCTGCACCTCGGCCACTTCCGTGTAGCTCAGCCCCACCACATGCCGCAGCACCACGGGCGTGCGGTGGTGCTCCGGCAGCTCCAGCAGCGCCGTGACCAGCCCCTGCCGATCGTCGGCGAGGGCGGCCAGCTCTTCCGGCCCCGGGTTGTGGTCGTTCCAGGCGGCGGGGGTGTCATCCACGGACACCCCGGCCAGGGCGGGCCGCCGGGAACAGGTGCGCAGGTGGTTGCGCCACACGTTCGCCGCGATGGCGAGCAGCCAGGCACGCGGCCTGAGAGCCCGCCGGCGCTCGGGGCCGTGGTCCTGTAAGGCTGTGTAGGCGCGCAGGAACGTGTCCTGCCCCAGGTCGTCGGCCTCGGTGGCCGAACCGGAGACCCGGAGCAGGAAGGTGTACACCGCCCTGCCGTGAACCCTGACCAGCTCGGTGAAGCCGCCCTCGAGGTTCGCCACCAGGAGCTCGGTCAACTGCCGCTCGGCCTTCTCGTCCATCACCGAATGAAACACCAATGCCGGGCGAGGGGTTGCACCCCACCCGGCGCCGATCTCGCGCCGCCCGACGCCACCGTCCGGGACTGTGCGCAGGTGTGTCCAGCGCGCGGCTGTCGATGTCGTCGACGAAGTACCCGGGGACTCCCCGGGACCAGTCCACCGACGGCCCGTCCTCGTTTCCGATCCTTCCCTGAGCAGGCGCTTGCCTTGCGACGCCCTCTTGTGGTCGGAGCCGAGAGCATGGGTCGGTTCGATCCCGGCATGACTGATCATCAGGAGGGCCGGCAAAGGGTCAGTGCGAGTCCTGAGGCACCTGGCGACAGCTGACCGGACATGCGAATGGTTGTACGCTGCGGGCACCGCCCTTGACCTGCGAAGCAGGCAGGGAGCAGACAAAACGGGAGCTTCTTCGTGTTTCGTACAATGTTCAAGTCCAAGATCCACCGCGCCACCGTCACCCAGGCCGACCTGCACTACGTGGGGTCCGTCACCATCGACGCCGATCTGCTCGACGCGGCCGATCTGCTCCCCGGCGAGCTGGTGCACATCGTGGACATCACCAACGGTGCCCGTCTGGAGACGTACGTCATCGAGGGCGAGCGCGGGTCCGGGGTCATCGGGATCAACGGCGCCGCCGCCCACCTCGTGCACCCCGGCGACCTGGTGATCCTCATCAGCTACGCCCAGGTCACCGACGCCGAGGCGCGGGAGCTGCGGCCCCGGATCGTGCACGTCGACGCAGGCAACCGTATCGTCGCCCTCGGGGCCGATCCGTCCGCACCGGTGCCCGGATCGGACCAGGAGCGCAGCCCCCACGCCGTGTCCTCCTGACGCAGGGCCCCGCAGCGACGAGGAGCGAGACCATGAGCGACATCGAGATCCGCGACGACCGGTCCGCCGGACGCCTGGAGGCGCTGGAGGACGGCCAGGTGGTCGGCCGCGTCGAGTACTTCGTCCTCGATTCCCCCGGCAGCGCCCTCGTCCCCGTGCACACGGTCGTCGAGCCCGCCCACGAGGGCCGGGGCATCGCGGGCTCACTGGCCCGCGAGCTGTATGCCACGGCCCGTCGCGAGGGGACCGTGGTCGCCCCGCTCTGCCCCTACGTCGTGAAGTGGGCCGAACGCCACCCGGACGAGGCGCCCACGCCCGATCCGGACCTGCTGCGCGCCGCCAAGGACTGGCTCAAGGCCCACCCGGACCGCTTCTGACCCGGCACCGGCCGGTCCCTCCGCGGACCGGCCGCGGTACGTCGGGCGATCGGCGTCGTCCCGCCCAGCCCACGGCCCCGGCGGATTCCGCGCGGGCGCACGCGGGCGGGCCCTCGCTGCCGCTCGCGCCCGTTCGCGCCCCGCGCGCGCCCGCGCGGAAGGAAGCGGAAGACGAAGGCACAGGGCCGGCCCCGTCGTGCCGCGCCCCCGCCCGCTCCGCGCGACGGCGTGCGCCCCCTGCGCCACCCGGGTCCGGGGCGTTCACCCGGGGGCGTGACTGGGGTACCGGGGGCCGGGTAGGCGGGGGACAGGTCCAGAGCCCGAGTCGACCGACAGGCCGGAGGACAGCGCCATGACCGACCCCCACCCGGACCCCGTACCGCCGGGCCCCACACCGGGGCCCGCCCCCGGCCCGGAGCCGGAGCCCCGCCCCGCCCCGGGACCGCCTCCCGAGCCGCCGGGGCCCGTGCCCCCGCCGCCCCCGGGACCCGGGCCGGGCCCGCGGCCCACACCGCCGCCGGGCCCGCAGCCTCCGCCCCCGGGGCCTCCGGAGCCCTCGCCGTCCCCGATCCCGCCGGGACCCGAACCCGTGCCGAACCCCGAGCCCGGCCCGCCGCTCACCCGGACCGCGCGGCGATGACCTGAGCCCCGCCAGGACGCCGGGTCCGGGGCGCGGGACTTCGCCCGGAGCCCCCGGGCTCCGGGCACCCCGGCCGGGGCTCCCGCACACCCGCCCCGGGCTCCCGGCTTCCGGCACCAAGCTCGGCACCCCGGCGCACCGGCGCGGAGCCCTGGGCCCGCGTCCCGACGGGCGGCCCCGCCCGGCCCAACGGCGGGTACGGGCCCGCAGCCCCACGGCACGCCCCGGACCGCGGGCGCTCCCACCGGCCCGAGGGGTCCCCGCCGGAAGGCCCGCTCCGGAACCCCGGAGTGCGCCTGCCCCAAAACGTGGAAAGGGCCCCGCCCCGGAACCGGAGCGGGGCCCGTCGGCACCACCCCTACGCGGAGACTTCCGACCGGTCCTGGCCCCACAGCGTGTGGAACGAGCCCTCCCGGTCCGTCCGCCGGTAGGTGTGCGCGCCGAAGTAGTCCCGCTGCCCCTGCGTCAGCGCCGCCGGGAGCCGCTCGGCCCGCAGGGCGTCGTAGTACGCGAGGGCCGCCGCGAAGCCCGGCGTCGGCACGCCCTGCCGGGTCGCCGCGACCAGCACCTCGCGCCAGTCGTCCTGGGCGTCCGCGATCTCCCGCGCGAACGTCTCGTCCGACAGCAGGCTGGGCAGGTCGGGCCGGGCGTCGTAGGCGGCGCGGATGCGGTCCAGGAACGCCGCCCGGATGATGCAGCCGCCGCGCCAGATCGCCGAGACCGCGCCCAGGTCGATGTCCCAGCCGTACTCCTCGCTGCCCGAGGCGATCTCGTGGAAGCCCTGGGTGTACGAGACGATCTTCGACGCGTACAGCGCCTGCTCGACCCGGTCCGCGAAGGCCGCGGCCTCCTCCTCGCCCAGCGGCGAGGCCGACGGACCCGCGAGCCCCCGCGAGGCCTCCCGCAGCGCCGCGTGCCCGGACAGGGACCGCGCGAACACCGCCTCGGCGATGCCGGACACCGGGACCCCCAGGTCCAGCGCGATCTGCACCGTCCAGCGGCCGGTGCCCTTCTGCTCCGCCTGGTCCACCACCACGTCCACGAACGGCCGGCCGGTCGCCGCGTCGACGTGGGACAGCACCTCCGCGGTGATCTCGATCAGGTACGAGTCCAGCCGGCCGGTGTTCCAGGTGCGGAAGATCTCCGCGATCCGGGCGGGGGAGTACCCGGCCACGTCCCGCAGGAGTTGGTACGCCTCGCCGATGAGCTGCATGTCGGCGTACTCGATGCCGTTGTGGACCATCTTCACGAAGTGGCCGGCGCCGTCCGGACCGACGTGCGTCACACAGGGCGCCCCGTCCTCCGCCTTCGCCGAGATCCGCTCCAGCATCGGGCCCAGCGAGCCGTACGACTCCGTGGAGCCGCCCGGCATGATGCTCGGGCCGTTCAGCGCGCCCTCCTCGCCGCCCGAGATGCCGGTGCCGACGAAGTGGATGCCCTGCTCGCGCAGCGCCTGCTCACGGCGCCGGGTGTCCGCGAAGTGCGCGTTGCCGCCGTCGATGATCATGTCGCCCGGTTCCAGCAGCGGGGCGAACTCCTCGATCACCGCGTCCGTGGGACCACCGGCCTTCACCATGATCACCAGGCGTCGGGGGCGCTCCAGCGCCGCCACGAAGTCCTTCGCGGTCTCCGCGGCGATGAACTCGCCCTCGTCGCCGAACTCCTCCACCAGCGCGTGCGTGCGCGCCACGGTGCGGTTGTGCACCGCCACCGTGTAGCCGTTGCGGGCGAAATTGCGGGCGAGGTTGCGGCCCATGACCGCGAGCCCGGTGACGCCGATCTGCGCTGTAGTGCTCATGGGATGTACTCCTAATGGCCTTGTCGTACGTGGCGCCGACGACGGCCGTGCCACGGGCCGGCCGCCGAACGGCTGCCCGGCCATCCTCACGTGTTGTGGCGGCACCCGCACCCCGCGTCTCACGTGCCGGTACGGCATCCGGGTCCGCGTGCCCCGCGGGCGGGCCGCCCCATTCGGCCAACGTGCGGCGATTCCGCGCCACTTCCCGGGACCAACCGGCCGATTGCCGTCTTGTCCGTGCCTGTTCGCAGCGCTTACTTTTGCGACTCCTGACGCATTGTCGAAGGGGTTCGTCATGGCCGTACGCGGCCGGCACCGCCGGTACCAGCCGAACAGGATCAACCGTGCCTCGCTGACCGTCACCGCGAGCGGCGCGGGCATCGCGCTGCCGTTCATCGGTGCCGGGGCCGCCCAGGCGGCCGACGTGGCCACCTGGGAGAAGGTGGCCGCCTGCGAGTCCAGCGGCAACTGGGACATCAACACCGGCAACGGATACTTCGGCGGGCTGCAGTTCACCCGGTCCACCTGGGAAGCGTACGGCGGCGGCGCCTACGCGCCGCGCGCGGACCTGGCGACCCGGGACCAGCAGATCGCGGTCGCCGAGAAGGTCCTCGACGGCCAGGGCCCCGGCGCCTGGCCGACCTGCTCCACCCGGGCCGGGCTGACCCGGGGCGGCCCCGCCCCGGCCGCCGCGGAAGCCCGCGCGGCCGAGTCGGTCCGGCCCGCCGAGGCCGGGCGCTCCGCGAAACCCCTGGCCGCCCCGGCGGCCAAGCGCTCCGCGCCGGACGTCCAGCCGCAGACCACACCGCAGTCCCGGGCCGGCACCGCCAGGATGTACACCGTCGTCACCGGCGACACCCTGTCCGGCATCGCGGACGACGCTGAGGTCCGGGGCGGCTGGCACCGGCTCTACCAGGCCAACCGGGCGACGATCGGATCGGACCCCGACCTGATAGTGCCGGGACAGCGGCTGGCGCTGCGCGGCCAGGGCGCGTCCGCCGCCCCCTCCCGGCCCGCCGCCAAGGCGCCCGGGAAGGCCGCCGCGCCCCAGCCCAGGGCGGCCCGACCGGCCGCGCCCAAGAAGCAGGCGCCGACGCACCGCGGTCTGGTCCGGCCCGTCGACGCCCCGACCGGCACGCCGTACCACCGCACGGGCGGCTCCTGGTCGAAGGGCTACCACACGGGCATCGACTTCCCCGTGCCCACCGGCACCTCGGTGAAGTCCATCGGGGCCGGTCAGGTGGTCAGCGCGGGCTGGGGCGGTTCCTTCGGCTACGAGGTGGTGGTCCGCCACGCCGACGGCCGCTACTCCCAGTACGCCCATCTGTCCGCGATCTCCGTGCGCGGCGGCCAGTCGGTCGGCGCCGGCCAGCGGATCGGCCGTTCGGGGACCACGGGCAACAGCACGGGCCCGCATCTGCACTTCGAGGTGCGGACGGGGCCCGGTTTCGGTTCCGACGTCGACCCGGTGGCCTATCTCCGGGCGGGCGGGGTCACGCTCTGATCCGCACCCGGTGCCGGTCGAGGCCCCGCAGCGGCACCCGGGGCCCGCCGGTGAGCGGGCCGAAGGGGATGTCCCCGGGACCGGCCGCCCAGCCGCCCGTGTCCGTCTCCCCGGCCCCGCCCCAGCCGCCCTCCGGCACCGGCCCCGGGCCGGTCCCGGTGGCGCGCGCCTGAGCGGGGTGCGAGAGCACCACCCGCGCGGTGGCCGGCGCCGGGGAGGGAAGGAAGACCTTCGGCGCCGACGGCTCCTCGGGAGTTCCCGCGGGGAGGCCCGCGCCCGCCGGCGGGCGCGTCGGGGAGAGCGGACCGGCGGGGACCGCCGGCATCCTTCCGGCCGCCGGGACGACCGGTGCCGTCCGGGCCACCGGGCCTGCCTGGACTGCGCGCGCAGCCGACGACACCGTCGTGACCGCCGGGTCCGGCCCCGGGCCGCCGTTCTCGTCCCGACGCTCCGGGCCCCCCGTCGTCTCCCGCGCGATCCGCTCCGTGGTGAGCAGGATCAGCCCGCCCGCCGCGACCACGCCGCAGCTCAGGGCCAGCGCGGTGCCCGTCGAGCCGTAGCGGAAGGTCTCCCCGAACATCGTCAGGCCGACCGCCGCGGCCACCACCGGGTTGACCACCGTCAGCGTGGCCAGCGGCGCGGCCAGGCCCGCGCCCCGGTAGGACGCCTGCGACAGCAGCATCCCGGCCGAGGCCAGCACCCCGATGATGGCCAGGCTCGCGAGCCCGGCCACCGGCGCACCGCCGGTCCAGTCGACGGCCACGGTCTTGGTGAACACCGACGCCATGCCGAACGCGATACCGGCCGCCGTCGCGAGGAGGATGCTGCGCACCGCGGGGTGCCGGTGCGCGGCGCGGGCCGCCGCCATCAGAGCCACGAGCGCCCCGGCCGTGACGACGGCCGCCGCCAGCCGCTGGGCCGTGTCCAGGGAGCGCGTGTCCGACGCGGCGACCAGCGCCAGCAGGCCCGCGAGGCCCACCGTCGCCATGATCGCGCCCCGCCAAGCGGTCGCCCCCGCCCTGCGGCCCACGAACAGCGCCGCCATGGGCAGCGCGAAGACGATGGTCAGCGCCCCCGAGGGCTGCACCAGGCTCAGCGGACCGTAGGCGAGCGCCACCACGTGCAGCAGGGCGCCGAGACCGTTCAGCCCCACCGCGGCCCACCAGCCCGGACGGCGCAGCGGCGCGTACTGGGCGGAGGGCGAGGAGACCGCGACGCGCTCCTGCACGATCGCCCCGCCCGCGTACGCCACCGCGGACACGAGCGAGAGCAGAACGGACAGCGCGAGGGCGCTCATCGGCAGTTCCTCTGCTGGAGGCGGGACCCGAGGGCCCCGCGTGGCGAAGGGGCGTCTTCCATGCACAACACGATGCCGTGCCGGGAGCTTCCCGTCGTCGTCCCTGAGCATTCATTGCGTCCTACTACCGATGGAGTACACCGGGCCCCCGGTCCTCCCCAGGGTGGGCGCCGTCCCCCCGAGCCCCGTCCCGTCCGCCCCCGACTCCCGACACCCCCGGGGGTGTTGATAGGACTGGCGGGTGGATCTCGACCCCGGCCTCGACGCCCTCCGGCCGTTCGGCGGCTACTTCGCCCTGCGGACCGCGCCGCCCCCGTCCCGACTGGCCGCCCTCGCGCGGGCCTGGTCGCCGGCGCCCGCCGGGGAGCCCGCGGAGCGGTCCTCCCGGGAGGGGGATCCGCTGGGCTTCCGGGTCCGCCGGGTCGCCGCCGCGCTGCGGGCCTCCGAGACCCGGGTCGCCGCCTCCGTCGCGCACCAGGGGCTCGCGGCCCGGCTCTGGTCGGTGGCGCTGGGCTGCGCCGCCCTGTACGGCGCCCTCCCCGATCCGCGCTCCCCGCTGCTGCGCTGGGACCCCGGCGCCGCCGCCCCCGACGACCTGTGGCTGACCGGGATCGAACCCCTGCCCGGGGACGCGGCCACCCTGGCGGAGGCCGTGCTGGACGCCCAGCTCGTGCCGCTGACGGCCGTCGTGCACGCCCGCTACCGGGTCGCCACCGGGCTCCTGCGGGGCAACGCCGCCTCCGCCCTGGCCGGTGCCGCCCGGGAGTTCGGCCGGCTGGCCCGTGCCCAGGGGCGTCCGGACGCGGCGGAACGCGCCCGGACGCTGGCCGCGGCCCTGTTCGCGCACCCCCTGCTGACGGGCACCGGCGACCTCACCGCGCTCCCGGCCCGTCCCGGCATCCCGCCGGACACCGCCTTCCGACGGCTGAGCTGCTGCCTGTACTACCGGGTCCCCGGCGGCGGAGTCTGCGGCGACTGCTGCTTCCCCCGCGCGCCCCGGAGCGCCCGGCCCCCGGGCCCCGCCGGTGACCTCCCCGCCGGGTGACCCGACGGACGAGTGGGCACGGGTGCGGGCAGAGGCAGAGGCAGAGGCAGAGACAGAGGGACGCGTACGGGGCGCCAGCGCGGAAGAGGGGCACGCTGGCAGGGGGCCGGCCGCGAGCGCTGAGCGGGCGACGGAGAAGGGGCCGGTCCGGCCAGGCCCCGCCACGGTCGGCCCGCGGCCGTACGGGTGGACGCTCCGCCCCCGGCCGGGGCCCGCGGGGCGCGGGACCGCGGTACCCGCGCAGGTCCCGGCGCCCCGCCCCGCTCCCGGAGACAGGACTTCTCCTTGTCGTTAACTGTGTGTAACGTGAGCGCGCTTGACCGTAATCGTCGGGGGGCGATTGACTGCTGCTCCACCCACGTCCCCGCGAGGCATCCGTGACGTCCCAGCCGCTCGCCCCCCTCGACCTGGCGTTCTGGAGCATCGAGTCCGCCGAGCACCCCATGCACCTGGGGGCGCTGGGCGTCTTCCCCGCCGACTCGCCCACCGCCGCTGCCCACGCCGCCGACCTCCTCGCGGCCCGCGCGCCCGCCGTGCCGGGGCTGCGCATGCGCATCCGCGACCGCTGGCGCCCCCCGCTCGCCCCCGGCCGCCCCCTCTCCCTCGGCGCCCTCGCTGCCCTGGGCGGCGCGGCCCGCGAGGCCGACCCCGGCTTCGACCCCCTCGGCCACGTCCGGCTGCACCCCCCGGCCGCCGATTTCCAGGCCGTCGCCGGGCGGCTGATGGAACGCCCCCTCGACCGCGAACGGCCGCCCTGGGAGGCGCACGTGGTGCCGGCCGAGGACGGCGCGTCGTTCGCCGTGCTGTTCAAGTTCCACCATGCCCTGGCCGACGGGCTGCGGGCGCTGGCCCTGGCCGCGGGGATCCTCGACCCGATGGACCTTCCCGAGCCGCGCCCCCGCCCCGAGCCGCCCCGCCGCTCCCCGCTCCCCGCGGTGCGGGACCTGCCCGGTCTGCTGCGCGGTGCCCTCTCCGACGCCGGGCGCGCCCTGGACATCGGCGCCGCCGCGGCCCTGTCCACCCTCGACGTCCGCTCCTCGCCCGCCCTCGCCGCCGGAGCCTCCGGCACCCGCCGCACCGCCGGGGTCTCCCTCGACCTCGACGACGTGCACCGTGTCCGCAAGACCGTCGGCGGCACCGTCAACGACGTCCTGATCGCCGTCGTCGCCGGGGCCCTGCGCCGCTGGCTGGACGAGCGCGGCGACGGCAGCGAGGGCGTCGCCCCCCGCGCCCTGATCCCCGTCTCCCGGCGCCGCCCGCGCACCGCCCACCCGCAGGGCAACCGGCTCTCCGGCTATCTGATACGGCTCCCGGTCGGCGATCCCGACCCGCTCTCCCGGCTCGGCACCGTCCGCGCCGCGATGGACCGGAACAAGGACGCCGGACCCGCCCGGGGCGCCGGGGCCGTCGCCCTGCTCGCGGACCACGTCCCCGCGCTCGGCCACCGCCTGGGCGGCCCGCTGGTCGGCCAGGCGGCCCGGCTCTGGTTCGACATCCTGGTCACCAGCGTGCCGCTGCCCAGCCTCGGCCTGCGGCTCGGCGGCCACCCGCTCACCGAGGTGTACCCGTACGCCCCGCTGGCCCGGGGCCACGCCCTCGCGGTGGCCGTCTCCACCTACCGGGGCCGGGTCCACTACGGGCTGGTCGCGGACGCCGGGGCGGTCCCGGACCTCGACCTGCTCGCCCGCGCCCTGACCGAGGAGGTCGAGACCTTGCTCACTGCCTGCGGTTCCTGACCCCCGCGGGTTTGGCGCCGCGGCCCGGCGCTGCATAAAATCCCCCGTTCGACAGCGGACGCGTCTCGGAGCGCCGCGACGGTGACCAGGGACGGCAGCGGCGATGACGGTGACACAGGACGGTGCGGCGACCACGGACGAGGTGCCCGCGGCCGAGTACGGCCCCGGCATCGACCCCGAACGGCTCGCCGTCTGCCTGAGCGTGCTGGAGGAACTCGACGGGCTGGAGGTCGACCACCCCGACGCCGTCCGCGTCCGCCGGGCCACCTCGCACATCTACCGCACGGTCAAGCAGCGCCGCCGCCAGGAGCGCCGGGCCGCCAAGACGGCCCACGACAAGGCCGTCACCGAGGCCACCGCCACCGGCTCCGCCCAGCGCATCGACGACGAGACCGAGGGCCTCCTGCCCTCCTCCCGCACCGAGGAGGGCACGGTCGCCGGCATACTCCAGCGCCCGCGCTCCTGCTACATCTGCAAGCAGCGCTACGTCGAGGTCGACTACTTCTACCACCAGCTCTGCCCGGAGTGCGCCGCCGAGAACCGGACCCGGCGCGAGGCCCGCGCCGACCTCGGCGGCAAGCGCGCCCTGCTCACCGGCGGCAGGGCCAAGATCGGCATGTACATCGCGCTCCGGCTGCTGCGCGACGGCGCCCACACCACGGTCACCACCCGCTTCCCCAAGGACGCCATCCGCCGCTTCACGGCCATGGACGACTCGGGGGAGTGGCTGCACCGCCTGGAGGTCGTCGGCATCGATCTGCGCGACCCGGGGCAGACCGTGGCGCTGGCCGACCGGATCGCCGGGCAGGGCCCGCTCGACATCCTGATCAACAACGCCACCCAGACCGTACGCCGACTGCCCGGCGCCTACGCCGCCCTCGTCGACGGCGAGGGCGCGCCGCTGCCGGCCGGGGAGCTGCCGGCCCACCATGTCATCGGCGCCTTCAACTCCGGCGCGGTGGACGGGCTGACCGCGCTGCCCGTCGGCACCTCCGGACTCGACGCGCAGAAGGTCGCCGACCTCGCCCTGGTCGCGGGCAACGCCAGCGTGGTCCGGCACCGCGAGGGCACCGCCATCGACGCGGGCGGACTGGTACCGGACGTGGTCGACACCAACACCTGGGTGCAGACCATCGAGCAGATCTCCCCGGTGGAGCTGCTGGAGACCCAGCTCTGCAACTACACGTCGCCGTTCATCCTGATCAGCAAGCTGCGCCCGGCGATGGCCGAGGCCGCGCGCCGGTCGGCCACCGGACGCGCCTACGTCGTCAACGTCTCCGCCATGGAGGGCGTGTTCGCCCGCGGCTACAAGGGCGCGGGCCACCCCAACACCAACGCGGCCAAGGCCGCCATGAACATGGTGACGCGGACCAGCGCCCAGGAGATGTTCGACACCGACCGCATCCTGATGACCTCCGTCGACACCGGCTGGATCACCGACGAGCGCCCGCACTACGACAAGCTGCGGCTGGCCGAGGAGGGCTTCCACGCCCCGCTCGACCTGATCGACGGCGCCGCCCGTGTCTACGACCCGATCGTGCGCGGCGAGGCGGGCGAGGACCTGTTCGGCGTCTTCATGAAGGACTACGCGCCCGGCAAGTGGTGAGCCCCGCCCGACCCGCCGCGGCACCCCGGTGCGGCACCCGGCGGGCTGCGACCCCGCCCCGCCGCCCCGCCCCGCCATGCCGCCGTGCGGGCCGGCCGGGGCGCGGGCGGGGCCCGGTCAGTCCGCCGCCCCCAGCCGGGCGCTGCGCGCGGCCACCAGCTCCAGCACGGTCCGCCAGTCCTCGAGGACCCCGGCGTCGAACACCGCCGTCCGGGCCTCCTCGTCCGCCTGCCCGAGGCGGTCGACGTCGTCGTCGGGCATCCCGTCCGCACCCGCGTGGCGGCGCAGCAGCCGACCCACCCGGCGCCCCAGAAGCGGCTCCACCGCCCCGGCGGTGCGGCCGCCCGGATCGCCCGGCCACAGCACCCGGCCCACCGGGCAGACCAGCCCGGCCACCTGAAGCTCCTTGTCGGCGGGGCGCCGCCGGCGCAGCAGCGCGGCGGTCCGCAGAGCGTGCCCGTGGGCGTCGCCCGCGCCGCCGGGCCCGGCGCCCCCGCCGGGACGCGCGCCCCGGCAGGCGTACAGCAGGTCCATCAGCTCCTCGACGCTGCGCAGTTCCACGCCTCGGTCCTCCCACGGGACAGCCGGTCCGTCCCGGCAGCGCACCATGCCCGGTTTGCGCCCCGGCCAACAGCGGCTGAACGGGACGCCCCGCGTTCCTCCGTTCCGGCGAACCCGTCCCCCTTCCCTACGCCGATCGGGTGAGTCGAGTGGACGGGCGAAAGTGGTGAAATCGTGCGCAACATTCCGACTGGGCGCGGCGCCCCGGTGAAGGAATCGCCCGGATTTCGAGCCCCATAGAGCGCGGCCCCGCTCATTTGGTTAATCTGAGCCGGACGGGCGGCGCTCCGGGAATCCACCCATTCCGCACCCACGGTCCGTCAGGGACGGGCCGGCCGACCGCGGCCCGGTCCCGCCCCAGTACCGGCGCCACCGCGTCCGAACTGCAAGCGACCAGAACCCCGCGCGGGCGTGGGAGACCGGACAGCGGCCCGGCCGCCGGACCCGCGGGTGACCCCACACATAAGGAGTGCGCGGTGACACCGGAGACGATGACCGACCCGGACCTGACCCCCGAGGAGTACGGCGGGCGCAGGCGCCGCCGCCCCGGGGAGATCGGCAGCCTCGACGTGTGGGCCCGCTCCGCGCCCATCCGGCTCGCCGGGTACGAGGAGGACCTCGCGGAGCCCCACATCCTGCCCAGCGTGGACTGACCCGCCGAGGGCGGGAGGGCCGCCCCGGGCCCGGCTGCGGACGTGCGAGACTCGCGTCCATGCCGATCAGGGAAGCGACACCCGGCGACTGGCCGCGGATCTGGCCCGTCTGGCACCGCGTCGTCGCCGCGGGGGACACCTACACCTGGGACCCGGACACCTCCGAGGAGGAGGCCAGGTCCCTGTGGACGGGGTCCGGCAAGCGCGTCTACGTCACCGAGGACGACGACGGTGCCGTCGTCGCGTCCGCGTACCTGGCCCCCAACTACGGGGGCCCGGCCGCCGGGATCGCCAACGCCGGATTCATGGTCGACCCCGGCCGCACCGGGCGGGGCACCGGGCGGGCGCTCGCGGAGCACGTCCTGGCCGAGGCCGCCGAACAGGGCTACCGGGCCATGGTCTTCAACGCCGTCGTCGAGACCAACCCCGCCGTACGGCTCTGGACCTCCCTGGGGTTCAGGGTCCTCGGCACCGTGCCGGACGCCTTCGACCACCCCCGGCACGGCCGGGTCGGGCTGCACATCATGCACCGCGCCCTGTAGCGGGGCGGGGGACCCGGGCGGGGCGTCAGCCGAGCGGCGCCGTCCGCCGCCAGGGGCGCAGCGCCTCGATCCGCTCCGCCACCTCCAGCAGCACCCCCTCCGAGCCCGGTCGCCCCACCAGTTGCACGGCGGCGGGGGCACCCGACGGCAGGGTGCCGGACGGGAGGGCCATCGCGGGCCATCCGGTCAGGTTCCACGGCGGGGTGAACGGGGAGTACCCCGAGTTCGCCGCCACGTTGCGCAGCCAGCCCCGCTCGTGCCAGGGCCCGGCCAGGGGCGAGCGGCGGGCCAGCGCCGGGGTCAGCAGCACGTCGTACTCCGCGAAGAACGGCGCGAGCCGGGCCCGCAGCCGCTGCCGGGCACGGCTGGTGCCCACCGAGGGGGCGAACCGCCGCCCGATGGCCGCGTGCACCCGGGTGCGCCGCGCCAGCAGCCGGGGGTCCAGGCCCCGCGCGTCCACCGCCGTGCCCGCGGACCAGTGGGTGAGCGCGGTGGTCCCCAGCGACGCCGGATAGGGCGGGTCGGCGCGGCGCACCACGTGCCCCTCACGCATCAGCAGCGCGGCCACGGCCCGGACCGCGTCCCCGTACGGGCGCGCGACGGTGACCCCGGCCAGGGGGCTGCGCGTCGAGACGGCGACCCGCAGGCCGCCGGGTTCCCGGCGGGGCGGCGGCACCGTGTCCGCGAGGACCGCCAGCGCCAGGCGCAGATCCTCGACGGTGGTCGCCAGCGGGCCGTTCTCCGACAGCCCGAACCAGTCGCCGTGGCCGATGCCGGCCGGCACCACGCCGTGTCCCGGTTTGATCGTGACCAGACCGCAGTTGGCCGCGGGAATGCGGAGCGATCCCATTCCGTCGTTGCCCAGCGCCAGCGGAACCATCCCGGCGGCGACGGCCGCCGCGCTCCCGCCCGAGGAACCGCCCGCCGACCGCGTCCGGTCCCAGGGGTTGCGGGCGGTGCCGTGGACGCCGTCGGTGGTGCCGAACACGCACAGCTCGGGCACGTTGGTCAGCCCCACGACCACCGCGCCCGCCGCCCGCAGCCGGGCCACGGTGGCGTGGTCGGCCCCGGCGGGCGTGTCCGGGGTGGCGGCCGAGCCGTTGCGCAGCGCCTCCCCGCGCACCGCCAGGTTGTCCTTCACCGCCACCGGTACACCGGCCAGCGGCAGCGTGCCCAGATCACCCCGGGCGGCCACCTCGTCGGCCTCGGCGAGCGCGGCCCGGGACCGCACGGCGCGGAAGGCGCCGACCCGGGCGTCCAGCCGCTCGATCCGGGCGAGGTGCGCGGCCACCACCTCCCGGGGCGTGGCCCGCCCCTCGCGTACGGCGGCGGCGATCTCTGCGGCGGTCCGGCCGGCCCAGTCGGTCACGGAGGGCTCCTCGGGGTGCGGTGGGGCGGGTCGCCCGCGCCCCGGACGGCGGAGCCGCGCGGACGGCCCGCCCGCCGGACACCCGTGCCCGGAGGGCCCGCCCGCCCGGACACCTCCCCGCCGGGACCACGGCCCCGTACCGTACCGCCCGCCCGGCCGCGGGAAGGTGGCAGGGCGGTCCCGGGAGAGCCCGGGAGGTTCACCGGGGTGCCCCCGGGAGGCCCACGGTTGCGTCCCGAGGGATGCCCCTCGGGGCGCGGTGACGTCCGCGGGCCGTCTCACCCCCGGTCCGCGTCCCCCAGCCGGGTCGGCGGCAGGTACTCCCGCACGTACGTCCGCTCCCAGCACGCCCCCGTCGCGCGCAGCTCGCGCCAGGTCGTGTAGCGGTACCGGAACAGCCGGGCGCGCACGAAGCGGGGCGGCGCGTCCGGCGGGAACGGCGAGCGGCGCAGCAGCCGCAGCGTGGCCGGGTCGTTCTCCAGCAGCCGCTCCACCAGCGTGGAGAACCACGGCGCGGCGTACGCGGGGGACAGCGCGGCGAACCACATCAGCCAGTCCAGCCGCAGGTGCCACGGCGCGTACTGGCGCGGCCAGCGCCGGGGGTCGCCGGGCTTGCCCCGGAACTCGTACTCCCGCCAGTCCCCGTCCGGGCGGGGCACCGCGTCGGCCGTCCCCTCGATCACCACCTCGTGCCGGACACGGCTGACGCTGCCGAAGGCGCCGTAGGTGTTGACCAGGTGGAACGGGTCGAAGGAGCGGTTCATCACCTGGCGCCGGGAGAGCATGTTCCGCACCGGCCCCCGGCTCAGGAACAGCAGCCCCGCAGCCACCCCCAGGACCACCGCCGCGTACCAGGGCGGAGCCTGCGGCAGGGGCGGGGGAGTGCCCGGGAACCGCACCACCGACAGGGCGAGCACGATGGTCAGCCAGTTCAGCCAGGCGAAGTTCCCCGACAGCACCAGCCAGAGCTGGGTGGCGATCATGACGGCCGCGGCGGCCGTCGCCACCGGCTGCGGGGCGAACAGGAAGAACGGCACCACGAGCTGGGTGACATGGTTGGCGGCCACCTCCACCCGGTGCAGCGGCCGGGGCAGCCGGTGGAAGAACCAGCTCAGCGGGCCCGGCATCGGCTGCGTCTCGTGATGGTGGTCCAGACAGGTCAGGTTCCGCCAGCACGGATCGCCGCGCATCTTGATCAGTCCCGCCCCGAACTCCACCCGGAACAGCAGCCACCGCAGCAGGAACAGCACCACCACTGGTGGCGCCACCTCGTCGTTGCCCAGGAACACCGCGAGGAACCCGGTCTCCAGCAGCAGCGACTCCCAGCCGAACGCGTACCAGGTCTGCCCCACGTTCACCACCGACAGGTACAGCAGCCACGGCACCAGCCACAGCGCCATCGCCCCCCACAGCGGCAGCGCCCCGTCCGCGCCCGCCGCCAGCGCAGCCGAGACCGCGCAGCCCGCCCAGCAGCAGCGCGCGAAGAACCGGTCCGAGTACCGCCACCGGAACAGGCTCGGCGCCCGCCGCGCCGGCACCCGGGCCACGAAGCGCGGCACCGGCAGCAGCCCGCGCTCCCCGATCAGCGCCCGGAACTGCCGCAGCGCCGACAGGAACGCCACCAGGTACACCACGGCCAGGGCCCGCTGGAACACCAGCCGGCCCAGCCACTGGTCGGGTGTGGTGAACCACTGCACCGCCGCGCACCTCCCGTGCCGCGCCGTCCGCCGGGGCTCCGGGTACCCGGCGGGACGGCGTCCTCGCAGCCGTGCCCCGGGCAGGCGGGCCTGAGTCGAAGTATCGGGCGAATCCTGGCAATGTGGGCCCCATGGCCGATCCGGGAACGAGCGAGTCGTCCCGCCCGGACGAGTGGCCCGACTGGCCCGCCCGCCCCTCGCCCGTCCTGGCGCTCAACCGCATGGGCAGCTTCGACTGGGACCTGGACACGGGCCTGATCCACCTGGACGCGCGGGCGCACGAGGTGCTCGACCTGCTCCCCGAGGAGTTCGACGGCCGCCCCGGGGCGCTGGCCGGACGCGTCCCCCGGGCCGAGAGCCTGCGGCTGGACACCCTGGTCGCGCAGGCCATGAGGAACGGCAGCGAGCACTACGGCGCCTACTTCCGCGTCCGGCTGCGCGACGGCACCCTGCGCTGGGCCCACACACAGGGCCGCATCCGGCGGGACGGCACCGGCCGCCCCCACCGGGTCATCGGCATCCTGCGCGACGCCACCCCGGAACTGGAGGAGAGCGACGCCCGCCGGGACCGGGCGGCCCTGGACGAGGCCCGCCGGCGGCGGACCGGTGTCGTGCAGTCCGCCACGGCCGCCCTCGCCCACGCCCGTACCGTCGACGACGTCATCGACGCCCTCAAGGACACCGCCGGACTTCCCCACCTGGGCGCCACCGGCGTCGTCATGGGTCTGGTGGAGGGCGACCGGATCGTGCTGGTGGCCGAGGGCCCGGACGACGGCTACGCGGACGAGGGCGCCCGGGTCACCCGGATCGACGAGGCGTACCCGATGAGCGAGGCGGTGCGCACCCTCAGCCCCCGATTCATCGAGTCGCCGCGCGAGTTCGCGGAGCGCTACCCCGCCCTCTGGCCGCACCTCACCGGCCTGCGGATCACCGCCGCCGCCTACCTCCCCCTCATCGCCCAGGCCCGCCCCATCGGCGCGGTCGGCCTCCTCTACAGCGACCGCTCCGGTTTCACCCCCGAGGACCGCGACGTCCTCGTCGCGGTCGGCAGCAGCATCGCCCAGAGCCTCCAGCGGGCCATGCTCTACGAGCAGCGGACGGACCTCGCCGAGGGGCTCCAGCAGGCCATGCTGCCGCGCACCATCCCCAGCGTGCCCGGCTGCGACATTGCCGTCCGCTACCGCGCCGCCAGCGCCGCCGGGACCCTCGGCCGCGACATCGGCGGCGACTGGTACGACCTCATCCCGCTGCCCGGCGGCAGGGTCGGCGCCGTCATCGGGGACGTCCAGGGCCACGACACCCACGCCGCCGCCGTCATGGGCCAGCTCCGCATCGTGCTGCGCGCCTACGCTGCGGAGGGCCACCCGCCCGCCACCGTCATGGCGCGGGCCTCCGTCTTCCTCCACGAACTCGACACCGACCGCTTCGCGACCTGCCTGTACGCCGAGGCCGACCTGGCCACCGGCGTGATCCAGGCGGTGCGCGCCGGACACATCGACCCCCTGCTGCGGCACGGCGGGGGCGCCTGCCGCCGGGCCCCCGTCCCGGGCGGACTGCCGCTCGGCCTGTCCGCCGAGTTCGGGCAGCTCTCCTATCCCGTCGGCACCATCGAGCTGGACCCCGGCGACACCCTGGTCCTGTGCACCGACGGTCTCGTCGAACGGCCCGGCGCCGACCTCGACGACGGGGTGCGGGCGCTGGCCGCCCTGGTCGCCTCCGGCCCCGAGGAGGTGCGGGCGCTGGCCGACCGCCTGATCGAACTCGCCGGGCGGCGGCGGGGTGACGACGACGCGGCCCTGCTCCTGCTGCGCCGCCGGGAGCGGGAGAGCCAGGGGGCCGGCCGCCGGCTGCGGCGGCACGTGGCCCCCGGCGACCCGGCGGCCCTCGGCGGGGCACGGCGCACGATCCGGACGGCCGCCCGCGTGTGGGGCCTCGGGCGGCACGCCGACGACATCGCCCTCGTCGCGGACGAACTGATCACCAACGTCCTGCTGCACACCGAGGGCTTCGCCGTCGTCACCCTGCGGCTCCTGTCGGACACCGGCCGCAGGCTGCGGGTCGAGGTCGAGGACTCCTCCAGCGCCCTGCCGCGCCGCCGGGAGGCGGGGGAGAACGGGATGACGGGGCGGGGCCTGCTCCTGGTCGAGACCCTGGCCGACGGCTGGGGGGTGGAGGCGCGCGGCGGCGGCAAGTGCGTCTGGGCCGAGTTCGCCCTGCCCGGCCCGGCCGCGGCCCCCGCCGAGGAGCCCGCCCGCGCCGTCCGGCCCGCGGCCCCGGAGCCGCCCGGCCGGGAGTCCTGAGGCCGTCCGGCCGCGGCGGTGGCACCCTGGACGCATGCCCGAACTGCCCGAGGTCGAGGCGCTCAGGGACTTCCTGACCGAACACCTCGACGGCCGCGAGATCGTCCGGGTCCTGCCCGTGGCGATCAGCGTCCTCAAGACGTACGATCCCCCGCTCACCGCCCTGGAGGGCCGCCGGGTGACCGGCGTCCGCCGCTACGGCAAGTTCCTCTCCATCGGGACCGACGGCGGCCCGTACCTGGTGACCCACCTCGCCCGCGCGGGCTGGCTGCGCTGGCAGGACACGCTCCCCGCCGGTCCGCCGCGCCCGGGCAGGGGGCCGCTCGCCCTGCGCGTCGCCCTGGACACCGGCGCCGGATTCGACCTGACGGAGGCCGGTACGCAGAAGCGGCTCGCGGTCTACGTCGTCACCGACCCCGGGCTGGTGCCCGGCGTCGCCCGGCTCGGCCCGGACCCGCTCGCCGACGACTTCGACGAGGCCCGCCTCGCCGCCCTGCTCGCGGGCGAACGGCGGCGGCTCAAGGGCGTGCTGCGGGACCAGGGCCTCCTCGCGGGCGTGGGCAACGCCTACAGCGACGAGATCCTGCACGCCGCGCGGATGTCGCCCTTCAAGCCGGCCGCCTCTCTCACCCCGGAGGAGACGGCACGGCTGTACGAGGCGCTGCGCACCACGCTGACCGGGGCCGTGGAGCGGTCCCGGGGCCTGGCGGCGGGGCGGCTGAAGGCCGAGAAGAAGAGCGGCCTGCGGGTCCACGGCCGGACCGGCGAGCCCTGCCCGGTCTGCGGCGACACCATCCGCGAGGTCTCCTTCAGCGACTCCTCGCTCCAGTACTGCCCGACCTGCCAGACCGGCGGCAGGCCCCTGGCGGACCGTCGGATGTCCCGGCTGCTGAAGTAGCGGGCCTCAGAAGAGGTGGATGGCGAGGTGGCCCAGGGGCAGGCCCAGGCGCCAGGCCGGTGTCCACACCTTGGGGCCCTCCTCCTCACCGCCGCCCGCCGTGCCGCCGGGCACCGCGTTGAGGTCGGGGGCGAGCAGCTCCGTCTCGCGCAGCCAGCGCCAGGCCGCCCGGGCCAGCTCCAGGTCGGGCGAGGTGCCGCCGTCGGCGTCGGCCGCCGCCCCGGCCAGCCGCTCGCGGACCCACTCGTGCCACGGCTGGTCGTGGGCGGTCAGCGACAGCCAGGTCTCCAGCCGGGTGACGACCCGGATGCCGCACAGCTCGCCCCCGGTGTCGGACAGGAACACAGTCAGCGCCAGCGCGTCCCGCCCGGCGCGGAACTCGAAGGACGTGGGAGGCATCAGATCGCCGGTGCGCAGCAACTCGTCCGCGATGTACTCGGCGTACAACCAGGCCATGGGGACGGTGAGTTCGCCCCCTCCGGTGCCCTCCGCGCTCTCGTGCCCTGTCTGCGGCATCCTTCCGCCCCCTCCGGTGCGTGCGCCTCGCCCGACCCGGGGCGTCGCCCCCGTCCGGAACACGGATGAGGACAGCCGATTACTCAACCGGGGCGCACGCAAGGCACTTTGCGGAGACTTGACCATCCGGTGGGTTTCACCGCAGGTCGGCGGCGTAACCGGGGAGCACCCGGCGCAGGGCGCGCAGCGCGTAGTACGCGCGGGACTTCACCGTCCCGGCCGGGATGCCCAGTGCCGCCGCGGCCTCCGCGACGCTCGCCCCCCGGAAGTACACCAGCACCAGGACCTCGCGGTGCTCCGGGGAGAGCGTCTTCACGGCCTCGCGGACGTCGAGCGCGGCTGCGGCCCGGTCGGCGTGGTCGGCGCAGGCGGGCGCGTTCTCCAGATCGGTGTCGCCGACCTCGGCGGGCCGTGCCTGCCGCGCCCGGCGCGCGTCGATGGCCAGCCTGCGGGCCACGGTGAGCAGCCAGGGCCGCACCGATTCGAAGGCGTCGGTGCGCAGTGCCTCCGGGTGCTGCCAGGCGCGGACGAGGGTCTCCTGCACAAGGTCCTCGGCGCGCTGCCGGTCGCCGTCGCTGAGTCGCAGGAGCAGCGCGAACAGCGGTCCGCCGTGGTCCCGTTGGAGCGCGGCGAGCTCATGTTCGGCGGTGGTGGTCGTGTCGGGTAGAGCGATTCCGGCCGTCATGCGCGTATGGCATCCCAGGGGGCCGCCGGGGGGACAGGGCGCGCGCGGCGGTCTGCGGCGGACGGTCGATCGCGTCGACGAACGGTACGACGAACGGTCGGTGGGCGTCCGCGGGCGGTCGGTGAACGGTCGACGGCCGGGCCGGCCCGGGTGCGGAGCGGAGGACTCCGGGGCGGCGCGGGCGGGCCGCCGTCCGGGAGCGGTGGCCGTCCCGCGACGGTGGCCGGCCGGGACGGTGGCCGGGCCGGTCGGGGAGGCCGTGGTGGCGGGCGGTCCGGTTCCGCCCGGCCCGCCGGTGACCGCCGCCGTCGCGGGGCGAACCGGCCGTCCTGCCGCCGCGCGCCCCCGCATCCCCGTTCCCCGGCCGCCCGCCCCCGCACCGCCGTGCGGCTGCCGGCACTCCGCCCGCCGTGGCCGGTCGCCCGCGGGCCGTGACCGCCGGTCGGGCTAATGGGCGTGTCGGAGCCGCCCGCCCCGCCGCCCACCTTCTTACCTGTTCGTACGCAAATGTGACATGCATGCGAGCGGACTCCGGTGGCCGAATCCCCGACGGGTCCGCGCGCGGGACCGCAGCGGGGTGAACGGATGACCCGGATGATCACACGCAGCAGGCAGGTGGCGTTGTGCCTGACCGCCCTGCTCGCCGCCGGAGCGGCCTGCCAGGCGCGCGGCCACGAACCGCCGGGCCGCTCGGCCCCAGCCCCCGCGGACACCGGGACCTTCACCCTGGTCGCCTCCGGCGACGTCCTGCCGCACGACCCGGTCATCGAGCGGGCCCGCTTCGACTCCGGCGGTACCGGCTACGACTTCCGCCCCGTGCTGGCCGGGATCGCCCCCGTCGTCTCGGGCGCGGACCTCGCCCTGTGCCACCTGGAGACCGTCTCCGGTCAGGCCGGCGCCCGCACGGGCCGTCCCGGCGCAGCCTTCCCGGCCGAGATGGCCGCGGGCCTGGCCGCCACCGGCTACGACGGCTGCTCCATCGCCTCCAGCCACGGCCCGGACGGCGGCGCCGACGGCATCCGCCGCACCCTGGACGCCCTGGACCGCGCCGGTGTCCGCCACGCCGGGACGGCGCGCACCGAGGACGAGGCCCGCACCGTCACCCTCCTGCGCGCCGGCACCTCCGCCCGGGTCGCCCACCTCTCCTACGCCCACGACACCGGCGGCCACCCGTCACCGGACGGGCCCTGGGCCGTCGCCCTGATCGACGAGGGGCGGATCGTGGCCGACGCGCGGGCCGCGCGGGAGGCGGGCGCGGACGTCGTCGTGGTGTCCGTGCACTGGGGCACCGCATGGCAGGACGCCCCGGACGAGCGGCAACTCGACCTCGCCCGGCGGCTCACCGCCTCCCGCAGCGGCGACCGCCCCGACATCGACCTGATCCTCGGCACCCACGCCCATGTCCCGCAGGCGTACGAGAAGGTGAACGGCACCTGGGTGGTCTACGGGATGGGCGACCAGATCGCGGGGGAGACGGTCGACGACCGGGGGCGGCGCGATCCGCGCGGCAACGAGTCCACCCTCGGCCGCTTCACCTTCGCCCCGCCCGCCCGGCCCGGTGAGCGCTGGCGGGTCACCCGGGCCGAGTTCGTCCCGCAGCTCTACGACCTGGACGCGGGACGGGTGGTCAACCTCAACCGGGCGCTGGACGGGGGCGCCGAACTGCGCCCGGTGCGGGACCGCGTCCGCGACGTGGTGCTCAGCCGCGGCGCGGCGCGCGACGGCCTGGTGATGGGCGAGTGACCCGCCCGGCGCCGCACCCCGGCGCCCCGGTCCGCCCCGGCCCACCGGACGCGCCGCCGGGGCTGACCGGGGTGTTCCCGGGTCAGCGCCGGGCCAGCTCCGAACGCCGGTAGGAGTAGCCGAAGTAGACCCCGAGGCCCACCACGAACCAGACCGCGAACCGCACCCAGGTCTGCCACTGCAGGAAGGTGATCAGCCAGAGGGAGAAGACGATGCCCAGCGCCGGGACGAACGGCATGAACGGCGTCCGGAAGGTGCGCGGCAGGTCGGGCTGCCGGTAGCGCAGCACGATCACCGCCGTGCACACCACCACGAACGCCAGCAGGATCCCGATGTTGGTCAGCTCGGCGGCCTCGCCGATCGGCAGGAACCCGGCGATCGCCGCCGACGCCGCGCCGACGATCCAGGTGACCCGCGTCGGCACGTGCCGGGTCGGATGGGTCTTCGCGAACCACTTGGGCAGCAGCCCGTCCCGGCTCATGCTGAACCAGACGCGGGTGACGCCCAGCATGAAGGTGAACATCACCGTGAGGATGCCGATGATGGCGCCCACCGCGATGACGTCCGCCAGCCCGCTCAGCCCCACCGACTTGAACGCCGTCGAGAAGCCGCTCTCCTTGTCGATGTCCTTGTAGTCCTGCATGCCCGTCAGCACCAGGCAGGCCAGCACGTACAGCACCATCGAGATGACCAGCGAGTAGATGATGGCCTTCGGCATGTGCCGCTGCGCGTCCTTGGACTCCTCGGCCGCCGTCGACATCGCGTCGTAGCCGAAGACCGCGAAGAACACCGTCGCCGCGCCGGTGAACGCCCCGCCCACCCCGTAGGGGAAGAACGGGTGGTAGTTCGACGTGGTGATGTGGAAGAAGCCGACCCCGATCACCAACAGGACCACGAGCACCTTCAGCACCACCACGACCATCTCGAAGCGGGCCGCGTTCTTGATGCCGAGCGTCAGCAGATACGCGATGAGCAGGCACAGCACGGCCGCGAACAGGTCGACCCGGTGCCCGTCCCCGGTCCCCGGGGCGCCCAGCATCCAGCGGGGCAGGTCCGCCCCCATCTCCCCGACCAGGAAGCTGAAGTATCCGGAGATGCCGATGGCGACCACCGCCACGATCGCGGTGTACTCCAGCAGCAGGTCCCAGCCGATGAACCAGCCCGTGATCTCGCCGAGCACCGCGTACCCGTAGGTGTAGGCCGAGCCCGCCTTGGGGATCAGCCCCGCGAACTCGGCGTACGACAGCGCCGCCGCCGCGCTGGCCAGGCCCGCGATGAGGAAGGAGACGAGTACCGCCGGCCCCGCGGTGCCGTTGGCGACCGTCCCGGCCAGGGTGAAGATGCCGGCGCCGATGATGCCGCCGACGCCGATCGCGGTGAGCTGCCACAACCCGAGGGACCGTTGCAGACCCGCGCCCGCACCGGCCTCCGTGTCCTCGATGTGCTCGATGGGTTTGCGGCGCAGAACGCCCTCCCCCATGCGGAATCGGGCCATGCGCCCCACCTCTTCGTGATCGGCGATCGGCTGACGGTGGATCATGATGACCTACGCGTGCCCCGGAAGGACGGTGCGACGCACATTCCTCACCGGCTGCTCACCAGTGCCTCACCCCCCGCCGCCGGAGGCCCGGCCACTCCCCGCGGCCGCCCCTGGATCCCCACCGCGTCCACGGCCGCCCGCGACTCAGGGGACCTCCGCGGGAGCACTGCCGCCCGCAGGTGCCCGGCCCCGGGTGTTCCGGCTCCTCCGGGCCCGCCGGTCACCGGCGCGCGTCGGGCGGGATGGGCCGTGCGGGTGGTTGTGCGCGGCCGGTCCGGTGGTGCGGGGCTGCCGCGGCGCACGGCCGGGCGACTGATGAGTCATGACGAAGGATCAGTTGTTCACCCGGCGTCGCGTCCTGCTCGCCGGTGCCGCGTCGGCCACCGCGGCGGGCACCGTCGCGGCCCTTTCGGCGGGACTCGGGGACGCCCCGCCCCCGCCGCCCGTCGCCGCGCCGGGGGCCCCGGCCGCCCGCCCGCTCGACCCCTCCGCCTTCCGCCTGGCGCCCTCCACCGGCTACGGCGCCCCCCGCGCGGAGCCCGGGCGGACCGCCGTGCGCAGCGAACCGATCCTGCGGGTCACGGGCCGGGGCCGCACCATGATGCTCACCTTCGACGACGGCCCCGACCCCCGCTACACCCCCGAGATCCTCGACACCCTGGCCGAGCACCGGGTGCGGGCCACCTTCTTCGTGTGCGGGGAGATGGCCGAGTGGAACCGGGACCTGCTGGCCCGGATGGCCGACGAGGGCCATGTGGTGGGCAACCACACCTGGTCCCACCCCCTGCTCACCGGGCTCACCCGGCGCCGCGTCCAGAGCGAGATGGAGCGCACCAGCGAGATCGTGGAGAAGGCCTACGGCGAACCGCCCCGCTGGTTCCGCGCCCCCTACGGGGCCTGGAACCGCACCGTCTTCCGGATCGGCGCCGACCTCGGAATGGAACCGCTCGCCTGGACCGTCGACACCCTGGACTGGACCGCCCCCGGCACCGGCACCATCGTCGGCCGGGTCGCGGACGGCGCCGCCCCCGGCGTCGTGGTGCTCTCGCACGACGCCGGGGGCGACCGCTCGCAGAGCGTCCACGCCCTGCGCGCCTATCTGCCCGCGCTGCTGGACTCCGGCTACCAGCTCACCGTTCCCCGGCGGCAGTGGGTCTGAGCGGAACCGGGCGCCCGCCCGGCCGGGGCCGGTTCAGCGGACCTCGACCAGGCGGGCGAAGGCGACGACGTTCCCCTCGTAGCCGTTCTGCTTGGTGAAACCGCCGCCGCAGGTGATCACCCGCAATTCGGGCGCCCCCTTGGAGGCGTAGACCCGGTCGCCGGGGAAGTCGTCCTTCTCGAACACCTCGATGCCGTAGATCTCGAACACCGCTGTCTTCCCGTCCTGCCGGCCGACCTCGACCCGGTTCCCCTTCTTGAGCGCGCCGAGACCGTAGAAGACGGCGGGCCCCTGCTGGTTGTCGACATGGCCCACGACGACCGCCGTGCCCTTCTCCCCGGGGGCGACCGCGCCGGTGAACCAGCCGGCCAGGTTGGGGTCCTCGGGGGGCGGCGCGCCGACCCAGCCGTCCGCGTCCAGACCCACCGGCATGACGGGGGCGTCGACCTGGATGGCGGGGATCCTGACCTGGTTCGGCACCGCGTAGGGCAGCGGAGCGGGCCCCTTGACCGCGGGGTCGCCCGGGGTGGCCCGGGTGTCCGCGGCGGCGGCCGAGGCGGGCTGCGGCGGGCCCACGTCGAACTCCCCCGAACCGTTGCGGATGAGCGCGAGTCCGGTCAGCAGGACCAGCGCTATCACGCCCCAGGGAGCGCGCCTCCGTCGCGGCTCCTCCGCTTCGGCCCATTCGGACGCAGACATTCGCCTTCCCCTCTCGACCCGGCCGCCGCCCGGTCGTTTCCGCGCATACGAGAACGCTAAGGGCGGTGCGGTCCACCGGCGACGGGGCGGCGGCGAACGGGTGGCGCGATCACCCGGCGGCGCGTCCCGCGGAATTCCCGGACGGGAAATGCCTGACACTCCGTGACCTGCGGTGATATACGGCGTCGCGGCGCGGTCCCCGGAATGCCGCTCACCAGGACGGACCAGCGCCGAAATGCGTCCCGGCGCGCGGCAACTGAGGGTCTTTCCGGGAGGCGCTTTCTCGCCGATCGACCGGGGAAACGGGCCCCGGGGCGCCTTCCGCGGAGGATGACATGCGAAAGTCTCGTGCCCTGGCGGCGGCCGGAGCCGCCGTCGCCGTACTCGGACTGGGGGCCCCGGCGGCCACCGCCGGCGGCGACCACAACGAACCGAGCAACATCGTCGCCATGCCCAGTGTGATCGCCCGCGGCGGCCAGATGACCGTCACGGTCGACGGCTGCCCCCAGGGCGGCACGATGACCTCGGACGCCTTCCGGACGACCCATCTGACCCCGGTCCGGGGCGCCAACGAGACGTCCAAGGGCACCGCGACCATCAACGACGACGCCCGCCCGGGGTCGTACGACATCACGGTCAACTGCTCGGGCCGCACCCTGACCCGGCCGGCCGCCTTCACCGTCATCGGAGGGGTGCGCGGCGGCCTCGGCGGCGGCAGCAGCACCGGGGCGACGCCGACCGACATGGCCATCGGCGGCGGGCTCGTGGCCGCGGCCCTGGCCGGGGGCGGTCTGTTCTGGATGCGGCGCCGGGCCGAGCGGCGGATCTGACCCGGCCGCCGCCGGTGCGCGGGGCCCGCCTCCGGTGAGGCGGGCCCGTCGTCGTGCCCGCCCCCGGTGAGGCGGGACCGCCGTCCGTGGGGCGGGTTCATCGTCCGTGGGGCGGGTTCGTCGTCGTGCCCGCCTTCCGCTCCCGGCCGCGGCGCGCCACGCCGGAGTCCCGTTCCTCCCCGTTCCCGGGCCCCGCCGCCCGTTCCCCGTCCGCCGCGGCGCGCGGGCGTCCGGACGCGGACAGGGCTCCGCCCCGGAACCGGCCGAGGGCTCCGGGGCGGAGGGCGATGGGGCGGGGGGCCGCTGGGCGCGAGCGCGCGGGGAGGAGGGGACCGGGCGGGAAGGTCCCGGGGCGGGGTCCGCCGCTTGGGCGAGGCGTCGCTGGAGCGCGGGGGACGCGTGCCAGGACGGCCGGGTGGCTGCGCGTGAGGGCGTCAGCCGTGCCGTCCGCCCGCCTCGGTGGCGGAGCGGCGGCGGGCGAAGTGGTAGGCCGTGCCGACCGCCCCCGCGATCAGCGCCGCGCCGATCCCGATCCGCTGGAGGTCGAAGCCGCCGGCGCTGCCGCCCTCGCCCGCGCGCACCGGGCCGGGGTGACGGGTGTGGTGACCGCCGCCCGCGATGGTCAGACGCGTGGTGCCGGTGCGCCCGTCGCAGGTGAACGCGACCTGGTAGACCGCGCCGGGCTCCGCCTCGCGGTCCACCACCGCCGTCGCCGTGGACTGCCGGCGGGGGATGGTGACCGTGTCGAAGACCGGTGAGGAGACGGTGACCCGGCTCTCGCAGCGGCCGTCCTCGCGGTCGACCCGCAGCGTGACCGTGCCGCCCGGGGCGACGGTGGAGGGCTGGACGCTGAAGCCGAACGGCGTGATGCCGCCGACGACGGCCCCGGCGGGGGCGCAGGCGGCGAGGACGCCGGCACCCAGCAGTGCGGCCGAGGCCACGGGTATCGCGCGCATGGTGAATCCTCCGGGACCCGGGGTGCGGCGGCGGACCTGTTCCGCTCGCGCCTGGAACGCACCCCGATGACCGAAACGCTAGGAAGACGCGCGGCGCGGCGCGATCGCTGTCGCCCGAACGGGGCAGACGGGTGCGCCGCACGGGCGACGGCGGCCGGGGCCCGGTCGCCCGTGGGGGCCGCCGCCCGCCATCGGCGGGTGCCGCTCGCACACGGGCCGCCCGTGCGGGCCGCGTCCGTGCGGTCCGTCCGCCGGGGCCGCGTCCCGGGCGGGCCTGCCGTGTGGGCGGCCCGCCGGTCGCCCGCCGGTCCTCCGCCCCGTCAGCGCCCGGCGTCCGGGAAGAAGGTGAGGAACGGCTCGGTCGAGGCCGCCAGCCCCCGGCTGTAGGGCGCGTCGAAGTCCCAGATCAGGAAGAGCAGGAAGGCGATCAGCGCCGAGAAGAGCCCGGCGAGGACCATCTCCCGGGCGGTGCGCCGGATCTGGAGGGCGAAGACCATGCCGATGGTGATGACGGCCCCGGCGATCAGCCCCACCCAGACGATCCCCGGCATGGTCGGGCCCGTCGAGTCCGCGCGGGAGGCCCGGGCCTGGTCGGCGGCGGCCACCTGGTCCAGGAGCGGCTGGTAGGCCTGGGCCTCGAAGTCCGTCCTCGGCTCGTAGTCGGTGACGTCGGCGCGGACGCGCGCGAAGAGTTCGGTGCCGCGCTCGGTGACCTGCTCCTCGTCGGCCATGGACTTCCACTCGGTGGTCACCACGTGTCCGACATAGGCGTTGACATCGTTCCGGATGCGGTCGCGGACCTCGGGAGGATAGACGCGGACCCGCTCGGAGATCTCGTGCAGCGCGACGGCCTCGGCCTGGACGTGGTCCTCGGCGGCGCTGCGGGCCTCCCAGACGCCCGCGATGGCCAGGCCCAGCACGATGGCGTACACCACACCGATCCACATCGTCATGTACTCGATGACGTCCGGTGTCTCGGTGATGTCCTCGTCCGCGGACGCCGTGCGGTCCCGGATGAGGGTGATCGCGAGCACGACGGCGCAGGCGGCCGCCACCGCGAGGGTGAGAACAAGCCATTCCGGCAAGGGGAGCCTCCAGGGATCAGCGCGCGCGCAGCGCGGCGACGGCGACCACCGCGGGCACCGTGATGAGCAGGACGAAGACGATGGGCGACGTGGCCCCGCCGCGGGACCCCTGGGAGGGCCGGGCCGCGGTGCGGTGTCGCGGGTAGCGCACCGGCGACGGCGAGACCTGCGGCAGGGGCGTGGCCGCCGGAGGAGCGGGCGGCGGGGGTGCCGCCGGGGCCGGCGGGGTGATGCCGGGCGGCGGTGCCGGGGCCGGGCCGATCGCGGGCGGCAGCGCGGGCACCGCGGACGCGGACGGGGTGCCGGGCGGTGGTGCCGGGGGCTCCGGCGCGGGCGGCGACGTGGGCGCGGGCGTTGGGGAGGGCGCGGGCGTGGGGGTCGGCGAGGGTGGTGCGGGGGAAGGGGACGGCGTGGGGGTGGGTGTCGGAGTCGGCGTGGGGGTGGGTGTCGGCGTGGGGGTCGGTGTCGGTGTGGGAGTCGGCGTGGGCGTGGGCGTCGGAGTCGGAGTCGGCGTGGGCGTCGGCGTGGGTGTCGGGGTCGGGCAGTGATGGTGGGGCGGCGGGTGGTGGCCCGCGACCGCCACCGCTTCGATGCCGCCCGGTCCCGTCGACGCGTGCGCGCAGGAGTGTGCCCGCGCGGGGGCCGAGGGCGCCGCCGCGAGGGCGAACGTCAGCGTCAGGAAGGCCAACACCCTTCCGGCACAGGCGGATCGGGTCGGTTCGGGTGCATGCACGTCGCAGATCATGAAGCGTCCTGAGCACAGTTCACGACGCAGTGCCAAAGAATTGCCTCGAACGAGGTACATGACGGAATGGCGAGTTGACATGCGAGTCATGATCTGAAATTGGCCGGTGGGCGTGGGTCCACCTTGCCCCGTCGCGGGCGCGGACCGTCGCGCTCTTGGGCGTGGTGGACCGGCGATCCGTCAGCAATGGGCATTTCCAGGGGGGTTGTTCATCAATCGGGCATTGTGCCCTGTCTCGTCCCCCATGTCCCCAGTGTTCGCATTCCGGACGCCGGTGAGCCGTGCGCCGCGCTCTCGGGCGCCACCGGGACGTCAACCGCACGCCGTCCGCCCGCGGCGTGTCTCCCGCGTCTCCCGCGCCGTCCCTCGGCGCCCCGCTCCGTGGTCCCGTCCCCGCTGTCGCGGCGTGGCGTCGTCCTGCGGGCCGCCGTTCCGGGTGGAGTCGCGCGCTCCCGTCCCCGTGCGCCGCCCCCCGCGCACCCGGATGGCTGGAAATCATCCCTCCGTGCCCCGTTTTCCCGGAGCGGGAGCGGTCCCATTTCTCGTGCTTTGGCGTGCCCTGTGAATTGGCACGTGCCCCGGGCAGTGACCGGGAACGGATGGTCAATTTCCGTTTGGGCTCGCTCCTTTGGCGGCCGGTCAGTAGCCTTCGCTCGAACACCGGATCGCCCCCAGCCATGGAGAGACAGATGGAGCGTCCCGCCTGGGCACCACGGAACATCGACATCTCGGTGCCGAGCGTGTCCCGCATCTACGACTTCTACCTGGGCGGTTCGCACAACTTCGAGGTCGACAGGGAGGCCGCGCGCAGCGCCATGGAGTACATACCGGGGCTGCCGAAGATCATGCAGGCGAACCGCGCGTTCATGCGCCGCGCCGTGCGCCACGTGATGGACGAGGGCATCGACCAGTTCATCGACATCGGGTCGGGCATCCCGACCTTCGGCAACGTCCACGAGGTGGCCCAGGGCATCCGGCCCGGGGCCCGCGTGCTGTACGTCGACCACGACCCGGTGGCGGTCGCGCACAGCCAGGCGGTGCTGGCGGACAACGGGAACGCGGAGGTGGTCGCCGCCGATCTGCTGCGGCCCCGGGAGATCCTCTCCAGCCCCGAAGCGCGGCGGCTGATCGACCTGAATCGGCCGGTCGCCCTGCTGCTCGTTGCCATACTGCACTTCGTGGAGGACAAGGACGACCCGTACGCGGCGGTGGCCCGGCTGGGCCACGCGCTCGCACCCGGCAGCATGCTGGTGCTCACCCACGCCTCGTACGAGGGCATTCCGCTGCCCGCCGAGCGGGCCGGAGGCGCGGTGGACGTGTACCGGCGCATCCGCAATCCACTGATCATGCGTTCGCGCGCCGAGGTCGCGCGGTTCTTCGAGGGGTACGACATGGTGGAACCGGGTCTGGTTCCGATGCCGCTCTGGCGGCCCGAGACGGAGCCGGACGACGAGGACCCGTACGCGTTCTCCGGTTTCGCCGGCGTGGGACGCGCCGCGTGAGCGGGGAGCCCGGCGGGGCGGAGGACAGACTGCGCCGGTTCGCGACGATCTGGAGCCGGGCCGTGTATCCGGTGACATCGACGTCATCGACCCGACCCGAGTTCCAGGAGCAACTGCTGCCGCTGGCACGCCGGCTGAGCGAGGTGCTGCGGGCGCGCGGCTTCGACGGGCGGGAGGCGAGGGCGGTCGGCGCCGCGCTGGTCGACGCGCACTGCACCGATCCCGACGCGCTCGCCCGCACCCTGGACTGCGTCGACGCCTATCTGGTGCTGTACTGCGGCGAGGGCGGCGACGCCGAGGCGCTGCGCGCCCGCTCGGCCCGCCTCCAGCACGCCATGGCCGCCGGATTCGCCGGGGCGCTGCGCGCCCGCACCCTGGGCGAGCAGGAGTCCATCGCCCGGGCCGCCCTGACGGCGCAGGGCGTGGTGGCCCAGGCGCTGCACGCCAGCGAGGCCCGCTTCCGCGCGGTCTTCGAGGGCGCGGCCATAGGCATCGGCATCGCCGATCTGGACGGCAGGGTCCTCCAGGTCAACGGTGCCCTGACGCGCATGTTCGGGCTGACCGACCCCTCGATGCGCAGCCGGAACGTGATGGAGTGGACGCATCCCGACGACGCCCCGCAGACCTGGCGACTCTACGAGGAGCTGGTGCGCGGCGAACGCGAGGCGTACCGCTGCGAGAAGGCGTTCTACCGGCCCGACGGCACGGTCCTCTGGACCAATCTGACGGTCTCCCTGCTCCGCGACGCCGACGGCGCCCCGCAGTACCAGCTGGCGCTGATGGAGGACACCACCGAGCGTCGGCTGCTCAACCTGCGGCTGCGCTACGAGGCCACGCACGACGCCCTGACCGGGCTGCCCAACAGGAGCTTCTTCTTCGAGCGCCTGGACAAGGCCGTCAACGCGGGCCCGGGCCAGCGGTTCGGCCTGTGCTACCTGGACCTCGACGGCTTCAAGACCGTCAACGACAGCCTCGGCCACGCGGCCGGGGACCGGCTGCTGGTCGAGGTGGCGGACCGGCTGCAGTCCTGTGCCACCGCGCCCGGCGAGATGGTGGCCCGGCTCGGCGGTGACGAGTTCGTCGCGCTGACCACCGGCCCGGACACCGGGCGCGAGGTCGACGAGCTGGCCGGACGCATCATGAACGCGCTGCTCGCCCCCATCAGCATCGACGGGCGGGAGCTGACCGTGCGCGGCAGCATCGGCATCGTCGAGGGACCGGCGGGCGAGCGCAGCCCCGCGGAGGTGCTGCGCAGCGCGGACATCACCATGTACCGGGCCAAGTCGGCGGGCGGCAACCGCTTCGAGCTGGCGGACCCCGAGGCCGACGCCCGCGCCATCACCCGGCACGGTCTGACCACCGCTCTCCCGGCGGCCCTGGAGCGGGGCGAGTTCTTCATCGAGTACCAGCCGCTGGTCCACCTCGGGGACGGCAGCGTGCGGGGCGCCGAGGCGCTGGTGCGGTGGCTGCACCCGCAGCACGGGGTGCTGGGCCCGGACCGGTTCATCCCGCTCGCCGAGCGCACCGGGCTGATCGTCCCGCTCGGCCGCTGGGTGCTGGAGCAGTCCGTCGGCCAGGCCCGGGCCTGGCGCGAGCGGTACGGCGGCCCCGCTGCGCATCAACGTCAACCTCTCGCCCTGCCAGTTGCAGCATCCGCGGCTGGTCCAGGAAACCGTGGAGATCCTGGAGCGGGCCGGGGTGGCACCCGACGCGCTCTGCCTGGAGGTGACCGAGTCGGCGCTCATCGGCGCGGACGACGACCTGCTCAACCCGCTGCGGCGGCTGGCCGACATGGGCATCGACATCGCCCTGGACGACTTCGGCACGGGCTACTCCAACCTGGCCAATCTGCGCCGGCTGCCGGTGAGCGTCCTCAAGCTGGACCGCTCCTTCACCCAGGGCATGCAGCGCTTCCCCGCCGACCCCGTCGACCTCAAGATCGTGGAGGGGATCGTCGCCCTGGCGCACAGCCTGGACCTCGCGGTCACCGTCGAGGGTGTGGAGACCGGTGCCCAGGCGGAGCAACTGCGCCTGCTGGGCTGCGACACGGCGCAGGGCTGGTACTACGCGCGTCCGGGCCCGCCGGACCGCCTGCACGAGCTGGCGCTGGTGGACGCGGCGAGGTGAGGCGCCGGGGGAGCGCGGCGGGGCCGGCCGGGGCGCCGTGGCGCGGCGGGGGAGTCCGGCGGACGGACGGCGGGTGCCGGTGCCCCGACGGCGGGGCACCGGGAAAGCCGGTGGCGCAACCGCCGGGCCGTCGGTGATCCTGTGCGGATGACCGAGGAATCCGTCGCCGCGGCCGTCGCCGCCGAACTGCGTCTCCTGGACCCGGCGGTGCGCGGCTCCCGCGCACTCGTCGCCGCGCTGCTGGACCCGGAGTTCACCGAGGTCGGCTCCTCCGGCCGGCGCCACACCTACGCCGACACGGTCGCCTCGCTGCCCGACCACCCGGGCGGCCCGGGGGACGACGCGGTGTACGAGCCGTCCGGCCTCACCGGTGTCCTGCTCGCCCCGGGGCTGGTGCAGCTCAGCTACGAGACCCTTCTCGCCGGGCAGCGGGCCCGCCGCACCTCCCTGTGGCGCTGGGACGACGGCACGGGCTCCTGGTGGATGTACTACCACCAGGGCACACCGGTGCCCCCGGGCATTCCCTGACCCGCGCCCCGCCGGTCACCACCGGGGCCGGGACCGCACCGGCCGGCGGCGGGGCACCGGGCGGGGCCGGCGCCTTCCGCGCTCCGGCTTCCGCCCGGGGCCCCGGGCGTCCGCGCCCCTCAGCGCTGGAGCAGCATCCGCTGGAGCTCCCGCGCGGCCCGGGGCGGGTCCACGTCGCTGCGGTGGGCCAGGGCGATGGTGCGGTGCAGGTCCGGGCCGGACAGCGGGGTGACGCGCAGGCCGAGGCCCGGCCGGGTGGCGACCATGCGGGGCACCACGGCCACGCCGAGACCCGCCCGGACGAAGTTCAGCACCGCGTCCATCTCCCCGCCCTCCACCGCGAAGTCCGGTTCGAAGCCCTCGGCGCGGCACGCGGCCACGGTCAGCTCCCGCAGGTCGTACCCGTGCCGGAACATCACCAGCCGCTCGCCCTCCAGATCGGCGATCCGCACCGCCTCCCGTCCACCGCCCGGCGGGGGTGCCTGTGCCGAGGAGACCACCACCAGGTCCTCCCGCAGCAGCTCCACCGTGGTCAGCGCCGGGGAGGCGGTCGGCAGCGGCAGCACGACCAGCGCCAGATCGAGCGCCCCGCGCGCCAGCTCCCGCACCAGGTCGAGCGAGCCGCCCTCCTCGATCAGCAGCCGGATGCCCGGATACCGGTCGTGGAAGGCCCGCAGCACGTCGGGCAGCAGCCCCGTGCACAGGCTCGGCGTCGCGCCGAGGCGGACCCGGCCGCGCCGGAGCTGCGCCAGCTCCATCACCTCGTGGCGGGCCGTGTCCGCGTCGGCCAGGATGCGCCGGGCCAGCGGCAGCAGCGCCTCACCGGCGTCCGTCAGGGTGATGTTGCCCCGCGCCCGCCGGAACAGGTCCGCCCCCAGCTCCCGCTCCAGCGCCTTGATCTGCTGCGAGAGCGAGGGCTGCGCCACATGGACCGACTCCGCCGCCCGCGTGAAGTGCCGGGTCTCGGCGACCGCCACGAAGTACAGGAGCTGCTGGAACTGCATACCGCCAGCATACGCGTTCGATAGTCAAGCACTATGGAAACCAGGCGCACCATGTCTTGGACCGATCGGGCCCCGTGGCCGTAGCGTCCCGTGACATGGCTCTGGCAACGCGGACGGGCCGACGGCCGTCCATGGCGCGCACGGTGTGGGACTCGACCGTCGGCAAGAAGACGGTGATGGCGGTCAGCGGGCTCGTCATGCTGCTCTACCTGGTCGCCCACATGATCGGCAACCTGAAGATCTTCTTCGGCAGCGGCGAGTTCAACGCCTACGCGCACTGGCTGCGCACCATCGGCGGACCGGTCATGCACGAGGAGTGGACGCTCTGGCTGATCCGGGTGGTCCTCGTGGCCGCCGTCGTCGCCCACGCCGTCTCGGCCTACCAGCTCAGCCGCCGCGACATCCGCGCCCGGCCGACCCCGTACGCGCACCGCAGGCGCCGGGCGAGCTACGCGACCCGCACCATGCGCTGGGGCGGGATCATCCTCGGCCTGTTCATCGTCTGGCACCTGCTGGACCTGACCACCGGCACGGTGCACTCCGGCGGCTTCGAGTCCGGCAAGCCCTACCAGAACGTGGTGGACACCTTCTCCACCTGGTACGGGAACGTCATCTACCTCGTGGCGATGCTCGCCGTCGGCCTGCACATCCGGCACGGCTTCTGGAGCGCCGCCCAGACCCTCGGCGTCGGCAGCCGCTCCCGCGACCGGGCCCTCAAGGCCGCCGCCAACGTCCTCGCACTGCTGCTCACGGCCGGCTTCATCGCCGTCCCCGTGGGCGTCATGACCGGAGTGGTGAGCTGACCATGACCTCCTACGCCTCCTACACGACCGGTGAGCCGGTCGCCGACACCAAGGCCCCCTCCGGCCCCGTCCACGAGCGCTGGGACACCCGCCGCTTCGAGGCCCGGCTGGTCAACCCGGCCAACCGGCGCAAGCAGACCGTCATCGTCGTCGGAACGGGTCTCGCGGGCGGCTCCGCCGGGGCCACCCTCGCCGAACAGGGCTACCGCGTCGTCCAGTTCTGCTACCAGGACTCCCCGCGCCGCGCCCACTCCATCGCCGCCCAGGGCGGCATCAACGCCGCGAAGAACTACCGCAACGACGGCGACTCCGTCCAGCGGCTGTTCTACGACACCGTCAAGGGCGGCGACTTCCGCTCCCGCGAGTCCAACGTGCACCGGCTGGCCCAGGTCTCCGTCGAGATCATCGACCAGTGCGTCGCCCAGGGCGTGCCCTTCGCCCGCGAGTACGGCGGCCTGCTCGACACCCGCTCCTTCGGCGGCGTCCAGGTCTCCCGCACCTTCTACGCCCGCGGCCAGACCGGCCAGCAACTGCTGCTCGGCGCCTACCAGGCGCTCAGCCGGCAGATCGCCGCGGGGACCGTCGAGATGCACCCGCGCACCGAGATGCTCGACCTGATCGTCGTGGACGGCAGGGCCCGCGGCATCGTCGCCCGCGATCTGGTCACCGGGCGGATCGACACCCACTTCGCCGACGCCGTGGTCCTGGCCACCGGCGGCTACGGCAACGTCTTCTACCTGTCGACCAACGCCATGAACTCCAACGCCACCGCCGTGTGGCGGGCGCACCGGCGCGGCGCCTACTTCGCCAACCCCTGCTTCACCCAGATCCATCCGACCTGCATCCCGCGCACCGGCGACCACCAGTCCAAGCTGACGCTGATGAGCGAGTCGCTGCGCAACGACGGCCGGATCTGGGTGCCGAGGGCCAAGGGCGACGACCGGCCGCCGAACGAGATCCCCGAGGACGAGCGCGACTACTACCTGGAGCGGATCTACCCGTCCTTCGGCAACCTCGTCCCCCGCGACATCGCCTCCCGCGCCGCCAAGAACGTCTGCGACGAGGGCCGGGGCGTGGGCCCCGGCGGCCAGGGCGTCTACCTGGACTTCGCGGACGCCATCCGCCGGATGGGCCGCGCCGCCGTCGAGGCCAAGTACGGCAACCTCTTCGACATGTACCAGCGGATCACCGACGAGGACCCCTACCGGGTGCCCATGCGGATCTATCCCGCGGTGCACTACACGATGGGCGGCCTCTGGGTCGACTACGACCTCCAGACCACGGTCCCCGGCCTGTTCGCCGTCGGGGAGGCCAACTTCTCCGACCACGGGGCCAACCGGCTCGGCGCCTCCGCGCTGATGCAGGGCCTCGCGGACGGCTACTTCGTCCTGCCCGCCACCATCAACGACTACCTCGCCCGCAACCCGCACCGGGACGAGGTCGACGCCGGACACCCCGCGGTCCGGGAGGTCCTGGCCGAGACCGAGGAGCGGCTGGAGCGGCTGCTGGCCGCCGACGGCGACCGCACCCCCGACTCCTTCCACCGGGAACTGGGCGAACTCATGTGGGAGCTGTGCGGCATGGCCCGCACCGAGCGGGGACTGCGCGAGGCGCTGGAGCGCATCCCCCGTATCCGCGAGGAGTTCTGGCGGCGCGTCAAGGTGCCCGGCACCGGCCAGGAGTTCAACCAGTCGCTGGAGAAGGCCAACCGCGTCGTCGACTACCTGGAGCTGGCCGAGCTGATGTGCCTCGACGCACTGCACCGCTCCGAGTCCTGCGGCGGTCACTTCCGCGAGGAGTCCCAGACCCCCGACGGCGAGGCCGCCCGCAAGGACGACGAGTTCGGCTACGCCGCCGCCTGGGAGTTCACCGGCACCGGCACGGCCCCCACCCTGCACAAGGAAGACCTGGTCTTCGAGTACGTCCACCCCACCCAGCGGAGCTACGCATGAGGCTCACCCTGCGCGTCTGGCGGCAGAAGAACGCCGATGCCGAAGGCACCATGTCCACGTACGAGGTGGACGGCATCTCGCCGGACATGTCCTTCCTGGAGATGCTCGACACCCTCAACGAGGAGCTGATCGTCAAGGGCGACGACCCGGTCGCCTTCGACCACGACTGCCGCGAGGGCATCTGCGGCGCCTGCTCGCTGGTCATCAACGGCGACGCGCACGGACCCGAGCGAACCACCACCTGCCAGCTCCACATGCGCTCCTTCCGGGACGGCGACACCATCGACGTCGAACCCTGGCGGGCGGCGGCCTTCCCGGTGGTCAAGGACCTCGTCGTGGACCGCTCGGCCCTCGACCGGATCATCCAGGCCGGCGGCTACATCAGCGTCCCCACCGGCGCCGCGCCCGAGGCCCACGCGACGCCGGTGCCCAAGCCGGACGCCGATCTCGCCTTCGAGCACGCCGAGTGCATCGGCTGCGGTGCCTGCGTGGCCGCCTGCCCCAACGGCGCGGCCATGCTCTTCACCTCGGCGAAGATCAACCATCTCAACGTCCTGCCCCAGGGCGCGCCCGAGCGCGGGACGCGGGTGCTGGACATGGTGGCCCGGATGGACGAGGAGGGCTTCGGCGGCTGCACGCTCACCGGCGAGTGCGCCACCGCCTGCCCCAAGGGCATCCCGCTCATGTCCATCACCGGTATGAACCGGGAGTGGCTGCGCGCGGCCCGCGGGGGTGCGGGCCGCTAGGGTCTTTCGTCTGGATCGGGCCGGATCAGGGTGCGGTGCCGGGGCCCGCGAGCCCGGCATGATCCGAACGAGAGGCCCCAACCGTACGGCGGCCCCGCCCGGGGCCGCCCGACCGACGTTCGCCGACAGGTGCGGACGGACGGGGCCGGGGGAGGTGCTCTCCCCGGCCCCGTCTCGCTTTCCGGCCCACTGGGCGACCGGGCCGTTCCCCGCACCCCGGCGACTGGGCGGACCGGGCCGTTCCCCGCCCCGCCGCGCGGACCGAGCCCCGCGCGCAGTCCCCGCGCACCCGCGCACCCGGCGGCGCCGAGCACCCGCGCACCGCGCGGGGCCGGATCACTTCCGTGTGACGCCGGGGCGGCGGCCCGGCTCCTGGCATTCAGCAACCCCACACCCGCTCTCCCGGCGCCGGTCACGCGCAGGACAGCCCGCACCGGAAGAACTGAGGCGGCCGGACTTTGCGGCCGCCCACCGGGGCCCCGGCCCCCGCCCCCGCGACCAGGAGAGCATCCATGAGCGGTGTCCTGACCGTCGACCGTCCCACGCGGCCCGCCGCGCCCCTCCACTACACCGTCGGCCTCGCCCGCGACGAGGCGGACGTACGGGCCGCGCAGCGCCTGCGGCACGAGGTGTTCGCCGGTGAGATGGGCGCCCTGCTGCCGAGCCCCGAACCCGGCCTCGACATCGACCCGTTCGACGCCCACTGCGACCACCTGCTCGTCCGCGAGGAGACCACCGGGCAGGTGGTCGGCACCTACCGGCTGCTGCCGCCGGAGCGCGCCGCAGTCGCCGGGCGCCTCTACGCGGAGAACGAGTTCGACCTGAGCGCGCTCGGCCCGGTCCGGTCCACGATGGTCGAGGTCGGCCGCTCCTGCGTCCACCCCGATCACCGCGACGGCGCCGTCATCGGCCTCATATGGGCCGGGCTGGCCCGCTACATGACCGAGCGCGGCCACACCTGGCTGGCGGGCTGCTGCTCCCTCCCGCTCGCCGACGGTGGCGCCCTGGCCGCCGCCACCTGGGAGCGGGTGCGCGAGCGGCACCTCGCCCCCGAGGAGTACCGGGTGCGGCCCCTGCTGCCCTGGGCACCGCGCGGCGCCGCCCCCGCCGGGGCCCGCCCGCCCCTGCCCGCGCTGCTGCGCGGCTACCTCCGGCTCGGCGCCTGGGTGTGCGGGGAGCCCGCCCACGACGCCGACTTCGGCGTCGCCGACCTCTATGTGCTGCTGCGGATGGACCGCGTGGACCCCCGCTATCTGCGCCACTTCCTCTCGCTGATCCCGGCCCGATGAACGCCCCGGCCGTCCCCGGCACGCCGGCCGTCCCCGGCCCTCTCACCCTCTCCGGCCCGGCCGCCGCTCCCCTCGCTCCCGTTCCCGCCCTCGCGCCCGTTCCCACCACCCGGCCGCCGGCGAACGCCTGGCTGCCGACCGCGCCCTGCACCCCCGCCGCCTGCCTGGGGCCGCCACGGGGCCCGGCTGCCGTGCCGCGCGGGGTGCTGCGGCTCGCGGCGCTCGCCGCGCTGCTGGCCGCCGGGTCCGCGCTGTCGCCGTTCGCCCGGTGGCTCCCGGCCGCCCCGGTGCGGCGCTGGTGCCGGTGGACGGTACGGGCGGCCGGGGTCCGGGTCCGGATCACGGGCTCAGCCCCGTCCGGCGGTGGGCTGCTGCTCGTCGCCGACCACGTGTCCTGGCTGGACATCCCGCTGCTGGCCGCCGTGCGCCCGGCCCGGATGCTGGCCAAGAGCGAGATCCGGCGCTGGCCGGTGGCCGGGTGGCTCGCCGAGCGCGGCGGCGCCCTCTTCATCGACCGGGACCGGCTGCGGACCCTGCCCGCCACCGTCGCCGTGATCGCCGGGCAGTTGCGCGCGGGCGGCGCCGTCGCGGTCTTCCCCGAGGGCAGCACCTGGTGCGGCGGTGCCCGGGGCCGCTTCCGCCGGGCCGCCTTCCAGGCCGCCCTGGACGCCGGGGCCGCCGTCCAGCCGGTCCGCGTCCGCTACCGGGACGGCGGCGCGGCGCCGGGCACCGCGGCCGCCTTCATCGGGGAGGACTCCCTGTTCGCCTCCGTGTGGCGGGTGGTCACCGCCCGCCGCCTCATCGCCGAGGTGGAGGTGTGCCCCGTGATCCCGCCCGGCCGCCACCCGGACCGCCGCTCCCTCGCCCTGGCCGCCCGGCCGCCGGACCCCGAGGTGCCGGTGGGGCGCCACACATCGCCCGGGGAGCGGTGAGCGAGGGAAAGCGCCACCGAAAAGTACGTGCCTTTTGTGGCGTTTATTCCGTTTTCGACCTTCCGAAGCGGACAGACGGAGTGGAGGGACTCCGGAAGGAGGGTGATGGCAGATGATCACCCGTGAACAACTCGCCAACGTCCTGGACCACCCGGTCTACGACGGGGACGGGAACAAGATCGGCGACGCCAAGCACGTGTTCTTCGACGACATGACCGGACGCCCGGAATGGGTGAGCGTCAGGACCGGGATGTTCGGCACCAGCGAGTCGTTCGTCCCCATCCGCGACGCCGCGCTGGTGCGGGACCACCTTGAGGTCCCGTACGGCAAGGAGCAGGTCAAGGGCGCGCCCGATGTCGACGTCGACGCGGGCGGCCATCTGTCGGAGGGCGAGGAACACCGGCTCTACGACTACTACGGCATCAACTGGAGCAGCGTCCTCACCGAGGCCGAACGCACCGACCCCGACAGCGACACCACCACCGGGACCGGCACCGGGACCATGGGCACCGGCACCGCGGGCGCCGCGGCCACCGGACCCGCCGACACCACCGGCATGACCACCGCCTCCGGCACGGCGGGCGCCGCCGGGGCCACCGGGGCGGCGGGCATCGCCGGCCACCGGACCGGTACGGACCGGGACACCGCGGAACGCGCCGGCACCCGCGCGGACGAGGCCATGACCCGCTCGGAGGAGCGGATGCACATCGGCGTCGAACGCCGCGAGTCCGGCCGGGCCCGGATCCGCAAGTACGTCGTCACGGAAGACGTCGAGCAGACCGTCCCCGTGCGCCACGAGGAGGTCCATGTGGAGCGCGAGCCGATCACCGACGCCAACCGCGACGCGGCGATGGCCGGACCGGAGATCGGCGAGGCCGAGCACGAGATCACCCTCCACGAGGAGCACACCTTCGTGGAGACCGAGGCCGTGCCCATGGAACGGGTCCGGCTGACCACCGAGGAGCACATCGAGAACGAGACGGTCCACGGCCAGGTCCGCAAGGAGCGGATCGAGGTCGAGGGCGTCGTCGAGGAGGACGAGGAGACGCGGCCGGACCGCGGATGACCAAGGCGCCGTGCCAACGCGGGCGGGCGCCGGTGCGGTGTCACCGGCGCCCGCCCGCGTCCTCGCCGTACAGTGCCGCACCCGCGTCCTCGCCGTACAGGGCCGCCGCCAGATGGGGCGCCGTCGCGCTGCCCGCGGCCCGCGCCACCTCGGCCGGGGTGCCCTCGGCCACGATCCGGCCGCCCGCGTCCCCGCCGCCCGGCCCAAGGTCGATCACCCGGTCCGCGCCCGCCACCACCGCCATGTCGTGCTCCACCACGACCACCGTGTGCCCGGCGTCCACCAGACCGTGCAACTGCCGCATCAGCACCGCCGTGTCGGCGGGGTGCAGACCGGTCGTCGGCTCGTCCAGCAGGTACAGGGTGTGCCCGCGCCGTCCCCGTTGCAGCTCGGTGGCGAGCTTGATGCGCTGCGCCTCCCCGCCCGACAGCTCGGTGGCCGGCTGGCCGAGCCGCAGATAGCCCAGCCCCACGTCCAGCAGCGCCGTCAGGGCGCGCCCGGCGGCCGGGGTGTCCGCGAAGAACTCCGCCGCCTCCTCCACCGTCAGGTCCAGTACCTGGGCGATGTTCCGCCCCCGGTGGGTGACCCGCAGCGTCTTCGGGTCGTAGCGCGCCCCGCCGCAGTCCGGGCAGGGCGCGTAGGTGCTCGGCAGGAAGAGCAGCTCGACGCTGACGAACCCCTCGCCCTGGCACGTCCCGCACCGTCCGCCGGCCACGTTGAAGGAGAACCGGCCCACGCCGTACCCCCGGCGGCGGGCCTCGTCCGTCCCCGCGAACACCTTTCGCACCACGTCGAACAGGCCCGTGTACGTGGCCAGGTTGGAGCGCGGGGTGCGGCCGATCGGCCGCTGGTCGACCCGGACCAGCCGCCCCACCCCGGGCAGCTCCTCCGTGACCTCCGCGACCAGCGTCGACTTCCCCGAGCCGGACACCCCGGTCACCGCCGTGAGCACCCCCAGCGGGAACTCGGCGGTCACCCCGCGCAGGTTGTGCCGGGTCACCGGGCCGACGCGCACCGAGCCGCGCGGCACCCGCGCCGCCCGCTCCGGTGCCGGGGAGCGGTCGAAGAGGTACCGGGCCGTCGCCGACGCCCCGGCCCCGGCCAGCCCCTCCACCGGCCCGCTGTACAGCACCCGCCCGCCGTGCTCGCCCGCCCCGGGCCCGACGTCCACGATCCAGTCGGCCTCCCGCACCACCGCGAGCTGGTGCTCCACCACGAACACCGAGTTGCCCGCCGCCTTCAGCCGCTCCAGCACCGTCAGCAGCGCCCGGGTGTCCGCCGGGTGCAGCCCCGCCGACGGCTCGTCGAGGACGTACACCACCCCGAACAGCCCCGACCGCAACTGGGTGGCCAGCCGCAGCCGTTGCAGCTCGCCCGCCGACAGGGTCGGCGTGGCCCGGTCGAGGCTCAGATAGCCGAGGCCCAGCTCCGTCACCGGCGCGATCCGGGCGGTCAGGTCCTCGGTGAGCACCCCCGCCGCCCCCTCGCCGCCCGGCAGCGCCCCGGCCAGCTCGGTCAGCGGCAGCGCCGCCAGCTCCGCGATGGTCCGCCCGCCGACGGTCACGGCCAGGGCCTCGGCGCGTAGCCTGCTGCCCCCGCACACCGGGCACGGATCGCTGGTCAGGAAGCGCTCAGCCCTGGCCCGCAGGGTGGCGCTCCGCGAGTCCGCGAACGTCTTGAGCACATACCGTCGGGCGCTCATGTACGTGCCCTGGTAGGGCCGTTGGATGCGGCCCGCCTCGCGCACGGGATGCACCGTGACGACCGGCTGCTCGTCGGTGAACAGGATCCACGCGCGCTCCTCGGCGGGCAGTTCCCGCCAGGGGCGGTCCACGTCGTGGCCGAGCGCGTCGAGGACGTCCCGCAGGTTCTTCCCCTGCCAGGCGCCCGGCCACGCGGCGATGGCACCCTCGCGGATCGACAGCGACGGGTCCGGGACCAGCAGGTCCTCGGTGGTGCGGTGCACCAGGCCCAGCCCGTGGCACTCGGGGCACGCCCCGGCCGCCGTGTTGGGAGAGAAGGCGTCGGAGTCCAGCCGCTCGGCGCCCGGCGGATAGGTGCCGGCCCGGGAGAACAGCATCCGCAGGGAGTTGGACAGATGGGTGACCGTGCCCACCGAGGAACGGGCGGTCGGCGCCGCCCGCCGCTGCTGCAGCGACACGGCGGGCGGCAGACCGGTGATCTCCGCCACCTTCGGTGCTCCCACCTGGTGGATCAGACGGCGGGCGTAGGGCGCCACCGACTCGAAGTACCGCCGCTGCGCCTCCGCGTAGACGGTGCCGAAGGCCAGCGAGGACTTGCCCGAGCCGGACACCCCCGTGAACACCGCCACCACGTCCCGGGGGACGTCCACGTCCACGCCCCTCAGGTTGTGCTCACGGGCGCCGCGGACACGGACGTACGGGTCGTGGGTGCTGTGCATCGCGGAGGGCTCCGTACGGTCGTCGGCCGCGCGGGCCGGGGGAGGGGGACGGGGTGCGGGGGAGGAGGAACGGGGGAGGCGGGCGGCGGGCTGTGGAAGCGGCGGACGGCGGGGCCGGAGGGACGGGGTGTCGGCGCGGCCGGGGACAAACCCCGCGATTCTACGCCCCTGGGGCCGCCGTTCCGATGCCGGTGACCCGGGCGAGCCGCCGGTAGGAGTCCAGCAGCGCCGCCCGGTCGTGGGTGCTCGTGGTGACCAGCACCTCCTGCGCGCCCGTCTCCGCCACCAGCGCCTCCAGCTCCCGCGCCACCTCCTCCTCGGTGCCCGCGACATGGCCGCGCAGCCCGGCGGTGTACAGCTCGCGCTCCCGGGCGGTCGTCACCCGGGCCTCCACTTCCCCGGCCGGGGGCAGCGGCGGGAAGGTGCCCCGGGTGCGGGCCATCGCCATCGACCACGCCTCCGGGAGCAGCAGCCGCCGGGCCTCCTTTGCGGTGGCGGCCACGGCGACGGTGCCGGAGACGACGACATACGGCTCCGCGCTCCACCGGGAGGGACGGAACCCGGCCCGGTAGCGGTCGATGCCCCGGCGCATCCGGTCCCGGTCCCGCAGGTCCCCGATGACCAGCGGAAGCCCGGCACGGGCCGCGACGGCGGCGCCCTCGCCCATGGCCAGCACGAACGGGGGCACCGTCAGGCCCTCGGCGGGGCGGGCGCGCACACCGGTCGGCGAGGTGCCGAGGAACCAGCCGAGCAGCTCCGCCACCTGCTCCTCGAAGGCGTCGGCCTCGCCCTTGCCCCGGCCCAGCGCCCGGCGCACCCCGTCGGTGAAGCCCACCGAGCGGCCCAGGCCCATGTCGATCCGCCCCGGGAACAGGGCCTCCAGCACCCCGAACTGCTCGGCCACCACCAGCGGACGGTGGTTGGGCAGCATCACGCCGCCGGTGCCGACCCGGATGGAGTGCGTCGCCCCGGCCACCGCGGCGGCCAGCACCGTCGGCGCCGAACCCGCCACGCCGGGCACCCCGTGGTGCTCGGACACCCAGAACCGGTGGTAGCCCAGCCGTTCCGCCTCCCGGGCCAGGCGCACCGTGTCGCGCAGCGCCTCGGCGGCGGTGCGTCCCTCGCGGACGCGGGAGCGGTCGAGTACGGAGAAACGGGTCGTCGCCATCGGGGTGCTCACACTCCGTTCAACACCCCGGGGGCGCGAGGATTCCCCGGGAACGGTTCCGTCCCGTCCGCGCCGCCCGCCGTACCCGCCCGGCCCGGACGGGTGCTCACCACCCGTGCGCTGCCGGACCGGTCCCGCCCCCTGCCCCGTCCCCCCCCCCGGCCGGACCGGGCCCCGGCGAAGGGGCCGGGCGCGGGCCCCGCGCCCGGCGGCCGGGTCCACAGGATCAGGGCCTAGGCTGGGAGGGTGACCGAGAGCAGCAGGAGCGGCGGCCGGCGCCCCCTGGCCGTCTTCGACCTGGACAACACCCTCGCCGGCACCGCGCACCGGCAGCGGTTCCTGGAGCGGCGGCCCCGCGACTGGGACGCCTTCTTCGCGGCGGCGCCGCACGATCCACCGCTGGCCCCGGGCGTCGCCCTGGCGCGCGCCGAGGCCGGGGAGTGCGAGGTCGTCTACCTGACCGGGCGGCCCGAGCGCTGCCGTCGCGACACCCTCGACTGGCTGGCCGCCCACGGCCTGCCCGAGGGAACGGTGCACATGCGCCGCGACGGCGACCGGCGGCCCGCCCGGCGGACCAAGCTGGAGATCCTGCGGCGGCTCGCCCGCACCCGGGACGTCCGGGTCCTCGTGGACGACGACGAACTGGTGTGCGCGGACGCCCGCGGGGCCGGCTTCACCGTCGTCCACGCCGACTGGGCGGCCGGCTCGGGCGAACTGAGGGACGCCCAGGAACGGCAGGGCCGCACATGACGCCCCCGGCCGTCCGCTCCCGCCCGTCCGGGCGCGCGGGTCAGTCCGAGCCCTCCAGGCGGAAGCCCACCTTGAGGCCGACCTGCCAGTGCGCGACCCGCCCCTCCTCGATCTGGCCGCGCACCTGGGTCACCTCGAACCAGTCCAGGTTCCTTACGGTGTGCGAGGCCCGCGCGATACCGTTACGCACGGCCTGATCGACGCCGTCCGGTGAGGTGCCGACGATCTCGGTGACCCGGTAGGTGTGGTTCGACATGGTGGTGTTCCTTCCGTCCCGACGGGGATGTCGTCTATGTCGGCTTGTGTCATGTGTCACTCCACCGTGCCCCAACTCGTGGTGGAGCGCGAGGCGTCGGAGCTGTGCAGTGGTTCACCCCTTGACCTCCGCATTCGTCCATACCAAAATCCCATTCACCCGTGCGAGTCTCCGGCTCGTTCCCCCACGTCGGGTCTCCCCACGCGTGCGCCGGACGCCCTGTCCGCCACCTGCTCGACCAGAAGGACCCTTCGTGAGACGTCGTCGCCTCCTCGCCCTTGCCTGCGTGTCCGCCACCCTGCTGAGCGGCTGCAGCCTGTTGTCCTCGGACGACGGAGACGGACGGCGCACCGTCACGGTGTGGCTGATGAAGAGCAGCGCCTCCGACGACTTCCTGAAGCGCTTCACCGAGGACTTCGAGAAGACCCACTCCGATCTCGACCTGGACATACGCATCCAGGAGTGGACCGGCATCGGCGAGAAGGTGCAGACCGCCCTGAAGTCCGACGGCGGCGCCGAGCAGCCCGACGTCATCGAGGTCGGCAACACCCAGGTGCCCCAGTACGCCGAGGGGGGCAAGCTGGAGGACCTGACGCTGGAGTCGATGCGCGACTGGGGCATCCGCGACTGGCTGCCCGGTCTCGCGGAGCCCGGCGAGTACATGTCCCAGCAGTTCGGCATCCCGTGGTACGCGGCCAACCGGGTCATCATCTACCGCAAGGACCTGTTCAAGGAGGCCGGGATCACCTCGCCGCCGCGCACCCGCGAGGAGTGGATCACCGCCACCGAGAAGCTGAACCAGGGCGGCGCGCAGGGCATCTACCTCGCCGGACAGGACTGGTACACGCTCTCCGGGTTCATCTGGGACGAGGGCGGGGAGCTGGCCACCGGCTCCGGCGGCGCCTGGACGGGCGCGCTGGACAGCGAGGAGGCCCTGCGCGGCATGGAGTTCTACCAGCGGCTCCAGAAGCTGGGCAACGGCCCCGTGGACGCCGACGAGGAGCACCCGCCGCAGTCCGGCGTGTTCGCCAAGGGCCGGGTCGCGCAGATCATCTCGGTGCCGGGTCTGGCCACGACCATCCTGCGCGAGAACCCCGACCTCAAGGACAAGCTGGGCTTCTTCCCCGTGCCGGGCAAGACCGCCGACAAGCCCGGGGCCGTGTTCACCGGCGGCTCCGACCTCGTCGTCCCGCAGAACACCGACAACCGCGACGGCGCCATCGCGGTCATCGAGGCGCTGGCCGGGTCCAAGTGGAACACCGAGCTGGCCCGCACCATGAACTACGTGCCCAACAAGAAGTCCCTGGCCGCCGATGTCGCGGGCGAGGAGGGCGTGGAGGCCATGGCCGCCGGAGCCGCCCAGGGCCGGGCGACCCCGAGCACCCCGCGGTGGGGCGCCGTCGAGGGCGACAACCCCATCAAGGCGTACATGACCAAGGTGCTCAACGGCGCCGACGCGCAGACGTCGGCCAAGGAAGCGTCCCGGCGGGTCACCGAACTCCTGGACCCCAACACCCGCTGACCCCCCGGCACCCACCGCCCCCGCCCGGACCGTGAGCGCCGGGCGAGGGGCCGGGTGGGGCGGGGGGCCTCCGCACGGGCCGCCGCCCCGGGGGACCGGGGCGGGCCCGACGGGCCGGACGGGTCGGCCGCACCGGGTCCCGGCCCTCCCCCGGGCTCAGCGCACCACGCTCAGGGACAGCGCGAACCGCCCCTCCCGGTCCGTCCACCAGTGCGCCAGGTCCAGGCCCGCCGCGGCCAGCTCGCCGCGCACCCCCTCCTTCCGGAACTTCGCCGACACCTCGGTGCGCAGCTCCTCCCCGGCCGCGAACTCCACGGCCAGGTCCAGCGCCTTCACCTTCACCGTCTGCGCCGTGCGGGAGCGCAGCCGCATCTCGATCCACTCCCGCCCGGCGTCCCAGAGGGCCACGTGGTCGAAGGCGTCGGGCTCGAAGTCGGCGTCCAGTTCGCGGTTGACGACCGCCAGCACGTTCTTGTCGAAGGCGGCCGTGACCCCCGCCGCGTCGTCGTAGGCCCGGACCAGGACCTCCTCGTCCTTGACCAGGTCCGTGCCCAGCAGCAGCGCGTCCCCCGGGGCGAGCAGCGCCCGGACCGAGGCCAGGAAGGCGGCCCGCTCCCCGGGCAGCAGATTGCCGATCGTGCCGCCGAGGAAGGCCAGCAGCCGGGGACCGGGGGTGTCGGGCAGCTCCAGAGCGGCGGTGAAGTCCGCGATCAGGGCGTGCACCGAGAGCCCCGGGCGCTCGGCCGCGAGGGCCCGCCCGGCTCCGGTGAGCGCGCTCTCGCTGACGTCGACGGGCACGTAGACGCGCAGCGAGGTGAGGGCGTCGAGCAGGAACCGGGTCTTCTCCGAGGAACCGGAGCCCAGTTCGACCAGAGTGCGGGCGCCGGTCGCCGCGGCGATCTCCCCGGCCCGGCCGACGAGGATCTCCCGCTCGGCGCGGGTCGGGTAGTACTCCGGCAGAGTGGTGATCCGCTCGAACAGCTCGCTGCCCCGGGCGTCGTAGAACCACTTGGGCGGCAGCCATTTGGGGGTGCCGGTCAGACCCGTCCGGACGTCGGAGCGCAGGGCGGCGTCCGTGGCGTCCTCGGGAAGCGTGCGGGTGAGGCGGAACGGACTCAAGGGCGGGGCTCCTTCGCGGATGCGGACGCTGACGCGGGGGCGGGCACGGACGGCGGTGCTCCGCCGGGTCCCCCGAGGGCGGTGAGCAGCACCTCGGTGCCGCGGACCGTGAGCAGGGTCCGGTCGGGCACCTCCCGCCAGCGCGGATCGTCGTCGTAGGGCTCGGAGGCGGCGACCGTGCCGCCGTCCGGCCGGGACAGGTACCAGAGGCTGTCCCCCCAGGCGGTGGCGGCGATGACCGCGCCGTCGGTGAGCAGCAGGTTCAGCCGGGAGCCGGGGGCGGCCTCGGCCACCTCGCGCACCGTGTCGGCCAGCGCCGGGCCCGGGGCCGCGCCGGCCCGCAGCCGGTGCAGCACCAGCGCCCACACCAGTGCCGAGTCGGTGCGCGCCGCCAGCGCCAGCAGCTCGGCCGGGGGCAGGGTGGCAGCGACGGACGCCAGCGAACCGGGCCATCCCGCGACGGCGCCGTTGTGGCTGAACAGCCAGGTGTCCGCGGCGAACGGGGCGGCGGCCGCCTCCCCGTCGGCGCCCGCCACCGTCGCGTCCCGCACGGCGCCGAGCAGCGCGCCGGAGCGGACCACCCGGGCCAGGTCGGCGAAGGAGGGATCGGCCCAGACCGGGCCCGCCCGCCGGTAGCGGGCCGGGACCGGATCGCCCCCGGCGTACCAGCCGACGCCGAAACCGTCGGCGTTGACCGTCCCGTACCGCTGCCGCCGGGGTGCCCAGGACTGGCGGTACAGGCCGTGCGGCGGCTCCACCAGCAGCCGGCCCAGCGGCACGGCCGGTCCCGTGTAGGCCAGGTGGCGGCACATCAGACGTCCTCCGCGGACCGGGCCGTGCGGAAGCCCGAGAAGATCTGCCGGCGCACCGGGTAGTCCCAGTTGCGGAACGTGCCCCGGCAGGCCACCGGGTCCACGGCGAACGAGCCGCCGCGCAGCACCTTGTACTCCGGCCCGAAGAACACCTGCGAGTACTCCCGGTAGGGGAAGACCCGGAAGCCGGGGTACGGGGCGAAGTCGCTGGACGTCCACTCCCAGACGTCGCCGATGAGCTGCCGCACGCCGAGCGGCGAGGCCCCGGCCGGGTAGCTCCCGGCGGGGGCCGGACGCAGATGGCGCTGGCCCAGGTTGGCGTGGCGGGGGCCCGGGTCGGCGTCGCCCCAGGGATGGCGGCGGGAGCGGCCGGTCGCCGGGTCGTGCCGGGCGGCCTTCTCCCACTCGGCCTCGGTGGGCAGCCGCCGCCCGGCCCAGCGGGCCCACGCGTCGGCCTCGTACCAGGAGACGTGCACCACCGGCTCGTCCGGCGGCACCGGCTCCGTCACGCCGAAGCGCCGCCGCAGCCACTGGCCGCCCTCGCGCCGCCAGAACAGGGGCGCGGTGATGCCGTGCCGCCGCACGTGCTCCCAGCCCTCCGGGGCCCACCAGCGCGGGTCCCCGTAGCCGCCGTCCTCGACGAAGGCCGTGTACCGGGCGTTGGTCACCGGCACGGTGTCGATGAGGAACGGCGCCACCTTGCGCCGGTGCGCGGGCCGCTCGTTGTCCAGGGCCCACGGCTCGGTGGAGGTGCCCATGGTGAACGGGCCGCCGGGCACCAGGACCTCGGCGGGTCCGGTGAACGGCCCGACGGGTTCCGGATCGGGCGCGGACAGGGCCGGGGGGCCGCTGCGGAGCTGATGGGTGATGAGCATCGTCTCGTCGTGCTGCTGCTCGTGCTGGGCGATCATCCCGAAGGCGAAGCCGGCCTCCGTCAGCCGCGTCCCGCCGAAGACGGACCCGGCCAGCACGTCCAGCGCCCGGCCGCGCACCTCGGCGGCGTAGCGGCGGGCCTCCTCGGGCGGCAGCAGGGGCAGCCGGGGGCGCTCGGAACGGGGGTGCTCGAAGGCGTCGTACAGGCCGTCGATCTCGGGCCGCATCGCCTCGTGTCCGCCCACGGTCCGCAGCAGCCACTGCTCCTCCTGGTTGCCTATGTGCGCCAGGTCCCAGACCAGGGGCGACATCAGCGGGGAGTGCTGGGCGGTCAGTTCGGGTCCGTCGACGCAGCCGGTGAGCAGGGCGGTGCGGTCGCGGGCGGTGAGCAGCGCCGCCAGGGCCCGTTCGCGCAGGGCCTCGGGGTCCGTCGGCGGCGCGGCCGGACCGGGGGTGCCGGGGCTGCCGGTGGTCGGTTCGGTGGGCTCGGTCATGGGCGGATGTCCCTCGTGGGGGCCGGGCCGGGGGAGTCCGGACGGTCCAGCAGGTCGTCGGCGGGGCAGCGCCCCCGGGAGACGTAGCGGTCCAGGTACCCCGCGACGGCCTCGGTCACCCCGGTGGCGGCGCCGAGCCGGGGCAGGGCGGCCAGGGCCGCCGTGAAGCAGGTGACGGCGGCGTCCCGCAGCTCGGGATCGGTGAGCCCGGCGCGGGCCGCGTCCCGCCACAGCGGGTTGTGCGGGGCCGGCATGCCGAGGGTGCGCTCCGCGAGCGGCTTGACGCTCCGGTAGGCGGTCTCGGTGGCCTCCGGGTCGTCGAACAGTGCCGCCGTGACGGCGAGCGGCACCATCCAGCCGTCGTCCCCCGGCTGCGCGTCGATCATGCGCAGCTCCAGGTGGCCGCGGGGCCTGACCGAGGGGAACAGGGTGGTGAGGTGGTAGTCGAGGTCCTCCTGGGTGGGAGGGCGCGGCATCCCGGAGCCGGTCCACTCGCGGAAGGTCAGCTCCGCCGGGACCTCCCACGGGACGGCGTCGCCGCGCACGCACATCACCGGGCTGTCCAGCACGTGCCGGGCCCAGGCGCGGCGCGGATCGGTGTCCAGCGGGGCGCCGCCCGCGCGGGCGGGGCCGATCTGGGTCCAGCGCAGCTGCCGGGTGGAGAGCCAGCCGGTGGGCCGCCCGGCGGCCAGCGGCGAGTGGGCGAACGCGGCCACCAGGACCGCGCCGAGATGGTGGGCCAGCCACCAGCGCCGCACATAGCCGAGCGGACCGGGCTCCTCGTACCCGGCGTCCACGCAGACCTGCACGGACGCGGAGGTGCACATCATGGCGCGCCCGGCGGGGCCGTTGCGGTCGAGGCACGCCTCCATGGCGTCGTAGCGCGGCTGGCGCAGGAAGCGGCGCGGCGGCTGCCAGGGATCGTGGCCGATGCCGACCAGGGCGAGTCCGTGCCCGTCCAGCACGGCCCGGACCGCGTCGAGGTCGGCCGCTACGGAGTCCACGCACTCCATGAGGGAGGCGGCGGGACGCGAGCTGAGTTCGAGCTGGCCGCCGGGCTCCACGGTCAGCGCCGAGTCCAGAGGGACGGAGCGCAGGGCGGCGTAGACGGCGTCGAGCCGTTCGGCGGGGACGGGGCGCCTGGGGGCCCCGCGGTCGTGGACGAGCCATTCGAGTTCGACGCCCAGGCGCCGGGGCGGGCCGGTCTTGAAGCAGATGCCGCGGACCATTGCCTCGGCCGCGGCCTCGCTGATGGCGGTGCGTGACCGGATACAGTCACTTACCGAATCTGACATGTCGGTATCCTCCCGAGATTCCACCATGTCGCCGGCCGTTCGGGTGGGACGGGTCGGCGGACCCGTCCCACCCAAAACCCTCGTGCCGCTCGGCACAAGGGCGCATTTCGGGACTTCTCGTCGTGGATATGTGCCGCTCCCCGGCCGTTCCCGAGCCCGTCGCCCGCCGTCCCCGGTCCGTCCGGGGCCGGGAAGCTCCGGCGGGCGACGTGACCAGCATCGCCCAGGACGGCGGCGCGGGCACGGTGGAGCGGCCGCGCGGCCTGCGGTCACGTCCGGCGGGGCGCGCCGGGGCCGGGGGTGGGGGCAGCGGCTCCCCGGGGCGGGCGGGGGCCGCGCGTCGGCCGGGACGTGCCGCTCGCCCCGGCGGCCGGTATACGACCGGTCGCCCGCTCCGGGAGCGGTGGCCCGGCCGCCGGGCCGGGGCGCTCGTGGCGGCGGAGGCGGCCGGGGCGGGCACCGGGCGGAGGGAGGCACGGTGCGCGGGCCGGGGGGAGGGGCGCAGGGTGCGCGGACCCGGGAGGAGAACGCGGGGCGCGAGTCGTCGGGGTGCGAAGACGGGGCTGAGGAGCCCGGCCCTCCCGGTCCAGTGACCTGGGTCAGAGATTCTTCGTCAGATCGCGGCCATCAGCCGGATGCCGTGCGGCCTCCGGCACGACTGGCAGCTCGCGAGAACCACCCGAATATCTCCGACTCAGGTCACTAGCTCCAGCCGTAGCGTTCGCGCAGCCGTCCGCGTACGAGGTCGAACCGCCCGCGGTCCAGCGCGCAGGCCTCGCGGCGCATGCCGTCCTCGTGCAGCCGCAGGACCCGGTCCACGTCCACCCAGGAGTCCCGGCCCGACCGGTCCCAGGGGCCGTTCCCGATCGGCACCCACTCCCGGTCGTCGTCGTGCCGCTTGCTGGACAACTGCACGGCCAGCAGCGTGCCGCCGCTCTCGCGGGCGACGACGAGCACCGGCCGGTCCTTGCCGCGCCCGTCGTTCTCCTCGAACGGCACCCAGGTCCAGACGATCTCCCCCGGGTCGGGATCCCCGTCGCGCGAGGGCGCGTACGCGGTGCGCACCCGGCCCACGGCGCGGGGGTCGGCCTGGGCGGTCGCGGAGGGGCCGCGGCGGCCGGGGACGTCGGCGTCGGTGTTCTCGGTGAAGTCGTTCACGCCCGTACCGTACGGGACGCCCCGTACGGGGCGCCGGGGCATCCCTCCCGGGAACCAACCCCCGGGAACCAGTGGGGCATCTCCGGTGCGCGGCGGGTCCGGGGCGTTCCGGCGGGCGGCGGATGGCAGGCTTGGCCCCCCGGGGCACGTGGTCGACCGCCGGGACGGTCACCTTCCCCCGGTCCCGTCCTTTCCCCCGTCCCGTCCGCCCCCTGTCCCGTCCGTCCCCGTCACCCTCTCCCGTCCCCCGTTCCGCACCGCGCGCAGAAAGCCGACGTCATGACCGACCAGCTCACCGTGACCGTCCTGGGCACCGGCATCATGGGTGCCGCCATGGCCCGCAACCTCGCCCGGGCCGGACACGCCGTCCGCGTCTGGAACCGCAGCCGGGACAAGGCCGAACCGCTCGCCGCCGACGGCGCGCACGTCGCGGACGGTCCCGAGGAGGCGGTGCGCGGCGCCGATGTCGTCCTCACCATGCTGTACGACGGCCCCGCCGCCCTCGACGTGATGCGCCGGGCCGCCCCGGCGCTGCGCCCCGGAACCGCGTGGGTCCAGTCCACCACCGCCGGGCTGGACGCCCTCGACGGGCTGGCCGCCTTCGCCCGCGAGCAGGGCCTGGTCTTCTTCGACGCCCCCGTCCTCGGCACCAGGCAGCCCGCCGAGGCGGGGCAGTTGCTGGTCCTGGCCGCCGGTCCCGCGGACGCGCGGGACATCGTGGCGCCGGTGCTCGACGCCGTCGGCTCCCGCACGGTGTGGACCGGTGAGGACGGCGCGGCGGGCAGCGCGACCCGGCTCAAGCTCGTGGCCAACAGCTGGGTCATCGCGGCCACCAGCGCGGCCGGCGAGGTGCTCGCGCTCGCCGGGGCACTGGACGTGGATCCGGAGCACTTCTTCGCGGCCATCGCCGGAGGCCCGCTCGACATGGGCTATCTGCGAGCGAAGACCGACCTGATCCGAAAGGGCGCACTGACCCCGCCCCAGTTCGCCGTCACCACCGCCGCGAAGGACGCCCGGCTGATCGTGGCGGCCGGTGAACGCGTCGGCGTGCGGCTGGACGTGGCCGCCGCGAGCGCGCGGCGGCTGGAGCGCGCCGCCGAACTGGGCCACGGCGGCGAGGACATGGCCGCCGCCTACTTCGCCAGCTTCGACGGGGAGCGCTCCGGCTGAGCGGCGCCGCGCCGCCCGGATGGGAGCGGCGCGAGCGGGGTAGCGGTGGGGGAGAATCGATCACCCGGTCCACACCGACCACAGGAGTCACCGTGCCCAACCCTCCGCTGCCCGCCCGGGCCGTAGAGATGCTGCGCCGCCCCAACCCGTGCGTGATGGCCGTCGTCCGTCCGGACGGCGCCCCCGTCTCCACCGCCACCTGGTATCTGTGGGAGGACGACGGCCGCGTCCTGATCAACCTCGACGAGAGCCGCGTGCGGCTGAAGCACCTGCGCGCCGACCCCCGGGTGACCCTGACCGTGTTCGACGGCGCCAACTGGTACAGCCACCTCGGACTCCTGGGCCGGGTCACCGAGTTCCGCGATGACGAGGACCTCTCCGACATCGACCGCATCTCCGCCCACTACGGCGGATCCGCCTATCCGGACCGGGACCGGGGCCGGGTCAGCGTGTGGATCGAGGTCGAACGCTGGTTCGGCTGGGGAGAGATCAAGGACGCCGTCACCCCGTCCGGCTGAACGGGAGGGCAACTCCCGTTCCGGTCATGCCAGTTGAAGCCCCGCGTCGCGGTGCCGGCGCGGGGTGGGCGGCGGTCGACAGACACGCGGTGGCCCGTCTAGGGTCTTTCGTTTGGATCGGGCCGGATCAGGGAGCGGGGTCTGGCGCCGTGCATCGCAGGGCGGAGGAGGGAGTCAGGGCCGGAGCCCTGGCGGCCGACGACAACGCGGCGAGGTGCGGTGCCAGGGCCCGCGAGCCCGGCATGATCCGAACAAGAGGCCCTAGACTCGATGGTGCGGCGTCGCGTGCCGGTCACCGTTCGGGTGAGGCATGGAGGCGCCGTGGAGATGCCCATGGAGGCATTCACCGTGGCAGTGCAGTTCAACCACACCATCGTCCTCTCCCGGAACCGCGAGGAGTCCGCGGCCTTCCTGGCCGGAATCCTGGGTCTGGAGGTCGGAGAGCCGTACGCGGTGTTCCTTCCCGTCCGGACGGCCAACGACGTCGTCCTGGACTTCGCCACCGTCGACACCGAGATCCCCCCGCAGCACTACGCGTTCCTCGTGAGCGAGGAGGAGTTCGACGCGATCCTCGAACGGCTCGTCGGCGCCGGGGTCCCCGTCTTCGCCGACCCGCAGCGGGAGCACCGCGGCCGGATCAACCGCGGCGACGGGGGCCGCGGCGTGTACTTCGTCGACCCGTCCGGTCACGGCATGGAGGCGTTCACCCGTCCGTACGGCAGTGACCCGGACTCGCCGCTCAACGATGTCACCGAGGAGGTCCCGGGCGCCTGCTGACCGGTGCGGGCGGGCCGGGCCGACGGACGGCGCCCCGGGTGTTCCGGCGGCGCCCGGACCGCCCCGGCCGACGGACTCGGGCGGTTTACCCGCTCCCCTGAGGGCTACGCGGCCCGCAGGGGAGCGGAGCCCCGCACCCGAAGCCGCACCCGGGAGGCCCCATGACACGGCGGACGACACGGCGGATACGGGACGTGATGTCACCCGCGGCGGTGGCCGTCGAGCCCATGACCACGGTGGCCCGCGCCGCGCGGCTGATGCGCGAGGAGGACGTCGGGGACGTCCTGGTCACCTACGACTGCGATCTCTTCGGCCTGCTCACCGACCGCGACATCGTGCTGCGGAGCGTCGCGGACGGCCGCGACCCGGACGCCACCACCGTCGGCTCGGTCTGCACGCCCCCGCCCGTGGTGACCCTGACGCCGGAGGACACCACCGACCGGGCGGTGGAGCTGATGCGCCGGCACGCCGTCCGGCGGCTCCCGGTCGTCGAGCACGGGGGCGTCCCGGTCGGCGTGGTCACCCTCGGGGACCTCGCACTCACCGAGGATCCGCACTCGGCGCTCGCGGACATCACCACCGCCGCGCCCGACCACTGACCGGAGGCACGGCATGGACGACGCCCGCCACGCCCGGGGTCCCGACGACGGCCGCCCCGCCCCCGGCGGCCCCGGCCCCCGCGCCCCCGGCTCGCGCGCGCGGTCCGGCGCCGTCGGCCGCCGCTCCCCGCGCACCGGCACCGAGCCGGTCACCGCGCAGAGCCCGCTGCGGCTGCGGCTGCTGCTGTCGGCCGTCTTCCTGCCGGTCTTCCTCGCGGGCGCCGTCTTCTTCGGCGTGTGGGCCGCCGACACCGGTCCCGGCGGCAGCCCCGGACGCGGCCCGCTCATCGCCCTGGCCGCTGTGTGCGCGGCGCTCGTGGTGATCGCCGTGGCGGACGTGGCCGTGGTGATCCGGCGGCTGCGCCGCGAGCGGGACGCCGACGCCTCCGTGCCGCGCTGACCGGAGCGGGCCCACCGCGGGCGCCGTACCGAGGCCGCCCCCGACGGCCGGACGCGCCCCGCCGTGGGCCGGTCCCGGACGCTCGGGAGCCCGGGCGCGGGGCCGAGGCCCGGACGTGCCGGCCGCGGCCCGGGGCGAGCGCGCTCCCGGGCCGCGTGCGGCCGGTGGCGGCCCCGCCCGGCGACCCGTCGGCCGGGGGATGCCGGGGACGCGCGCCGCTCCGGAGGGCCCCTCCGGCCGCGTGGGCCCGGCCGGGAGGGGACCGCTACTCCTTGAACGCCACCGCCCCGACACCGTGGCCCTGCTCCTGCGGCAGGCCCGAGGGGTCGGCGTCCGGACGCCAGTCGGCGGACCTGACCAGACCCGGCTCCACCAGGCTCAGCCCGTCGAGGAAGCTCCCGATCTGCTCGGGCGAACGCAGATGGTAGGTGTTCACCGACTGCGAGTTGTACGCCGAGACGGCCGTCTGGAGCGCCTCGCTGGTGGCGGTGCCGTCGCTGAGGGCGACGTAGCTGCCCGACGGCAGGGCGTCGACCAGTTCGGACACGATCCGCCCGGGGCCCTCCTCGTCGGAGACCTGGCCGATGATCCCCAGCAGGATCAGGCCGATGGGCCGGTCGAAGTCCAGCGTCGCGGCGGCCTCGGCGAGGATCTTCCGGGGGTCGCGCACATCGGCGTCGAGATAGGCGCACTCGCCCTCCGGCGTGCTGCCCAGCAGCGCGTCGGCGTGGGCGAGGACGATGGGATCGTTGTCGACATAAACGATCCTGCTCTCGGGCGCGATGCCCTGGGCGACCTCGTGGGTGTTGTCGGCGGTCGGCAGGCCGGTGCCGATGTCGAGGAACTGGCGGATTCCGGCGTCCCGCGCCATGAACCGCACCGCCCGTACCAGGAAGCGTCGCTGGGCGCGGGCGACGGCCGCGAACTCGGGGAAGTTCTGGAGGATCATGTCTCCGGCCCGGCTGTCCACCAGGTAGTGGTTCTTTCCGCCGAGCAGGTAGTCCCACACACGTGCTGAATGGGGTCGATCGGTCTGTAGCCGGCTGCCCCAGTCGTCTCGGTCAGTCATGATCGCAGCATGTCACACCGTGGCCGGATCAGCACCCAACTGGCCTGCTGAAAAGTGCGGTTCGGGCCGATACGGCGGGGCGTCGGACAGCACCGGCAGCGGCGCGGCGCGGTCCGGGTGGTTCAGGGGGCGGCCGGGCCCGTGCGGGCGGGGGAGGGGCCACTGCGGGAGACGACGCGCGTCCCCCGGTCGTCGACGACCCGGGCCTGGAGCGAACCGCAGGCGCAGCGGGTCCAGAGGGTGCCGCCCGCGGCGGTGGGGTGCGCGGACATCGTCCGGAAGGGCTCCGCTTCGTCGGGCCATCCGCAGTGCGGGCAGGCGGCGGCGGTGGGGCCGGGCATGGCGACTCCTCGGAGGGGTGCGGGGCGGGAGCGGTGCGGCTGTGCGGGGGACGCCGCGGCGGGCGGGGCGCGGCCCCTCGTCCGGACCGGCTTCGCGGAGGCCGCCGTGGATCCGGGGGTGCGGGGCGTCCCGGGCCGGCGGATACCGGCGGGGCCGTGAACCACTATCGCACGGGCGGCGCGGTGCTCCGGACCGTCTTCCGGGCCGCGTCCGGACGGTGGCCGGGACCCGACCCCGGACGGCGCCCGGCGCGCCCCGGTCCTCCCGCGGCCACACGCCCCGGACCGTCTCCGGGCACCGCCCCGGGCCTCCCCGGGCCTCCCCGGGCCTCCCCGGGGCCGTCCCGGGACCGTGCCCGGACGCGCGTACGGGGCCGGGCTCGGGCGAGCTGCGGCCCCGTAGGGGGTGCGCGGTGCGGATCAGGCGGAGACGGCCTGGCCGGCGTGGCCGCGAAGCCGGGCGACGACGTCGGTGACCTGGGCGACGACCTCGGCGTCGTCCTCCGGGCGGGTCTCGGCGAAGCGGGTCACGGAACCGGGGATGGAGAGCTTGAGGTCCTCGATGACCTTGCCGCCCGCGATGCCGACGGCCTTGCGGGCCTCGTCCTGCGCCCACACGCCGCCGTACTGGCCGAAGGCGGTGCCGACCACGGCGACGGGCTTGCCGCCGAAGGCGCCGGCGCCGAACGGGCGGGACAGCCAGTCGATGGCGTTCTTCAGTACGGCCGGGATGGTGCCGTTGTACTCGGGCGAGAAGAGCAGGAAGGCGTCGGCGCCCGCGGCGACCTCGCGCAGCTTGGCGGCGGCGGCCGGAACGCTGCCCTCGACGTCGATGTCCTCGTTGTAGAAGGGGATCTCCGCCAGACCCTCGAAGAGCTGCACCTCGGCACCCTCGGGCGCGTGCTTGACGGCCGCCTCGGCGAGCTGGCGGTTGTGCGAACCGGCGCGAAGGCTGCCGACGAGCGCAAGGATGCGAACAGACATTGACTACTCCCACTACGGATAAGGACGGGGTCGGATCCCTGCCGGAGATGATCCGGACCAAGGTCCGTTTCAATTTCTAGCATCCTAAGCGGACCAGGGTCCAGTTTTGTTCCCATGCTTTACGCTGAGTTCATGTCCGCCGCTCTGCCGCCCTTCGCCCAGCCCCAGGAGACCGACGGTGCCCTCGAATTGCTGCACCTGAGCACGGTCCCCGGGCCGCACACGGATGCCGGGGCGGAGGAGCCCTGCCTGCGCGCCGACGCCGCGCGCAACCGCGCCCGGCTGCTGGAGGCCGCCGCCCGGCTGGTCGCCGAGCACGGCGCCGCCGCCCTCACCATGGAGGCGGTGGCCGCGGCGGCCTCGGTCGGCAAGGGCACCGTCTTCCGCCGCTTCGGCGACCGCACCGGCCTGCTCCTCGCACTGCTCGACCACTCCGAGCGGAAGTTCCAGGCCGCCCTGCTCCACGGGCCGCCGCCGCTCGGCCCCGGCGCCCCGGCCGCCGACCGGCTGCGCGCCTTCGGCGGTGCCATGCTCCGCCGCTGCACCGAGGACCTCGCCCTGCAACTGGCCGCCGAGCCCAGCGCGGACCGCCGCTACACCGTCGCCCCGCGCCGCTTCCTGCGCGGCCACGTCGCCCTACTGCTGCGCCAGGCCGTCCCGGACGCGGACTGCGAGTTGCTCTCCCAGATGCTGATGGCCCCGCTCGACGCCCCCCTGGTCCACCACCTCACCACCCAGTGCGGAATGCCCGTCGACCGCCTGGAGGCCGGCTGGAACGACCTCGTCACCCGGGTCACCGGCGCCCCCGCCACCCCTCCGGGCATCTGACGGCACATCCTTCGGGCGCCCCAACTCCGGGTGATGTGGCCCCGATTGAGGTTTCACGGACGGTCTCTGCCAAGATGCCGTACGTCATGGTGCAGATACCGAAAACGCCCGCTCCCGCCTTTCCGGCGCCCACCGTCCCCACGAGTGCCGACGTGGCCCGCCTGGCCGGTGTCTCACGTGCGACGGTCTCCTACGTCCTCAACAACACCGGCACCGTCCGCATCAGCGAGGCCACCCGGCACCGGGTGCGCGAGGCGGCCCGCGAACTGGGCTACGTACCCCACGCCGCCGCCCGCAGCCTGCGGGCCGGGCACAGCCGCATCGTGCTCATGCCCGCGCCGTCCTTCCCCGCCGGGCCGCTGTTCACCGGCTTCCTCGCGGAGCTGCAACGCGCCCTCGGACGGCTGGAGTACACCGTCGTCCAGTACGGCGCCGTCGGACTCAGCGGTGACGACGCCGTCCGCGCCTGGGCCGAACTGCGTCCCGTAGCCGTCCTCGTGCCCGGCACCGACCTCACCCCGCAGGGCGTCGACCTGCTCAAACGCTCCGGGGCCCGTGCCGTCGTCACCGTCGGCTCCGGGCCCGTCGACGGCGCCCACGCCCTGCTGCTCGACCACGGGACCATCGGCCGCCGCGCCGGGCGCCACCTCTACGAGCGGGGCCGCCGCCGCATCGGCGTCGTCGTCCCCGCCGACCCCGGCTTACGCGTCTTCTCCGAACCCCGCCTCGAAGGCGTCCGCCGCGCGGTCCGCGGCACGGCCGCCACCGTCACCGAACTGCCCCTCGCCTACGACGAGGAGGCCGCCGCCCGGCTCGCCGCCCGCTGGGAACTCCTCGGCCTCGACGCCGTGTTCACGTACAACGACGAGTACGCCATGCTGCTGATGCGCGCGCTCCAGGACGAGGGCGTCGACGTCCCCGGGCACACCGCCCTCATCGGCGCCGACGACCTGATGCTGGGACGGCTGCTCCGCCCCCGCCTGAGCACCGTCCGGCTGGAACTGCCCTCCGGCCGGGACCTGGCCGCCCTGGTCGAGCGGGCCGTCCACGACCCGGGGGCCCCGCCCGAACGGCACACGGCGCTGGGCGCGACGGTCGTCCACCGCGAATCGAGCTGACCGCGCAGCGAGGGGGCGGGGCACCGGTGGCGGGTCCCGCCCTACTGGCCGCCCCGGCCCGGCTGCCCCTGCTCTCCCGGCTGCCCCTGCTCCCCCTGCTGGGCCTGCTGCTCCGCGACGGCCTTGCGGACCTCGTCCATGTCCAGCTTCCGCGCCTGGCCGATCACGTCCGTCAGCGCGGCCTCGGGCAGCGCGCCCGGCTGCGCGAACACGGCCACCTGGTCCCGCACGATCATCAGCGTCGGGATCGACTGGATGCCGAAGGCCGCCGCCAGCTCCGGCTGCGCCTCGGTGTCCACCTTGCCGAACACCAGGTCGGGGTTCTCCTTGGCGGCCTTCTCGTAGACCGGGGAGAACTGGCGGCAGGGCCCGCACCACGCCGCCCAGAAGTCGATCAGGACGAACTCGTTGTCCGTGACCGTCTGGTCGAAGTTCTCCTTGGTGAGTTCCACGGTGCTGCTCATGGCGTCATCCCTCTTCCTGGTGTCGGCGTCACGCCGTCGGAACAACACGTGCCACCGGACGGCTATTCCGCGCGCGTACCCATGTGGCCGCCCGGCACACGAGCCACCACACTGACCCCATGACGCAATCGGAATCCCGCACGTACGACGTCGTCGTGATCGGGGCCGGCCCCGTGGGCGAGAACGTCGCCGACCGCACCCGCGCGGCCGGTCTGTCCACCGCGATCGTGGAGAGCGAGCTGGTCGGCGGCGAGTGCTCCTACTGGGCCTGCATGCCCAGCAAGGCCCTGCTCCGCCCCGTCCTCGCCCACGCGGACGCCCGGCACACGGCCGGACTGGGCGGCGCGGCACGGCAGCCGCTCGACACCGCCGCGGTCCTCGCCCACCGCGACGACTTCACCTCGCACTGGAAGGACGACGGCCAGGTCCGGTGGGTCGAGGGCATCGGCGCCGACCTGTACCGCGGACAGGGGCGCCTCGCCGGGCCGCGCGAGGTGGAGGTGACGGCCCCCGACGGCACCCGGCACGTCCTGGCCGCCCGGCACGCCGTCGCCGTCTGCACCGGCACCCGTGCCGCCCTGCCCGGCCTGCCGGGGCTCACCGCCGTCCGCCCGTGGACCAGCAGGGAGGCCACCAGCGCCCGGAGCGCGCCCGGCCGGCTGATCGTCGTCGGCGGCGGGGTCGTCGCCGTCGAGATGGCCACCGCCTGGCAGGCCCTGGGCTCCCGGGTCACCCTCCTGGTGCGCGGCACGGGGCTGCTCACCCGGATGGAGCCCTTCGCCGGGGAACTCGTCGCCGCCGCCCTCCGGGAGGCCGGGGCCGATCTCCGCACCGGCGTCTCCGTCACCTCCGTGACCAGGGAGGACGGCACTGTCGTCGCCGTCACCGACGCCGGCGACCGCGTCGTGGCCGACGAGATCCTCTTCGCCACCGGCCGCGCCCCGCGCACCGACGACCTCGGTCTGGAGAGCGTGGGCCTGGAACCGGGCTCCTGGCTCCCCGTGGACGACAGCCTCCGCGTCGACGGCCACGACTGGCTGTACGCCGTCGGGGACGTCAACCATCGGGCCCTCCTCACCCACCAGGGCAAATACCAGGCCAGGATCGCGGGCGCCGCCATCGCGGCCCGCGCCGCGGGCGGGCCCGGACCGGAGCCCGCGCCCTGGGGCCCGTACGCCGCCACCGCCGACCACGACGCCGTACCGCAGGTGGTCTTCAGCGACCCCGAGGCCGCCTCCGTGGGCCTCTCCCTGGCCGAGGCGGAAGCCGCCGGACACCGGGTCCGCGCGGTCGACGTGGACCTGGCCACGGTGGCCGGCGCGAGCCTGTACCGGGACGGCTACCGGGGGCGGGCCCGCATGGTGGTCGACCTGGAGGACGAGACCGTCCGAGGCATGACCTTCGTCGGCCCCGGCGTCGGCGAACTCCTCCACTCGGCGACCGTCGCCGTCGCCGGCCGGGTCCCCCTGCGCCGCCTCTGGCACGCGGTTCCGGCCTACCCGACGATCAGCGAGGTGTGGCTGCGGCTGCTGGAGGGCTACCGGGACGCCTGAGAGGGCATCCGCGGAGGCTGCGATATGCATGCTATGGCTCGAACATGAGCTGCGCTGCGTTTCGTGGAGTCCCTGATGCCAGGCTTACGATTCTGGCGAAGGAGATCTACGAGCACCATGCCTGCGCCACGTAAGTACCCGGACGAACTCCGGGAGCGCGCGATCCGTGAGGTCCGCAGCACTGGCCGCCCGATCGCGCACGTTGCGAAGAACCTCGGCATCCACAAGGAGGGCGCGGCTGGGTCCGCCAGGCCGAGGTCGGCCGGGGCAAACGCGACGACCGGCTGGCCTCCGCCGGGCAGGACGGGCTCAGGAAACTTCGCAGGGGGAATGCCGAGTTGAGGCGGGCGAATGAGATCGAGATCCTCAAGGCTGCGTCGGTGTTTTTTGCCCAGGAGATCGACCGCCCCCGGGCGAGGCCGAGCGGGTGATGGACCACCTGCGCCAGGAGGGTCTCGGGGTCGATCCCGTCTGCCGGGTTCTCGAGCTGCCGCCGTCGACGTACTTCGCCCGCAGGAAGCGGCCGACGTCGGCCCGCCGGCTCCGCGACGAGACGCTCATGCTGCTGATCGAGGTGATCCACACGGAGTCGGGCAGCACCTACGGCGCCCGCCGGATCACCCGCGCGCTTCGGCGCGAAGGCGTCGTCGTGGCCCGCTGCACGGTCGAGCGCCTGATGGCCGGGCTGGGCCTGGAGGGCGTCATCCGTGGCCGACGCCGCCGCACCACGGTCCCGGAGCCCTCGGCACCCCGGCCGCCGGACCTGGTCGACTGCGCCTTCACCGCAAGCCGGCCGGGCCAGCTGTGGGTGGCGGGCATAACGTATGTCCGCACCTGGTCCGGCTGGGCATATGCGGCGTTCGTCCTGGACGTGTACTCACGGATGATCGTCGGCTGGCAGGTCGCGAACCGCATGCGGGCAGAACTGCCGCTGGACGCATTGGAGATGGCACTGTGGAGGTGGCGGGTCAAGAATGACTCCGGCCTCATAACAGCGACCGGTTGAAATCGCCCAGTACGTGTCGATTCGGTACACCGACCGGCTCGCCGAGATCGGGGCCGCCGTGTCTGTCGGCTCGGTCGCGGACTCGTATGACAACGCGATGGCCGAGGCGCTGTACGGCACCTTCAAGGCCGAACTGTTCGAGATGCAAGGCTCCTGGACCGGCTTCGACCGGGTCGAACGGGCGATCTTCCAGTGGGTCACCTGGTACAAGGAAGAACGGCTCCATTTCGCCCTCGACTACGTACCGCCCGCCGGGTGCGAACGCGAATGGTGGCGACAACAGGAAGCCGCCCCGCAGTCCGCCTGATACAAGATCACCGGGCTCTACGAAACCTGGGACAGCTCACGTGATCAGGCGGGTCCCGTTGCCGCTCTTGCACCGGTCGTGCCCGTCGTCCTGGGATCTGTCCCACGGGAAGAACGCCTGGCCCCGACCCCGTGGTGCCTATCCGGCTACCGAGAGGGGGCGGTTGTCCTAACCAGATGGGGGAGGATCTCCGCGAATCGATGGTCGACTCGACACAAATATGATCGACTTGACGCTCGGCAAGTGCTAGGGGGCTCCGGGTGTTGGATGAGTTGGTCCACCGGTTGGCTGAGTTGTTGCGGGAACGTGGTGCCATGGACTCGGAGGCCCTGTTGCGGGCTGTCCGCGAGTTCTGGCCCGGGGCGAGTCCACAACGTCTGATGCGGTTGGTCCGCAAGGCTGAGCATCTGGGAGTCGTGAGGACGCGCCAGGGGATGGTTGAGGCGTGCGGGGAGGTCGAACCGGGCGGCCTGGAAGAAGGAGACCAGCGCCGACCGGGGCCGCTGCGGGCGGTGGTCTTCGACGTCGAGGCCGCAGTTCGTGTCAGCGCTCGGCATCCGGGTGGGGAAAGGCGGATCTACCAGATCGGTGCAGCACGGCTGTCCGCTGATGAAGGATGGGTGACTGAAGCGCCAGAGTTCGATAGCTGGCTACGGCTCCCGGATCTGGAGTGGGAGACACTCATCCGTGGGAAGAACTCCTTGGCGCAGTACAGGCGTCAAGCCCGTTCTGTAGCGGATGTCTTGGGCGAATTCCGGGAGTGGTTCGGAGACGCGGACATGCTGGTGGCGTTCAACGGGACGGTCGCGGACTTCAAGTGGCTGGACGAAGAGTGCTCGCGGGCGAGGGTCCCTGTTGTCGACGGGGTCCAGCGGATGGACGCTTTGTACCTGACGCAGGCTGTGTGGCCGTGGTTGGAATCCTACCGGCTGGGAGACGTGGCCTCGTCCGTGGGAGTGGGGGTGCGGACCGACTCGCTGCATGACGCCCTGGTTGACGCCCGGGTGACCGCACTGGTGGTGAAGGCGGTGGCGGAGGAGGCGGGCGGCTGGTCCGATCCCTGGTGGCGACTGGTGACGTCCGTGGGAGCAGGATCCGCCGCGTGGTCCTTGGTGGCGTCCTTGGCGGACCGGAAACCGGGTGGACTCGTCGACGACGAGAGCGTCGCGGAGCTGCTGGCGGAAGAGCTGCGTGAATGGGGAGAACCGGTTCGCCCGCTGGACGGAGAAAAGCCGGGACTGGCCGCGCTCGCCCTTCCGGACCATCTGCTGGGCCCTGATGGGCGGACGGATCCGTATCGGCTCGCGTTGGCCGTCGCCGGGGGTGGGGAAGTGGAGCGGCGTCCGGCGCAGCAGGAGATGGCACGCTGGCTCGGCGATCGGATCGATGCCGGTCGGGACGGGTTGTGTGAGGCTCCCACGGGTACCGGCAAGAGCCTGGCGGTGCTCGCGGTGGCTTTGGACTGGCTCACGGCCGACCCCGGCCGGCGGGTGGTCGTCTCCACGTTCACCCGTCAGCTGCAGGGACAACTGGCGGGGGACGTGGTCGCGCTGGCCCGGGTGACGCCGGGTCTGGAGTCATTGGCCGATGTGGTGAAGGGCCAGCGCAACCGTGTGTCGTTGCGGTCTCTGGTGGCCGGGTTGGTGGACGCGGCCGCAGCGGCGGGTGGAGGCCGGGCCCGGCGGACCCGCTTCGTCGATGACGTGGTCTTCCGCGAGGTCCTGATCTGGTTTGTACGCAGGTTGGTGACGGCCCGGGGGCGCGCGCAGACGTGGTCGGCGCGCAGCGTGGACGCACAGGATCTGCCTGCTTTCGTGGCCGAGTACGCACAGGCGTCGTCCGGCGCGGTACTTCCGCTATGGCTGGCGAGCGTGAGCCAGGAGACGGAGGACTACCGCCGTGGTTCGGACTCACCGCTCGCGCTGTGGACGGACTCCGTGGGCGAGTCCGTCGCGGGGCACAGACTGGTGATCGCGAACCACGCCCTGCTCCAGACGCAGTGCGCAGCCTTCGACCGGTCGACCCTGTTGGTGGCCGATGAGGCGCACGCGCTGGAACAGGCGGTGACCATGGCGTCGATGGCACAGGTAGACATCCGCGTGGTGGAGAACTTATTCGCGGACATGGAACGATGGGCTCGGGACTTTCGGCGTGCCGATCTTTCGGAGTTGTCCAGGCTGCTGGGAGAGGGACAGCGGTTGCTGGAGACCGAGGCGATGCCCCGGGCGGCGCAAGGGGTGTTCGACGCGGTGGGAGGAGAGCCGGGACGCCGGGAGGCGACCTTGGCGAGCCCCCACGGGGGACTGGCCGTGGTGGCCGGTGCACGCCAGCTGCTGGGGCGTCTTGAGCAGCTGGGCGGCTGGGCGCAGGCGGCCGGTCGGGAGTTGGCACGGCTGACGGGATTACCGGAGGTACGGCAGGCCCCGTGGTGGGAACGCGAACGAATCGCTCTGCTCACTTCGCGTATGGGACTGCTGGGCCAGGAGGCCACGACAGTAGTGGCGGATGCCCGGGAGGTACTGGGAGCTGCCCCGGAGCCTATGGACACCGTGGACGCGGCGGATGAAGCGGGCGCCGATGACAGCGACGAACCGGAAGGCTACGAGGAACCGCCCGAGAGCGCACCGGATGCGGCGGACGGACCGCCGCCACAAGCCCTGCCCGGGTTGACCGCGGAAACGGGCTTGCCGAACCGGGTGGTTTTCGCCAGCGAAGGCGGGGACGTGACCGCTGCGGTAGCGGCACGCCGCTATCCCTTCTCGGTCTCCTCAGCGCCGATCGAACTGAGTGCCGATCCGCAGTGGCACCGGGTTCGCAAGGGTTTCGGTCGGATTTTCTACGTATCGGCGACACTCCAGGTGGCGGGGGCGTGGACCTTCATGCGGCAGCGTCTGGGGCTGGGCGGCGAAGTGGACGCGCACGCGCTTTCCAGCCCGTTCGACGCTTCCCGGCAGGCCCGTCTGCTGTGCTTCGCGGACTTCCCCAGCTGGGCCGAGCACCCACAGGCAGCCTGTCGTACGGTCGCACACCAGTTGGCGGGATACGCGCGGGAAGCCGTCCGGGAACGACACGGCGCCTTCGAGTACGGCGCGCTGACCCTGACGACCTCCACGGCGGCCGCGGAGGCCGTCTCGGAGAAGCTGCTGGAGCGGCTTGCCACGGACGGGAGAGTGCTGCCAGTGGCTGTGGCCCCACTGCTGGGCAACGCGCGTGCGGCGAGGGAGTTCCGTGATGCCGGGGGCTTCTGCGTCGCCACGCGCGGTATGTGGCAGGGTGTCGACTTCCCCGCCCGTCGACTGGGCATGGTGTGGATCAACAAACTGCCGTTTGCCCCCTTCATGGACCCGGTCATCGCAGCCCGCCGCGCAGCGGCCGCGGAGCGGGCGAGAGCGGCAGGGGCGGCTGATCCCGAGACCGTGGCAACGCTTGAGTACTACCTGCCGTTGGCGGCGATGGACCTGCGTCAAGCAGTGGGACGGCTGCTGCGCTCGACTGACCACCGGGGCGTTGTGATCATCAGTGACCGCAAGCTCGCCGGTACGACCACGCTGCGCCGGGCCTACCGCAAGGTCTTCCTGGAGTCGCTGGATCCGGGGCTGCTCAGGAAGGACCCGCTCACCGATGAGGCTGCGGGCGGGAACGTCGTCACTATGGCAGAGGGTTGGGAGATCATCTGGCGGTTCCTCGCCGAGCAGGGCCGTCTTGCCGGGACGCGCGCTCGTGAGTTGTGCACACCGGAGGCGCTGGAGGAGCACACAGTGCTGCCCGCCACACGCAAGATCCGCCAGGCCGGACTCAGTGCCCAGGAGGTCTCCAGGGCTCGCGAGGCCGGAACGCTAGCGGCGCTGCTGGTCGAGCGGTGCGAAGTGATCGCCGGACATCTGCGCTTCTCTGATGGTCCGCTGGCCCTGAAACCCGAGCAACGGGCCGTGGTGCGTGCGGTGGGCGGTGACCAGGACGTGCTCGCTCTACTGCCCACGGGGTTCGGGAAGTCGTACACCTTCCAACTACCGGCCCTGGTGCTCCCGGGGGTGACCGTGGTGGTCTCGCCGCTGGTGGCGTTGATGGCTGATCAGGCACTGGAGCTTTCGTCAGCGGTCGGGGGCGCTGTGCGGGCGCTGGTCGGGCCCATGGCGGAGTCCAACAGCCGTGGTGGCAAAACCGAGGTCGCCGAGCAGCTCCGCGGAACGCGTCAGCACGGCATCAAACTGGTGTACGTCTCCCCGGAACGGCTCATGGACCGCCGTTTCGCGGATCTCCTGCGGGAAGCCGCCCGCACCGGTGTGCTGGAGCGGATCGCGGTGGACGAGGCCCACACGTTCGTCCAGTGGGGTGATGACTTCCGGCCCAGTTTCCGCCGGGCGGAGCTGTTGCTGGGGGAGCTGAGGGAGCGGTTCGGGGTGAGAGTGACGGCGGTGACCGCGACGGCGAACAGGGAAGTGCGGGAGGGACTGAGGCAGGGGCTGTTCGGTCTGGAGGCCACCGCGGCGGACGGCGAGGCCCTGGTTACGGTACAGGCGTCGCCGCTCCGGCCTGAACTTGCGGTCTACCGAAGGGCCATGCGGGCGGGTGGTCCCCAGGCGATCGCCGGTCTCGCCGAGCGCGTCGCCGAGGCGTGCGAGGACCACGCGATCTTCTACTGCCTGACAGTGAAGGAGGTCGAGGCGCTCTACGCCCATCTGCGTGAGTTCGCCGTGCAGGGAAGCCAACGCGTACGGCGCTTCCACGGACGGTTGTCAGAGGTGGAGAAGGCTGCGGTGCTCATGGAGTTCAGGGAGGCACCGGGCCGGGGCGAGGAAGGCTTTGCGCCGTTGCTGATCGTCGCGACCAGCGCGTTCGGTCTCGGGGTGAACCGTCGGGATATCCGCTGCGTGTTTGTGGTCTCACCGCCCACGGATCTGTCGGCCCTCTACCAGCAGCTCGGACGCGCTGGCCGGGACCAGGCCGGGCGGGAACAGCACGAGGTCGACGCTCCCTCGGCGGGCTTGGCGCTCGGCACGGGCCGTGGTCTGAGAACCGTGGCCTGGTTGGCGGCGCAGGGCCCTTCCCGTGATGTGCTGCGCAGACTGGGCCGCTCTGTACTGAGGGCGGGTGCGTCCGGTGTCCTCGACGCCGAGCGGATCGCGGCCGACTGCATGGCCGCCGATCTTCAGGAAGGGATGCTCTCCGGCCAACAGTCACGACAGGCCGCTGTTTGGGACACGTACCGCACCTCCGTGGTGCGCGCGCTGGCCGTCCTGGCCTCCTTGGACGCACTGACCGACCTGGGTGATTTCCCGGAGCAGGTGCGGATCACACCGATTCCCGGTGCCAGACCGTCCGTCGGCCCCGAGTGGCAACCGGCCGCGACTGTTGTCACCGCGCTCGCCGAGCGACGCCCCGGAGCGCATCAGATGGTGGATATCTACACGCTTCTCCGGAACAGTAATGCCGTGGTTCCCGACCCGGCTGCGGCGTGGACCACACTGGCAGCCTTGCACGATCTGGGCACGGTCGATGTCTCGCAGGCCGGGAATCGGCGCGCTCTGACCGCGGTGCGGGTGACCGAGGGAACTCCCTTGCCGGACGTCTTCGACGTCCGTATGCGCGTCGCCCGGGAACGAGCACGCCAGGACCTGGCAGACTTGCGTGATTGGTATGACGCCGCTGACTGCGCGACCGGGGCATTCGGCACCTATTTCACTGGCGTTCCGTCCGGCAGGGTCGAACATGTGTGCGCGACCCCTGCGACCCGTTGCTCCACGTGCTGGGCGACCGACGTCTCAGCCGAGACTTCCCCTCGGCTGCTGCGTGCGCTGAACACCCCGCGGCCACGGCCGACGGTGCACCGCGACAGCGAGCTCTACCGCCGTGCGGTCGACCAGTGGGTCTACGCCCTGCTCTGGGACAACTACCGAGGGCTGGCCCCGACGATGATCTGCAAGGTGCTGCGCGGGGAGGAGACTTACTTGTCCCGCCGGGACGGCATCCGCAGACCGCTGTGGCCGCGCTTGTTGTACCACCGGTTGCGTGGCGTGGATCCCGGAATCAGATCCACCGACGTGACCGCGGCTCTACGGCGCCTCGACGCGGACGCCCGAGCGCTGTCCACTGAGGACGGGATCCTCTGGCGGTTGCGCCGCTACGTCGAACGTCCTCGGAGGGAGGCGTGAGCGTGCCGCCGCCTACAGAACCACCCGCTTGGGTACCTTTCGACGACGAGCCACTGTTCCTGCCGGAAATGCTGCTAGGCGTGGACCGGATGGACGCTGCGGACGTGCTCCGCACCGACCGGTATCTCAGACAGGTGATGATGGCGCGTGGTGGGGTGCTGCACCTCGCCTGCGCCTGGAACGCGTTGCACTTCGGCTTTGACGTCGCCCTCGGTGCCTACCATTCGGCGCTGTTGGATCCGCAGCACTTCCATGTGGTCCGCCCCGCTCGGGACGGGGCCCGGCCCGCCGTGCCGACTGGTGCGTTCCTCCGCATCGAACGCGGCACACGCTGGCTATGGGCGGAGGCCGTGGGCAAGTTTGGTCTCTCCTCGGAGTGCGATGACGACGGCTGGCTCCCCGCCGCCCGTTCGGGCGATCGCGCCGGCTCCCTCCGTCCGGACGGCGTCTGGGGTCGTGAGGAAGCATTGGTCGTGGACATCACGGCCTTCGGCCCGCCCTCCCCGGTCGAGGTCAAGGAGATCGCCAGACTGCACCGGTCCGGACTCCTGGACGAGCGTGGTCACGTCGCTTCGACGGGTTTGTATCCGGCACAGGACCTTGCGCTCCTCGAAGACGTGGCCTACTACCAGAGGTATCTGCTCACCGATGCCCGCCCGCTGCTGGCCACCGGTCCACTCGGCGGGCTCCTGGACGACCCCCACGACGCCGACCTACTGGCCCGCGCGCTGACCGCGAGCTTCGGCACGGTCGCCGATCTGCTCCGCCGGATGCCCGACTCGAGGCTGTGGGGGCCGTATGCTGTCGCCGGATGCAGCACGGGCAGTCTGCCCGGCCCGGTGATCGACGAAGTCGTGCACCGGGTGCGCCGCCCCCGCAACGGTGCGCCGTGCTACACCGCGGTCTGGCCTCTGCTGCGTGCCGCTTGCGACGCGGCCGGAGCGCGGTACCTCACCGAGGGGCCGACCGCGCTGGCTTCCCTCGCGACCCTCAACCTCGCGATCGCGGGGCAGGTGACCGAGCCGAAGGGACAAATCGATCTACGCGTCGACGACCTGTGGCAGCAGGGGGGAGTCTGGCGGGCCCAGCAGCCTCCTCTTCCCTGGTACGTCAATGGCGCGGACCCGCTGACAGCCCTGGGGATCGGGCACGGTGAACACACTGGATACTTCCACGCCGTACCACTGCCCCCGGGCGGGGTCCCAGCCAGGGAAGAGTCTGTTGGAGAAGTTCTCGTCCCGCTGGACGACACCGAGGCGCCTCTCTTGACGGAGGAGATCCGCCCTGGCGAGTCCGTGCCAGTCATCGAACACCTCGATGACCATCTCGCCGTCTACACTTGCTGTCTGCTGCCCCGCGATATCGACCGGGGCGCGCTTCCGTTGCCCGCGTCCATCCGTGAGGGACTGGCGGACGGTTCCGCCGTCATCGAACTCCACCACGATGGCGATCTGGACTACCCGCGAGTTCCACAGGAATCCGCCGTTGAGGAAACGATGTTGACCGGTGTCGACTGGCCTTGGTCGTTCTACCCCGGCATCAGGCTGACCGTCACCGTTCCGCGCGGCGGACGTCGCGTGCACGCCGTCACGACCCTGCTGGAAGAGCCGCTCCAATTCGGGGACGACGGTCCGTTCCTCTGGGACTGCGACTTGGAGGCGCTGCGGCGTCATCTCGGGTTGCCCCCCTCTGAGCCCGGACGGCGGCCCTCCGTTCCTCCAAGGGCATCGCGTTCGGGTTGTGCGTCGGCGGTCGACAGCCTGTGCTCCCTCATCGTCGCGGCGCTCCGCCAGTACGGCACACCGGGCATGTTCGACACCCGTTCCATACAGGGGCATCGGCTCAGTGCCGTGCTGTTCGGCCCTGGCCCCGTTCCGCCCGCACTGCTATGGACGGTGATCCACAGCTGTGAGGACCTAGCAGCCCAGGGGCTACTGGAACGTGAAGGAGTCCCGGGTGAACCGGATTTGTTCACTTGGTGGCCTGCGGACGCAGCCTCCGCGAGAGGAAGGCTGCCGATCACGCTTGAGCAGCAAGCGATGCGAAGTCGTGTGAAAGCACACTACGTGCCCCCCGGACTCCGTAAGCTACCTCCGGGGCAGCAACCAAGTGCCGACGCGCGGAGCAGCTATGCGAGGTGGCGCGTCGAGATGCTCGGAGCCGGAGTCGAAACGACCCTTCCCAATGGCTACACCTTCGTCCGCGGCCACCGCCGCGGCGTCGAACAACCTCCTTCCTGGCACGAGGATTTGACTGGATGCTCTTGAGGCCCAACAGCGCGACGCGAAACACCGCGGCCAAGTTTCGACTGCCCGATCCTCCTGCCGGTTTGGCTCAGGAACTCGACCAGGCCATCGAGTGTCTGGGCAATCCCATGGGGGATGTGCTCGACGCTCTCGACGCCACAGTCCTGCTCCGGCTGTTGCAGCGAGTCCGCAGCCGTGACCGCATCGGGATGTTGCAGACCCTGCGAGTGCCCTCCGCCAGGCTCAGTCCGAGAGCGGCCGAGCAATGTCTGACGACACTGCGCAAACGTAACCCCGAGATGCAGCAGCGCGCCGCGGGCACGATATCCCACCCCACGCTCACCGCACTCGCCGGCGCCATCGACGACTACGAGCGACACGGCGACGATCAGAAACTCGACGGCGCCGTTGCCGCGTTCTCCGAGTCCCGCCCGGAACTGATGTTGGCGGCCCTCGCCTTTCCCCTCTTCGCACCCGGCTACACGGCTCTCCTGCGCCATGCTCTGCAGCGGTTCCCCATGCCGGCGTGGCCGAAGGACGACGTGCAGAACGTCATCGACGCGTGCGCCGCCCTTGAGGGCGTCTGGCGTCCCCTCCTACCCCATGCGCACGGTGCTTCCGGTATGGAGGCCGCTCCGTCGACCGCCTGCCGCACCGGCTCTGCGGCTGGACCGTGGGCCGAGGGACGGACGCCTGAGCCCGCCGACTGGAAGCGTCGGGCCGAGGAACTGGACGAACTGCTCGCCTCCGCGCGATCCGCTGCCTCTCGCGTCGCCACACAGATAGATGCGGAGCGAGCGCCCGCCCAGGACGACCTCACCACGATCGCGGCCCTGTGCATGGCCACGCTGGCATTGCACGAAGACCTCAGACTTCGGGCCTCGGTGGTCCCGCTACCGGACCCGGCCGACGTCCGGGCGCTGTCCACCGCGGCGAACACGGTCGCGGTCGAGCAGTCCGAGCGGGCCCGATACCGTGCGGTGATGCTGCGTGTGGCCGGACTGCAGGGTCCTCCGGACAGCGCACCCCTGGTGGCGGTCCGGGAACAGGCGACCCGTCTGCTCGACGCTTCCATGACCGAAACGGAGCACCTCCGGCTCCTCGTCGAGCTGGCCGATGCCCACGCCAGCGACGATGACTCCGCCGTCGATGACCTTCACGCCCTGCTCAAAGAAGCGTCTCAGGACATCAGCAGCGTCGCCACGCTGATCCTGCGGGGGAAGGTCACCGCTCCGACTGCCTCCGCGAATGACACCCTGGCGCCGACGGCCGGCACACCATCCTCACAAGCGGCACCTCCTCCCGCGACTCCGGCACCCAAACCCGACACTGACACCGCCAGGGTTGTCGACGGGCCGCCCGTGACCGTGACAGCTCCGGATCCCGAAGAGGTCGTTCCACCTCCCTCCTTACCGACCGTGACCGCGTCCCGGGTGGTGGACGACAAAAAGGCGGCTGTTTTCGTGCCGCCCGCTCCTCAGCCCGGTGTGTCGGAGTCCTCCGTCGCCACTGAGCTGATCAAGCATCTGATCTCCTCGGGTGAAATCGCGTTGGCGGGGCACGCGGCCCGTGCGGACGGCCGTGTTCCCCTTCAGCAGGCGCTGGCCACGCTTCACCTCGCCCACTGCGTCCGTTCTGAGACCGGGCCGTGCGCGAGCGCCGTTCGCGAACGGATCGACGAGGAAAGCAGCCACCCGAGCGGGACCGGTCAAGACGAGCGCATGCTGTTGCTCGCGGCTGCCCTGCGAGCGGCTCTCCTTACCGCTGACCCCAACGCCGGCGAGCTGGTCAATGCGCTCTCCGACGCCTGTGCGGGAATGGCGCACTTCCAGCAGCTGTGCCGCGCAGTGGGCACCGCCTCCGCGCGCGGCCAGCTCACGGCGGGCGGTGGTCTCAACGTCCTGGAAAGCGTTACCGAGGCTGACGCCGAAGTCAGCCGTGCCTCGGAGGACGCCCGTCTGCACCTCGCGGCACCACGGAGCCTCCACTTTCCCCGCGCGGAGAAGATTGTTCGTGAGTGGTGGAAGCCCGATGGCCTGATTGGGTCGCTGGTCACCGCCGCGGCTGACGATCGGCGCGATCGCGCCGATCACGTGGCCGCCCAGGTGCGCAAGCTCACCCAGCCCGTGCTGGGCAAGGAACTCAAGGCCATCGACTCCCGATACCGCAACGAGACCAAGGGTTCCGTGCTGCAGGGTGCCGCGCGGCGCCGCATCCTTGAGTACGCGTTGGAGTCGCTCGACATCGTCAACACCTGGCTCCTGGCCACCCGCGCCGTAGCCCGCGGACCCGTGTTGAACAGCGTTCTCACGAATCTTCGCTACGAGGTCCGGTCCCAGGCCGAGGACGCCTACACCGAGCTGCGCGCGCATGCCGACACGGCTTCCCATCCGCTCAGCGCGACGATCGCCGAGAGGGTTCTCGACAGCGTCCGGACCACGGTCCGACTGCTGGACGGCGCCACGTTGCCGGGAACCGAACCGGCGCCGGACCAGGCACTCTACGCAGATTTGCTGCGTTGCCCCGAGTTGCCGTTGACAAGGAATCTCAAACCTTCCCGAATGGTGACGTTCGATGACATCGAGCGTGCCAGGGCCCGCTCGTGGACGGAAGCGGCACGAGGACAGGCTACGGCAGGCAACTTTGCCGCGGCTCGATTCGCGGTGGAGGCGGCCGAGGGCGAGTCTGGTGAGGACGACAACTCCCTTCGGGACGACATCGAGCAAGCCCGGGGGCGTGCGCTGGCCGACGCGCGCGAAGCGATCGACGGGGTCCGGAGTGAAGTGGCGACCGCTACTCGGCAAGGTCGCCTTCCCGAGCCGGGTCGCTCGGACATCACCGCCCGGGTCGAGGCCGCTGAAGCCGATCTGGCGGGCGATGACTTCAGCGCCGTGCACCGGCAGCTCGGCGAGATCGTCAAGAGCATGCCCGAGCTGGCCGAGCAGGCCACGGCGGACCTCATGCAACGGGCCAGGGGCGAGATCAACAACGCGCGGGTCGGGGTCCCGGACGATGTGATGAAGAAGATCACGCAGCTTGTCGAGGTGAGAGACCTCGCAACGGCGGAGGACTACCTGCTCACCGCGCTCACCGGGGAACACCCGCCCACCTCGGCGCCCGAGGACGACCTCGAACACTTCTTCCCTTCGGTGCCCGGTAGCCTTGCCGAGGGCATCACCCCGGAACTCGTCGAGGCTGCCGGGAACGGTGGCGCGTACTCTGGCCTGGACTTCTCCCAGCTGCGTACCCGCGAGCGGAACACCACCGCCGAGACCCTCCGGTCCTGGGCCCAACTCCTCAGAAACTGGCGCACCCAGAAGAACAGCAATCACCTGCTCCGCGGCGCACTGCGCATCGCGGGCATCGAGTATGGCAGTGAACGCTCGGTCGGCTCGTACGCCCCCAACCGCAAGTGGATAGAGCTGACCGATGTCCAGCTGCTGGGCGGGTGCCGACTCCCCGCCTTCGGCTCCGAGGCGGGTCGTCGGCTGAGAGTGCTCCTGACCCCTGATGTGTCGGATGTGACCACGCTGACGGCGTGGGCCGACCAGGACACCAGTCAGCTGCCCGTCCTCGTTGTCGTCCTCGGCACCCTGTCCGCCACTGCTCGGCGTGAACTCGCCCTGCAGACGGCAAAGCAGCCCATGAAGCCCTTGCTGTGCCTGGACGCTCCAGCTCTCGCCTACCTGGCGTCCAAGGCCAGCAACCGGTTCACCACCACGGAGCGCGTCCTCGCACCGTTCGCCGCCACTAACCCGTACCGCCCCGACGCCAACGAGTCCGTCCCCAGCGAGATGTTCTACGGACGTCAGCAGGAGCTCAACGACATCACTTCCACGACCGGTGCCCAGTTGCTCTACGGAGGACGGCAGCTCGGCAAGTCGGCACTCCTGCGCGCCGCCGCACGCCGCTTCGAGACAACGCCGGGGCACGTCGCTCTCTACATTCCGCTGCCCACCACCCTGGGCCTCGGTCAGAAGACGGATGAGCTGTGGGACATGATCAGCCGGGAACTCGACCGCAAGGACATCGTGCCGTCCCAGCAGGCCCGGCGCGGTACAGCACAACAGCGCGTCACCGCCGCCATCACCGGCTGGCTTGACGACGATTCCACCCGGCGTCTCCTCGTGCTCTTTGACGAGTGCGACATTTTCTTCGACGCCGAGGCCCAGGAGAGCTTCCCCCAGACGACGCGCCTGCGCGAACTCATGAGCACCACCGACCGGAGGTTCAAGCCCGTCTTCGCCGGCCTCCACCAGGTGCAACGGTTCTCCGGGCTGCCCAATCAGCCACTCTACGACGCCCACTTCGGCAAGCCCGTAGTCATCGGTCCGCTGGCACCCGCACCAGCCTTCCGGCTCGTCAGGCAGCCCCTCGAAGCGCTGGGAATCCGGATCCCGGACGAGCTCGTCCATCGGATCCTCGCCTACTGCAACTACCATCCGAAGCTGCTCCAGCTCGTGGGCCAGGCACTCGTACGGGCGTCCCTCAACACCCGGGTGGCCACGCCACCCGCCCCGGGCACTCCACCGTGGCACATTGACAACGCCGTTCTCGAACGCGTCATCGGATCACAGGACCTCACCGACCGTACGCGCAACACCATTAACCTGACCCTCGAACTCGACCCCCGCTACAAGCTCATTGCGCTTGTCGTGGCATTCGAAGCCCATTTGGATGGTGTTGACCGCCGGATCACCACTCGGGTGTTGAGCAAGGCGTGTCACGACTGGTGGCCGGAGGGGTTCATCGGACAGGGGCCTGACGAGTTCCGCGCGCTGCTGGAGGAGATGACCGGTCTGGGTATCCTTGCCAGTGACCCGCAGGGCTGGAGGCTGCGTTCGTCCAATGTCCTCCGTCTCCTGGGAAACCAGAGCGCCATCGAGGAGGCATTGGAGAATCACGACACCTCCAAGCCGCTGACCAAGCTGACCGCGGCCCAGGCACGGCGGCCTATCGCCGATGTCGACCGCGTCAGCCCGCTCACCGAACAACAGCTCGCCCGTCTCACGGCCCCGGGGAACGAGTTGCGGATCGTCATCGGAAGCGCCGCCACCAGCCTGGACGCTGTCATCGCCGTCCTGGAGGACCAGCAGCGCAGGGCCCCTTCCAAGCTGGACCCCATCGTCTTGTCCACCTCGCCGTCCCACTACAGGGATCTGCTCAGGACGGGCAAGCCGGGGCCCTTGCACCGCATCGTGGTGGTGAAGCTCAGCCGCCTCAACGATGTGGAGAAGGCCAGGGCGAGCCTCCGGCAGGTGGCCACCATCCAACCGCCCTCGGGGGTCACCCGGACCGTCGTGGCACTCGCCGACGCCTGCGACGGGGAGCACCGGGCCCTCGCCGCTGAATTCGACCCCGACAACGTCCTGATCCCCTTGCGCCGGGTCACCCCCGAAGGAATCAGCAGCTGGGCCACCGAGGTGGATGTGCTGGTGCCCTTCACCCAGACGGAAGCCCGCAACCGGCTCATGGAGGCCACCGGGGGGTGGCCGATGCTCTTGGACGTCGCTCTCACCCAGGCGGGTCAGGGCCGCAGCGTCCTCATGATCTGCGAGAGCATCCACCAAGAGGTCGAGTCCGGGGCGCTCGGCACCCGGTTCCTGGACAGCCTGGGGCTCACCACCTCCCTGGACAAGCACTGGCTGGTGACCGGGTTGGTCGACCTCAACGAGCCCCTGCCGTGGGACGAGCTGGTGGAGGTCTTCCAGGATGAGCACCATCCGGAACTCCTCCAGGTCCTGGAAGAGTTGCGCATGCTCGATGTCCTCGTCCAGGACGAGAATCAGCTCTTCCTTCTCGAGCCGACTGTCCATCGGGCCTGGCCGCCTCGACCGCACGGTTGATGCGGGCGTTTGGTCATCGCGATGCCTGATTCGCTCTGATGTGCACATCAGAGCAGTCGGGACGCGGGCTGGCGTGCTGGTGTCCGCCAGCTGTGCCGTCCGGACCGGGTTCCCGGGCTCGGGCGGCACGGCACGTTCCTCGAAGCCGGTTCCGGCGAGCCGTAGATTTGGTGAAGAGAGCGCGGCGAAGGGATTCGGAGTTCCCGGGGCACCCCGTCACGTACGAAGGACGCGTATCGGAGCGGGCGCGCTCGGTCGCTAGTTCCTGGTGCACTGGTTAGAAGCGCTCGAGATGAGGCGGAAGCCATGCCCAACCTTCGTGTAAATACGTAGATATCGCCCAGTATTTTTCTTTATGAAATGTTTCAGCTATTGGCGTTGAGGCCAAGGCTTGGCGATGGCTCCGGATCGGCAACTATGGTGCGTCCTTTACGGCGGCTGCTGGAGGGCTACCGGGACGCCTGAGAGGGCATCCGCGGAGGCACGCGGGTTCAGGGAAGGGGGAAGCCGAGCGCCTCCGCGGCCAGGGCGGGGGTCGGCTGGGTCCAGAGCCGCTCCATCGCCGGAGCGGAGGCGAGCGAGCGCGGCTCGGCGCGGTCCAGGTACAGCGTGCCGTCGAGATGGTCCGTCTCGTGCTGGACGATCCGGGCGGGCCAGCCCGTGAACACCTCGTCCACGGCGCGCCCGGTCTCGTCCTGCCCGGTCAGCCGCACCTCGGCGGGCCGGGCCACCACCGCCTGGTAGCCCGGCACGCTCAGACAGCCCTCGTAGAACGCGGCCCGCGCGGTCCCCACCGCCTCGTACCGCGGATTGACCAGCACCCGGAACGGCTGCGGCACCCGGCCGCGCGCCGTCCGCACCTCCTCCGGGACCGGTGCCGGGTCCTCGATCACCGCGATCCTGAGCCCCACCCCCACCTGGGGCGCCGCCAGGCCCACGCCGGGCGCCGCGCGCATGGTCACCCGCAGCGCCTCGACGAACCGGGCCAGCAGGGCGGGGGCCAGCTGGCCGTCGAAGGGCGCGGCGGCGCGCCGGAGCACCGGCACGCCGGCCGCGACGATCGGCAACGGGCCGTCGGCGGCGAGCAGTTCCTCGACCCGTTCGGCGAGCGGCGCGACGTGATCACTCGGAGATCCCATCGCGTCAGCATGCCACGCGGGCGGGGGTCAGGACCGCTCGGTGACCTCACCCGCGAGCGCGGAGGCGATCCGCAGGTGTGTGTCCGCCTCCGACTGCCGCCCCTGCCGTTCGAGGGTGCGGCCGAGCATCAGCCGGGCGTAGTGCTCCACCGGATCACGCTCGACGATGATCCGCAGCTCCGCCTCCGCGCGCCTGAGCTGCGCCGAGTGGTAGTAGGAGCGCGCCAGCAGCAGCCGGGGTCCGGTCTGCTCCGGCACCTCCTCGACCAGTCCGCCCAGCACGCGGGCGGCCGCGGCGTAGTCCCTGGCGTCGAAGAACATCCGCGCGCGCTCCCAGCGCTCCGCGGCCGTCCCCTGCTCGTAGTACGCCCCGTCGTTGTACGTCGTGTTCACCGGTGGCCTCCTTCGTCCTCTCCAACGGAACGGTGTGGTTGAAAATTCCACTACTGCTGGTGGGGGCCGGGCGGGGCACCGCGCGCGAGCGCGGGCGGGCGGCGGCGCCCGGAACGGGTGACCGGATCCGGCGACGGCGGCCCGGGCGGACTGACGGTACGCACCGGACGGGGCTAGGTTGGGCGGTATGAGCAATCTTGATCGGGAGCCGGTCCCCTCCGTCTGCGGCGGCCGGGGCTTCGTGGTGGCGGAACCGGTGCGTGAACTCCTCAGCCCCCGCCGGGTCAAGCTCGGCGCTTCCACCGAGGTCCGCCGGCTGCTGCCCAACCTGGGCCGCCGCATGGTCGGCGCCTGGTGCTTCGTCGACCACTACGGCCCCGACGACATCGCGGACGAGCCCGGGATGCAGGTGCCGCCCCATCCCCACATGGGCCTCCAGACGGTGAGCTGGCTGCACGAGGGCGAGGTGCTGCACCGCGACTCCACCGGCAGCCTCCAGACCATCCGCCCCCGCCAGCTCGGTCTGATGACCTCCGGCCGGGCGATCAGCCACTCGGAGGAGAGCCCCCGCCCGCACGCCCGCCTCCTGCACGGCGCGCAGCTCTGGGTGGCGCTCCCGGACGCCCACCGCCACACCGACCCGCACTTCGAGTTCCACGCCGAGCTGCCCCGGGTCACCGCGCCGGGCGTCACGGCCACGCTGCTCCTGGGCGACCTGGACGGCGCGACCTCCCCGGGCACCACGTACACCCCGCTGGTCGGCGCCGACCTGAGCCTGGTTGACGGCGCGGAGGCACGGCTGCCGCTGCTGCCGGACTTCGAGTACGCCGTCCTCTCCATGTCCGGCGAGGTCCATGTCGACGGCGTGCCGGTGCTCCCCGGCTCCATGCTCTACCTCGGCTGCGGACGCGGCGAACTCCCCCTGCGCGCCGCGTCGGACGCGAGCGTGATGCTGCTGGGCGGCGAGCCGTTCGAGGAGGAGCTGATCATGTTCTGGAACTGGATCGGCCGCTCCCAGGACGAGATCGAGCAGGCCCGCCGGGACTGGATGGAGGGCACGCGCTTCGGCGAGGTCAAGGGCTACGACGGCGCCCCGATCCCGGCCCCCGCACTGCCCGCGGCGCCGCTGAAGCCGCGGGGCAGGGTCCGCTGACCCCAGAGGACGATCGACCGGCCGGTGACGGGCGGGAGACGTCCCGTTGTGCCTCGCCTCCCGCCTGTCCCGGGTGCGGGAGAGGCGTCGGTAGGTGCCGCCCGTCCGGTGGCTCGCGGGACGGCCACGGTCCGTCTCCCGTCCGGTGGCCGTCGCGGCGAGGCCGTCGAGTGGCCGCACGGCGAGAGGATCCCGCCGTCCGCGGCCACGGGGGGTGGCGGACGGGTGGCGCGGGGCCGCCGCGGCCCTTCGGCGTCGGGCCCGGCGTCCGTGGCCCGGCGGCTCGGCCCGGGCATCTCCCCACGCTCCGGACGCTCCGGCACTCCACGGCGCGCGGCGCGAGCGCGCGGACCGCGTCACTCCGCGGAGGCTTGTCCCACGCGATGCGGAGTGGCCGCCGTCCGGGACGGCACCGCTCGGTGGCACTCACGACCCGGGCGAGCGTGAGGCGCCCGCTGCCTCGTTGAGGAGGGCGGTACTCAGCGGTGCAGGCACCCCGCGCGTTCCAGTGCCTCGCGGGCGGCGAGATGGCCCGCGACCTTGAACGCCAGTGCGTGGGAGCCGAGGGGATCGACGTGTGCGCGGCGCAGCACCACCCGAGCGGCGACCACGACTCCGTGGTCGGGCAGGCGCAACTGCTCCTCGATCCCCGCGGCGGCGGCCGCGACGAGGTGGGCCGGGGGGTCGACGGCTTCGTGATCCACCACCGGTTCCCGCGCCACCTCGAAGACGAAACCCTCGGCCGCGGGCTCGAAATCCACCTCGATCCCCGCGAACTGCGGTGCGCAGTTCTGCCTCTGATGCAGCACCCGCACGCCACGGAGCGGACGCGGAGGGAACCGGGGCGGCGCTGACGACATGCCGGAACGCTACCCCCTGCCTTCGCGGTTTTCCCCCCGTGCTTCCTGCCGCGTCCCGGCCCGCGGTCGGTGGTGACGGCGCGTTCAAGGAGCCCGGCTCGGACCCACCGGTCCCGCCCCCGCGGCCGCCGCACGGGCCGACGGCCGGGCGGAGTGGCCGTCGGCGGAGCGCGCGGCGGGCGGTGCCGTCAGTTGCTCCAGACGACCGGGTTGTCGCGGTACGCGTCGCCCTCGTCGAACTCGGCGGCGGCGACCGGCGCGGTCTTCGTGGCGGACAGCGAGCAGGTCTCGAACGAGGCGCCCTTGGTTGTGAACTCCCTGGGCGCGGTCTTGCTGTCGCACTTGTCCGGGAGGCCGCCGATCAGGATGACGCCGGTGCCGCCGCCGCCCTCCAGCACGCCGTCCAGCTTGAGGGAGGAGTACGACAGGTCGGTGCCGCCGACGTTCTCCACCTTCATCCTGATGAAGTACGGCGTCATGCCCTTCGCCTTGTCGCCGAACTTGGCCATGTCCGCCTCGGCGCCCTTCTCGATCGCCGTGACGGTGACGGCGATGGTGCCCTTCTTCGACGTCCCGTAGGTGAACGGAAGGACGGCCCGCTCGCCGATCCCGAGCTTCGTGCCCGGCTTGGTGACGTCACCGTCCTCGGCGGCCGGGGCGTCCTCCCCGCCCTTGTCCCCGTCGGGCTCCTCGGTCTGCTCCTGCGTGGCCGACGCCTCCGGCGACGCCTCGGCCGACACGGCGGGCGTCTCCTTCTCCGGACCCGCCTCGTCGTCGCCGCCACAGGCCGTGAGGCCGAGTCCGGCGACGGCCAGGGCGGCCGCGAACGCGATACGTGCCTTGCGCATGTTCTCCCCCACTTGCTGGTGACACTGGTACCGCCGGTGCCGCCGTCGGGGCAGCGGTCGTGGCGGTGGCGGCCGGGCACGGCGCGGTGCTGTCCGGCCAATGCCCGGCTGGCCGACATTGCAAGTGGAATGTAACCGTCAGCATGCGAGAAGGCGAATGTGTCCCGTGCGCCGGCCGGAACGGCTCCCCGGGGTTCAGACCGGGCGAACCCCCGCTCACCTGGCCGTATCGCTCGACGGGGACCTGTCCGACCGGAGTCGGGCCGACCGCGGGGGCCCGGCCTCGTTACCGAACCGTCAGAACCGTTACCCGTCGGCGACATCGCCGTCGTCCGAGGCGGCGCGCCCCGCGTCGAAACCGCGCGGGTGACCTCGCCGGCGCCAGGACCCGCCTCGTCGCCGGGCCCGGTTCACGCCTCGTCGCGGTGGGTGAGACGGCCGTCCGCGAGCCGCCAGTAGTGCTGGTGGGGTGTCAGCCGCCAGGTCTCGTCGGCGGCGAGCGCCCGCGTGATCCACGCGTGGAGCTGAGGAAGGGCACGCGCCAGCAGCACAGCGCGGACGGCGGCACGGTCAGTGGCGTCGACCGGGTGGACGTCCAGGCGGAACCCCACCATGTCGGGGTGGACTCCTCCGCCGTAGTTGTGCGGCACCGGTGCGATCCACGCGGCCCCCAGGACGATGGTCCCGCTGTCGTGCCCCGTGAGGAACCCGAGGTCCGTGACCTCGCTCATGAGGGGGCCGAGGCAGCGGTCGATGTCGGTGGTGGTCAGGGGCCAGGCGCGGTGCCGGGGCAGCCTTCGCTTGCGTGCGGACATGATCGGCAGAATGGCAGAGGGCCGCCTTCGGCGCTCGCGGGTTTGTCGTGCGGCCCGCTCCGGGGGGCCCACGGAGTCCGCGTGGGGGCTCGGGGCCTTCCCGCCGTGGCCCCGTCCGCCCGGGTCCGCCCGGGATTCGGGGGCGGAGGTCACCCGATCACCCTCAGCAGCCGCTTGGACAGGATCCGGAAGGCCCGGGGGAGACGCTGCGGCCCGGAGGGGAGGAACGCCGCACAGCCCGTCAGAAAGGCCGCGAGGTCTCCTGACGCGTCGGCACGCAGCGCCTCGGTGAAGCAGCGGGCGCGGGCGGCCCTCGGGCTCGCCGCTTCTTTGTCCGGCCGGGCGAGCAGTGCGGCAGCCCGGCCGAGGGCCGTGAGGTCGGCCTCGACAGGACCGCCGGAGCCTGGTCCGTCAGCGTGCGCGCTTCCCGACGGGCCGGTCGACGCGGCGCGGTTCCCCCGGCCCCACCCCACCGGGGACCCTTCGACGGTGTGGTGCGCCCGGCCGGGGCGGCCCGGTTCAGGGTGCCGGGCTGAAGTCGCCGTTCTCGTCCATCACGAAGCTTCCCTGGGTCTTGCCGTCGACCTTGGTGTGCTTGAGCCAGTACTTCGACAGGTTGTGCAGGTTCTTGTGCTGGGTTTCCCAGGGCATCGAATGTCCGGCGCACTTCACCGTGACGAGGAGCTTGTGCGGCCCCTTGATGGCGTCGTAGAGCGCGGGGACGTGGAAGTCGAGTGCCGGGTTGGCGCTGGGCGGTGTGGTGTTGGCCGTCTGGTCGTGCTCGCCGTGCACGATCAGCGCGGGCACGCTGCCGCCGAGGACGCTGTCCTGCCCCGCGGTGGTGGTGTTCCAGCCCCATGTCACGAAGTTCCGGAAGCGGCTGACGCCCGCCGGCTGTCCGGAGGGCAGGATCTTCCCCCAGCCGCGGCCGATCGGGTCGTTCTCCATGAGCGCGTTCCAGACGACGTCGACCATGCCGGGCTCGTGCTGGTTCGGGCACTTCATGGCCAGGGCCTGTTCGATGCTCGCGTGGGTGAGCACATGAGTGGGGAAGCCGGGCACCGGCAGGACCGGCGGGTTCGAGGGCCCCTTCGGAGGGAAGATCGGGCCGAGGAGGAACAGGCTCTCCACCTTCCCCGGATTCCTGATCGCGTAGGGTCCCATGGCGAAGGCCGCCGCCGACCAGCCGATGAAGGCGACCTTCGCGACGCCGCGCTTGCCGCGGATGTACTCGACGACGGTGCCGAGCTCGTCCTGGTCGCTCTGGGAGTTGGTCAGGACGAAGGGATAGCTGGGCGGTCGCGGCCCCTCCAGCGGGGGAGTGACGGCGGCCTGCTGGGCGGGGTTGACATTGCAGGGATCGTCCATCCGGGGCCGCGGCGACCGGCCGGAGCCCTGCAGGTCCATCATGAAGACGTCGTACCCGGCCCGGGCGAGGGCCTCGCCCCATGCGTACGAGGTGTGCTGGAGGTCGTAGCCCGCCAGTGTCGGCACGCTCCTGCCGTGCAGCATGAGGACGACCTTGCGGTCCGCGGACGGACCGGAGGGCGAGCCGTCGTGTTCCCTGACGAACAGCTCGACCTTCTGGCCCGCGTTCGCGGGGACGGTCGATGTGTGAGGGACCGCGTGGTCGGTGGTGGTGATGGCCATGAATGGGTCTCCTTCTGTCGGCCCGCTCGCCGGTCGTCCCCTTCAGCCCAGGGTCGGTCAGGTGTGCGGGCCCCGCCACAGCGCGCCCGCCCGCGCCTGTGTCACCCCGTCGCCCGGCGCCCCCACCGGGGCTGCGACACCATCGGAGGCGGGCGCGCGCCCCGTGGCTGCCCACGCCTCGTGTGACGGCTCGTGGCGCGCCGTCGCCGCTCGCCCTCGTCCACCCCGCCGCCGAGGGCCTGTCACGCCGTCCCCTCCGGTCGGAACGGCCGGGGCGCGCACCACGTCGGCGCACGGTGGTGGCACCCGCCGTCCAGGGGCCACCGTCGGGCTCCGGCCGCCCGCGAGCACGCTGCGTGAGCGAGGTCGCGCTCCGGGCGGTCGCTCGTGCGGAGGCCGCGCCCCCCGCTCCACGGCGTGTGCCCGTCACGGGTCGGCCCGCCCCGCTCCGGAGCGGGACCCGCCCGGGAAGGTGCCGCGGCCCCGCGCGTTCCGGAGGGACCGTCGGCGTTCGAGGAGGGCGGTGCGGACGGCCCGCCCGGCAGGGGCGGCGGATCGATCGGCGTCCGGCGGGCAGTGGCGACGTCCGCCGGTGGCGTTGCCGCCGCCGACATGGGTCAGCCGTTCCGGAGTCCCGGGCGTTGCCACCGCGGTCGGCCCCGACGGGCGGCCCCGCCGCGGGCGGTGGCGGGCGAGAGTACGGCCGCGAGCAGCATCAGCAGCATGACGGGCAGCATCGCGGCGCGCAGCCCCTGGTGTTCGCCGAGGAAACCCAGCAGCGGCGGCCCGGCCAGCAGCGCGACGTAGCCGATCCGGGAGGCGAGGGCGATCCGGGCGGTGGTGTCCGGGCCGGACTCACCGGCCGCGGAGAGCGCCAGCGGGAACCCGAGCGAGGTGCCGAGCCCCCACAGCAGCACGGCGCAGGCCGCGGCGGCGGGGACGTCCACGAAGGAGACCAGGGCGATCCCGGCCGCGGTCAGCAGCGCACCCGTGCCGAGCACCGCGGGGCGTCCGAAGCGGGTGACCACGGGGCCGCCGGCGAAGCGGCCCACCGCCATGGTCGCGGCGAACCCCGCGTAGACCGCCGATCCGAGACCCGTCGGCATGCCGTGGCCGTCGACCATCAGCAGCGGCAGCCAGTCGGTGGCGGCGCCCTCGGCGAGCGTCACGCCGAACACCACGCCGCCGATCATCAGCAGCCGGGGGTCCAGGAGCAGCCGGTGTCCCGGGGAACCGACGGCCCCCGGCCCCGCTCCGCCGGGCGGCGCTCCGGGGTCCGGCTCCGGGCGGCCCAGACCGGGGCGGAGGCCCGGCACCGCGCAGGCGAACAGCCCGGCCGCCAGCAGCAGCGTCGCGGTCAGGTGCCAGGACACCGGCAGGCCGACGACCGCTCCGGCCACGCCGAGGCAGGCGCCGATCACGGTGCCGAGGCTGTAGCAACCGTGCAGGGCCGGGAGCACCGGTCGGCCGAACTCCCCTTCCACCACCGCCCCGTCGACGTTGCTGGCGACCTCGGACAGGCCGATGCCCGCACCGATGAACGCCAGCCCCGCGGCCACCGCCGGGGCCGAGGCCGTGGCCGCGCCCAGCGCGGCGGTCCCCACACCGGCCAGCACCAGGCCCATGCCGGCCAGGATCACCGGCCGGGTGGCGAACCGTGCCACCAGCGCGCCCGCCACCAGGATGCCGAGCATCGAGCCGATCGACATGCCGAACAGGACCAGGCCCATCTCCGCGGTGGACGCCCCCAGCCGGTCCCGTACGTCGGGGGTGCGGGTCACCCAGGTGGCCAGCGACAGCCCGGGTATCGCGAAGCAGAGTTGCAGGGCCCGGCGGTGACGGCGGACCACCGGGGCCGGATGGAGCGGCTCCATGAGCGGGGATCTCCAGGATGGAACGGTCGGCGTACCCGCGCACCCTAGCCGTTACGTCTTTCCTCCTCACGGCCGGGAGGCACCGCCCGCCGGGACGCTCCCCGCGGGGCCCGGCGCGGCCGGCTCGAAGCCGGTGCCACCGGCCGTCCCCGTGGCGGCGGTGCTCGCGGAGCCGCCGTGGACGGACCGGAGGGCGACGCCGGGGAAGTGTGTCCCGGGGGCGGCCCGTGAGCGGGCGACGGGTTCGAGGACGCGCCCTCCGCGGCGGGCCGGGTCAGCGCCTGCGGCCGGCGTGGAGCTCCAGCCGCTCGGCCTCGAAGCGCGCGCGGAAGTCGCGGTCGTGGGAGACCGCGACCACCGCCCCAGGGAACGCCGTGAGGGCCGCCCTGAGGTCCTCGGCCAGGTCGGGCGCGACGTGGTTGGTCGGTTCGTCGAGGACGAGGAGGTCCGCGGGCCGGGTCACCAGCCGCGCGATCTGCAGCCGCCGCCGCTGCCCCACGGACAGGGCGGCGACGGGGACGTGCAGGTCCTGGTCGCGGAACAGGCCCAGGGACAGGAGCCGTTCGGCGTGCTCCTCCGGCGGTCCGGACCGCCCGGCGGCGAACGCGGCGAGCAGGGGCAGCCGGGTGGCGCGCGCGGGCAGGTCCTGGGCGAGGTAGCCGGTCCGGGCGGGGCGGAGCACCGTGCCCGCGTCCGGCCGCAGGTCCCCGGCCAGGACGCGGAGCAGCGTCGACTTCCCCGCGCCGTTCGCCCCGGTGACGAGCAGGCGTCCGCCGGGCCCGAGGGCCAGGCGCCCGTCCAGGCGCAGTCGTTCCCCGACCCGTACGCCGTCGAGCGCGGCGAGTGTTCCCCGGGCCGGTCCGTCGCCCGCCGCCGGCAGCGCCGTCGTGAACCGGAGAGGTGCCGGCGGCTTCGCCACCGGGTCGCGCCGCAGCCGGTCCAGGCGCTCCCGCACGGAGCGCACCTGCCCGCCGAGCTTGGCCTCGCTGGAGCGGCGGTGCTTGCCGAAGCCCTGCTTCGGGTCGCGGCCGGTGGTGGTCAGCCGCCTGCCCGCGGCCTCCAGCAGTTCCTCCGTACGGGCCACATCCTCGGCCCAGTCCGCGTACCGCTGCTCCGCGCCGCGCCGGGCGGCGGCCTTCGCGGCGCGGTAGCCGGCCCATCCGTCCCCGTACCGGCGCACGGTGCGCTCGTCCCGGTCGACCTCCAGGACCGTGGTGGCGACGCGCTCCAGGAAGCCTCGGTCGTGAGTGACCGCGACGACGGTGCCGCGGTGTGCGCGCAGGTGCTCCTCCAGCCAGCGCACGGCGGTCGCGTCGAGGTGGTTCGTGGGTTCGTCCAGGAGGAGCAGTTCCGGGGCGGCGGCCAGGGTGCAGGCGAGCGCGAGCCGGGACCGCTCGCCGCCGGACAGCGAGCCGAGCGGGCGATCCCGGGTGACCCCGGCCAGCCCGAGTCCGTGCAGGGCGGCGTCCACCCGGGCGTCCGCCGTGTAGCCGCCGCGCTCCTCGTAGGCGTTCAACAGCTCGCCGTACGCGTCTAGTTCCTCCTGGGAGGCGTCGGTGAGGGACTCCTCCGCCGTACGGAGGCCCCGCTCCATGACGCGCAGCTCGGCCAGTGCGAGGTCGACGGCGTCGCGCACGGTGCGGTCCGCGCCGAGGCCGAGGGTCTGGGCGAGATGGCCCGTTCCGCCGGGGAAGCGGACGGTGACCTCCCCGGCGTCCGGCGGCTCTGCCGCGGCGAGCAGCCGCAGCAGGGTGGACTTGCCGGAGCCGTTCTCCCCGATGACGGCGGCCCTCTCGCCCGGCCGGACGGTGAAGGAGACCTGATCGAGGACGGTCCGGGTGCCGTACGACTTGGAGACGGACCTGACGGCCAGTTGGGCCACGGCGGGGGCGGGGGCGGTGGAGGGCAGGGCGGGACGAGCGCGGTCGCGCATGGGGCTTCCCCGGGAGTACGAAGGGTCGACGGGCGGCAGAACGGCGGCGGGGCCGTGCCCGGACTCAGACGAAGAAGAGGAAGGCCATGGCCCCACCCTAGCAAGACGAGACGTCTCGCCTCAACCTGTACGGGCGGGTGGTCCGTGCCCGGCGCGGGACCTCCGCGACCGTCCCGACGAGCGGTCCCCCGTGTCGCGCGGGGAAACGGGGCACCGCGATGCGGCGAACCGGGCGCCCGGACCGCTCGGCGGCGACCCCGTCGGGAGGCCACCGGGCCCTGGGCCTTCCGCGGCCGGGGCCTCGCGGCATGCGCGGGATTGCGGCCCGGGGCGCGGGGCACACGCCCCGTGGAAGCAACCCACGCGAGTGAGACGAGGGAGACCCCATGCTCGTGGCACACCCCGCCGTGCTGAGGAAACTGGTCGGGCAGTACGAAGCGCTGCGGGCCCGGCACTCCCCGGACAGCGGTGCGGAATCGCAGCGCCGCCTCGACGACGTCGGCTACACCCTGTGTGTGTCCACCGGCACGCGCGATGTCGAATCCGCCCTCGTCGTCGCCCGCCGCCAACTGTCCGCGGTCCGCTGCGCGGACGAGCCCTCGCTCACCGCCTGAGAACCCTCCCGGGTGCGGACCGGCCCGCACCCACCCGTCCCGGCCCCGCGGCCCCGTCTCCCCGCCGGGGAGCGGGACCGTTCAGACGTCGGTGCCGGCGTGGGTGTGGCGGCCCCCGGCGCGGGGACCGTGCCAGTCCAGGCAGAGCACCGTGGCGTCGTCCTCCAGGCGGCCGTGGCAGGCGTCGGTGACGGCGCCGGTCAGCAGGCCCACGACCTCGCGCGGGTGCTCCGCGGCCGTGTCACGGATCAGCCCGGGCAGGTTGACGGTCTCCGCCTGGCGTTCCTGCATGCCGTCCGTGTACAGGACGAGGCGATCTCCCGGGCGCAGGTCGATGTCCTGGGCCCGGTAGGGGTCCCCCGCCGCCACGCCGAAGGGCAGGTCCGCCTCGATGCGGACCTCCTCGACGGTACCGTGGCGCAGCCGCAGTGGCCAGGGATGGCCGGCGTTGACGAGCCGGGCGCGGCTGCTGTCAAGGGTGACGCGAAGCAGTTGGCCGGTGGCGAAGGTGGCGCGGTCGTGGTCGAGGAGGGCCCGGTGGGTCTGGCGGGCCTGTTCGACCAGACCGCTGTCGGCGCGCCGGGCCCTGCGGGAGGCGTTGACGACGAGGGTGGCCGTGAGAGCGGCCTCGATGTCGTGGCCCATGGCGTCGGTGATCGACAGGTGCAGCGTGTTGTGGTTGAGGGTGTAGTCGTAGGTGTCACCGGCGATGCTGTCGGCGGGGGCCAGGGCGCACGCGAGGGAGAACTGGGCCGCTTCACAGGCGGACGCTGTGGGCAGGAGCTGCCGCTGGATCTCCGCGGCCAGGGACATCGAGGTGGTGCGCTGGCCCCGGTGGTAGAGATCCGTGAAGCGGCGGTCGGTGACGATGATGTAGGCCAGCGCGTGCGCGGCCTGCTCCACCTGTTCGAGGGTGTCGTGATCGGCGTCGGGCAGGGAGAGTTCCAGGACACCGATGGTGTCCCCGCGGTTGGTCACCGGGGCGAGTACCCGCGTCGCCGCCCCTTCGCCACGGGTCCGCACCAGACGCTGTTGTCGCAGGACCTCGTCGTAGACGCTGCCCGCCAGTGGAATCTGCTCGGCCCGACGGCCCTCGTCGACACGGGCCTCCTCGTCGACGGGGGTCTCCTCGCTGACCCGTACCACCTTGCGTCCGATCACGTCCACGAGCAGGAAGGAAACGGATCGTGCGCCGAACCTGTCCCGCAGGATCCGGGCCACGACATCGAGAGCGGAGACCGGCGAGGCGTCCTCCGCCGCCGCCAGAATCCCGGCCAGCCCGATCCGTTCCGACATATGAGCCTCCCTGGCGCTCAGCCCCTTGCCCAGGCATCCCCGGGCGCCACCGGCACCCAAACGCACACGGTTCGGCCGACCGGGCCCGTCCCGGGCCGGGGTGAGCCGGCACGATCGGGGAAACACCCGGACACCTGCTCACAGGCCGGCCCACGAGCGCACCGGCACGGTGTACGAGTGCCCGGACAACGCCGAGAACCACCTCGGAGATCGGCCGCGAAGCGTGGCGGCCCACGTCGCCAGCCGCTCAGTGGGAAGGTCGGGAAGGAAGTCCTGCGGGCCGGGCGGCGCGGGGGACTACCGTGCACTTCGCGAACGGCGGCAGGTGCCGGACGCGAACGAGTAGGTTCAGGGCGGCCTGCTGTGGCGGGACCCGCGCACCACCACCGAGGCGCCCCCGATCCGCACGACATGTCAGCCGTCCGGCGCAACGGTCTCGTGCCCGTTCCTGTATGTCCGGCGGCACGGCTCCGTCGCCGGCCGTGGCCCGCTCCCGCCGGATCCCGTGGTCTACGGTCCGGAGAGGGCCCCGCCGGGTGAGGACCCCGACCTCGGCGGACCGCGAGCGGATTGCTCACGGACACCCGGACCCGGAACAGCCGGCTCACCCCCCTGGGTGAACGACCGGGCCCTTCTTCGTGAGGGCCGCTTCGGGCCCGCGGTCCCATGCGTACGACTTTGCGGACCTTGCCGACGGAGCGTGGAGTGCCGCGCGCGCCGGAGCCGCCCGCGCGGTCACCTGGCCGGTCTCCGGGTCGCGACCGGCGCGGCACACCGGTGTGCACAGAGCTTTGGCCCGCCGCCACCCGAGTCCGGTGGTAAGCACCTCGGCGTCGGTGCCCTGGTGGTGCCGCGGGCGGGACCGCGGCACGGGATTCCCGGCCCTGCCCGGTTCCGGAGGAACCGCGTGGCCCCGTGGAGCGGGTCCGGCCGCTCCGAAACGGCGCGCGAGGCGATGGAAGGCCGGGCGAACGGGATGCCCCCGTGCCTCCTCGGGTCGCCGGGGCCCGCGCCCCGACCGGGCCCCGGCGTGGTGGCCGGAAGCGCCCCGCCGCGGGGCCGCCGGGACGGTTGAGGCAGGTCCGCCGCCCGACTCGTTCGAGATGCGCGGTCCCTCCCCGCCAAGAGACTGGAAGCTATGGCAGAGAAGACACGCGCCCGCACCGGGACCGCGAAGAAGACCACGGCATCCCGCCGCCCGGCCCGCCAGGGGCCCGAGCACGCCGCCCGCGCGGCCTGCCAGAGCCTGGAACGGCTCATCGACCACCACACCGAGGGCGTCTCCGCGGTGCGGCGCGGCGACGACGGCTGGCACGTCGTGGTGGACGTGCTCGAAGTGCCACGCATCCCCGACACCACCAGTCTGCTCGCCTCCTACGAAGTCCACCTGGACGAGGCGGGCGAACTCCTGGAGTACAGCCGGGTCCGCCGCTACCGGCGCGGAGCCGCCGACGAATGACCCGGGCACCACCGCCGAACGCCCGCGGTCCCGACCCGGCGACCGTGCCGCCCTCCCCGCCTCCGGAAGGACGCCTCCATGACGACCATGTACGCCGACGAAGTCCTGCCCTGCCCGCCGCGCGCCGGGACCCTCTACGACGTTCTCGAACTCATCCTCGACCGCGGCATGGTCATCGACGTGTTCATCAGGGTCTCTCTGGTCGGCATCGAGATCCTCAAGATAGACGCCCGCATCGTGGTGGCCAGCGTGGACACCTATCTCCGGTTCGCCGAGGCGTGCAACCGGCTCGACCTGGAGCGGGACTCGCGCAGCACGACCGTCCCCGAGCTGTTCGGCGGCGGCGCCAGGGCCGTCGGCAAGCGCAAGGTGCGCAAGGTCGCCCGGTCCGTGGGTGACACGGTCCGCAGCGTCGTCGGTGCCGAGGACGACGACGAGCACGAGGAACGGCCCGGGAAGCGCCGGCCGTCGGCGCACAAGGGCTCGTCCGCCAAACGCCGCAGGGTGGAGGCATGACCGCGACCCCGGGCGGACTGTACGTCTACGCCGTCGTCTCCGCGGACCGGCCGCTGCCCGAGGGCGTGGTGGGGCTGGGCGCGCCGCCGGCCCGCCCGCGGCTGCTGGCGCAGGGGCCGGTCGCCGCCGTGGTGAGCGCGGCACCGCCACGGCTCAGGGCCCGGCGCCGTGACCTCATGGCCCATCAGGATCTCCTGCTGGCTCTCGCCGGCACCCGCCCGGTCCTGCCGATGCGCTTCGGGACCGTCGCACCGGACGAGGAGACCGTGTGCGGTGAGCTGAACCGGGGGCGGCAGGCCCACCTCGCCACACTGCGGCACCTCGCCGACGGCATCGAGATCAATGTCAAGGCCCTTCCGGCCCAGGACTCCCTGGCCTCGGTCGTCGCCGAGGAGAGGACCGTGCGCAGACTGCGCGACGAGGTCCGCCGCCGGCCGGGCTACGAGGCGAACGTCCGGCTCGGTCAGGCCGTGGCCACCGCGCTCGCCCGACGGGCGGCGGAGGCCGGGCAGCGGATCCTGCGCGCCCTCACCCCACTGGCCCGGGAGGTGGCGCCGGGCCCCGAGGTGCCGGGATGCGCGCTCAACGTGTCCTTCCTCGTCGACCGGCGGGACGGCGAGCGCTTCCGGGAGCGGGCCCTGGGACTGGCCGGTTCCCATCGGGACCACGTCGAACTCCGCGTCGCCGGACCGCTGCCCTGCTACAGCTTCGTCGCGCCCCGGCGCGCCCGGACACCGGCGGGGCCCTGACATGGGGCTGATCAGTGGAGTCCTGCTGCTCCCCCTCGCGCCGGTACGCGGCGTGGTCTGGGTTGCCGGGAAGGTGCACGAGTGCGCCGACCGGGAGCTGCACGACCCCAGGGTGATCAGAGCCCAACTCATCGCGTTGAACCGCGAGTTCGAGGCGGGCGACATCAGTGGGGCGGAGTTCGAACGGGCCGAGGAGAAGTTGCTCGACCGGCTGCACGCCGCCCAGGGCCGCTTGGCCGTCCGAGGGCGCCGCCCACCCAATGATCGAAGGTGACTGGATTCATGGATGACCAGACCAAGGTGACCCTGGCGGCCGCGGTCGTCGGCGGATACGTGCTGGGCCGCACCAAGAAGGGGCGGATGGCCCTGACCCTCGCCACCTACCTGGCCGGCAGGCGGTTCGGTCTCGAACCGCGGCAACTGGCCGCCGAGGGGGTGCGCAGGCTCGGCGAGGTCCCGCAGTTTGCCGCACTGCGGGACCAACTCCGGGACGAGGTTCTGGAATCGGGCCGCAAGGCGTTCGGCGCGGCCGCGGACCGGGGCTTGAACTCCCTCGCCGACATCCTGAGCGACCGCACGGCCCGGCTCACCGCCGCCGGGGCCGGGGAGGACGACGAGGAGTACGAGGGCGACGACGAGGAGGAACCGGAGGACGAGTACGAGGACGAGGAGGAGTACGAGGGCGAGGAAGAGGAGGAGACGGCGGAGGACGGGGACAGGGGGTCGCCGCGTGCCCGCCGCCGTCCGGAGGGCTCCGGTGGCCGTGGGGAGGGCGCGTCCCGCGGACGGAAGTCGACCGGGGGAGAGGCACCCCGGGCGGAGAAGAAGCCCGCGGGCAAGTCCGGGCGGGGGGAGCCGGACGCGGAGCGGACGGCCGCGGGCCGCAAGCGCGCGGCGAAGAAGTCCGCCCCCAAGAAGGCGGCCGCCAGGAGGACGGGGGCGAAGGCACCCGCGAGGAAGTCCGCGGCCAAGAACGCCCCGTCGGCGGAGAAGTCCACGTCATCCAAGCGCGCCGCGTCCCAGCGGTCCGAACGCCGGAGGTAGTCAGTCATGGCCAGGACGGGCAAGGAGGAGCCGGGAACGGCGGAGTCGGGCATGGACCGGCTGCGCGAGGAGGTCTCCCACTATCTCGGGGCGCAGGTGCAGAAGCTCGCGGAGAGGGCCGGTGGCAGGCTCACCGACCTCACCGGCCGGCTGACGGATGTCGCCGAGAACGGGGGGAGTCTGCCCGCGATCGGCTCGCGCCTCCTCAAGGGCGAGTCACCGGCGAAGGCCTTCATCGCGGAGAAGGCGAAGGGCGTCAAGGACGACGTCGTGGGCAAGGCCAAGAACGCGTTCGGTGGCGGGGACGGGGGCGGGGACGGGGGGAGGAGCAAGCCGGGCGGGCCGAAGGTCACCAGCATCATCGAGGTCCTCGACGTGGGGGTGCCGCTCCGCGACGCGTACGACTACTGGACGCAGTACGACCGGTTCAGCGATTTCGCCAAGGGCGTGCAGAACGTCTCCAAGAACGATGAGCAGGAGAGCGACTGGAAGGTCAAGATCGCCTTCTCCTCGCGCAGCTTCAAGGCGACGGTCCAGGAGCAGATCCCGGACGACCGCATCGTCTGGACGTCCGAGGGCGCCAAGGGCACCACACGGGGCACCGTGAGCTTCCACGAACTGGCACCGAGCCTGACGCGGATCATCCTCGTGGTCGAGTACTACCCCTCCGGGTTCTTCGAGAAGACCGGGAACCTGTGGCGCGCGCAGGGCCGCCGCATGCGGCTCGACTTCAAGCACTTCCAGCGCTTCGTCACCCTGACCGAGGAGGAGCCGGAGGGGTGGCGCGGCGAGATCCGCGACGGCGAGGTCGTGGTCACCCACGAGGAGGCGATGGAACGGGAGGAGGCCGAGGACTCCGAGGGGTCCGACGAGGACGAACGTCCGGAGGAGGACGAGGAGGACGAGTTCGGCGACGAGGAGTCGGAGGAGGACGAGGAGCCCTACGGCGAGGACGACGAGGACGAGGAGGACGAGGACGGCGAGGACGACGAGGACGAGGAGGACGAGGAGGACGAGGAGGACGAGGAAGAGGACTCCGAGCCCCACCGCGGCCGTCGCGCGAGGCGCGGTCGTGACTGACTTCGCCTACCTGGAGGAGACCACCTACCAGGCACCGGGCCCGCCGTCCTCGAACCTCGCCGACATCCTCGAACGCGTGCTGGACAAGGGCATCGTCATCGCCGGCGACATCAAGATCGACCTCCTCGACATCGAACTCCTCACCATCCGCCTGCGCCTGTTCGTGGCATCGGTCGACACGGCGCGGAAGGCCGGGATCGACTGGTGGGAGACGGACCCGGCGCTCAGTTCCCACGCCGCCCGCAACGCCCTGCTGGACGAGAACCGTGAACTGCGGGCGCGTCTGGCCGGCCTCGAAGGAGGCGCGGAGACCGACGACGACGCCGTTCCCGCGCAGGACGCCACGGAGAAGGAGGAGCGGAACCCATGACGCACCGGGACCCCGGCCCGACGCCGCCCGACGGCGACGCCGTCTATGTCTTCGCCGTCCGCCCCCGCGAGCCTTCGGAGGCCGGGAGCCCGCCGGGTGCCGCCGGAATCCCGGGCGGGGGAAGGGTCCGTCTCCTGCCGCTCGGGGAACTCGCCGCCGTCGTCCAGACCGTACCGGCGGCCGACTTCACCGAGGAGGCGTGGCAGGCCAGGCTGGCCGATCGCGAGCAGCTCGAACGGTACGCCCGGGCCCACCACCGCGTGGTGTCCGCCGCCGCCGAGGAGGGCCCTGTGGTTCCCCTGCCGCTGGCCACGCTCTATCACGGGGAGTCCAGGGCTCGTGCGGCGCTCACCGCCGAGAGCGGGCGGTTCCGCGCCGCGCTGGAGCGCACGGCGGACCACGCGGAGTGGGGTGTCAAGGTCTACGCGACCCGCCCCGCCACCGCGGTGACCGGCCGATCCGCGCCCGCCGCCGTACGCCCGGCGGAGCGCGCCGGGCCACCGCCTCCGGGGGCCGGCCTCGCCTACCTCGAACGCAGGCGGGCGGTGCGGGCCCGGCGGGAGGAGCACCAGGACGAGGCGCTCCGCGTCGCGGAGGCGGTGTACACGGAGTTCGGGAAGATGGCCGCGGCGTCCCGCAGACTGCGCGCCCACACCCCGGGACCCGCGGGCGACCGCCGGACCCAGGTCCTCAACGCCACCTATCTGGTGCGCACGGACCGGGCGGTCGACCTCGCGCCGCTGGCCAGGGCCCTGGGCGAGCGCACCGGGGCGCGGATCGAACTCTCCGGGCCCTGGGTCCCGTACTCCTTCGTGGGCGAGGTGTAGCGGGTGTTCCACGAGATCGTTCCCTGGGACGGCCCCGAGCCCCTGGAGGGCCCCGTGGGGGTGCCGCTGGTCGACCTGCTCGACCGGGTCCTGTCCACCGGGGTGGTGGTCAGCGGGGACCTGGTGATCGCCATCGCGGACGTCCCCCTCGTCCGGCTCTCGCTCCACGCGCTGCTGTCCTCGGTCAGCGAGCGGATCCCCGCGCCGTGGGCGGACGGGGGCCCGCTGTGACGGCGCCCTCCCGGGTCGACGTGAACCGGGACGAGCTGGGCCGCGATCTGGTCGCCCTCGTCCTGACCGTCGTGGAACTCCTGCGCCAGCTCATGGAGCGCCAGGCCCTCCGCCGCATCGACCGGGGAGACCTCACCGACCAGCAGGTCGAGGAGATCGGTACGACCCTCCTGCTGCTCGACGAGCGGATGACCGAGCTGTGCGAGCAGCACGGCGTGCGCCCCGAGGACCTCAACCTCGACCTCGGCCCGCTCGGCACCCTGCTGCCGCGCGACTGACATGCTCCTCGCGGGCAACGCCCTGCACGCCGACCTCGCCCCGGAGGCGGCCGGCAGCGGCGGGTTCGGCTGGCTGATGTCCATGCTCGGCCAGACCTACGGCTTCCCCGTCCCGTCCGGCGGCTCCGGGGCCCTGACCGACGCCCTGGCCGGCCGCCTGCGGGCCCGGGGCGGCAGCCTGCGCTGCGGACGGCGGGTCGAGGAGATCGTGGTCCGCGGCGGGCGCGCCGTCGGGGTGCGCACCGCCGGGGGCGGGGCCGTCGCCGCCCGGCGGGCCGTCCTCGCGGACGTGTCGGTCCCCGCCCTGTACGGGCGGCTCCTCGACCCCGCGCACCTGCCCGGACAGGTCCTCGCCGATCTGCGCCGCTTCCAGTGGGACTTCGCGACCTTCAAGGTCGACTGGGCGCTCGACGGCCCCGTGCCCTGGCGGTCCGCCGAGGCGGCGGACGCAGGCACCGTGCACCTGGCGGACGGCCTCGACGAGCTGACCCGCTTCGCCGCACAGCTCGCCATGGGCCGCGTGCCCGACCGGCCCTTCGCCCTGTTCGGCCAGATGACCACCGCCGACCCCACACGCTCGCCGCGCGGCACCGAGTCCGCCTGGGCGTACACCCATGTTCCGCACCGGGTGCGGGGTGACGCGGGGGAGGAGCACCTCACCGGGGCCTGGGACGCGGGGGAGCGGGAGATCATGGCGGACCGGCTGGAACGGCAGGTGGAACGCTTCGCGCCCGGCTTCCGCGCCCTGATCCGGGCCCGGCGTGTCCTCGCCCCGCCGACCCTGGAGTCCCTGGACGCCAACCTGCGCGCAGGCGCCGTCAACGGCGGGACCGCCGCCGTGCACCAGCAGCTGGTCCTCCGGCCCGTGCCGGGCTCCGGGCGGGCCGAGACCCCGGTGGACGGCCTCTTCCTCGCCTCCGCCGGCGCCCACCCCGGAGGCGGTGTGCACGGGGCTCCGGGGGCCAACGCCGCGCACGCCGCGCTGCGCCGGCGGCGGCTGCCCGGGCTCGCCCCGCTGCAGCGGGCCCTCACCCGGCGCGATCGCACCGGGTACCGGCGATGACCCTCCGGGACCGGGCCACCGACGCTCCGCCCCGGCGCCCGTGCCCGCACCGGGCCGAACTCCCGGCCGGTTCCCCGCCGGGCGACCACCGTGCCGCACCCCCGTCTCCGAGGAGCCACCCATGACCGACAGCCCCCTGCGTGACCGGACCGTCGTCGTGACCGGCGCCGCCAGAGGACTGGGCGCCGCGCTGGCCCGTGCGTGCGCCGACCGGGGCGCCCGGCTCGCCCTGCTCGGCCATGAGCCCGGACGGCTGGCCGCGCTGGCGGCCGATCTCCCGGGCCCGGCGCTGGCCCTGGAGACCGACGTCACCGATCCGGCGGGGCTGGCGGACGCGGCCCGCGCGGTGCGCGCCCGGTTCGGACCGGCCTCGGTCGTGATCGCCAACGCCGGCATCGCGCACGGAGGCGCGTTCGCCACCTCGGACCCCGGCGAATGGCGCCGCCTGATCGACGTGAACCTCACCGGCAGCGCCCAGACGGCCCGGGCCTTCCTGCCGGACCTGCTGGCCACGGCCGGGTACTACCTCCAGATCGCGTCGTCCGCCTCGCTCGGCGCGGCCCCGCTGATGAGCGCCTACTGCGCCTCCAAGGCCGGCGTCGAGGCCTTCGCCCACTCCCTGCGCGCCGAGACCGCCCACCGCGGTGTCGCCGTGGGGATCGCCTACCTCAACTGGATCGACACCGACATGATCCGCGACGCCGACCGCTACCCCGTCCTGAGCGAACTGCGCGCCCACATGCCGCCCCCCGCCCGGCGCACCTTCCCGGCGGACACGGCCGCCGAACGGCTGGTGCGGGCCGTGGAGCGCCGCCGGGGGGCGGTCTTCCTGCCCCCCTGGCTGTACCTGGCCCATCTGGCGCGAGCGGCACTGCCCCCCGTGGTCCTGCGTCTCTCCCGCCGGGAGGTGCCCCGGCTGGAGGCCGAGGGCGCCTCCGCTCCCACCGGCCCCCTCGGCGCGGGCGGCAGGGCGGACGAGCGGGCGGGCTCCCACCGGGCCCCCCGTCGGCCGTGAGCGCCTTCTCGGAGGCGGATGCGGTCACCTCTCCGTCCACCGCCGGGGGTCGGTCGTGGGCCGGGCACGCCGCGGGTGCGCGGGCCGACCCCATGACTCGCGGCGCCGATGACGGGCGGCCCGGGCACGCCGCGCCGGGCCCTGGAGCGCCCACGGGCCGGGCTCAGCGGCCCAGGGCCCTGCTGAGCTGCTGCTTGTTCATCGACGAGCGGCCCTCGATGTTCTTCTTCCGGGCCTCTTCGTAGAGCTGGTCCCTGGTCGGACCGCCCGGCCCGCTGTGCGAACGCTGCCCGCCCCGCCGGGACGCGGACTTGGGGTCGCGGAGGGACGTCCTGCTCGCCGTCCTGGACTCACCCGCGCGGGCCCGTTCCTTGTTGACGGTGCGGGCGGCGATCTCCTTCGCCCGCTTCTCGGAGGTGCCGCGCTTCTCGGCCCCCTCCTTGATGTGCTCGTACTGGCGTTCACGCTTGCGGCTGGATCCTGCGGGCATGGCTCTTCCCTTCCGTGAGTCGGCGACCGGACCGCCGACGGCACACGGTCCCCGCCGTCCGCCCGGCCGTACCACGAGTGCTCGGGCCGTCCGTCGGCAAACCCGCCTCCCGGACGGGGCGGGCGGGCGGCGCCCGTCGTGCGCCCGCCCGTGCCCGACCGGATCCGCCCGCATCAGGACCCGGCCGTCCGGCGCACTCCCGGCACGGGCGGAAGCCCCCGGCCGGTTCGCCGTGTTCCGCCCCGGGTACCCGGGCGCGGCACACACGCAGGACCGGCCGCGGACGGAACGCGGAGTGACACAGGGAGCGCGAGGACGATGAAGGCAGTGGTGTGGCACGGAAAGCGGGACGTCAGGGTGGAGGACGCGCCCGATCCGGTGATCCGGGAGCCCACGGACGCGGTCATCCGCGTCACCAGCAGCGGACTGTGCGGCTCCGACCTGCACCTCTACGAGGTGCTCACGCCGTTCATGACCCCCGGCGACATCCTCGGCCACGAGCCCATGGGCATCGTGGAGGAGGTCGGGCCCGAGGTCACCCACATCGCTCCCGGTGACCGGGTGGTGGTGCCCTTCCAGATCGCGTGCGGCCACTGCCACATGTGCGGCACCGGCTTGCCCACCCAGTGCGAGACCACCCAGGTCACCGCCGAGGGCATGGGTGCCCAGCTCTTCGGCTACACCCGCCTGTACGGTGCCGTTCCCGGGGGCCAGGCCGAGTACCTGCGGGTGCCGCAGGCCCAGTTCGGGCCGATCAAGGTGGACCACGGACCGGCCGACGACCGCTTCGTCTACCTCTCCGACGTCCTGCCCACCGCCTGGCAGGCCGTCCGCTACGCCGACGTTCCCCGGGGCGGCACCCTCGCCGTCCTCGGCCTCGGTCCCATCGGTGACATGGCCTGCCGGATCGCCCTCGCCCAGGGCGCCGGACGGGTGTTCGGCGTGGACCTCGTCCCGGAACGCCTCGAACGGGCCCGCGCCCGCGGCGTGGAGACCTACGACCTGCGCGCCTTCGACAAGCAGAAGGACCTGGTCGCGGCTCTCCAGGACGAGACCGGGGGGCGCGGCCCCGACGCCGTCATCGACGCGGTCGGCACGGAGGCGCACGGGGGAGCCGCCGCCAGGCTGGCGCAGCAGGCCGTGGGCGTCCTGCCCCGCTCGCTCGGCGCCCCGCTGACCGAGCGCTTCGGCGTCGACCGGCTCGCCGCCCTGTACACGGCCGTCGAACTGGTGCGGCGCGGTGGCACGATCTCCCTCTCCGGCGTCTACGGGGGCGCGGCCGACCCGATGCCCCTGCTCACCCTGTTCGACAAGCAGGTCCAACTGCGCATGGGCCAGGCCAACGTGCGCCGCTGGAGCGACGAGATCCTCCCGTACCTCACGGACGAGGACCCCCTCGGCGTCGACGACTTCGCCACCCACCGGGTGCCGCTCGCCGACGCGCCGGGTGCCTACGAGATGTTCCAGAAGAAGCGGGACGGCGCGGTCAAGGTGCTGATGAAGCCGTAGACGGCGGGTCCGGCCGCTCCGGTCAGCGACGCGGCCCAGTGGACCCCCGGGGGCCGCCGGAGAACGCGGCCGTGCCGCCCGGCGGCCCGGGCGTCCGGCGAGGTCCCGGGCCCGCGCCCGGCCGGTGGCCGGAGGCGTCCCGGCGGGTGCGGGACGGGGCCGCCGGGCACGGAGCGGAGGCCGGGCCTCCCCGTGGCGCGTTGTCGTCCCTGCCCGCCCGGGAGCCGTTGACGGGACGAGCGGCGGGGCGGTTTGCTCTGCTGCGCGCGGCGGGCGTCCGATCCGGGCGGGCCGCGACGGCGCGTGTCGGGGCGGACCAAGCGGACCAAGGGGAGGACTGGCCATGGCCGGTGGGGGGACGCGGAGGACGGGCGGGAAGGCGGCCGGCGGGGGGTCACCGGTCCGGCGGGCGGTGCGCGGCGGCGGGGTGTTGGCGGCGGCGCTCCTGCTGGGTGCCGGGACCGTCCTGCCCGCGGCGGCCGATCCGGGTGGGTCCGTGCGAACGGTGCCGGGGATCACCCAGCGGGTGTCCTACGGGCCGGGCGGCAGCCAGCTCGACGCCCCGGCGCTGGGCGGCGGCGTGAGCCGGGACGGGCGGTACGTGCTCTTCTCCTCGGCGGCGGACGATCTGGTGCCCGGGGACACCAACGGCATCGAGGACGCCTTCGTGCGGGACACCTGGACCGGGCGCGTCCAGCGGGTCACCGTGGGCGATCACGGCCGGCAGCTCACCGCCAAGGGGCTCGGCGGCGCCTCGCTGAGCGCCGACGGACGCTACGTCGCCTTCGACTCGGCCGAGCCCGGCCTGGTGGACGACGACACCGACACCCGCAGAGACGTCTTCGTCTTCGACCGGGTCACCGGCCGTACCGTACGGGCCACCTCCGGTCCGGACGGCGGTGGGTTCGACCCGGCGATCAGCGGCGACGGCCGGTACATCGCCTTCTCCTCCACCCGCAGGCTGGACCTTCCCGGCGGGCAGCGGGGGCACCAGAACGTCTTCGTCCTGGACCGCAGGACCGGCACCACCCGGCTGGCCAGCATCACCAACAAGGGCGCGGTCCCCGTCCACCCGTCCCGGGCGGCCACCATCAGCGACGACGGGCAGCGCGTCGCCTTCACCGCCCGGACCAGCAGCCTCCCGACGGACGACCCGTGGGACGACACGGAGGAGCCCGAGGAGACCGCGCGGACGCCGGAACCGCGGACCGACGGATCCGACGCGGGCACCGGCACCGACCCCTCCATCCGGAAGCCCACCCTCTACCCGCTCTGGGTCTTCGACCAGAGCACCGGCCGGGTCCGGAGCGGCAGCAGGGGGCCAAAAGGACAACTCGGCGCCACCGGCGGCCGCATCGCCCCGGACGGGCGGCACGTCGCGTTCATCGGCTGGGAGATCGACGAGCGGCCCGGCACACCTTCCGGGGGTCTGCTGCGCCACCGCTACGTCGCCTACGTCCACGACCTGCGGTCCGGGAAGACCACCAAGGTGGGCCTGACCGCCGACGGCGGGGACGGCAACGGCCAGGACACGAGGATCATCACCAGCGGCGACGGCCGCTGGGTCTACTTCACCTCCTCGTCGGACAATCTGGTGCCCGGTGACACCGACGGGCGCCCCGACCTCTTCCGTCACGACCTGCGCACCGGACGCACCGGAATGGTCTTCGACCTCGGGGACGCGCCGGACGAGGTGGGCGCCGTCACGGGTGTGGACCGCCACGGCACCGCGCTTGTCGTCGCGGGGTCGGACGACGCGTTCGGGTACCCGGGGGACACCAACGGGCACTACGACGTGTTCGTGCGCCGCGTGCTCCCCTGGTGACCCCGGGCGCCCGCCGCCGCGCGGGCGGCCCGGCGCAACGCGTCCGGCGTCCGGGAACCGGGGTGCGGCCCGCCGACCGGGCGGGCGCCGCCCCGGGCCGGGAAGACGGACCGCCGTCGGCCGACGACCGGAGCGCCCGACGACTCGACCGCGGCCTCCCGGAGTTCGTCGCACGCCCGCCGGACAGTGCCGTGGCCCGCACCGACGCTGAGGTCCGGGACGACCCGGGTGCGCGGACCGACGCCGCCCGGTGCCCCGAGAAGTCCGTGCGGCAGACGGTTCGACACCGTCTCAGTCCTTCAGCTCGGCAAGGCGCTCCAGATCGTCCCGGGCGGACTCTCGCTCCTGGCCGGTGAGACGGATCGCGGCGGCCCGGGCCAGCGCGGACCTCGCGGTCTCCTCGTCGCCGAGGCGTCCGGCGACGTCCGCGCGCAGCACGAGGAGGCGGAGCGACTGCGCCGGTGTGGGCCGCTCGTCCGCGGCGCCGAGTATCCGGTCGAGGACCCTCGCGGCGCTCTCCGGGTCCTCCTTCGAGTCCGCGAGCAGGGACGCGTGATGCAGGGCACGGGAAACGGGCTCGCCGGGAGCGGGCCGGTGGTGCTGGTCCCGGCTCGTCCGCTCGCCTATGCGGAGGCAGTTGCCGCCCGGGTCGGTCACGAGGAACTGCCGCATGCCGTACGAGGTGTCCCTCAGAAAGTGTTGGGTAACTGGGCGATTACTCGTATTTAAGGTCGTCGGCGAGGCGGCGGGCTGCTTCGGTTTCGATGGGACCGCGCGGTTCGATGTCCTCGCTGGCCAGTCGGGCGGCCATGAGCCGGATCATGGCCACCTTGATCATCGCTTCGGCGTGCGCGGTCTTGCGCTCGTAGTCCCGTGCCAACCGTCTGCACCGTCCCAGCCAGGAGAATGTCCGTTCGACCACCCACCTGCGGGGCAGCGCCTGGAAGCCTTTCACATCCGCGTTGCGCGGCACGGGGACGATCTCGAGGTTCTCGTGTTCGGCAGCCCAGCCGACGAGCGAGGCGTCCACGACGTTGATGTAGCCGCCGTCGGTCCAGACCAGTCCGACCTGCGGGAACAGCTCCCGGATGCCGCCGAGGACCAACTTCGCGCCCGCCCGGTCCTGCACGGAAGCCGAGTGCGCGACCGCCCGCAGCACGAGCCCGCAGGTGTCCACGAGCAGGTGCCGCTTGCGGCCCCGCACGCGTTTGCCCGCGTCGTAGCCGATCGCCTGACCGCCCTGGTGACTGCGGGCCGACTGCGAGTCGAGCACCGCCGCCGACGGCTGCGGATCCCGCCCGTCCGCGCTCCTGACCCGGTCGCGAAGCGCGTCGTGGACCCGGTCCCACGTGCCGTCCGCAGTCCAGGCCCGAAACCAGCGGTAGGCCACGTCCCACGGAGCGAGGTCGTGCGGCACCAGCCTCCAGGCACACCCGCTGACCAGCACATACAACACCGTGTCCACGACCAGACGGCGCGGGAACTTCAACGGCCGGCCACCCCGGCGCGGATCCCGCACCGGCAGCAGTGGCTCGATCACCGCCCACTGAGCATCCGTCAACGACGAGTCATAGGACGGCTTGCACGAACAGACACACATGGTGGTGATCTTCACGGAAACCCCGACCGCAAAGATCACCACCAGCACATCACAGAACGCAGTCGATCACTTACCCAACACTTTCT
>NZ_WWGX01000088.1 GCF_009862265.1 Streptomyces sp. SID8352 | reverse complement strand
GACCCCGGTCATCGTCAACCTGGTCTCCGCCGTCAAGACCCTCAAGGCCAAGTACGGCAAGGACTTCGTCCTCACCATGGCCCCCGAGACGTTCTTCGTCCAGCTCGGNTACCAGTACTACGGAACCGGCAAATGGGGCGGCCAGGACCCCCGCGCAGGCGCCTACCTCCCCGTCATCCACGCCCTGCGCGACGACCTCACCCTCCTGCACGTCCAGGACTACAACTCCGGCTCCATCATGGGCCTGGACAACCAGTACCACTCCATGGGCGGCGCCGACTTCCACATCGCCATGACCGACATGCTCCTCACCGGCTTCCCCGTCGCGGGCGACACCGCCAACGTCTTCCCGCCCCTCAGGCCCGAACAGGTCGCCATCGGCATGCCCGCCACCACCAACGCCGGCAACGGCCACGTCTCCTCCACCGAGGTCAACAAGGCCCTCAACTGCCTCACCAAGAAGACCGACTGCGGCAGCTACCAGACCCACGGCACCTGGCCCGACCTCCGCGGCCTCATGACCTGGTCCATCAACTGGGACCGCTTCGGCGGCTACCAGTTCCAGAACAACTTCGACACCTACTTCCGCCGCTGACCACCAGTCGGTCGTCGACAGCCCCGTGAAGACGCCGGAAGCCGGCCGGGACTCCCCGGCCGGCTTCCCCGTCGTTCGGCGTCGCCGACGTCGCCCCCACACGCGACAGCGGTGCTCGGACACCCGCGGGCGCCCGCCGTGCCGACGGCGGCGGTCCCGGTCGTCACGTCCCCGCGGCCGTCCGGGCGGCGTCCGTGCCGCCGCCGTTCCGGGCGGGTGCGGTGCGCAGGTGGTGGGCGCGCCACACGCTCAGCAGCCACGCGGACGGCAACTGGAGGGTGAGCATGGCGTAACCCGCCATGGCGAAGGCGTCGTCGGCCGGTGCGGCGGCTCCGTCCCGCCACACGGAGAGGCCGTACGACAGCAGCAGCACCAGCAGATACGCGCCGCCGTCGACCAGCGGAATCCGCCACGGCGGCCCGGGAGCACCGAGTCGGCGCGTCACGGTCAGGGTGAGTGCGGCGACGGTCAGGAACACGTGGGACAGCGGGTTCGCGGGCCGGAGCGCCACCCACAGCCCGGGGGTGTCCGCCGCCGCCGACCAAGCCAGGCCGACCAAGGCTCCGACCACCCAGGATCCGAGGGTGACGGTCAGCGCGCAGGAGGCGGCGCTGCGCCAGGTGACGGTCATCCCGCCCCTTTCCGCCGGTGGGCCGGTGGAGCGCGACGCGCGGCGAACCGCCCGCACGGTCAGTGTCCTCCTTCCCCGGGTCACGGCGAACGGCGCCCTGACCGAACTGGGCGGTGGCCTTCGCCGGAACCACCATGCGATACAGGTCCTCGCCGGCAGCGGCCGCCCCGGCCGCCGCAAGGGAACTTCGCGTCGAGCGTGATGAACTGCGACAGGTGCTGCGCCGGGCGACGGTGCCGACCTCTCGTCCGAGATCAGCATCTATTCTGGGACAGGGCCAGGTGGCTCCTGCCGATGCGGCGCTCCGGCAACCGACAAGGGGTGGCAAGTGACAGCGGATGTCCGTGGGCCGGCATGGGCACTTGAGGGACTGGGTGTGCGGTCCGGGCGCTATCCCCTGGCGGTGGAGGGCCCGGTGATGCGCGCCGTGGACCGCTTGGTTCCCGGAGTGTCCACGGTGACCCGCTACATCCGGTACCACTCACTGTATGCGGCGATCGCGGCGCACGCGGAAGAGAACGCGTGGGACGTCACCGCGTGCCGCCGGGCGGTCCGCCGCAGCGAGGTCCTCATCGCGGCGCTCCAGCATCACACGGAGACAGATCCGGCGTGGCTTGCCCACGGGACCGATCGAGTGCGGCGTTTCTGCGCGGAGGAACTGGAACTCGCACGAGCCGCCGACGAGGAGCAGCCGGGCCAGTCGTACTCACCCCGTCGCTGGGGCTTTTGGGACCAGTACGGCGGACCCGCCACGATCCTCGGCACCGTGGACGTCCGGGACGGAGCGCTCAGACCCGGCCGGCATCCGTGCCCTCCCGCGGTCAAGGAACTCTTCGCACCCCTGCTGTCACTCGCAGAGCGGGACGTCGTGTCCTTCGCCGACCTGGGGACGGCGCGGCAGGCGGCCCTCGGCGTCCCGTGTCCGCCCGAGCGCGAATGGCTGACGGACGTGCTGACCGCAACCCGCGGTGGAGGAACCGCCCCGCAGGGGGGCTGGGAGGCATCCGACCGCACCCGGCGTGCGACCCTCCGTGTCCTCGGCCGGGCGATCGAACTCCACGGTCATGAGGGCGACGGGTACCAGGAGACGCTGCGCTCCGCGGTGGCCTTCGGTGGCGAGGCGACAACGGACCCCGTTCTGGCGGCGATTCCCGAGACGGCCGGTTGGCGGGGAGTGCTGCTGCGCCACTACTCCGTCGGCGCCTGGCGTCGGCTGTGGGCGGCGCTGGTGGCCGGTGTCGGCTCCAAGGACGGCGAGGCCGACCGGTCGGCCGAGGAACTGCGCGACTGGCTGGCGCGACAGGCCCCGGACGCGAAGGTGCGGCGGGTCCTGGACGACCTGCCTCCGCTCAAGAACGCGGCAGGACAGTTGCTGCCCGCCGAACGGCAACTCCCGACGCAGGGCGCCGACGCCGCGATGACCAATGTGCTGCTCCTGCTGGTGGGCGCGCTGCGCTCCCGAGAGGGGCATCTGTCCGACGAAGTACGGTCCGTCTTCCTGGGCCGTCAGCGGCGCTGGGCCGAGTTCCTCGACCCGACGTGGGTCGACGGCCTCATCGACGACTACGCCGACAGGCCGATGTGCGACCTGGCCGCCCGACTGGTGGACGACATGCTCGCCCAGTCCCGCAGGGTCGCCCTCACCAAGCTGCGCACCGACCCCGCGACCGGCGGACTGAAGATCTTCTCCCGTCTGCACCTCCGCAACGAGCGCTATTTCAAGACCGGTGACGAAGGAGACTCCGACATCGGCACCCGCATCCCCCAACTGGGGTCCCTGGCGGCGCAGCTGGGGCTCTTCACCGTCCGCGACAACTGCCACACCGTCACCGCGGAGGGACGACGGATCCTGGAGACGAGCCCATGAGCGCGGCACACCACACCCGGTTCGCATCCCCCGTGACGCTGCTGGGAGAGTGGAGCGAACGCGGCGATCAGCAGGCGCTCCACGAAGCGCTCTTCCTCGGATTCACAGTCGATCTTCCCTTCCTGGAGAAGGTCGCCATACCCGTCGCCCGCGGCCTGGGTGCCCGCACCGCGGTGATCGGTGATGCGGGCCAAGGGCTGTACGACCCGGTCGATGTGCGCATGGCCGGACGCAGCTATCTGCACGGCCTGGCCTCCTGTCGGCGTGCCTTCCACCCCAAGGTCGTCCTTCTGGTCGGAGAACACGCCTGCCGACTCGCCGTGGGTTCGGGGAACCCGACACTGTCCGGCTGGGGCGCCAACGACGAGCTGTGGACGGTGGTGGAGACCGAGGACGACGACTCCCACGCGCTCCTGGCCGACCTCGCCGACTGGCTGGAGGAACTGCCCTCCGCCGTGGAACTGGACCCCTGGTCGGCGAGTCATCTGTCGGAACTCGCCGCCATCCTGACGGAGCGCCACATCAACGCCCCGGCCGGATCGGAATCCGGTGCCCGGCTGCTGCACAACCTCGGGACGAGTCTGCTGGACCAACTGCCGCTCGGCCCTGTCGACGAACTGCACGCGTACGCCCCGTTCGTCGACGAGGCCGGTCATGCCCTCAGGGGGCTGCTCGGCCGTCTGGCACCCCGCCGTACCGTCCTCGGGCTCCAGCCCCGCTGGTCCAGCTACGACGCCGAAGCGATCAAGAGGGCACTCGGCGCCTCCGACGCACAGATCCGATTCCTCGAAGAGACCCGGATGCGGCACGGCAAATTCGTCGAGTGGCAGGCCGACGGCCGCCGATACGCGCTCACCGGGAGCCCGAACCTCACCCGCGCCGCGCTGTGCACCAGCACCCGGGACGGCGGCAACTGCGAACTCGCCGTACTCGCCGCCGACACCGCGCCGCTGCTTCCGGAACAGGGGCGCATCGCTCCACTCGCGAGCCTGACGGGCCGCACCATCCGGCCCTTCCAGACCACCGGTCACACGCTCGTCCTGCTGGGCGCGAAGACGGACAGCGAAGGCCTGCACGTCTCTCTCGCGCACCCCCAGCCCCTGCCCGTGGTGATCAGCACGTCTCCGGACGGTTCACCGGGCTCCTGGAAACGGACCGGAACCGTTCCGGCGGGGGCGGCGGCCTGCTCCTTCCCGCTGCCCGAGGTGCCCGGTGCGGCGGTTCGCGCCACGTGCGCCCGTCCTGACGGCACCACCGCCGAATCCGCCGTCGTCTTCGTCTACAGCCCCGTGCACTGCGCACGGCGCCACGGCGCCGACAGCGGCCCCCGGCTGAGACACGACTACACGGCGCAGGCCCTGTTCGCCGACGAGCGTGCCGCGCGGCGCTTCGAAACCGATCTCCTGCGCCTGCGCGAACTCACCGCCGCAACGTCCGCTCCCCGGGTGAACCCGGTCGGGGACACGACAGCGGGCTCGGTGACATCGAGCGGCGTCGACCGCTGGGACGCCTACCTCGCCGACTGCCGCCGGATGATCGGGGCGCCGTTGACGGATCTGGCGTTCGGCACCTCGCCGCTCGACCTGCCGCAGGCACCGTCGTCGCGGTGGACCGTGTCGGCGGTCACCCTGGCCGTGCGGGAGGAGAGTGACGAGGAGTACGAGAACGAGACGGAGGAGGCGGACCTCCCCACCACGAGCGAGGCGCTCGCCCCGTACGTGGCGCCGGAGCAGCGTGCCCGCTGTCGCGCCTGGGCCCAGCGGTGGGTCGCCGCGCTCACGGGCCCCGACGGTTCAGCCGCAGCACCGGTTCCGGTCCGGCTGCTCGTGGCCAACCTGTATGTCCAGCTCCTGGCCGCCGGGGTCTGGGACGAGCAGGATCAGAGCTGGCGCGGCGGGCTCAGCCGCCTCCTCGAAGCGCTCCGTTCCGAGGACCCGGCGGGCGAGGCGGACCACGAAGCCCCGCCCGAGACCCGCCGACGGCTGGACGCGGTGGCGGCCGTGGTGATGACACTGCTCGTCCAGGACGCCACGTTCTCGGGCGGCGGCGAACACGACGTACTGGCGGCCCGTGCCTGGCACGGCGGCAAGGCGATGATCGCGCGCGCCGAGCCCGCCGAGGCGGAGGACCTGATGATCCCGCCGGAGCGGGCGCTCGCCCGCGTCGCGCCCTGGAGCGAGGTGGACCGGCTCATCGCTCTGGCCCAGGAGGACGACCCCTACGCGGAGGCGGTCGAGGGGCTCACCGCGGCCGGCTGGTCGGTCGTGTGCGAGGACGGGCTCTGGGAGATCACGGGCTCCTTCGGCAATCCGCTTCCGGTCGTGGCCAAGGCCGCCGAACGACTCGGGCGGCACCACGCCGACGGCGTGCTCGTACGAGCCCGCAGCAAGGACCGCTGGGCCTTCATGGCCTGGGCGGACCCCTACCTGGTCCTGCTCAATCTCCCGGCACGCGTCTGGCGCACCTACCAGGTACGACTCCCCGCCACCCCCGAATCACGGTTCAGCGGCGGCGACCTTTCCGCAGTGCCCGGCCGCGTCGGTTCTCCGACCCCGCTACAGAAGGGTCCGCCGGAAGCTCTCAGGAAGATTCTCGCCGAAGCAGGCCTCACCTACCCGGAGTTGGTCGGTCGCCTGTTCGCACTCGACACCTGACGGGAAGAGAGGGCGATCAGTTCCGTGACCCCGCGGCGGCGTGCCGGTCCGTGCCGGTGCACAGTGCGGCCGTCCACGCGCAGAGCGGCGCGTGGACGGGGTCCTCGCGGTGCTTGCAGTCAGCTTCTTCCGAGGTGAGGGCTCGGAGAGTGCCGAATGCAGGTATTCCGCCGAACGTGATCCTCGGAACGTCATCCTCGAAGCGTCCGGACTCGGGACCCTGCACAGTCTCTCGCGCCGCTTCGTCTTCCTCCGCGACGTGCCCGAAGCGGAGCCCCGGAAACGACGAAAAACCGGAGAGTCACATGACTCGACCGATAGTTCGTGAACGCTCCGGAACGATCTCGTGAACGTCCCTGCTGGTGTCCGAGGGGGGACTTGAACCCCCACGCCCGATAAAGGGCACTAGCACCTCAAGCTAGCGCGTCTGCCATTCCGCCACCCGGACCGGGTGTGTGTCGACTCCGGGGTGTTCCCCGGCGGCGACATGGACAACCATACCAAGGTTTCGCAGCGCCTTTCACCTGCGTTTCCTTCGTCCCGCCAACGCTCCGCCGACGCCGGGGCGGATGCGACCCGGAGCGCACCGTGAGCGACGGGTCGGTTACGCAGTGACCACTCCGCGAGCGACGGACGCGGCCGCCGTCGCCGTTCCGGGAGCATCCGCGGAGCGCCTTCCGGTACGCGCCCGTCGCCGCCACGACGGACGTCCTCCCGGTCCCCCGGTCCGTCCGGGTGCTCGGCTCCGCGCCGGTCGACGGTCTGCGGGCCCACGGCGACCGGGCCACCCACGCCAGGTGAGCCACCGCGGTCCGCCCCGCCGGAGCGGCACCGGCCCGCCGCCGCGCCCACCGGACCCCCTGCCGCCCCTCCGTCAGGGGCAGCGGACGACCTGCCCGGCGTAGGAGAGGTTGCCGCCGAAGCCGAAGAGGAGCACGGGGTCGCCGGTGGTGATCTCGCCCCGTTCCACCAGCTTGGACAGGGCGAGCGGGATGCTGGCCGCCGAGGTGTTGCCGGAGTCGACGACGTCGCGGGCGACGACGGCGTTGACCGCGCCGATCTTCTGCGCGAGGGGTTCGATGATGCGCAGGTTGGCCTGGTGGAGGACGACGGCGGCGAGGTCGGCCGGTTCCACCCCGGACCGCTCGCAGGTCCGGCGGGCGATGGCGGGCAGCCGGGTGGTGGCCCAGCGGTAGACGCTCTGGCCCTCCTGCGCGAAGCGCGGCGGCGTGCCCTCGATCCGGACCGCGTTGCCCATCTCGGGCACCGAGCCCCACTCCACCGGGCCGATCCCCGGCTCCTCGCCCTCCGCGCAGGCCTCGACCACGGCGGCACCGGCCCCGTCGCCGAGCAGGACGCAGGTGGTGCGGTCGGTCCAGTCCGTGATCTCGGACATCTTGTCGGCGCCGATGACCAGGACGCGGGTCGCCGCACCGGCCCGCAAGGTGTGGTCGGCGGAGGCGAGGGCGTGGGTGAATCCGGCGCAGACGACGTTGACGTCGATCGCGGCGGGTCCCGGGATACCGAGCCGGGCGGCCACACGGGCGGCCATGTTCGGGGAGCGGTCGATCGCGGTGGAGGTGGCGACCATGACGAGGTCCACCTCGCCGGGCGCGGTCCCGGCCGCCGCGAGGGCCTTGGCGGCCGCGTGGGCGGCCAGTTCGTCGACGGGTTCCTCGGGCCCGGCGATGTGGCGGGTCCGGATGCCCACCCGGCTCCTGATCCACTCGTCGCTGGTGTCGACCATGCCCGCGAGGTCCTCGTTGGTGAGAACCCGGGCGGGCTGGTAGTGGCCGACGGCGGTGATGCGCGAGCCGCGCATGGCGGAACCCCCTCGCTTCCTCGGGTGCTGATCCACCAGTGTGTTCAGTGACCGACGGGTAGGAGGGCAGGTGAAGCAACAGGATTCGGTCATCCCGCTTGTCGGTTTCGCTCAGCATCCGAGACGGAACCGGAACGACCGCCGGTGATACGCGGTTCTCGCCCCCATATGGGCGGGGCTGCACCGCTCGTGGGCCCCGCTCGCCGGCCTTCTCCCGGCACGGCGCGGACGCTCTCCAGGGCATAGTCCACGATCCGCCCCGCGAAGTCGACCGAATTTACCGAAAGCGTCATCCCCGTCCCGGACGCACCGCCCGTCACGCCCGCCCCCACCACGCCCACCGCGCGGCCCCCGCCACGCCCACCGCCCTCCGTATCCCGCGCACCGCGCACCTCCTCCGATGGCTCCGGCGCCCGGCGAACACGCCGCACTCGCGCCCCCGCCCGCGCCGCCCGCGCCGCGCGCACGACCGGGCCGCCCGGCTGCCCGGCCTCCGACCGCGCCTTCCCGACCCGGCGACCGGACCACCCGCTCCCCGCCCCCGGGCCCTGCGGGACAATGGCGGGACCGAGGCGGGCGGAGGCCGACGAACACCGCTCCTCCGCGCGGCGCCCGGCCCCGGCGGGCGGCGGCACAGGACACACGGCACACGGCACACGGCACACGGCACACGGCAGGAACTGCTCCAGCCGTCCGTACGTACGCAGGAGAACCGGGACCGACCGGCGCGAGGGGCACACGGACATGGGACGAGTCACGGAACGACGCAGGGTGATCCGCATCCGGGACGGCGCGGTCTCCGCCCGCCCGGACACGCTCGTCGCGGAGGAGCCGCTGGAGATACGCCTCAACGGCAAGCCCCTGGCGATCACCATGCGCACCCCCGGCCACGACTTCGACCTCGCGGCGGGCTTCCTGGTCAGCGAGGGCGTACTCGGCGCGGCGGAGGACCTGCTGAACATCGTCTACTGCGCGGGCGCCACGGCCGACGGCTCCAACACGTACAACGTGGTGGACGTGCGGACGGCGCCCGGCGTGCCGATGCCCGACATCACCCTGGAGCGGAACGTCTACACGACCTCGTCCTGCGGCCTGTGCGGCAAGGCCAGCCTGGACGCGGTGCGGACGACGGCACGGTGGCCCGTCGCGGACACGCCCCCGCTGCGCCTCACCCCCGGGCTGCTGGCGGAGCTGCCCGGCCGGCTGCGCGCAGCGCAGCGGGTGTTCGACCGGACCGGCGGCCTGCACGCGGCGGCGCTGTTCACCGAGGACGGCGAACTGGTCGACGTCCGGGAGGACGTGGGCCGGCACAACGCCGTCGACAAGCTGGTCGGCCGGGCGCTGCGCGACGGGGGGCTGCCGCTGTCGCGGTCGGTGCTGCTGGTCTCGGGGCGGGCCTCCTTCGAGCTGGCGCAGAAGGCCGTGATGGCGGGCGTTCCGGTGCTGGCGGCCGTGTCGGCACCGTCGTCCCTGGCGGTCGACCTGGCCGTGGAGACGGGGCTGACGCTGGTGGGGTTCCTGCGCGGCGGCTCCATGAACGTGTACGCGGGCGAGGAGCGGCTCGTCCTGCCGGAACCGGCCGGGCACCCGGACTGACCCTGGCGGCGTGCCCGCCCCGGGCCCCCGGGGGGCCGTCAGGGGCCGCCCCCGTCATCTCCGGCGGGGCCCGCTCCCGGCCGACCCCGGCACCGGCGGGCGCACCGGGTCCTCGGGGGGCTCCTCCGGAGGGGCCGTCCCCCGAGGGGTGCCCGCACCGGGGTCCCGCGCGCGGCGTCCGGCGATGACGGCGCACACCATGAGCTGCATCTGGTGGAAGAGCATCAGGGGCAGCACGGCCAGCGCGGCCTCGGCTCCGAACAGAACGCTCGCCATGGGCAGTCCGGAGGCGAGGGACTTCTTGGACCCGGCGAACTGGATCGCCACCCGGTCCGCCCGCCCGAAGCCCAGCGCCGCCGCGCCGTACCAGGTCAGCAGCAGCATCACGGCCAGGAGCACCGCCTCCACCACGAGCAGGCCGCCCAGCCCTGCCGGGCCGACCCGGTGCCAGACGCCCCGCACCATGCCCTCGCTGAACGCGGTGTAGACGACCAGCAGGATCGAGCCCCGGTCGACGAACCCCAGCACCCGCCGGTGCCGGACGACGAACCCCCCGATCCAGCGGCGGAGCAGTTGGCCGGCGGCGAACGGCACCAGCAGTTGGAGCACGATCGCCAGCAGCGCGTCGGCGGAGAACGCGCCCCCGCCGCCGCCCAGCAGCAGGGCGGCCAGCAGCGGGGTGAGGACGATGCCCGCCAGGGAGGAGAAGGAGCCCGCGCAGATCGCGGCGGGCACGTTGCCGCGCGCCAGGGAGGTGAAGGCGATGGACGACTGGACGGTCGACGGGACGAGGGTGAGGAAGAGCAGCCCCTGCTGGAGCGGCTCGGTCAGCAGGATCGGGACGAGACCCCGGGTGGCGAGGCCGAGCAGCGGGAAGACGGCGAAGGTGCAGGCCAGCACGGTGAGGTGGAGCCGCCAGTGGCGCAGCCCGTCCAGCGCCTCGCGGGTGGAGAGCCGGGCGCCGTAGAGGAGGAAGAGGAGGGCGATGGCCCCCGTGGTGGCACCGGAGGCGGCCTCGGCGCCCGCGCCGCGTACGGGGAGCAGCGCGGCCAGCCCCACCGTGCCGAGGAGCATCAGGACGAAGGGGTCGACCGGCGGTCGGGCCGGTCGGCTCAGGCGTTTCACGGTGCTCCCGTCACTCGTCGTCTCGCTGTCGCTCGCCCCGGAACGCCGGGCGCACCGGCCCTCCGGGGGCATCCGGCCGCCGTCGGGACCGCCCGGACCGCTCCGCCCCGTCCGGCCCCGCTTCGTCCCGTCCGGACCGTCGGGACCCTTCGACCGTCCGGTTGGGCCCCGGCCCCAATCCGCCCGGTGCGCCCGGTGCGGGGCGGGCGTACCCGCCTGGCCCGCCCCCGGAGTCCCCGGGCCGGCCGATCAGGTCCGTCCCGCCGCCCGACCGTCGGACCGCGGTCCGCGGACCACCGGCCGCCGGCCACACCCGGGCCGACCGACCGGCCTGCCGTCCGGCGCCCCCGGGCTCCCCGGGCTCCCCGGGCTCCCGCCCCATCCTGCCCGTCCCGCCCGTGATCGGGAATCCCGCACATCGCTCTCACTGTCATCGTGCTTCCCGATGACCGGCGCCCGACCGGCTACCGTGGGCCCCGTGTACGACCCCTCCCACCTGCGCACCTTCCTCTCGGTGGCGCAGACCCTGAACTTCACCCGGGCCGCCCGGCGGCTCGGGCTGCGGCAGTCCACCGTGAGCCAGCACGTGCGGCGGCTGGAGGAGGCCGCCGGGCGGCAGCTCTTCACCCGGGACACCCACTCGGTGGAGCTGACCGAGGACGGCGAGGCGATGCTGGGCTTCGCCCACCGCATCCTGGAGGCCCACGAGCGGGCCGCGGCCTTCTTCACCGGCACCCGGGTCCGCGGACGGCTGCGCTTCGGGGCGTCCGAGGACTTCGTGCTGACCCGGCTGCCGGAGGTGCTGGAGGGCTTCCGCCACGACCATCCCGAGGTCGACCTGGAGCTGACGGTGGAGCTGTCGGGCACGCTGTACGAGCGGCTGGCGGCCGGGCGGCTCGACCTGGTGCTGGCCAAGCGCCGCCCCGGGGACCCCGGGGGCGAGTTCGTCCGGCAGGACCGGCTGGTGTGGATCGGCGCCGAGCGGCTGCGGCTGGACCCGGACCGCCCGGTGCCGCTCATCGTCTACCCGCCGCCGGGCATCACCCGGGACCGGGCGATGGAGGCGCTGCGCCGCCAGGGCCGCGAGTGGCGGGTCGTGTGCACCAGCGGCAGCCTGAACGGGCTGATCGCGGCGGCCCGCGCGGGCCTCGGGGTGATGGCCCACTCCCGGGGGCTGATCCCGCCGGGCCTGGTACGGGTCCCGGACCGGGCCGGGCTGCCCGACCTGGGCCGGGTCGACTTCGTCCTGGTGCACGGCCGGCACCGGCCGGCCGCCCGGGACGCCGCCGACGCCCTCGCCGCGGCCGTGCTGGCGGGCGGCGACCGGCTGCACCGGCCGCAGCGGCCGGAACCCGGCCACTTTCCCGGCTGACCCGCCGGAACCCGGACGCGGTGCCCCCGGGACGCTTACGACGGCGCCGCCGAGGAACCCTACGGAGGTGAGAGAAGCCCGGTCAGGAATGCATCCCGGCCCGTGATCGTTGAGCAGGGGCGTACGAACGACCACAACCCTAAGGATCGAGAGCTCGTGAGCAGCAAGGTCCCCCCGATCATCCTGAACAACGGCGTCGAGATGCCCCAGCTTGGCTTCGGTGTCTGGCAGGTGCCGGACGACGAGGCCGAGACCGCCGTCGCGACGGCGCTGGAGGCCGGGTACCGCGGCATCGACACAGCGGCGATCTACGGCAACGAAGAGGGCACCGGCAAGGCCGTCGCCGCCTCCGGCATCCCCCGCGAGGAGCTCTTCGTCACCACCAAGCTCTGGAACAGCGAGCAGGGGTACGACGCCACGCTGCGCGCCTTCGACACCTCGCTGGCCAAGCTCGGCCTGGAGTACGTGGACCTGTACCTGATCCACTGGCCGCTGCCGTCGAAGAATCTCTATGTCGACACGTACCGGGCGTTCGAGAAGCTGTACGCGGACCAGCGCGTCAAGGCCATCGGCGTCTCCAACTTCCTCCCGGAGCACCTGGAGCGGCTGATCGGGGAGACGTCGGTGATCCCGGCCGTCAACCAGATCGAGCTGCACCCGCACCTCCAGCAGCACGCCGCCCGCGAGGTCCACGCGGAGCAGGGCATCGCGACCGAGGCGTGGTCCCCGCTGGGCTCGGGCAAGGGCATCCTGGAGATCCCGGCGATCGTGGCCATCGCCCAGAAGCACGGCCGCACCCCGGCCCAGGTCGTCCTGCGCTGGCATCTCCAGCTCGGCAACGTGGTGATCCCGAAGTCGGTGACCCCGTCGCGGATCAAGGAGAACATCGACGTGTTCGACTTCTCCCTGGACACCGAGGACCTCGCGGCGATCAGCGCCCTCAACGAGGACCGGCGGCTGGGCCCGGACCCGGCCACGTTCGAGGTGGCCTGAGCAGCCCCGCCGCCCCGTACGAGGGCCCGGTCCATGACGGACCGGGCCCTCGCCCCGTCCGGGCCCCGCCGCCCGACCCCCTGCCGCCCGGCGGGCGGCCCGGAAAGGGCGAGCGGGGTCCCTCAGGGCCCGGCCACGGGGCGGACCGCCGTGTACACGGTGCGGGCCAGGAGGACGGAGACGTCCGGGCGCCGGTGCACGCCCGCCTCGTCGTCGGGGTCGAGCAGCCGGTCCAGCGCGGCGCGGTCCCCGGCGTCCAGGACGTCGGCGGCCCGCTCGCGCTGCCGGGAGAGCACCTCGGCGACGTAGGCGCGGGCCGTGTCCGACAGCGGGGCGGGCAGGTCGAGCAGGAAGCTGCGGGTGCCGGTGTGCCGCAGGCCGGCCGCGGTCAGCAGGGCGGGCCAGTCCTCGGCCACCGCGACCGAGCCGGGCAGGCCCGCGCGCATCCGGGCGAACTCGTCCTCCTCCAGGGCGTGCAGCCGGGCCTGGAGACCGGGGCGGCCGAAGCCCAGGTCGCGGGGGAGGAAGCGGGCGGGCAGTCCGCCCTCCAGAACGGCCAGGGTGCCGCCGGGCGCCAGGCGCGCGGCGAAGGCCGCCAGCCCGGCCCGCTGGTCCCCGAGGTGGTGCAGGCTCTGGCTCGCCCACATCAGGCCGGCCGGGGCGCCGACCCCGTCGAGGGCGTCCGGCAGTTCACCGGTCACGGTGGCGAAGCGGTCGGCGGCGCCGAGCCGGGCGGCACGGGCGCGGGCCCGCTCCAGCAGGGGCGCGGCCCCGTCGACGGCGACGATCCGGGCGGCGGGGAAGGTCTCGGCGAACAGGCCGGAGACGACGCCGGGGCCGCTGCCGACGTCGACGACCAGCCCCGGGTCGGGCACCTCCGCCGCCAGCCACTCCAGGGCCCGCCGGTACATCGGGGCGTACAGCTCCGCCTGGGCCTCCAGGACCGGGGCCATCTCGGCCCAGTCGAGGTCGGTGTGGTCGTGGTGCCCGCCGTGACCGGCGCGCCCGCCACCGCCGTGCCCGCCGCCACCGCCGTGGCCGGCGCCGTACCCTTGGCCACCACCGTGCCGGTCGCCCTCGGCGTGCCCGTCGCCCGCGCCGTGCGTTCCGCCACCGCCCCGGTGCTCGGCGCCGTCCCGGCGGTCGTCCGTGCCGTGGGTCCCGGCGGGGTCGTGGCCCGAGTGCGGGTGCTCGTGCGGATCTCCGGGGCGCGGTGCGTCCCCGTGCTGGTGAAGGTGGTCGTGCGCCATGCTGGTCAGCCTCCCGTTCGCGAGGCCGCCAGGGTGCGACGACGCACCGGCGGGAGGCAAGCAGTGTTGCCGGGACGGCAAATCGGGCCGCGCCCGGGGCCGGCCCACGCCATCCCCGGCGGGGCGCCCCGGGGCCCGGCCGGAAGGAAGCCGGGCCACCGGCCGGTGCTCGCGCGGTGGCGGACCGGGGCGGGGCGCCACCGCGACGGGCGGCGTTCCGGGTGCGCTCCTACGGGATCCGGCCCGTGAAGATCGCGGCCTCGGAGTCGTAGTCCGGGGTGATCTCGATCTGCACCAGCTTCTCGCCCTTGGGGAGTTCGCAGCCCCAGGGCACGTTGAGCGACCGTCCGGCGAGCAGCTTGGTCTCGGGTCCGCCGTTCAGTCCGGCAGCGGTGTCGAAGACCGCCTCGGCACTGCTGCCGTCCTCGCCGTAGGAGCAGTTGACGGTGAGCATCGGCGCGTCGAAGGGCTTGTCGCCCTTGTTCTCCAGCCTCACGGTGAACCGGATGTACGGGGTGTTCTCGGGCACGGCGGAGTCGGTGGAGACCGCCCGCTCGAGGCCGGTGAGACCCACCTCGATGTCGCTGTCGTAGACGACGGTGTCGTCGAGGGCGTGCACCCCGTCGGCGGTCGCGGTGTCCTCGGTCCCCTCCGGACCGTCGTCCGCGGTGTCCGCCCCGGACTCCCCGGCGCCCTCGTCACCGCCGTCCGCCGCGTCGGGTCCGACGGTCTCGGTGACGGTGACCGTGGGGGCCGGTTCCGCCCTGCCGTCGCCGGTGACGCCGAGGGTCACGACGACCGCGACGACGGCTGCGACGACCGCGGCGGCGCCCGCGACGAGGGCGGTCGTGACGGCGGGCCGCCTGCCCGGCGGGGGCGGCGGAGGAGGCATCGGCGGCCCGTAGGGCGGCATCGGCGGCGGACTGCTGTACTGGCTCAAGGTTCCCCCCGGAACACGATGGTGACGGATCCCATCATCCCCCCGGATTCCCGCGAGATCGGGCCATGTGACCGAATCGTGCCGAACACCCGGCCGACACGGACCCGGAGGGAACTCGGACGGCCCCGGACGGATGCGTCGGCCGCGCGGGCCACGCAGGCCACGCAGGCGCGGGCCACGCGGGCCGCGACCCAGGGGCGAGCACGCACAGCCCGCGCCGGAGGCCGCGCGGGCCGCGGCGCTCGGGCGGGCACGCGCGGGCCCGGACGCGGAACCCGGCCGCCGGGGCGGGCCCCGGCGCCCCCGGCCGTCGCCGTCCCGGCGGGCCCGGACGGCGTACCGGCGCTCTCCGGCCCCCGGCGGCCCCCGGCCCCGAGCACCGCCGTGAACACGACCGGCACCGTCTCGGACTCCCCCAAGGACCCGGACCACCGGGTGGAGGCCCGTGCTCACCGTGAGGGCGCTCACCGGGACCGGGCCGGAGGTGGTGCCCACGATCAGCGCTTCAGCGACCTGGTCACCGGGCGCCTCCCGCCGGGGCGTCCGTCGCCGTCCGGGTTCCGGAGCCACCGTCCATCGCGCTCCCCCACCGTTCGCCCCGTCCCGGACGCCCGTGCCGCCGGGGCGGACCGGCCGTACCGGCGACTCCCCCGCCCGTACCGCGGCACGGACCGGAGCACCGCTCCGGGTGCCCCGATGCCGAGAGCCCCGGGGGGCCGCGCGGGCGCCGGCGCCCCACCGCTTCGCGTACGCCCGGAGGGTGGGGACCGGGTCCCGGCGCGGGCGTTCCTGGTCGGGGAGGCCCCAGGCGCAGGGCGGGGCCGGGGCTTCGCCCGTGGCCGGCCACGGGGGTCAGTGCGCCCCGTGGCTCCCGGCCAGGTCCTCCACCCTGCGGGCGAGTTCGATGTCCTTGCCGGTGAGGGCGCCCCCGGCGCTGTGGGTGCTCACCACGAGGGAGACCGAGCGGTAGCCGAGGGTGAGGTCGGAGTGGTGGTTCAACTCCTCCTGCACCTGGGCGATGTGGACGGTCATCGCCGCCGCCGCGAAGTGCGAGCCGAGGTCGTAGGAGCGGATGAGGCGGCCGGTGTCGTCGACGGACCAGCCGGGCAGGCGCGCCAGCCGTTCCCGGGTCTCCTGCGGGGACAGCGGTTCGGCGGACATGGGCCGCGCTCCCTTCCTGGGCGGATGTGCCCTCAGCGTGGCACAGGGGGACCGCGCGGGCCCGGTACGGCGGGCCACCCGGGCGGCACCGGCACCGGCGCCACGTCCACTACGGTCGTGGGCATGACGCCTCCAGGCACCGCCGTCCCCACCGTGACCGTCCAGGGCGTGGGCCCGCTGCTGCGCGACTGGCGTGAACGACGGCGGGTCAGCCAGCTCGAACTGGCCCTGCGCGCCGGCTCCTCCGCCCGTCACATCAGCTTCGTCGAGACGGGCCGGTCCCGGCCGAGCGAGGAGATGGTGCTGCGGCTGGCGGAGCACCTGGACGTGCCGGTGCGGGAGCGCAACGCCCTGCTGCTCGCGGCGGGCTACGCCCCGCGCTACCCGCAGACCCCGCTGGACGACCCCGCGCTGGACACCCTGCGCGAGGGCACCCGGCGGCTGCTGCGGGCCTACGAGCCGTACCCGGCGCTGGTGGTCGACGCGGCCTACGGGGTGCTGGCCGCCAACCGGGGGGGTCGCGCTGCTGACCGAGGGCCTGCCGGAGCACGTGCTGGCGCCGCCGCTGAACGCCATGCGGCTGACGCTGCACCCGGAGGGCCTGGCGCCGCGCATCCGCAATCTGGCCGAGTGGCGCGGGCACCTGCTGGCCCAGATGGAGCGGCAGATCGCCCTGCGCCGGTCGGCGGCGCTGCGGGCGCTGTACGAGGAGGTGGCCGCCTACCCGGTGCCCGCGGGCGCGGGGGCGGGGGACCCGGCCGGGCCGGTGCCGTACTTCGCGCTGCCGTTGCGGATCGAGCACGGGGGGCGGACACTGTCGTTCGTCTCGTCCATCGCCACCTTCAACACCCCGATGGACGTGACGGTGGCCGAACTGGCCATCGAGACACTGCTCCCGGCCGACGCGGCCACGGCGGAGTACCTGTCCGCGGCGATCTCCTGAGTTCCGCCCCCTGTGGCGCCCGCGGGGGACCATGACAGACTGCGGGCAGGCCGGGGCACGTTGGGGAGGGCGGCATGAGCGAGCGGCGGCCCGCGCCCACCGTGGGACAGGTGGTGCTGGGCAGACGGCTGCAGGAGCTGCGGGAGGCGGCTGGCCTCAGGCGCGAGGAGGCCGCCAAGGTCCTGCGGGTGGCACCGGCGACCGTGCGGCGCATGGAGACCGCCGAGGTCTCGCTGCGCATCCCCTACGTGCAGATCCTGCTCACCGCGTACGGCGTCGGCGAGCAGGAGGTCAAGGCGTTCGTGGCGCTGGCCGAGGAGGCCAACCTGCCGGGCTGGTGGCAGCGGTACCACGACGTGCTGCCGGACTGGTTCAGCCTGTACGTCAGCCTGGAGGGCGCCGCCCGGATGATGCGGTCCTACGAACCGCACTTCGTGCCGGGCCTGCTGCAGACCGAGGGGTACGCGCGGGCCGTGCTGGAGTCCGGCACCATCGGCAACGCCGGGAAGGAGGCGGTCGAGCGGCACGTGGCCCTGCGCATGGAGCGGCAGCGGCTGCTGGACCGCGCGGACGCGCCCCACCTGTGGGTGGTGATGGACGAGACGGTGCTGCGCCGACCGGTCAGCAACGACGGCGGGGTGATGCGCGAGCAGATCGACAGGCTGCTGGAGTTCACCGGCCGGGAGCGGGTGACGCTCCAGATCGCGGAGTTCGCGGACGGCCCGCACCCCGGCACGTACGCGCCGTTCACGCTGTTCCGGTTCGCGGAGCCGGAGCTGCCGGACATGGTGTTCACCGAGTATCTGACGGGCGCGCTCTACCTGGACTCGCGCTCGGAGATCTCCGCGCACCTGGAGGTCCTGGACCACATGACCGCGCGCGCCGCCTCCACCCGGCGCACCGGGACGATTCTGCGCGAGTACCGCGACCGCTACTGACCGCGCCCGGCCGCACCTCTCGTCCCCCCGTTGGATGCGCCGGGCAGTCGCGCCCCGCCCCGGGGTGGGGCGAGGCGTCCCGGGGCGGGGGCGTGCGGACGGTGGTGCGGTCCGCGCGCCGAGCGTGGGAGCACACTTCGTCGGAGAAGGGCGGGAGGCCGTGCCCGCTGCCATTGGGGCCCTCGACAGCCGCAGGCCGATATGAGTCCTTCGTCGGTGTGCTGCCAGCCGTTCCGTTGGTACTCGCGCGGAGACATCCCGTGGGCGCGGGTGAACACTCGCGTGAGGGCGGAGGCGTCCGTGTAGCCGAGTCTCCGCGCGGCTTGGCCGACCGTCATCCGTTCTTCGAGGTACTGGCGGGCGAGGGTCATGCGGAGCTGGGCTCGCCACTGCACATAGGTCTGACCGGTGGCCTCGATGAAGTCGCGACCGAGCGTCCTGGCGTCCACGCCGAGTTCCGCGCCCCACCGCACGAGCGTGCGCCGACTCGCGGGTTCGCGTCGGGTCTCCTCGATGATCCGGCCGACGGCAGGGGTGACTGCTCCGCCGGCGGCCGCGGGGAGACCGGGCGCGGAGAAGAGTTCGAGAAAGCGCCGCGTGATGTCGTTGGGGTCGTGTCCCTCGGGGCGGATGAAGCTGTAGTTGGCAACGACCGTGTGCAGGAGAAGGCCCTCGGCCTGCGGGGGGAGGCTCCGGATGAGGACGTCCGTCGGCAGGGCTGCCGAAGACCCCGGACGGGAGCCGAGCGGCAGCAGGAGCGCACCGCGCGGGAGGGTGATGCTGTTGGGCACTCCCGCCGGGAGCCAGGCGGCATCGCCTCGCCGTAGCCGGTGCTTCCGGCCCCCGATGACGAGCTGTGCAGTCCCGCGGTAGGCCCAGACGAGCACATGGAAGTCGTTGATCCGGTTCCAGGTCCGCGACGCCGGTATCGACGGCGGCTTCGCGATCGCCTCTCCGTCCGCCGCTCGGTGCGTGTGGACGTCGATCCGTGCTTCGAGAGGGCTCGGGAACCGCCGGGTCCCGGTCGGTCCGTCGCGATGCCGTTCCTTGTACTCGCTGGGTGTGACTCCGGCGTGCGCGTGGAATGCCTTCGTGAATCCCGCGGGGGTCGAGAACCCGACCTGTCTGCCGGTCCAGCCGATGCCGTGGCCGAGGTCGAGGTAGCTCGCCGCGGCGGCGACCCGTGCGGCGGTGCGCCACCGCGCGAAGGGCAGTCCCGTCTCGTTGCGGAACCGGTCCTGCAGCGTTCGGACGCTGATGCCGGCCGACTGCGCCAGTTCGCCGATCCCCGCGCCGTGGCTCGGTTCCTGAAGCAGCGTCCGCGCGACGGTGAGGGCTTCGGGCGATGTGGGCAGCGGTGGGGCAGGCAGCGGTCTGCCGACGTCATGCGCCGGGTCTGCCGGGTGCGCGTTGGCGACGAGGTCGAGCAAGCCGTTGTCGTCCGCGGCACCGCGCAGGTAGCCGAGGCTGCGGACGAACTGGTACATGAGCCAGTCCGACCAGCCGCCCGGGAAGTCGACGGGGAGAGGGCGGTCGATCACGGTCGACCGGGAACGCGCGGCCGGGAAGATCGGAACCGCGAGGGAATCGGCCTCGACGTCGACCTCGTAGGGGAGGCCGGCGGGCATCCAGATGCCCTGGCCCGCCGTGAGGCGATGCCGCGCCGTCGCCGTCCGCACATGCCCGGCGCCTGTGTGCATCCAGAGAAGGGACGGCTCGCGCGCGTTTCCGGGTGAGGCCGCCCGGGCGGCCGGAACCCCCGGGGTCGGCCGGATCAGGGGCTGATGGCACGCATCCACGTCATTCACATTCCGCCAGTCCATGGATCATGCATATGAGGATAACAAGCGACCGAATAGTAAGGCTAGCCTTACCCAGGTGGTCGCCGTGGCGCTCCGACGCCCTGCTCACCAGGCCATGTCCCGCTGTTCGAGGAGTTCTTCCGTGTCTGTCCCCGCGCGACCGCTGACCGTGTTCCCCGTGGCCCTGCGGGAACTGGTCGTCGCCCGGATCGTCGACGTCACGGCAGGAATGCGGCGCGTGACCTTGACCGGTGGCCAGTTGGGCGCGTTCACCTCTGAGGACGGGACCGAGTGGCCGGCGTTCACCTCGCCGGGTTTCGACGACGACATCCGGCTGCTGTTCCCGTATCCGGGTGAGAGCGAGCCCGTCCTCCCCCTCATCGAGGACGGACGTGTGACGTTCGCGGAGGGACGCCGGCCGATCGCCCGGGCCTACACGGTGCGCCGCTACGACCCGCACGGACGTGAACTGGATGTCGACATCGTTCTCCACGGTGACGGGATCGCGTCGAACTGGGCTCGTGCGGTGACCCCTGGGGATCGGATGCACATCGCCGGTCCCGCCAGGACGCAAGGGCTCCCGGTGGGCGCGGACCGGCGGCTGATCGCGGGCGACGACACCGCGATTCCCGCGATCGCACGTCTGCTGGAAGAGCTTCCCGACGGTACTCGCGGACGCGTGCTCATCGACGTCGAGCACGCGTCGCACACACAGGAACTGCGCGGCCCTGCCGGGGTCGACCTCATCTGGCTCCCCCGGCATCCGTCCGCTCCGGCGCACCCCGGTGGGCTGCTGGAGGCCGTCCGCCGGATGGCCTGGGCGGAAGGGGAATGGTTCGCGTGGCTGGCCGGTGAGCAGTCGGCGGTTCAGGAGATCCGCCGGCATCTCGTCCGCGATCGTCACATGACCAAGTCCGCCATCGACTTCACGGGCTACTGGAAACGCGAGCCCGCGGACGGCGTCGGCTCCCGGGCACTCTGACCGGCTCCGACATCTGACACCGGCGACGGCCACCTGCCCCGCCGCACGCTCGGCGGCTCCTCGCCGGACGTCCGGGCCGGGCAGCCCTGTTCGCCCCCTGCACCCGAAATCCACGAGAACGGCACTCATGAACCTCACACGACGCCGCGGCGTCACCGGCTTGATCGGCACAGCACTGGCCGCTGCTCTCGCACTGACGGGATGCTCGTCCACGGCATCACCCCAGAGAACGTCCACGTCCGGCGACGGGGCGGGCCTGCTGCCGGCCGCCGAGGGGCGCACCTCCTACCCGCTGACCTTGGAATCGCCCTTCGGCAGGACCGTGCTGAAGAAGCGTCCCGAACGGATCGCGGCCGTCGTGCCGAACGCGATCGACACGGAACTGCTTCTTTCGCTCGGTGTGAAGCCCGTGCTCAGCTCCAGTCTCGTCAGCGAGGGCGGGTACCTCGACGAGCACGGCGCGGACGACATCGAGACATACGAGTTCGCGATGGGTGAAGAGGTGCCGGTGGAAGCGATCGCCGCGAGCCACCCGGACCTCATTGTCGCCGTCGGGTGGACGGACGGCCTCGGCGGAGTGAAGCTCGCCGACCACTACGACCGGCTGGCGACCATCGCCCCGGTCGTGACCAGCCCGGACGTCTCGTCGCAGTTGCTCCTCCCGTGGCAGGACTCGATCCGTGTGCTCGGAGAGGCGCTGGACCTGGCCGACGCCGCGAAGGGTGTCGTCGACGACAACGAGAGGTACTTCGCGGCGGTGCGCGGGAAGCACCCGGAGTTCGAGGGACTCACGGCGACATGGGCGATCTACTACGGTGCGGCCAACGGGCTCCAGTACCTGTCGCGGCCCGATTCCGCGCCGGAGACGTTCCTGGGCGAGCTCGGCTTCGCGAAGAACCCGAACGCGCGGGAGTTCAAGCGGGATGCCACGGTGAGCGACGAACTGCTCTCGAAGACCGACGCCGACGTGCTGCTCCTCGGTCGGAGCGCTGCCGCGAGCGAGACGGAGATGCGGGAGCTGACCGGTCGCAGCCTGTTCAAGAACCTCGGCGCCGTGTCCTCCGGACGCTTCGTGCAGCTTCCTCCGAAGACCGATGACGGCGGGGACCTGCTGTGGGCGATCACCAGCGGCGGGCCGATCGGCAACAAGTGGGCGGCCGAACACCTCGTTCCGCTCGTCGCCGACGCCCTCTGACCCCCCACGTGTGCGGGGCGTGAGCACGGCCGCGCCCCGCACACGCCCGACCGAGGAGAACCATGACCACGGACGCGTCGCGGCCTCGCCCGCCGGAGGAGAGACGCACGGAGCAGGTCCCGCGAGCACGGCGGACGCTCGGACTGGTGGTGCTGACGTTCGTGCTCGCCTGCGTGCTGGCGCTGAGCGTGAGCTTCGGAGCGAATCCGGTCCCGCTCCGGGACGTATGGCAGAACGTGTTCCATCCCGACGGGTCCGAGGCGGCCTCGATCGTGTGGACGCTGCGGGTGCCTCGCACCTTCGTCGGCATCCTCTCGGGCGTCGCTTTCGGGGTTGCGGGAGCACTGGTCCAGGCGATCACCCGGAACCCGCTCGCCGACCCGGGAATCCTGGGCGTGAACGCGGGGGCGGGGTTCGCGATCACGATCGGAGTGGGCCTGTTCGGGGTGTCGGGCATCACCGGGTACGTGTGGTTCTCCTTCCTCGGCGCGGTCGTCGCGACGGCCCTCGTGTACGCCATCGGCTCCTGCGGGCGGGGTTCCGCCTCACCGGTCACACTCGTGCTCGCCGGTGTGGCCCTGGCCGCGGTGCTCACGGCGTTCTCGACGCTCCTGATGCTCATGGACGAAGAGACCTTCCGGGCCTTCAAGAACTGGGGTCTCGGATCGATCGCCCGCACCTCGATCCCCGACGCGCTCTCCGTGCTTCCGTTCATCGCCGTCGGGCTGGTGATCGCGTTCTGCCTGGGCGGAGCGTTGAACGCCGTCGCTCTGGGCGACGACCGGGCCGCATCGCTCGGTGCGAGCGTCATCCGCACGCGCGTCGCCGGGATCGCCGCAGTCACGCTGCTCGCGGGTGGGGCCACGGCGCTCACCGGAGGAATCGCGTTCGTCGGGATGATGGTCCCGCACGTCGTGCGCTGGTTCACCGGACCGGATCAGCGGTGGATCATCGCCTGCACCGCCCTGGCCTCGCCGATCCTCGTCCTCGGCGCCGATGTGATCGGCCGTCTCGTCGCCCGTCCCGGGGAGATCGAAGCAGGCGTGCTGACGGCCGTGATCGGCGCCCCCGTACTCATCGCACTCGTGCGCCGCAGGAAGGCGGCCGGACTGTGAACCGCTCCGCATCCCGGCCGAAACCGATCGATTTCGGCTACCGGCATGTCACCGTCCGCATCGGCGACCTTGTCGCGACGCGCTTCAGCCTCCGAATGCTTGTGGTCAACGCGGTCCTCGCGGCGGTCGCCATCGGCGTCGCGGTGCTGTCCCTCGGCTTCGGCGACTATCCGCTCAGCCCCCTCCAGGTCGTGCGGGCGCTCGCGGGGCAGGGCGACGACTTCCACCGGCTGATCGTGATCGAATGGCGTCTGCCGATGGCGATCGGCGCCGTCCTGTTCGGCGCGCTGCTGGGCGTCGGCGGGGCGGTCTTCCAGTCCCTGACCCGCAACCCCCTCGGGTCACCGGACGTGATCGGCTTCGATGCCGGCTCCTATACGGGCGTCGTCATCACGGTCCTGCTCCTCGGCTCCCACCGCCACTGGTCGGTGGCCGCGGCGGCGATCGCGGGAGGTCTCCTCACCGCGGGCCCGGTCTACCTGCTCGCGTACCGGCGAGGCGTGCAGGGGTTCCGGCTGATCATCGTCGGCATCGCCGTCTCGGCCATGCTCGGATCGGTCAACTCCTACCTCATCACCCGCGCCGACATCAACGACGCCATGAGCATCGGCTTCTGGGGAGCGGGCTCACTGAGCCGCGTGGGATGGGCCGCGCTCGTCCCCTCCCTGATCGGCGGGGCGCTCGTCCTGGGCTGCGTCACCGTCTTCGCCCCGGTGCTGCGGCAGTTGGAGCTGGGCGACGACGCAGCCCTCGCACAAGGGGTCAGCGCCGCCCGCGCCCGCCCGGTGCTCCTGATCACGGGCGTCGCCACGACCGCACTGGTCACCGCCGCGGCCGGACCGATCGGATTCGTCGCGCTCTCCGCGCCGCAGCTCGCACGCCGCCTGACCCGCACGCCGGGGGTGACGGTCGCCTCATCCGCCTTCATGGGGGCCGCCCTCCTCGCCCTCGCCCACGCGTCGTCGCTGGCGATCGCGCAGGCGTACCGCTCCGTGCCCGTCGGCCTGATCACCGTTTGCCTGGGCGGCCTCTACCTGATCCGGCTGCTGATCCGCGAAACGAGACGGAACACATGACCCATTCCGACACCGAGGCGCCCGTGCACGCGTCGAACCGTTCTCGGCTCCGCGCCGAGAACGCGACGATCGGGTACGACGAACGCCCCGTCAACACCCGGCTGTCCGTCGCGATCCCCGACGGATCGTTCACTGTCGTCGTCGGCCCGAACGCGTGCGGGAAGTCCACGCTGCTGCGCGGACTCTCGCGGCTCCTGCGGCCCGCGAACGGGCGGATCGTTCTCGACGGCCGGGACATCCACGCCTACAAGGCCAAAGAGGTCGCGCGGCGGCTCGGGCTCCTCCCGCAGTCCTCACTCGCCCCCGACGGCATCCGCGTCGCCGACCTCGTCGCCCGCGGACGCCACCCGTACCAGAGGCTCATCCGTCAATGGACCGTCGCGGACGAGCGGATCGTCGCGGACGCGATGGCCGCGACCGGCATCGCGGATCTGTCCGCGCGCCCGGTCGACGAACTCTCGGGCGGGCAACGCCAACGGGTCTGGGTGGCGATGGCGCTCGCCCAGCAGACGGACATCCTCCTCCTCGACGAGCCGACGACCTTCCTCGACCTGACCCATCAGATCGAACTGCTCGAACTCTTCACCGACCTGCACGTGGCCGGCCGGACCCTCGTCGCGGTGCTCCACGACCTCAACCAGGCGGCGCGGTACGCGACGCACATGATCGCCATGAAGGACGGCGCCGTCGTCGCCGAGGGCCCGCCCGCCCAGGTCGTCACCGCGGACCTGGTCGAGGACGTCTTCGGGCTGCGGTGCCTCGTCGTCGCCGATCCCGTCGCCGGCACACCCCAGGTCGTTCCGATCGGGCGCGACCGCACTCCCCGGCAGGAGAACGTCGATGACACCTGAACACGCATCCCACTCGCCGTCGGTCGGCCGTTCGCCACTCGCGCGAGCACTGCTCCCCAGCCTCCCGCTGCTCGGCGTCGCCTCGTTCACCGCGGCAGTGGCCGGGCTCTGCGGTCTCGGCGCGCTCTGGTCCACGACGCGGCTCCTCACGGACCCGACGCCCGCGTATGCCGTGTGGGCCTGTGCGGCATGGATCACCAGCGGCCTGCTCTCGGCCGTTTCCTCGTGGACGGCTCACCGCGGCGAAGCACGTTTCGCGGAACGTGTGCGGCGCGAAGTGGCGGGACACCTGGCCCGGATGCCGATGAGTGCTCTGGCCGGGCGAGGCGGTGACGCGTTGCGCCGCCTCGTCTCCGACGACATCGCGGCGCTGCACCACGCGGTCGCGCACCTGCCGGCCGAGAGCACGACGCTCGCGGTCGTGCCCGTGGCAAGTGTGCTCGTCCTCCTCGCCGTCGCGGGGCCCAGCGCGCTGCTCGCCCTCGTCCCGGGGTTGCTCGCCGCCTGCTACTACCTGCTCGTCGTTCCACGGACCTCCGCACGTCACGGAGCCGAGAGCGCCCGGGTGATGAGCGACGTCGTCACCGCGGTCGACGACTACGCCCGCGGAATCCTCGTCTGCCGCGCCTACGGGGCCCAGACCGGGGCCGCGGCCCGCTACGCGGCGGCAACCCGCCGCTTCACCACGGGAATGGTCCGTTGGGTGGGACGGGTCGCGACGCTCGCCGCCGTCGCGGGAGCATTGCTCCAAGCGGCCGCGACCTACGCGATCGCCTACGCCGTCGGCCACGCACAGGATGCCGGAACGCTCGCCGCGATGCTGCTGTTCGGTCTGGCCGTCGTCACCCCGGCGCTGCGTCTCGGCCACGGGCTCGACTACGTCCGCGCGGGCCGCGCCGCTGCGGACCGCATCGCCGAGGTGTTCCAGGAGCCCCTCGTCACGCTCTCCTCGCATCGGGCCGGCCAGGGGGAGAACGCCACGGGAATGGCCCTGGCCGGCCTCACGGTCGGGAGCGCGGAACGCGTCCTCGTCCACGAGGTGACGCATGCGTTCAAGCCGTCGACGATCACCGTCGTCACCGGACCGAGCGGAAGCGGCAAGACGACGCTCCTCCGTGTCATCGCCGGACTCGAATCAGCCACGGCGGGGGACATCGTCTTCCCGCCGGCTCCGGCCGCGCGGTCACGTGCCCACGCGTCATCCGGACCGGTTCTCCTCGTCCCGCAAGGCGGCGACGTGCTGCCCGGAGCGGTGCGCGACACCCTCCGCCTCTCCGCCCCGGACCACGACGACCGGGACCTGGCCGAGGGACTGCGGCGGGCCCAGCTCGGCATTCCGCCCGAGACGGAGACGACGAACCTCTCCGGTGGAGAGAGACAGCGCGTCGGACTGGCGCGGGTCTTCCTCACCGACGCGCCCGTGATCCTCCTGGACGAACCGACCAGCGCACTCGACGAGCACACGGCCGCCCGGTTCATGGCGGAACTGCGTCTTCTCGCCGACTCGGGAAGGACGCTGATCATCGTCACCCACGACCTTCAGCTCGCCGCGACCGCGGATGCACAGCTCACGCTCGCCGACGGGCGCCTCACGACGACCGGAGCCATACGATGACCACGCCCGCGCCCCAGGCGCTTCCTTCCACGGCGAAGCGCCGACTGCTCCTGATCTCCTTCGGATGGGTGCTCGTCGCCGTCGCAGAAGCGGCCGCGTACACGGCACTCGCACGGGCGATCGCGAACGGACGGCCGCCCGGACCGGTGCTCGGCGCAGCGGGCGCAGCCGTCGCGATCACCGTGCTGGTCTCACGCGGCGGATATCTCACCGGGGCTCGGCTCGCGGGCGACCTCTACGACGCCCTCGGTACCGCCTTCGCGCGAGCCAAGCTGTCCTGGTTCACAGAGGCCAACCGCGCACTGATCGGGACCGTCGCCGGACGTGCGATCCCGACGCTGATGAGCGTGCCCGCCCATCAGTTGCAGACGTTCGTCCTCGCGCCACTGCTCCCCTTGCTGCTGCTCGTCGGCGTCGGGATCGTCGGCGGGCCGTCCGCGATGCTGTTCGTGGGTGTGCTCCTGGCGGTCGCGTTCCTCGCGCAGAGCGCCGCCCAGCGGGCCCTGGCCCGCGCGGACGCCGGCCGCGGCGACGCCGAGCAGGCTGCCGCCGCGGCGTCACTGGAGTTCGTCGATCATCTCGAACTGCTGCGGACGGCCGCGGGCCCCGACCGAGCCGTCGCGCGCCTCACGGCGACCTGGCAGGCCCAGGAGGCCGCACTCGCCCGCACGACCAACGCCTCCGCGCCGGCGACCCTCGTCTCCGGCCTCGCCGGCGCCCTTCCGCTCGCCGGCATCGTCGTGCTCCTCGCGGTCACGGGAATCGACGATCCCGCAGCGGCGCTCGCACTCGTGATCCTGACCGGACGGGCCGCGGCGCCGCTGGACGCACTCGCGCTCACCGGCCTCACAGTGAACGACCTGCGCACCACGGTCCGGCAGTACCGCACCGTGGCCGCCCCGCCCGCTCTCCCGGAACCATCGCGGAGCGCCCCGCGGAACGGCCACGAACTGGAACTCGCGAACATCTCGTACCCGCCCGTGCTCCACGGCCTCTCTGCCGTCGTTCCCGAAGGAGCACGGGTGCTCATCACCGGTCCGACAGGAAGCGGCAAGAGCACCCTGCTCAACATGCTCATGCGCTTCGACGACCCCGAAGAGGGGCACGTGACACTGGGCGGAGCCGCCCTGACGGACCTGCGCCACGAAGACCTCGCCGCGCACATCGCTTATGTGCCTCAGGAACCGGTCGTGTTCGACGGCACCCTCGCGGAGAACATCCGGCTCGGCAACCCCGCGGCCACCGACGACGACGTCCTCGAAGCCGCCCGGAAGGCACATCTCGACACCGTCGTCGCCCGGTCCGCGCACGGCATCCACCAGGATGTCGGACACCACGGAAGCGCGCTCTCCGGTGGGGAACGCCAACGCGTCGCCCTTGCCCGTGCCCTCCTGAAGAACGCGCCGATCCTCATCCTCGACGAGGCGACAGCGGCGCTCGACGCGGTGACAGAACAACGCGTCGTGCACACGCTGCGGCAACTGCCCGGCACGATCATCGCGGTCACCCATCGCCGTACCGAAATCTGGGACGCCACGGACGTCATCACCCTTCCCGGGCGTACACCCCGTTCATGACGCGCCGAAGACCGGGGCCGAGGGGGTCAGGAACAGGTGGGACGGGGCCCGCGCCCCGGGCGGACCACCGCACCGCCGCACTCCCGTCGGCTCGGCCCCGCGGTCGGGTGAGGTGGGCGTCGATGCCCCGCAGCGCCTCTTCTGTTCCACCCCTGCGGTGGAGCCAGTGGCCCACGACGTCCATCGTGTACGGGGTCGCCTCGGGGAAGGAGCGCGCCACGCGGCGCGCACCCGGCACGGGTGTCGCCAGATCACGGGTGGGTTGACCACGAGCACGGGCGGGAGGCCGCCCCTCCCCCGGGCGCCCTTCGGACGCGTACCTTATTGCACACTGGTTGCAATTGCTTCTCATGTGCGAAAGAGGTTGCCGTGGGCTCTCCCGTGGTGCTGGGTATCGAGTCGTCCTGCGACGGGACCGGGGCGGGGGTCGTGTCCGGCGGCCGGCTGCCACTGCCGGCACACGTGGTGGCCCCCCTGGAGCACGGGCCGCTGCCCGACCCGCGCACGGTGCTGGTCGTGTCCGGCGGACACACCTCGCTGCTCCTCGTACGCGACCTCGTGCGGGTTCCGATCCCGCACCTGGGCGACACGGTCGACGACGCCGGTGAGTGCCTCGACAAGGTCACCCGCGTCTTCGGACCGCCCTGCCCTCGCGGGCCGGTCATCGCCCGCGCACCCCGCGGGGGCAGCCTCCGCGCCCTTGCCTTACCTCGACCGCTCCCGGGCTCGGAGGAACACCCCTACGGCTTCTCCTCCCCCGGCCCGAAAACGGCCGCCGCCCGCCGGGCCGAGCAGCACCGCCGGAACGAAGAGGAACTCCCCGTGTCCGACGGCGCCGCATCGCTCCGAGGAGCCGTCGCGGACGCGCTGACCCGCAAGGTGCCGTCCGCCCGCCGGCAGTACGAGGTCCGCACGCCGGTCGCGGTCGGCGGTGTGGCGGCGAACTCCCGTGTACGGGTCCTGGCAGACAAGCGGTGCGCGGCCGCCGGCGTCGAGCTGCGGGTGCCGCCGATGACGTTGTGCACCGACGGCGGGGCGATGGTCGCCGCCGTCGGTGACCTTCCTGTCCGTTCCGGCTCCGCCCCGGCGCAGCCGGACCTGTCGGCCGGCCCGTCCGCGCCTCTGGGGTACGCGGCCCTGCGTCCCGCCGCGCGCCCGGCGATGGCTGCCGCATGAGGACGCCCGCGGTCCGCCGGGTACCCGGCGCTGAGCTGCTCCGGCGCGGGGTCGAGGTGGCGGACCTGTACGCGGAGGTGTTCACCGCTTCCGCTTGGCGTGGAGACAGTTCCGCGGCGAGCTTCATCGCGCGCTTGTCGGGTGACGTGGCGCGCCCCGGCTTCTTTGCCGCCCTCGCCTTCGACGAGGGCGAGGTCGTCGGATTCGCGACCGGCTGGACCACACCCACACCCTTCCCGGTCGACCGCTGCCACCCGGAGGCCGCCGCCGCTCTCGGCCCGGAGCGGACTCGGGCCTGGTTGAGCGGTGCTCGGGAGATCGACGAAATGGCCGTCGCCGCTCCCGCCCGGTGGCGGGGCTGCGGTTCCGCGCTGCTGAAGGCCGTCACCGCCGACGCCCCGGACGGGAGGTGCTGGCTGATGACCCCCGTCCATGCCGTCGGAGCCGTGGCCTTCTACCGCCGCCTCGGCTGGAGCCAGGCCACCCACCCCGCCCCCGAAGGAGCCGGGCACGCCGTGTTCCTCGGTCCACGACACCCGGCCCGCGCAGCCGTTCACCTTCCCCTCTGACCGATCCGGAGCAGCCCGTCTTGCGTACCGCCGACATCCGACAGCGCTTCCTCGATCACTTCGCCGCCCGCGGCCACACCGTCGTCCCGAGCGCGCCGCTGCCCACCCCGGACCCGACGCTGCTGTTCGTCAACGCCGGCATGGTCCCCTTCAAGCCCTACTTCACCGGGGAGGCCGTCCCGCCGTGGGAACGGGCCACGAGCGTGCAGAAGTGCATCCGCACCCTGGACATCGAGGAGGTCGGCAGGACCACGGTCCGGATCATTCGGCGCAGGCTGAGCCGGGCGCCGGTCTGCGCATCGTCTCCAGGATTGACGACGCTTCTCCCTCGACACCCGTAATGACGGAATCGGGTACGAGAACTCACGGAATGTCTCTGACCGAAAGGGGCACAGGCCCCGAACAAAGAGGGCTGAGCCGAGATCCCGCGACCTACGATGCGGCCCATGGTGATCACGTATGAGTGGCGCGGCGACATCGACAACGCCGCCGTCAACGCGCTCCACGCGGAAGCGTTCAGCCACGCCAGGATGCCCATCGATTGGCAGGCACAAGTGCACCGCCACAGCCTCGGCTGGGTCTGCGCCCGGGAAGGCGGCAGGCTCGTAGGGTTTGTCAACGTTGCCTGGGACGGTGGCGTCCATGCCTTCGTTCTCGACACGATGGTCGCTCAGGACATGTGCGGGACCGGTATCGGGACCGGGCTCATGACGACCGCGGTGCAAGGCGCCCATGCAGCGGACTGTGAATGGCTCCACGTTGACTTCGAAGAGCATCTGCGTCCCTTCTACTTCGACGCGTGCGGCTTCAGACCCACGGACGCAGGGCTCATCGCCCTCCGGTAGTTCACGCCTGCTCCGCAGTCGTCCGACGGCTGATCCCGGTCGCGTGGACGGCCCGGTTTCCGGCGGCGGCTCGCTGCCGCTTGCCGGCGACGGTGATGACGATGCCGAGAACGCGGGCGAGGACCGCAGCGAGCAGCCCGGTGGCCAACTGCGCCGAGTTCGCGGAGCCGTTCGCCCATGGCCCAGGGTCTGCTTGGGCGCTCCCCGGCCTCACTTGATCATCAGATCGCCGTTGATCAGACACTCCCGGCCGCCGGTCGGTCGCGGCCATGCCAACGCGGCACCCTGGACGAACTCCACACCCTCCAGGACAATCGTCGTTCGATGCCCATCGCCGTCGGACACCCCCGGTGCAACGCGTCGCCCACAGAGCTGTCACACCACTCGCCGGCATCGCCACCGACCTCACCATGGGCGGCAACCGCCCGACCGGCGACCGCCGCCGCATACCTCTCGGCGTCCCGGTGAACCCCGTGGGCTCGCCCGCTCGTTCGCCCGGGATGCGTACCGTGAATCGTGCCCGACAGCCCTCACCACCGGCTGACACGCCCTTCAAGCGCGGGAGATCTCGATGACCGACGACCCGTCCGTGCGCCACACCGCCCCGTCGTCACCAGACACCGGTCCGGTCCACGACGAGCAGACCGAGACCGCGGACGGCACGGCCGTCGACGGGAACATCCACGTCGGGTACTGGGACAGCGCCGACGACGACCGCTCTCTCAACCAAGCCACCGACCGGCTCACCGACCTCGTGGCGGAACGGCTGGCCACCGCACCCGGACAGCGCCTGTTGGACGTCGGCTGCGGAACCGGACGGCCCGCCCTGCGGATCGCCCGGGCCACCGGTGCGCGCGTCTCCGGGATCTCGGTCAGCGACGAGGACATCGATCTCGCGCGGACACGCGCGGACGCCGCCGCGCTCGCCGGCCGGGTGGACTTCCGGTACGCGGACGCCTGCGCATTGCCCTTCGACGCGGCGTCCTTCGACGGTGCCTGGGCGATCGAGTGCCTGATGCACATCAGCGACCGGACCGCGGCTCTCACCGAGATCGCCCGGACACTTCGACCGGGAAGCCCGCTGGTCGTCACTGATGTGCTGCTCCGGGCTCCGGTGACCGGAGATGCCGCCGAGACGGTCCGCCAGACGTGCCGGGCGTTCCGGTCCCCCGGGTTTCCCGGACCGGTGGAGTTGCGTACGGCGCTGGACCGCGCCGGTCTGGAGACCGTGGAGTTCAACGACATCGGGGAACACGTCCGGCGCACCTATCAGGCGTTCGCCGATGCCTTCGACGGCGTCCGGCCCACCCCCGGTGACCCTCACTACGAGTTCTTCACCTCCACCCGCTCCCTTCCCCGGTTCGGTGCGCTCCCCGAGGTCGGGTACGTCTTCCTGGTCGCCCGCCGCCGGTAGCGTCCGGGCACCGAGCGGCGCCATCAGGATCCGGCACATGGAAAATCCGGCCAACATATCCAGCGTGACATGACCGGCGGTGACAGAAAGGAATGATCGCTGAGTGAGTCGGGCGAGAAAGCCCTCACCCGGAAGACGGTGAGCGCCGGCGAGAGCAGTCCACACTTCGGGGCGGGGCACCTCGACACCTGCAGCCCGAATCAGCGGGCGACATCCATGGGGCGCTTGTCAGCATATGGCGCATCACCATGTCAAGAGGAAGTTGAGGCGTCCGAATCCTTGCGCACTCTCTTGTGTCGTCGAGGGTCTCCGGTAGCCTTCGGGGCGGAGAGTCCGGTTAGCCCGGCCAAGCCGCCCCGATCAATGCGGCGGCAATTCAGCTGCTTGCCCTCTCCTTCGGACCGTTCGGCTCATTTTCTATTCTACCCGGCACATGGCGCACGCGATATCTCGCGTGCTGGTGAATCGAGGGATGAATGGTCAGCTCGTCGAACGAACCGCGGCGCGTGGTGGGTGCGCTGATCCGTGACCCTTGCGACCGGATCTTCGTCCAGCGCCGCTCGGCCGGGCGACGCCTCTTCCCCGGCTGCTGGGACATCGTCGGCGGAGCCGTGGAGGAGGGTGAGCCCCTGCTGGAGGCGCTCCGCAGGGAGATCGCCGAGGAGACCGGGTGGCGACTGCGCCACGTGCTTGCCCGGGTCGCGCACGAGGAGTGGACGGCGGACGGACTGCGGCACATCGAATCGGACTACGTCGTCGAGGTGGACGGTGACCTCTCGTCGCCCGAACTCGAACGGGACAAGCACACCGAGTTCACCTGGATCACGACCGACGGCGTCACGCTGCTCGACGAGAATACAAAGCTCAGCGGAAGCACCTTCATCAAGGACGTCGTGACCGCGGCGCACACATGGCTCGCCGGTGAGTCCGGAAAAGAGCACCGAGCCCCCTGAACCCCTCTACGACTTCAGATATTTTCTGCGAGGGAGATATTCTGTATGTCCGGTAACAGGTCGAAGAAGGCAGTCCCGCGCCCGCGAGTTCTGGTGGTCGGATTTGCCGGACATCAAGGAAAAGAGTATCTGCCGGTCGTGCGGGAAAACGCAGACGTCGTCGGCGGAGTCGACCCGGCGCCGGCAGCCTCGTCACTCGCCGACGCCTGGGAATTCCCGCATTACACCCTCCTGGGTGAGGCGCTCGCAAGGACAGAATTTGATGTCGCGGTGGTCACCGTCCCGCACAGTGAGCACTTCCCGGTCTGTTCGGAAATCCTTGCGCACGGCAGGCACGTCATCAAAGAAAAGCCATTCGCTGTCACCGAGCAGGAAGCCCGGCAACTCATCCACCTGGCGCAACAGGCCGACCGCAGCATCTTCACCCTGCTGCAACGGAACTTCAACCCCGTCTTCCGGTTCGCCCGGGAAAACCTCACCCGGATCGGGCAGCCCTACTGGTTCTCGTACGACTACCACTTGAACCTGGCCCACCCGACCACGGGCTGGCGCGCCTCCAGAAAGCACGCCATGGGCGGTGTGCTCCTCGATATGGGCTACCACCTCATCGATGTGCTCAGCGGAATGTTCCCCGAACCCTCCCAGGTGCACTCCGCCTTCGTGCACCACTACCAGGAGATGCGGGATCGACGGCTGGAGGATCTCGTCAGCCTCATGTCCAGCTACCCCGCCACAGGACTGAAGGGCTCGCTGCGCATCTCACGCCACCACTACGAGAAGGCCGAGCATCTCTGCGTGCTCGGTACGGAGGGCGCGTTGAACGTCACTCCCGGGGTCGCCGTCCTGCACTCCATCGGAGGACTGCCGCTGGAGAGCTTCACCTGGGACGGCCCCAAGTCCGACATCGCGCGTTCCATGATCGCCCACTACCTGGGCCATCTGGACGACCTCCGCTACCGGCAGGACCACCTCCAGCGTCAGCTCCGCTCCGTGCACACGATCGAGGGGATCTACCGGGACCGGTTGCGCGAGTACGACGAAATCGCCGACCGGTGCGCCTGACCCCAGCTCCGACGGACCCGCAGAACCCGCGCGGCCCCACCACGGAACCAGGAAGGACACATGGCCACGATCGAGCAACTCGCCCTCCTCGGGGGCACACCCGCCATCGAACGGCCCCTGCCGCACGAAGTCTGGCCGCCCCCGGCCGATGAGGCGGAGCTGTCCGAACTGGCCGCGCAGCGGAACGCCGACATCTCCATCAAGGGCAACAGCGGTCCCATCGGCCGGTTCGAGGCCGACTTCCTCGCCTTCCTGGAGGGCGGAACCCGCTTCGCCGTCACCTTCAACTCCGGTACCAGCGCCCTGTTCGCCGCCTACTTCGCCCTCGGTGTGCGCGAAGGCGTGGATGTCGTGGGACCGGCGCTCACCTACCACGCGGCCCTGAGCCCCGTCTTCGCGCTCCGCGGCGACGTGATCCTGGCCGACATCGATCCCGGCACCCGAGGTCTGGACCCGAAGGCCCTTCAGGCCGCACTCACCGAGCACACCAAGGTGATCACGGTGGTCCACCAGTGGGGCCACCCCTGCGACATGGACGCGATCCTGCGGATCGCCGAGCGGCACGGGCTGCGCGTTCTGGAGGACTGCTCCCACGCCCACGGCAGTCGCTACAAAGGCAAGCCCGTCGGCACCTTCGGCGACGCTGCGGTCTTCTCCCTCCAGGCCAACAAGGCCGTTTACGCGGGCGAAGGCGGCATCCTCGTCACGAGCGACGCCCAGGTGCACGACCGTGCCACGCTCCTGGGCCACTACCGGGACCGCTCCCGGGACTCCGTCCTCGACGAGGAACTGCGCGCGCACTGGGTCACCGGCTTCGGGCTGAAGCTGCGCATGTCGCCCTTCAACGCCATCGTCGCCCGGCACGCGCTCGCCGCGTTCCCGGCGCGCAAAGAGGCCCGGCACCGCTGCCTGCGCCACCTCGGCCGACAGATCGGCGACGTCGCCTATCTGGAGCCGGTACACGTGGCCGACCACGTCGACATGGGCGCATGGTACGGCTACAAACCGCTCTACCGGCCCGAGGCGCTGGGCGGCGTCCCCCGCTCCGTCCTCATCGAGGCGCTACGCGCCGAAGGCATGGAAGTGGGCGCTCCTTCCGGTCCTCGGCTCTCCACGCTGCCGCTGTACGCCTCCCGGGAGAACCCCCTGTTCCCCGGCACGGCCAAGAAGGGCACCGGACCCAGGGACGGATCGCACGCGGAGCGTGTCGAGCAGCACGCACTGTCACTGCCCACCTTCACCAACTGGCCCGAGGACAAGACGCTCATAGAGCAGTATGCCGAGGCCTTCCTCAAGATCGGCCGCCACCGCGGAGCCCTCGTACGGTACGCGGCCGGCTCGGCCCGACGACCGACACCGCCCGAGAGGCAGCAGCGATGACCGCCCAGGAATCCCCCGAGACCGTGGCCCAGGCCCTCCGGCACGCCCTCGTCGGCGACGACCTGCCGGACACCTTCACCCTGCTGGGACGGGAATGGGACCTGCACCGCGGGGTCTTCCCCAGCACTCTGAGCGCCGCGACCGAGGTGCTGGCCTCGATCGTGCCCTATCCGCCGGGCGGCTCGTTCCTGGAGATCGGCTGCGGAACGGGCGTCATCTCCGTGACCGCGGCACTTCACGGCTGTGCGTCCGTGACCGCGCTGGACATCAACGAGAGGGCGGTGGCCAACACGGTCGCCAACGCCGAACGCCATGGCGTGGGCGATCGGGTGCGCGCCCTGCACAGCGACATGTACACGGCACTCGAACCGGTGGACCGCTTCGACACCATCTTCTGGAACGTCCCCTGGACCTACGTGGAGGACGACTTCGCCCTGTCCACCGATCTGCACTCCGCCGTCTTCGATCCCGGCTACCAGGGCCAGGCCCGCTACATCGCAGGAGCCCACAAGCATCTGACGGACGGCGGCAGGCTGCTGCTGGGCACCGCCGACCTCGGCGACCGCGAACGGCTCGACGCCATCGCGGAGGAAGCCGGCGTACGGGTCGAAATGCTGCGCCGTGTACGCCGGATCGAGGAGGTCCGTGTCATGGAATACCACCTGCTCGAACTCCACGCGAGGTGATCCCCGTATCCCCACTGGACGATCTCGAACTGGCCCTGCGAATGGGCGACATCGCCGACCACATCACCGGCCCCCGCTTTCGGGCCCTTGACCTGAGGGTCCGGGAGAAGCCGGACCGCACGCCCGTGACCGACGCGGACACCGCCGTCGAGACGGCCGTGCGTGAGGCACTGCGCTCCGCCCGCCCCCACGACTCCTTCGCCGGTGAGGAGACCGGCGGCTCCGTCACGGAAGGGCGCACCTGGCTGGTCGACCCCATCGACGGCACCAAGAACTTCCTGCGCGGGGTACCGGTCTGGGCCACACTGATCGCCCTGCTGCAGGACGGGCGGCCCACCGTCGGTGTGATCAGCGCCCCCGCCCTGTACAGCCGCTGGTGGGCGGCGGCCGGCCGGGGTGCCTGGCTGCGGCGCGGGCCGGCCGGCAGTGCTCCCCTGCCACTGCGGGTCTCCGCCCGGAAGAGTCTTGCCGACGCCTACCTGTCCACCACCAGCACGCGCACCTGGGACGTCTTCCACTCACGTGCGGCATATCTGCGCCTTGCCGAGGAGTGCTGGGAGGACCGCGCCTTCGGCGACTTCCTCCAGCACTGCATGGTCGCCGAGGGAACCCTCGACATCGCCGCCGAACCGGTCGTGAACCCATGGGACATCGCCGCCGTACAGGTCCTCGTCACCGAATCCGGCGGGGCCTGCACCGATCTTAGGGGTGGCACGCCCCAGGGGGGCACCGGTGCGCTGTCCGCCAATCCACAGCTTCACCGGCTCGCCCTCAAAGTCCTCTCGACGGCAGCCGGTCCGGGCACCACCTGACCCGGGTACTCCGCCAAGGCACCCACTGCCACATCCCACACCCGCAGCGGGAAGGACCACCATGCTGATTCTCTCCCTCAAAGAGGGCCACGACGGCGCGATCGCAGCCGTCAAGGACGGAAAGCTGCTCTTCTCCCTGGAGGCGGAGAAGGACTCGTTCAGCCGCTACAGCACGCTGACGGCCGAGACATTCGCCGTGGCGGCCGACCGGCTCGACGAACAGCCCGATGTCATCGCCGTGAGCGGTTGGATCAAGGGCACTCAGGCCACCGACCAGCCGTCGCGTGCCGGGTACTTCGGGGTGGGCGAATCCTCGATCACGGACGAGGCCGGCCGGTTCTTCGGGAAGAACGTGCGTGTCTTCTCCTCCACACACGAGCGCTCCCACATCATGACGTCATACGGAATGTCCGCGTTCCCCCAGGACCAGGCCTTCTACAGTCTCGTCTGGGAGGGGAACATCGGCTCCTTCTACCGCATCGACGAGTACGGAAGGGTGACCCACCTCCAGGAGGTGCTCAACTACCCCGGAAACAAGTACTCCTACGGCTTCGCGCTCGCCGATCCCGAGTACAGCCCGCACGAGGAATTCGTCCGCTTCCAGGACGCGGGGAAGCAGATGGCCCTCTCCGGATTCGCCGACGCCCGGCCGGCCGGGCGGGCGGAGCAGGAAGCCATCGACTTCATCCTCGGGCAGCGGGAGGTCATCACGGGCAGCCTCAAGAACCGGATGGCCGACTCTCCCTTCCACAACATCGGCGTGGAGACGCAGGCGTACAAGAACTTCGCAGCCCACCTGTCGGACGCCATATTCAACCGGTTCCACACATACGCCCGGGAGCATCTGGTCGAGGGCCTCCCACTTCTCATCTCCGGCGGCTGCGGACTCAACTGCGAGTGGAACCGCCGCTGGCGCGAGTGCGGCCTCTTCCCCGCGGTCTTCGTCCCGCCGTGCCCCAACGACAGCGGATCCGCAATCGGGACCGCCATCGACGCCCAGCACTTCTACACCGGGTCGGCCGCCCTCGACTGGGACGTGTACACGGGAGGCGAGTTCGTCGAGGATCTGCCATTCGACCCGCGGCGCTACGAGATCCGCCCGGTATCCCATGACGAGGTCGCCCGCTATCTCCGCGACGGGAACATCATCGGCTGGGCACGGGGCCGCTGGGAGATCGGCCCCCGCGCGCTCGGGAACCGGTCGATCCTTGCCGCTCCCTTCACCGAGGAGACGACGCGCAGACTCAACAAGATCAAGCAGCGCGAGAGCTACCGGCCCATCGCCCCGATCTGCCTGGAACAGGACGCGGGCCGCTGGTTCGGCGGCGGCGTCCCCGACCCCTACATGCTGTACTTCAGCCAGGTCGAGTCCGACGAACTGCGGGCGGTGACGCACGTCGACGGGACTGCCCGCACCCAGACCGTCGACCCGACGGCGAACCCGGAAATGGCCGAACTGCTGACCCGCTTCGGTGAACTGACCGGATTCAGCGTCCTCTGCAACACTTCGCTCAACTATTCGGGACGCGGATTCATCAACCGCACCAGCGACCTGATCGCGTACGGCGAACTTCATGGGCTCGATGGATATGTCGTGAACGGAACCTTCATAACCCCGCGGCAGTAATACGCACCCCGGTGCCACACCGCAGCAGCAAGGAACGCGTCGCGTGCTGGTACACGGTTGCCGCAGCGGCGCCCTTGTGTGCTTCCATGACAGAGCGTCGTCGTCCCCGGCACCGGCACCCTCGACATCGTCGTGCCCTCCCCGGCCGCCTCGCTCGCCGCCGTCCACACCCAGCACCGTGCGACGGGGACCCGGATCCACGCCCTGCTGGAGGCCCACCCTCTTTCCCCGGTCCTGACGTCGATGCCCGGCGTCGGCGTCAGGACCGCCGCCGTCCTCCTGGTCACCGTCGGCGACGGCACCGGCTTCCCCACCGCCGCCCACCCCGCCTCCTACGCCGGCCTCGCCCCCACCACCAGGCAGTCCCGCGCCGCCCGCCCCGCACCCCTCCGGCCCACGCCCCGCCGCCCCGGGACCGCGGCGTACCGACCCGTTCGGGCGCCGTGGGCAGGTGCGCCCCCGCGCGCGCCCCTAGGTTCGGACACGAGCCATCCAGGGAGCGCACGTGACGGACACGCGGACACCGCCCACCGAGCCGGGCGCGGCGCTGCAGCGCGCGGGACGGTTCCTCCGGCCCGGCACCGCCGCGCCCGACCTGCACAGCATCGGACTGGTCGGCGGACGCGAGGCGGACGCCTTCTACCGGGACCGGTGGAGCCACGACAAGGTCGTGACCTCCACCCACGGGGTCAACTGCACCGGCTCGTGCCGCTGGCAGGTGTACGTCAAGGACGGCATCATCACCTGGGAGACGCAGGCCACGGACTACCCGTCGGTCGGCCCGGACAGCCCCGAGTACGAGCCCCGCGGCTGTCCCCGGGGCGCGGCCTTCTCCTGGTACACCTATTCGCCCACCCGGGTGCGCTACCCCTATGTGCGCGGGGTCCTGCTCCAGATGTACCGGGAGGCCCGGGATCGGCTCGGGGACCCGGTGCTGGCCTGGGCGGACATCCAGGGCGACCCCGAGCGGCGGCGGCGCTACCAACTGGCCCGCGGCAAGGGCGGCCTGGTGCGCGCCGACTGGGACGAGATGATCGAGCTGATCGCCGCGGCCCATGTGCACACCATCCGGACCCAGGGGCCGGACCGGATCGCCGGGTTCTCCCCGATCCCGGCGATGTCGATGGTGTCGCACGCGGCGGGCGCCCGCTTCCACTCGCTCATCGGCGCGCCGATGCTGTCGTTCTACGACTGGTACGCGGATCTGCCGGTGGCCTCGCCGCAGGTCTTCGGGGACCAGACGGACGTGCCGGAGTCGGGCGACTGGTGGGACGCCGCCTATCTGTTCATGTGGGGGACGAACGTCCCGGTGACCCGCACCCCGGACGCCCACTGGATGGCGGAGGCCCGCTACCGGGGGCAGAAGGTCGTGGTGGTCTCGCCGGACTACGCCGACAACACCAAGTTCGCCGACGAGTGGCTGCACCCGCACCCGGGGACGGACGCCGCGCTGGCGATCGCCATGGGGCACGTGGTGCTCAAGGAGTTCTTCGTCGACCGGGAGACACCGTTCTTCTCGGACTACGTGCGGCGCTTCACCGACCTGCCGTTCCTGGTGACGCTGGCGGAGCGGGACGGGGCCCACGTCCCGTCGAAGTTCCTGCGCGCCGCCGACCTCGGGCAGGAGGGGGAGGACGCGAGCTGGAAGACGGTGGTGCTGGACGGGGCCTCGGGCCGCGCCGTCGTCCCCAACGGTTCGCTGGGCTTCCGCTGGAACGAGGCCGACCGGGGCCGCTGGAACCTGGACCTGGACGGGATCGAGCCCCGGCTGAGCCTGCACGGGCACGAGGCGTCCGCCGGCGTCGAGGTGCTGCTGCCCCGCTTCGACACCGACGGGGGCCCGCACGGGCAGGGCAGCGGCGCCGTGGCCCGGCGCGGGGTGCCGGCGACCCGGCTGGGCGGTCCGGACGGGCCGCTGGTCACCACGGTGTTCGACCTGCTGCTCGCCCAGTACGGGGTGGCCCGGCCGGGGCTGCCGGGCGAGTGGCCGGGTTCGTACGAGGACGCGGGGTCGCCCGGCACCCCCGCCTGGCAGGAGACGCACACCTCGGTCCCGGCGGCGGCCTGCGTGCGGATCGCCCGGGAGTTCGCGCGGACCGCCGAGCGGTCCCGGGGCCGCTGCATGATCCTCATGGGAGCGGGCACCAACCACTGGTTCCACTCCGAGACGATCTACCGCGCCTTCCTGGCCCTGCTCCAGCTCACCGGCTGCCAGGGCCGCAACGGCGGCGGCTGGGCGCACTACGTCGGCCAGGAGAAGTGCCGTCCGGTGACCGGCTGGGCGTCGCTGGCAGCCGCGTCGGACTGGGCGCGCCCGCCGCGGCAGATGATCGGCACGGCGTACTGGTTCCTCAACACCGACCAGTTCCGCTACGACCGGTTCGGCGCGGACGTGCTGGCCTCGCCGCTGGGCGAGGGGCTGTTCACCGGGATGACCGCCGCGGACTGCCTGGCGCTGTCGGCGCGCACCGGCTGGATGCCGTCCTACCCGACCTTCGACCGCAACCCGCTGGAGCTGGGCGGGGTGTTCGGCGACCCGGTGGCGAACGCGGTGGCCGAACTGCGGGCGGGGACACTGCGGTTCGCCTGCGAGGATCCGGACGCGCCGGAGAACTGGCCGCGGATCGTGACCCTGTGGCGGGCCAATCTGCTGGGTTCGTCGGCCAAGGGCGCGGAGTACTTCACCAAGCACCTGCTGGGCACCCACTCCTCGCTGCGCGCCGAGGAGGCCGCACCGGGCGAGCGGCCCCGGGACGTGGTCTGGCGGGAGGAGGCGCCGGAGGGCAAGCTCGACCTGCTGCTGTCGCTGGACTTCCGGCACACCTCCTCGACCCTGCTCTCGGACGTGGTGCTGCCCGCGGCCACCTGGTACGAGAAGCACGACCTCTCCAGCACGGACATGCACCCCTATGTGCACGCCTTCTCGCCCGCGGTGGACCCGCCGTGGCAGGCGCGCACCGACTTCGACACCTTCAAGGCGCTGGCGGAGAAGCTGAGCGAACTGGCCGTCGGCCACCTCGGGGTGCGCAAGGACCTGGTGGCCACGCCGCTCCAGCACGACACCCCCGGCGAGACCGCCCAGCCCGGCGGGGTGGTGCGGGACTGGAAGCGCGGCGAGTGCGCGCCCGAGCCGGGCCGGACGATGCCGATCCTGACCGTGGTGGAACGCGACTACACGGCGGTGGGGGCCAGGTACGCGGCGCTGGGGCCGCTGGTGGAGGCCAAGGGGCTGCCCGCGAAGGGGATCACCCTGTGGCCGGACGCGGAGGTGGCGCGGCTGCGGGAGACGAACGGCGCGGTGCGCGGCGGACCGGCGGACGGGCGGCCGCTGCTGGACACGGCGGTGAAGGCGGCGAACACGATCCTGGCCCTGTCCGGGACGACCAACGGGCGCCTGGCGACCCAGGGGTTCCGCACCCTGGAGGAGCGGACGGGGCAGGGGATGGCGCACCTGGCCGCCGAGCACGAGGGCAGGCGGGTCACCTACGCCGACACCCAGGCCGCCCCGGTACCGGTGATCACCTCGCCGGAGTGGTCCGGCATCGAGACCGGCGGGCGCCGCTACACGGCCTTCACGCTCAACACCGAACACCTCAAGCCGTGGCACACGCTCACCGGCCGCCAGCACCTCTTCCTGGACCACGACTGGATGCACGAACTGGGCGAGGCGCTGCCGGTGTACCGGCCGCCGCTGGACATGAACCGGCTGTTCGGCGAGCCCCGGCCGGGCGCCGACGGACAGCGGGAGGTGACCGTCCGCTACCTCACCCCGCACAACAAGTGGTCGATCCATTCCGAGTACCAGGACAACCTGTTCATGCTGTCGCTGTCCCGGGGCGGGCAGACGATCTGGATGGCACCGCAGGACGCGGACGCCATCGGCGTGGCCGACGACGACTGGATCGAGGCGGTCAACCGCAACGGCGTGGTGGTGGCGCGCGCGGTGGTCTCCCACCGGATGCCGCAGGGCACCGTCTACATGCACCACGCGCAGGAGCGGACGGTCAACGTGCCGCTGTCGGAGACGACCGGGATGCGCGGCGGAATCCACAACTCGCTCACCCGGCTGCTGCTCAAGCCGTCCCATCTCATCGGCGGCTACGCCCAGTTGTCCTGGGCGTTCAACTACCTGGGCCCGACGGGCAACCAGCGCGACGAGGTGACGGTCGTCCGCCGCCGCCGTCAGGAGGTCGAGTACTGATGCGTCCCATGGCCCAGGTCGCGATGGTGATGAACCTCGACAAGTGCATCGGCTGCCACACCTGTTCGGTCACCTGCAAGCAGGCGTGGACCAACCGGCGGGGCGTGGAGTACGTCTGGTTCAACAACGTGGAGACCCGGCCCGGCCAGGGCTACCCGCGCCGCTACGAGGATCAGGAGAGGTGGCGGGGCGGCTGGGAGCTGAACCGGCGGGGGGCGCTGAAGCTGAAGGCGGGCGGGCGGTTCCGCAAGCTCGCCGGGATCTTCTCCAACCCCCGGCTCCCGGAGATCAAGGACTACTACGAGCCGTGGACGTACGACTACCGGAATCTGACCGACGCCCCGCTCGGCGGCGACTATCCGGTGGCCCGCCCGGTGTCGCAGCTCGACGGCAAGCCGATGAAGATCGGATGGTCCTCCAACTGGGACGACAACCTGGGCGGCGCCCCCGCCTACGGCGATCTGGACCCGATGGTGGAGCGGACCCGCCGGGAGGCCGAGGACAAGGTGCGGTTCGCCTTCGAGCAGACGTTCATGTTCTACCTGCCGAGGATCTGCGAGCACTGTCTCAACCCGTCGTGCGTGGCCTCCTGCCCGTCCGGGGCGATGTACAAGCGGTCGGAGGACGGGATCGTGCTGGTCGACCAGGACCGCTGCCGCGGCTGGCGGATGTGTGTGACCGGCTGCCCGTACAAGAAGGTGTACTTCAACCACAGCACCGGCAAGGCCGAGAAGTGCACCTTCTGCTACCCGCGGGTGGAGGCGGGGCTGCCGACGGTGTGCTCGGAGACCTGTGTGGGGCGGCTGCGCTACCTGGGCGTGCTGCTGTACGACGCGGACCGGGTGGTCCCGGCCGCCGAGACGCCGGACGAGAAGGACCTGTACGAGGCGCAGCTCGGCGTCCTCCTCGATCCGGAGGACCCGGAGGTGCGGCGGGCGGCGGAGGCGGCCGGCATCCCGCACGACTGGGTGGAGGCGGCCCGCCGCTCACCCGTGCACGCGCTGGTCAGCCGGTACCGGGTGGCGCTGCCGCTGCATCCGGAGTACCGCACCATGCCGATGGTCTGGTACATCCCGCCGCTGTCGCCGGTGGTGGAGGCACTCACCGAGACGGGCCACGACGGGGAGGACGCGGAGAACCTGTTCGGCGCCATCGACACCCTGCGCATCCCGCTGGAGTACCTGGCGGAGCTGTTCACCGCGGGCGACGTCGGCCCGGTGCGGGCCTCGCTGGAGAAGCTGGCCGCGATGCGCGCCCACATGCGGGCGGTCACCTTCGGCGAGGAGCCGGACCCGGCCACCGCGGCGTCCGTCGGCATGACGGCCGAGCAGATCCGGGACATGTACCGGCTGCTGGCCATCGCCAAGTACGAGGAGCGGTACGTGATCCCGACGGCCGCCGTGGGGGACGCGCGGCGCCTGGAGGAGTCGCTGCCGGGCTCGTGCAGCCTGGACACCGAGGGCGGGCCGGGGATGGGCGGCGGCGGGCCGTTCGGCGGGGACTCGGGGCGCAGACGGCTGCCGCTGGTGCCGGTGGAGAACTTCCACGTCCTGCGCCGCCGGCAGACCGCGGACGACGAGCGGGAGGTCTGAGATGCCCGGCGGTGCCCAGGTGCTGTACCAGGCGGCGGCGCTCTGCCTGACCTATCCCGATGACGCCTTCCGCACCCGGCTGCCGCTGCTGCGCGAAGCCGCCCCGCAGTTGCGGGAGTTCACCGACCACGCGGCGGCGACCCCGCAGCCCGCGCTCCAGGCGCACTACGTCGAGGTCTTCGACTTCAAGAACCGGCACAGCCTGTACCTGAGCTGGTGGACCGACGGCGACACCCGGCGGCGCGGCATGTCGCTGGTCCGCTTCAAGGAGCTGTACCGGGCCCACGGGCTGGAGCTGACCGGCGAGGAACTGCCCGACTTCCTGCCCGCGGTGCTGGAGTTCACCGCCCGCACCGGGAGCACGGAGCCGCTCGTCGAGCACCGTGACGCGCTGGACCGGCTCCGCTCCCGGCTGGCCGCCTTCGGCACGCCCTACGCGCGCGTCCTGGACGCGGTCTGCGCCACCCTGCCGTCCACGTCCCCCGGAGCCCGCCGATGACCGTCTTCCTCTGGGGCGTCCTGCCCTACGTAGCCCTCCTGTCCCTGGTCGCCGGGCTGGTCTGGCGGCACCGCTACGACCGGTTCGGCTGGACGACCCGCTCCTCGCAGGTGTACGAGTCCCGGTTGCTGAACATCGCCTCGCCGGTGTTCCACTACGGCATCCTGTTCGTGCTGGCGGGGCATCTGGTCGGCCTGTTCGTCCCGGCGTCCTGGACCCGGGCGGCCGGCGTCGACGAGCACGCCTACCACCTGCTGTCGCTGTACGCCGGCACCCTGGCCGGGGCACTGGCGGTGGCCGGGATCGCGCTGCTGGTCTACCGGCGCCGCACCCGGGCCCCGGTCTTCCGCGCCACCACGCGCAACGACAAGGTGATGTACCTCTTCCTGCTCGGCGCCATCGTGCTCGGCATGGCCGCCAAGCTCTCCGACACCGCGGGCAACGGCTACGACTACCGGGCCACCATCGCCCCCTGGGCGCGCAGCCTGTTCACCCTGCGGCCCCGGACGGGGCTGATGGAGGGCGTGCCGGTGCTCTACCACGTGCACGCGGTGGTGGGGATGGTGCTGATCGCCCTGGTGCCGTACACCCGGCTGGTGCACATGTTCAGCGCGCCGGTGCAGTACCTGACCCGGCCGTACGTGGTGTACCGGTCGCGCGACCCCGGGCAGCTGGGGCCGCGCCCGGAGCGCCGCGGCTGGGAGCGGGCGGGTTCCTGAGGGCCGCCCCGGCGGGGGCGGCTCCCGCGCGGCCCCGTCCCGCGGGGCGGGTGCGCGGGGCCCGCTCCCGCGCGGGGAGGTCAGTCGGCGAGCTTGGCGGACAGGGTGACGGTGGTGCCGGTGAGGGCCTGGCTGACCGGGCAGTTCTTTTTGGCGTCCTCGGCGGCGGCGACGAAGGTGTCGTTGTCGATGCCGGGGACGACGCCCTCGACGGTGAGGTGGATGCCGGTGATGCCCTCGCCGGGCTGGAAGCCGACGTCGGCGGAGGTGGTGATCCTGGTGGGCGGGGTGCCCGCGCCGGCCAGCCCGTGCGACAGGGCCATGGAGAAGCAGCTCGAATGCGCGGCGGCGATCAGCTCCTCGGGGCTGGTCCTCCCGTTCGCCTGCTCGGCGCGGGACGGCCACGACACCGACTGCTCCCCGATGCCGGAGGAGTCGAAGGTGACGACACCGTTGCCGTCGAGGAGGTTCCCTGTCCAGACGGTGTGTGCGGAGCGCGTGGTTGCCACGATTCTTCCCTTTCGGATGGTCTGGTCGTCCCCTTGCGGGGTTCCACCCCCATCCGATCACATTCCCCCTGCCGGAACGTACAGGACGGCCGTACTCCCCGTAGCTCCCCCGCCCGTCCCCGGCGCTCGCCGCCCCGCCCGGGCACCCCGCCGCCGGCGGGCACCCCGCCGCGCATGGGGCCCGGCGTCGCGCTGCCGTGCCGCCGGTGCCGAACGGCGCCGCGCGGCGCCGTTCAGGGCCGGGCGTCGCGGGCGAGTCCGTCCGGCACGGCGGGGGATGCCCCGGCGCCGGGCACCGGCCCCGCGGTCCCGTCCGGGGTCCGGGCGCCCCGGGCCTCGCGCAGCCAGCGGCGCAGCACCCGGTGCACCCGCTCGGCGCCGACGAGGGCGCTCCCCTCCCCGCCCGGCGCGGACAGCACCAGCGGGGAGAGCAGGAAGGCCCGCGACTGGGCGCCGCCGAGCCCGCCGTGGGAGCCGATCTGCTCCTCGAAGGCGAGCACCTCGCCGTCGGCCGGATCGTGGAAGGAGTTGACCATGATGTCGGCGGTGTGCGGGAAGCCGTGGGTGCGGCGCACCGCCTCGGCGGCGCCGGGCCCGAAGACCGCGAGGGGGCCCGGGTCCTCGTCGAGCCGGTCCACGGGTGTCTCCGCGCCGTGCGCGCCGAGCACCACGCCCCCGTGCCGCTCGCTGCGCACCAGCAGGAAGCCGATGCCGGGGTGGTTGGCGAGGGTGGGCAGCAGGGCCGGGTGGCGGGCGTCGATCTCCTCCCGGCTCATCCGGTGCGGCACGTCGGGGAAGGAGACCAGGCCGAGGTTGCCGGAGGCCAGCACCACGGGCTCGGAGCGGCGCCCGGCGGGCCGGTAGCGCTCCTCGCCCTCCTCGACGGGCCGGTGCAGGGCGGCCCGTACGGCGGCGCGGGCCTCGGCGCCGCTGCGGGTGCGCCGGGCGCGGCGCGGTACGGGCAGCCCGCACCCGGCCCGCACCAGATCGCCGAGGGTGAGCCCGTAGCGGGTGCGGAAGGTCTCGCCGGGGCTCTGCCCGTGGTCGGAGAGGACGACGAGGCGGTACTCACGGGGGGTGTGCTCGGCGACCTTCTCGATCAGCGCGAGGCAGCGGTCGAGGCGGCGCAGCACCCGGGCGGCGTCCCGGCTGCGCGGCCCGGAGTGGTGCGCCACCTCGTCGTACGCCACCAGGTCGGCGTAGACGGCGGTGCGGCCGGCGAGCATGTCGCCCATCACGGCGGCGACCACCACGTCCCGTTCGACGACCGTGGCGAAGGCGCGGACGAGGGGGTAGAGGCCGCCCCGGGAGACGCGGGGGCGGTCCTTGCGCAGCCGGGCGCGGGTGGACTGGCCGATCTCCCGGCAGACCTCGGCGGCGAAGGACATGGCGGTGCGGACGGCGTTGGCGGGGTCGGAGAAGTAGGCGAAGTAGCCCGCCCGGGAGCGGGTGCCGGGGCCCCGGCGGCGGGCGGCGATGGACAGCACGAGCGCCTGCTCCCCGGCGCCGCCGCTGAACAGGTTGCCGCGGCTGGCCCCGTCCTCGGCGAGCAGTCCGCCGTCGCCGGTGCGCTCGACGGCCCGGCGCTGGAGCGCGGCGGCGCTGGCGGGGCGGTTGCAGACGACGACCTCGCCGCTGTCCTTCTCGTACCAGCGGAAGGCCGGGACGTCGTGGTTGCTGCCGTGCAGGATGCCGAGCTGGCTGGCTCCGGTCTGGCTGGACCAGTCGGTGCGCCAGAGGTCGAGGCGGTGGGTGGCGGGGGCGCCGTCGCGGCCGAGCCAGCGGGCGACGGTGGGCAGGGTGCCGTCGGCGACGGCGTCCCGCAGCACGTCGTGGCCGACGCCGTCGAGCTGGAGGAAGACGGTGCCGGGGGCGGAGGGGCAGGGCGGGCCGCCCCGGCGGCGGCGGTGGGCCAGCCGGGAGAGCCGGCGGCGGTAGGCGTCGTCGTCGCGCACGGCCAGGGCGCCGCCGGTGGCGGAGGCGACGGCGGACATCACGGCGGCCACCACGACCGCCGTCTCCGGGGCGACGCCGCCGCGGGTGGTGGGGTTCAGGTCGAGGGCGAGGAAGAGCAGCCCGCCGTTGAGGAAGAAGACCAGCAGGCCGAGGACGAGGGCGGGCACCAGGAGCAGCAGGCGCACCAGGAGCGGCCACACCAGGGCGGACAGCAGGCCGAAGGCCCCGGCGCCGAGGGCGGCGGTCACGGCGATGTCGGTGGGGCTGTCGCCGTCGGGCGACTGGAGGCGGAAGTCGGGGAGGATCCCGGCGAGCGCCAGCATGGTGACGGTGGAGACCGCCCACACCGTGACGCTCCGGCCGATCTGCCCGGCGACGCGTCGCCAACGCCCTCCACCCACGGTCCCGCACACCTCACGTCGTCCCGGCCCGCGGTCGGTACGGGCTGCCCTCACCCTGCCACAACGGCCGGTGGGCGGGGTTTGTCCCCCCTGGTCCCGTTCCCTCCCGTGAGGGCGCGGCCGGTCAGCGGCCGTCGTACCCGGCCGTCGGCATCGACAGCCTGCGGTGCACGCGCGCCTTCATCTCGGCGTCGTAGGAGGGTTCCGCGTCGTTGACGGTCTCGACGCGCACACCGCGCCGCAGGCACTCGTCGGTGAACTCCTCGACGGAGGCCAGGGCGCTCTCCAGCACCCTGCGGCTGGGGGCCACGAACAGGTCGCGGCCGGGGAGGACGCCGTCCCAGAGGGCGTCGTGGTCCGGGCGCAGGGCCCGGACCAGTAACTCCCGGGCGACGACGTAGCCCCGCTCGGCGGCCCAGCGGGCACACATGGCGTACTGGCTGCGGGAATCGACGAGGAACGGATCGTCGTCCAACTGCTCCAACGGCGTCAGACTCGCGATGGACGTCACCCGCACCGGCCCCATGAATGCCCTCACCTCCAGTTTCGTGGCAGACCCTACTCCTGGACGTAGGCTGCGGGGAGTCGCGCGAAGGAGGCGGAAGGGTGCCGGTGGAGGTCACCTGGTGGGGACACGCCACCTGCACGGTCGAGGATTCGAACACCCGTGTGATCACGGACCCGCTGTTCGCCCGCCGGCTCGCGCACCTGCGCCGCCGCCGGGGTGACGTACCCCCGGCGTACGCCTGCCGCGCGGAGGTGGCGCTGATCTCGCATCTCCACGCCGATCATCTGCATGTGCCGTCGCTGGAGCGCCTCGCTCCGGGCACGCGCCTCCTGGTGCCCCGGGGTGCGCCCCAGTCGGTGCCGGGCGTGCGCCGGCTCGCGCACCTGGAGCTGACGGAGGTGGCCCCCGGTGACGAGGTCGCCCTCGGTGACCTGCGCGTCCAGGTGGTCCCGGCACGGCACGACGGCCGGCGCCTGCCCTTCGGACCGCACCGCTCCCCCGCGCTCGGCTATGTCGTCGAGGGCGAGGCGCGGACGTACTTCGCCGGGGACACCGGGCTGTTCGAGGGGATGGCCGGGGAGGTGGGCCGGGTCGACGTGGCGCTGCTGCCGGTGGGCGGCTGGGGGCCGTATCTCGGCGCGGGACACCTGGACGCCGGGCGGGCCGCCGAGGCCCTGGCCCGGCTGGCGCCCGCGACGGCCGTGCCGGTGCACTACGGCACGTACTGGCCCGTGGGGATGGACGCCGTGCGCCCCCATGAATTCCATGCGCCGGGTGACGAGTTCGCGCGCCTGGCCGCGCTGCGTGCGCCGGACGTGGCGGTGCACCGGCTGGAGCACGGCGGGAGCGTACGGGTGGAGGCCGCCCGGTGACCTGGCTGGGCTCCGTCGCGACCGCGGTCGTGCCGGCCGAGCCGACGCAGCAGGCGCTCGGCTATCCGTCGCTGTTCCTGCTGGTGCTGATCGGGGCGCTGGTCCCGGTGGTGCCGACCGGCGCGCTGGTGAGTTCGGCGGCCGTGGTCGCCCTGCACCAGACGCTGCCGTACTCCATGGTGATGGTGTTCGCGACGGCGGCGCTGGCCGCCTTCCTCGGGGACATGGGGCTGTACTGGCTGGGGCGGCGCGGCGTCGGTTCGCGGAACGGGTCGCGCTGGCTGGAGGCGATCCGCGCCCGGGCGCCGGAGGACCGGCTGGCCCAGGCGCAGGAGCGGCTGGCCGCGCACGGGGTCGCGGTGCTGGTGCTGTCCCGGCTGGTGCCCGCGGGGCGGATTCCGGTGATGCTGGCCTGTCTGCTGGCGAAGTGGCCGCCGCGCCGGTTCGCCCGGGGCAACCTGCCGGCCTGCCTGGCCTGGGCGGCGACGTACCAGTTGATCGGCGTGCTCGGCGGCTCCCTGTTCCGCAAGCCCTGGGAGGGCGTGGCCGCCGCCATCGCCCTCACCCTGGTGGTCGGCGCGGCACCGGGGGTGTGGCGGCGGGTCCGGGGACCGGCGAAGGCGTAGCGGGGCGGGGGCCGGCAGGGATTCCGGGGCAGGGCCGTTACGGAGTCCGGGGCGGGGTGCGGACCGGGGGCGCTTTCGGGGCCGCGGCGACCGCGGGCCCGAAGGGCGTGGCCCGGACGCGGGGCCCGGGGGGAGCGGGGCCGGATGCAGGACCCGGACGCCCGGACCGGGGGCGGAGGTCACTCCAGGACCCGGGAGGCGCCGACGGGCAGGTCCCACAGGGCGTCGCGGCGCAGACCTGCGCGGTGCCAGGCGGCGCGGACCCGGGTGAGGGGCTCCAGCACCGGTTCCGCCGAGAGGACGAAGGTGCCCCAGTGCATCGGGGCCATGCGGCGGGCGCCGAGGTCCTGGGCGGCCCGGACCGCCTCCTCCGGGTCGCAGTGCACGTCGCGCAGCCACCAGCGCGGGTCGTAGGCGCCGATGGGGAGCAGGGCGAGGTCGATGCCCGGGTAGCGGCGGCCGATGCGTCCGAACCAGTGGCCGTAGCCGGTGTCGCCCGCGAAGTAGAGCCGGCGGCCCTCGGGATCGGTGAGGACCCAGCCGCCCCACAGGCTGCGGCAGGTGTCGGTCAGGGTGCGCTTGGACCAGTGGTGGGCCGGTACGAAGTCGAAGCGGACGCCGCGCAGTTCGGCCCCCTCCCACCAGTCCAGCTCGGTGACCTCGGTGAAGCGGCGGCGGTGGAACCAGCCCGCGAGTCCGGCCGGCGCGAACACCGGGGTGTCGCGCGGCAGCCGGCGCAGGGTGGGGGCGTCCAGGTGGTCGTAGTGGTTGTGGCTGATGACGACGGCGTCGACGCGCGGCAGCGCGCTCCAGGCGACGCCGACGGGGGTGACACGGGCCGGGGTGCCGAGGATGCGGCGCGACCAGACCGGGTCGGTGAGCACGGTGAGCCCTCCCAGGGACACCACCCAACTGGCGTGCCCCGCCCAGGAGACGGCGATGGCGCGGGTGCCCACGCGGGGCAGCGGGCCGGGCGCGAACGGCAGCCGGGGGATGTCGGCGAGCCCCTCCGGGCCGGGTCTGACGGCGCCCTCTCGGGCGAATCTGGCGATGGCCCGCAGACCGGGCAGCGGGGCGGTCAGCCGGTCGTGGAAGGCGCGCGGCCACACCCGCCGCTCGGCCAGCGGGCGGGGCTCCGCGAGCGGCGGGAAGGGGGTGCCCGGGGCCGCCGGGGGCGCGGCGGACACCGGGGCGGCCGGGGGGCGGGAGCGCCGGGTACCCGTCGTCGTCCGGGGCTGCTGTGTCATCGGGGCTCCCATCGCTGAGCGTCACGGAGTTCGTCGAAAACCGACCGCAGGACGGCCAACGCGCCGCGCACGCCCGGTGGTTCGGTCGGGTCGGGGACCGGGGCGCGGTCCGCGGCGGGGTGCGGGCGCGGGTGCGGGCCGGGGGGCGAGGGGGGCTCCCGTCTCCGGGCCGGGGGCCCGGCCGCGTCCCGTCCGGCGGCCGGAGCGGTGCCCGCGGGCGCGGCAGCCTCCCCTCCGGCGGCGGGAACGGTGCCCGGGGCGAGCAGGCGTTCCGCCCGGCGCTCGGCCTCCGGTCCCTCGCCGAGCAGGGGCCCGGTGGACAGCCGGACCCGCAGGGCGGGCAGTTCGTCGCCGAAACGGTGGCCGCCCGGGGCGGGCATACCGAGCCGGTCGGTGAGGAAGTCCTCCAGTTCCTGGGCGTCCGCCACGCCGCGCCGCGCGAGCGCGTCCCGCAGCGGACCGAGGTCGGCGTACAGATGGCGGCCCGCCTGCGGGGGCCGGGCGGTGGCACCCGAGGAGACGACGACGGCGTGCGCGGCCGCGGCCAGCCGCGCGTGCAGCCGGACGACGGCCGCCCGGCGGGCGGTGACCGGCTCGGGCTCGGCCAGGGCGTACGCGGCCGCCGCCGCGACCGGGGCAGCGACCCGGGCGCCGAGGGCGGTGAGCGCGTCCAGCACCCGCGCGCGCAGGCGGTCGCCCTCGGGGGTCCCGGGGAAGCGGGCGACGGCGGCGGGCCAGGCGGGCGGCAGCAGCGCACCGGCCAGGTCGGTGACGACGGCGACCCGGTCGGGCAGCATCTCGGCGGGGCTGAGCAGGACGGGGGCGCGCGGGTCGTGCAGGGTGTCGCGCCAGGTCTCGTCGCTGACCAGGAGCAGCCCCTCCCCGGCGGCGGCCAGGACCGTCTCGTGCACCAGCTCCGGCGGGGCGACGGTGCCGGTGGGATCGTCGGCGACGGACAGCACGAGCACCCGGGGGTCGCCTCCCTCGGCGCGGACCCGGCGCACGGTCTCCAGGAGGGCGTAGGGATCGGGTACGCCGCCGCCCTCGGCCGGGGTGGGCACGTGGAAGACGGCCCGGCCCAGCAGCCGCGCGTACGGCGCCCACCAGGCGGCGCAGGGCCGGGGCACCAGGACGTCGCCGTCGACGGCGGCGGTCAGGGCGAGGAGCAGCGCGTGGGCCCCGGGCCCGGCGACGGCCCGCCCGGGGCCGGTGGGCAGCCCGCGCCGCTCCCAGTAGCCCCGGGCCGCGTCGAGCAGCGCCCCGCCGCCCCCGACCGGCTCCTCCCGAGCCCGCCCCGCGGTGGCGGCGACCACCCCGGCCAGCTCGGGCGGCACGGGCAGCCCGTCCCCGGGCAACGACGGCCCGAACCGCACAGGACCGTGCCCGGACGGGGGGACGCGCCGGGACCCGGTACCGGCCGGGAACGGGGGCCCGCCCGGGGGTCCGGGCGATCCGGGAACGGGTCCTCCACCGGGCCGGGCTTCCCGGTCGGGACCGGAACCCCGCCCGGGTTCGCGGCGGCTCCGGCCGGGGCGGGGGTCCTCGCCGGAGGCACGGTTCCAGCCGGGGAGGGGGGCCCTGTCGGGGGGAGGGTCCTGGTGGGGAGCGGGGCGTTCACCAGGGGCATGGTTCCTGCCCCGGACGGGGCGGGCACCGGGGGTCCGGTCCCAGCCGACGAGGGGGTCCGCACCGGGAGCACGGCCCAGGCCGGGACGGGGGTCTTCACCACCATGGACATGGCCGACGCCCTGGCCCGGGGCGGAGTCGGCGCCGCGGGCCGGGGCTGGGCCGCACGCGGAGCCCGGGGCGGGGCCGGGACCAGGCGCGGGGGCAGACCCGGAGGCGGAGACCGCGCTCGGGCCGGGACCGGGACCGGGGCCGGGGCCGGGGCCGGGGCCGGGGCCGGGGCCGGGGGCCAGGCCAGGCCCCGGGCCAGGGTTCGGGCCGCACGCGGAGCCCGGGGCGGAGTCGGGACCAGGCGCACGGGCCGACCCGGACGCGGAGACCAAGCTCGCGCCGGAGCCGGGGCCGGGACCGGGGGTCGACCCGGACGCGGAGACCAAGCTCACGCCGGGGCCGGGGCCGGGGCCGGTGGCCGGGCCAGGACCCGGGCCAGGGCTCGGGGCGCACGCCCAGACCGGGCCCCGGAAGGGACCAGGCGCACGGGCCGACCCGGACGCGAAGGCCGAACCGGGGCCCGAGGTCAGGCCGGCACCGGGGGCAGAGTCCGGGCCGCACGCCGAGACCGGAGCCGAGGCGGGAGCAGGCGCAAGGGCCGACCCGGACGCGGAGACCAAGCTCGCGCCGGGGCCGGGGCCGGGGCCGGGGGCCGGGCCAGGGCTCGGGGCGCACGTCCAGACCGGGGCCAAGGCGGGACCAGGCGCAGGAGCCGACCCAGGCGCGGAGGCCGAACCGGGGCCGGAGGCCGGGCCAGGACCGGGGGTCGGGGCGGGGGCAGGGGCGGGTGCGTGGGTGGGGTGTGTGGGCCGCATGGCTTCCTCGCCTCCGCGCAGTCCGTCGCGCCGTCTCCGCCGTGATCCGTGGCCGCCCGGCGGTGGCCCGCCTCCTCGGTCGTGCTCCAAGTACCCACCGGGCCGCCCGGTCATGGCCGCGCCCCGCGAGGAGGTGTCAGCGCCGCACTCCGCTCCCGCGCCGCAGCAGCCGGTGCGCCGCCGCGCCGAACGCCCCGGCGATCAGGGCGCCGCCCGCCGCCAGGGCGGGCACGGAGTCCGTGAAGGCGCCCCCGGAGCCCGCCCGTACGCCGTGCTCCGGGGTCCCGGTGCCGCAGGCCCCGTCGGGCGCCACCGGCTCCGGGCAGGGGGGCCGGGTCGTGCAGGACGTGCCGTGGCCCGCGCCCTCGCCATGCGGGGCGGCGGGCCCGGGGCAGGGCGACTGGCCGGGCCGCGCGGACGGGTCCGGCCGGGCGGACTGGTCGGGCCGCTCGGGGCGGGACGGCTGCGCGGGGGCGTTCCCCGCGCAGGGCGCGCCCGGGGTGGCCGATTCGGGGCAGGGCGGCCCGGCGGCGCCGTCCGGGGAAACGGTCATGTCGGCGCTCCAGGGGTCCCCCTCGCTCCCGGCCTCGCCCGGGCAGGTGCCGTCGACGGTCCAGGGGTGGTCCGCCCCGGCCGCGTCCGGGGTGTCCGGGAAGCTGTCGGCGGGAGCCACCCGGGCGGTGCCCCGGTAGGCGGGGCCGCCCCCGGCGTCGGCGACCCGGCGCAGCACGACCGTGCCCTCGTCGAAGGCGGCCGACGTGGCGTCGAGGGTGGCGGGCGCGGGTCCGCCGGTCTCCCCGCACGAGACCGCGACGGTGACCGTGCCGCCGGGGCCGACGGCGGCCGGGTCGACCTCCGCCGCGGACCGCCCGAGGCCCAGGGGACCGGGCTCCTCGGCACCGGGCCCGAGATCGGGCACGTACCCGGCGCCGTCCGGCACGGTCTCCGGCACCGTGTCGGGGCCGGTGTCGGACGCGGTCTCCCCCACGCCGGGGGGCTGCGGCGGCGTACCGGACTCCGCGGTCGCGGTTCCGGCGCACATCCCGAGGGCGGCACCGGTCAGGAGGGCGGCGGACAGGGCGCGGGCGGTGCGGCGCATGGAGCGGGCTCCTTCGGGCGGAGGCGGGCACGGCACTCGCGCGCCCTCGCCCATCACAGCCGCCCCGCCCGCGTCCCGCGCGCCGCCGTGCGCCGTTGGCGGGACACCGGCGCCCGAGCGGGTGACGGCGGGCGCCCCCGGGCTCCAGGGCCGGGGTCGCGGCCGCGCCGCCGCGTCGGCGCCCGGGTCAGGCGCAGGGGCAGGCCCGTTCGGGGCGCGGCTCCGCACGCCCCGAACGGTCCGGCCCGGAGCCCGGCGTCCGTCCCCGGAGAGGAGCGGCCGCGCGGGGCGTCATGGAGCCCCGGCGGGTCCCGGCCGGGGCCCGGCGCTCACGGTGTCGCGTCGCTCAGCGCCTGTTCCCGGACGCGGGCGCAGCAGCGCGTGATCAGCCGGGACACGTGCATCTGGGACAGGCCCAGGCGCGCCGCGATACGGCTCTGCGTCATGTCGTCGAAGAACCGCATGTAGAGGATGGCCCGTTCGCGCTCCGGCAGCGCCGCGAGGCCGTCCTTGACGGCCTGGCGGTCGACGACCGTGTCGAGCGCCGGGTCGGGGGCGCCGAGGGCGTCGCCGAGCGAGTAGCCGTCCTCGCTGCCGGGCAGTTCGGCGTCGAGGGACAGCGCGGTGAAGGACTCCAGCGCCTCCAGCCCCTCCCGCACGTCGTCCTCACTCAGTCCCGTCCGCTCGGCCAGGTCGGCGACCGACGGGGGGTGGCCGGAGGCCGTCGGGGCGAGTTCCCGGCCGGCCGTGCGGACGCGGTTGCGCAGTTCCTGCACCCGGCGCGGCACGTGCAGCGTCCACATGTGGTCGCGGAAGTGCCGCTTGATCTCGCCGGTGATGGTCGGGACGGCGTAGCTCTCGAAGGCGCTGCCCAGACCGGGGTCGTACCGGTCGACGGCCTTGACCAGGCCGAGGGCGGCGACCTGGCGCAGGTCCTCGTGGCTCTCGCCGCGGCTGCGGAAGCGTCCGGCGATGCGTTCGGCCATCGGCAGCCACGCCTCGACGATCCCGTCGCGGACGGCGGCGCGCTCGGGTCCGTCGGGCAGGGCGGTGAGGCGGTGGAAGGCGTCGGCGGTGTCGGGGGCGTCGTCGTGCGGGTGCTTGGCACCGGCGTGGATCGGCATGCGCGTCGCAACTCCCTCGGAGTGCGGGGCCCGTCGTCGCTCCGGGGTGCTCCGGCGGGGTGGCCGGGGCGGACGGCGCTCCGGCCGGACGGCCTCGGGCCGCGCGCGACGGGTGCCGGTGGTACGACGACACGGCCCGTGGGGGCGGGCGGTCACCGTGGGAGAAGGTCCGGGCGCCCGGACGGACGCTCCGTGGAGGGACACCTCTCCCACGGGCGTGCCTGCTGTCCGAAGCACTGAACGTGCCCCTTCCCAGCGGACCGGAGTCCAAACCCCCGTTTCCGGACGGGCGGCGGACCGGTCCGCCGAGCCACCCGGTGCGGGCCCCCGGGGATGGCCCCGCCCGGCGGCGCGCGGGCGGGGAGGGACGGGGGCGGTCCGCTGTCTCCCGCCAGGCCGACGCGCGGGACGGCGCGGGGGCACCGCACGCGGGACGCACCGGGCGCTCGGAACCAGGCGGCCGGGGACGCCGTTCCCGTTCCGTGGCAGGGACGGCGTCCTCCGGGGCGGGGCCGGGGAACACCGGCCCGCGTGGCCGCCCCGGCACGACACCGCCCCGGCCGTCCTCCCCCGGCGCGCACGCCGTCTCCGCGCACGCCCTCCCCCGCGCGCGCCGTCTCCGCGCGCGCCGTCTCCGCGCGCGGTCACCCCGTGCGGCCTCCGGGTCACCCCGCGCAACCCCCGTACCGGCGGGAACGCCCCTTCCGCTGGTCGCCGAAGCCCTCGGCGGAGAACCCGTGTCGGGGTGCTCCGTTCGGGTACGCGGTCCGCATCCCCGAAGGATGTGAGGGAGACATGCAGCGAGGCAGCGACCGGCTGAGCGCCCACCGCGACGACGAGATGAAGCACGAACTGCAGGGCATGCTGCGCTCCGGGCACCCCACCCGTACCGAGGAGTGGAACGACCCGGAGCCGACGGCCGAGGACGACCCGGAGGTCATGAACGGCCCGGTGACGCCCGACCGCGGGCCCACCCGTCTGGAGTCCCTGCGGCTGGAGCTGGCCCGGACCCTGACCCGGGGCGCCTTCCCGGCGGGCCCCGGGGAACTGGGCCGGGCCCTGCGTCTCGGCCACGCACCCGACGTCCTCGTCGAGGGCATGGAGCGGCTGCCGCGCAAGGCCCGCTACGGCAACGTCCAGGAACTGGCCGTCGCCCTGACCGAGACCGGCGGTGCCGGGCGTCCCTGAACGGCCCCGGCATCCGACGGCGTACGAAGGACACGGGTGGACGCCCGGCCCGGACGGCCCGGCGTCCACCGGAACAGGAGCCGAACCCCATGCGCATCGCATTCCTGAGCGCACCCGAGGGCGTGGAGCAGGTCGAGCTGACCGAGCCGTGGCGGGCGGCGGAGGGGGCGGGCCACCAGCCGGTGCTCGTCTCCACGCGGTCCGGCGAGATCCAGGCGTTCGACCACCTCGACAAGGCCGGCACCTTCCCCGTGGACGAGGTGGTCGGCGAGACCTCGGCCGAGGCCTTCGGCGGCCTGGTGCTGCCGGGCGGCGTGGCCAACCCCGACTTCCTGCGCACGGACGGGAGGGCCGTGGCGTTCGTGAGGGACTTCTTCGCGCGCGGCCTGCCGGTGGCCGCGATCTGCCACGCGCCGTGGACGCTGATCGAGGCGGACGTGGTCCGCGACCGGGTGCTGACCTCCTGGCCGAGTCTGCGGACCGACCTGCGCAATGCCGGGGCCACCTGGGTCGACGAGCGGGTCCGGGTCTGCGACCACGGTGAGAGCGTCCTCGTCACCAGCCGTCGGCCGGACGACCTGGAGGCGTTCTGTGCGGCCTTCCTCGCGGAGTTCGCCGAGGCGGGCGCATCGGCCACGGCCTGAGCCGCAGAGCCGCGCCCGGTCGCGGGAGCCCCGGGGCCGGGCGGTCCGCTTCCCACGTGGGCGTCGGCGGTGTCGGCCGACGGGACCGCCCTCGGCCGACACCGCCGCTCGGCGCCGCACAGGCACTGGCACCGTCCGGCGCACGGTCGGAACCGTGAATCCACCGCCCGGACGGGTGAGCACCGGCCCTCCTCACCGGACCGGGAACGGGAAGAACCGGCCGGACCCGTGTGTCCCGGGGTCTTCGGGAGCACCCCGGGACACGCGGGCCCGTGTGTCCCGGGGTGCTCCCGAAGACCGCCGGTGTGGACCGGCCCGCGAGGGAGCGATCCGCCCGGTCCACACCGAAGGGCCTGGACCGGGCGGGTACCGCCGGGGCCGGGCCCTGCGCGGCGGGACGGGAACGCGCTCAGCCCCCCGGTGCCGGTGCCGCCGCCTCGCCGCTGATCCGGCCGCGGGCGCCCTCACGGGTCCGTCCGGCGACGACCGAGCGCCGGGGGTTGCGGCGCAGCCACTCCCCCTCCAGCCGCGCCATCCGGTCGTTGTGGGCGCGCAGGGCGCCGTTCGACCCGTAGAGCAGCGTGTCGTGGCGCGTGCGGTGGATGGTCTCCAGCTCCTTCATGAGCTGCTGGTCGTCCAGCCGGGCCGGATCCACTCCGGACGGGGCGCCGTCCCGCGTGTCGTGTTCGTTCATGCCGTCCGGGTACCCGCCCCCGGGCAAGACCACCCCCGAGCGCCCCTCCGGGAGGGAGCCAGACATGGACCTCGCCTTTCTGCATCCGCTCTACGCGGACCCGGGCCCCTGGGCCTCCGTGTACGTCGATCTCTCCCGGCACACGGAGGACACGGCGCACGAACGCGAGCTGACCGCCGAGGCGATCGCCCGGGAGCTGGCGGACCAGGGCGCGGACGACGCGACCTGCCGGGCCGTGCGGGACGCGGTGAACGAGCTGCGGCACGCCTCCGACCCCCATGGACGGGCGTTGTTCGCACGGGCCGGGCGGGTGGTCCTCGACCCGCCGCTGGCGCGCGCCCCGTACGGCGGGACCACGGCGGACTGGGCACCGCTGCCGCACGTGGCGCCGCTGCTGGACCTGGCGGGCGAGGACCCGCTGTCCGTGGTGGCGTACATCGACCGCAAGGGCGCCGACTTCGAGCTGCGGACCGCGTTGGGCAGCCGGGACGCGGGCTCGGTGACCGGCAGGCAGTGGCCGCTGCACCGCACCGGCTCGGCCGACTGGTCCGAGCGCCACTTCCAGCTCCGGGTGGAGAACACCTGGGAGCACAACGCGGCTGAGGTCGCGGACGCGCTCGCGGTGTGCCAGGACGAGACCGGCGCCGACCTGCTGATCCTGGTCGGCGACGACCGGGAGCGGCGCGCGGTGCGCGAGCGGCTGCCCAAGCGGCTCCGCGACCGGGTGACCGAGGCCGGGCACGGCGCGGGCAGCCGGCTGCTGGACGGGGAGGTGGAGCGGCTGCGCGACGACCATGTGCGGGAGAGGGCGCGGGAGGACCTGGAGCGGTTCCTGGCCGCCAGGGCACCGGACGACGAGGGCCGGGCCGGAGCGGCGGAGGGCGTGCCGGCGCTGGTGGAGGCGGCCCGGGAGCACCGCATCGACGAACTGCTGGTCATCCCGGACGGGCCGGACACCCACCGCGAGGTGTGGATCGGCGAGGACGCCGACCAGCTCGCCGTGCGCCGCACGGAGCTGAGCACGCTCGGCGAGCAGAACTCCTGGGCGGCCCGCGCGGACGACGCGCTGCTGCGCTCGGTGGTGATGACCGGTGCCCCGGCCGTCTCGATGACCCCGGCGCTGCGCGGCGGCCCGGCGGACCGCGCGCCGGTGGGCGGCCTGGGCGCGCTGCTGCGCTGGCGGTGACGCCGCCGCCCCGGACCGGGGCCGCGGCGGACCCGGCCACGGAGCGCGGCGCGTGCCCCGGGCCCGGCCGGGGCCCGGCCCGGGGCGCGGTGCGTGCGCCCCCGCGCCGTACCCCGGCGGGACGGGGCGCACGGTCGGACGATGACCTGCGGGCTGCGGGCTGCGGGGAGCGCTAGCGGGCGCGCTCCACCCGGCGTTCGTCCCAGACGGGCTCCGCCGTCTCGCGGACCCGGCCGTCGCTGCCGAAGACGAGGTAGCGGTCGAAGGAGCGGGCGAACCAGCGGTCGTGGGTGACGGCGAGGACCGTGCCCTCGAAGCCCTCCAGCCCCTCCTGGAGCGCCTCGGCCGATTCCAGGTCGAGGTTGTCGGTCGGCTCGTCGAGCAGCAGGGCGGTGACGCCCTCCAGTTCCAGCAGGAGGATCTGGAAACGGGCCTGCTGGCCGCCGGAAAGCCGGTCGAAGGTCTGCTCGGCCTGCTGGGTCAGCTCGTAGCGGCGCAGCCGGGACATGGCGGCGCCCCGGTCCTGGGAGTGCTCGGTCCACAGGATGTCGAGCAGGGTGCGGCCCAGCAGCTCGGGGTGGGCGTGGGTCTGGGCGAAGTGGCCGGGCACGACGCGGGCGCCCAGCTTCCAGCCCCCGGTGTGGGCCACGGTGTCGCCGGCGAGCAGGCGCAGGAAGTGCGACTTGCCGGAGCCGTTGGAGCCGAGGACGGCGACCCGCTCGCCGTAGAAGACCTCCAGGTCGAAGGGTTTCATCAGGCCGGTGAGTTCGAGGCCCTCGCAGGTGACGGCGCGGACGCCGGTGCGCCCGCCCTTCAGCCGCATCCGGATGTCCTGCTCGCGCGGCGGCTCGGGGGGCGGTCCGGCCTCCTCGAACTTGCGCAGCCTGGTCTGCGCCGCCGCGTAACGGGAGGCCATCTCATGGCTGACAGCGGCGGCCTGCCGGAGCGTCAGCACCAGCTTCCTGAGCTGGGCGTGCTTCTCGTCCCAGCGGCGGCGCAGCTCCTCGAAGCGGGCGAAGCGCTCGCGGCGGGCCTCGTGGAAGGTGGCGAAGCCCGCGCCGTGCACCCAGGCGTCGGCACCGGCGGGCCCCGGCTCGACGGAGACGATCCGCTGGGCGGCGCGGGCCAGGAGCTCCCGGTCGTGGGAGACGAACAGGACGGTCTTGCGGGTCTCCGCGAGCCGCTCCTCGAGCCAGCGCTTGCCCGGCACGTCGAGGTAGTTGTCGGGCTCGTCGAGCAGCAGCACCTCGTCGGTGCCGCGCAGCAGGGCCTCCAGCACGAGGCGCTTCTGCTCACCGCCGGACAGGGTGCGCACCTGCCGCCACTGGGCCTTCTCGTAGGAGACGCCGAGCGCGGCGGTGGTGCAGATGTCCCAGAGGGTCTCGGCCTCGTAGCCGCGCGCTTCGGCCCAGTCGGCGAGCGCCTGGGCGTAGGCGAGCTGGGCGGCCTCGTCGTCGACGGTCATGATGGCGTGCTCGGCGGTGTCGACGGCGCGGGCGGCCTCGCGGATGCGCGGCGGCGCGACGGAGACCAGCAGGTCGCGCACGGTCGTCTCGTCCCGCACCGAGCCCACGAACTGCCGCATGACGCCGAGCCCGCCACTGATCGTGACGGTGCCGCCGTGCGGCTTCAGCTCGCCGGAGAGCAGGCGCAGCAGCGTGGTCTTGCCCGCGCCGTTGGGCCCGACGAGGGCCACGACGGAACCCTCGCCCACCCGGAAGGAGACATCGCCGAGGAGCGTCCTCCCGTCGGGCAGGTGGTACTCCAGGTGCGCGGCTTCGAGGTGACCCATGGAACCGGATTGTGCGGGGCGTCCGGGGACCGTGGCAAACCGATATCCGGGGGCGCGGGCGGGGCGCGGGCCGTGCCGGGGCCGGGGAGGACCCGCCCGGGGCGCACCGGGCGGCCGCAACCGGCGGGACCCGAGCCGGGCCCCGCCCACGCCGGGGGCCGGACCAGCGGCGGCGGGCACCGGGCCGGACCGGGGTTCGGCCCTGCCCGGGCCGGAGGGCCGGACCGGGGGCAGGGGCCGAACCCGACGTCCCGCTCCCCACCGAACGCGCCGTCGCCGGACCGGGGAGAGGCCCTGCCCTCGGCAGTGTGCCGCTCCTCGCCCACCGGGCCCGAGGGCGGCCCCGGTGGGCGGTCGGCGCGGCCGCCCGGACGTCCGGCGCGAGAAACCCCTTTCTCGGGGTAGGCGGGCAGGCATGAGCCCCGACGTCGACCTCACCCTCCCCGCACCCGGACCGCGCCCGCTGCGCGACGGCCTCATGCGGCTGGACCACCGTGTCTTCGAAGCCGTCGCCACCCGTGACTGGCCCGCCGCCACCCGTGTGCTGCCCCGGCTGAGCCGCGGCGCCAACCACGGGGTGCTGTGGGTCGCCGCCGCGGCGGCGGTGGCCGCCTCGCGCACCCCGAGGGCCCGGCGGGCCGCGGCCCGGGGGCTGGCCTCGCTGGGGCTGGCCTCCCTGACGATCAACACCCTGGGCAAGCGCTCGGTGCGCCGTTCGCGCCCCCCGCTCGACGCGGTGCCCCTGGTGCGGCGGCTGAAGCGGCAGCCGGTCACCACCTCGTTCCCGTCCGGGCACGCCGCCTCGGCCGCGGCCTTCGCGACCGGGGTGGCCCTGGAGTCCCCGGGCTGGGGCGCGGCGGTGGCCCCGCTGGCCGGGGCGGTCGCGCTGTCCCGCGTCTACACGGGGGTGCACTTCCCGAGCGACGTGCTGGCGGGCGTGCTTTTGGGCGCGGGGGCCGCGTTCGCCGTGCGGGGCCTGGTGCCGACCCGGGCGCAGCTCACCCCGCCCGCCCGGCCGCGCGCCGAGGTTCCGGCGCTGCCCGAGGGCGACGGCCTGGTCCTGGTGGCCAACATCGGCTCGGGCACCTCGGACCGGGTACGGGCGCTGTGCGACGCGCTGCCGAAGGCCGAGGTCATCGAGTGCGCGCCGGAGGAGGTGCGGGCGGAGCTGGAGGACGCCGCGGGACGGGCGCGGGTGCTCGGGGTGTGCGGCGGCGACGGCACCGTGAACGCCGCCGCCGAACTGGCGCTGCGCCACGGGCTGCCGCTCGCGGTGCTTCCCGGCGGCACCCTCAACCACTTCGCCTACGACCTCGGGGTGGAGGACGCGCGGGACCTCTGCCGGGCCCTGGAGGCGGGCGAGGGCGTCCGGGTGGACGTGGGCCGGTTCGCCTCGGGCGGGCGGCACGGGATCTTCCTCAACACCTTCAGCCTGGGCGTGTACCCCGAGCTGGTGCGCGAGCGGGAGCACTGGTCGCCCCGGATCGGCGGCTGGCCGGCGGGGGTGCTCGGCGCGGTGCGGGTGCTGCGCGCCGACCGGCACCCCCTGGAGGCCGAGGTGCGGGGGCGCAGGCGCCCGCTCTGGATGCTGTTCGCGGGCAACGGCACCTACCACCGGCGGGGGCTGGCCTCGGGCCGGCGGCTGGACATGGCCGACGGGCAGCTCGACGTGCGGGTGGTGCACGGCGGGCGGTGGCCCGCGCTGCGGCTGCTGTCGGCGGCCCTGGCCGGTCCGCTGACCCGCTCCCCCGCCCACGCGGCGGTCCGCACACCCCGGCTGCGGCTGTCCGGCGTCGCCCCCGGCACGCTGCTGGCGTACGACGGCGAGCTGACCGAGACCGAGGGCGACCTGACGCTGGAGAAGCTCCCCGAGGCGCTCACCGTCTACCGTCCGCTGAGCGGTCGCGAGCCGGGCGGGACGGCCGGCTGAACCTCCCCCGTTCGGTCCACATCGCGAAACAGCGGTCTCATCATATGGAGCGCGGGCGTACGGTGAACCTGTCGTCGGACGGGGTCCGTACCCCGCGTTCCGGCGTGCCGTCAGCCGCTTGGAGAGGGGACCAGCCATGCCCGAGCCTCGGGAGACCGCCGTCTACACCCATGGGCACCACGAGTCCGTGCTGCGCTCGCACACCTGGCGCACCGCCGCCAACTCGGCCGCCTACCTGCTCGGTTCGCTGGAGCCGCACATGACGGTCCTGGACGTCGGCTGCGGGCCGGGCACCATCACCGCCGATCTGGCGGCGCTGGTGCCCGGGGGCCGGGTGACCGGCGTGGACCGGGCCGCGGGGATCCTGGAGCGGGCGGCGGCCACCGCCGCGGGGCGCGGCCTGGCCAACGTCTCCTTCGAGGTGGCGGACGTGCAGGCGCTGCACTACCCGGACGACACCTTCGACGTGGTCCACGCGCACCAGGTGCTCCAGCACGTGAGCGATCCGGTGCGGGCCCTGCGCGAGATGGGGCGGGTGACCCGGCCGGGCGGTCTCGTCGCCGTGCGGGACGCCGACTACGCCGCCATGACCTGGTACCCGGCCTCGGCGGGTCTCGACGACTGGCTGGACCTCTACCACCGGGTGGCCCGCGCCAACGGGGGCGAGCCGGACGCGGGGCGGCGGCTCAAGGCCTGGGCGATGGAGGCGGGGTTCACCGACATCACCGCGAGCTCCGGCACCTGGACCTACGCCACTCCCGAGGAGCGGGAGTGGTGGAGCGGCCTGTGGGCGGACCGCACCCTGGAGTCGTCCTACGCCGACCGGGCCACCGAGGGCCGTCACGCGACGCCGGAGCGGCTGCGGGCCGTCTCGGCGGCCTGGCGGGAATGGGGAGCGTGTCCGGAGGGCTGGTTCAGCGTGCTCAACGGAGAGATCCTGTGCCGGAAATCCGCGTGACGCATGCCTGAACGGTGAAATCGGGGACACCAGTAGGGCAGGAGGTTGACACTATGTTTCCGCTTTTGCTCGTACTGCTTCTCGCCGTGGTCCTCTTCGGTATCGGATTCGCGGTGAAGGTCCTGTGGTGGATCGCACTGGCCGTTCTCGTCATCTGGCTGCTGGGCTTTCTCATGCGCGGCACGACCGCGGGCGGCGGCAGGGGCCGCTGGTACAAGTGGTGAGCCGCGTGCGGTGAGCCGAGGAGGGTGAGGAGAGCAGGGCTGCTGCCCCGGGAGGGTCACTCCCGGGGCAGCAGCGGTCCCAGCGGCCCGAGGTCCAGGTTCAGGTCCTCGGGCCGCAGTCCGTAGCGGTCGCGCAGCTCCGCCATGCGGTCGTCGAGCAGCATCAGGGTGAGCCCGATCCGCTCCTCCTGCTCCTCGCTCAGATCCCCCTCGTCCACGCGGCGCAGCGCCTGCCGCTCCATGAGCTGGCGCAGCAGTTCCACGACCGTCAGCACCAGTTTGACCAGATCGCGTTCGACGGTGTCGGGTTCGAGTGCGAGCCGCTTGCCGGGGTGTTCGGACATGTCACTCCCCCCAGGGCGCCGGGACGTCCCGGTTGACCGAGCTGATCAGGGCGTTGAGGTCGATGCGGACCAGATCCACGTCCGCGATGCGCAGGGTGAGGTCGCCGGTGATGACGACGCCGCCGGCCAGCAGCCGGTCGAGCAGGTCCACCAGGGCGATCTCGCGGCGCTCCACGATCACGGCGCCTCCCCGGGACGGGTCGGTCCGCCACCGGGCCCCCCGGCGGTTCCCCCGCCCGGTCCGCCCGGGCCGCCCGCGTCCTCCCGCCCGCCCCTCCTCCCGCCCGGGCCGCCCCCGCCGGGACCGCTTCCGGCCGGGCCCGACCCTCGCGGGTCCCTTCCTTCCGCTCCCGTTCCCGCCGGGCCCTGTTCCCCCGGCCCGTTTCCCGGCCGTCCGTTCCCTCCCGGATCGTTTCCTGCCGAATCCTTTCCCGCCGGGATTTTCCCTTCCGGGGCGTCCCGTCCCCCGTTCTCCTCTCCGGCGAAGGAATACGCGGCCCACGGTCCGGTCAGTTCCACGCGGATTCCGGGAGTGGTCCCGCCCTTCAGCGCGTCCACGGTCTCCACGAATTCCTCGCAGGTCTCCCGGGGCACCAGATAGGCGGCGTTGAGCACGTTCCTCCCGGCGGCCCCGGACAGCTCCGGGTTCTGCGGCGCGTGCAGCCGGGCCGCGTCGGCACGGGCGGAGAGGGCGTCGTGCAGACGCGTCGCGCACTCCTCGGCCCGGGACCAGCGCTCCTCGTCCGCACGGTTGCGCATCCGGCGCCGCCGCAGGTAATCCCGGCCCGAGGCGGGGCGGGACGCCGGGGCGGCCCCCGCCCCGGCGGGCTCCCGCTCCTGCTCGACGTACACCTTGACGCCCCATTCCACGCGACCCGCCAGCCGGTCGAGGGTGCTCCGGAAGCCGTCCCCGCGCTCCTCCATCATCGTCCGCACCCCGCTGTCGTCCCGGAAGACCGTGGCCAGCCGGAGCGGCAGCGGTGTGGTGACGGCGGTGAGCGCGTCGACGACCTGCTGATGGGCGCGGGCGGTGCCGGAGAGCCAGTCCAGGTCCTCCAGGTGCGCCCGCAGCGCCTCCTCGGAGAAGTCGGCCTCGGGCACATGGCTGACGACCGCCACCAGCCCCCGGTGGGCGAGCAGCCTCGGCGGATCGCCCGCCACCCCGGAGAGCTGGGACTGAAGGGCCGCGGCGAAGGGTCGGCAGACGGCGTAGACGTAGCGCAGTCGGGTCACGGTGCCTCCTCCCCCGGTACGCGGCCCGGTTCCAGTTCTCTGAGCCGCTGACGCAACTCGGCGTTCTCCTTCGTCAGTTCGTCCCGCCGGGCCCGCGAGGACAGCGCCGGGTCGGACTCCCACCAGTCGATGCCCATCTCCTTGGCCTTGTCCACGGAGGCGACGACCAGCCGCAGCTTGATGGTGAGCAGTTCGATGTCGAGCAGATTGATCCGGATGTCACCGGCGATGACGACGCCCTTGTCGAGCACCCGTTCCAGGATGTCGGCGAGGTTGGCGCCCTGCCCCTGGCCATAGGGGTCGGGCAGTCTGCTGGGGGTGGTCATCGACGGCTCCCGCCCTCCGCGTACTCGTCGTCCTCGTACTCGTCGTCCACGACGTCCTCGCCGTCGTCCTCGTCCTCGTCGGGGGCGACGTACTCCTCTTCGGGGTCCTCCTCGTCGTACTCGTCCTCCGGGGCGGGCTCGCCGGGGTCCTCCTCGTCGTCGTACGGCTCGTCCGGCCCGTCCACGGCCTGCGCACCGGGTTCCCCGTTCTCCTCCTCTTCCTCCTCGGCGCCGTCGTCCTCGCCGAGGGGGCCGTCCCCGTCGTCCCCGTCGTCCCCGTCGTCCTCGTCGTATCCGTCGTCCTCGTCACCGGGGGCGGTCTCCTCGTGGCCGGCCTCCGGTTCCCCGTCGCCGGGGCCGTCGCCCTCGGCCTCGTCGGGCCCCTGCTCCCGTTCCTCCTCGGCGAGCGCCTCCTCGTGGTCGCGGACGACCTCGCCGTCGCGGATCTCGCCGCGCCAGCCGTCCTCCGCCTCTCCCTTGAGGGTGACGTGGCGGACGTAGTTCTTGAGGTCGAGCCGGGCACGGCGGCCCTGGGCGCGCCAGAGGTTGCCCGTCTTCTCGAAGAGGCCCTTGGGGTAGTACTCGATGACCAGGATCACGCGGGTGAGCCGGTCGGCGAGCGGGTGGAAGCTGACGACGCCCTGGGTCGTGCCCTTGGCGCCCTCCGACGTCCAGGAGATCCGGTCGTCCGGCACCTGCTCGGTGGTCCTCGCCTTCCAACTGCGGTTGGACCAGAAGACCTTCATCTGCCAGTCGGAGGTGGTGCCGTCGGCTCGCCGGGCGCTCTTGACGCCCTTGGCGAAGGCGCTGAAGTCCTGGTAGCGGGTCCACTGGTCGTAGGCGGTGCGCAGCGGTACGCCGACGTCGGCGTACTCGATGATGACCGTGGGCCGGTTGCCGGAGCCGCCGTGGCGTCCGCCCCTGCCGCCGACCGCGTTCCGGACGGCGCCGACGACGCGCTCCTTGGCGCGGGAGGCGCCGAGTTCCAGGGCGCTGCGCAGGGGGCCCTTGCCCTCGGCCAGTTTGCGTCCGCCGTCCAGGGCGAGCCGGGCGAGGCCGGGGCTGTTGCCCTCGGCGATGTCGTTGAGCCGGTTGGTGGTCTCGCCGAGCCTGCGGCCCGCTCCGGCGAGCAACTGCTGGGCCCGCGCCGCGAGATACTCCTGTGCCTCGGCCTTGAGCCGGTCGGCCGCCTCGCTGCGGGCCAGTTCGCCGAGCGGGCTGCGCTTCGCGGCGCCGCCGACGGCGGAGGCCGCCGGTGCCGGGGTGTCCGTCACCGGTCACCACCGCCCTTCGTCCGGCCGGCGCCGGCCGTCCGCCGGGTCTCCCCCGCCCGCGGAGCCGCCGACTTCCCGGCGGACCGCGTCTTCTTGGCCGCCGTGCGGTCCTCGGGGTCGGCGGTCCTCTTCGCGGGCGTCCTCTTCGCCGACGCCTTCGCGGCGGCCCGCTTGGCGGGGGCCTTCGCGGCGGACTTCGCCGCCCCGGGCTCACCGGAGCGGGCCTGTCCCCCGGGGGCCCCACGGGTCCGGGTCCGGGTCCCGGTCCCGGTACGCCTCGCCCCGTCCCGGCCGTCGCCGGAGTCCTCCGCGGCTCCGCCGTCCCCGGTGTCCGCCGTGCCCGCCGTGTCGTCCGTGTCGTCCGGGGGCTCCGTCTCCGCCTCCGGTGCCGGCACCGCGCCGGAGAGCCGGTCGCGCATCCGCTCGGTGCGTCCGTGCAGCCGGTCGGCGAGGGCGTCCATCCGTCGTTCCACCAGGGCACCGGTCGCGGCCGTGCCCACCCCTCGCAGGTCGCCGCGGAGCTGGTCGCCGATCTCCTTCCACTGCGGGTTGTCCCGCAGGCGGGCGGAGACCAGTTCCGCGACGCCCGACGGTGTCAGGTTCAGTTTCCGGCCGGCCACCATGGTGCCCACGGCGACCGCGAGTTTCAGTTTCCTCGTGCGTCCCAGCAGATATCCGGCCCCTATCGCGAGGCCCAGTCCCGTTCGGTTCATGGCGCCGTACCGTTGCCCAATCCCGCGCCCGTGCGCGTCGCCGTCTCCAGCCGGTCCAGCAGCGCGTCCTCCTGCTGGTCGAACTGCTCCTCGGTGATCTCCCCCGCCTCCAGCGCCTCCTCCAGCCGGGCGAGTTCGGCGCGGATCGTTCCGGGGTCGTAGTAGATCCGCTCCGCCTCCCTCATCACCTGTCCGATGGCCCAGACGCTGCCGCGGGCCGGTGCCAGCGGCAGCATCAGGACCTCCGAGATGAGTCCCACGCGGCCCGTCACCCCGTCCCGGTCGGCGCCGAGCCGTGCGCGCGGCCCGCGTCGGTGCCCGCGGGCTCGGCCGGTCCGGGCTCGACGAAGCTGTACGGCGGCAGGGGGCCGTTGACCCGTACCTCCAGGTGCGGCAGGGCGGCGCGGGCGCGCTCCACGGCGGCGAGGAAGGCGTCGGCCGACTCCCGGTCCACGAGGAACGACACGTTGGCCAGCCAGCCGCTGGAGTCGGGGCCCCTGCTCACGGACTCGGCGACCGGTTCAAGGGCCCGTTCCAGCGCGGTGCCGTCCACCGCCTCCTTGCCCTTCACCGCCGCCGCGACCAGCTCGCCGAGCCGTATCCGGTCCTCGTAGTCCCCGCCCCCGGCCTGCCGGTTGGCCTCGGCCCGGGCGCGTATCTCCGGGTTCTCCGCCATCACGTGGTGCAGCACGGCCTCTTCCACGTGGTTGGCCTTGACGTTGTACTCGACGCGGCCGTCCAGCGCCCGCAGGCGCTCCCGGTAGTGCCCGGCGCGCCGGGCGAGGACGGCGGTGACCGCCGTGTCGTCCGGGGCGACGCTGCCGAACCGCATGGGAAGCACGCACCCGTCGGCGCCCGTCTCGCTGAGCACGGCCTGATGGGCCAGCAGCTCCCTGCGCTTGGGCCGCAGCCCCTCGGGGGCGTCACTGACCACGGCGGCCAGCTCGCCCTCCCTGAGGACCCGCACCGCGCGCGGCGGGTCCCCGACGCCGACCAGGCCCTCCGGGAGCGCGGGATGCGCTTCGGCCGTGATGCCGTAGACGTACGTACTCATTCCTGCTCCTCCTTCCGGCGCGACGGGGCGGCCTTGCGGGTGCGGGCCCGGGGAGCGGACTCGCCCTCGGAACCGCCCTCCCGGGCCTGCTTGAACGCGTCGGAGATGGTCTCGGCGGCGCCGGACAGCGCTCCCTTGGACTTGCCCCGGGCGCCGGACTCGGTCATCTCCCCGACCAGATCGGGCAGGCCCGGGTCCTTGCGCGGCCCGGCCTCCAGGTCGAGCCGGTTGCACGCCTCGGCGAAGCGCAGATACGTGTCGACGCTGGCGACCACGACCCGTACGTCGATCTTCAGGATCTCGATGCCGACCAGGGAGACGCGCACGAAGGCGTCGATGACGAGCCCCCTGTCCAGAACGAGTTCGAGCACGTCGTAGAGGCCGCTGCTGCCGCCTCCGCCGCCACCCTGCTGTGCCGGTACGACTGTCATTCCGGCGATACCTCCCTGTCTCCGGGTTCTCGGTTTCCGGGGTTGTTGTCGGTGTCCGGGTTGTCGCTGTCCGGTGTTCTCGGCTCTCTCTGCTCTCCCGGGTGTCCGGGGCGTCCCGGGCGTCCGGGGTCCTTGGACGCGGGGTCCTTCTCCGGATGTGCGGGGCCCTCGTCCGTGCGGCGCCGTACGGTCCCTCCCGCCGGGGCCACGGCGTGCGGGCGCGTCCCGGCGCCGCCGGGCCGTTCCCCTCGCTCACCGGCGCCTCCGCGCACGGGAAACACGACAACCCTTCCGCCGTGATTGCGCCGTGCGCGCGGCTCCCTGACGTTGCGCGCGGCTCCCTGCCGTCGGGGCCCCGGGCCGGGCGCGCCGACCCGTCCGGCGGGCGTGCCGCCGGGGTCGGCCACGCGGTCTAGCGCCCGTCGGCCCGGCCGCGCTCGTACCGCCGGGCCCGGCGGTACCCGGTGAGCGTTCCCTCGGGATCCAACTCGACCAGATAGCTCGCCATCAGGCTCATCGTGTCGGGCACCCGCTCCAGTTCGAGCACCTCGACCTCCAGCGACCAGCCCTCCTCCGTCCGTTCGAAGGACGACACGGATTCGGCGGTCAGCCCGGTCAGCTCACCGAACTGGGCACGCGCCTCGCGCAGCACCTCCATGGGGGCGGGCTGCCGGGCCGCCGCCGCGCCGCGGGACGACCCGGTTGCGCCGCGGTCGGTGCCGGTCCCGTCCCCGTCGCGGTCGCGGTGGGTGCTCGTGCCGGTCCCGTCGGTCCCGTTCCCGGTGTCGCGGCCGGCGCCGCCGTCGCTTCTGTTGTCGGTTCCGGTATGGGCGTCGTCGCCGTCGGTGGCACCGGTGCCGGCGTCCGTCCGTGACCGCCTCGACCGGGGGGAACCCTCTCGTGGGTCCTTCTGCCTTCCGGCGGTGTTCCTTGTGTCAGACATGACCACCTCCCCCTCCGTGTGGCCGCGTGCTCCCGGACCAAACCTCTGCGGTTGCGCGAATCGAAGGGATGTGCTGGGCCGGGTCGGACGCGTGACTGACGAACGGCGAGGGGGGCGCGGCGGGTGGCGCGGGCGCCGCACGGGACCTGCGGCGGGCACCCCCCGGCCCGGCCGGAGGCCGCTGCGGGGCGCGCGGGCGGGGGCGGGCCACCCGGCGGACGCGGGGTGGCAGCGTGCCGCCCGGGCGCACACGGGACGACGGCAGGCTCGGTGGCGCGCGATGCCCCCGGCCGGGTCCGGCGGGACACGAGGCTCGGGAGCGCGCAGGGGCGCGACGCGCAAGCGACGGAACCGGCGTCATGTCCGCTCACGGTCCCCGTACGCCACCGCTTGCGCCCCCCGACCACGTACGCATGACCTTCCGTCAGATCTCTGTCCGGCCCTCGGGGCACGCGCCGTTCCGGCACGCCCCGGCGCACGCCACGTCTCCGGTACTGCGGCGCGGGGGCACCGCCCGGCGGTCGCGACACGTGTCACACCTCGACGCGCCGCACCCCGGCCGCGACACGCCCCGCCGGGGAGCGGGCATGGAGCCGCCGGGGACGGCGCGCGTGGGCCTGCCGTCCCCGGCGGACGAGGGGGATCAGACGACGACCGCCTGCTCGACCAGCATCCGGCCGGCCGCCGCGATGGTCTCGGCGTCGATGCCCGCGGCGCGCAGTTGCTCGGCCGGCGTCGCGGAGCCCGGCATCGTGTCCACCGCCAGCCGCACCAGGCGCGGCACGGGCCGCCCGTCGCGGAAGGCGTCGAGGACCGCGTCCCCGAGGCCGCCCTGGGGCCGGTGGTCCTCCACCGTCAGCAGGCAGCCGGTGTCCTCGGCCGCCCTGCGCAGCGTCTCGCGGTCGACCGGCTTGACCGAGTACAGGTCGATCACCCGGACCGGGATGCCCTCCCGGTCGAGCACATCGGCGGCGGTCAGCGCCTCGTGGACGGTGACGCCCGCCGCGACGACGGTCAGCCGGTCCCCGGCGCCGGACCGCAGCACCTTGCTCCCGCCGACGGGGAACTCCTCGTCGGGACCGTAGATCACCTCGCTCGCGCCGCGCGAGGTGCGCAGATAGCGGATGCCGTCCAGGTCGGCCATCTCCGCGACGAGCCGGGCCGTCTGGTTGGCGTCGCACGGGTAGAGCACCGTCGTGCCGTGCAGGGCCCGCATCATCGCCAGGTCCTCCAGGCCCATCTGGCTGGGCCCGTCCTGGCCGATGGAGACCCCCGCGTGGGAGCCGACGAGATTGATGCCGGAGCCGCTGACCGCGGCCATCCGCGCGAAGTCGTGCGCGCGGGTGAGGAAGGCCGCGAAGGTGGAGGCGTACGGCACCCAGCCGCGCGCCGCCATCCCGACCGCGACGGCGACCATCTGCTGCTCCGCGATGTAGCACTCGAAGTAGCGCTCGGGGTGCTCCTTGGCGAAGTACTCGGCGCGGGTGGAGTCCCCGACCTCGCCGTCCAGGGCGACGACATCGCCGCGGGCGGAGCCCAGGGCGGTCAGGGCCTCGCCGAAGGCGTCACGGGTGGCGACCCGTTCGCCCCTGCGGTACCGGGGCGGTTCGATCCGCCCGGTGCCCCCGGTGTACGGCGCCGGGGTGGCGGGCGGCCCGGCCACCCGGACGCGCAGGCCCTCGCGCGGGCCGCCGAGTTCCGCGACGGCCTCGTCGGCGTCGGGCAGCGGTTTGCCGTGCTGCCCCTCCCGGTTCTCCACGGCCGCGACTCCCTTGCCCTTGATGGTGCGGGCGATGACGGCGGTGGGCTGGCCCCGGGTGGACAGGGCCTCGCCGTAGGCGCGGTCGACGGCGTCCACGTCATGGCCGTCGATCTCGACCGTGTGCCAGTCGAAGGCCCGGAAGCGGCGGGCGTAGGCGTCCAGGTCGTGGGCGTGCCGGGTGGGACCGCGCTGGCCGAGCCGGTTCACGTCGACGATCAGGACGAGGTTGTCCAGGTGCTCGTACCCGGCCTGCTCGGCGGCCTCCCACACGGAGCCCTCCGCCATCTCGCTGTCACCGCACATCACCCACACCCGGTAGTCGGCGTGGTCCAGCCGCTTGCCGGCGAGCGCGATGCCGACGCCGACGGGCAGGCCCTGGCCGAGCGATCCGGTGGCCGTCTCGACCCACGGCAGCCGCCGGGGCGTGGGGTGCCCCTCCAGACGGCTGCCCAGGGTGCGGAAGGTGAGGAGTTCGTCGTCGTCGATGGCCCCGGCCGCCTTGTACGCGGAGTACAGCAGCGGGGATGCGTGCCCCTTGGAGAGGACGAAGCGGTCGTTGCCGGGGTGGTCGGGATGGTCGAAGTCGTAGCGCAGGTGGCGGGCGAGCAGGACGGCCATCAGATCCGCAGCCGACATCGACGAGGTCGGATGTCCGGACCCCGCGGCCGCGGCGGCCCGGACGCTGTCGACGCGCAGTTGCCGGCCGAGTTCGGTGATCTCTCCGGTGTTCATGAATCTCCTTTCGCCCGCCCGTCGGAACGCTTGACGGGACCGGGCGCGACGTCTGGGCCGGGCGGGGGCTGACCGGGGGGCGCCTCCGGCCCGGGATCGGACGGCACCCCGCGACCCCGGTGACGGGTCGGGGTGCCGGGGGCCGCGTTCGCCGTGCGAGTGCCCGACGGGCGCTCGGGCATGGCACGGGCCCCGGGCGGCGGCTTGGGCTTGGGCTTGGCCCGGGTGCCCGGCGGCGGCTTGGGGATGCCGTGGGCACGGGACGGCGGCCCGGGGGGCTTGGTGTGGGTCCCGGGGGGGCTGGGGGTCGTTCCGGGCGGCTTCTCCGCCGTGGGCGGCTTCCCCGCCGGGGACGGCTGTCCCGCCGGGGGCGGTTGCTCTGCCGGGGGCTGGGGACCGGCGGGGCCCGGGCCGGAGTGGGGACGGGGGCCGGACCTCGGCGGGGCGGCCGGGGATGACGGTTCCGCGCCGGTGGGCCCGCTCGACGGGGGCGCTGCGGCGGGTGGCCCGGGCGCGGGAGGGGAGCCGGGCGCGGGGGGTCCGGGCGCGGGAGGTCCGGCCGTGGGGGGCCCACCGGGGGGCGGTCCGGCAGTGGGGTGGGGCTCGGAGGCGGGCCCCCGGGCGCCCTTCCGGCCGTGGGGAGGACCGGGCTTGGGGTGCGCGCCGGGGGGCTCGGCAGGCTCGGGGTGCGCGCCGTGGGGAGGGCCGGGCTTCGGGCGCCCGCCGCCGTGAGGCTCGGCAGGCTCGGCGTGCGCGCCGTGAGGCGGAGCGGACTTCGGGTCCCCGCCGTGGCGCTGGGCCGGTTGGGGGTGCGCACCGTGAGGCGGAGCGGGCTGCGAGCGCCCGCCATGAGGCTCGGCAGGCTCAGTCTGCGCGCCGGGTGGAGGGCCGGGCTTCGGGCGCCCGCCATGAGGCTCGGCAGGCTCAGCGTGCGCGCCGGGGGGAGGGCCGGGCTTGGGGTGGGCGCCGGGCGCGCCGGGCGCGCCGGTCTTCGCCTCCCGACCGCGGTCGGCTCGCGGTGTCGCGGCGGCACCGGCCGCCCGGCCGGACTTCCCGGAACCGTCGGCGGAGCCAGGGCTCCCCGTGCCGTCGGCGGAGCCAGGGGTCCCGGGGCGGTCGGCGGGGCCGGGTCGCGCGGAGCCATCGCCGGGGGCGGGCGCCGCGGACCGGCTCGTAGTGCCGTGGGCCCCGGATGCGCCTGCACGGCCGGATGTCCCGTGACCGCTGGTGGGACCGGAGCCACCCGGTCCATCGGAAGGCCCCGACATCGGAGGTGCGTGAAGACGGCCGGGCTTCCCGCGTCCACCACCGGGCCCGGGCTTCCCCGGCGCGCCCGCCGAGCCGGACCTCCCGTGGTCGCCGGAGGAACCGGACGTCCCTGAAGCGCCCGTGGGTCCGGGCCTTCCGGGGCCGTCGGCCCGTCCGGACGCGCCGGTCGCACCCGCCGGACCGGGCTTCGCACGCCCGCCGGTGGGTCCGGATCCCGCCGGTCCGTCATCGGTGGCAGCGCGGGACGGGTTCCCGACGTGACCGGTACCGCTCGAACGACCGCCGGACGCCTCCCGTTCCCCGGGGACACCGGACGCGCCCGGCTTCGCCGGACCCCCGGTGATCACCGATTCGGAGGGGGACGTACCCGCACCGCCCCGACCCGCCGCCCGATCGTCGGCCGCCCCCGGCTCCGGTCGTCCCGGGATCGCCGCGGGACCGGGCTTCGCCGACTCCCCGGCCCGGACCGGCCCGTCCTGAGCGGCGCCCCCCGGCAGCGCACCGGCCGCACCGGCACCGGCCGCACCACCGGGCCGGTCCCCACCGGAGGCTCCCTCCGGCAGGTGTCCGGAAGCCGTCCGGCCGGGGACCGCACCCGTAGCGGGACGATGCCCTGCGGTGCCGCCGCCCGGCCTCCGTTCACCGGACGGCTCCCGCGCGGCCCCGGCGGTCTCTGCGGCTCCAACAGCCGCGGCAGTACCGGGAGTCATAGCGGCGCCCGAAGCCCCGGACGCCCCGGACGCCCCGGACGCCCCGGAGGATCGTCCCCGTTCCGGTTCCGTGCCCGGCGCACCCGGCACACTCGGCGCGTCCCGCACGTCCCGCGCGCCCCGCGCCCCTGGTGTCTCACGGCCGCCGCCCGCACCCCGCGTCCCCTCGTGGCCCGTCGGGACCCGCGCCAGCTCCGGTGACGCCGACTCCAACGGCACCGACCAGGACCGTACGAGTCCCAACTGCACCGTCTGGCGCGGCAGTACGGTGTCCAGCACCCAGTCCGCCGCGACGCGCACCCGGTTGCCCGGCAACGCCGCGAGGTGGTATCCGCGGGTGACCGCACCCGCCAACGGGCCCGACAGCGGCACGCCGAACGGATTCGCCGCGGCCTGCGCGCCACCCAGGTCGACCACGAAGCCCAGGTCCCGGTGGCGGTACGTCCGCCGCTCGCCGACGCCCAGCGACGCGGCGACGTTCCGGGCGCAGACAGCGCCCTGCCGCCAGGCGTGCTGCGCGGTCATCGACGTGTACGCACCCGGCCGGTTCGGATCCGGCACGGCGGCCGCGTCCCCGCAGGCGAAGAGGTCCGGCCACCCGGGGACCTGGAGGTGGGCGTCGACGAGCAGCCGGCCGCGCTCCATGGGCAGTCCCAGGGACTCCACCAGCGGATCGGGCCGCACCCCCACGCACCAGACCACCGTGCGGGTGCCCACGGTCGTGCCGTCGGTCAGGACCACCCCGTCATGCGTGGCCTCCCGCACCGACGTGCCCATCCGCACGTCCACCCCGCGCCGGCGCAGCACCCTGTCCGCGGTGCGGGAGAGCCGCTCGTCCAGCTCCGGCAGGACCCTCGGCGCCACGTCCAGCAGCATCCACCGCGGCCTGGGCCCGCCCCGCCCCGGGCCCCGGCGGGCCTGCGCGTCGGTGTAGAGCTGGCCGTGCGCCGCGACCTCGGTACCCGTGTATCCCGCGCCGACCACCACGAAGGTGCGCCGGGCCCTCCGCTCCGCACGGTCCTCGCTCGCGGCGGCCAGTTCCATCTGCCGGGTGACGTGATCACGCAGGTACAACGCCTCCGGCAGCCCGCGGAAGCCATGGGCGTGCTCCGCCACCCCGGGGATCGGCAGCAGCTTGTTGACGCTGCCCGCGGCCAGCACCAGCCGGTCGTAGTCCAGGGTGCCCGGGCGCCCCTCGGGCGAGGTGTAGCGCACGGTGTGCGTGTCGAGGTCGACCCCGTCCGCCTCCCCGAGCACCAGCCGCACCGTCGGCAACGTGTCGGTGAGGGACACTCCGACCCTGCGCGGCTCCAGCATCCCGGCGGCGACCTGGGGCAGCAGCGGCAGGTAGAGGAAGTAGTCGGTCGGGTTGAGCAGGACGATGTCGGCCCGGCGCCGGACGATCCGGGAGAGGGTGCGTGCCGTCCGGTACCCGGCGAAACCGGCACCGACGATCACGACGCGGGGTCGGCTCACGATGTGCCTCCGGACTCTCGCGTACACATGAGCCTTCCGCGTCCCCCTGCCCCGCACCGCCAAACGTCCCCCACGCCCGCCGCCCCCGCGCCATCCACCCCTGACCTACCGCGCCGCGCCCCTCCGGTACCGCTCCGGAGGGCCGCTCGCGGAGTGGGCCCCAAGAGCCCTCCACCACATGTGCGCGGTCACCGGCCGGCACGCTGCCGGATGCGGTGCCCCACACCGACGGAACGTCGGCCGATCGCCTCGGAGAGGCGCCGCGAACACCCGGCACACACGGTGCGGTGAGCACGGTGCCGACGCGTTGCTCTTCGGTGGAAGCCCGACGCCCCGGAGCACCGTCCTTCCGCCGCTCACTGAACGGCCCTCCGCCTCAGCCGCTCCCGCTCCCGATAGCGCGGAGCCCGAACCTGAGTGGCCCGAAGCGAAGTCGGCCGGCAGCGTCCCCGAACGCTGCGACGCCCCCTGCACCGGCACGGCGGAATCCCTCGCCCCCCGCTCCCCCTGATCACCGCCGAACGGCGAACCGAACCCGCCCCGGCCCCACCCCAGCCCTAGGAGGGACCCGCACCTGCCACCGGAACCACGAAATGAAGGAACCGGACAGGTCCCCCATGAACAAACCCAGGCGACCGGTCCACAGCGGTTCAAGAACGCCGGTCCCCGCTCGCACCCCACGGACCAGCCGGACGGGCCCGCCCCGCACCGTCTCGCCCCCGCGCCCCGGGCCGAGACGCCCCGACACCCACACCCATGTCATCCCACACGAGTGCCCCCGGAGCGGGTCCGGGGGCACTCGTCGTCCCTCGACCGACAGCGCCGTCTCATCGCTGACACCGCCGCCTCGTGTCGCGCGGCATGGGCCTCATCACTCGGCTCACGTCCCGTCCGGGAGGGCACCCCCCCACCGGCGGCCGGACGCCCCAGCACCGGCGGAGGCCCGTCAACGGCCGTTCCGCCGGGCCTCGGGGTCCAGCTCGTCCTGGGACGGCTCCATCCTCGGGGCTCCCGGCACACCCGTCGCCCCGCCCTGCGCCATGGGCGGCGCCGACGGCGTGGGCGGGTAGGGCAACCCCATCCCGCTCGGCGGCGCCGCCGGTGCGTCGCCGCCGATGGTGTGCCGGTGTCCGGCGCTCCGTCCCTCGGCCCCTCCCTCGAAGGACCGCTGCTCGGAGGGCCGGTGCTCGGAGGGCCGGGCCGCCCCGCGCAGCATCTGGGCCACGACGCCCAGCAGCACGGCGGTGATCAGCGCGGCGGCCCAACCCGGCACCACGCCGGCGAGGGCCAGCCCGGCGGCGAGCGCCAGCGCCGCCCCGGCATACAGCGCGACGGCACCGGACGCCGCGTAGAACGCCGCCCTGCGACGCCGCTTCCGCGTCTGCTCACGCAGTTCGTCACGCACCGTCTCGCGCGCCACCCGCGCCAGTTCGTCGACCAGTTCCCTGTCCAGTTGCTCCAACTGTTCCCTGCGGTTCATACGATGCGGTTACCCCCGCCCCCGGCTTCCATGGGCGGAGGCCCCCGATCGCCAACTAGGCTTCCCCGCATGGACATTCTCGGAGCCACCCTGCGCATCTACGTCGACGACCTGGACCGGGCGATCCCCTTCTACGAAGGTCTGGCCGGTGGCCGGGCCCTCCGATTCGAGCGCGGCGGCGTCGCGGTCGCGGCGGTCGGCTGCTTCCTGCTGATGAGCGGCCCCGAGGCCCAGCTCGAAGTACTGCGCAAGGTCACCGCCACCATCGCCGTGACCGACGTGGAGGAGACGCACCGGGTCCTGACCGGTCTCGGTGCCGACATCATCGCCGGACCGGTCCCCACGCCCGCCGGACGCAATCTGATCGCCCGCCACCCCGACGGAGTCGTGTACGAGTACGTCGACCGCCACGCCGCCTGAACCGACGCCCGGCCGGACCCTGCCCGCTCGGCCCGTTGACTCAGTCCACGCCCACGGACTCGGCGGTGATCGCCCATCGCTCGTGATCCCGCCACGCACCGTCGATGTGGAGCATCCTCGGCGAGAAGCCCTCCCGCTGGAACCCGCAGGCGCGAGCCAGGGCGATGGAGGCGGTGTTGCCGGGCTGGACGTTGATCTCCAGCCGGTGCAGGCGCATCGGCCCGAAGGCATACCGCACCACGAGCCTTAGCCCTTCGCGCATCAGGCCGCGCCCGGCCGCGTGCGCGAAGGCGCCGTACCCCAGGGCACCGTTCCGGAAGGCACCGTGCACGATGTTGTTGATGTTGACGAACCCGGCGATGGCACCGCCGTCCCTCTCGCACACCAGGAACCCCGCCCTGGCCGGATCCTCGATCAGCCGCGCCGCGTAGGGGGCGAAGGCCCGCGCGGTGTCGGGCGGGAACAGCCACGGACGGTGCAGTTCCCGGCTCTCGCGGGCCCGCGCGACGAACTCCTCGGCGTCCCCGTGGGTGAAATGCCGCAGGCCCACCCGGGGGCCCTCGGCGAGATAGGGGACGGCGACGTGCGGCATACCGTCAGCCTACGCCGCCGGGACTCCGGAGCCCCGAGGCACGGTGGCCAGCGTGGCCACCGACCGGCGAGTGACCCCGGCCAGGGACCACGCACGCGTCCCGGGAACCTCCACGATCGCGAACCCGTTGGCGGCGGGCACTACAGGAAGGGCAGGCACTGCAAGAAGGGCGGACACTGCAGAAAGCCTGCGCAGCCAGGATTCCGAAACCGGCGACCGACGGCCGGTCACCGCAGCGCCGGGGCGTCCAGGGTCAGTGTCCCGCCGTCCGCGTCGAGTTCCGCCGCCACTCCGAAGGGCAGGGTCAGAGCCCCCTCGCAGTGCCCGAACCCGAAGTCCTGGACGACCGGTGTGCCCAGACCTCCGAGCCGGTCTGCCAGCAGTGGACGCAGCCGCTCGGCGGGCTCGCACCGCTCCCATGAACCCAGCAGCACACCACCCACCCCGTCGAGCAGGCCCGCGCGCAGCAGTTGGGTCAGCGAACGGTCCAGCCGGTAGACCTCCTCCCCCACGTCCTCCAGGCAGAGCAGCCCGCCGCGCGCCGACGTCCGGGCATGCGGCGTACCCAGTTCCGCGGCGAGCAGGGTGAGACAGCCTCCGAGGGTGACACCCCGCGCCCGGCCCGGCACCAGGGCCCTCCCGGCGGAGGCGATGACCCGGACCGTCTCCGGGGCGAACAGCGTGGCCCGCAGATGTTCCTGAGCCCGCGCGTTCTTGATGAAGTCGATTCCGGCGGCCATCGGTCCGTGCAGGGTGACCAGCCCCAGCCGAGTGGCGAACGCCTCGTGCAGCGCGGTGATGTCGCTGAACCCGACGAAGACCTTCGGCCCGGCCGCGCGCATCGCTTCCCAGTCGAGCAGATCGACCACCCGCTGTGCTCCGTAGCCGCCGCGGGCGCACAGCACCGCGTCCACCTCCGGATCGCACCAGGCGGCCTGGAGATCGGCGGCCCGGTCGGCGTCCTCACCGGCCAGATATCCGAAGGCGGCGTGCCGGTCCAGGACATGGGGTGCCACCACCGGGTCGAGGTCCCAGCCGCGCAGCACATCGAGGCCGGCCTGCAACCGCTCCTCGGGCACGGGCCCACTGGGCGCGACGACCGCGACCCGGGCGCCGGGGGCGAGCCGGGCAGGCCGCGCCAGCTCCTCCACGCGATCGCCCCCGCGCTCCCTCATGTGCCCAGCTCCAGGGTCGGGATGCCGGGCACATCGATCCCGAACACCTGCGCGTAAAGGGAGAGTTCGGCCTCCAGGGTGCGCACCATGGTCTCCGCCCTGCGGAACCCGTGCCCTTCGCCCTCGAAGGTCAGATAGGCGTGGGGAACGCCCCTGCCCGCCAGACGGGCCAGGAACCGTTCACACTGCGCAGGCGGGCAGATCACGTCGTCGAGACCCTGGAGCAGCAGGAACGGTGCGGTGACACCGTCGGCGTGCTCGATGGGCGACCGCTCCACGTACCGGTCGGGCACCTCGGCGAGGGGACCGATCAGGCTCTCCAGATAGTGGGACTCGAAGTCGTGGGTCTCCCCGGTGCCCCACCCGGTGAGGTCGAGAACGGGGTAGCGGATGGTGCCGCAGGCGTACACCCCGGTGGTGGCCAGCGACGCGGCGCTGGTCCAGCCGCCCGCGCTGCCGCCACGCACGGCGAGCCGCGCCGGGTCGGCGGTGCCCTCCTCCGCGAGGGCCAGGGCGACGGCTGCGCAGTCCTCCACATCGACCACGCCCCAGCGCTCGCGCAACCGGTCACGGTACTCCCTGCCGTATCCGGTGGAACCCCCGTAGTTGACCTCGGCGACCCCGATCCCGCGCGAGGTGAAGTAGGCGATCTCCAGGTCCAGCACCAGCGGGGACCGGCTGGTGGGTCCTCCGTGCGCCCAGATGACGTACGGCGGCCGTTCGCCCTCGGGAGCGGTGCGGGAGGGGTGGTGGGGCGGGTGGATGTGGGCGTGGATGTCGCGCCCGCCGGGGCCGGTGAAGGTGCGCGCGGCCGACCTCGGGTAGTGGGCGGGGTCGACTGTGTCCTCGTGCGGGGCGCCGATCACCCGGGCACGGCCGGTGCGCGTGTCGAGTTCGACGACCTCGGGGCTCCGGTGCGGACCGGCGCCGACGGTCACCACGCGGGTGCCGTGCACGGCGAGGGTGCTCGCGCACTCCGTCCAGGGGCCGACCGCGTCCACGACCTCCCCGGTGGCCGGGTCGAGTATGCCGAGGGCGGCGCCGCCCCGGCCGTGCAGAACGGCAATGAGTCCGTTGTCCAGCGGGGCGAACCAGCGCTGCCCGAGCTTCCACAGCGGCCCGCCGAACTCCTCCTCACGGGGGCAGAGCGGCTCCCCGTCGCGGTACAGGTTCCACCAGCCCGTGCGATCGGAGGAGTACAGCAGGGCGCCGTCGGGGGCCCATTCGGCCTGGGCGACGGCCTCCTCGGGGCCGCCCGCGACGGTGCGGGCCCCGTGGAGGACCCCGTCGGGGCCGATGTCGGCGACACGCAGTTCGGTGCCCTCCCAGGGCATCCGGGGATGGTCCCAGGCCAGCCAGGCGGCACGGTCCCCGTCGGCGGAGACCCGGGGACCGGTGACGAACCGGTGACGTTCGTCGGTGAGTTCACGGATGGCCGTGCGGTCGTCGGCGGCCGAACCGTCCAGCGGGACCGCGGCCAGGACCCGGCGCACATCGGAGGGCGCGTCGCCGGTGAACTCCTCCAGGACGCACCACACCTCGCCGCGCTCCGGCATCGGCTGCGGATCCGCCCAGCGCAGTCCGCCGCCGACCGGGGAGACCAGGGTCAGAGGACGCGGCTCCGTGACGCCGTCGACCTCCCAGGCGTACAACCGCTGGTCGGGGAAGTGGCTGAACAGCGCCAGCGGTCCCGAGCCACCGGGGACGGCCGCCCAGGCCCGGCCGCCGTACTCGAGGACGCGGGTCCGCAGGTTCCACGGCGCGGGCAGCACCGACTCCTCGGTGCCGTCGGCACGGCGCCGAACGAGGGTGCGACGGCCGCCCTCATCGGGCCGGGGCGCGGTCCACCACACCTCGTCGCCGACGAACTCCACGTCGTCCGGGTGCCCGTCGTGCGCGGCGGCCAGCGCCGCGTCGATGGGCGAGGGCCACGATCCGTACGGCTGAGTCTGCACTGTCTCCCCCATCGTTCTCCTCCGGTCTCTCTACTTCTTCATCGTGGCGGGGTGCCGTTCCGGTTCGCACCGTCCCGCTCCGCCGCCCCGGTTCACTCTTCCCGGTCATCCGTCCCGACCGGCCGCCACGGACAGCAGGACCAGCAGGACCTTTCCGTCCATCGGGGCCAGAAGGGCCGGGCTGCCCACGGGCCGCGCCCCGGCCGGCGCTGTTCGTGTCCAGGCCCAGCCCGCCCGCGCGGTGCGCCCGGCCCGTCCCCCGGCCGTCGAACACACGCTTCCCGCCGCCCGGGCGGTGGGAAGACGCCCCGTCGTGGCCGCCGCCTCCCCCGCCGTCTCCCCGCTAGGCCGTGCGCAGGAAGCGGTCGAGGACGCGGACGCCGAAGTGCAGGGCCTCGACGGGGACGCGTTCGTCGACGCCGTGGAAGAGGGCCTGGTAGTCGAAGCCCTCCGGAAGTCTCAGCGGGGCGAAGCCGTAGCCCGTGATGCCCAGCCGGGAGAACTGCTTGGCGTCGGTGCCGCCGGACATGCAGTAGGGCACCACGTGCCCCTCGGGCGCGAACTCCTGGACCGCCGCGCGCATCCGGGCGAAGACCGGGGTGTCCACGGGCGACTGGAGGGCCACCTCGTGGTGGGCGAACTCCCAGTCCACGTCGGGTCCGGTGAGCCGGTCCAGGGTGGCCCGGAACTCGTCCTCGAATCCGGCCAGGAAGCGCCCGTCGACATGGGCGACGGCTTCCCCGGGGATGACGTTGACCTTGTAACCGGCCTCCAGCATCGTCGGGGCGGTGCTGTTGCGGACCGTCGCCTCGACCAGCCGGGCGGCGGGACCGAGCTTGTCCAGCAGGGTGTCCACGCCGTCCAGGTCGGCCAGATCGGCCTCCATGCCGTACAGGGCGGCGAGTTCGGTCAGGCAGGCCCGTACGGTCGGCGTCAGGCGCAGCGGCCATTCGTGCTCCCCGAGACGGGTGACCGCGGCGGTGAGACGGGTGACCGCGTTCTCCCGGTTCACCTTGGAGCCGTGTCCGGCGCGACCGCGCGCGGTCAGCCGGAGCCAGCCGGTGCCGCGCTCCCCGGCGGCGACGGGGTAGATCCGGCGGCCCGTGCCGTCGTGGAAGGTGAACGCCCCGGACTCGCCGACCCCTTCGGTGCATCCCTCGAACAGGGCCGCGTGCCGGTCCGCGAGGAACCCGGAGCCGTCCTCGGCACTGGCCTCCTCGTCGGCGGTGAAGGCGATCACGATGTCCCGGCGGGGCCGTGCTCCGGAGCGCGCCCAGGAACGGACGGCGGCGAGGATCATCGCGTCCATGTTCTTCATGTCGACGGCGCCCCGGCCCCAGACGACCCCGTCGCGGACCTCCCCGGAGAACGGGTGGACACTCCACTCGGCGGCCTCGGCCGGGACGACGTCGAGATGGCCGTGGACGAGCAGCGCGTCGGCCGACGGGTCGGTGCCCTCGATCCGGGCGACCACGTTGGCCCGGCCCTCGGTGCGCTCCAGCAGCACCGGTTCGAGCCCGGCCTCGGCGAGCCGCTCGGCGGCGTACTCGGCGGCGGGGCGCTCGCGGCAGTCGCCGCCGCCCCTGTTGGTGGTGTCGATCCGGATGAGGTCGGAGGTGAAGCGGACGACCTCGTCGAGTGCCCGGTCGTCGATGCTCTCCGGCTGCTCAGCCATACTGTTCCTCCACAGCGGCCGAGGCGATCGTGGTGACCGCCTTGAAGGTGCGGATGGCCTCGTACATGGTCGTGTGGGTGTAGGAGATCCTGCGCTCCGCCACGCGGGCGACACCGGGGACGACGGTGCAGGCGGCCGCCAGGTGTTCGGCGTCGAACTCGACCGCCACAGTGAACGGCCCTGCGTCGACCGGCTCGTGCCGCACGGCTAGCGCCGCCCCGGTCCGGGCCGCGGCACGGATGTCGGAGGCCGTGCGGGACGGGGTGCGGCACACGGCGGCGTACCGCGACACATGGTCCTTGACGGCGACCTTGGGTGCCCCGGGCGCGTAGCCCAGGGCGTCCTCGCAGGCCACGTCGTCGCCGGTGACGAGGACGACGGGCACCCCGTACTCGGCGACGACACGGGCGTTCAGCAGGCCCTCGCTGGCCCTGACGTCGTTGAGCCAGACGCCGGTGATCTGATTGGCGAGGTAGGTGTGGGCGAGGACGCCCTCCATGCCGGCGCCCGCGTGGTAGCCGACGAAGGCGATGCCGTCCACGTCCCCGTGCTGCACGCCCTCCACCATGGACAGCGGCTTGTGCCGCCCGGTGAGCATCTCCGTGCGCTCGTCGAGCCGCTCCAGGAGCAGATTGCGCATGGTCCAGTGGGCCTCGTTGACGACCACCTCGTCGGCGCCGCCGTCGAAGAAGCCGAGCACGGCGGCGTTGACGTCCGAGGTGAACATCGACCGGCACCGCTCCCACTGGGGCGTCCCCGGCAGCACGTCGGCGGGCCAGGTGACACCGGTGGCGCCTTCCATGTCGGCGCTGATGAGGATCTTCATGTCACGTCACGTTACGCGCTGGTTCCACGTCGCAGCCAGGGCTGTGGAAAACTCTCACCGGCCCAGACCAACGGCCGGTGCGGAGGGGTGCGGGACCCGTCCGGACCAGTGGCCGACGCCGTCGGGGGGCATACCCGGCGAGGCCCGTGCCCGGGACACGGGGCGGGGACACGGGGCGGGGGCACGGCTCCCGCCGCCGGACCGTCACACGTCCGGCTCCCGCCGTCCGGGCGTCGCGCAGCCGGTGCGCGGCGCCCTGCCGATCCATCCGCTGACCACCGCCGGGGCCCGCCCCTCCCCGCGCTCAGTCCTCGTGGCCGAGTTGGAGATCGCGCTCGGTGCGTCCGCCGCCGGCGACCCGCAGGACGGTGGCGACGGGCGGATATCCCGCGGCGATGACGGTGTACTCGCCGGACGAGAGGTCGACGAAACGGAAGCCGCCGTCGGGCCCCGTGGTCAGGGTGTCGACCACGTTCCCGGCGGCGTCCAGCAGGGTCACCCGGGCGTCCTCGACGGCCCGGCCGCCGCTCGCCCGGACGGTGCCGCGCAGCACGGCGCCCCCGGCCAGCTCGACGTCCTGCCGGGTCTCCCGGGCGGCCTGCACGCTGACCGGTAGGGCGGCCGGGCGGAAGGCGGGCGCGCTGGCGGCGAGGGTGTACTCGCCGGCCACCAGCTCGGTGATGGCGTAGCCGCCCTCGCGTCCGCTGCGGGTGCTGGCGACGACCTCGCCGTGGACGTTGGTGAGGGTGACGATGGCGTCGCGCACGGGGGTGCCGTCGGCGGTGAGCACGCTGCCCGCCAGGCGTCCGGCGCCGCCGAGGACCACGTCGAGCTCGACCGGGCGCTCCCCCACGGTCACGGAGACGGCCTGCGGCTGGTGCCCGCCGGCAGCGGCGATCAGGACGTAGGCGCCCGAGCCGGGCGTGGCCAGGGCGTAGCGTCCGTCGTCGCCGCTGGCGCCCCGGCCGATCTGCTGCCCGGCGACGTCGATGAGGGTGAGGGCGGCGCGGGGCACCACGGTGCCGTCGGGGTGCTGGACCGTGCCGCAGACGGCGATCCCGGCGGCGTACGGCGACCTGGCCTGCGGAACGGCGGCGTGGTGCGGCGCGGTGGTCTCCGGCTCGATGAGGGGGGCGTTGTGGGACACCAGCGGTTTCTCCTTGAGGAAGAAGGCGATGATCAGGCCGAGGGCGAGCACGGGCACCAGGTACAGGAAGATGCGCGGCATGGCGTCGGCGTACGCCGCGATGTAGGCGTCGCGCAGCGCGGGCGGGAGGGTGTGGACGAGCTGCGGGGTGAGGGACTCGGCGTCGGGCGGCCCGGCACCGGCCCCGGTGGGGACCCGTTCGCGGAGGGCGTCGGTGAGGCGGCCCGCGAAGAGCGTGCCGAAGACCGCCGCGCCGACGCTGCCGCCGATCTGCCGGAAGTAGTTGTTGGCGCTGGTGGCGGTGCCGAGGTCGGCCGGGCGCACGGAGTTCTGCACGGCGAGGACGAGGACCGGCATCACCATGCCGATCCCGGCGCCTAGCACGGCCATCCACACGCTGTACTGCGCGCGGGGGGTGTCGACGTCGAGGCGGGAGAGCAGCCACATGCCGATGACGGACAGGGCGCCGCCGACGACGGGGTGCGCCTTGTAGCGGCCGGTGCGGCTGATGAGCTGGCCCGAGGCGACCGAGGCCACGACGATGCCGCCCATCATGGGGAGCATCAGCAGGCCGGATTCGGTGGCGCTGGCGCCGTCGACCATCTGGAGGAACGTCGGCAGATAGCTGGCCGCGCCGAACAGGGCGATGCCGACGACGAGTCCGGCCAGGGCGGTGACGTTGAAGACGGAGTCGCGGAAGAGCCGCAGGGGGATCAGCGGTTCGGGCGCGAGCCGCTCCGCCAGCAGGAACAGGAGCGCGGCCGCCACCGCGCCGCCGCCGAGGCCGAGGATGACCCCGGAGTCCCAGGCGTACTCGGTGCCGCCCCAGCTGGTCAGCAGGACCAGGCAGGTGGAGGCGGCGGCGAGCAGGACCGCACCGGGGATGTCCAGCCGGGGCTTGGCCGTGGGCCTGGGCAGCTTCAGCACGGCCGTGACCACGGCGAGGGTGAGCAGGCCGAAGGGGACGTTGATGTAGAAGCACCAGCGCCAGGAGAGGTGGTCGGTGAAGTAGCCGCCCAGCAGGGGCCCGGCGACCGAGGCGAGGCCGAAGGCGGCGCCGATCAGGCCCATGAACCGGCCGCGCTCCCGGGGCGGCACGATGTCCGCGATGATCGCCTGCACACCGATCATCAGCCCGCCGGCGCCGACGCCCTGCACGGCGCGGAAGGCGATGAGCTGGTTCATGGTCCCCGCCCGGCCGGCCAGGGCCGAGCCGATGACGAAGACCACGATGGCGAACTGGAAGACGCCCTTGCGCCCGAAGAGGTCGCCGAGCTTGCCGTAGACGGGCAGGCCGATCGTGGAGGTGAGCAGGTAGGCGGTGATCGCCCAGGACATCCGGTCCAGGCCGTGCAGCTCGCCGACGATCTTCGGCAGCGCCGTGGCGACGATCATCTGCTCAAGCGCTGCCAGCAGCAGGGCCAGCATGAGCCCGACGAAGACCAGCCGCACCCGCCGGGGGGTCAGGCCCGGGTCCGCGACCGGGGCCGGAGCGGGTGGCTCCGGCCGTCGCGGTGGCACGACGGCCGGTTCCTCCTGCACCAAGGTGACTCCGCCCATGTGCCGCTCCCCTCGTCACACCCGCTCACAACTGGCCGCCTGCGGCAGCAACTACGAGCAAGTGCGACAAGTTACGGCGTACGACGCGATCATCCGAGGATCACTCGAACCGGTGAGGCCGCCAACGCCCCTCGGTTCAGGGCGTGTTGGCTACTTCTCGACCTCGGCGGCGAGCTTGGCGAGCACCGCGTCGTAGATCCGGCCGAGGCCCTTGGGGGCGAAGGTCCGCTCGAAGAAGCCGCCGACGCCACCGGCCCCCTTCCACGCGGTGTGGACCACGACCCGGGACCGGCCCTCGCCCGCCGGGGTGACCCGCCAGGTGGTGACCATGGTGGAGTTGCGGTCCTTCTCGACGAGTTCGCCGTCGGACGGTTCGGTGACCTCCAGGAGGCAGTCGCGGACACGCTTGCTGGTGGCCTGGAGCTTCCAGTGCACCAGGGTGCCCTCGCCGTCGCCGCCCTCGCGGACCTCGTACTCGCTGAAGTGCTCGGGCAGCAGCTTCGCGCGCGTGCCGCTGTAGTCGGCGATGGTGTCGAACACCGTCTCCGCGTCCGCCGCCACGATCCGCTCCGTCGTGGCCTCGACCTGCGCCATCGGGTTCCTCCAGGGCCTGGTTCTCGGGATGGGGCAAGCCAACCACCCCTCCGCCCGCCCTCCAAATCGGGGGTGGGGCGAGGGCCGGTCCGGCCCGGCCTACTCACCCGCCCGGACGCCCGGAACGCACTCCCCCGCCCGCGCGGCCGACCCACCGGGTCCGCACCCCCGGACCGGTCGACACGCGCGGCCGACCCGTACGCCGACTGTGCCGCCGCCGACCGTACGGCCGCCCGGGGGAGGCCGGACGCGTCCGCCGAGCGGTCGGGATCGTTCGCACGATCACGGGCAGTGTTCACAGCCAGGCACGCAACTCCTCTATCAGGCCAACCGCTCGCCCACATCAGCAGGTTGCGGACGCCCCATGGTCGTCGTCCTGCGCTGGTCCTGTCCCGGCCCCTTGGCGGAGGTGCGACGGGCAGGGAGCACAGGGTGTACTGGGCGCTGGCGGTGGGCGGGTGATGCGCGCGGGGCCTGGTTGACCTCCCCGTGCCCCGGGCACAGCGGACCCCGTGGGGCTCGCGTGGGCAGCGGAATACGCGCCTTTGGATGTCCCCCATCCGGTGCGGGTTCATCGGTCGGCAGGAGTGGCGCCGGGAAGCGGCTGCCCGTCACCCTGCCCAGGATTCCCAACTCCAGGGTGGAGGGCACACCTCTCACTGCCCTTGTCCGCCTCCGCCATCCGCTCGTGGTCGGCACCCAGCGTCACCGCTGCCAGGCGGTGAGAAGCCGCTGTCCCGGGACAAGGTGCTGCGTTCGGGCAGGTCTCCTGGCTGCGGTGCGGGCGTCAGGACGTATCGTGGCCGCCCTGCCGCCCCGGAGACCTGGCTGGGCGTCCGCGCTTTCGAGGAACAGATGTGGGCACGTGCGGGCAGGCGGGCGGAGAGCACGACGGCCAGGTGCGCAGCGGTCACACAACGGTCGCGGCTTTGATCAGGTGTTGCCGAGAGAGTCTCCGTGCTCTTGTTCGAGCCGGGTCAGCAGACGGCGGAAGTAGGCGGGGCCGGTGTCCGGAACCGGCACACCTGCCGCTTCGGCAGCGCGAACAGAGGCGTCACCACCCACCTCGGGAGGCCGGCACGCGTACGTGAGACCGAGGGTGTAGGTGCAGATCTCCAGCGCGTATGCGGCTCGTGCCCAGGGACTCGCGCGGTGCTCGTGCAGGGCGTTCCTCCACTGCTGCGCGGTGACCTCCCGCAGGGGGTGTCCGTGCTCACGGGTCCTTTCGAACAGCTCTCGCACGGGCAGCGGTTCCGGCCGCATGATGTGGAAGACATTGCCCGCCGTCCCGGGAGTCAGGGACAGAGCGGCGATCGTCTGTGCTGTGTGGTCGGCGGTCGAGGCGGGCAGCGACCCCAGCGTGGTGGGGTAGCAGCCGGTGACGATGGCCGCGGCGATGACGCAGGTCGTGAGGTCGGTGGCGGGCGCGGACCCGTCGCGCGAGTCGGCCAGGATCAGCCCCGGCCGGTAGACAGTGGCCTCGAGACCGTGGTCCGCCACGGCGGCCGCCACCGCCCGCTCGGCCTCGACCTTGGTCTGCGGGTACCCGAAGGGACCACAGGTCCGCAGGGTGGGCTCCGTCGATTCGGCCACCCGTTCCAGACCCGCCTCGCGGGCCGTGAGGAAGACCCCCAGAGTCGACACGTGGTGCAGGTGCTTGGATGTACCGGTGGTGCAGAACTCGGCCACTCGTCGGGTACCGCCGACATTGACGGGAGCCACCCGCTCGTACCGTGCGGCCAGGTGCACCGAGGCTCCGCTGTGATAGACGGCGTCCGCCTCGTCGGCCAGCCGCCGATAAGTGTCCTCGCCCAGACCGAACCGGTCGGCGGAGAGATCTGCGGGCACAGCACGCAGTCGCGCCGACCCGGCCACGCCCTTGTCGACGGCGGCCAGCGCCGACCGTGTCCGTTCCTCGGCCTTCACCGAATCCTCAGCTCTGACCAGACAGACCACCACGTCATCAGTACGGCGCAGCAGTTCGGCACAGAGCCTGGAGCCGACGAACCCCGTCCCCCCGGTCAATACCAGCGTCATGCCGAAACCTCCAACTCCGGAGCGGAAGAGCCAACCTCGCAGCCTCGACGGACGGTCGTTTCGGCCAGGCGGCCCCCTGCTTAGGTCCCTTCGGTGTCGCTTCAGACCGGGCGGCCCCGGTGCGCAGTCGGGGCGGACGGTACACCGGCCCGCTGGGTCGAGCGGTTGGGGTTCAGCCGCCGGAGACGATCTCGTTCACGATCCACGCGCCGAGTTCTTCGGTCATGGTGGTGTGTCCCTCGTTGCGGCTGGCGCACAGGAACGCGTCGAGTTCGCTGGCGTCCGGTGTGATCGGTGCGTAGAGGGCCTTCTGGTCGCTGATGTCACCGGCGGCGACGGCGCTGACACTGGGAATGAAGCAGGATGTGCGGATGGTGTCGTCGTCAACGCGGTTGCGCAGGAAACGCATGAGGAGGCCCGCCAGTCCGAAGCTGCCGGGGTCGCCGTCCGGCAGCGGCAGGGTGAACAGGCCGCCGGGAGCGCCGTCGATCTCCGGCAGCCCGCCGGTGCGCACCTCGGTCACCGGGCCTCCGGGCTTCTGCAGGCGGGCGACGGTCTGGTCGCCCTGGCCCTGGATCTTGAGCCAGGTGTCCTGCAGGGATTCGCCGTCGCCCCGGACCGCGGTCGCGCCGGGCGTGACGCCGTTGCCGTTGCCGGTCTCCACGCCGTTGGCGACGCCGATCCTGCGGACGCTGCGCGGCCATCCGCCGAGTTCGTCGAGTTCCCGGAGGAACTGCTCCCGCTCCGGGGCCGGGGCCGGGGTGTCGTCGGGCTTCGCGATGTACCAGCGCGCCATCTGCTTCGCGGCGGGGCTGTTGAGCAGCCCGGAGAACAAGCGCAGGGAGTCTCCGACGACGGGGTCCTCGCTCCAGTTGTCCGCCGCGAAGTGGATGAAGGCCTGGAAGGAGACAGGGAGCCACCCGCCCTGGTGGGGGGAGTCGTAGGAGAGGTGGAGGGATGTCTCGTGGTCGGGCAGGGCCGGATCCTGCTCCATCCTCGCCAGTGCGTAGCGGGTGATCAGGCCGCCCATGCTGAAGCCGCCCACGACCAGCCTCGATCGGCCCACCCGCTCGGCGAGGGCGCGGCGGACGCAGTCGATGGCCGTGTCGACGTTGTCCCTGATCGACGCCGTCCGGTCGTCGTAGCCGAGGATGATCACGTCGCGGCCGGTCGCGTGGAGTTCGGAGATGAACCGGAAGTCTCCGTTCTCCTCCAGGCCGTTCCAGAGCCGGTCGAGGTCGCTCGCCCCGTGGGAGAAGCCGTCGGAGAGGATGACGGGCCTGACGAGTTGCCGGCGGTTCAGCGGGCTGTAGTAGACCCACGCGGTTCCGCCGGCGAGGGACCACTCGTCATGCGGTTCCGGCGCGGAGGGCGTCGTGGAGCGGAACTCAGGGGAAACCGGTCCCCAGATGTCGACGACGGGTGTGGACATGATCAGTCAACTCCTTGGCAGGTCAGGGCCCGCCCACCGGCTGGGCCCAAGACGGCACTTTAAGAAAGCACGGCACACTCGCAGGGCGAACTGGCATGCGCATTCACACCATCGTGGAGACCTCCCCCGAGGCAGGTGTACACATCAGCGACCTTGGGCACACTTCCTCGGCATGCTTCAGCGACTCCCGGTCGTCCCCGCAGGGCGCATATCAGCGGCACCACCCGCCGCCGCCAGACCCACCAAGACCTGGGATGTGGGGCGCTGATCGATGCCGAGGCAGGCACGGAGGGCCAGCAGCCGGGCACGACGCAGTGCTGCCTCGCCGCCCTGGCAACGGGGCCTGCGACGGGGGCGAGCCGCATCCGCGGCCGGACCGTATGACTTACCGTCCAGGCGGATGAGGGGCGGCGTCTCGTCCGGGCTCCGGGATGCCGGTGGCCGCTGCGAAGGTGATGTTCGGACCGGTGATCTCCGAGAGGGCCCCTTCGTGAGTCTCCCCCGTACCGCCGCGCTCGCGGCCGCTGTCACAGCCCTGCTGGTACCTGTCGCCGCACACGCCGCGCCGGCCGGCGCGGTCACCCGCGAGGCGGGCCGGACCGTCACCGCGCCCGTGCGCGACGTGCTGGCCCGGATCCCTGTCGCCGATGAGGACCGCACCGGATACCAGCGTGCAGCCTTCAAGCACTGGACCGACGCCGACAAGGACGGCTGCAACACCAGGGCCGAGGCCCTCAGGGCCGAGGCCGTCGTCCCGCCCACCGTCAGCGGACGCTGCACCCTGAGCGGCGGCGAGTGGTACAGCCCCTACGGTGCGACATGAAGTCGTTTGATTTTCAGTGGAAATGTCAGGAGGTAGGCATTTCTCCGGCCAAGTGATCGACAGGCCGGTTCCCTAGGTCGAGTGCGGCGCTGGCAACGGCACCGTGCTGAGCCGACCGACAAGAAAGCCCAAGGGTCAGCGGGCCATTCGCAGGCTACAGGCAGGGGAAAGCCCAAGTGGGTGAACGCAAGTGAACCTCCGATGAGGCCTCGTCAGAGTAAGGCCGCTCAATGGTCAGTAATCAGCGGTCGAAGGGTCTGTCGCTGTGAAGCGTCAGGTGGCTGTCCGGCCCGTAGAACTGGACGGCGCGATCACCACCGACCCCGGGGTATAGGAGGCACCCTCCTTGGGCGCTACTGAGTCAAGCGGAACATGGAAACCCCGTATGAGTCCGGCCAGTTGACCGGTAAGCCAGAGGTAACGACGGCGAATCTCGTGCGGGACAGGATGACCCGAGAAGCGAACGCTGCCTGGGCGAAAGCCCACGGGAAAATGTAGAGAACGGCGCCTCAGTCGCTACGTATAACCGGGCAGATACCGGCCAGAGTTGCCGGGCCCGAAAGGGAGCCAACGCGGGTCAGGTGGATCTTTGAAGAGACAACGTGAAACGTCAGCATCAAGGCACAAGTTGGACGCGGAGGGATCATGCCAGAAGCGACAGCAGTCGTTGACTCTGCAGACGATGCCGCGAACGGACCCCTGAGCGCGTCATACGCCGAATACTGGCACAGCACCGACTGGTCACGGGCGGAACGACACGTACGACGTCTTCGGCAGAGGATCTTCAAGGCCACGCAGGAAGGCGACCTCAAGAGGGTTCGCAATCTTCAGAAGCTCATGCTCAAGTCCCACTCCAACACGCTCGTGAGCGTGAAACGGGTGGCCTTGACGAGCACAGGCCGACGAACAGCAGGAATCGACGGAGAGAAGGCTCCCACACCAGCCGCCCGCGGACGGCTGGTCGCGGAGCTAGCAGCGATCTCTGCGTTGAGAGCCAAACCGGTTCGTCGCGTATTCATCCCGAAGGCCAATGGAGCGATGAGGCCACTCGGTATCCCTGTCCTCAGGGACCGAGCCCAACAGGCCAGGGTGAAGAACGCCCTGGAACCAGAGTGGGAGGCGCGCTTCGAGGGGGCAAGCTACGGCTTCAGACCCGGACGGGGGTGTCACGACGCAATCGAGGCGATCTTCAGGACCGTCTCACGTCGGAGTGCCACCAAACCATGGGTACTGGACGCCGACCTCAAGGGCGCATTCGACCGAATCGACCATGACGGCCTCCTAGGGATGCTGGAGTGCTTCCCCGCCAGGGGAGCGGTCCGGAAATGGTTGGCAGCAGGTGTGATTGAAAGGGGGCGATTCGCGCCAACCGTGGAGGGAACCCCACAGGGCGGCGTCATCAGCCCCCTGCTGCTGAACATCGCACTGCATGGAATGGAGGCGGCACTGGGGAGAACGGCCGGCACGGGACGCAATGCGCGTCTTCGGTCGCCTCGGTTGGTGAGATACGCGGATGACTTCGTGGTGTTTTGCCGCACGGAGGATGAAGCGTGGGAAGTGAAACGCCGTATCACGGAGTGGTTGGCGCCGAGGGGTCTGACCTTCAACGAGGATAAAACCCGTGTGGTTCACCTCGATGACGGCTTCGACTTTCTCGGATTCAACGTTCGTAAGTACAACGGGAAGCTTCTCATCAAGCCAAGCAAAGCCTCCGTGCGCCGGATCAAGCGGGAGATCAGGGAGAAGATCAAGGCCATGGGGCAAGATCGAACCGAGGACGTCATTCGACACCTCAACCCCCTGATCAAGGGCTGGGCCACTTACTACAGGGGTGTGGTCTCCAAGGAGATCTTCGGCTCCCTCGACCACCATGTATGGAGGTTGACGTGGAAGTGGGCCAGACGGCGTCATCCACGAAAGTCCAGGGCATGGGTCGTGGACCGCTATTGGGGGCGCTATCACTCGCAACGCGACGATCGCTGGGTCTTCGGTGACCGGGAGACGAAGAGGTACCTGTACAAGTTCGGTTGGACCAAGATCGTGAGGCATATCCCCGTCAAGGGATCGGCGTCCAAGGACGACCCGAGCCTCGTGGATTACTGGGTCGACCGCACGCGGAAGCGCAAGCATCCCCAGGCGGACGGAGCCAACGTCCCTCTGGCCGTGCGGCAGAAGGGGCTATGCCCTCTCTGCGGGCTGGACTTGATTGATGGTGCGGGGTACGAGCCGGACAATGTGCGCGATTGGGTGCGCTGGTTCGTTGCTACGTCCCGGACCCTACACAGGCACCATGTCATCTACCGGAGCCACGGTGGACCTGACCATCGTTCGAATCTGATCCTGATCCATGCGGAATGCCACCGCCAACACCACGCCGGGAACGTCCGGCGTGGCCTACTGAAGGCCACCTGCAACAGGCCCTTGTGATCTGCTTGAGCCGGATGCGGGGACAACTCGCACGTCCGGTTCTGAGGGGGCCCCGTCGCCGCAAGGGGACGGGGCTACCCGACACGACCGCTACATCCAGGGCCCCGGCGGCCTCGACATCGACCACCTCGTATCCGTAGCCGTGACGGAATAGCCAGATTCCGCTGCTCCTGGTGTAGCCATCTGTGGGCTCCCTGCGCAGGAGGTGTCATGGACCCAGTTGGTGGGGCTGGCGAGGGATGCGGGTACCCCTTTTGCCCAGTGACGAGGACGATGACGAGTTCTGGGGGTCCGTACGGGACACCAACGGGCTGTTCGGACCTCAGGAAGACGGTCTACGGCAGGTCGAACTGCTGGGGTCCTCGCCGCAGGGGAAGTTCCTGACCAGCCTCGACCATCTCGGGAGCAGGAGAGCGAGGGCAGGCGGGGCTCACCTGGCACTCCTCGATGCTGAAGGCATCGAAACGGGTTCCTACTTCGTCAGCGGGGTGACGGCGACGGCTGCGAGGCCGCCACTGCACGGCGATGGCCTGTTCGATGTCGAAGTACGGCTGCGGTGCGATGAACTTCTCCCTGGGGCTGCGGAGATCTGGGACCTCCGCCGAACAGGGCATCTCGGCCGCAAGGGCATGTGGGAGGAGCTCGACCCGGTAGGCCGGAAGGCATGGTTGTCCGTCGCGCTGTGGTCCCGTAAGTACCAGCGCCGCGGCGGACACCCCGAAGATGCCTCATCAGGGCGGGTGGCCACCTTGGGCGGTCGGCGGTCACCGATATCAACAGCTTGATACGACTCCAACCCGAACCGCGAAGAGCTCCGAAAGCGCCGCATCCTGCCGGTCATCTCCCGCAAGGGCGCCCCGAGCATCAAGGGCCTGGGCAAGCTACCGGTACGTGCTGGAGCAGACCTTCGCCCTGCTTCACCAGTTCAAACGACTGGCCGTCCGCTGGGAACGCCGCACCGAACTCCACGACGCCCTCCTCCCCCTGGCCTGCAGTCTGATCTACTGGAGACGCCTCAAGAAGGCCCGATCATGATCGTGTTGCGAGCTCATAGGGGGCACCGGCAGCCGACCTGTCGTATTTGACTGGTCTTGAAGCCAGCTTGACTGACGCTTTCATGCGCTCCTATCTGGCACCAGGCCGGAACACGGCCCCAAACGTTGTAGGTCAGGTCCTTGATCGACCTACTTTCCAGGCGACTCCTGGCTCGTTTCACGATTGCCTTCTTGGTGCGGAACCAATACTCCAGCCAGACGTTAAAAATCATCTCACGTGGCGATCTTCGATAGCTTCTTGTAGTAGGTCAGGGCGGCTGCGAGGTCGAGGAAGGCGAGGAAGCAGCAGAACCACCAGTCACATCATCACTGACGCTGCTGTTCAGGAGCCGCTGGAAGCCGTCCCGCCGGCCCAACCGAGCTGCCAGCCGTTCTTGAGTGCTGCCCGCCCCAGCAGGCCACGGACGTAGTCCCGCGTCCGCCAGCGCAGATCCGTCCGGGCGAACCGGCCCGCCACCCGCGCGAACCACGAATCCAACTCGGCGGCGCAGTGGGCGACTTCAGTCATTCCTTCCATACCAGGACACCGACAACCAGCACCTCAGGACACGAACCGCTGCTGGAGCACCAAACGTGACATGCCTTACCTCTTGCCCCCCTGCCCTGACCTGCCTCGTTGGCGTACCGTCCATGATCGGCTACTCATTGTGGCCATGTCATGTAGGTCTAGTGAAGGGGACATTCCATGCGTGGACAGAAGTTGGTCGGCGCCGTTACGGGATCTGCTGCGGCTCTCGTTCTCGCCGGCGCGATACCGGCCCACGCTGAAGGCAGCTGGACTTCGAGCATGAGCGCGGTTCGCACCGGATTCGACTCCCGGACCTGGTCCGACAAGAACAGCGACAACGTCAGTACCACCATCGGACTCAGCGGCTGCAACAACGGGGGACTGGGTGCGGCGGTCAGCAACACGGAGCTGCAGCTGACTCGTGAAACCTCGATCATTCAGCCGAACGAGAACCGAGGTCGTTACACCTACAAGTGCAGCAGCTCCGACTCCCATGCGTTCGGCGTCCAGCCGTCGGGCAGCTATCACTTCACGGTGACCAAGATCCAGGGTAGTGCGTCGGGCTATTACCTTTCGGTGAACTCGGTCTCCGTAAAGTACTGAGTTGGCAAGATGAACCATCGTTCTTTTTCGTAAGAGGGTAGTGAGGCTGTGTCTGTCGAGTTCGAGTCCTGTTCCTACCAGTATCGCCGGGGGCCGACAGTCCTCGACGGACTCAGCTTCGCCTTCTCCTCCGGTCGCACGGTGCTGCTCGGGCCCAACGGGGCGGGCAAGACCACGCTCTTGTCGCTTGCCGCTTCCGCCTTGAAGCCTCGCTCGGGCAGCGTTTCCTTCGCCGGTCTCGATCCCGCCGTGCGGTCTCAACTGCGCACCTACAGGCGCCAAGTCGGGTGGATGCCCCAGCACATCACTTCCGTCCCGGGAATGACCTGCCGGGAGCAGGTTGCTTACGCGGGATGGCTCAAAGGCATGTCACGGCGAGACGCGTGGGAAGGTGCCCTGGGGGCGCTGGAGCGTGTCGGACTCGCCAAAAAGGAGGGCCATCAGACGGCGTCGCTGTCCGGCGGACAACTCCGCAGGATCGGCGTGGCGCAGACACTGGTGCACTCATCCCAGCTCGTGTTGATGGACGAACCGACAGCGGGTCTCGACCCTGCGCAGCGAGGAAACTTCCGTAAGGCCGTGGAAGAGCTTTCCGAGAGCGCTGACGTCATCGTTTCCACTCATCAGACAGAGGATCTCTCCGAGGTCTACGACTACGTGGTAGTCCTGTCCGAGGGAGCCGTCCGATTCAACGGTACCGTGCAGGAGTTCTACGCGAAGGCGCCGAGTGACACGGCGCCGGGGCGCACTGCGGACGGCGCCTACGCCGCGGTTCTCGGCGGTGGCGAAAGGTGGTGACGTTCCGCTTCCATCCGCGCGCCCATTCTGCCGTTCTCGTTAGCCCCCTGCTTCTTTGCATTGTTGCCCTCTATGTTTCTTCTGACTACGTCGCAGGGGACCTGGACGGCTATTGGACCGCGGCCACTGCGAAGGCCGCCTCCGCGCTGATTTTCATCGCCCCGGTGACCGCGGCGTGTGCGGCCTGGGAGGCAGGAAGGCTCCGCCGCGCCCGGATCGGGGAGGGCACTCCGGCACGCAGTGGGTGGCAGATCGCCGCTGTCTCCCTCACGCCTGTGGTGCTGATGGGATTCTGTGCCCTCGCCATGGCCCTCGCCGTGGCCCGTCTGCACATGGAGTCAGCTTCGGGCTGGCCGGATGGCCGCATCATCGGCGCGTCCTGCGTTGTGGTGTGCGCCCACACCGTCGTCGGATACGCGGTCGGATTGCGGCTGCCCGCGGTGGCCGCCGTGCCGGTCGTGCTCGTGGGCGACTACTTGTGGAACGTGTACCCTCCCGCGCTCGAGCCTCTCTGGCTGCGTCATCTCACACAGCCGGCCTCGGGCTGCTGCCTGAGCACCGTTGCCGTTGACCTCAGGGGCGTCGCGGCACCGGCACTCGTTGCCGTCGGCCTCGCCGCGCTGGCGACCGCCGCTGCTGCTCTCTCCCGGCGTACCCCCCGCCTCGGGCACCTGCCCACGTCCGCCCCCTACCTGGCTGGCGCACTGGCTGCAATCGTTGCCTTCACGACCACTTCCGTGGGCGTCAGCCTGGTGAACGGACTTGGACCCGATGCCGTTCAAGCACGACCCACCGCGGACTTGGTCTGCACCAAGATCAACCGCACGCGGACGTGTGTCTGGCCCGAGCACGCCTCCCGCCTGCCTGAAGCGGCTCAGACCGTGAGCGAGGCAGTCGAACGGCTTCGGTCCGTCGGAGTGACCCCGCCGGAGGTCGTCACCGAAAGCACCCAGCACCCCGGGAAGAGGCAGTGGACTGTCACTGTCAGACAGGATGTGGATTTCACTAGCCAGGACATCGTCGCCGGTCTCGCCTCCGACCTCACTGTGAATCTCACCAGCACCGGGCATGAAGACAATGCCACCGTCTGCTCGGAAGAGCCTGTCACGGCTGTACAAGAAGCCCTCGACGCCGAGGAAGAACTACACATCTGGCTTTCAGTACATGCCGGTATGCCCCAGCGGAACTTCGGGCTCAACTCCGACCCCCGCACTTGGAAACCTGTCGAAGACGTACTGAAAACCAGCCCTGGCAGTCAGGAAGCCTGGTACCACTCCACTCTCTCCCGGGCCTGGTGCATGCCCCGATGACTTGGTGGCTTCGCACACGACGCGTACACCTGCTCGCGATCGTCACCATCGGATTGTGGGTAGCGACCCTCCTGCTAGGAAATGCCAGCCTCCCACTGCCCCAGCTGGGCGGGGCGACTTCGGCGAACGTGCCTGTCATTCTCTTTGCGCCGTTGGCGCCGGCCATCACCTTGAACACCTGCTACGGCACGTCCGCCCCCATCGAGTCGACGGCGCTGCGACGGGTCGCCGCTCTCGACTCCCTGCTCGCCGTTACCGTTGTGGCGGGCATGGCAGCTGCCACGGCCCCGATCGCGGCAGGCTGGATCAACGGGGTACAGGATGACGTTTTCGAGCAGGCTCTCCGCAACCTCATCTGCTACACCGGCCTCGCACTCATCGGCAGAGCAATCGCCGGTATTCATGTTTCCACTGTGCTTCCGACGCTGCTCGCCCTGATCGTTTCAGTGTTCGGCTATGGAGCCGAGCAGGTAGCGCACTGGTGGGCGTGGCCCGCAGCTGGGGCCTCTGACACCCTCTCCTGGGTGGGATCCGCGGCGCTTCTCTTGGTTGGCCTGCGCTATACGGCCAAGGGTGACTTCCCCCGCTGAGCCTCTTCGGGCGCGGCCGCGGCGAGGATGTCGTCGAGCTGGGGGGAGGACGCTGCCGCCGACCGCCGGAGCAGCCATGCCGTGCTCGGTCATCACCAGGCCGATCGCCGCACTGAGCCCGAGCGGCTCGCGGCCGTCACGCCGTATGGCAGTGCCGGTGCGCCGCTTCGGCTTCTTCGCCGCCTCACGGGCAGCGATCAGGGCCTGACGAGCGAGGTCGACCCCGCTCGGCTCGGCCTCACGCGATCACCGCCCCGGCAGACTCGCCGTCCAGCGAGCGGGCGGCTGGTTGTGCTCGTCGGCGCGCTCACCGTCATCGCCGCGCTCGTCCGCGCCGGGCTGCTGCTCCGCCGCATCGAGCGGACCAGGAACGGTGGCGGGTGCGGCGGCTCCGGCCCCCGCACCGGCCGAGCCCGGGGAGGACTTCACCCACGCCGGGATCCCCGCGCAGCGCACCACCGGCGAGGGCGCCCTGCCGGGCAGGGGGTTCCCGCTCGACGCGGTCCGCCACGCCGTCCGCGAGGTCCTGTCCGAGGAACTCACCGTCGCGCTCGCACCGTTCACCGCGGCCCCGGCCGCTGCCGAAGGCCCGGATGACAGGCGGGCGGCCGCGGAGGAACCACGCGAAGCGGCCAGGCAGATCAAGCAGGTTGCGGGTACTGCTCGGGAGGAGGCCCGCAGCGAGCTCGCCTTCCTCCGGCAGGAGATCGCGGGCCTGCGCGCCGCGGTGGAGGAGCTCCGCCCTCAGCCCGCCGCCGACGGCGCGGGCGATGAGGGGTACCCGGACCCGGCAGACGGTCCGGCGCGGATTCTTCACGGCGAAGGGCGCCCGAGAGGGAATCGTCCCGGGCGCCCTCGCGGGACGCGTCGTCCCGGCAGGCTCGGGCCGGCGTGTCACTTCTGCGCAGAGGGGGCCCCACCGTTCACGCCGGCCTTGCGGGCCGCGGCGATCGTGGCGGCGGACGGCCTGGTCCTGGTGAACTCGTCATGGCCGACCAGCGTCGACTTCCACTGGTCGGCGGAGGTGGTGCCGGACGTCAGCAGCCACTGGGTGCTGATCCGCGGGTTGGAGCCGCCGAAGTACTGGCCGCTCCAGGTGGTCGCGGAGTGGGCGTTGCGGTAGCTGTTGCGCCAGGAGACGGTCCAGCCGAGTGCCGTGCCGTGGTCCGGCGCGGGAAGGGTGTCGAAACGGCCCTTCACCACGTACTGGTTCTCGGCGTTGCCGACCGCCGAGTCGTATGTGCCGGTGAGACTGCCGTTCGCGTGCGCCGTCACCGTGAAGGTCGAACCGAGTTCGTTGTACCAGGTACCGCTGAGGCCGTTCGTGGCGGTGGCCTTCG
>NZ_WWGX01000087.1 GCF_009862265.1 Streptomyces sp. SID8352 | reverse complement strand
CGCATCGAGGGCTGACCGGCTCCGCTTCCGCGACCCCGCCGTACGTCCGTACGGCTCCGCACCACCGCACCACACCGCACCGCCCGTATCCGTACCCGCCTCGGCCGTGAGGCCGTGACCGAAGGGAAGACGCCATGTCCGAGATCCTGAAGCTCCAGAACCTGTCCCTGAGCGAGCCGGAGGGCTCGGAGGACCAGCAGGTCGCCGACTGGTCGACCATCAGCAGCGGCTGCAACAACAACCACACGCGCATCGAGGGCTGACCGGCTCCGCTTCCGCGACCCGGCCGTACGTCCGTGCGGCCCCGCACCACCGCACCGCACCGTCCGTACCCGTACTCCGCCGGCCGTGAGGCCGTGAGGCCGTGACCGAAGGGAAGACACCGTGTCCGAGATCCTGAAGCTGCAGAACCTGTCCGTGAGCGAGCCGGAGGGCTCGGAGGACCAGCAGGTCGCCGACTGGTCGACCGTCAGCAGCGGCTGCAACAACACGAGGGTCCCCGTCTAACCCGTCCGCTCCTCCGCAGTACGCCGAGCGCCGGTTCCGCACCGCGTCGTACCCGACGCCCGGCCGTCGGGCCGCGAGGCCCCGGCCGAAGGGAAGCCCCGATGTCCGAGATCCTCAGGCTGCAGAGCCTGTCCCTGAGCGGGCCGGAGGGCTCCGAGGACCAGCAGGCGACCGACTGGTCGACCATGAGCCTGGTCTGCGGTGACATCGACCGGATCGAGGTCTGACCCCTCCGCTCCTCCGCACCGCCCCGTACGGCGCACCGCACCGCACCGCCCCGTACGGCACCCATCGCACCCACTCCGCCCGGCCGTGAGGCCGTGACCGAAGGGAAGACGCCATGTCCGAGATCCTGAAGCTCCAGAACCTCTCCCTGAGCGAGCCCGAGGGCTCCGAGGACCAGCAGGTCGCCGAGTGGTCGACCGTCAGCAGCGGCTGCAACAACACCAGAATCGAAGCCTGAGCCCCGAGTCGTCATCCGTGAAGCGGCCGGCACACCCGGTGCCGGCCGCTTCGGCCGTGGTCCGAAAGGAGAGCAGACCCATGTCGGTCCGGACGCTCACCCCGCTGCACCGCAACCGTGACTACCAGCGGCTGTGGCTGGCTCACGCCCTCTCGGGCTTCGGGTCCCAGGCCAGCGCCATCGCGCTGCCCCTGGTCGTGCTGCACGCCACCGGATCGGTCACCGCGTTCGGCCTGGTGACCTTCACCGAGATCCTCGCCTCCGTCCTGGCGAGCCTGCCCGCCGGCGTGCTCGTCGACCGGCTCCCGCGCAAGGCCGTCCTGATCGTCAGCGACGCCGCCCGCGCCCTGGCCTACGTGGTGATGACGGCCGCCGTCCTCACCGACCGGGTCACCCTGTCCCTCGCCCTGTGCGTGGCCGTCGCCAACAGCGTCTTCGGCGCCCCCTTCGGTCCCGCCGCATCCGCCGCCCTGCGCCATGTCGTGCCCCGCGAGCAGCTCGGCGCCGCGCTCTCCCTGAGCCAGGCCCGCTCGGCCGCCGTCACCCTGGCCGGGCCGCTGATCGGCGCCGCCCTGTACGCCGTGGCCCCCGCCCTGCCGTTCCTCGTCGACGCGCTCTCCTACCTGGCGTCCACGGTGTGCGTGGCCCTGGTGCGGCTGCCCGCCGGACGCCCCTCGACCGCCGGGAGCCCGCCCCCGCCCAGCCTCGTCAAGGACCTGGGCACCGGCCTGCGGGAGGTGCGCCGCAGCCCCTTCCTGCGCTACACACTGGTCAACGCCGCCCTGGTCAACCTGGCGTTCAGCGGCATCGTCCTGGTCCTGATCACCGGCGGCGCCCACAGCACGTCCGGCGGCTACCACAACGCGGTGATCATCGCCGCCTCGGGCGCGGGCAACCTCGTCGGCTCCCTAGTCGCCGCCCGCACCAGCACCACCCTGGCCCCCCGCACCCTGGTGCTGTCCGTGTGCTGGAGCACCGCCCTCTTCACCCCGCTGCTCGCCCTGAGCACCCACATGGCCGCCCTCGCACTGGTCATCGGGCTGTGCAGCCTGGCCACACCGGCCGCCAACGCCGTGATCGCCGCGGCCCGGCTGCACAGCATCCCGGACCACCTCCAGGGCCGCGTGCAGACCGCCTGCGGACTGATCCCCGCCCTGATCATCCCCTTCGGCCCGCTGCTCACCAGCGCGCTGCTGACCCGGGTCGGCCCCGGTACCGTCCTCCTCGCCAACTCCGCCCTGCTGCTGGCGCTGGCCTGCTACAGCACCGTCAGCCCCGGCCTGCGCCGCATCCCCGACCTGCGCCCGCCGCGGCGGCTGGCCGACCCCGCGCCGGACCCGGCGGGAGACCGCCCCGCCCCGGCGCCGGGAAGGACCCCGGAACCGGCGCCCCCCGTGGCGGCGGCACCCTGAGGCCCGTCCCGCGGCCCCCGGAGGTCCGTCCCGCGGCCCCCGGCGGGCGCGCGACGCCGGCCACGGCACCTCGGCCGCGCCGCCGGAACGTCCGGCCGCCGGGTGACCCGCCCGGACGCCCCACCCCCGCGCGCCTCGGCCTCCCGCGCCCCGCGCCTCGGCCCCCGCGCCCCGAGATCCGCGCCCCGCGCCCTTCCCGCACCGGGAGGGGCGCGTGCGCGTGCCCGGGGGAGCGGACGCCGAAGCTCAGATGTCCCTCAGCTCGATGGACGGCCGCTCCACCGGCTCCATAGGGTCGCCACCATGCCCGACATACCGCTGACCGCGCTCGTCCTGCTGTGTCTCGCGGCCTTCGCCGCCGGCTGGGTCGACGCCGTGGTCGGCGGCGGCGGCCTCGTGCTGCTGCCCGCGCTGCTGCTGGGCCTGCCCGCGGGGACCCCGGCCGCGCACGCCCTCGGCACCAACAAGGCCGTCGCCATAGTCGGCACCACCGGCGCCGCCGTGACCTACGCCCGCAAGGCCCCCGTCGACGTGCGCACCGCCGTCCGGATCGGGCTCGCGGCCCTCGCCGGGTCGTCCGGCGGCGCCTTCTTCGCGGCCGGGATGAGCACCGAGGTGCTCAAGCCGGTGATCATGGTGGTGCTGCTGGGCGTCGCGGCCTTCGTCATCCTGCGCCCCTCCTTCGGCACCGGTCCCGCCCCCGCCGCACCGGCCGGGCCACGCCGCGTCCTGGCCGCCATCGCCCTCGCCGGGGTCGGCATCGGCTTCTACGACGGCCTCATCGGCCCCGGCACCGGGACGTTCCTGGTGCTGGCGCTCACCGCCGTGCTCCACCTGGACCTGGTGACCGCCTCGGCCACCGCCAAGATCGTCAACTGCTGCACCAACGCGGGCGCCCTCGCCACCTTCGCCTGGCAGGGCGCCGTGCTCTGGCAGCTCGCCGCGCTGATGGCCGTCTTCAACCTGGGCGGCGGCACCCTCGGCGCGCACACCGCGCTCAAGCGGGGCAGCGGCTTCGTCCGCCTCGTCCTGCTCACCGTCGTCCTCGCTCTGGTGGCGAACCTGGCGTACGAGCAGTGGCTCGCCTGACGCGCCGTCCGGCGGACCCGGTCGGCCCGGAGGACCCGGTCGACACCCCGGGCCCGGCGGGCTCGACGGACCCGACGGCCCGTGCGGCTCAGCGGACGCCGGTCAGACGGGCGTAGACGACCACGTTGCCCTGGTAGCCCGTCGCCCGGGAGTAGCCGCCCCCGCAGGTGATGACGCGCAGCTCGGGGCGGTCGGCGGCGCCGTACACCTTCTCGTCGGGGAAGTCCCTCGCGGCGTACACCTCCACCGCGTCCACCGTGAACACGGCCACCGTCCCGTCACGCCGCTCCACCTCGATGGCGGCGCCCTTGCGCAGCGCCCCGAGCCGGTAGAAGACGGCGGGTCCCCGGGCGTTGTCGACGTGCCCGGCGACGACGGCGGTGCCCCGCTCGCCGGGGACCGTCCCGGCCTCGTACCACCCGGCCAGGTTGGCGTCGGCGGCGGGCGGCACGTCCAGGCTCCCGGCGGCGGTCAGGCCGAGGCCCATCAGGGGGGCGTCCACGCCGATGGCGGGGATGCGGACACGCTCCGGCGGGGACGGCGCCAGCGCCGGGGCGGCGGGCGCCTCGCGGCCGGGCGCGGTGCCGGCGGCGGACTGCGCGGCCGACGGCTGCGGCGGGGCCCCGGCACCGGTGCCGAGCAGCAGCCACACCCCGGCGCAGAGCGCGACCGCGGTCCCGGCGGCTATCGCCGTGTCACCCACCCTGCGCATGGCGTCCCCTCTCGGACTCGTGGGGCCCCCGCCCCCTCCGGGCCGCGAGGGGGGTCGGACCCGGAGGGGGCGGGGACGTGCGGTACCGGCCGACGGGCGGCGGAGGGTGCCCGTCAGATCCCGTCGCCTCTCGCCCGGCGATGCAGGAGCCAGGTACCGCCCGCGGCGGCGACGGCCAGAGCCGACACGCCCGCCGCGGTCTGCACGGGGTCGGGGCCCAACGCGCCGCCGACCCCCGTCTTGACGCTCCCCCTCGGGTACACCCGCTCGGGGTCCGCGGTCAGCGTGACCACCAGATCGCCCGTCACCCGCCGGCCGCCCTCCGCACAGGTGGCGACGATCTCGTACGTCCCCTGCTGTGCGCTCGGCGGCACCTCGAACCGTCCCGCCGCGACGCCCCTGCCACCGTCCGGCGCCAGCGGGAACGTCCCGGCGCCCACGGCGCCCGCGTCGCCCACCGCCGCGCCGTGGCCCGCGCAGCTCGTCGTCTCCGCGACGGCCGGCTCGCCCGGCACGACCGACGCCGGGTACACCCTGAGCCCGCCGTCCTCCTCGCTCTGCCCGGCGTGCGCCGACGAGGCGGTGGCGAGACCCGCTGCCGCGACGGCGAGCGCGGTACCGGTCAGCAGGCGGGCGGTACGTCGCATCGGTGCTGCTCCTTCGGGCTGTTCGGTGGCCCCTGCCCTACCGAGGAAAGTGGCACCCGGCGCGGCCCGCTTGTCGAGAAGCCGCCCGCGCTGCGGTGAACGGGTGTCGCCGGGGACGCCGCCGTGTGCCGCCCGCCCGCCGTCTTGGCAGGTCACCGGGGTGGCGCGGGGCGGAACCGAAAAAGATCCACCGGGCGCCCGGCGCGGGGGTGAACGGGTGACCGGGCGGGCTCGCCCCGCGCAGCGCCCTCCGGGAGCCCGCCCCGGAGCCGGGGGAGCGCCGCCCCCGGCCGAGGGACCCGCGCGTACGCGCCCCGCACCGGGGCGGGGCGCTCGCCGGCGGCCAATCAGAGGCACCGGAAGGCGGGTTGGACGCATCCGGCCGGGAGACTCCGCCGCCCGAGACCCACCCCGGGCCGCCCCGGCGGGGCCTCACCCGGCCAGGAGCCCACGGGCCCAGGAGCCCAGGGGCCCAGGGGCCCAGGAGTCCGGGGGGCCAGGGGCCCGGGGGACCAGGAGCCCGGGGGGCCAGGGGCCCGGGGGACCAGGAGCCCGGGGCAGTCGTCCTCCGCCACCCGGGTCCGCGCCCCAGGTCCCGCGCCCCCGTCAGGCGCCCCGGACTCCCCGGTGTCCTGGGCCCGGCCTTGGGCTCCCCGGCACCCTGGGCCCCCACCCTCGGCGCCCTCGGGTCCCGGCACGCATCCCGCCCCGCCTGGCACCCCCGGACCTCCGCCACCCGGGGCCCGCGCCTCCGGCCCGTGCCAGGCTCCCCGGGCTCCTCGGCACCCTGGGCCCACACCCCTCGGCGCCCCGGACCCCCGGTCCCCGCCAGGCGCCCCGGGCTCCCCGCCACCCGGGGCCCGCGCCTCCGGCCCGCGCCAGGCGCCCCGGGCTCCCCGGGCTCCCCGGGCCCCCACCCTCGGCGCCCCGGCCCCCCGGACCCCGCCAGGCACCCCAGGCTTCCGGGCACCCGGCCCGCGCCCCGCGCCCCGCCCCCGTTCAGCGGGACTCCGTCAGGGCCCGGGACACCCCCGGCTCCTTCGGGCCCAGGAACGTCGGGTCGGGCCGGAGCACCGCGTCCGCCGCCGCCTTGCCCGCCGCGAACAGCTCCCGCACGCCGCCGTAGTACCAGGTCGCGTCGTGCCTGGCGTCGACGCCGACACCGTACGAGGTCACGCCCGCCCGGCGGCAGAGCGCCACCGCGCGGCGGATGTGGAAGCCCTGGCTGATCAGGACCGCCCGGTCCACGCCGAAGACCTTCTTCGCCCTGACGCAGCTGTCCCAGGTGTCGAAGCCGGCGTAGTCGCTGACGATCCGCCCGTCGGGCACCCCCGCCCGGACCAGGTAGGCGCGCATCGCGTCCGGCTCGTCGTACTCCGCGCGGCCGTTGTCGCCGGTGACCAGGACCACCTCGATCCGCCCGGCCCGGTACAGCTCGGCCGCCGCGTCCAGCCGGTGCGCGAGGTACGGCGACGGATCGCCCCGCCACAGCCCCGCGCCGAAGACGACCGCGACCTCGGTGCGCGGCACGTCCGCCGTGGTGTGCAGCCGCCCGGCCGACGCCAGGTGCGTCCAGGTCGCCGGGGCCAGCGCCAGCACGCAGACCGTCACCACCACCCGCACCAGCCGCCGCCACCCCCGGCGGGTGCGCGGCAGGCGCGGCCTCCCCGTCAGCCCCGTCACGCGGCTCGCCCAGCGGCGCATCGGCGCCCCCCTTCTCCCGTTCCGTCCCCCGCCCCGGAGGACGTGCCCGGCCGCCGGGCGGTTCGCCGCCGGGCACGTGACCGGTTTCACCCCCGGCGGCCGGGCGGTCGCACGGGACCCCCGCGTGTCCCGCCCGCCCCGGCTTCCGCCTACTGTTCAGTCATGGAAGGCACCGCACCCCCGGCCCCCTACGACCCGGCCTCGACCGCCCGCTGGGCGCCCGAACCGGACAAGCGCCCCGGGCGCACCGCCTTCCAGCGCGACCGCGCCCGGGTCCTGCACTCCGCCGCGCTGCGCCGCCTCGCCGGCAAGACCCAGGTCGTCACGCCGGGCGAGGGCAGCCCGGTCTGGGACGCCAGCCCCCGCACCCGGCTCACCCACTCCCTGGAGTGCGCCCAGGTCGGCCGCGAACTCGGCGCCGCCCTCGGCTGCGACCCGGACCTCGTGGAGGCCGCCTGCCTCTCCCACGACCTCGGCCACCCGCCCTTCGGGCACAACGGGGAGCAGGCGCTCAACGAGTTCGCCCGGGACTGCGGCGGCTTCGAGGGCAACGCCCAGTCCCTCCGGCTGCTCACCCGCATCGAGCCCAAGCGGTTCACCCCGGAGGGCTCCGTCGGCCTCAACCTGACCCGCGCCGCCCTCGACGCCGCCACCAAGTACCCCTGGCCACGCGGCGCCCACCCCACCGACCCGGCCTCCCCCAAGTTCGGCGTGTACGACGACGACCGGCCCGTCTTCGCCTGGCTGCGCGAGGGCGCCCCCGCCGCCCGCACCTGCTTCGAGGCCCAGGTCATGGACTGGTCCGACGACGTGGCCTACTCCGTGCACGACCTGGAGGACGGGCTGCACGCCGGGCACATCGACCCCAACTGCCTGCTCGCGGACCCCGAGCGGGAGGACGTCTTCGCGGTCACCGCCGGCCGCTACGCCCCCGCCGGCACCGACCGCGCCGAACTCGCCGCCGCCCTCGACCGCCTCCTCGCCCAGGACTGGTGGCCGCACGGCTACGACGGCACGGCCGTCGCCCAGGCCCGTCTCAAGGACGCCACCAGCCAGCTCATCGGCCGCTTCTGCCTGGCCGCCGAGACCGCCACCCGGGCCGCGTACGGCACCGGGCGGCTCACCCGCTACACCGCCGAACTGGTCGTGCCCCGCGCCGCCCGTCTGGAGTGCGCCGTCCTCAAGGCCGTCGCCGACCGGTACGTGATGCAGCGCGCCGAACAGGAGCGGCTCCGCGCCGACCAGCGGATCGTGGTGGCGGAACTGGCCGCGGCGCTGACCGCCCGCGCCCCCGACGGGCTCGACCCGCAGTTCCGCAGCCTGTTCGACGCCGCGGGCGACGACCGGGCGCGCAAACGGGTGATCGTGGACCAGATCGCGTCCCTGACGGACGCCTCGGCCCGCTCCCTGCACGCCCGGCTGACCGGGCGCCGATAAGACTGACATGGCCGGAACGAGGAAATCGCCGCTGGCCTGATCGGGTCACTCCCCCTTCCCGCGCCACGCGGGGTGCGGGACGCTCGCAGGTGGCGGCACCCTGACGAGGAGGCAACAAGTGGTCGACGCGGATCAGACATTCGTCATCGTCGGAGGAGGGCTGACCGGCGCCAAGGCGGCCGAGACGCTCCGCACCGAGGGATTCACCGGCAGGGTGATCCTCATCTGCGACGAGCGCGACCACCCCTACGAGCGCCCGGCCCTGTCCAAGGGCTTCCTGCTCGGCAAGGAGAGCCGGGACAGCGTCTTCGTGCACGAGCCGGCCTGGTACGCGCGGCACGACATCGAACTCCACCTCGGCCAGACCGTCGTCTCCGTCGACCGGGACGCCCGGACCGTCCACTACGGCGACGACGGCACCCGGGTCCGCTACGACAAGCTCCTCATCGCCACCGGTGCCGAGCCACGCCGCCTCGACGTCCCCGGCACCGGCCTGGCCGGCGTCCACCACCTGCGCCGCCTCGCCCACGCCGAGCGGCTCAAGGGGGTCCTCGCCTCCCTCGGCCGGGACAACGGCCATCTGGTGATCGCCGGCGCCGGCTGGATCGGCCTGGAGGTCGCGGCGGCGGCCCGCGAGTACGGCGCGGAGGTCACCGTCGTCGAGCCCGGCCCCACCCCGCTGCACGGCGTCCTCGGCCCCGAACTGGGCGGCGTCTTCGCGGAGCTGCACCGCGAGCACGGCGTCCGCTTCCACTTCGGCGCCACCCTCACCGAGATCGTCGGCCGGGACGGCATGGTGCTCGCCGCCCGCACCGACGACGGCGAGGAGCACCCCGCCCACGACGTGCTGGCCGCCATCGGCGCCGCCCCGCGCACCGCCCTCGCCCAGGCGGCCGGGCTGGAGATCGCCGACCGCGCCCACGGCGGCGGCATCGTCGTCGACGAGCACCTGCGCACCTCCGACCCCGACATCCACGCCGCCGGGGACGTGGCCTCCTTCCCGCATCCCCTCTTCGGCACCCGGCTGCGCGTGGAGCACTGGGCCAACGCCCTCAACGGCGGCCCCGCCGCCGCCCGCGCCATGCTCGGCCGGGACGTCAGCTACGACCGGGTGCCCTACTTCTTCTCCGACCAGTACGACCTGGGCATGGAGTACTCCGGCTGGGCGCCCGCGGGCTCCTACGACCAGGTGGTGATCCGCGGTGACGCGGCGAAGCGCGAGTTCATCGCCTTCTGGGTGAAGGAGGGCCGGGTGCTGGCCGGGATGAACGTGAACGTGTGGGACGTCACCGAACCCGTCCAGGCCCTCATCCGGGCCAAGGCCCCGGTGGACACCGACGCCCTGGCCGACCCGCACGTGCCGCTGGACACCCTGCTGCCCTGACCCCGGCGCCGCGCGGTCCCGGACCCGGGTCGGCCCGGCCGCGCGGCCCGTCCCCGGCCGGGGCCGTCGGGGCCGCCGCCGGAGCCACCGTAGACTTCGTTCCGTGGCCGGACGGATCAACGACGAGGACGTGAAGGCGGTACGGGACGCGGTCCCGATCGACGCCGTCGTCTCGGAGTACCTCCAGCTGCGCGGCGCGGGCGGCGGCAACCTCAAGGGCCTGTGCCCCTTCCACGACGAGAAGTCGCCGTCCTTCCAGGTCAGCCCGAGCAAGGGACTCTTCCACTGCTTCGGCTGCCAGGAGGGCGGCGACACCATCACCTTCGTGATGAAGGTCGACCACCTCACCTTCTCCGAGGCCGTCGAGCGGCTCGCCGCCCAGGCCGGCATCACCCTGCGCTACGAGGAGGGCGGGTACAACCCGACCCACCAGCGCGGCGAGCGCATCCGCCTGGTCGAGGCCCACCGGACCGCCGCCCAGTGGTACGCGGAGCAGCTCGCCACCGGCGCCGAGGCCGACACCGGCCGGGCCTTCCTCGCCGACCGAGGCTTCGACCAGGCCGCCGCCGTCCACTTCGGCGTCGGATACAGCCCCCAGGGCTGGGACCACCTCACCCGCTACCTGCGCGGCAAGGGCTTCAGCGACAAGGAGATCCTGCTCTCCGGCCTCGCCCAGGAGGGCCGTCGCGGCCCCATCGACCGCTTCCGCGGCCGGCTGATGTGGCCCATCCGCGACATCGGCGGCGACGTCGTCGGCTTCGGCGCCCGCAAGCTGTACGAGACGGACAACGGCCCCAAGTACCTCAACACCCCCGACACCCCGATCTACCGCAAGTCCCAGGTCCTCTACGGCATCGACCTCGCCAAGAAGGACATCGCCAAGGCGTCCCGCGCGGTCGTCGTCGAGGGCTACACCGACGTCATGGCCTGCCATCTGGCCGGGGTCACCACCGCCATCGCCACCTGCGGCACCGCCTTCGGCGGCGACCACATCAAGATCCTGCGCCGCCTCCTCATGGACAACGGCTCGGCCCGGGTGATCTTCACCTTCGACGGCGACGCGGCCGGGCAGAAGGCCGCGCTGCGGGCCTTCGAGGACGACCAGAAGTTCGCCGCCGAGACCTACATCGCCATCGCCCCCGACGGCATGGACCCCTGCGACCTGCGCCTGGCCAAGGGCGACGAGGCGGTCGCCGACCTGGTCGAGCCCCGCACCCCGCTCTTCGAGTTCGCCCTGCGCCAGATCACCGGCCGCTACGACCTGGACACCCCCGCCGGGCGCGCCGCCGCGCTCGACGAGGCCGCTCCCGTCGTCGCCCGGATCAAGAACAGCGGCGCCCAGCACGAGGTCGCCGTGCAGCTCGCCGGGATGCTCGGCATCCTCGACACCCAGTTCGTCGTCCGGCGCGTCGCCCAGCTCGCCCGCTGGGCCCGCGAACGCGGCGGCAAGGGCGGCCCCGCCCCGGCCGCCGACCGGCAGCAGCGCGGCGGCGCCGGGTCCGCGCAGTCCCACGCCCCCGCCGACCGCCCCGCCCCGCGCGGCCCCGCGCTCAACCTGCGCAACCCGGTCTTCGCCACCGAACGGGAGCTGCTCAAGCTCGCCCTCCAGCGCCCCGAGCTGGTCTCCCCGGCCTTCGACGCCTATGGCGCCGACGAGTTCACCGCCCCGCCCTACGCGGCCGTGCGCCAGGCCATCCTGGAGGCGGGCGGCGCCGAACTCGGCGTCCAGGACCCGCAGGACTACCTGGTCCGGGTCCGCGACGCCGCCCCCGACGACGCCGTCCGCGCCATGGTGACCGAACTCGCCGTCGAGGCGATCATGCTGCACCGGGGCGTCAAGGGCGTCGACGAGCTGTACGCCGGGGCCCAGCTCGTCACCGTCCGCCGCCGCGCCGTCGAGCGCCGCATCCACGAGATCACCGGCCGCCTCACCCGGCTCGCCGCCCACGGCGACCCCGCCGAACTGGCCGCCGTGCAGAACGAGTTGTGGGTCCTCCAGCAGTACGACCAGACCCTGCGCGAACAAGGCGCCACCGCCCTCTGACGGCGGTCCCGCCCGTACCGCCGGGCGACGGCATCGTTGCGCCCCCGGCGGCGCCGCCACGGAGCCCCGCGCGGCGCCGTGGCGGGCCCGGACGCGTCCGGCGCCCCGGATCCCCGCCGCCGGGCTCCCCCCTCCGCGTCCCGCGCTCCCGCACCGCCCACCGGCCCGCCCACTGGGGGCGGTTCCCGGACGTCCGAGTCGGGGAGATCCCGGGGCCGCGCCGCACGGCCGTGCTTCCCGGGCCGCGCTCCCGTGCCGGTCCGGGCGGTCCGGCCGTCCCGCCGGGGCGCGGGCACCCGGACGCTCCGATGAGCCCGCCCGTACGCCCCGGTGAGCCCGCCGTCACGGGCCGGACGCAAAAAGTCACCGCACGCCCCTCGTGGCGGCGATGTGCCGTACGCCACACTGGGGGCCGGTGCCCGAGTCCCCCGGAGCGCGGCCGGTCCGTCCTCCGACGGGCCCGGACCCCCACCGGCCGTGTCCTCCGCGTACGGACGGCCGGCGGTGAGCCCGCCGACCGCGCTCCCGCGGTACCGCCGAGGCCCCGCCGGCAGCGTTCATCCTGGAGGTCGCCACCCGTGCAGACCCGGACCCCCACCCAGACCGACGCGAGCACTCCGGGCGCGGCGCAGGACGCCGAGCGCGCCGTCCTCGTCGCCCCGCCCCCGCACCGCCGCGCCGCCCACCGCCCCGCGCTCCTGCCCGCCGTGCCCGCGGCCCCCGCCGTCCGCGCGGAGCCCCGGGCCGAGGGGGCGTCCGGCGGCCACGGCGCGCCCCGTACCGACCGCGGAGCCCGTACCGACGGCGCGCCCGGGAGCGGGGCCCCGCCCGGGGAGCCGGGGGAGGCCCGGCCCGCCGGGACTTCCCGGGCGCCCACCCGCACCGAGTCCGGCGGTCCCCTCTCGGACCTGTTCCGCCAGTACCTCCGCGAGATCGGCCGCATCCCCCTGCTCACCGCCGCCGAGGAGGTCGAACTCGCCCGCCGGGTCGAGGCGGGGCTGTTCGCCGAGGAGAAGCTGAGCCGCGTCCCCGCCCCGGACGGCCCCCTCGCCCACGACCTCGACCGGCTGGTCGTCATGGGCCGGGTCGCCAAGCGCCGCCTGATCGAGGCCAACCTGCGGCTCGTCGTCTCCGTCGCCAAGCGCTACGTCGGCCGCGGCCTGACCATGCTCGACCTCGTCCAGGAGGGCAACGTCGGCCTGATCCGCGCCGTGGAGAAGTTCGACTACACCCGCGGCTACAAGTTCTCCACCTACGCCACCTGGTGGATCCGCCAGGCCATGTCCCGGGCGCTGGCCGACCAGGCCCGCACCATCCGCGTCCCCGTCCACGTGGTGGAGCTGATCAACCGGGTCGTCCGGGTCCAGCGCCTCATGCTCCAGGAGCAGGGCCGCGAACCCACCGCCCGGGAGGTCGCCGCCCGCCTGGAGCTGACCCCGGAACGCGTCGGCGAGGTGCTGCGGCTGGCCCAGGAGCCGGTCTCCCTGCACACCCCGGTGGGGGAGGAGGACGACGTCTCGCTCGGCGACCTGATCGAGGACGGCGACGCCGCCAGCCCCGTGGAGTCCGCCGCCTTCCTGCTGCTGCGCCGGCACCTGGACGCGGTCCTGTCCACCCTCGGGGAGCGCGAGCGCAAGGTGGTCCAGCTCCGGTACGGACTGGACGACGGCCGTCCGCGCACCCTGGAGGAGATCGGCCGCCTCTTCGGCGTCACCCGCGAGCGGGTGCGCCAGATCGAGTCCAAGACCCTCGGCAAGCTCCGCGACCACGCCTACGCCGACCAGTTGCGCGGCTACCTGGACTGACCGGCGCGGGCGGGGCACCGCCCGGACCGGTGCCGAGTCCCGGCACCGCCCGGCCCGGCACCGAGTCCCGGCACCGCCCGGACCGGTGCCGAGCACCCCGTCCCCTGCCCGGCCCGGTGCCGGGCCCCGGCCCTGCCCCGTCCGGCCGCCGTCCGGGCGCGCCGAAGGGGTGCCCCCGCCCGGGGGAGCACCCCTTCACCGGTCCCGGCGGATCAGTCCACCTCGGCCACCGCCTGCGCGAACTGCGCCTCGTACAGCCGCGCGTACGCGCCGCGCGCCGCGAGCAGCCGGGCGTGCGTGCCCTGCTCCACGATGGACCCGTCCTCCATCACCAGGATCGTGTCCGCGTCCCGGATCGTGGAGAGCCGGTGCGCGATCACGAACGAGGTCCGCCCGTGCGCCAGCTTGGCCATCGCCTTCTGGATCAGCACCTCGGTACGGGTGTCCACGGAGGAGGTCGCCTCGTCCAGCACCAGGATCACCGGGTCGGACAGGAACGCCCGCGCGATGGTGATGAGCTGCTTCTCGCCCGCGCTGACCCCCGTCCCCTCGTCGTCGAGCACCGTGTCGTAGCCGTCCGGCAGCGTCCGCACGAACCGGTCGGCGTGCGCGGCCCGCGCCGCCTCCTCGATCTCGCCGCGCGTCACCTCGCGTGCCGCCCCGTACGCGATGTTCTCCGCGATGGTGCCGCCGAACAGCCAGGTGTCCTGGAGCACCATGCCTATCCCGGCGCGCAGTTCGTCCCGGGACATCGTGGCGATGTCCACGCCGTCCAGCGTGATCCGTCCGCCCGACACCTCGTAGAACCGCATCAGCAGGTTGACCAGCGTCGTCTTGCCCGCGCCGGTCGGCCCGACGATGGCCACGGTGTGGCCGGGCTCCACCGCCAGCGACAGGTCCTCGATCAGCGGCCGGTCCTCGTCGTAGCGGAAGGAGACGTGCTCCAGCTCCACCCGCCCGCGCAGCTCCTCGGGCCGCACGCCCGGGATCGGGTCCGCCGACTGCTCCTCGGCGTCCAGCAGCTCGAAGATCCGCTCCGCCGACGCCACGCCGGACTGCACCAGGTTCGCCATCGACGCCACCTGCGTCAGCGGCATCGAGAACTGACGGGAGTACTGGATGAACGCCTGCACGTCGCCGATGGACAGCGAGCCGGACGCCACCCGCAGCCCGCCGACCACCGCGACCAGCACGTAGTTCAGGTTGGACACGAACATCATCAGCGGCTGCATGATCCCGCTGTTGAACTGCGCCCGGAACCCGGCCTCGTACAGCGCCTCGTTCTGCTCCGCGAACTGCCGCGCGGACTCCTCCTGCCGCCCGAACACCTTCACCAGGGTGTGGCCGGTGTACATCTCCTCGATGTGCGCGTTCAGCTCGCCGGTGGAGCGCCACTGCCGCACGAACTGCGGCTGCGACCGCTTGCCCACCCGGGTGGCGACCACGAACGACAGCGGCACGGTCACCAGCGCGACCAGCGCGAGGATCCAGGAGACGTAGAACATCATCGCCAGCACGCCGACGACGGTCAGCAGCGAGTTGATGAGCTGGCCCATCGACTGCTGGAGCGTCTGGCCGATGTTGTCGATGTCGTTGGTGGCGCGGGACAGCACCTCGCCGCGCCGGCTCCGGTCGAAGTACGACAGCGGCAGCCGGGACAGCTTCGTCTGCACCTCCTCGCGCAGCCGGAACATCGTCCGGTTGACCGCCCGGTTCACCAGCCGGGTCGCCACCGCCATCAGCACCCCGGCCACCGCGAAGGTGCCCAGCGCCAGCAGCAGCACCTCGCCGACGGCCCCGAAGTCGATGCCCCTGCCCGGGGTGAACTCCGTGCCGCGCAGCATGTCCGCCATGCCGTTCCGGCCCTGCTCCCGCAGCGATTCGAGGACCTGCTCCTTGGTCTGCCCCGCCGGCAGGTCGCGTCCGACGATGCCGCCGAAGACGAGGTCGGTGGCGCGGCCGAGGATCTTCGGCCCGATCACGTTGAGCCCGACGCTGACGACCAGGCAGGCCAGCAGCGTGTACAGTGTCGTCCGCTCCGGCCGGAACTGGCCGATGAGGCGCTTGCCCGACCCCTTGAAGTCCATGGAGCGCTGGTCCGGGCCGCCTCCGGCCATCATGCGTCCCGCAGGCCCGGCCATCAGGCAGCCTCCGCTTCCGTGAGCTGGGAGAGCACGATCTCCCGGTAGGTCTCGTTCTCCGCCATCAGCTCCTCGTGCCGTCCGGAGCCGACCACGCGGCCCCCGTCCAGCACGATGATCCGGTCGGCGTCCCGGATGGTCGCCACCCGTTGCGCGACGATCACCACGGTGGCGTCCGCCGTCTCCCGGCCCAGCTCGGCCCGCAGAGCGGCGTCGGTGGCGTAGTCGAGCGCCGAGAAGGAGTCGTCGAACAGGTAGATCTCCGGGCGCTGCACCAGGGTGCGGGCGATGGCCAGGCGCTGGCGCTGGCCGCCGGAGACGTTGGTGCCGCCCTGGGCGACGGGAGCGTCGAGCCCGCCCTCCAGCCGCTCCACGAACTCCCTGGCCTGCGCCACCTCCAGGGCGCGCCACAGCCGCTCGTCGCTCGCGTCCGGGTCGCCGTAGCGCAGGTTGCTGGCGACGGTGCCCGCGAAGAGGTACGGCTTCTGCGGCACCAGCCCCACCACCCGGGCCAGCAGCGCCGGGTCGACGGTGCGCACGTCCACCCCGTCGACCAGCACCTCGCCGTCGGTGGCGTCGAACAGCCGGGGGACCAGCCCGAGCAGGGTGGACTTGCCGCTGCCGGTGGAGCCGATGACGGCGGTGGTCTCGCCCGGCCGGGCGGTCAGGTCGATGCCGCGCAGCACCGGCTCCTCGGCCCCCGGGTAGCGGAACCCGGTGCCGCGCAGCTCCAGGTACCCGCGCCGGCGCAGCTCGGTGACCGGCGCCGCGGGCGGCACCACGCTGCTCCCGGTGTCCAGCACCTCCTGGATGCGCTCGGCGCACACCTCGGCGCGCGGCACCATCATGAACATGAAGGTGGCCATCATCACGGACATGACGATCTGCATGAGGTAGGCGAGGAACGCGGTCAGGTCGCCGATCTGCATGCCGCCGCTCTCGATCCGGTGGGCGCCGAACCAGACCACCGCGATCGACGACAGGTTCACCACCGTCATGACCACCGGGAACATCAGCGCCAGCAGGTTGCCGGCGCCCAGCGCCACCTCGGTCAGCTCCGCGTTGGCCCGGCGGAACCGCTGCTGCTCGTACTCGTCGCGCACGAACGCCCGGATCACCCGGTTGCCGGTGATCTGCTCGCGCAGCACCCGGTTCACCGTGTCCAGGCGCACCTGCATCGAGCGGAAGAGGGGCCGCAGCCGCCGCACGATCAGCGTCACGCAGACGGCCAGCACCGGGACGACCCCGACCAGGACGCCGGACAGCGGCACGTCCAGGCCCAGCGCCATGACGATGCCGCCGACGCACATGATGGGCGCCGACACCATCAGCGTGAACGACATCAGGGCGAGCATCTGCACCTGCTGCACGTCGTTGGTGGTCCGCGTGATCAGCGAGGGCGCGCCGAAGGCGCCCACCTCGCGGGCGGAGAACGACTGCACCCGTCCGAAGACGGCCCCCCGCAGGTCCCGGCCGAGCGCGGAGGCGGTGCGGGCGCCGTAGTAGACGGCCCCGATGTTGCACACGACCTGGGCCAGGGAGATGCCGATCATCACCGCGCCGAAGCGCAGGATGTGGCCGGAATCGCCCTTCACCACTCCGTCGTCGATGATGTCGGCGTTCAGCGTGGGCAGGTAGAGGCTGGCGCAGGTCTGCAGGAACTGCAGCGCCACCAGCAGCGCGATGGGTTTCCTGTAGGGCCTGAGATGGGCCCTGAGAAGTCGTATGAGCACACTGGGTCTCTCGGAGTGGACGGCGGGGGCGGATGGCTGCCCTTGGCACCCATCGTCGAACACTCCACCGGTGTTACTTCAACCGATTAACCCGACAGGGCGGAACTTCCGGCCGTACGGGGGCGCCGCGGCCCCGCCGGCCCCGGGCTCAGCCGAAGGCGCCCGGGTGGGTCTGCTCCCGTACGGACACGTACTGCTGGCGCACCGCCTGGCCCACCGCCAGTTCCTCGCCCGGGTCGAGTACCTCCGCCGCCGCGTCCCGCCAGGCCGGGCAGGAGTGCGGGGCGAGGGTGCCCCGCGAGACACCCAGCGACCAGGCCGCCTGCCGGGCCGCGCCGATCGCCGCGTAGTCCGCCGGCTGCGGCACCACCACCTGGGCCCCGAACAGCGCCGGAGCCATCGCCCGCACGGCCGGCAGCTCGGCCGCCCCGCCCAGCAGGAACACCCGCCGCACCTCCACACCCCGGCCGCGCAGCACGTCCAGGGCGTCCGCGAGACCGCAGAGCATGCCCTCGAACGCGGCCCGCGCGAGGTGCTCCGGCTTCATCGACTCGCGCCGCAGCCCCGCCAGCGTGCCGGCGGTGTGCGGCAGGTTGGGCGTCCGCTCGCCCTCCAGGTACGGCAGCAGCACCAGCCCGTGGGCGCCCGGCGTCGACTTCATCGCCAGGTCGGACAGCCCCTCCAGATCCGGCACGCCCAGCAGTCCGGCCGCCCCGCGCAGGGCCCGCACCGCGTTCAGGGTGGTGACGACGGGCAGGTGCATCCCGGTGGCGTCGGCCAGGGAGGTGATCATGCCGGACTGGTCGACCAGCGGTTCGGAGTGCACGGCCATCACGGAGCCGGAGCCGCCCAGCGACACCACCGCGTCGCCCAGCCCGATGCCGAGCCCGAAGGCGGCGGCCATTGTCTCGCCCGTCCCGGCGGAGATGAGCAGGCCCTCCGGGGTGGTGCCGGCGGCCTCGGCGGGGCCGATCACCTCCGGCAGCAGGGGCAGGTGGCCGAGGGCCAGCTCGACGAGGTCCGGGCGGTAGCCGCCGGTGGCCGCCGACCAGTAGCCGGTGCCGGAGGCGCCGCCCCGGTCGGTGGTGTGCCGCCCCGGGCGCCCCAGCAGCTGCCACACCAGCCAGTCGTGCGCCTGGAGCAGCGCCGCGGTGCGGGCGGCGGCCTCGGGCTCGGTACGGGCCAGCCAGCGCAGCTTGGTCACCGGGTGCGCGGCCTGCGGCACACAGCCCACCGCCTGCGCCCATGCCTCGCGCCCGCCGAGCGCGTCGACCAGATCGGCGGCGGCCACCTGGGCCCGCTTGTCACCGCCCACCAGGGCGGGCCGCACGGTGCCGCCCTGGGCGTCCAGCGGCACGACCGCGTCGGGCTGGGCCGAGACCCCGATGGCCTGGACGCCCTCCAGCAGCCCGCCGCCCGCGGCCTCGCCCAGGGACAGCAGCCAGGCCTGCGGGTCGACGTCGGCCGGACGGCCTCCGCCCTCGGGGCTCTCCACCGGATGCGGCGCGTATCCCTGCCGGAGCACGGCACCGGTGTCCGCATCACAGACGACGATACGAGTGAAATCGGGCGAACTGTCCAGCCCGGCGACTATCCCCATGCCGGAATTCTGCCGCACCGCGCGCGGTATCCGTACCCGGCGCGGGAACGGGCGGTCCGGCGGGGTCAGGTGTTGCTGGTGCCCCAGTCGTCGGAGCCGTTCTGGGCGCCGCGCTCGCGCAGCGCCTGCACCCGCTGGGCGACCGAGTCGGGCATCCGGTCGCCCACCTTGTGGCTCACGGCGCTGTAGGCGCGGTCGGCGAAGTGCCGCCCCTGCTGCGCGGCCGACTCGGCGGTGTTGCGTACCGCCGGATTCTGTGCGACCTGGCGAGCGGACCTCCGCAACTGCTCGTACCGCTCGCGGCCGGCCTTCGTGCCGAGCACGTAACCGACGGCCAGTCCGACGACGAACGTGAGGCGATAACGCATGGAGGCCACCCTTCCCTTGCCTGGTGCCGTAGGAGTCTGCGGGAGCGGGGGAGTACCGATTGGCGGAGCACCCCCCTGCTTGCGCTAATGTATGTGTCGCAGCGAGCGCACGCCCCTGGTGGGTACCCGGGACGGGGCGTTCGATGCGACGAGGCATTCCTCCGTAGCTCAATTGGCAGAGCAGCCGGCTGTTAACCGGCAGGTTACTGGTTCGAGTCCAGTCGGGGGAGCTCGGTCCTCCGTAGCTCAATT
>NZ_WWGX01000086.1 GCF_009862265.1 Streptomyces sp. SID8352 | reverse complement strand
CGGAGACGGACCCGGACATGGACACGGGCGCGGAGACGGACCCGGACATGGACACGGGCGCGGAGACGGACCCGGACATGGACACGGGCGCGGAGGCGGATACGGGCATGGACACGGTGGGGGACGACGAGGAGGCGGGGCCGGGGCGGTGCGGCGCTCCGGGGCCTTACGACGACGGTGATCGCCGGGCGGGGCGCGGGCGGACGGTGGTGTGACGGGGGACGGCGGTGCGCGGGCGTAGAGCGGTGTGAGGCTGGACGGCGATGTCCAGGTGTACGGCGCCCCGCGCCCTCCTGCCCGCCCTTCCGGTCCCGCGCCCTCCGCCCCGCGCACCGGCCCCGCGCCCTCCGCCCCGGTGCTCTCCGGTCCCCTCCCTCCCGGTCCCGCGCCCGGACTCACAGCCCGTCCACAGCCTCACCACACCCCCGGTACAGGGGAGTTGAGAAGGCTCCGGGGCATGCGAACCGACTCTTCCCCCGGCACCCTGGCGGCGCGGGAGCACCTCCCCGCCGCCGGGACCGGAACCCCGGTCCTGGACGTGGTGGTCCCCGTGCACAACGAGGAGCGGGACCTGGCGCCGTGCGTCCTGCGGCTGCACGAGCACCTCACCCGTACCTTCCCCTACGCCTTCCGGATCACCGTCGCGGACAACGCCTCCACCGACTCCACCCCGCGCGTCGCCGCCGGTCTCGCGGAGCGCCTCGCCGGGGTCCGCTCCGTACGGCTGGAGCGCAAGGGGCGCGGCCGGGCGCTGCACGCCGTCTGGTCGGCCTCCGACGCCCCCGTCCTCGCCTACATGGACGTGGACCTGTCCACGGACCTGAACGCCCTGCTGCCGCTGGTCGCGCCGCTGATCTCCGGCCACTCCGACCTGGCGATCGGCTCCCGGCTGACCCGGGGCGCCCGGGTGGTGCGCGGTGCCCGGCGGGAGTTCGTCTCCCGGGCGTACAACCTGATCCTGCGGGGGTCGCTGCGCGCCCGCTTCTCCGACGCCCAGTGCGGCTTCAAGGCGATCCGCCGGGACGTGGCCGGCGCGCTGCTGCCGCTGGTGGAGGACACCGGCTGGTTCTTCGACACGGAGATGCTGGTGCTCGCCGAGCGCGCCGGATGCCGCATCCACGAGGTGCCGGTCGACTGGGTGGACGATCCCGACTCCAGCGTGCGCGTGGTGCGCACCGCTGCCGACGACCTCAGGGGGGTGTGCCGGGTCGGCCGGGCGCTGGCCACCGGCGCGCTGCCACTGGACCGGCTGGCCCGGCCCTTCGGCGACGACCCGCGCGACCGCGAGCTGGCCGGGGTGCCCCGGGGGCTCGCCCGGCAGTTCCTCGGATTCTGCGCGGTGGGCGTCCTGTCCACCCTCTTCTACCTGCTGCTCTACAGCGGCTTCCGGCCGTTCGCCGGGGCGCAGACCGCCAACGCGCTGGCGCTGCTGGTCTCGGCCGTCGCCAACACCGCCGCCAACCGGCGGCTGACCTTCGGGGTGCGCGGCCGCGGCGGTGCGGTACGGCACCAGGCGCGGGGGCTGATGGTGTTCGCCATCGGCCTGGCCCTGACCAGCGGTTCGCTGGCCGCCCTGGACACGGCGGCGGACCACCCCGCGCACTCCACCGAACTGGCGGTGCTGGTGGCCGCCAACCTCGCGGCCACCGTGCTGCGCTTCCTGCTGCTGCGGGCCTGGGTCTTCCCGGAACCGCCGCCCGGCCCCGACACGTCCGCGGCCCCCGGTGGCGCGCTCCCGGGGGAGGGCCGATGACGACCCGCCCCGGCGACGACCGCACACCCGTCCCCGGGCCCCTCGTCCCGCCCCGGCCGGAGGCCGAGCCCCCGCACGCCCCGTCCGGGCGGGAGGCCCCGTCCGGGCGGGGGACCCCGTCCCCGCAGGCCCCGCCCACCCCCCGGCCCCCGTCGGAGAACCACGCTCCCCCGGTGACCCCCGCGCCCCCCGCACCGGTCCCACCGCCCAAGGCCCGGCCGCCCCGGTGGGCGCGACCCGCCCTGGCCGGGCTGCTGCTGGCCACCGCCGTGCTCTACCTCCACGGGCTGAGCGCCTCCGGCTACGCCAACTCCTTCTACTCGGCGGCGGCCCAGGCGGGCGGCCAGTCCTGGAAGGCGTTCTTCTTCGGCTCGCTCGACGCGGGCAACGCCATCACCGTCGACAAGCCCCCGGCCGCGCTCTGGCCGATGGCCCTTTCGGTGCGGCTGTTCGGACTGGGCTCCTGGCAGATCCTCGTCCCCGAGGCGCTGATGGGCGTCGGCACCGTGGCCGTCGTGCACGCGGCCGTGCGCCGCCGGTCCGGACCCGCCGCGGGGCTGCTCGCGGGCGCGGTGCTGGCGCTGACGCCGGTCGCGGCGCTGATGTTCCGCTTCAACAACCCGGACGCGCTGCTGGCGCTGCTGATGTCCCTGGCCTGCTACCTCGTCGTCCGCGCGCTGGAGGACGGCCGGACCCGGTGGCTGGTGTGGGCGGGGGCCGTGATCGGCCTCGCCTTCCTGACCAAGACCCTCCAGGCGTTCCTGATCCTGCCCGTCCTGGCCCTGGTGTACGGCCTCCGCGCCCCGGTGCGTCCGCGGCGGCGGCTGGCCCAACTGGGCCTGGCCACGGCCGCGCTGGTGGTCTCCGGGGGCTGGTGGGTCGCGGTGGTGGAGCTGTGGCCCGCAGCCTCCCGGCCGTACGTGGGCGGCTCGCGGCACAACAGCTTCCTGGAGCTGACCTTCGGTTACAACGGGATCGGCCGTCTCAACGGCGAGGAGACCGGCAGCGTCGGCGGGGACGGCGGGCCCGGCGGCGGGCGGTGGGGCGGGACCGGCTGGTACCGGATGTTCGACACCGCGGTCGGCGGCCAGATCTCCTGGCTGCTCCCGGCCGCGCTGATCCTGCTCGCGGGCGCCCTGCTCGCGACCCGCAGGGCGGGCCGGACGGACCCGACGCGTTCCGCCCTGCTGGTCTGGGGCGGTTCGCTGCTGGTGACCGCCGCCGTCTTCAGCTGGATGGCCGGCATCTTCCACGAGTACTACACCGTCGCCCTCGCCCCGTACCTCGCGGCCGTCGTCGGCACGGGGGCGGCGGCGCTGTGGGAGCGGCGCGGGCGGACCCGGGCCGCCGTCACCCTCGCCGCGGCCCTCACGGCGACCGCGGTCTGGGGGCACGTCCTGCTGCACCGCACCCCGGACCACCTGCCCTGGCTGCGCTGGGCGGTCCTGGCCGGGGGGCTGACGGCCGCCCTCGGGTGCGTGTTCGCCGGGCGGCTGGGGCGGCGGCTCACGGTGGCGGTGGCGGGGCTGGCCGTGGCGGCCGCGCTGGCGGGACCGACGGCCCACACCCTCAGCACCGTGCGGCAGGCGCACACCGGCTCCATCGTCACGGCGGGTCCGCGCAGCGAGGGACCCGGCGGCGCACGGGGCGGCTTCCCCGGGGGCGGGCCCGCGGAGGGCGGCTTCCCCGGGGGCGGCGGTGGCCAGGGCGGCTTCGGCCGGGGCGGGGGGTTCCCGGGAGGGGGCGCCCCGGGCGGCGACGGCACCGGCCCCGGGGACGGCACGGGCGGCGGCGGGACAGGCGGCGGCACCGCCCCGGGCGGCGGCTCCGCACCCGGCGCCGGGCAGGCACCGCCCACCGGGGGAACCAGCCCCGGGCAGGCACCGCCCACCGGGGGAACGGCCCCCGGCGCGGCCCCGCCCACCGGTGGCTCCGGCGCGGACTCCGCCCGGCGCGGCGGTGGTGGCATGGGCGGTCTGCTGGACGGTGCCCGGGTCGGCGAGGAGGCCGTGGAACTGCTGAGGGCCGACGCCGACCGCTACACCTGGGCCGCGGCGGCCGTCGGCGCACAGAACGCGGCCAGCCACCAACTCGGCTCCGGCGCACCGGTCATGGCCGTCGGAGGCTTCAACGGCACCGACCCCTCACCCACCCTGGAGCAGTTCCGGCGATACGTGGCCGACGGGCGCGTGCACTACTTCATCGCCGGGGGCGCGGGCGGCGGAATGCGCGGCGGCGACGGCACCGCCTCCGAGATCACCGCCTGGGTGGAGGCCAACTTCGAGGAGGTGACGGCCGGTTCCGCCACCTTCTACGACCTGACCCGGCCCACCGGCTCCTCCTGACGGCGGCCCCGTCGCGGCCCGCCTCCCGCCCGGGCCCCGGTCACCGGGTGCCCCGTGGCCGGGACCCGGGAGCGGGGAGGAGACTGTTCCCGGGTCGATCGGCCGAGGAGTGGTGCGCATGGCGAGGGCGGACCGGGAAGGGCCCCGAACCGGTGGCACCGGCGACGGAACGCGCGGGTCCGGTCGTGGCGCCGGACGCCCGGCCGGGCTGGACCGGGAGCGGATCACGGCCGCCGCCGTCCGGCTGCTGGACGCCGTGGGCCCGGCGGGCTTCTCCATGCGCCGCCTCGCGGCCGAACTGGACGTCACGGCGATGTCCGTCTACTGGTACGTCGACACCAAGGACGACCTCCTGGCCCTCGCCCTGGACGCGGTCCACGGTGAACCGCGTCTCCCCGCCGACGACGGGGACACCGAGGGGGACTGGCGGGACCAACTGCGCCTGCTGGCCCGGGAGAACCGCGCGATGCTGGTCCGCCACCCCTGGCTGCCCGGCCTGATCGGCGCGCACCCCGCCCCCGGACCCCACGCCCGGGCGTTCTCCCGGGCGGTCCGGCGGGTGGTGCGCCGCGCCGGGCTGCCCGAGCGGGGGGTGAGCGGGGCGACGACGGCCGTCCTGCGGTTCGTGCACGGGTACGGCGCCTTCGAGGGCCGCGTCCGCGCGCCGGACATCGAAGCGGACCCCGCGACGGATCACCCGACGGACGTCGGTGCGGCCCCGGGCGCGTGCCTCCGGGGCGCCCCGGTCGCGACGTCGGTGCGGGACCGCGGCACCGGCAACGCCCCGGGGGACGGCGCGGGCGCGGACTGCCCTGACGGCACCGACGTTTCCGACGGCACCGATGGCACCGACGTTTCCGACGGCACCGACGCGGACCGCCTGGACCGCGACTTCGAGTACGCCCTCGACCTGCTCATCGCCGGCATCGAGGCGCTGGCCGATCCCGCCTGACGCACGGCACCGGGCCGCCCTCAGGCGAGGACCCGTACCGGGCGAGGAGCCGCCCTCGGAGAGGAGTCGCCCCCGAGAGAGGAGCCGCCCCCTGAGAGGAGCCGCCCCCGTCCCGCCCCGTCGGTCCCGCCCCGCCGTCCGCGCCGGGAAGCCCCCGTCGCGACCGGGCCCCGGCGCCCGGGGGCGATCCGGATGAGGGAGCTGCCCCGCTCCACCAGCGCCCGCCGGCAATCGTCCCGGTCGGGGCGCTCCCCGGCGACGGCGCGGCAGTACTCCGCCGGCGGCCGGAACGGGCCGGGCGCGTCGACGGTCTCCGCCGTGCCGTCGATCCGGACCCGGAGGCCGTTCCGCCCGTCGCCGAGGACGACCGGCGCGACCCGCTCGTCCCGGTGGGCGTCGCACGTCTCGGCCCGCTCGGGGCAGGTGGCGGCCACGACGCGGCCCGCGTCGTCGACCCCGCAGGTCAGCGGCGAGCCCCGGGGGCCGTGCCCGGACCGCCGGGTGAGCAGGACCGCGTGGTGCCGGGGCCGGACGGAGTCCGGCGACTCGTCCTGCCGGACAAGGGTGTTGGCCGCGGTGTGCAGTGCCGCGCCGTCGGCGCGGGGCGGCCGGGCCGTCGGCACGGGCGCGGCGTCTCCGGCAGGTCGCCCGGGTGCGCGGGGAGCGGCCCCGGAGACGGTCGGCCGGGCGTCACCCCGGCGCAACCGAGCAGTTAGAGTGCTGTTCGTCCTGTGCTCGCAGTCGGGAATGTGCTGCGGAGCTCTCCTGCGTGCGGCCGAGCGGTCGCGCATGCCGAAGAGGTTCGTGGTGGCTGCGTCCGAATTCAATGATTTGTCGCGTTTTCCGGTGGGTTTCGAGCTGGCGGAGGCGCTGACGGCCGCCGCCCGGCGGCTCCACGAGACCGGCACCGCGGACAACACCCTGCGCACGGCGGTCGAGTTGGCCGTGCGGCTGATGCCCGGGGCGGACCATGCCGGCATCCTGGAGATCGACCACGGGAGACGGTTGCGCACCCTCGCCTGGACCGACGATCTCGTGCGGTTCACGGGCGAGTCCCGGCCCGGCGCCGAACGGCACCCCGCCGACTGGCACCCCGCCGACTGGGACCGGCTGTGGACCGCGCCCGTGGTGCGGATCGAGGACAGCGCGGCCGACGGCGACGGCGGGGCCCTGGCGGGCCTCGGGCTGCGCTCGGTCCTCGCCCTGCGGCTGCGCGCCGACAAGCGCCGCCTGACCGTCCTGACGGCGTACGCCCGCAAGCCGCGCGCCTTCGACGACGACGCCACCCGGATCGGGCGGCTGTTCACCGCGCACGTCAGCCTCGCCCTGGACTCCGCGACCGTGCGCGAGCAGCTCACCGAGGCCATGCGCACCCGGGACCTGATCGGCCAGGCCACCGGCATCCTCATGGAGCGCCTGGACATCGACGCGGCCGGTGCCTTCGAGTCCCTGGTGAAGGCGTCCCAGCGGGAGAACGTCAAACTCCGCGACCTGGCCCGGCGGATCGTCGGCCCGCCCGGCCCCGTCGCCGGGGGCCGGGGCGTCAACGAGCGCTGAGCGGATATCCGTAGGGCCATGACCACTTCGACCCCTGAGAACCCGGAGACGCTCGACCAGGCGTTGGCGCGCGGGCAGGGCCTCGACCCCCTGCTGCGGGACCTGACCGACCGCGCGGTGCGCGAGGTGCCCGGCGCCGCCGCCTGCTCGGTCACCGTGCGCCGCGCCGACCGGCTGCTGACCCTGGCGGGCAGCTCCGGCCTTCCCGCCGGCCTGGACCTGCGGCAGTACGAGAACGGCTCGGGGCCCTGCGTCGACGCAGCCCTGACCGGACACGCCCAGTACGCCCCCGACCTGAGGACCGAGACGCGCTGGCCGGACTACACGCGCTACGCGCTGGGCACCGGGGTGCGCTGCGTGCTGGCGTTGCCGCTGCCGGTGGAGGGCGGCGCGGGCGCGGCGCTCAACTTCTACGGCACCGCTCCCGGTTCGCTCGGCGGCGGGCAGGAGGCGGCCCGGGTCTTCGCGTCCCGGGCCGCCCACGCGGTCAACGAGACGCTGCGCATCGAGGGCTGCCGCTCCTCCGCGGCGGACGCCCGCACCGCGCTGCTCTCCCGCAGCGTGATCGACCAGGCGGTGGGCATCGTCATGGCCCGGGAGCGGGTCGACGCCGACCGGGCCATGGAGCGGCTGCGCCGGGCCTCGCAGCACTCCAACACCAAGCTGCGCGACCTGTGCGGCGAGCTGGTGGCCCGGACCTCCTCCGGCGGCCCGCACCGCCGACACTGACTCCGGCGGCCCGCACCGCCGGGTCCGGTTCCTCCGGACGGTCTGCACCGCCGGGTCCGGGCCCTCCGGACGGCCCGCACCGCCGGGACCGGTCCCTCCGGACGGTCTGCACCGCCAGGACCGGCCCTTCTGACGGTCGCACCGCCGGGACCGGCTTTCCGGACGGTACGGGTCCGCCGCCGCCCTCGGGGGCGGCGGCGGGTGTTCCGTGGCGAGGCCGCTGGGGCCTCTCGTGTGGACCATGCCGGGCTCGCGGGGTCCGGCCCGATCCGAACGAACGACCCTAGCCCGACGCCCCGTCGGCGCCCGTGGCCGAGCGGGAGCCCGCGGCCGAGTGCGCGTCCGGCGTGTCGCTGCCGTCCGCGGCCCCCTCGGCGGCGGTGGCCGAGGGCGCGCCCCCAGCGGTCCGTTCGGCGGCCCGCACGGCCCCGGCCGGGACCGGCGCCCCGGGGGCGGAGCCCTCCGCCGCGGCCTGGGCGGCCTGGGCGAGGGCGCCCGTGGTGCGCAGCGGGACCTCCTTGATGAACAGCGTCACGACGAAGCCGAGGGCGGCGACCGGCGCCACGTACAGGAAGATGTCGGCGATGCCGTGCCCGTAGGCGCTCTCCAGCCAGGTGCGGATGGGCGGGGGCAGCAGGTCCATGTCGGGGATGGTGCCGCTGCCGGCGGCCCGGGCGGCGGCGGCCTGGTCCTCGGGGCTGAGCTGCCCGATGGTGTCCTTGGCGTAGCCGCTGATCCGGCCGGCCATGACCGAGCCGAGCACGGAGACGCCGACCGCGCCGCCGAGGGACCGGAAGAAGGTCACCACGGAGGAGGCGGCGCCCAGGTCCTCCGGGGCCACCTGGTTCTGGGTGCAGAGCACGAGGTTCTGCATCATCATGCCGACGCCGAGGCCCATCAGCGCCATGAAGACGCCGATGTGCCAGTACGGGGTGTCGTAGCGCAGGCCGCTCAGCAGGCCGAGGCCCGCGGTGAGCAGGACGCCGCCGGCCAGCAGCCAGCCCTTCCACCGGCCGGTCCGGGTGATGATCACACCGGAGACGGTGGAGGAGACGAAGAGGCCGCCGATCATCGGGATGGTCATGACGCCCGACATGGTCGGCGACTTGTCCCGGGCGAGCTGGAAGTACTGGCTGAAGTAGACGGTCCCGGCGAACATCGCGATGCCGACGAACAGCGAGGCGAGCGAGGCCAGGGTGATGGTGCGGTTGCGGAACAGCCGCAGCGGGATGATCGGCTCCGCGGCGCGGGTCTCGACCAGGAGGAAGACCAGGGTGAGCAGGAGCGAACCGCCGACCATCGCACCGGTCTGCCAGGACATCCAGGCGTACTTGTCGTCGGCGAAGGTCACCCAGACCAGCAGCAGCGAGACGGCGGCGGTGACGAAGAAGGCACCCGCCCAGTCGACCTTGACCGCGCGCCGGGTGACCGGCAGGTGGAGGGTCTTCTGCAGCACGACGAGGGCGATGATCGCGAAGGGCACGCCGACGTAGAGGCACCAGCGCCAGCCGAGCCAGCTCGTGTCGGTGATGACGCCGCCGAGCAGCGGGCCGCCGACGGTGGCGACGGCGAAGGTCGCGCCGAGGTAGCCGGAGTAGCGGCCCCGCTCGCGCGGGGAGATCATCGCGGCCATGATGATCTGCGCCAGGGCGGCCAGACCGCCGGCGCCGAGGCCCTGGATGGCGCGGGCGCCGATCAGCATGCCGGAGTTCTGCGACAGACCGGCCACGACGGAGCCGAGGACGAAGACGCAGAGGGCTATCTGGACCAGGGCCTTCTTGCTGACCAGGTCGGCGAGCTTGCCCCAGAGCGGGGTGGAGGCGGTCATCGTCAGCAGCGAGGCGGTGACGACCCAGGTGTAGGCGCTCTGGCCGCCGCCGAGGTCCGAGACGATCTCGGGCAGGGCGTTGGTGACGATGGTCGAGGACAGGATGGCGCAGAACATGCCGAGCAGCAGCCCGGACAGCGCCTCCATGATCTGCCGGTGCGACATCGGAGCGTCTCCGGCGGAGCCTCCCCCGTGCTCGGCATGAGCCCGCACACCGGCTGGTGTGGTCGTTGCCATGGACTTCCTTTACTTCGTGGTGATCGGTGTACGGGTGGCCCGGCCGTCCGCGGGTGGTGCGGGGGGCCGGGACTGCGCGGGACGGCAGTCGTCGAAGCTCGCCCGGAGCCTGGTCATCAGGAGGGTGAGCTGACCGACCTCGTCGTCGGTCCAGTCGCTCAGGCGGTCGGCCAGCAGCCGGGTCGTCCGTTCGAACAGCTCGTCGAGCTGGGCCCGGCCCGCGGGGGTCAGCCGCAGGATGCGCGAGCGCTTGTCGGCCGGGTCGGGGGACCGTTCGACCCACCCCCGCTCGGCGCTGTGGGCGACATGGCGGCTGGTCACCGACATGTCCACGGCGAGCAGCTCCGCCAGCCTGCTCATCCGCATGTCGCCGTGGCGGCCGAGCAGGGCCAGCACGGCGCCGGAGCCGCCGGGGCACTCGGCCGGCATCACCCGGCTCATCTCGCGCTTCACGGCGCCGAAGGCGCTGAGCTGACGGATCAGTTCCTCGTACCGCGCCCGGCCGGCCATGGCGCGCACCTCCTGCGTTTGTTGCTTAGGGCAACCATAGGAGCCGATGGTTGCTACAGGCAAACAAAAGAGGGGGCTTCTGTCGTCAAAAGTCGGCAAAGGCAGGTATTGCCGATGTAAACGCCCTGGTGGGGGACGGTGTGTCCGGGGTGGCCGGGGCCGGGGCCCGAGCTTGGGCACTCCCGGCGGATTCGCTAGTGTCTCGGGCCATGGCGAACAACCAGGGCCCCCAGGGCAATTACGACCCCGCAGGCAGCACCCAGATGTTCCGCGCGTTCGTCGACGAGGGCGGTCCGCGGACCCCCCAGCAGGCGCAGACCGGCTCCTCCGGCCCCCGTGTCGGCGTGATCCTCGGCATCGTGGCCGCGGTGGTCGTCGTGGCGGCGGTGGCCTGGCTGGCGCTGAAGTAGACGGAACCCTTCCGGCGACCGCCGCGTGCCCCACGGGGCGGCGGCGGCCGTCGTGCTGCCCGGCGGGGCTGCCCGGCGGGGCTGCCCGGGGCGTGGGGGCTGCGCGGCGCCGGGCGCGGAGCGCGGACCGGCGGGGCGTGGGCGACGTGCCCGGCCGCGACGCGCCCGGCCGGGGTGCGCCGACGCGGGCCCCGGCGCGGTGCGGCGCGGGGCCCGACGGTCGGGTCAGTCGGAGATGAGTCCCTCGCGGAGCTGCGAGAGGGTGCGGGTGAGCAGCCGGGAGACGTGCATCTGGGAGATGCCGACCTCCTCGCCGATCTGCGACTGGGTCATGTTGGCGAAGAAGCGCAGCATGATGATCCGCCGCTCCCGGGGCGGCAGCTTGGCCAGCAGGGGCTTGAGGGACTCGCGGTACTCCACGCCCTCCAGCGCCGTGTCCTCGTAGCCGAGGCGGTCCGCGAGCGAGCCCTCGCCGCCGTCGTCCTCCGGGGCGGGGGAGTCGAGCGAGGAGGCGGTGTAGGCGTTGCCGACCGCGAGGCCGTCGACCACGTCGTCCTCGGACACGCCCAGCGCGACGGCCAGTTCGGCGACGGTCGGGGAGCGGTCCAGCCGCTGCGACAGCTCGTCGCTGGCCTTGGTCAGGGCGAGGCGCAGCTCCTGGAGCCGCCGCGGCACCCGCACCGACCAGGAGGTGTCCCGGAAGAACCGCTTGATCTCCCCGACGACCGTCGGCATCGCGAAGGTCGGGAACTCCACGCCCCGCTCGCAGTCGAAGCGGTCGATCGCCTTGATCAGGCCGATGGTGCCGACCTGGACGATGTCCTCCATCGGCTCGTTGCGCGAGCGGAAGCGGGCGGCGGCGTAGCGCACCAGCGGGAGGTTCAGCTCGATCAGGGTGTCCCGGACGTAGACGCGCTCGGGGCTGTCCGCGTCGAGCGCGGCGAGCCGCAGGAACAGGGAGCGGGACAGGGTGCGGGTGTCGATGGCGCCCGTCGGCGGGGCGGTCTGCTCCGCCGGGAGGGCCTGGGCCGGCACGGCGTCGAGGGACGGGACGTCGTCGATGGCTCCGAGCGCGTCGAGCGCGTCGGGCGCGGTCGCGCTCTCCGCGAGCGCGAGCACCTTCGAGCTGCCCTGTTCTGCGGACATGCCACCCCCTTTGGGTCGCGGGACGGTCACGGCGTACGGTCCCACGGTGGGAACGCAGCCTTCACCTGAATACCGGAACCGCGGCCCCGGCAAACGCGCTTCCGGCAGAATGTCACATGTCGGCAACGCGCTGTAGCGACATGTCGACATGTGAGACATGAAAGAGCCCTGGAATGAAGGGGTCTGACGGTGTTTCGGCTGGATTGTGCGGGTGGCGGCGGGGTGCGGTGATTCGCCCCCACCGGTGAGGGATGGCGCGGGCTTTCGATTACGCCTCGATGCGGTTCGCCGACCGCAGCCGCTGGAAGCTGCGCGCCAGCAGCCGGGAGACGTGCATCTGGGAGACGCCCAGCTCGGCGCTGATCTGCGACTGGGTGAGGTTGCTGTAGTAGCGCAGCAGGAGGATGCGCTGCTCGCGCTCCGGGAGCTGGACGAGCAGATGGCGCACCAGGTCGCGGTGTTCGACGCCGTCCAGCGCGGGGTCCTCGTAGCCGAGCCGGTCCAGCAGCCCGGGCAGCCCGTCGCCCTCCTGCGCGGCCTCCAGCGAGGTGGCGTGGTACGACCGCCCCGCCTCGATGCAGGACAGCACCTCGTCCTCGCCGATCCGCAGCCGCTCCGCGATCTCGGCGGTGGTCGGGGTGCGTCCGAAGGCGGTGGTCAGGTCCTCGGTGGCGCTGTTGACCTGCACCCACAGCTCGTGCAGCCGCCGCGGCACGTGCACGGTGCGGACGTTGTCGCGGAAGTACCGCTTGATCTCCCCGACGACCGTCGGCATCGCGAAGGTCGGGAACTGCACGCCCCGGTCGGGGTCGAAGCGGTCGATGGCGTTGATCAGGCCGATGGTGCCGACCTGGACGACGTCCTCCATCGGCTCGTTGCGGGAGCGGAAGCGGGCGGCGGCGTAGCGCACCAGGGGGAGGTTGGCCTCGATGAGGGCCGCGCGCACCCGGGTGTGCTCCCGGGAGCCCGGCTCCAGCCCCTTGAGCTGGCCGAAGAGCACCTGGGTCAGGGCCCTGGTGTCCGCGCCCCGGCTCCGCCGCGGCGCGGCCTCGCGGCCCGGCGCGTCACGGAACGGCGTCCCCTGGGGCGGTGCTTGAGGCGCAGTACTGGCCGGCACGGTCAACTCCACCTCGTGATCCGTCGACTTGTCCGTCAACTCATCCGTCAAAAGCGGTCATAGCATCACAAGACATGTGCACTGTGTGCAAGCACCGTATAGCTCCGTGTTGTGGGGTGAATAATCCTCAAACGGGAAAATGCCCCGTACTGGAGGTGTGGGGCGGGTGCGGAACGGCGCGCGCGGGGCGTGGCGCGGGGGTGCGTCCGGCGCGCGGCACCGTGGTGCGCGCGGCGCTTCGGGGGCGCGCGGAAGGGGCGCGGCGGGGCGCGGGGAGGGCGTGCCCGCGTGCGGCGCGGGGAGCCCGTGAAGGGACGGTGGAGGGCCCCGGGGCCGGGGAGGGGGCGCGGCGACCGGGGCGCGGAAGGGCGCCCCGCCGGTCAGACCTCGTAGTCGGCGATCACCCAGGTGGAGAACTCGCGCCAGAGGGCGACACACGCCTGGTGCGCCGGGTGCTCGACGTAGCGCCGCAGCGCGTCGGTGTCGTCCACGGCGGAGTTGATGGCGAAGTCGTAGGCGATGGGGCGGTCGCTGATGTTCCAGGCGCACTCCCAGAAGCGCAGCTCCTCGATCCGGCCGCCCAGGGCCCGGAAGGCCTCGGCGCCCTCCACGACGCGGGGGTCGTCCCGGCCGACGCCGTCGTTGAGCTTGAACAGCACGAGATGACGGATCATCATTTTCCTCCGTTGGCGGCCCAGGTCATGAAGTCACCGATGGCGCCGGCGGCGTCGGAGATGCCCTGGAAACCTATCTGGACGTAGTCGGCCGCCTTGGCGGGGTCCGTGATGATGATGTACAGCACGAAGACCACGAGCACATAGACGGCGATCTTCTTCGCGTGCACCGTCACCGCGGCCTCCCCTGTCCCCGTCGTACCGTCGATACGCGACTGCGGGACATGATCGCACGAAGGGCCCCGTCTTTCGACGGGGCCCTTCCGAAGCGGTAGCGGAGGGATTTGAACCCTCGGTGACTTGCGCCACACTCGCTTTCGAGGCGAGCTCCTTCGGCCGCTCGGACACGCTACCGAGAGAGACCTTACAGCACGGCGGGGCATGGTCAGAAATCGTTCCGGGGTGAGGTCCACGGGCGTTCCGGTGCCGGGTCCGCGGGTGCCGCGGGGCGGGCGCCGAGGGGTACGTGGGGTACGGGACCGGGGTCCGCGGGTGGCCCGGCGCGGGTTCCGGCGGGCTGCCCGGAGAACTGTCCGGAGGGCCGGGCGACCGGTCGGGGCCGGCCGGGCCGTCGGCTGGGCGGCGGGCCGGTCAGCGGGTCCGGAAGAAGTCCGTGAGCAGGGTGGCGCACTCCGCCGCGAGCACGCCCTCGATCACCTCGGGGCGGTGGTTGAGGCGGCGGTCGCGGACGACGTCCCACAGGGAGCCGGCCGCGCCCGCCTTCTCGTCCCGGGCGCCGTAGACGACCCGGTCCACCCGGGACTGGACGAGGGCGCCCGCGCACATCGTGCAGGGTTCGAGGGTGACGACGAGGGTGCAGTCGGTCAGCCGCCAGCCGCCCAGGGCGGTGGCGGCCCTGCGGATCGCCAGGACCTCGGCGTGGGCCGTGGGATCGCCGGTGGCCTCACGCTCGTTGTGCCCGGCCGCCAGGACGGTGCGGCGGTCGGGGGCCAGGACGACGGCGCCCACGGGGACGTCGCCGCCCAGTGCGGCCGCCCCGGCCTCGGCCAGGGCGAGCCGCATCGCGGGCCGCCAGGGGTCGCGCACCGGGTCGGCGGGTCCCGCCGTGTCGTTCGGTGTGCTCAGCGGACGGTCTCCAGGACTTCCAGGGCGCCCAGGGCCTCGGCGATCTCGCCGACGGCGTCCCCGGACATGACGCGCAGTTCCTTCTCGCTGACGCCGAGGTCGTCGAGGATCTCGATGTCGCCGACGGGCCCGTGCGGCACGGCGGAGTCGGCGGCGGCGCCGGACGTGCCGCCGTCGGCGTCCTCGCCGTCGTCGGGTTCACCGTCCTCGGTGCCGTCGAGGTCGAGGGCGTCGAGGTCGTCGGCGCCGTCACCCGGCTCGCGGCCGAGCAGTTCGTCGGTGAGCAGGATCTCGCCGTAGCTGCTGCGGGCAGCGGCGGCGGCGTCCGACACGTAGATGCGCGGGTCGTCCTCGCCGTCCACACGGACGACTCCGAACCACGCGTCCTCCTGCTCGATCAGCACGAGCACCGTGTCCTCGTCGGGGGACGCTTCCCGGGCCAGATCGGCCAGATCCGACAGGCTCTCCACATCGTCGAGCTCTGTGTCGCTCGCTTCCCACCCGTCTTCGGTGCGCGCGAGCAGTGCGGCGAAGTACACCGTGACTCTCCCACTGGTCATAGGCGTGCCGGCTGGGGGTTCCCCCGGCGGTGGTGTGCGGGCGGGGAGACGGTGCTTGAGCCCCGCCCACGGGGAATCGTGGCAGAAACAGCGCCCACAGGGGACGTCTTCGGCGCCCTGTGTCCGTCAGTTTCGGCCGGTGGATCGGGAAACGCGCCGGGTGAACATGCCCCCGGCACCATCGCCACCACCACGAACCGGATCGTACGCGGATTCCCTTCCGCCCCCGCGCACACCCTTCCCCCGCGCCCGGCGCGCCGCCCGTACTTCCCCCGGGAGACGGTCCGACGCCCGGACCCGGTCACCGGGCCCGCGCCCCGGAGAGGCCGGGCGGGCGCGGCCGGCCGCCCTTCGGGGCGACGGGCGGTGCCGGGGGACGCGTGCGGGAGGGCGGGGCGGGGACGCGGGGGCGGGCGTGGGGCGCGGCCGGTGCCGCGGGCTCGCTGAGTCGTGGAGTGTGCGGGGGCGGGGCGAGCCGGGGTGCCCGGTACTGCCGGGGGGTCACGGGCACCGGAGCCATGGGGCGCGAGGGACGCGCGAGGTGCCCGTATGTCCTCGGGAGACCGGGGGAAGGCCCGGAGGACCGAGACGCTCGTCCGTGTACCCGTGGCGGGATCCGTGGCGGTACGAGGGGAGGGGCCGTGGCACGGCCCCGGGCGCTGTGCCGTGCGGCGGGGCTGGACCTGGACCGTCCGCTACCAGCGGAACGTGCGCATGCGCATGGCGTGGCGCAGCCGGGCCGCCTTGGCACGGCGGGGCTGGACGCGGTCGCGCAGGGCGCGGGCCTCGGCGAGTTCGCGGAGGAACTGGGCGCGCCGCCGACGGCGCTCGGCGTCGGCCCCCGCCGCGTCGTCCGCCCCGTCCTCACGGGACGCCCCGGAGCCACCGGCTCCCGTGGGAGCGCCGGGAACGGGGGGTGTGTCGGAGGTTCCGGGAGCGTCGGGAGCGCGAGGTGTGTCGGGGATGCCGGGAGCGGGGGGAGCGCCGGGAGTTCCGAGGGCACCGGGTACGCCGGGGTCCCCGGGCGTACCGGAGGCTCCGGAGACCTGGGACACCCCGCGCGCCCCGAGCACGCCGCCGCGCGGGCCGCCCGGGTCCTCGTCCGGTGCCGCCGCCGGGACCGTGCCCGGCGCGGGGGCGTCCGTGCCGTCCGTGCCGTCCGTGCCGTTCCGGCGTCGGGGTGCCGCGCCGTTCCGCTGTGCCGTCGGGGTTCGGTCGGCCCGGGGTGTGTCCGTGTCGACTGGTGCCGGTGCCGGGGCCGGGGTGCCGTCGGGTGTCGCAGTGCCCGTGCCGTTCCGGCGTCGGGGCGCCGCGCCGTCCCGCCGTGCCGTCGGGGTGCGGTCGGTCCGGGGGACGTCCGTGCTGTCCGTGGTCCCTGCCGCCGCCGGGGGGCCGCTGGGTGTCGCGCGGCCCGTGCCGCGCCACCGGGGGGCGGGTGCTCCCGACCGGCCCGCGGTCCCGGTACCGCCGCTCCCGGTACTGCCATTCCCGGAGGGCCCCGCGGCGTTCCGGGTGGCCGTCCGGGGGGTCCGGGCACCGTCGGGGCGGGGGCCGGGTGACGGGGAACGGGGTGGGTCCCGGTCCTCGGGCGCCGCCGTGGTGTCCCGGCCGGGCGGGCGCGGCGGGCCGCTCCGGCCCGGGGGCCGGGCGCCGTCGCGGGACCGGGTGCGCGCGGGGTCCGGCGCGGCGGACAGGCCGGGTGGACGCCGCGTCCCCGGGGGTGTCTCCCGGGGCGTGGCGCTGTGGAAGGTGTCGTCCGGCACCGTGTCATCACCCCGCGTCCGTCCCTCCCACCTTCCCCCGGACGAGTGGTTTGACGCCAGCGAGTGAGTGAAGCGCCGGGGGACGCCGGTATGCGGGGGTCCGGTTAATGTGGGGCCCATGCGTCTCCACGTCGTCGACCACCCCCTGGTCGCCCACAAGCTCACCACGCTGCGCGACCGGCGCACCGACTCCGCGACCTTCCGCCGCCTCGCCGACGAGCTGGTCACCCTGCTCGCCTACGAGGCCACCCGGGACGTGCGGACCGAGCGGGTCGACCTCCACACGCCGGTCGAGCGGACCACCGGCGTCAAGCTCTCCCACCCGCGCCCGCTGGTGGTGCCGATCCTGCGGGCCGGGCTCGGCATGCTGGACGGCATGGTCCGGCTGCTGCCGACCGCCGAGGTGGGCTTCCTGGGCATGATCCGCAACGAGGAGACGCTCCAGGCGTCCACCTACGCCACGCGCATGCCGGAGGACCTGTCGGGCCGCCAGGTGTACGTCCTGGACCCGATGCTGGCCACCGGCGGCACCCTGGTCGCCTCCATCCGCGAGCTGATCGGGCGCGGTGCCGACGACGTGACGGCGGTGGTGCTGCTGGCCGCGCCCGAGGGCGTCGAGCTGATGGAGCGCGAGCTGGCGGGCACCCCGGTGACGGTCGTGACGGCCTCGGTCGACGAGCGCCTCAACGAGCACGGCTACATCGTGCCGGGCCTCGGGGACGCGGGGGACCGCATGTACGGCGCCGCCGAGTAGGCGGCGCGGCGGGGCCGGGCCTCAGCAGCCCTTGCCGGCCACCGGCGCCGGCTTCGGCGCGGTCAGCCCGGCCAGGGCGGCGTCGGCCTCCGGCCGCAGTGCCAGTCCCTTGAAGGCCTTGCCGATGACGAGGTCGACGGAGGTGCCCCTGCGGGCCGCGTCGGTGCGCCGCTCGGCGGCGGGGATCTGGGTGCCGAGCACCGGGAACGCGGTCTTCACGGCGGCGGCGGGGCCGAGCAGCACCCCGGCGCCGTCGATCTTCTTGTCCAGCTCCTCGGGCGCGTTGCCCACCGCGCCGATGCGGAAGCCGCGCTTCTTCAACTCGTCGGCGGTCTTCTGGGCCAGTCCCGAACGGGTGGTGGCGTTGAGCACGTTGACGGTGACCTCGCCGGGCTTCGGCAGGGCCGTCGCCGGGGAGGGCGACGCGCTCGACGGGGACGGGCTCGCCGCGCAGTCCGCCCCGGCCGCCGACGCCTTGTCGCCGCCGGTGAAGGCGTCGATGAGCTGCAGGGTGCCCCAGCCGAGGACACCGAGGACGGTGGCGCACGCGACGAGGACGACCGCGAGCCTGCCGCGCTTTCGGGCCGGGCGCATCCGGGGGTACTTGCCCCCCGTGATCCGGTACTTGCCGCCCATGCCGGGGGGAGTCAGCATGCTCATGGGCGCAGCGTAATGCGCCCGGACGGCGATGCCTATTAGATGATCAGCGGGTGTTCCGTACTTCGCCCTAAACCCACCCGAAAGGGTCAAAGATGTGAGGGGGGAACGGCCCGGGAAGCCGTCGGGAAGCCGATGGGGAACGGGTGCCCCGGACGGCCGGGCGGTCGCCCCGGGCGGTCGGCGGAGGGGGCCTGGCGCGCGTCGGGTGTCCCCGGGAGGACGTGCGGCCGGACGGTCAGTCGAGTTCGAGGACGCGCGCGTGCAGCACCTGGCGTTGCTGGAGGGCGGCGCGGACCGCGCGGTGCAGCCCGTCCTCCAGGTACAGGTCGCCCTGCCACTTGACCACGTGGGCGAAGAGGTCGCCGTAGAAGGTGGAGTCCTCGGCCAGCAGGGTTTCCAGATCGAGCTGGCCCTTGGTCGTCACGAGCTGATCGAGGCGGACCGGGCGCGGCGCGACGTCCGCCCACTGCCGGGTGCTTTCCCGGCCGTGGTCGGGGTACGGCCGGCCGTTTCCGATGCGCTTGAAGATCACACGGAAAGCCTACCGGCCAAGTCGTCGCGGGTGCAGCCATGGTGACCGAGCGCGGCGCCGGAAAAGCCGCCGCAATCGGTCGCAACGGGGGCAAACGGGGGAAGATTCCGCCCGGTGACGGGACGTTCCCCTCATACGGTGTGGGGTACCTGGCGGGCGCGGCCCCGGATGCGCACGGCGGTGACGATCTCCACGACGCCGACGACCACCAGCCACCAGCCGCCCACCACCGTGAGCACGGCGACGGACTCGACCGGCGAGTCGATGAGCACGATGCCGGCCAGGATGGTGACGATCCCGAGGAAGACGTGCCAGCCGCGGGCCGGCATCGCCGGGTCGTGCGCGGCGGCGACGGTCTGGGTGACGCCCCGGAACAGCCAGCCGATGCCGATCCACAGGGCGAGCAGCAGCACCGACTGGAGGGTGCCGCGGAAGCAGAACAGGCCCAGCAGGATGGAGACGGCGCCGCTGATGAAGGCGAGGACGCGCAGCGAGGTCCGGCTGTGCGTGCCGAACGCGGCGGCCAGTTGCAGCACGCCGCTGACCACGAGGTACAGGCCGAAGAGCACCCCGGCGACGCGCAGCGAGGCCCCCGGCCAGACCAGCACCAGCACCCCGAGGACCAGGGAGGCGATCCCGGTGAACAGGACGGTCTGCCAGGCCGCGCGGGCGAGCAGGTGCAGGGGGCCCTCGAAGGGCGGCTCGGGCTCGTGCGGTCCGCCGGGCGGGGGCGCCCCGTGCGGGCCGCCGCGGGCGTGGACGCCCCGGTCGTCGTAGTGCGGGCCCCCGGGGGAGCCGCTCGGTGGCTCGGTCATGGTCCATGCTGGGAACGCCCCGGTCGGCGCCGCCACCCGGGCTCCGCCACCGGAGCGAAATCCGGGGCCGCGCCCGGCGCGCCGAGCGCACGCGGAGCCGTCGGCACGGCCCCGCCGGGGGCACGGCCCGCGCCGCCGGTACGTCGCGCGCCCGCCGGGGGCGCGGTTCGCGCCGGCGGCACGTTCCGCCTCGGGCGGCGCGAGAGGTGAAGCGGCGGCCCGGGGCGCGGAACCGTGCCCTTCGCACCGGTCGCGCCTGTCCCGCCCGCGTCGGCCCGGCCCGCCGTATACGTGTCCCGTCGGCCCCGTTCACGGCCGTGCCGCCCGGCCCGGTGTGCCCGTGTCCCCTCGGCCCCGCCCGCCGCCGCGCCGACCCGCCCACGTCGGCCCGTCCCCGTGTCCCGTCGCCCCCCGCCCGACGTCGTGCCGACCCGTCCACGTCGGCCCGCCCCCCCGTACCCGGGTCCCGTCGGCTCCGCCCGCGAGTCGTGCCGCGCACCCGCCGCCCTGCCGTGCGGCTCGCAGCCCCGGCCCGTCGTGCCGCTCCCGGCCCCGGAGGCCGCCGTTCCTTCAGCCCCGGGCCCTGCCCCCCGCCCCCCGCGCGGCCTTCGCGGCTCGGGCCGCCGCCTTCATCTCCTGTTTGTGCGCCCGCACCTTGGTGAGGGACTCCGGCCCGGTGATGTCGGCCACCGAGCGGAAGGAGTCCGGCTCCCCGTACTCCCCGGCGGCCTCGCGCCAGCCCTCCGGGCGCACACCGAGCTGCTTGCCCAGCAGGGCGAGGAAGATCTGCGCCTTCTGCCGCCCGAAGCCCGGGAGGTCCTGGAGCCGTTTCAGCAGTTCCGGGCCGGTGCTGACGCCTCGCCAGACGGCCTCGGCGTCACCGTCGTACGTCTCGGCCAGATGGGCGCACAGCTGCTGGATCCGTCCGGCCATCGCGCCCGGGTAGCGGTGCACGGCCGGCTTCTCGGACAGCAGCGCGGCGAAGGCGGCGGGATCGTGCGCGGCGATGTCGTGGGCGTCCAGGTCCTCTGCGTCCATGCGCCGGGCGATGGTCGACGGCCCCTTGAACGCCCATTCCATGGGCACCTGCTGGTCCAGCAGCATGCCGACCAGCGCGGCGAGGGGGCTGCGGCCGAGCAGTTCGTCGGCCTCGGGGTCCTGGGCGAGGTGCAGCGTGACGTCCATGCCCCGATGGTCGCGCGTGCGCGCCCGGGACGCCCGCCGACGCACGACGGCGTCCCCGGCCGCGTTCAGGAGGGCCGCCAGTAGCCCAGCGCGTGCACCTGCCGCCGGGGGACGCCCAGCTCCCTGCGGACGTATCCGCCCAGTGCCCGGGTGGTGGCCGTGTCGCAGGCGATCCAGACGTACGGGTGCGCCGCGGCGCCCAGCGGGGCGGGCAGTTCCTCCCGGACCCGTGCCACCAGTCCCGCGCCCGCTTCATGGCGCGGCGCCGCGCGCACCTCGTGCCGGGCGGGGTCGGTGCGCGGGGGCGGCCCGGCCCCGGGGTCGCCCTCGAACCAGATCGTCGCCGGGGCCCCGCCCACCGCGTCGAGCAGGGAGTTCAGGGCGGGCAGGGAGGCCGGGTCGGCCATCGCGAAGACATGGGAGGGGGCCGGGTCGGGCCGCTGGAAGCCGGTGCCCTGGACGGTGGCCCCGATGGTGTCACTGGGCCGCGCCGCTCGCGCCCAGTCGCTCGCGCGCCCCGGGTGCAGGGCGAACTCCAGGGTGAGGGTCCCGGCCGCCGGGTCCGGGTCGACCAGGGTGTACGCCCGCTGGTGGGGCCTGCCCGTGCCCGGGAACCAGAGCCGCACCCACATGGTGGGATGGACGCCGGTCGCCGCGAGCATCCCGCCGTCGGTCAGGCGCAGCCTTCGGAAGGAGGGGCCGAGGTCCTCGGTGTCCGTCACGGTGAACGTGAAGTCCCGCGCGCCCATCAGCCGGAGGACCGCGCCCTCCCAGCCCCGCCGCTCCTGCCCCATGGCCGCCCGCCTCTCCGCCGCCCGTACGCGGCCGCGGGCCGCGCTCCGCAGGTCCGCCGCATTGAATTTAGGCAAGGCTAACCTAAATTACGCGGGTGGGGGAGTCCTCGCCGGGCATGGCCCGAAACCCCCGGCGGCGCGCCGCCCGGGCGGTAGCCTCACCGGGGTGACGCCCGCGCCCGTGACACCCGAGGAACTCGTCGCGCACTACGGACTGGAGCCGATCCCCCGCGAGGGCGGCCTCTTCCGGCGCACCTGGGCCGGGCCCGGGCGCCCCGACGGCCGCCCCACGGGCTCCGCCATCGTCGCCCTGCTCACCGGCGGCCCGGACGACTTCTCCGCCCTGCACCGCCTGACCGCCGACGAGACCTGGCACTTCTACCTCGGGGACCCGCTCGGGCTGCTGCTCCTCGCCCCCGACGGCACCTCCCGCACCGTCGTCCTCGGCCCGGACGTCCTGCGCGGGCAGCACGTGCAGCACACCGTCCCCGCCGGGACCTGGATGGGCGCCCGGGTGGCCGAGGGCGGCGCCTGGACCCTGTTCGGCTGCACGGCGGTCCCCGGATTCACCTACGGGGACTACGAGCACGGCGACCCGGACCGGCTCGCCGCGCGCTATCCCGCCGAGGCCGCGCGGATTCTGCGACTGTGCCGCCCATGACCCTGCTGGACGGACAGGTGGCCCTGGTCACGGGCGCGGGCGGCGGCATCGGCCGGGGCATCGCGCGGCGGTTCGCCGAGGAGGGCGCTGCCGTCGCCCTGCACTGCCGCACCTCGGTCGGGGCCGCCCGGGAGACGGCCGGCCGCATCCGGGACGCGGGCGGCGCGGCGGTGGTGCTGCGCGCCGACCTCACCGACGAGGACGCCTGCCGGCGGCTGGTCGAGGAGGCCGCCGACTGGGGCGGCGGGCGCCTGACGGCACTGGTCAACAACGCCGCGGTCCAGCCGGTGCGGGAACTTCCTGGCATGACGGCGGCCGCATGGCGGGAGGTGCTGGACGCCAACCTGACCGGCGTCCTCGTCTGCACCCGGACCGCCGCGGCGCTCATGCGGGGGCAGGACGGCGGCGGCACGGTCACCCACATCGCCTCCATCGAGGCCGGTGCCCCCGCCCCCGGCCACGCCCACTACGGCGCCTCCAAGGCGGCGGTCGTGGCCCACGCCCGCGCGGCGGCCCAGGAGTACGGACCGTGGGGCGTGCGGGTCAACACCGTCTCGCCCGGCCTGATCGACCGCGAGGGCCTGGCCGACGCCTGGCCCGACGGCGTACGGCGCTGGCTCGGCGCCGCGCCCGCCGGACGGCTGGGCCGCCCCGAGGACGTGGGCGACGCCTGCGTCTTCCTCGCCTCCCGGCTGGCCTCCTGGATCACCGGCCACGATCTGGTCGTCGACGGAGGGGTGGGCGCGCGCCCGACGTGGTGAGCGGCGGCGGGTGCGCGGGTGCGCGGGTGCGCGGGTGCGAGGGTGCGCGGGTGCGCGGTGGCGCGGGCGGCGCGGGGGCGCCGTGGGAACGGGGCGCCGTTCCGTGGCCGGTCGCCGCGCACCGGAGCTGCTGAATTGCGAAAGTCTGCAATTCATTGGATGCTGTGACGCCCGGGTCCGCAGGTAGCCGCGGACCCGGGTCTCCGTGTCCCGGGCGGATACGGGTGCCGCACCCGGCACGGGCCGGACGGCACACCGCCGCGCCCCGCTCCGCGCCGTGGCCGGACGCCGCCCGCTCGCCTGGAGACGCGATGAGCACGCCGCTCGAAGCCCTGCCGCACCGGCACGTGCTCACCCTGCCCGCGCAGCCACCGGCGGTCCGGGTGGCCCGGGAGACCGCGGAGGCGGCGCTCGCCGAATGGGGCGTCAGCGCGAGCCACCCGGCCGTCGGCCCCGCCCTGCTGATCCTCGCCGAACTGGTCGCCAACAGCGTCCGGCACGCCGTCCCGCCGACCCGTCAGGTGACCGTCACCTACGCCGCCGGGCCGGACTGCCTGGCCTTCGCCGTGCACGACCGCCACCCCTACCGGCCGCCGCTGCACGCCGCGCGTACGGGGACCGGCGGGGGCGCGGGGACCGGCGGACTCGCGACCGTCATGGAGCTGACCACCGGGCTCGGCGGCACGGCGGTGGTGCGCGGCGACCGCGACGGGCGGGGCAAGAGCATCTGGATCACCCTGCCCCTGTGACCGCCCCCCTGGCCGGGCGGTGGCCGGGACCGGAGCCGTGCCCGGTCAGCAGCGCGGGACCGACGGCCGGGACGGGGTGCGCAGCGCGAGCACGGCCCGGTCGTCGTGGCCGTCGTCCGGCGGGTGGGAGATCAGCGCCCGGCAGAGTTCGCCCGGCGGCAGCCCGGCGAGCCGCGAGGCGGTGCCCGCCAGGGTCTCCAGCCCCCGGCCGATGGGCCGCCCCGGGGCCTCCACCAAGCCGTCGGTGTACAGGACCACGGTGCTGTGCGCCGGAACCGTCCGCCAGTGCTCGGGCCGGGGCAGCTCGGGCGCCACCCCCAGCGGCACGCCGGGCTCCGCCTCCAGGTAGCGGGCCCGCCCGTCGGGCAGCAGCAGGAGCGGCGGCGGGTGCCCGGCGGTGGACCAGCGCAGCCGCCACCCCCCGGCGGAGGGCTCCAGCCGGGCGAGCAGCGCCGTGGCGATCGGGGCCGCGTCCAGGGCGGCCCCCATGATGCGGTCGAGCCGGGCGAGGGAGGCGCTGGGCGGGGTCGTCCAGTCGTAGTACAGACCGCGCAGAATGTTGCGGATCTGCGCCATCTCGGCCGCCGCCCGCAGATCGTGCCCCGCGACGTCCCCGATCACCGCCGCGCACGCCCCGTCGGGCAGCAGCATCGCGTCGTACCAGTCGCCGCCGACGGCCGCGGGCGCGCTCGCCGGGCGGTAGGCGGCCCCGGCGGCGAACGGGCCGAGGTCGGGCAGGCGGGGCAGCAGGAGCCGCTGGAACCGCTCACCGCTGCGCCGGACCCGCTGGTAGAGGCGGGCGTTCTCGATCGCCACGCCCGCCGTGCCCGCCAGCGCCCGGATCACGCCCTCGTCGTGCCGGTCGAAGGGCCTGCCGTCGGTGCGTTCGGAGAGGTAGAGGTTGCCGTAGACGTGCCCGCGCACGCTGATCGCCACCCCGAGCAGGGAACGCATGGGCGGGTGCCCGGGCGGGAAGCCCGCCGACTCGGGATGGCTCGCGATGTCCTCGACCCGCAGCGGCTCGGGGTGGTGGATCAGATGCCCCAGCAGTCCCCGGCCGCGCGGCAGCTCCACGCCGTCCAGATCGGCCAGCTCCCGGGCGGTGAGCCCCAGCGGCACGAACTCCTCCAGTGCCCTGCCCTCCGGGTCGAGCACCCCGAGGGCCCCGTAGCGGGCGCCCACCAGATCCATGGCGGTGCGCACGATGCGGCGGAGCACGGTGGGCAGCTCCAGCTCGCCGGTGATGCTGACGACCGCCTGGAGGAGTTCCTGGAGGGTGCTCTGGGCACGGGCCAGGGCGTGCAGCTGCTCCCCGATCCGGTCGAGGTCGGAGCTGAGCGGGAGGCCGAGGAGGGAGGTGTACGACTCGTCGGCACCCGTGGCGTCGCGGCCGCCGCCGCCCCCGTACGGCGGGTACGGGGCGGCCCGGCCGCCGCCGCCCGCCCCCGGGCTCTCCCCCTCACGGGGGAGGTGCTCTCCGCCGCCCGGTCGGAGGGGCGCGTCGGCCTCGTGAGGGGCGTCGCCGTCGGGGGGACCGCCGGGGGGCGTGCGGGCGCCGTCCGGGGCGCCCCCGCCGTCCCGGGGCTCCCCGCTCGGCCGCCGCCGCTCCTCCGCCATCGATCCCGCCTCACTCGTGCCGTGCGCCCCGGGCGGCGGCCCGTCCGTCCCGCGGGCGCGGCCCCCGCCGCCGGCCGCCCTGCCGTACGATTTGCCTTCCGCCCACCATCGCCCGGCGGACGGCAGTGTGCCGCCCGCCCGCAGCCGGTCGGCGTAACGCCTCACCGCCGCGGTGTGCGTCCCGGGCGGAAACGGCCCGGCGGGCGGCGCCGGGACGGACGTACGGCGACGACGCGGGGCGGCCGCGACGCGCCCCGTACCGGCCGAGCGGCCGGGCCGCCACGGGGCCGGGGAGACGAGGGCACGATGAGCACGCCCCTGTACCAGCTGAAGGCCGAGTTCTTCAAGACGCTCGGCCACCCCGCGCGCATCCGCGTGCTGGAGCTGCTGAGCCAACGGGAGCACGCGGTGGCGGAGTTGCTGCCCGAGGTGGCCATCGAACCGGCCCACCTGTCCCAGCAGCTCGCGGTGCTGCGCCGGGCCAACCTGGTGGTCTCCCGCAAGGAGGGCTCGTCCGTGTACTACTCGCTGACCAGCCCGCAGATCGCCGAACTGCTCAGGGTCGCGCGCGGCATCCTCTCCGGCGTGCTCGCCGGGCAGGCGGAACTCCTGGCGGACCTCCAGGCCGGACCCGCCCGGACCCGACCGCCGGAGTAGGGGGTGGGGCGGGGGCCGGACGGGTGGCGGGCGACGCGGGAGACGAGGGCTACCCCGTGGAACCCGCCGGGCCGGCCGTCCCCGCCGGGCGGGGCGCCTCCGCGGTCCGCAGTTCCTCCAGCAGCCGCTGCTGCCCCGAGATCAGACCGGAAAGGATGCTCCGGGCGGCGGCCAGCAGATCGGCCACGTCGCCGCAGGCCATCTCGTAGACCACGGTCGAGCCGGTGCGGGTCGCGGTGACGATGCCGGACCGGCGCAGGACCGCGAGCTGCTGGGACAGGTTGGACGGCTCGACCTCGATCGCGGCGAGCAGTTCGCGGACGGGCCGCGGTCCGTCCTGCAACAGCTCCAGCACCCGGATGCGCACGGGGTGGCCCAGCATCCGGAAGAACTCGGCTTTGGCCTCGTACAGCGGAACCGGCATTCCGCCCACCTCCGCACCAGGGCATCTGTGAAGCACAGCAACTGACAAAATGAAGAACTCTTCAAGTCTACCCTCGTGCGGGGCGTCATCCGCCGGGGAGAGCACCGGGGGGACGCCCCCGTCCGCTAGGTTTCCGGTATGCCTGATGTCGCCCCTTCCTCACCCGCCGACGCCTACGCCGCGCTGCTGCAGGGCAACGCCCGCTTCGTCAGCGGCGGCCGCCTCCACCCCAACCAGGACGCCGACCGGCGCTCGGAACTGGCACCGCGGCAGAAGCCGTTCGCCGTGCTCTTCGGGTGCTCGGACTCACGGCTCGCGGCGGAGATCATCTTCGACCGGGGGCTGGGCGACCTGTTCGTGGTCCGCACGGCCGGCCACGTGGCGGGCGCGGAGGTGGTCGGCAGCATCGAGTACGGCATCGAGGTGCTGAGCGCGCCGCTGGTGGTGGTGCTGGGCCACGACTCCTGCGGCGCGGTGACGGCGGCGTCCGAGGCGGCCCATGGCGGCACGGCACCGCCCGGGTACCTCGGTGACGTGGTGGAGCGCGTGGTCCCGAGCGTCCTGGCGGCCCGCGCCAAGGGCCACACGGGGATCGGCGAGTTCGTCGACGAGCACATCCACCGCACGGTCGACGGCCTGGTCGGCCGCTCCGTCCTCCTCGCCAACGAGGTCGCCGAGGGCCGCTGCGCGGTGGTCGGCCTCTCCTACCGCCTGGCCGAGGGCACGGTGAACCTCGTGGCGTCCCACGGCCTGGACGCCTGACGCGACGGGGATACGCCCGGGGCGGGCGCCGCTTCCCGACACCGGCGCGTGACGCCCGGGGCACCGGGGTTACGGGGTTACGGGGCCGACGTTTCCCCGGGCGCCGGCCCGCTGACCGGCGCCCGGGTCAGGCCACTCCGGCGGCGGCAGCCCCGCGTGTGCGGGGACCGCTCGGTCTCAAGATGGTTGTACCGGCGAGGTACGGGACCACCCTCGCATACGCGGGGACCACCCCCGCATGTGCGGGGAGCACTGGTTCCGAACTGCGGATTCATCGCGGTGGCGGGTGATTTGGCTGAAGCTCCCAACCGTAGGGCGGTGAGCGGTGCCGTACTCCGGTGGATGCACCCTGAGCCGCCGCCGCAGAGTGGCGTGTTCTGTCTGATCGACACCTCCAGCGCGGGGCACAGTGCTCGGCGCGTCCTCGTACTCGGTCTCCTTCCTCAGTGAGGGCCGGTGATCCGCCGCACTGGAGGGAATCTGTTCCTTCAGGAGCCCAGGGCGATGCCGCCGTGCCAGGGCGCCCGCGCGGTACGTCCAGCCCGTTCGCCCCAGTCCGGCTCGGCGCACCCAAGAATCAGAACTCGGGCGCGGCGTACGCGAGGCTAGGGGCATGACAGCGAAGACCTCCCCTCGCCCGGACGACGGTGCCGACGGCGCCGGCCGCCCCACCGCACGGCACGCACCGGTCATCCTGGGCAACAAGCCCGGTTCGTTCGCCCGGAGTGTTCTGGCGGAGCGCCATCCGGCACTGATCCGGCAGGTGCGGGACGCCTTCCCGTACGGTCCGGCTCGGCACGAGGCTCTTGACATCCTGCTGGACGAGATCACCACCGGTGTGATCGAACCGCTCGGTCCCTCGGAACCCGACCACGAACAGTGGGCGGTCTGGGGGCGTCCGCACTTCGGACGATCGTGGTTCGACGCCCCGTTCCTCTGGTCGGAGAGCTACTTCTACCGCAGACTCCTCGGTGCCGTGGGGTACTTCGGCACCGGGCCGTGGCGGGGCGTCGATCCCTTCGCCCCCTTCAAGAGGGCCGAGTTGCGCGGCCCGGCGGTGGACGAGGAACTCGGGGCCTTGGACACGCTCGCCGGCGCACCGGCCGACGAGCGGGCAGCCGCCCTGCTCCAGGCCTCGCTGTGGGGCAACCGGGCGGACCTCGGCTTCCGTGTCACGGAGGGCGAGACCGCGCCCGGTGACACGGCCGGTGCCGTGGTCGCCGACGACAGTGCGCTGCTCTGGAGGCTTCTCCCGGCCGGAGGCGGCTCCACGGTCGCCGTGGTGGCGGACAACGCCGGGAGGGAGCTGATCCCGGACCTGATCCTCATCGATCACCTCCTGGTGGAACGGCATGCCGAGCGGATCGTGCTCTACGTCAAGCCCCACCCGTACTACGTCTCCGACGCGATGACGGCCGACGTCGTCGACTGCCTGGGCCGCCTCAACCAGGCGCCCGGCGAAGCGGGCGGGATCGGCAGGCGCCTCTGGGAGGCCGTGGCGACCGGGTGCCTGGAGATCCGGGTGCACCCGTTCTTCTGCGCGCCGCTGCCCTACGAGGACATGCCGGAGGACCTGCGGGGCGAGTTCGCGGACGTCACGCTGACCATCCTGAAGGGCGACCTCAACTACCGGCGTCTGGTGGGGGACCGGATGCTGGACGCGACGGAGTCGTTCGCCGGCCGCACGGCGTACTTTCCCGGGGCCGTGGCGGCATTCCGCACGCTCAAGTCCGATGTCGTAGTGGGACTGGAGCGGAAGGTGCTCGACGCTCTGGAGCAGTCTGGGGGTGCCTGGCGTACGAGCGGCACCCATGCCCTGATCCAGGTCAGGGCGTAGAGGTCCGAATCACGGGACGGGAGCCCGGGGGTGCCGCGAGGATGCGCGCGCGGTACCTCCGGGCCTCGGTCCACCTTCTGATGAAACGGCCCGGAAGAGCGGCACCGCGATCTGGGGCGTCGGAAGCGAGCGGCGTGGACGAAGGACAGGACAACAGGGGGCCGAAGAATGTCGAAGGGCCCCACCGAGAACGGTGGGGCCCTTCGACATCGTGCCCGGTGAGGCACTGGCGGAGGATACGAGATTCGAACTCGTGAGGGGTTGCCCCCAACACGCTTTCCAAGCGTGCGCCCTAGGCCTCTAGGCGAATCCTCCGCCGGGAACATTACATGACGTTGGGCGGTGCTCGCGAACTCGTTGTTCGGGCCCCGGATCGGGTAGCCTGTGCGCAGCCCCTCACGCGGCGCTATCTGACTGAACTCCCCCAGGGCCGGAAGGCAGCAAGGGTAGGTCGGCTCTGGCGGGTGCGTGGGGGGCGTCTGCGTTCCGTGGGGCGGGCGGGTTGTCAGTGGGCGCCTATAACCTCGTAGACGTGTCGTCTCTCGCGCTGTACCGCCGCTACCGCCCCGAGTCCTTCGCCGAGGTCATCGGGCAGGGGCATGTCACCGACCCGCTGCAGCAGGCGCTGCGGAACAACCGGGTCAATCACGCGTACCTGTTCAGCGGTCCGCGGGGCTGCGGCAAGACGACCAGCGCGCGCATCCTGGCGCGCTGCCTGAACTGCGAGCAGGGCCCCACACCGACTCCGTGCGGCACCTGCCAGTCCTGCCGCGACCTGGCCAGGAACGGGCCGGGCTCGATCGACGTCATCGAGATCGACGCCGCGTCGCACGGTGGTGTGGACGACGCCCGTGACCTGCGCGAGAAGGCGTTCTTCGGGCCGGCGCACAGCCGGTACAAGATCTACATCATCGACGAGGCCCACATGGTCACGTCGGCCGGTTTCAACGCGCTGCTCAAGGTGGTCGAGGAGCCGCCGGAGCACCTGAAGTTCATCTTCGCCACCACCGAGCCCGAGAAGGTCATCGGGACCATCCGGTCCCGGACGCACCACTACCCCTTCCGGCTCGTGCCCCCCGGCACCCTGCGGGACTACCTCGCGGAGGTCTGCGGCCAGGAGAAGATCCCCGTGGAGGACGGGGTGCTGCCCCTGGTGGTGCGGGCCGGCGCGGGCTCGGTGCGCGACTCCATGTCGGTCATGGACCAGCTGCTGGCCGGCGCCGCCGAGGACGGTGTGACGTACGCCATGGCGACCTCCCTGCTCGGCTACACGGACGGCTCCCTGCTCGACTCCGTGGTCGAGTCCTTCGCCTCGGGGGACGGCTCCGCCGCCTTCGAGGTGGTGGACCGGGTGATCGAGGGCGGCAACGACCCGCGGCGCTTCGTCGCGGACCTGCTGGAGCGGCTGCGCGACCTGGTGATCCTCGTGGCCGTGCCCGACGCGGCGGAGAAGGGGCTGATCGACGCCCCGGCCGACGTCATCGAACGGATGCGGGCCCAGGCGCGCTCCTTCGGCGCCGCCGAGCTGAGCCGCGCCGCCGACCTCGTCAACGAAGGGCTCACGGAGATGCGCGGCGCCACCTCGCCCCGCCTCCAGCTGGAGCTGATCTGCGCCCGGGTCCTGCTGCCCGCCGCGTACGGCGACGAGCGGTCCGTGATGGCCCGGCTCGACCGGATCGAGCGGGGCGCGGCGCAGTTCTCGTCGGGGGCCGGGGCGCCTGCCATGGCGTATGTGCCCGCGCCCGACGGACCCGCGGGGGGCGCGCCCGGCGCGGGCCCCGTGCCGCCCGGCGCCGCTCCCGTGCCCCCCGGTGGCGGGGCCGCCGCCGCGCGGGCCGCCGTGCGGGGGCCCGGGACACCCGGTGGTCCGGGCGCTCCCGACGGGCCGCCGCCCGGCCTCGCCGCAGCTGAGCAGGCACCCCCGGCGCCCCCCGTGGCGCCCCCGGCCGCTCCCGCGACCCCTGCCCCTCCCGTCGCCCCGCCTCCTCCCGCGCAGCCCCCCGCCCAGGCGTCCGCGCCCGGCGCCTGGCCCACCGCGGCCCCCGCCGGGGGCGGCGGACGACGGCCCGGTGGATGGCCCACCGCGGTCCCCGCGGGCGGCGGGCAGCCCCCGGCGTCCGCCCCGGCCGGGCCGTCCGTCCCGCCCGCTGCCCAGGCGGCGGCGCCCCCGCCGGGTCCCGCCGCGCCCGCCGCACCGGCACCGTCTGCCGCCCCGCCCGCGGCAGGCGGGCTCGACCCGCGGTCGATCTGGCCCAACATTCTGGAGGCGGTCAAGAACCGCCGCCGCTTCACCTGGATCCTGCTGAGCCAGAACGCCCAGGTGACCGGCTTCGACGGGGCCGTCCTGCAGATCGGTTTCGTCAACGCCGGTGCCCGGGACAACTTCCTGAGCAGCGGCAGCGAGGACGTGCTGCGCCAGGCCCTGGCCGAGCAGTTCCACGTGCAGTGGAAGATCGAGGCGGTCGTCGACCCCTCCGGCGGCTCCGCGTCCCCGCCCGCCGCCCCCGGCGGCTTCGGCGGCGGAGGCTACGGGGGCGCCCCCGGCGGCGGAGGGTTCAACGGTGCGCCCGCGCAGCGTCCCCCGGCCCCGCCGTCGGCACCGGTCGCCCCGCCCTCCGGACCCGCCGCCCCCCCTGCGTCCGCCCCGTCCCCGGCGCCCGCCCCCGCCGCCCGGCCCCCCGCGCCCGAGCGGCCCCCGGTCTCCCCCGAGGACGACGTCCCCGAGGACGACGATCCCGACCTCGACGAGTCCGCCCTCTCCGGCAAGGACCTCCTCGTACGCGAGCTGGGAGCCACGGTCGTGGAGGAGATCGCGAACGAGTAGGAGGGGGAGAGGACGCCGGGCGCAGGAGGCCGACGGCCCGGCCGTCCTGGGGTGCAGGCCCCGGTCTTCCGGCGTCCGACGCTCCGCCTTGGCCTCCGGCGCCCGGCCTGACCCCCTCGGCTCCCCGGCGCCCCAGCGCCCGGCCCGGCGCCCCAGCGCCCGGCCCGGCACCTCGGGGCCAGACGCGAGGCCCTCGGTCAGGGGGGCCGGGCCCGCAGCCAAGATCCGCCAGGGGCTCGCTCGCGGACCGTAGGCTCCCGCTCCTGCGCCATCACCCACGCCCGGCCGCCAGGTCCGCTCTCGCTGTGCCCGGTCTCGGCCCCGGAGCCCGCTCGGTCCGGAGTCGGCTCGGTCCGGAGTCGGCTCGGTCCGGAGTCGGCTCGGTCCGGAGTCGGCTCGGCCCGGAGTCGGGGCGGACACCTCGGATCCTGCCCGGAGTACCGGTCAGGAGCCTGTGCCAGGAGTCTGTGGGTTCAGCCGAGATCCGTGTCAGGGGCGTCCGGCCCCGGCCGGAGACCCACGCTCCTGCGCCGTGACCCACGCCGGGCGCCAGGCCGTTTCCCGGCGTCCGGGCTCGGTCCCCGGTCCGGGTTCGGCCCCTGAAGCTTGTCCGCAGCCTTGGCCAGGGGCTTGTGCCTCCAGCCGAGATCCGCGTCAGGGGATCGCGGCCCGGCCAGAGCCCCTCCTGCGCCGTGCCCACTTCCGGCCGCCCCCCTCCCGTGCTCACCCCGGCCGCCCCCTCCCGTGCCGTGCCCACCCCCGGCCGACTCCGCTCCCGTGCCGTGCCCACCCCCGTACCCCCGGCCGGAGACCCCCGCCCGTGCCGTGGCCGCCCCGGCCCACCCCCGCGCACGGCTCACGGCGCCGCCCCGCCGAGGCCCCGCGCACCGCTCGCCCGCCCCGGGCCCCGTCCTCCTCCTGGAGGAAAGGCCGAGCCCCCGGCCCACCGTGCCTCGGTGGCCCCCACAAGGGCGCCCGGCCGTTCCCATTAGGCTGGGGCCCGTGAAGGTCCTTGTCATCGGCGGCGGCGCCCGCGAACACGCCCTGTGCCGTTCCCTGTCCCTCGACCCCGACGTCACCGCGCTGCACTGCGCACCCGGCAACGCCGGTATCGCCGAGGTCGCCGAACTGCACCAGGTCGACGCCCTCGACGGCGCGGCCGTCACCGCGCTGGCCACCGGGCTCGGTGCCGACCTGGTCGTCGTCGGTCCCGAGGCGCCCCTCGTCGCCGGGGTGGCCGACGCCGTGCGCGGCGCGGGGATTCCGGTCTTCGGCCCCTCGGGCCCGGCCGCCCGGCTGGAGGGCTCCAAGGCCTTCGCCAAGGACGTGATGGCGGCCGCCGGTGTGCCCACGGCCCGCTCCTACGTCTGCGTCACGTCCGAGGAGGTCGACGCGGCCCTCGGTGCCTTCGGCGCCCCCTACGTCGTCAAGGACGACGGACTCGCCGCCGGCAAGGGGGTCGTCGTCACCGACGACGTCGAGGCCGCCCGGGCGCACGCCGCGGGGTGCGAGCGCGTCGTCATCGAGGAGTTCCTGGACGGCCCCGAGGTCTCCCTCTTCGCCATCACCGACGGTGTGAACGTCCGCCCGCTCCAGCCCGCCCAGGACTTCAAGCGCGCCCTCGACGGCGACGAGGGCCCCAACACCGGTGGCATGGGCGCGTACTCGCCGCTGCCCTGGGCCGATCCGAAGCTCGTCGACGAGGTCGTGCAGAGCGTGCTGCAGCCGACGGTCGACGAGATGCGCCGCCGCGGCACCCCCTTCTCCGGGCTGCTCTACGCCGGTCTCGCGATCACCTCGCGCGGTGTCCGCGTGATCGAGTTCAACGCCCGGTTCGGCGACCCCGAGACCCAGGTCGTCCTGGCCCGGCTGCGGACCCCGCTCGCCGGGCTGCTGATGGCCGCCGCCACCGGCAACCTCGGCGACCTGGAGCCGCTGCGCTGGAGCGACGACGCCGCGGTCACCGTGGTCGTCGCCTCGCACAACTACCCCGGCACCCCGCGCACCGGCGACCCGATCACCGGTCTCGACACCGTCGCCGCCGAGGACGCGCCGCACGCGTACGTCCTGCACGCGGGCACCCGCACCGAGGGCGACGCGGTCGTCAGCGCGGGCGGGCGCGTCCTGTCCGTCACGGCCACCGGCGCCGACCTCACCGAGGCCCGCGACCGCGCCTACCGGGCCGTCGCCCGCATCGGCCTCGACGGTTCGCAGCACCGCACCGACATCGCGGCGAAGGCGGCGGCGGGGGCGTAACCGCGCCCGGGTGCCCGTCACGCGGGTCGCACGGGGCCGCACGCGTCGCGTCCACCGCGTCCGCCTCGGCCCCGTGCACACCACACCGCGTCTCCCGCACCACGCCCCCCGCACTACGCGTCCGCCGCGTCCGTCATCGTCGTGGCGTCAACCCAGTGCCCGGACCGACCCCGTCCGGGTCGACTCCCGGCGCGGCCGGCCCATCCGCCCGCCTCCGCCGACCGGCCGTCCGGGCCGCCCGGGCACGTCAACCCCGTGCCCGCCCGGCCACGCGTCGCGCCCTTGTTCGCGGCCCGTGACCAGGCCCCGGTTCCCTTTCAGGAGCCGGGGCCTGATCATTGCTGTCCGTCATTCAGCTCTCCCCAAAGCCATTCCATCGAGTGACCGTTGCGCCATACGGCTGACGGGCGTGGAGGCCCCAACTAGGGTGCCGCGCAAGCGTTCCGGCACTTGGCCCACCGGCATTGCGATGTCGGTGACGGGTGACACAGTGGAGGGCATGAAGACGAGCAGGGCAGCAGAGAGAGCGACAGGACGGTCCAGGTCGACGAGGAGGGGGTGAGGTCCTAAGTGACCGGTTCCGGTGGTGTCGAGAGGGGTGCCCGGGACGCGCGAGCGCGGGCCCTGGCCGTGCTGCGCGTCCGAAGTTGGGCCCTTGCCGTCGCGCTGCTGCCCGCTGCCGCCGCCGTGATCCTGCTCGTCGGGGGATCCACCGGCCGTCTGGCGGGCGGAGGCTGGGACGCCGCCCGCTGGGCCGTCTGCGCGGTCGCGCTGCTCGTCCTGCTCGCCGCCGCCGGGGTCGCCCTGGTGGTCGCGTGCGCCCGGCCCGCCGTGACGCCGACGGTCGAGGTGTCCGAGGAGGCGGCGCCGGACCTGTACCGGATGGTGCGCGACCTCGCCGAACGGCTCGCCGTCCCCGCCCCGTCCGCGATAGCCCTGACGCCGGACTGCGACAGCTGGCTGGAGGACCGCACCCACCGAAGCCACCGGCTCCGGGGCCGGTCGCCGGTGCGGGTGGAGGAGGACGACGTGGCGGGCCTGGGCGGCCCGGTCCGCCGCCGTACCGCCACGGCCCCCGTGCTGGTCATCGGCTCACCCTTCCTCTGGTGGATGCGCGTCGGCGAGCTGCGCGCCGTGCTCGCCCCGGTCGTCGCCGGGACGGGGCCGTCGGCGCACCCCGACATAGCCGCGGCCCGGCGCTTCATACGGGGGCTCGACGCCGCCGCGGCGGTGGCCGGGGCCCAGGAGCGCCACCCGCTCCTCCGCGTGTTGTGCGTGGGGCTCGGCCGGGCGGTCCGGCTGATGCTGCGCGCCTGCCGCGACCACGCCGCCGAGATGGAACGCGGCGTCGCGGCGGCGGCGGCCGAGCGCGCGCAGGCCGTGGACTACGGCCTGCGGATCGTCGCCCAGGAGCAGGTCGGTCTGGCCTACGCGGGCTGGGACCGGCTGCTCACCCGGGTCGCGCTGCCCGCCTGGCGGATGGGCCGGTGGCCCTCGCGGCTGGACGTGGGGGTCGTCGCCGCCCTCACCGAGCTGTCCCGCCGGGACCGGCTGGCCGAGGGCTTCGCCTCCCGGCTGGCCGAGCGCCCCGCCTGCGACCTGCTGGAGGAGCCCGGGGTGGCGGACGAGGCGGTCTCCCTCCTCGCCGCCCGCCTCTTCCACGGCGGCCCGGCCGCCCGCCGTCCGGACTGGTCGCCGGTGGAGTGGAGCGCGTACCCCGACGAGGTCGTCGACCGCACCTGGCGCGCGGACGCGGCCCGGCTCCACCGTGCCCTCGACACGCTGGGCGTCCGCCGCCCCGCGCCCGCCGTCGGCCCCACGCTCGCCCGGGTCCTCGACCACCTGGCAGCACCGACACCGCCCGCGCCGGACGACCCCGGGCCGGGTGCCGGAGATCCCGGGACGGGGACCGAGCCGTACGGTCCGTCCAGGACGGAGGACCCGCCCGGCACGGAGAGCCCGTCCGGCACGGCGGGGGAGCCGGCCTCCGACGGCCCGTCCGGCACGGCGGGGGAGCCAGCCTCCGACGGCCCCCGTGCCGAACCCGGCTCGACCCGGGCGTCCGGGGACGCGCCCGAGCACGGGCCCTCGGCCGGCCGCGGGCCGGAGCCGGGGTCCGGCCCCGGAGCGGGAGGTGAGGACGGGGCCGCGCGCCCCCCGGCCCCCGGAGCCGGGCACGGAACCGATCCCGTCGCCGCATCCGCGGCCACCCCCGGGTCCGACGACCACGGCCCCCGGGCCGCCCTCCCCCCGGTGACCGCGTCCGGCGCCGGTGAGGGCGGGTACGGCGACGACGATGACGACGACCTGGCCGGCACCACGCCCCGCAGCGCCGCCCTGGCCGCGGGGCTGGCCGCCCAACTGGCCCGGGAGGACCTGGGCACCGTGCCCGGGGCCGACGCCGGGGCGGGCGGTTCCGACGCCGGGTTCTGGGACGACCGTCCCCTGCCCCTCGTTCCGCTCCAGCCCCCGCGCACCGGTCGGGAGATCCTCACCGACCACGTCACGGCCATGGTCTGCTGCGCCGCGATGGACACCGCCGGCGCCCGTCCCGGGCTGGACTGGCTGGACGGCCCGTCCCTCCTGATCGACGGCGTGCGCGTGGCGGACCTGGCCCCCCGCGTCCACGCCCTCGTCGAGAGCGGCGACTGCGCGCCCCTGCGCGCCTGGCTGACGGAGCAGGGCATACGCCCCGACAAGCCGGTCCGCCTGGTCTGAGCCCGGCCCGACGCCCCGGGCCAGCGGCTCGGGGGAGGCCCGCGGGCCTCGGGCCCCTGGCCCCTGGCGCCGGGCACGCCCGTTCCCGGGCGCCTCCTGCCCTTGGTGCCCTCTGCCCGGGGTGCTTCGCCCCCTGCCCGGGGCGCGTGAACGCCCGGCAGGCGTCGTCCACGTACTGTTTTCTTCCCGGCACAGTCCGGGTGCCCGCGCCCCCGCGACCCACCGCCGCGTCCTGCGTGACCCGCGCCGTACCCGCGCCCCGCGCCGCACCCCGGGGTACGCGCCCGGCCGACGGGTGCGCACCCCCACGGCCGCACCGTGCTCGGCGGCCTACACGGCCGACACGGCCCTCCGCCTCTCCGCGGCCGACCCGTTCCGGCCCCGCACCGCTCCGAAGCCCGCCGTGCTCAGAACTCCGAGCCCTGGCAGGACCCGCACTGCCGTGTCCGCTGAGACGGCAGGCCCCCGCACAAGCCGAGTTCGCCCGGATCGGAACCGCGACCTCGGGCGGCCCCGGAGCCCGTACCGAAACCGGACCCGTACAGAAACCGGACCCGTACTGGACCCGTACCGGCCCCACGACCTCAACCGGCCCCGTATCCCGTACCGGCCCCGTATCCCGGACCGGAGCCGACGCCCGGACCGGAGCCGAACCCTCCCCTCCTCACCCACGCGCACCCGGTGACCCCGGAGGCCGACGCCCGACGCCTCCGTCTGCCCGCCGTGGCCGGCCCCGAGGCCCACCCGCCCCGCCCGGCCCGGGGCCCGTCCGCCCCGGCCCCGAGGCCGACCGCAGCCCCACCCCGGGCCCCCGCCCCGCTCCCTCAACGGCCCGGAAGACCCGGAACCACCCCGCACGCCCGTCCGCGCCACCGTCCCCGGTCCACGTGCCGGGCCCCGTCCGCGCCACCGTCCCCGGCGCACGTCCAGGGCCCCGTCCGCCCCCGTCCGCGCTCACCTCCGTGCCCCCTCCCTCCGCCCCCGATGAACCGGACTTCGGCATTCCACTTTCGGCCACTTCGCGACGAACAGTGACAGCACGCGTGCGATATGTGATGTGCTGGGACCGTTCGCGCACATGGCAACGGCGTTCGTCATAGGCACGACCACGGGGGCACAAGGGAGGGGAATGTCCCATGGGTCCGGAGCAGATCCGCCGCTGGGAGTCCGGAGCACTCGCGCACGCCGTGACGGACCCCTTCGGCCAGGGACCGGTGCCCTGGCTGCGCGGCGGTGAGACGTACTTCGCGGAGACGGGCCAGGTCGTCCCCTGGTACGTGGAGCCCGGCCGGGCGGAGCCGCACGGTTCCCCGGACCGCCCCGGCCGCCCGGACCGGGGTCGCCCGGCCGCTCGGCGGAGCCCGGACGGCGGCGGGCCGCGCGCCGCCGACGACGTGCGGCGGCAGATCAAGGGCTTCACCTCGACCGGCGCCGTCGCGCCCGGAGAGGCCATCGACTTCCACATCACCGTCGACCCGCCCCAGGAGTTCGGCGTCGACATCTACCGCATCGGCCACTACGGGGGCGACGGGGCCGCCAAGATCACCACCAGCCCCCGCCTGTCCGGCATCGTGCAGCCGCCCCCGCTCGCCGCCGACCGCACCGTCTCCTGCCACCACTGGTGGCTGTCCTGGCGGCTCCAGATCCCGTCGTACTGGAACATCGGCGCGTACGTCGCGGTGCTCACCACGGCCGACGGCTACCGCTCCCACGTGCCGTTCACCGTTCGCGACGACCACCCGGCCGACCTGCTCCTGCTGCTGCCGGACATCACCTGGCAGGCGTACAACCTCTATCCGGAGGACGGCCGCACCGGCGCCAGCTTCTACCACGCCTGGGACGAGGAGGGGCGGCTGCTGGGCGAGTCCGACGCGGCGAGCACCGTCTCCTTCGACCGGCCGTACGCGGGCGCGGGCCTGCCGCTGCACGTGGGGCACGCCTACGACTTCATCCGCTTCGCCGAGCGCTACGGCTACGACCTCGCCTACGCCGACGCCCGCGACCTGCACTCCGGCCGGGTCGACCCGGCCCGCTACCGGGGGCTGGTCTTCCCCGGCCACGACGAGTACTGGTCCGCCGCCATGCGCCGCGCCGCCGAGGGGGCCCGGGACGGCGGCACCTCCCTGGTCTTCCTCTCCGCGAACACCATGTACTGGCGGGTCGACCTCGCCCCCTCCCCGTCCGGCACCCCCGACCGCCTGCTGACCTGCCGGAAGCGCAGGGGCCCCGGTCGCCCGGTGCTGTGGCGGGAGTCGGACCGGGCCGAGCAGCACCTGCTCGGCATCCAGTACGCGGGCCCCGTTCCCGAGCCGCACCCGCTGGTCGTCCGCAACGCCGGCCACTGGCTCTGGGAGGCCGCCGGCGCCCACGAGGGCGACGGGATCGAGGGACTGGTCGCCGGTGAGGCGGACCGCTACTTCCCGCGCACCCCGCTCCCCGAGCACGACGAGCGGGTGCTGCTCGCCCACTCCCCCTACCGGGACGCCGGCGGGGTCCGCCGCCACCAGGAGACCTCCCTGTACCGGGCGCCGTCGGGCGCCTGGGTCTTCGCCTCCGGCACCTTCGCCTGGTCCCCGGCCCTGGACCGCCCCGGGCACGTCGACGAGCGCGTCCAGCGCGCCACCGCGAACCTCCTGGACCGCATCTGCAAACGCGACTGACCCCGTGTCCACCGGAGACCCGGAGGTGCGGGAGAATCGTGGGACAGAACAGAACCACGGGGAGGAACCGTGTCCGGATTCGTCGAGAAGCCCGAGCCGATCCAGGTGCCGGGTCTGGTGCATCTGCACACCGGCAAGGTGCGCGACCTGTACCGGAACGAGGCGGGCGACCTCGTGATGGTCGCGAGCGACCGCATCTCCGCCTACGACTGGGTGCTGCCGACCGAGATCCCCGACAAGGGGCGCGTCCTCACCCAGCTCTCGCTGTGGTGGTTCGACCAGCTCGCCGACCTGGTGCCCAACCACGTGCTGAGCACCGCGCTGCCGGCCGGGGCCCCCGAGGACTGGCGGGGCCGCACGCTGGTCTGCCGGTCCCTGGAGATGCTGCCCGTGGAGTGCGTGGCCCGCGGCTACCTCACCGGCTCCGGGCTGGCCGAGTACCAGGAGTCCCGTACGGTCTGCGGCCTCGCCCTTCCCGAGGGCCTGGTCGACGGTTCCGAGCTGCCCGCCCCGATCTTCACCCCGGCCACCAAGGCGGAGGTCGGCGAGCACGACGAGAACGTCTCCTACGAGGAGGTCGCCCGCCGCGTCGGCGCCGAGACCGCGGCGCGGCTGCGCCAGGCGACCCTCGCGGTGTACGCCCGGGGCCGGGACATCGCCCGGGAGCGCGGGATCATCCTGGCCGACACCAAGTTCGAGTTCGGCTTCGGCGCCGACGGCGAACTGGTCCTCGCGGACGAGGTGCTCACCCCGGACTCCTCCCGCTTCTGGCCGGCCGACCAGTGGCAGCCGGGCCGCCCGCAGCCGTCGTACGACAAGCAGTTCGTCCGCGACTGGCTGACCTCGGCGGAGTCCGGCTGGGACCGCAGGAGCGAGCAGCCCCCGCCGGCGCTGCCGAGGGAGGTCGTGGACGCCACCCGCGCCAAGTACGTGGAGGCGTACGAGCGTCTGACGGGCGTGCGCTGGTCCTGAGCCCGACACGGGACGCGCCCCGGGCGGGAGTACCGGCCCGGGGCCGGTCCGAACCGGGGCCCGGGCCCGGGGCCGCTCCGAACCAGGCCCGGGAGAACCCCTCGGAGGTGCCCGGCACCCCGGAACGGCGGAGGCCGCGGGACGGCTCCCGTCCAGGGAGTCCCGCGGCGTCGGCCCCGGCCGGGACCACCCGGACCGGCACCCGCCCCGGACCCCGCAGGAGCGGCACCCGGCCCATCGCACCCGGGCGGACGCCTGCCCCCGGGCCGCGCTCGGAGGCGGCTCCGCCGCGAAGCACCCGGAACGGCAGCCTCCCTGAGGCCCTGAGGCCCTGAGGCCCTGAGGCCGCCAGGACGCCCCGGCCCCGGGATGCCGCCGGACCCCGAACACACGAAAGAGCCCCCGGCCGGAACCGGGGGCTCTTTCTTCGGAGCGAACGACGAGGTTCGAACTCGCGACCTCAACCTTGGCAAGGTTGCGCTCTACCAACTGAGCTACGTTCGCACTGCGCCGCGGGCTCCACCGCAGGGGCGGCGCCGTGACGCGTGGACCACTATACCCAACCCCGCTCCCGTGCGAGCCGCACCGCCGCATGCCGGTTCTCCGCACCGGTCTTGGTGACCGCCGACGAGAGGTAGTTCCGCACCGTCCCCTCCGCGAGCGCGGCCCGTTCGGCGATCTCCGCCACGGGCGCCCCGTCGGCGGCGTACTCCAGCACCTCCGCCTCCCGCGCGGTCAGCGGGGAGTCCCCGGCGGCTATCGCGTCGGCGGCCAACTCCGGGTCGACGTAGCGGTTCCCGGCGTGCACCGTGCGGATCAGCTCCGCGAGCCGCTGGGCGCTGACGGTCTTCGGCACGAAACCGCGCACCCCCGCCGCGAGCGCCCGCTTCAGATGCCCCGGCCGCCCGTGACCGGTCACGATCAGCACCCGGCAGCCGGGCAGTTCGGTCCGCAGCGCTGTGGCGACCTTCACACCGTCGGCGCCGGGCATCTGCAGGTCCAGGACGGCGACGTCGGGCCGGTGCGCCCGCGCCATCGCCAGGGCCTCCGGGCCGGTGGCCGCCTCGGCGACCACCACCAGGTCGTCCTCCAGGGACAGCAGGGCGGCCAGCGCGCCCCGGATCAGGTGCTCGTCGTCCGCGAGCAGGACCCGCACGGCCTCGGTCATGCCACGGCCTCCCGCGCGGGCCCGGCGGCCAGCGGGACGTCCGCGACCAGCCGGAACAGGTCCTCGCCGACGCGCCCGGCCTCCAGGGTGCCGCCCACGGCGGCGAGCCGCTCCCGCAGTCCGGCCAGCCCGGAGCCGCCCGTCCCGGCGGCCCCGGCGGGGGTGTCCGCCCCGGGCGGGGCGACCGCCCCGTCGTTCTCCACCGTCAGCACCACGCGCCCCTTCGTCGTCCGCACCCGTACGGTGCACCGTTCCGCCTCGCCGTGCCGCAGCACATTGGTGGTCGCCTCCCGCACCACCCAGCCGAGCGCCGACTGCACCGGCGCGGGCAGCCCGGCCGCCTCGCCGGTCACCCGGCAGTCGATCCCGGCCGCCGACAGCACGCCCCGGGCGCCGGTGAGTTCGGTGCCCAGGTCCGCCTCCCGGTAGCCGCGCACCACGTCGCGGACCTCCCGCTGCGACTCCTGCGCGATGCGCTGCGCCTCGATCATCTGCTCCACCGCCTCGGGCCGCCCGCGCCGGGCGAGCTGGACGGCCAGCTCGCTCTTGAGCGCGATCACCGCCAGGTTGCGGCCCATCACGTCGTGCAGGTCGCGCCCGAACCGCAGCCGCTCCTCCGCCACGGCCAGCCGCACGCGGGTCTCGCGGGCCTCGTCGAGCGCGTACACCGCGTTGAGCAGCCACACGGAGAAGAGCGAGGTCATGGCCAGCAGCCCGGAGCCCACCAGGACCACGCAGGCCGTCACCAGGGCGCCGAGGACCGGCATGCCGAGGACGAGGGCGGCCGTGCCCGCGCCCGCCCCGCAGCAGGCCACGATCACGACGACCTGCCGCCGGTCGCGCGCCGCCAGCGCCATGGTGCCCGCGCCGAAGCAGGTCACCGTCCCGAGGACGGCGCCGCCCGCCGTGTCGACCCCGTCGCCGGACGGGCCGTGCAGCGCGAGGGCGAGGGCGCCGACCGAGAGGACCCCGGTGGCGGCGGCCAGCGTCCACAGCGCCCGTACCGGCCGGGGGCGCAGCCCCCGCAGGAAGTCCAGCGACCGGGAGGCGGTCACCGCGCAGAGCGCCGCGTGCGCCCCGACCAGCAGCGTCAGCGTGCCCGCGAGCCGCGGCCCGGTCTCGCCGAAGGCCGACATGGCGATCACGGCCGTCTCCAGGAGACCGAAGAAGTGGAACGACCACCTCGTGTAGGTCTCGACCTTGGCCGGCGTGCTCTTGCTCCGCCACCAGCTCTCCGGTCCCCGCATGCCCGCTCCCGCTCCACTGCCCCGCTCGTCGCGCCTCAGCGCCGCGGTTCCCAGCGGAACCGCCGGGCCCCAGCAAACACCGCCAGCGCGGTCCAGGCCACCGCCGTGGCCAGGGCGAAGAGCGCCTCGGAGGCGGACAGGGCGCCCGTCCAGCCGCCGCGCAGCAGGGTGACGGGGCCGGTCAGGGGCAGGAGTTCGCAGAAGGTGGCGATCCGGTCCGGCAGCAGCTCCAGCGGGAAGGTGATCCCGGAGCCGATCATCGAGACGAGCATCAGCGGCATCGGCGTCACCTGGGCGCTCTCGCCGGTGCGGGTGTAGCTCGCGGTGAGCGCGGCCAGCGCGGTGCACAGCAGCAGCCCCAGCAGCAGCCCGGCGACCGCGAGGTGCGGCGCGGAGGGGGCCGACAGGTCCAGCAGGACGGCGCAGCCCACGGCCAGCAGCAGGCTCTGGACGAGACCGGTCAGGACGGCGGGCAGCGCGGTCCCGGCGATGATCTCGGCGTCCCTCAGCTCGCCGGTGCGCAGCCGCTTCAGGACGAGCTCCTCGCGCCGGACGACGAAGACGCCGACGAGCGCCGAGTACACGGCGAACAGCAGCGAGAAGCCGATGGCCGCGGGCAGCACCACGGTGCCGACGCTCAGCCCGACCTCCTCCAGGTCCATCCCCCGTGCCGCGGCGCGGACGCTGACGGGCAGCACCAGCGGTACGAACACGGCGGCGACCAGGGTCCCCTTGCTCCGCCCGAACAGAGTGAGTTCGGCGCGGGCGAGCGAGGTCATCCGGCTCACGGGGGTGGTGGCGGGGGCGGCCGGGGCCGGGGTGCCGGTGGTGCTCATGCCGTGTACTCCGCTTCCTTCGTGTCCTTCGTGTCCTTCGTGTCCTGCGTGCCGCCGGTGTCCCGCGGTGTCTCGTCGGCCGCCTCCCGGGCCTCCCGGGCGATGCCGAGGAAGGCCTCCTCCAGGGAGGCCGACCGCACGTCCAGCCCGCGCAGCTCCACCCCGGCGCGCTCGGCCCAGGTCAGCAGGCCGGTGGCGGCGCGCTGGAGTTCCCGGGTGCTCAGCAGGACGCGGCGGCCGTCGGTCCGGTGGGCGGTGACGCCGAGCGCGTCCAGGGGCGGCAGGTCGCCGACGAAGTGGTCCTCGGGCAGTTCGAAGGCGATCCGGGACGGCTGGGTGGCGGTGACCTCGGCGGGGGTGCCGGTGGCGGCGATGCGGCCCCGGTGCAGGATCGCCAGCCGGTCGGCGAGGCTCTCCGCCTCCTCCAGGTAGTGCGTGGTCAGCAGCACGGTCGTGCCGCCGTCGCGCAGTCGGCGGACCAGCTCCCAGGTGTCGCGGCGGCCCTCGGCGTCGAGGCCGGTGGTGGGTTCGTCGAGGAAGAGCACCTCGGGCTCGCCGAGCAGGGCGAGCGCCAGGTCCAGGCGGCGCCGCTCGCCGCCGGAGAGCTGCTTCACCCGGGTGCGGGTCTTCGCCTCCAGGCCGACCAGCGCCAGCGCCTCGGGCACGGGGCGGGCCCCGCTCACGCACCCGGCCCACATCCGGGCCGTCTCCGCGACGGTCAGCTCGGAGGGGAAGCCGCCCTCCTGGAGCATGACACCGGTGCGGGGGCGTACGGCGGCGCGCTCGGTGTACGGGTCGTGGCCGAGGACGCGCACCCGTCCGCCGGAGGGGGCGGCGAGGCCCTCCAGGAGTTCCACGGTGGAGGTCTTGCCGGCGCCGTTGGTGCCGAGCAGGGCGAAGACCTCGCCGCGGCGCACGGAGAAGTCGATGCCGCGCACCGCCTCGAACCCACCGTCGTAGACCCGTCGCAGCCCGGTGACATCGATCACGTGCTCGTGTCCGTTCGCTTCCATGCTCCGATCATCACGGCACGGGGGAGCGGGCAGCAGTGCGCGCTGTCATCACTCGATATGACAAATGTCAGCCGTCATCGGGAAGGAGCGGAGCCGGGAGGGCGGAAGGCGTGCGAGGACGGAAGCGCGGACGTCCGCGAGGCCGCCCTCCGGAAGCCGGTGACTTCCGTGGGGAACGGGCCGGGGAAGTCCCGGGGAAACGAAAAGACCCCGGTCCGTGAAGGACCGGGGTCTCATTCCCGAGCGGACGACGAGGCTCGAACTCGCGACCTCAACCTTGGCAAGGTTGCGCTCTACCAACTGAGCTACGTCCGCAGATGGCTCCCGACCGGCTTTCACCGATCGGTGCGGGCACCAGCCTACCTGATCCATCCGGAAGGGCGGACCCTTCCGGATGATCGGTTCGGCGATGCGGAGCGGGTGACAGGAATTGCACACTGCGCCTTCCCCCTGGAAGGGGGATGTTCTACTACTGAACTACACCCGCATGTTCCTCGGGCCGGGCCTTTCGGCCTCGCCCCTCGGCGTGCTCCAGACTTTAGCTGATCACCCGGGGTGCAGCGCAAGTCGGTTGGTGACGGGGGCGGCTGAGCGGCCGTCGGCCGCCCCGGCGGGCGCGCCGCGCACGCCTCCCCGGGGCTCGCGCCGGGGCGCGCCCCTCGGCGGGACATGCCCCGGGACCCGTCCGGACCGCACCCCGCACGCACCCCCGGCACGGGACCGCGGCGGGGTGGAATCCGTATCGTCGCCCGTCGCCCGTCGCCCGTCGCCCGTCGCCCGTCGCCCGTCGCCCGTCGCGTGGCCCGGGTCGGCCGCGGGGCCCGCCGTACCCCGGCCCTCCAGGCCCGGGCCCGGCGTGCCAAGCCCCCGCGGCGCCGGCCGCACAACACCAAGCCCCCACGGCGCCGGCCGCACGACACCAGGCCGCACCGCGCCAAGGCTCAGCGCCCCGGACCCACCGCGCCCCCGGACCCGTCGCGATACGGACCCACCGCGAGACGGGCCTCCGCGCCCGTGCCCCGCCCGCGGCACCGCTCACTGCGCCTCGGCGAACGCCTCGTACACCCGCTTCGGGATGCGGCCCCGGGCCGGCACGTCCATCCGGTTCGCCTGGGCCCACGCCCGGACGGCCGCCGGATCGGGGGCGACCTCCGTCTGGCGGTACGTCCGGCCGGAGCGCGAGCGCTTGCGCCCGGCCGCCATGTAGGGCTCCAGGGCCGCGCGGAGTTCCCTGGCATTGGCTTCGTTCAGGTCGATCTCGTACGTCCTGCCGTCGACCCCGAAGGCGATCGTCTCCGTCGCTTCCGAGCCGTCGATGTCGTCAAAGAGAGTGACCACGACACGCTGCGCCACGAATATCGGTCCCTTCGTGCGGCATCTCCGCGGTGACGTGCCAGGACGTCACGGTGATGCCGACTGTTCGTCTGCAATTGGGCAAAGTATCGGCTAATGACATTTCATTTGTACAGTGCCCGGCAATGCATGTGGAAGCTCGACTTAATCTCCCCGCGTGTCTCCGGCGCAATAGCTCCCGGTGCTCGATCCGGGATCTTTTCCGAAGCTTTTCGCACGAACCGCTCCCCGGGGCCGGGCCGTGAGGGGCCTCACGTACTTTCCTACAACACTACGCGCGTAGAAATTTTGGACGGGTAGTCTGAAGGAACCTGCTCAGCACCACACATACCGGGAGTGCCAGTGGCACGCGTCGTAGTCGACGTCATGCTCAAGCCGGAGATCCTCGACCCCCAGGGCCAGGCGGTGCAGCGCGCACTGCCGCGACTGGGTTTCGACGGGATCTCGGACGTCCGCCAGGGAAAGCGATTCGAACTGGAAGTGGACGGGCCGGTCGACGACGCCGCCCTCGCCCGCATCCGCGATCTTGCGGAATCCTTCCTCGCCAACACCGTGATCGAGGACTTCACCGTCAAGGTCGAGGCCGATGACGCCGTCGCGGGGGCCGCGAAGTGACCGCTCGTATTGGCGTCGTCACTTTCCCCGGCAGCCTCGACGACCGGGACTCCCGGCGCGCGATCCGCGTCGCCGGGGCCGAGCCCGTCGCGCTGTGGCACAAGGACAAGGACCTCCAGCAGGTCGACGCCGTGGTGCTGTGCGGCGGCTTCTCCTACGGCGACTACCTGCGGGCCGGTGCCATCGCGCGCTTCTCGCCGGTGATGGAGAGCGTCATCGAGGGCGCGCGCGGCGGTCTGCCCGTGCTCGGCATCTGCAACGGCTTCCAGATCCTCACCGAGGCCCACCTGCTGCCCGGCGCGATGCTCGGCAACGACCACCTGCACTTCATCTGCCGTGACCAGAAGCTCCGGGTGGAGAACGCGGGCACCGCCTGGACCGCCGACTACACCGCTGGCCAGGAGATCAGCATCCCGCTGAAGAACATGGACGGCCGCTACGTCGCGGACCGGCGCACCCTGGACGAGCTGGAGGCCGAGGGCCGCGTCGCCTTCCGGTACGCCGTCGACGGCGACGCCGCCGAGGGCTACGGCAACCCCAACGGTTCGCTCAACGACATCGCCGGCATCACCAACGCGGCGGGCAACGTCGTCGGTCTGATGCCGCACCCCGAGCACGCCGTCGAGCCGCTGGTCGGCAGCGGCCGCACGGACGGGCTCCCGTTCTTCACCTCGATCCTCAAGAAGCTGGTCAACGCATGAGCCGGACGCCTCTGGACACGGTCGAGCACGCGGCCGCGACCCCCGACGTCGAGCTGCCCTGGGCCGAGCTGGGCCTGAAGAAGGACGAGTACGAGAGGGTGGTCGAGATCCTCGGCCGCCGTCCGACCGGCGCCGAGCTGGCCATGTACTCGGTCATGTGGTCCGAGCACTGCTCGTACAAGTCCTCCAAGATCCACCTCCGCCAGTTCGGCGAGAAGGCCCCGCAGAGCGACGCGATGCTCGTCGGCATCGGCGAGAACGCCGGCGTCGTCGACGTCGGCCAGGGCTACGCCGTCACCTTCAAGGTGGAGTCGCACAACCACCCGTCGTACGTGGAGCCCTACCAGGGCGCCGCGACCGGCGTCGGCGGCATCGTCCGCGACATCATCGCCATGGGCGCCCGCCCGGTCGCCGTCGTGGACCCGCTGCGCTTCGGCGCCGCCGACCACCCCGACACCAAGCGCGTGCTGCCCGGCGTCGTCGCCGGCATCGGCGGCTACGGCAACTGCCTGGGCCTGCCCAACATCGGCGGCGAGGTCGTCTTCGACGCCTGCTACCAGGGCAACCCGCTGGTCAACGCCGGTGCCATCGGCGTCATGCGGCACGAGGACATCCACCTCGCCAAGGCCTCCGGCACCGGCAACAAGGTCATCCTCTACGGGGCCCGGACCGGCGGCGACGGCATCGGCGGCGCCTCGATCCTGGCCTCCGAGACCTTCGACGACGCCAAGCCGTCCAAGCGGCCGGCCGTCCAGGTCGGCGACCCCTTCCAGGAGAAGCTCCTCATCGAGTGCACCCTGGAGGCGTTCCGGGAGAAGCTGGTCGTCGGCATCCAGGACCTCGGCGCGGCCGGCCTGTCCTGCGCCACGTCCGAGCTGGCCTCCAACGGCTCCGGCGGCATGCGCGTCACCCTGGACGACGTCCCGCTGCGCGACTCCACGCTCTCGCCCGAGGAGATCCTCATGAGCGAGTCGCAGGAGCGCATGTGCGCCGTCGTCGAGCCGGAGAAGGTCGACCGCTTCCTCGAGATCTGCGAGAAGTGGGACGTCATCGCCACCGTCATCGGCGAGGTCACCGACGGCGACCGGCTGGAGATCTTCTGGCACGGCGGCAAGATCGTCGACGTCGACCCGCGCACCGTCGCCCACGACGGCCCGGTCTACGAGCGCCCCTACGCCCGCCCCGACTGGCAGGACGCGCTCCAGGCCGACGACGCCGCCAAGCTGCCCCGGCCGGAGACCTCCGAGGAACTGCGCGAGCAGGTCCTCAGGCTGGTCGCCTCGCCGAACCAGGCGTCGAAGCGCTGGATCACCCAGCAGTACGACCACTTCGTGCAGGGCAACACCGTGCTGGCCATGCCGGAGGACTCCGGCATGATCCGCGTCGACGAGGAGACCGGCCTCGGCGTCGCCATCGCCACCGACGGCAACGGCCGGTACGCCAAGCTCGACCCGTACACGGGCGCGCAGCTCGCCCTGGCCGAGGCGTACCGCAACGTGGCGACCACGGGCGCCAAGCCGCTCGCCGTCTCCGACTGCCTGAACTTCGGCTCGCCCGAGGACCCCGCGGTCATGTGGCAGTTCGTGGAGGCCGTGCGCGGTCTGGCCGACGGCTGCCGGCAGCTCGGCACCCCGGTGACCGGCGGCAACGTCTCGCTCTACAACCAGACGGGCGAGGCCGCCATCCACCCGACCCCGGTGGTCGCGGTGCTCGGCGTCATCGACGACGTGGCGCGGCGCACCCCGGCGGCCTTCCGCGAGGACGGCCAGCTGCTGTACCTGCTGGGCGACACCCACGAGGAGTTCGGCGGCTCGGCCTGGTCCCAGGTCGTCCACGACCACCTCGGCGGCCTGCCGCCCCGGGTCGACCTGGAGCGCGAGCGGCTGCTCGGCGACATCCTGATCTCCGCCTCCCGCGACGGCATGGTCGACGCCGCGCACGACCTCTCCGACGGCGGGCTGGTCCAGGCCGTCGTGGAGTCGGCGCTGCTCGGCGGCCGGGGCGCGCGGCTGGTCGTCCCGGACGGGCTCGACGCCTTCACCTTCCTGTTCTCGGAGTCCGCGGGCCGCGCCGTCGTGGCCGTGCCCCGCTCCGAGGAGGTCCGCTTCACCGACATGTGCGGTGCTCGCGGTCTCCCGGCGACCCGAATCGGTGTCGTCGACGGGGACGCGGTGGAGGTCCAGGGCGCGTTCACCCTGCCCCTCGCGGAGCTTCGCGAGGCCCACGAGAACACCATCCCGGCGCTGCTCGCCTGAGCCCCGCCGCTCCGAGGCCCCCGTCCGGTCCGCCGGTCGGGGGCCTCGCCGTTCCCGGGGGCCCCCGAGGGGGCGCGCCGGGCCGGTGATCCCGGGCGGGTCCGCGCCGTCCCGCCCGCGCCCCCGTCCCGTCCCGCCCGCGCCCCCGTCCCGTCCCGCCCGCGCCCCCGGTCCGGCCCGGCCCGCCCCCGGACGGCCTAAGCTCGCCGCCATGCCGCCCGCCAGGAAGCGCGCCCGCGCCCACGACCCCGTCCGCACCCGTGCCGCCGTGCTCGCCCAGTCGGCGCACCTGCGCGCGGCCGTCCGCACGCTCACCCCGGAGCGGCTCGCGCTGCCCGCCGGGCCGGGCGACCGGACCGTGGGGGAGCTGATCGCGCACGCGGGGGCCTCCCTCGCGGTCCTCGGCCCGCTGCTGGAGGGCCCCGGGCCCGTCCGGCAGGACGCCCGCCTGCTCGACTGGCCGTCCGCCCCCGGCGCCGACGCGGACGCCGTCGACCGGACCGCCCGCGCCCTGGCCGCCGCGCACCCCGTCCCCGAGGACCTGCTCACGGAGGCCGAGCGGCGCTTCACCGCCCTCCTCGACGCCCACCCGGGCGGTCGGCTGCTGCCGACCGGCGGCGGGGCGCTGCCACTGGCCGACTTCGTCGTCACCCGCGCGGTGGAACTCGTCGTCCACAGCGACGACCTCCACACCGCCGTCCCCGGCCTCGCCGTCCGGTACGACCGCGGGGCGATGGCCGCCGCGACCCGGCTGCTGGCCGACGCGCTGGCCGCGCGGGCGCCCGGCGGCTCGACGGAGGTGCGGATCCCGCCGCACGCCGTGGTGCAGTGCGTCGAGGGGCCCCGGCACACCCGCGGCACCCCGCCCAACGTCGTCGAGACCGACCCGCTGACCTGGGTCCGGCTGGCCACCGGGCGGCTGGCCTGGCGGGACGCGGTGGACGACGGCCGGGTGCGGGCGAGCGGGGAGCGGGCCGACCTCGCGCCGCTGCTGCCGCTCGCGGGCTGAGGGAACCGGACGCGCCCTGCCTCCGTCGGACCCGCATGGACCGGCAGAAGAAGCGCCCCATCGCCCCGACCGCCACCCCGCCGTCCGCCACGGCCCCGGCGAGCACGGCTCCGCCGACCCACGCCCCGCCGGCCACGGTCCCGGCGCCCGCCCCCGCCGCCCCGCCGACCCCCGCCGCCCCGCGGTCCGCCACCGCCCTGGCCGCCGCGGCCCTCGCCGTGCTCCTCCCGCTCGCCGCGGCCTGCGGCACCGAGCGGGCGGACGGCGCGGGGAGTCCAGGGGGCGGCGGGCCGGGCGCCGCCTCCGCCGCGCCCCCCGCCACCGTCACCGGCGTCCACTGGGGCGTGGACGACGTCACCGCGGACGGCGCCACCCACCGGGCACCCGGCGCCTGGCTGCGGATCGACCCGGACGGCGCGGTGGCGGGCAGCACCGGCTGCAACGGCTTCGGCGCCCGCGCCCGTGTCGACGGCTCCCGCGTCCGCCTCAGCGACATCCTCCTCACCAAGCGGGCCTGTGCGAGCGTCCCCGTGGCGGTCGAGCACTCCCTCGTCGGCGCCCTCACCGACGGCCCGGTCACCGCCACCGCGCCCGGCCCCGGCCGGCTCACCCTCACCACGGCGGACGGCGACACCGTCCGGCTGAGCGAGCGGTCCGAAGCATCCCTGTACGGCACGGAATGGGAGGTAACCGACCCCGGCGGGACCACCGCCCGGCTCACCTTCGACCGGGCCGGGGGCACCGTCGCGGGCCGCCTGCCCTGCAACCGCGTCTCCGCCACCGCCACCGTCCGCGACGGGAGGATCACTCTCGGAGTGCCGCGCACCACCCGAATGATGTGCGAAGGCTCACTCATGGCGGCCGAGAAGCGGATGCTGCGCCTCTTCGAGGGGCGCGCCGACTACCGGATCGATCAGGACACCCTCACGCTGACCAGGGAAGACGGCACCTTCGTGCGCGCCGTCGCGGTCCGGTGAGCCGGAGTCGGTCCGGTGTCCCCAATTCGGACCAGCGGTCGGCCTCGCCTACACTCGGTTGTGTGCCACGTGGTGACGGTCGACTCAATCACGATCTACTTCCCGGCGAGAAGGGCCCCCAGGACGCCTGCGGCGTTTTCGGTGTCTGGGCTCCGGGTGAAGAGGTCGCAAAGCTCACGTACTTCGGGCTCTACGCCCTCCAGCATCGGGGCCAGGAATCCGCGGGAATCGCGGTCAGCAACGGCTCCCAGATCCTCGTCTTCAAGGACATGGGGCTGGTGTCCCAGGTCTTCGACGAGACCTCGCTAGGTTCGCTCCAGGGTCACATCGCGGTCGGACACGCCCGCTACTCGACCACCGGCGCGTCCGTGTGGGAGAACGCCCAGCCGACGTTCAGGGCCACCGCCCAGGGCTCCATCGCGCTCGGCCACAACGGCAACCTGGTCAACACCGCTCAGCTCGCCGGGATGGTGGCCGACCTGCCCAAGCAGGAGGGCCGCTCCGGCCGGGTCGCGGCGACCAACGACACCGATCTGGTCACCGCGCTGCTCGCGGGCCAGACCGACGACGACGGCAAGCCGCTGACCGTCGAGGAGGCGGCCACCCGGGTGCTGCCCCAGGTGCGCGGCGCCTTCTCCCTCGTCTTCATGGACGAGCACACCCTCTACGCCGCCCGCGACCCGCAGGGCATCCGTCCGCTGGTCCTCGGCCGGCTGGAGCGCGGCTGGGTCGTCGCCTCGGAGTCCGCCGCCCTCGACATCTGCGGCGCCAGCTTCGTCCGCGAGATCGAGCCCGGCGAGTTCATCGCCATCGACGAGAACGGTCTGCGCACCTCGCGATTCGCGGAAGCGAAGCCCAAGGGCTGTGTCTTCGAGTACGTGTACCTGGCGCGCCCGGACACCGACATCGCGGGCCGCAACGTCTATCTCTCGCGGGTCGAGATGGGCCGCCGGCTGGCGAAGGAGGCCCCCGCCGACGCCGACCTGGTCATAGCGACCCCGGAGTCCGGCACCCCCGCCGCCATCGGCTACGCGGAGGCGTCCGGCATCCCCTTCGGCAACGGCCTGGTGAAGAACGCCTACGTGGGCCGGACCTTCATCCAGCCCTCGCAGACCATCCGCCAGCTCGGCATCCGCCTCAAGCTGAACCCGCTCAAGGAAGTCATCAAGGGCAAGCGGCTGGTCGTCGTCGACGACTCCATCGTCCGCGGCAACACCCAGCGGGCCCTGGTCCGGATGCTCCGGGAGGCGGGCGCCGCCGAGATCCACATCCGGATCTCCTCCCCGCCCGTGAAGTGGCCCTGCTTCTTCGGCATCGACTTCGCCACCCGCGCCGAGCTGATCGCCAACGGCATGAGCATCGACGAGATCGGCACCTCGCTGGGCGCCGATTCGCTGGCGTACATCTCCATCGACGGCATGATCGACGCGACCACCATCGCCAAGCCCGACCTGTGCCGGGCCTGCTTCGACGGCGAGTACCCGATGGAGCTGCCCGACCCCGAGCTGCTCGGCAAGCAGCTCCTGGAGACCGAGCTGGCCGCCGGGCCGGCCGCCACGGCAGCGGCCGACGCCATCCGGCGCCCGTAGCGGGCCGTCCGCACCACCTGCCGTCCGACACAAAGGGTTCTCATCGTCATGCCTGACACAACTGGTGCCAGGGACGCAGCGGCGTCCTACAAGACAGCCGGCGTCGACATCGAAGCGGGCGACCGCGCCGTCGAGCTGATGAAGGAGTGGGTCGCGAAGACCCGGCGCCCGGAGGTCCTGGGCGGCCTCGGCGGATTCGCCGGGCTCTTCGACGCCTCCGCGCTCAAGCGCTACGAGCGTCCGCTGCTCGCCTCCGCCACCGACGGCGTGGGCACGAAGGTCGACATCGCCCGCCGCATGGGCGTCTACGACACGATCGGCCACGACCTGGTCGCCATGGTCATGGACGACATCGTGGTGTGCGGTGCCGAGCCGCTGTTCATGACGGACTACATCTGCGTCGGCAAGGTCCACCCCGAGCGCGTCGCCGGGATCGTCAAGGGCATCGCCGAGGGCTGCGTGCTGGCCGGCTGCGCCCTGGTGGGCGGCGAGACGGCCGAGCACCCCGGACTGCTGGGCGAGGACGACTTCGACGTCGCCGGCGCGGGCACCGGCGTCGTGGAGGCCGACCGGCTGCTCGGACCCGACCGCATCCGCCGGGGTGACACCGTGATCGCCATGGCGGCCTCGGGGCTTCACTCGAACGGGTACTCGCTGGTCCGCCACGTCCTGCTGAACGAGGCCGGTCTGGCCCTCGACACCCACCTGGACGACCTCGGCCGCACCCTGGGCGAGGAGCTGCTGGAGCCCACCAGGATCTACTCCCTGGACTGCCTGGCCCTCACCCGCACCACCGAGGTGCACGCCTTCAGCCACGTCACGGGCGGCGGTCTGGCCGCCAACCTGGCCCGGGTGGTCCCCGACGGGCTGCACGCCGTCGTCGACCGCTCCAGCTGGACCCCGGCGCCGGTCTTCGACCTGGTGGGCCGCACCGGCCGGGTCGAGCGGCTGGAGCTGGAGAAGACCCTGAACATGGGCGTGGGCATGATCGCCATCGTCCCCGAGGAGTCCACCGACGTCGCCCTGACGACCCTGGCCGACCGCGGCCTGGACGCCTGGGTGGCCGGCACGGTCACCGACCGGGGCGAGCACACGAGCGGCGCCGCGCTGGTGGGCGACTACGCCGGATGAGATGACGCGCGCGGGGCGGCGACGCCCCGCGCGCGGGCAGCACAGAACCCGGTCGGTGACCGAGGTCACCGACCGGGCGTGCGTTCAGTACAAGGTCAAGCGCCGCGACGTTGCTGCGGGGACTGGCCGTCCTCGTCCTCGTCGTCGTCCTCGTAGAGGTCGGCGTACCGTGCGTACACGTCGTCGTCCTGTTCATCGTCCTCGAACCGGTCGCCGTTAGGCGGTTGCGGATTCGACGTCGATGCGCCCAGCTCCTCGGCCAGGCGGGAGAGATCAGTCCCACCGCTGTTGTACTTCAGCTGGCGGGCGACCTTCGTCTGCTTGGCCTTGGCCCGGCCGCGCCCCATGGCTCGACCCCCTCAACGACGGGGCTCGACGGCCCCAGAGTCTTGACACGCGTTCATGGTCCGGAACGGGCTCTCCGTGGAGAGACCGGTCCGTAGGGCTTCCACGGTACCTGAGCCCACGCCCATACGGTACGTCGCCCGCAGGACGTGGGTGTCCCCGGGCCCGGCGAGGAGCCCCGTCCTCGCTGGTCAAGGCCGATTTTAACCACCTTTCGGCGGTCGACCCGCCGGAAGAAGTGAGAGTTCTCTCCCACCCGCCCCCGGCGGGTACCGCCCGGGTCCGCGGGACCCCGTACGGTCAGGCCCCCGGGCGGGCCTCCGCGATCCGCTGCTCCGCGATCCGGTCGGCCGCCGCGGCCGGCGGAATCCCGTCCTGCTTCGCACGTGCGAAGATCGCCAGCGTGGTGTCGAAGATCCTCGCGGCCTTCGCCCGGCACCGGTCGAAGTCGAACCCGTGCAGCTCGTCGGCGACCTGGATGACACCGCCGGCGTTCACCACGTAGTCCGGCGCGTAGAGGATGCCGCGGTCCGCGAGGTCCTTCTCGACGCCCGGGTGGGCGAGCTGGTTGTTGGCCGCGCCGCACACCACCGAGGCGGTCAGCACCGGCACGGTGTCGTCGTTCAGGGCGCCGCCGAGCGCGCAGGGGGCGTAGATGTCCAGGCCCTCCTCGCGGATCAGCGCGTCGGTGTCGGCGACGGCGCGCACCGAGGGGTGGCGCTCGGTGATCCGCCGGACGGCGTCCTCGCGCACGTCGGTGACCACGACCCGCGCGCCCTCCGCCAGCAGGTGCTCCACCAGGTGGTGGCCGACCTTGCCGACGCCCGCGACGCCGACGGTGCGGTCGCGCAGGGTCGGGTCGCCCCAGAGGTGCTGGGCGGCGGCCCGCATGCCCTGGTAGACGCCGAACGAGGTGAGCACGGAGGAGTCACCGGCGCCGCCGTTCTCGGGGGAGCGGCCGGTCGTCCAGCGGCACTCGCGGGCCACGACGTCCATGTCCGCCACGAAGGTGCCGACGTCGCAGGCCGTCACATAGCGGCCGCCGAGCGAGGCGACGAACCGGCCGTAGGCGAGGAGCAGCTCCTCGGACTTGATCTGCTCGGGGTCCCCGATGATCACGGCCTTGCCGCCGCCGTGGTCGAGACCGGCCATGGCGTTCTTGTACGACATCCCGCGCGCCAGGTTGAGCGCGTCGGCGATGGCCTCGGCCTCGGTGGCGTAGGGGTAGAAGCGCGTGCCGCCGAGGGCCGGGCCCAGGGCGGTGGAGTGGAGGGCGATGACGGCCTTGAGACCGCTGGCGCGGTCCTGGCAGAGCACGACTTGCTCATGTCCGCCCTGGTCCGAGTGGAACAGGGTGTGCAGTACATCAGCAGGTGCGCCGGTTACGTCGGTCACGGTGGTGACTCCTGTGTAGTTGCGGCGGGATGGTGAGGACCCCGTGCGGATGGCGGGGACTCGCTCATGAGACTAGAGCCTGCCGGGTCCCCGCCGCCGCACCGTGCCCATGATCCTCTCCCTTCGCGGCCCGGCCCGTCCCCCGGTCCGCGGCGGTCCCGCGCCCCGGCCGGGGTCCGGCAGGTTTTCGGGGCGGTGCGCGGGGGAGGGAGCAGGGGTGCCCAAGGTCTCCTCGGTGATCGTCCCCTATGCGGCGTACCTGCGTGTCTACGAGCCGCTGGCCGCCTTCCCCGAGCCCGAGCGCGCCCACTGGGCCCGCTACGCCCGCCGGAGCGACCTGCCCTCCTACCAGGACGAGCTGCGCCGCTCCCTGGCGGACCTGCTGCCCACCCCGCCGGTCGCCGTACCGGTGCACGAGAGCGCGGACGCCTTCGTGGCCCGGGACGACGGGGTCGTCCGGATCTGTCCGTGGCGGACCAGGCTGCGCGGCTGGCAGGCCCTGGCGGAGCTGGCGGAGGACTTCCCGGAGCCGGTGCTGGACGCCCTGCTGCCGCCCGTGGTGCGGCGCCAGAGCGCGCAGGACTACGAGCGCTGGCTGCGCGGCCACCCGGACGCCCGCCCGTGGATCCGCACCGCCACCTGGCAGGTGCCGATCAACTGGTTCGTGCTGGTCTCCGACGAGGAGCGGGAGTTCGGCGCGGGCGGTTCCGGCGCCCCGGCCCGGGTGCTGCGCTACCGGACGCCGATGGCCCAGGCGCGGCGGCGGGTGGCGCGGGGGCTGCGGGCCCTGCGGGAGGCGATGGACGAGGGGCCGCTGATCGACGGCCTGGTGGACGTGGGGCGCTGGCTGGAGGAGTTCCACCCGCGTTCGCTGGTGGAGTTGGACTACGGCGGTCTGGTGCACGCCCTGCCGGCCGGGGAGTTGGCGGAGGACCACTCGGCGGCCGACGTGGCCGAGGGGATCGAGGCGCTGCGCCGGGGCGACGGGGAGGCGGCCGGGGAGGCCTACGGGCGGCTGGTGGAGCGGTGGCGGGCGGTGCGGGACCGGCGGTCGGCCAACTGACGCGGTCCTGCGGAGAAGGCGCGGTCCTGCGGAGAAGGGACGTAGGTCCCGATCCGGGCAGTTCGTGGCAACCGTGACGGAACGCACGTACCCCACTCTTGCGCCCCTTGCCCCTCCTCGTGCCAAAATAGGACAAGGAGTCCGGGGGAGGCTCTGTCCGTCTGTTGTGGTGCACTTCAGGCGGATTCGCAGCATTGCATGCTTTTGGGGGGTCAGGTGCCTCCTGAACTCCAGTGTGACTGATCGTCACACTGGAGTGACTGTCCGCTATGGCATGGTCCATCGGCTTCCGTCGCTGATGAACACCTGGGAGGGCAATTCCATCGGTTTGGCCGACGCGGCTGGACAGATGGTGTAGTTGTAGTGCCGAGGACAAGCCGTTCGTCCTATAACCGACTCGACTCGCGTCCGCCATATCGGGCAACGCGGGTCAAGGTGCAGAATTTAGAGGAATGAACCGAGAAGGTTCGGTTCTCCCGAGGAGGCCGCTCATGACCGCTCGCACCCCTGATGCCGAGCCACTGCTGACCCCGGCTGAGGTCGCCACCATGTTCCGCGTGGACCCGAAGACGGTCACGCGGTGGGCGAAGGCCGGCAAGCTCACGTCGATCCGCACGCTCGGCGGGCACCGCCGCTACCGCGAGGCGGAGGTCCGCGCACTGCTCGCGGGCATTCCGCAGCAGCGCAGCGAGGCCTGAACAACTGAATAGCCGGACATAACGGCAGGTCCCCCAATCTGCCGGAAGGTCCGGACCACAGCTCCACACGACGAGGGCCCTGCCCCAACAGGCCCCGCATCCGAGCCGCTTCACCCCGTCGGGCGACCGACCGGATACGTCGTCGATCGCGCTGGACTCCGCCGGGTCCAGCGCGGTCTTTTTTGTGCCCGTGGGGCAAGTCCCGGGGCGGCGCCCGGCGGTCCGGTCGCGCGGTCCCGCCGGAGTCCCCGGAGGGGTGTCGCGTACGGTGCAATTGCACATATTAAATTGGCTGGCGGCGGGTCAGGTGTGAGCGCCGTCATTTCAAAAACTCTTGCGGTGACACCCGTCACAGGGTCCGCTCCTTGTTGGTCCCCGCCGGTGTGCGCTATGAGGGCGGAACCGCTCCCGGTGGCCCGGGTGTTGGGGCGCCGCCCGGCCCGGAGGCGCTCAGACGCTCCGGTTCGCCGCGGCCTCCTGACGGTCCGTCGGGGACGCGGCCGGCGCGGAGTCCAGCGCCTGCCGCAGCAGCCGGTGGCAGACGGGGCAGCGCCGCGTCGCGTGGCGGTACGACGACGCGGCCGACAGATGCGCGCGGAGCAGGGCCCGCGTCTCGTGCCTGACCGATGCCGCCATACGCCACCTCCGGGGGCCGCACGGGGATTTGGGCCCTGCCTTTGGAGTACCGAGGGAATCCGGCGCCGTCAAGGCCGCGAGAGGGCCGCTGAGGGCTTTCCCGGACATCGGTGGCGCGGGGCCGCCGCCGATGTCCGCGGGGCCTGGTGCGGGGCGGGGTGCGGGAGCGCACGGAGAAGGGCCCGAGTCGCGATGACTCGGGCCCTTCTCCCACTGCGGTCCTGACGGGATTTGAACCCGCGGCCTCCACCTTGACAGGGTGGCGAGCACTCCAAACTGCTCCACAGGACCAGGTTTTCGCGGCGCCCGCTGCTGCGTTGCGCTGCGAGAAGAGACTTTACAGGAGGGTGGGCCCGGGGTCGAACTCACCCTCCGTCGAAGCTCCGTCACCGTGCGCCGCCGGTGGTGGAGCCCCCTCCGCGCCCCTACGGCGCCAGCGCGTCGATGGTCTTCACGATCCGTTTGTCCGAGACGGGATAGGCCGTGCCCAGCGCGTGCGCGAAGTAGCTGACCCGCAGTTCCTCGATCATCCACCGCACCTCCAGCACCTCCCGCGGCACCGGCCGCCCCTGCGGCATCTGCTCCAGCAGCCACAGGTACTCGTCCCGCATCTCGTGGACCTTCTCCATCCGGGTGGTGTCCCGCTGGACGTTGGCCGGCATCTGCTGGAGGCGGCGGTCCGCGGCGACCAGATAGCGCATCAGGTCCGGCAGCCGGCCCAGCCCCGCCTCCGTCACGAAACCCGGCCCGACCAGGGCGTCGAGCTGCGCCCGCACGTCCTGGAGGTTGGCGAGCAGCGCGGGGCTGCGGACGGCCTTCAGCCGGCGCTCACAGGCCTGCCAGGCGGCCAGCACCTGCTGGACCCCGCCCACCGCGCGCACCGTGGTGTCGACGATCTCCGAGCGGACCCCGTCGTAGAGCTTCCGGTAGGACTCCTCGTCCCACGCCGGTCCGCCGAGGTCCGCGATCAGCCGGTCGGCCGCCGCGGTCGCGCAGTCGTCGAACAGGGCCTGGACGGAGCCATGCGGACTGGCGGAGAGCCCCAGCTTCTGCTGGTTGGTCAGCTTCTCGGACGCGAACTTCGCCGGGTTGACCGGGATGTTGCGCAGGATCAGCCGCCGCGTGCCCCGCCACATCGCCCGCGCCTGCTCGGCCTCGGTGTCGAAGAGGCGCACGGACACGGTGTCGCCGTCGTCGACCAGCGCCGGGTACGCCTTCACCGGCTGACCGGCCCGGCGGGTCTCGAAGACCCGGGTCAGGCTGCCGATGGTCCAGTCGGTCAGCCCGGAGCGCTCCAGGGACTCCCCTCCGGCGCGCTCGGCGGTGGCCGCCGCGGCCTGGGAGAGCGCCTTGCGCGCCTTCGGCCGCAGCCGCAGTTTCAGGGCCTCCAGGTCCTTGTCCTCGGCCAGCTTGCGGCGCCGCTCGTCGACGATGCGGAAGGTGATCCGCAGATGGTCGGGGACCTTCGACCAGTCGAAGTCCTCCGCCTCGAACGGCACCCCCACCATGCGCCTCAGCTCGCGTGCCATGGTCACCGTCAGCGGCTCCTGGAGCGGCACCGCCCGCTCCAGGAACGCCCCGGCGTAGTTGGGCGCGGGCACGTAGTGGCGGCGGATCGGCTTCGGCAGGGAGCGGATCAGCTCCGTAACGACCTCCTCCCGCAGCCCGGGGATCTGCCAGTCGAAGCCCTCGTCGGTGACCTGGTTGAGCACCTGGAGCGGGATGTGCACGGTCACGCCGTCCGCGTCCGCGCCGGGTTCGAACTGGTAGGTCACCCGGAACTTCAGCGGGCCCTGGCGCCAGGAGTCCGGATAGTCGTCCTTGGTGACCGCGCCCGCCTTCTCGTTGATGAGCATCTCGCGCTCGAAGTCGAGCAGGTCGGGCTGCTCGTGGCGCTTGTGCTTCCACCAGGAGTCGAAGTGCGCGCCGGAGACGACGTGCTCGGGCACCCGCTGGTCGTAGAAGTCGTAGAGGGTCTCGTCGTCGACGAGGATGTCCCGGCGCCGGGCCCGGTGCTCCAGCTCCTCGACCTCGGTCAGGAGCCGCCGGTTGTCGGCGAAGAACTTGTGATGGGTCCGCCAGTCGCCCTCGACCAGGGCGTTGCGGATGAACAGCTCGCGGCTGACCTCCGGGTCGATCCGGCCGTAGTTCACCTTGCGCTGGTCGACGATCGGCACGCCGTACAGCGTGACCTTCTCGTAGGCCATCACGGCCGACTGGTCCTTCTCCCAGTGCGGCTCGCTGTAGGTGCGCTTGAGGAGGTGGCCGGCGAGCGGCTCGACCCACTCGGGCTCGATCCGCGCGTTGACGCGGGCCCAGAGCCGGGAGGTCTCCACCAGCTCGGCGGACATCACGAACCGCGGCGGCTTCCGGAACAGCGCCGAGCCGGGGAAGATCGCGAACTTGGCGTTCCGGGCGCCCAGGTACTCGTTCTTCCCCGGGCCCTTCCCGCTCTCGCCGCCGCCGGTCCTGACGTCCTTCATGCCGACGTGGGAGAGGAGCCCGGCCAGCAGGGAGACGTGGACGCGGTCGCCGGGGGCGTCCTGGTCGTTGAGGTGGATGCCCATCTGCTTGGCGACCGTGCGCAACTGGGTGTAGATGTCCTGCCATTCGCGGATGCGCAGGAAGTTCAGGTACTCCTGTTTGCACATCCGGCGGAAGGACGACGAGCCGCGCTCCTTCTGCTGCTCGCGCAGATAGCGCCACAGGTTGAGGTAGGCGAGGAAGTCGCTGGTCTCGTCCTTGAAGCGGGCGTGCTGCTGGTCGGCCTGGGCCTGCTTCTCCGCCGGGCGCTCGCGTGGGTCCTGGATGGACAGCGCCGCCGCTATGACCATGACCTCGCGCGCGCAGCCGTTGCGGTCGGCCTCCAGGACCATCCGGGCCAGCCGGGGGTCGACGGGGAGCTGGGCGAGCTTGCGGCCGGTGTCGGTCAGCCGCTTGCGGGGGTCCTTCTGGGCCGGGTCGAGCGCGCCCAGCTCCTGCAGCAGCTGCACGCCGTCGCGGATGTTGCGGTGGTCGGGCGGGTCGATGAAGGGGAACTTCTCGATGTCCCCGAGCCCGGCGGCGGTCATCTGGAGGATGACGGAGGCCAGGTTGGTCCGCAGGATCTCCGCGTCGGTGAACTCCGGCCGCGCGGTGAAGTCGTCCTCGCTGTACAGCCGGATGCAGATGCCGTCGGAGGTGCGGCCGCAGCGGCCCTTGCGCTGGTTGGCGCTGGCCTGCGAGACCGGCTCGATGGGCAGCCGCTGCACCTTGGTGCGGTGGCTGTAGCGGGAGACACGGGCGAAGCCGGGGTCGATGACGTACTTGATGCCGGGGACCGTCAGGGAGGTCTCCGCGACATTGGTGGCCAGCACGATCCGGCGCCCGGTGTGCTGCTGGAAGACGCGGTGCTGCTCGGCGTGCGAGAGCCGGGCGTAGAGCGGCAGCACCTCGGTGAAGCGGAACTTCTTCTTCTCCAGCGCGTCCGCCGTGTCCCGGATCTCGCGCTCACCGGAGAGGAAGACGAGGATGTCGCCCTTCCCCTCGCCCATCAGCTCCTCGACGGCGTCGGTGATGGCGGTGATCTGGTCCCGGTCGGCGTCCTCGCCGTCCTCCTCCAGCAGGGGCCGGTAGCGCACCTCCACGGGATACGTCCGCCCGCTGACCTCGATGATCGGCGCGTCCCCGAAGTGCCGGGAGAACCGCTCGGGGTCGATGGTCGCCGAGGTGATGACGACCTTGAGGTCCGGGCGCTTCGGGAGGAGCTGGGCGAGGTAGCCCAGCAGGAAGTCGATGTTGAGGGACCGCTCGTGGGCCTCGTCGATGATGATCGTGTCGTAGGCGCGCAGCTCGCGGTCGGTCTGGATCTCCGCGAGCAGGATGCCGTCGGTCATCAGCTTGATGAAGGTGGAGTCGGGGTTCACCTGGTCGGTGAAGCGCACCTTCCAGCCGACGGTCTCGCCGAGCGGGGTGTCCAGCTCGTCCGCCACCCGTTCCGCGACGGTGCGGGCGGCGATCCGCCGGGGCTGGGTGTGCCCGATCATCCCGCGCACCCCGCGGCCCAGTTCCACGCAGATCTTCGGGATCTGCGTGGTCTTCCCGGAGCCCGTCTCACCGGCGACGATGACGACCTGGTGGTCGCGGATGGCCGCCGCGATGTCGTCCTTCTTCTGGCTGACCGGGAGCTGTTCGGGATAGGTGACGTCGGGGACGCGGGCGCGTCGCTCGCCGATCCGCGTCTCGGCCCTGGCCACCTCCGTCTCGATCTCGGCGAGAACGGAGGCCCGGACCTCCGGCTTACGGATCTTCCGCGCACCCTCCAGTCGGCGGCCGAGCCGGTGCGCATCGCGCAGCGACAGCTCGGTCAGCCGGGGGGCGAGGGTGCCGAGGGTGGGAGCGGGGTGCGTAGACATACGGCTTCCAGGGTCTCATCCGGGAGAAAAGGCTGGCGAACTCTTTTGTCCCGGGGCCTAACGCCGGACAGGGCCGGACACAACAAGGCCCCGATCCGAAGATCGGGGCCTGTGCTGTGGCTGGGGCCGGGGTCGAACCGGCGACCTATCGCTTTTCAGGCGATCGCTCGTACCAACTGAGCTACCCAGCCGCGAGGTTTCACGTGAAACCTCAGCGGTCCTGACGGGATTTGAACCCGCGGCCTCCACCTTGACAGGGTGGCGAGCACTCCAAACTGCTCCACAGGACCATGTGGATGTGTGCGCACCGACGTGAGTCAGTGTTGCACACCGTACTGCGTGCCCCCAACGGGATTCGAACCCGTGCTACCGCCTTGAAAGGGCGGCGTCCTAGGCCGCTAGACGATGAGGGCTATCGGCCCGCCTGCGCGCCTTTCGGCGCGTCGGGGACGTGAGAAGCATATGGGATGGCGGGAGCTATCGCCAAAACGCTTTACGGAGCGGTGGGGGAGGGGGTTCCCGGCGCTGTCGTGCCGGGGGCGGGGGAGCCGCCCGGGACCGTCGGGGAGGGGGTGGCGCCCGGCTGGTTCTCCTTGGGCAGATGGCGGCTGACCTCGACCGTCGTCAGCCCCAGGCCGCCGAGCCGGATCTCGTCCCAGGCCTGGAGGCGGCGGGTGTCGCGGTCCAGATAGAGGATCGACGCCTGGATCGGATCGGGGTGCTCGCCCTCGACCGCGCGCAGACCGCTGCCGCCGGTGGAGCCCTCGGTGCGCAGCCGGGTCCCGTACTTCATGACCTCCATGCCCTCGTGGTGGAGGTGGCCGGCCAGCGCGAGCGGCACCTCGCCGTCCACCTCGCGGGCCGCCGACGGCTCGTGGGCGACCGCGATGTCCACCGGGGTGCCCGCCGCCCGCTGGTCGCGGAGGGCGGAGGCCAGCCGGGCCCCGGCCAGCTCCTGGGAGGCCTCCGCGCCGAGCGGCCGGGAGCGGTCGGGGGTGAACTGGGGGTCGCCGATCCCGGCGAACCGCAGCCCGGCGACGGTCAGGGCCCGGCCCTCGTCGAGCACATGCGCGTTCCGCAGCCCCTCCAGGTACTTCTGGGTGACCCGGGAGTCGTGGTTGCCGCGCACCCAGACGTAGGGGGCGCCCAGATCCTCGACCGGGTCCAGGAAGCCGTTCTCCGCGGCCGTGCCGTGGTCCATGGTGTCGCCCGAGTCGACGATCACATCGACCCGGTACTGCCGCACCAGTGAGCCGATGATCTTCCAGCTCGCCGGGTTGAGGTGGATGTCGGAGACGTGCAGCACCCGGATCGTGGTCGGGTCGGGCTGGTAGACGGGGAGCGTGGAGGTGACGTCGTAGAGCTTGGTCACGTTCGTCACCAGGCGCGCCAGTTCCTTCTGGTAGACGTCGAACTCGGTGACGATGCTGCGCGCGTTGCCGACCAGGGAGGGTGCCGAGGAGAGCAGCCCGGAGAACTTCGGCTCCAGGACCGAGTCGGGGTTCCAGGTGGCGTACGCCGTGCCCCCGGAGGCCGCCAGCAGCGCCAGCGCCAGGCCCCCGGCGGCCAGGGCCCTGCGGGGGCGGCGGTAGACGGCGAGGCCGAGCGCGGTGGCCCCGGTGACCACGGCGACGCCCGAGCGGGCGGCGAGGCCGAGGGTGCCGCGGGCGACGTCGGCCGCGACCTCCTCCTGGAGCCCGGAGAGCCGTTCGGGGTGGTCGACGAGGGCCCCCGCGCGGGCGGGGTCGAGCTGGTCGACGTTGACGTCCAGACGGACGGGGGCGGTGTGGCTGTCCAGCCGCAGGGCGCCCAGCGGCGAGATATTGATCTTCGTGCCGCCGTCGAACGAGGGCCGCAGGGTCATCGTCGTGTTCATCGGGCCGACCGGGACGCGGACGTCGCCCACGGCCAGCAGGCCCAGCCAGGCGCCCAGCAGGACGACGGCGACCATGCCGAGGGCGCGGGCCCAGCGCCGGGGGCGGGAGACGGCACGGGCGGTGCCGAGGGCGCCGGCACCCGCTCCGTCCGGGGCACCGGTTCCGGCCGCCCGGCGGGCGCGTCGCCGGTCGCGGGCGCCGCGGGCGAGGGCGGCGGGTGCGCGCAGGACGCGCCGCGCCCTCTCGGCCAAGGGGTGCGGGACGGGGGGAACGCGGGCCATTGGTCGCGTATGCCCGTCTCGCGCCGCGGATATGCGGGCTCGTGGCGCGACCGGCCCAAGGGGTCGTCGTCCCGGGTGCCGTGGCCGACAATGGGGGCGTGCTGGAGATGACGCGCGAGGAGTTCGAGGAACTGGTCGCCGAGGCGCTGGACCGCGTTCCACCGGAGCTGACGCGCCTGATGGACAACGTCGCGGTGTTCGTCGAGGACGAACCGCCCGCCGGCGATCCCGAGCTGCTCGGGCTGTACGAGGGGACGCCGCTGACCGAGCGCGGGGAGTGGTACGCGGGGGTGCTGCCGGACCGGATCACCGTCTACCGGGGGCCGACGCTGCGCCACTGCGCCACCCGCGAGGAGGTCGTCGAGGAGACGGAGATCACGGTGGTGCACGAGATCGCGCACCACTTCGGCATCGACGACGCGCGGCTGCACGCCCTCGGGTACGGCTGACCCGCCCGGGGGCCGGGTCCGCGGGGCGGGCCGCGTGTCCTCCCGCGGGTGGCGGGAGTTGGGCACGTCGACCCCTGACCCCCGGAGGTGGCCGCCCGTGCGCCCCTTGAACGTACCCGTCCGTCTGGCCGTCGCGGTCCTGACGGCCGTCGCCGCCACCGGCTGCGTGAGCGTCGGCGACGACGGGTCCGGGGGAGGCGCCCGGCCGTCGCGCTCCGCCGGTGAGCGGGGCTCCGGGATCCCCGGCGGCACGGACGTGGTGTCGGGCGGCGAGGCCGGGTACGGCGTGGCCGAGGCGGGCCGGGGGCACCGCAGGCCCGCCGGGGGGACTGCGGCCGAGGAGGCCCGCCCCGAGGACGACGGGGCCGACGGCGGGCGGGCGGAGCGGGCAGAGGGGGCGGAGGGGGCGGAGGGGGAGGCGAAGGGCGCCGGCGTCCCCTCGGCGCCGGTGCCTCCGCGCTCCACCGGGTCGGCGCCCCCCGGGGAGGGCCCCCCGGAGCCGGTCCCGTCCCGGACGCCCCCGCCGGAGCCCCCGTGGACGGAGGAGCCGGAGCCGGAACCGACCCAGGAGCCGCCGCCCTCCCCGGACCCGGAACCGACCGTGGCGGAACCCTCCTCGTCGGCGCACGAACCACCGGGCACCCAGCTCGCGCAGCGCGAACCGGCCCCGGAGGCGGGGGTGCCGGTGCCCGGGTACGGGGCGCGGGGCTGGGCGTGATGCCGCCGCGCGGCCGGACCCGGGGCGGGGGATCCGAGGGCGGGGCTTCACGGGCGTGGGTCCCGGGCGGGGCTTCGGCTGGGCGGTGCGGTGCGGTGCGGTGCGTGGCGCGGCCACCGGGGTGCCGGGATGCCGTACGGGCGGTGCCGTGCGCGGGGTGCCAGGGGGTGCCAGGGGGTGCCGAGGGGTGCCGTGCGCGGGGGCGCGGCGGGGGTGTCGCGTGCGGGGCCGCCGCCCGTCCGTGCCGGGTGCCGGGCGCCGGGTTCCGGGTGGCCGCAGAGGCCCGCCGTGCCCGCTCCGAACAGGTGATTTGCCTTGAGGGGGGCACGGTGCGTATGGTGGTAGATCGTTTGATCCCATTTGCCCGGCGCCACTGCAGAGCGCGCCGTGTGGCGCGTACTCTCCCCTTGCCGTGGTGGACCGCATTGAGGCGGTCGTATTGCGAATCGCGATTCACGGAGTTGACGGGCGCGTGCCGACGAGACTCCGGAAGGTTTCGCATTCGCATGTCCATCATCAGTACTGATCACGTCGTCGTGCCCGAGAACGCCGAGGGCGTCGACGGCGTCGAGTCGGCTCCCGAGGCGGCCGTCGAGGCCACCGGGACCGCCGTCGCCGACGACGCGGTCGAGGTGCCGGAGGCCCCCGAGGCGCCGGAGACCCCCGAGGTGACCTTCGAGGACCTCGGTCTGCCCGAGGGCGTCGTGCGCAAGCTCGCGCAGAACGGCGTGACCACCCCCTTCCCGATCCAGGCCGCGACCATCCCGGACGCCCTGCTCGGCAAGGACATCCTCGGCCGGGGCCGCACCGGCTCCGGCAAGACCCTCTCCTTCGGCCTGCCGACCCTGGCCACGCTGGCCGGCGGCCGCACCGAGAGGAAGAAGCCCCGCGCCGTCATCCTGACGCCGACCCGCGAGCTGGCCATGCAGGTCGCGGACGCGCTCCAGCCCTACGGCGACGTCGTCGGCCTGCGCATGAAGGTCGTCTGCGGCGGCACCTCCATGGGCAACCAGATCTACGCCCTGGAGAAGGGCGTCGACATCCTGGTCGCCACCCCGGGCCGGCTGCGCGACATCATCAACCGCGGCGCCTGCTCCCTGGAGAACGTGGAGATCGCGGTCCTCGACGAGGCCGACCAGATGTCCGACCTGGGCTTCCTGCCCGAGGTCACCGAACTGCTCGACCAGGTGCCCGCGGGCGGCCAGCGGATGCTGTTCTCCGCCACCATGGAGAACGAGATCAAGACCCTCGTCGACCGGTACCTGAAGGACCCGGTCAGCCACGAGGTCGACGCGGCCCAGGGCGCGGTGACGACCATGTCGCACCACATCCTGGTCGTGAAGCCCAAGGACAAGGCGCCGGTCACCGCGGCCATCGCCTCCCGCAAGGGCCGCACCATCATCTTCGTGCGCACCCAGCTCGGCGCCGACCGCGTCGCGGACCAGCTCCGCGAGGCCGGCGCCAAGGCGGACGCGCTGCACGGCGGCATGACCCAGGGCGCCCGCACCCGCACCCTGGCCGATTTCAAGGACGGTTACGTCAACGTCCTGGTCGCCACCGACGTCGCCGCGCGCGGCATCCACGTCGACGGCATCGACCTCGTCCTCAACGTGGACCCGGCCGGTGACCACAAGGACTACCTGCACCGCGCCGGGCGCACGGCGCGCGCGGGCCGCACCGGCACCGTCGTCTCCCTCTCCCTGCCGCACCAGCGGCGCCAGATCTTCCGGCTGATGGAGGACGCGGGCGTCGACGCCACGCGCCACATCATCCAGGGCGGCGCCGCCTTCGACCCGGAGGTCGCCGAGATCACCGGCGCCCGGTCCATGACCGAGGTCCAGGCCGAGTCGGCGGGCAACGCCGCCCAGCAGGCCGAGCGCGAGGTCGCCCAGCTCACCAAGGAGCTGGAGCGGGCCCAGCGGCGCGCGACCGAACTGCGCGAGGAGGCCGACCGGCTGGTCACCCGCGTCGCGCGGGAGCGCGGCGAGGACCCGGAGACGGTGCTGGCCGAGGTCGCCGCCGAGGCCGCGCCGGCCGCCGAGGCCGAGGTCTCCGTGCCGGAGCAGCCGGGCGCGCGCGACATGGAGCAGCGCACCGAGCGCGCTCCGCGCTCCTACGACCGCGGTGAGCGCGGCGACCGTGCCGGCTTCCGCCGTGACGACCGGGGTGAGCGCCGTGACGACCGCGGTGGCTTCCGCCGGGACGACCGTGGCGAGCGCCGTGACGACCGTGGCGGCCGTTCCTTCGAGCGCCGTGACGACCGCGGCGGTTTCCGTCGTGACGACCGCGGTGAGCGCGGCGACCGCGGTGGCTTCCGCCGNGACGACCGGGGTGAGCGCCGTGACGACCGTGGCGGCCGTTCCTTCGAGCGCCGTGACGACCGCGGCGGNTTCCGNCGTGACGACCGNGNNGANCGCGGCGGTTTCCGCCGGGACGACCGGGGCGAGCGCGGTGACCGTGGCGGCTTCCGCCGTGACGACCGCCGTGACGACCGTGGCGGCCGTTCCTTCGAGCGCCGTGACGACCGCGGTGGCGAGCGGGGCGGCCACCGGGGCAGTGACCGCCCGTTCAACCGCGACCGCCAGGGCGACCGCCCCGGCTTCCGCTCCGGCGGCCACGAGCGCCCCTACGGCCGGCGTGACGACCACCGCGGCACGTCCTCCTTCGGCCGCCGCGACGACAAGCCGCGCTGGAAGCGCAACGGCTGACGCCCCGTGGGCCCCCGGGGCCCGCTGAGCGCCGCGGCCCCCGCCCCCGCCGGGCGGGGGCCGCGCCGTTTCCCCCGCCCGGCCGACGCGACCGTGACCCGGATACCCGATCGGCGGCGCGCCCGCGTCCGGCTATGCTCGGAGTGGCATCATCGAGCAACAGCACCTGGGCCCTTAGCTCAATTGGCAGAGCAGTGGACTTTTAATCCATTGGTTGTGGGTTCGAGTCCCACAGGGCCTACCGGAACCCTCGGGTTCGTGACCCCCGCTGACCTGGTCAGACGGGGGTTTCGCCGCTCCGTGGCCTGTTCGTCGGCCGAACCCGCAGCCGGGGTGGTCACCGAGTGGTCACCCGGCCCGTCGGCGGCGCGTCGGCCGGGACCTGGCAGGACCAGCCGTTGCGCACCAGCAGTTTCCGCACGCCCTGGGTCGTGTGGACCAGGTGGAGGCGCCGCCGGCCGATCACCGTCTTCACGCGGCTCGGGGCCCAGCGTCGGCCCTCCCAGCCGTGCGCGACCGGCCCCTTGGCCAGTTCCGCCTCCAACCGGGCGAACCGCTTCTCGCTCAGCCTCGGCAGCGACGCCGGCCCTTGCGACCGCGGAGCCCGCGGGCGGCCCTCGTCCCACGCCTGCCGCCATCGCTGCACCGAGCGGACACCGCCCGCAGGACCTTGGCGGTCAACGCACTCGCCCCCTGCGTGAACGTCTCCGCAGCCCGGAGCCGTAACTCCTCGCGGAAGTACTGCCGTTCGGCGGTCAGTCCGGCCCCCGGTGGATACCGCATACTCCGGTGATACCGCGTGGACGACGAGCCATCAGCCCCTACGACACCACGAGTTCAACCTCGGTAGGCCCTCCGGTCCATTGGCGGGGAGCTACGGCCCAGGTCGGATGAGGACTTGCGGAAACCGGAAGCCGCACTCACCAGGGAAATGCGCCCGACCCCTGGAATGAGACCATGAAATAGAGCACCAGAGGCATGAGGACAAGGAGAGCGAACGCAGCGAAGACCTTCGCCCACACCGCTGTTCTGCCGGGGCCTTGAGTCGGCATGATCGCTCCGGATGGATTCCTGGGCGTAGGCGGTTGCCGACGCCACCGAGATGGTAGCTCTCGGTGCGCATGCGCCAGGGGTCACGGCCTCGCATCGGATACCTGGTCTACTTAGAACTCCTAACGAAATGATCTTTGAGGTGGTTGGATCACTCCGGGACTGTTGATCCGGGGGTGTGGGGTGGCTCGGCCGAAGCCGTGGGATGTTGATGACGCGTTGTGGGCTGTGGTCGAGCCGCTGCTGCCGAAAGTGGAGCGTCGGGCCCGGCATCCCGGGCGCAAGTGGCACCCGGACCGTCTGGTCTTCCAGGGGATCCTGTTCGTGCTGCACACCGGGATCTCATGGGAGCATCTGCCGCAGGAACTCGGCTTCGGGTCGGGCATGACGTGCTGGC
>NZ_WWGX01000085.1 GCF_009862265.1 Streptomyces sp. SID8352 | reverse complement strand
CGTGACCTCCTCCGCCAGCTTGTACACATCCACCTGCGCCCGCCCGCACGACGGACACGACACGATCTCCAGCCGCCGCTCCTTCAGCCCCAGCGACTGAAGGATCTGGATACCGACCTTGACCTCCTCCACCGGCGGCGCCGACAACGACACCCGGATCGTGTCCCCGATCCCCTCACTCAGCAGCGCGCCGAACGCCACCGCCGACTTCACCGTCCCCTGGAACGCCGGACCCGCCTCCGTCACCCCCAGATGCAGCGGATAGTCACACCGCTCCGCGAGCTGACGGTACGCATTCACCATCACCACCGGATCGTTGTGCTTCACCGAGATCTTGATGTCCCGGAACCCGTGCTCCTCGAACAGCGACGCCTCCCACAACGCCGACTCCACCAGCGCCTCCGGCGTCGCCCGCCCGTACTTCGCCAGCAGCCGCGCATCCAGCGACCCCGCGTTCACCCCGATCCGGACCGGAGTCCCCCGCTCCCCCGCCGCCCGCGCGATCCCCTTCACCTGATCGTCGAACTTCTTGATGTTCCCCGGGTTCACCCGCACCGCCGCACACCCCGCGTCGATCGCCGCGAACACGTACTTCGGCTGGAAGTGAATGTCCGCGATCACCGGGATCTGCGACTTCCGCGCGATCACCGCCAACGCGTCCGCGTCGTCCTGCGTCGGACACGCCACCCGCACGATCTCGCACCCCGACGCCGTCAGCTCCGCGATCTGCTGCAACGTCGCACCCACGTCCGACGTCCGCGTCGTCGTCATCGACTGCACCGACACCGGCGCGTCACCACCCACCGCCACCGACCCGACCTGAATCTGCCGGGTCCTGCGGCGCTCGGCCAGCTTGATCGGAACGGACGGCATGCCGAGAGAAATCGCAGTCATCTGCTGTGCAACCCCAAGTCGTGGATCAAGGTCCGGCCCTCGTTCAGCGGCGGGCTCCGGCATTCGAGATTACGGCACGGAACCGAACGGCGGGCACACAGTGCACGACTGGTCCACACGTTGGCGTCGACCTGCGGGGAAAGGGGAGTGGGGGCCGCCCCGGGGGGGACATGATCCCGGATTGGGCTTCTCGTCGGATGATCGGCCCGCCGTCGGCGCCACCCCGGCGGCAGGGGGCGGTGTCCGGGTGCCCGGCCCGGACGGCGGCCGGGCCCGGCCCTCGGCGCGGGCGCCGGAGGGACCCGGTGCCCGCGCCGCGAGGGGGCCTGAGGCCCGTCCGACGCTTCCCGTCCGTCTCACGGGCGACGACGGCAGTGGTCGGACAGGCCCTAACTGATGCGCACCGGATTGACCACGTCGGCCACCAGCACCAGCAGCGTGAAGCAGACGAAGACGCCCGCCACCACGTAGGCCACCGGCATCAGTTTCGCCACGTCGAACGGGCCCGGGTCCGGGCGGCGCAGCACCCTGGCCGCGCCCCGGCGCAGCGACTCCCAGAGGGCGCCCGCGATGTGGCCGCCGTCCAGCGGCAGCAGCGGGAGCATGTTGAACAGGAACAGGGAGAGGTTGAAGCCCGCGACCAGCATCACGAACATGGCGAGCTGCTGGGTGGCCGGTATGTCGAGGGTGGCGATCTCGCCGCCGACCCGGGCGGCGCCGACGACGCCCATCGGGGAGTCGGGTTCGCGGGGGCCGTCCCCGAAAGCGGCGTCCCACAGGGCGGGGACCTTGCCGGGCAGGGCGGCGAGGGAGTCGACGGCGTCGCCGATCCGGTCGCCCATCCATGTCACGGACTCGCCGAAGTCCTGCTTCACCACGCCGGTGGCCGAGCTGAAGCCGAAGAACCCGGCGGTGACGTACTGGTCCTCGACGATCCGGCCCTGGGAGTCCTTCTTGGCGACCTGGTTGGTGGCGATGGTCGCGTGGAGGGTGACCTCCCGGCCGTCGCGCTCGACGACGATCGGCACCTCGGCGCCGGGGTTGGCGCGGATCAGGTCGGAGAGCCGGTCCCAGGAGGCGGTGGGCACCCCGTCGAAGGAGACGATCCGGTCGCCCGCCCGCAGACCGGCCGCCGCGGCCGGGGAGGGCTTGTCGCCGCCCTCGCACTTGTCGCGGTTCTCGCTCTGCGCGATCACGCACTTGGAGACGGAGCCGACGGTGGTCGTCTGCTGGGAGATGCCGAAGCCCATCAGGACGGTGAGGAACAGCGCCACCGCGAGGACGAGGTTCATGAAGGGGCCGGCGAACATCACGATGACGCGCTTCCACGGCTTGCGCGTGTAGAAGAGGCGCTTCTCGTCACCGGGCCGCAGTTCCTCGTAGGCGGCCGAGCGGGCGTCCTCGATCATGCCGCGCCAGGGCGAGGTGGAACGGGCCTCCAGGCGGCCGTCCGCCCCGGGCGGGAACATGCCGATCATGCGGATGTAGCCGCCGAACGGGATGGCCTTGACGCCGTACTCGGTCTCGCCCTTCTTGCGGGAGAAGACCGTCGGACCGAACCCCACCATGTACTGCGGCACGCGGATGCCGAACATCTTGGCCGTGGACAGGTGCCCCAGCTCGTGCCAGGCGATGGAGAACAGCAGTCCCACCGCGAAGAGCACGATGCCGAGGATGAACATCAGGATCGTCATGCACGGGCCTCCGCCGTCTGTGCCGCAAGTTCCCGGGCCCGGACGCGCGCCCAGGTCTCCGCTTCGAGGACGTCCGCGACGGTGAGCGGAGTTCCCGCGGCGGGGGTGCCGTGTTCGTCGACGACCCGGGTGACGGTCTCGATGATCCCCAGGTACGGCAGCGCGCCGGAGCGGAACGCCTCCACGCACTCCTCGTTGGCGGCGTTGAACACCGCCGGGGCGGTGCCCGCGAGCCCCCCGACCCGCCGGGCCAGGCCGACCGCCGGGAAGGCCTCCTCGTCGAGCGGGAAGAACTCCCAGGTGGACGCCTTGCTCCAGTCGAAGGCGGGAGCGGCGTCGGGGACCCGCTCGGGCCAGCCGAGACCGATGGCGATGGGGCCGCGCATGTCGGGGGGCGTGGCCTGGGCCAGGGTCGAGCCGTCGGTGAACTCCACCATGGAGTGCACGTAGGACTGGGGGTGCACGACCACCTCGATGCGGTCGAAGGGGATGTCGTAGAGGAGGTGGGCCTCGATCACCTCCAGGCCCTTGTTGACGAGGGTCGCCGAGTTGATGGTGATGACCGGCCCCATCGCCCAGGTGGGGTGGGCGAGGGCGTCCTCGACGGTGACCTCGGCGAGCTGCTCCCGGGTGCGCCCCCGGAAGGGGCCGCCGGAGGCGGTGACGACCAGTCTGCGCACATCGGCGCGGGTGCCGGCGGCGAGGGCCTGGAAGAGGGCCGCGTGCTCGGAGTCGACCGGGATGATCTGTCCCGGCTTGGCGAGTGCCTTGACCAGTGGGCCGCCCACGATGAGCGATTCCTTGTTGGCGAGCGCGAGGGTGCGGCCCGCCTCCAGGGCGGCGAGGGTCGGGGCCAGCCCGATGGAGCCGGTGATGCCGTTGAGGACGGTGTGGCAGTCGGAGGCGGCGAGCAGGGTGGCCGCGTCGGGCCCCGAGAGGATCTCGGGCTGCCGCTCCCCCGCGCCGTAGCGCGCGGCGAGGGCCTCCCGCAGCGCGGGGACGGCGTCCTCGCGCGCCACGGCGACGACCGGCACCCGCAGCCGGTGGGCCTGCTCGGCCAGCAGGGCGACCCGGCCGCCGTTGGCGGACAGGCCGGTGACGCGGAAGCGGTCCGGGTTGCGCAGCACGAGGTCGATGGCCTGCGTACCGATCGAACCGGTGGAGCCGAGGATCACCACGTCCTTCGGTCCGTCTCCCGCCACGGGGGCGTAGAGGAGGTGCGGGTCGGCGAGGGGTGCTGGACTGTCGCTCATCCCCCCATTGTTGCCGTACCCACCGGTCCGCGGGGACGGGGGCGTCAATCTCCCGGGACCCGCTTCGCCGGGTGCCCTCCCGGGCGGGGCCGGGCGGGCGCGGGCCGGGGTGGACCGGGGTGCCGGTCCGGGTGCGGGGTGCCGCCGCGCCCCGGGTCCGGCACCGTGACGGGTGTCACCTGATCGGGCGGTGGAGGTTGGGCCGGGCGGTGGGGCCGGGGCTGGTGTCCGCGATCCAGGGGCCGTCGCCGGAGGGGTCGACGACGCCCTCCTCCAGCCAGGTGTAGACGCCGCCGAGGACGCCGCGGACGACGGTGCGGTCGAGGTCGTCGGTGTTGTGGCGGAGGCGGCCGAAGAGTTCCTCGATCCGCAGCCGGGCCTGGCGGCAGAAGGCGTCGGCGAGCTGGTAGGCCTCGCGGCCGTGGTCGCCCTCGGCACGCATCCGCTCGGCCCGGACGCAGGCGGCGCTCATGGCGAAGAGTTCGGCGCCGATGTCGACGATCCGGCCGAGGAAGCCCTGCTTGGTCTCCATCCGGCCCTGCCAGCGGGACATGGCGTAGAAGGTGGCGCGGGCGAGCCTGCGGGCGGTGCGCTCGGCGTAGCGCAGGTGCCGGGCCAGGCCGGGGTGACCGGGAGGGTCGAACTCGGCGTAGGAGCCGGGAAGCCGGCCGGGTCCCGTGACCAGGCCGGGCAGCCATCTGGCGTAGAAGGCGCCCGCCCTGGCACCGGCCCGTGCCTTGCCGGACAGGGGGGTGCCGGGGTCGATGAGATCCCCGGCGACGGAGAGGTGGGCGTCGACGGCCTCGCGCGCGATCAGCAGGTGCATGATCTCGGTGGAGCCCTCGAAGATCCGGTTGATCCGCAGGTCACGCAGCAACTGCTCGGCGGGGACGGCGCGTTCGCCGCGGGCGGCCAGGGAGGCGGCGGTCTCGTAGCCGCGTCCGCCGCGGATCTGGACCAGGTGGTCGGCCATCAGCCAGGCCATCTCGGAGCCGTAGAGCTTGGCGAGGGCCGCCTCGATGCGGATGTCGTTGCGATTGTCGTCGGCCATCTGGGAGGAGAGGTCGAGGACCGCCTCCAGGGCGAAGGTGGTCGCCGCGATGAAGGCGATCTTCGAGCCGACCGCCTCGTGCAGCCCGACGGGCCTGCCCCACTGCTCGCGCGCCGCCGACCACTCGCGGGCGATCTTCAGGCACCACTTGCCGGCGCCGGCGCACAGGGCGGGCAGCGAGAGGCGGCCGGTGTTCAGGGTGGTGAGGGCGATCTTCAGCCCCGCGCCCTCGGGGCCGATGCGGTTCGCGGCGGGGACCCGGACCCGGTGGAGGCGGGTGACGCCGTTCTCCAGTCCGCGCAGGCCCATGAAGGCGTTGCGGTGCTCGACGGTGACGCCCTCGGAGGCGGCCTCGACGACGAAGGCGGTGATGCCGCCGGGGTGGCCGGGCGACTCGGGGACCCGGGCCATGACGACCAGGAGATCGGCGACGACTCCGTTGGTGGTCCAGAGCTTCACGCCGTCCAGCACGTAGTCGTCCCCGTCGGGCACGGCGGCGGTCGCGAGGCGGGCCGGGTCGGAGCCGACGTCGGGTTCGGTGAGCAGGAAGGCCGAGATGTCGGTGCGGGCGCAGCGCGGCAGGAAGGCGTCCTTCTGCTCCTGGGTGCCGAACATCTTCAGCGGCTGCGGGACGCCGATGGACTGGTGGGCGGAGAGCAGCGCGCCGACGGCCGGGCTGACCGAGCCGACCAGGGCGAGGGCCTTGTTGTAGTGGAGCTGGGTGAGCCCGAGGCCGCCGTACTCGCGGTCGATCTTCATGCCGAGGGCGCCCAGCTCCTTGAGCCCGGTGACCACCTCGTCGGGGATGCGGGCGTCGCGCTCGATGACGGCGCCGTCGATCCGCGTCTCGCAGAAGTCGCGCAGGGCGGCGAGGAAGGACTCGCCGCGCCGGGCGTCCTCCTCGGCGGGGAGGGGATGGGGGTGCAGCAGGTCGAGGCGGAAACGGCCGAGGAACAGCTCCTTGGCGAAGCTGGGCCTGTGCCAGTCCTTTTCCCGGGCGGCCTCCGCCACCCGGCGGGCCTCGTGCTCGGTGACGGCGGGCCGGGAGGAGGGGGTGGTGGTGGCGGACATGAGGGTCACCTCGCCGCGTATCGGCATGGAAGGGGAGGTACTGGTCGGTGCTTCCCGATCGTGTGTACCCCTCCCGCCACGCCCCCGCCACCCCGGACACCGCCGTTCGGCCGAGCGCGGTCGGGCGGGCGGTCCGGGCCCGGTCCGGCGGGCGGTCCCGGGCGGGGCCGGACGGACGGTCCCCGCCCGGGACGGGGGCGGGCGCTACCCGGAGGCGGGCGGAACCCGAGGGCGGGCGCTGACCCGGAGGCGGGCGGAACCCGAGGGCGGGCGCGGCCGGGCGGGCCGTACCGCGGGGGGCCGCGGCACGGCCGGTGCTCAGGGTGCCGCGCCCTCGGCGAGCCGGGCCGCGATGTCCGCCCGCAGCGCCTTCTTGTCGATCTTGCCGACCTTGGTCCAGGTCAGCTCGGTGACGGTCACCAGGTGCTCGGGGAGCTTGAACCGGGCGATGTCGGCCCGCTCCAGCAGGGCGCGGACCTCGTCGAGGGTGACCGTGGCGCCGGGGCGCGGGACGACGTAGAGGCAGACGCGCTCCCCGAGCACCGGGTCCGGCATGGCGACGGCGGCGGCCTGGCTGACGCCGGGGACCCGCTGGTAGACGAGGTTCTCGACCTCCTCCGCGGAGATCTTCTCGCCGCCCCGGTTGATCATGTCCTTGTCGCGGCCCTCCACGACGAGGTCGCCCCCGGGGGTGCGGCGGCAGATGTCGCCCGAGCGGTACCAGCCGTCGGCGGTGAAGGACCCGGCGTTCTGCCCGGCGGCCCGGTAATAGCCGCGCGGGGTGTAGGGACCCCGGGTGAGGAGCAGTCCGGGGGTGCCGTCGGGGACGTCCCGGTCGTCCTCGTCGACCAGCCGCACCTCGTCGGCCGGGCTGAGCGGGCGGCCCTGGGTGGTGCACACCACGTCGTCGGGATCGTCCAGCCGGGTGTAGTTCAGCAGGCCCTCCGCCATGCCGAACACCTGCTGGAGGGTGGCGCCCAGCACCGGCCGCACCCGGCGGGCGAGTTCGTCCGCGAGGCGGGCGCCGCCGGCCTGGAGCACCCGCAGCCCGGCCGACGCACCGGCCCCGTGCTCCGCGGCGTGCTCCAGCCACCGGGCCACGACGGCGGGGACCACGGCGGTGTGGGTGACGCCCTCGGCCGCGATCACCTCGAAGGCCCGCGCGGGCTCCGGCGAGGGCAGGGTGACCACGCGCCCCCCGGCCAGCAGGGTGCCGAGGATGCCGGGGCAGGCGAGCGGGAAGTTGTGGGCGGCGGGCAGGCCGACCAGGTAGACGGTGTCCGGGCCGACCGCGGCGACCTCCGCGCTGGCGCGGGCGTTGTAGGCGTAGTCGTCGTGGGTGCGGGCGATCAGCTTGGGCAGTCCGGTGGTACCGCCGGAGAGCAGGAAGACGGCGACGTCCCCGGGGGCCGGGGCGTGGGCGTCCAGCCGGGCGCGGTCGCCCTCCGGGTCGGTGGCCGGGGCGCACAGGGCCCGCAGGTCGACGCTGCCGGGGGCGAGGTCGTCGCCCGCGACCAGCACGTGCCAGCCGGCGCCGGTCGCGGCCCGGACCTCGTCCGCGAGCCGGTGGCCGAGGCGCTGGTGGTCGAAGTCCCGGATCCGGTCGGGCACGGCGATGGCGACGGCCTCGGCGTGGACGGCCAGGTGGCGCAGTTCGGTGCGCCGGTGGGCGGGCAGCGCCATCACGGGCACGATCCCGGCGCGCAGACAGGCCAGGGTGAGGACGACGAACTCCCAGCCGTTGCCGAGCTGGACGACGATCCGGTCCCCGGGGGCGAGGCCGAGGTCCAGCAGGCGGACGGCGGCGGCGTCGGCCCGGTCGGCCAGTTCCCCGTGGGTGAGGCGGATCCGGGTGCCGTGCGGCGCCCCGGCGTCCACGAGGGCCTCGGCGCCGGGCGTGCGGTCGGCGGCGCGGCGCAGCAGGGTGCCGAGCGGCACCCCGGCCCAGTACCCCTCGGCGCGGTAGCGGGCCGCCTCCGGGGCGGGCCAGGGCACGGTGTTCTCAGCGATCGGCGTGGGCATCGTCGGCCTCCCTGGTGATGACGACGGCGTCGAGTGCGACCAGTCCGCGGGCGGTCAGTCGCAGGGGGTTGACCTCGATCTCGTCGAGACCGGGGCCGGCGGCGAGCAGGTCGCCGAGGGCGGCGACGGTCCGGCCGAGGGCGCGGCGGTCCAGGACGGGGCCGCCGCGCCAGCCGTCGAGGAGGGCGTGCCCGGCCAGTTCGGCGGGCATGGCGGCGGCCTCGGCCGGGGTGAGCGGGGCGAGCCGGACGGCGACGTCGGCCAGCGCCTCGGCGGTGGTGCCGCCCAGCCCGAGGAGCACCACCGGCCCGAAGACGGGGTCGCGGCGGGCCCCGACGACGAGGTCGACCCCGGCGGGCGCCATCGCCTCGACGAGGTAGCGCCGGGCCCCGGCGGCGTCGAGGGCGTCCAGCGCGGCGTCGAGGGCGGCGGGGGTGGCGACGTCCAGGTGGACGCCGCCGATCTCGGTCTTGTGCAGGACCCGGGCGTCGAGGAGCTTGACGGCCACGGGTCCGCCCAGGGCGGTGAGCGCGGCGTGCGCCTCGGCCCGGTCGGCGCAGGCGCGGCGGGGCATGGTGGCGATGCCGAGCCGGCCGAGGAGTTCCTTCGCCCCGTGCTCGTCGAGGGGGCCGGTGACGCCGGCGGGGACCTCGGCGCGGTCCGGTGACGGTCCGGCGGGGACCCGGGCGCGGGCGTCGGCGAGCAGGGCACCAGCGGCGGCGGCCGTGCCGCGCGGGTCGGCGGCCACGGCGACGCCGGCGTCCCGCAGGGCCCGCCGGGCGCGGGTGACCTCCTCGCCGGTGCCGCCGAGGCCCAGGACGAGGGGGACGCCGTCGGTGGCGCCCTCCGCGGCGGCGGCGACGAGGTCCACGGCGCCGGGCTCGTGCAGGGCGTAGGCGGCGATCACGTCGACGCCCGGGTCGGCGCCGACGGCGGCGAGGACGCGGCCGAGCGCGGGTCCGGGGCGGCCGGTGTCGACGGGGTTGCGCTGGTAGGTCAGCGGGGGCAGCAGGCCGCCGAGGGTGTCGCGGGTGGCGCCGGTCAGCTCGGGGACGCGGGCGCGGCGTCCGCGCAGGTCGTCCAGGAGCAGCAGGCCGGGCCCCGCCTGGGCGGTGACGACGCCGACGCCCGGGTCGCGGTGCGGGCGGGCGCGGGTGACGGCGAGGGCGCCGACGGCGTCGGCGAGTTCGCGTTCGTCGTCGACGAGCACGGCCCCGGCCTGGGCGAGGGCGGCCCGGGTGGTGCGCCAGGAGGTGGCGAGCGCCCCGGTGTGGGAGGCGGCGAAGGCGCCGATGTCGTGGCGGCCGACGACGAGGGCGACGACCGGCAGGCGGACGGTGGCGCGGCGGACGGCGTCGACCAGCCGGGGGCCGTCGGCGACGGATTCGAGGTGGAGCGCGACGGCGGCGGTGGCCGGGTCGTCGGCCAGGTGGTCGAGGACGTCGGGCGCGGTGACGCCGGCGCCGTTGCCGAGGCCGACGGCGAGGCTGAGCCCGTGCCCGGCCTCGGCCAGCAGGAAGGCGAGGGCGTGGTTGACGCCGCCGCTGGCCGCGACGACGGCGATCCGGCCGGGTTCGATGTCCCCGGCGCCGGGGACGAAGCTGGCGGTCACCCCGGCGTGGGGGGCGAGGAAGCCGCTGGTGTTGGGGCCGAGGAGGCGGACGCCGGTGGCGGCGGCGGTCGCGGCGAGCCGGTCCTGGAGCGCGGCGCCCCCGGGACCGGTCTCGGCGAAGCCGCCGCCGCAGACCACGGCGGCGCGCGCGCCGGCGTCGGCGGCCTCGGCGAGGACACCGGGGCAGGCGGCGGCCGGGACGCAGAGCACCGCGAGGTCGACGGGCCCGTCGGCGGCGGCCTCCCGGACCGTGCCGTACATGGTGGCGTCGCGGTCGTTGACGAGGGCCAGGTGGCCCCCGGCGGCGGCGAACGGGGCGAGCGAGCGGGCCATGGCGGCGCCGAGCTTGCCGGGGCTGCGCGAGGCGCCGACGACGGCGATGCCGCGCGGTGCGAACAGCGGGTCGAGGGCGCGGGCGGCGGGGGCGTTCACGCGGGCACCGCCACGAGGTCGGCGCGGCCGGAGAGCACCGCGGTCAGGGCGAGGTCGCGGTTGGCGCCGGGGTCGATCAGCAGGGCGGGCAGCCCCTCCGCCATCCGGGCCTGTTCGCAGACCAGGACGCGGGTCAGGGGGGTGCCGCCGTGCACGGCGACGAGGTCGGGGCCGCCGGGTCCGCCGAGCGCGGCGAGCCGGGCGTGGACGGCGGGCAGGCCGGCCTCGCTGTCGGGGGCGGCCACCAGGGCGCCCCAGGGTCCGGCCGACGGGGTCTCGGACAGGGCGAGTTCGCCGGTGCCGCGGACGGCGGCGGGGGTGCCGTCGGCGCGGGTGACGAGGGGGACCAGCCGTCCGGCGGCGGACCAGTGGGCGCTCTCGAAGGGCGTGTCCAGGGGGGCGGCGCCGTGGGTCCGGGCCCAGCCGAGGTGGCTGGCGCCGACGAAGTCGGGGGCGCGGCGGGCGAGCCGGGCGTCGGTGATGCTGCGGGAGAGGAAGTGGTAGGCGAACTGCCAGGGAGCGAAGGTGTCGTGGTAGCGGCCGAAGTGCTCCCACCAGGACAGGCTGGGGCGGGCGGAGTCCTGGATGCGGCGGACGGAGGGCTGGGCGGCCCGCTCGTAGGCGGCCAGGGCGGCGGGGAGGTCGCCGGGGTGGGCGGTGAGGGCGGCGGCGAGGGCGATGGCGTCCTCCATGGCCATCTTGGTGCCGGAGCCGACGGAGAAGTGCGCGGTGTGCACGGCGTCGCCGAGCAGGACGACGGGGCGCGGGTCCAGGGTGTGCCAGTGGCGGGTCCGGCGGGTGCGGAAGCTGCCCCACCGGGAGTTGTTGGTGAGCAGGCGTCCGCCGTCGATGTGCTCCGCGAACAGCTTCTCCAGGTAGTCGCGGGAGCGGGTGTCGCTGGGGCCCGGCGGCCGGGTCACGTCGAACGCGTCGAGTCCGGCGCGCCGCCAGGACTCCTCGTCGGTCTCCACGATGAACGTCGAGACGCTGTCGGAGACCGGGTAGCCGTGCACGGCGAACACGCCGTCGGGGCCGCGTTCGTGGATGAAGGTGAGCCCGTCGAAGAGGTGGTCGGTGCCGAACCAGATGAACTTGGCGGCGGCGGTCTCCACCTCGGCGCCCAGGGCGGGGGCCAGTTGCTCGCGGAGGGCCGATCCGGTGCCGTCGGCGGCGACGACGAGGTCGTAGCCGGTCAGGTCGTCGAGGCCGACCTCGGTGGAGAAGCGCAGGTCGACGCCGACGTCCCGGGCGCGGTCCTGCATCAGCAGGAGCAGGGTGCGCCGCGCGACGGCGGCCATGCCGTTGCCCCCGCAGCGGATCCGCTCGCCCTTGAGGCGGACCTCGATCTCGTCCCAGTGGCGGCCGTGTTCGTCCAGCGCCCGGCGCAGTACGGGGTCGGCCTCGTGGATGCCGGCCAGGGTGCGGTCGGAGAACACGACGCCGAAGCCGAAGGTGTCGTCGGCGCGGTTGCGTTCGAAGACGGTGACCTCGGCCGAGGGATCCGCCCGGCGGATCAGGGTGGCGAGGAACAGCCCTCCGGGCCCGCCTCCCGCGACTGCGATGCGCATCGAAAGCTCCTTGCTCTGGTGGTGCCGGCGGACCGCGCGCCCGTCCCCGGCCGGGGCGGGCGCGCGGTCGGGGCGCCGGAGTGTGGTGCGGGCGCGCGGGACCGGGGCACCCCGCGGACGGGGTGCCCTTCGCGCGCCGGGGAGCGGCCGGTCAGGCGGCCGGGGTCCGCAGGACCGAGCGCAGGACCTCCAGGAGGGCTGCGCCGGGGTCGTCGCCCTGGGCGGTGGCGCGCCAGCCGACGATGTGGTCGGGCCGGACGAGCAGCGCGCCGTCCTCGCCGATGCCGGACACCCCGGCCCAGTCGCCGTAGCGGTCCTCGTAGTCGCAGCCGCGGCCGATGGAGACCACGTGGACCTCCACGCCGGTGGCGGCGGCGGCCTTCTCGGCTGCCTCGCGCCAGGCGGCTCCCCGGACCCCGGTCAGGAGGGTGAAGCGACCCCGGCCGCACAGGTCGAGGACGGGGACCTTGCGCTGCCCGTCGAGCAGCCAGGCGTGCGGCAGGTGCCGCCCGGGGTAGGTGGTGGGGAAGTAGTGCAGTTCCTCGTCGCGGGGGGCCTGCGGGGCGGGTTCGCCGCCGGTGACGAGGGCCCCGGTGCGGTAGTCCTGGTTGGTCTCCACGCCGTGGGTGTTGAAGCAGAGCAGGGTGTTGCCCATGGCCTCGTCGAAGGCGGCGCGGCGCTCCGCGCCCTCGGCGGTGGGTGCCCGGAGGGTCTCCAGGGCCGCTTCGAGCTGGTCCCGTCCGGCCGCGGGCGGCAGCCGCAGGGCCCCGAACAGCGGGGGCATCAGGGCGTTGCTGCGGGTGGCGCGTTCGACGATCTGGCGGGCGACCGGGAGCCGTTCGTCGCGGTAGGTCTCCAGGAGGCCGGGCCCGGCCCGGCCGCGCAGGACCATGGCGAGCTTCCAGCACAGGTTGAAGGAGTCCTGGATGGAGGTGTTGGAGCCGAGGCCGTTCATGGGCGAGTGCCGGTGGACGGCGTCGCCGACGCAGAAGACCCGCCCGGCCTGGTTGTCGGTGGCGTACACGTGGTTGACGGACCAGGTGGAGACGGACTCGACGCGTACGGGGACGGTGTCGTCGCCGAGGAGCTGGTGGACGATGGAGGCGCCGAACTCGTCGGTCAGCTCGGGGGTGCCCTGGGCGATGTCGTAGCCCCAGACGGCGATCCACTTGTTCCAGGGGCGGACCACGCGCAGGACGCCGATGCCGTTGCCGTCGTGGCCGACGCCGGGCTGGATGAACCAGTACATGTCCCCGGGCCGGTGGGCGACGAGGTGTTCGAGGTCGGCCTCGAAGACGACGTTGATGGAGCCGCCGAGGCCCATCTCGCCCTCCATCGGGATGCCGAGCTGCGACATGATCGCGGACTTGCCGCCGTCGGCGCCTATCAGGTACTTGGCGCGGACGCGGTACTCCTCGCCGGTCAGCCGGTCGAGGACGGTGGCGGTCACGCCGTCGTCGTCCTGGGTGAAGGAGAGCAGTTCGGTGTTGACGCGCAGGGTGGTGCCGCGGTGGGTGGCGGCGCCCAGCAGGATCGGCTCCATGCGGTCCTGCGGCAGGTCGCAGACGGCGGTGGGGCTGGCGAGGTCGTGCTCGGCCTGGAACGACGGGTGGGTGTACCAGGTCCGCAGGCGGCCCAGCTCCGGGCCGGTGAGGCTGGTCGCCCACACGTGTTCGCCCATCAGGTGCTGGGGGGTGGCGGAGCGCTTGGCCTCGTCCTCCAGACCGAGGTCGCGCAGCACCTCCATGGTGCGCTGGTTGGTGATGTGGGCGCGCGGGGTGTTGGCGACCGAACCGTACTTGTTCAGCACCATCGCGCGGACGCCGTAGGTGGCGAGTAGGGCGCCGGCCGCGGCGCCGGCGGGACCGGCGCCCGCGATCAGGACATCGGTCTCGACGGTGGGGACTTTGCTCATCCTGGACTCCTGGCTGGCCGTGCTGGCCGCGCCGCCGGCGCCGTGGAGGGCCGGCGGCGCGGAGGGGATCAGTGGTGGGTGACGAAGTCGATGACCAGGCGGTTGAACTCGTCGGCGTGCTCGAGCTGCGCCCAGTGGCCGCAGCGGTTGATGAGGTGGGCCCGCGCGTCCGGGATGTGGGCGGCGAGGAACAGCGAGGACTCGAAGGAGACGACGCGGTCGTCACGGCCGTGGATCAGCAGGGCCGGGGCGGTGATGTCCGAGACGCGGTCCAGGTCGATCCAGATCGGGATCGGGGCCTTGGGCGCCACGTCGGCGATGTTCTTCAGGTGCTCGGGGCGCTTGAGCGCGGCCTCCGAGCGCTGCCGGCACAGCTCGGGGGTGGCGAAGCGGGCCGTGTCGTAGACCATGATCTCGACCAGGCGGCGCATGGCCTCGGGCGAGGCGTCGCCGTAGGTCCGGTACATGATCTTCAGGCCCTCGGTGGGGCCGCCGCCCGCGCCGAAGAGGAACGGCTTCATCTGGATGGGCGGACCCATGGTGATGAGGTGCGAGACCCGCTCGGGGCGCTCGGCGGCGAGCCGGAGGGAGGTGTGGCCGCCCATCGAGTTGCCGACGAACGCGGCCTTCTCGATGCCCAGGGCGTCGAGGAGCTGGCAGGCCGCCTCGACGTGGTCCAGGGTGGCGAAGTCGACGGCGTCGGAGTCGCCCCAGCCGGGCATGTCGGGGGCGATCACCCGGAAGTGGCGGGAGAGCGCCTCGATGTTGGGCGAGTAGTTGCTCCACCCGGTGGCGCCGGGGCCGCCGCCGTGCAGCAGCACGAGGGGGTGGCCCTCGCCCGCCTCGTTGTAGTGGATCGTCCAGTCCTTGGTCCGGACGGACTTGGCGATGTCGCTCTGGCGCAGTGCCATCAGTGGGCCCCTTCCGGGCTCTGGTTGGTGAACGGGGCACGGCCGAGCAGCTCGTGCACGGCCTCCGGCGGCCGGTGGCCCCAGCTGTGCAGCCGGTCGAGGGTGCGGACCTGCCAGGTCTCGTCGTCGATGAGCAGGCCGCCCCAGCCGTACTCGACGGAGAAGCCGGAGGGCGTGCGGACGTAGAAGCTGAACATGTGGTCGTTGGGGTGCATCCCCAGCGTCATCTCGAACGGCTGCTCGGCGTCCATGCAGCGGTCGTAGGCCGTGCCCACGTCGCGGATGTCGCTGACCTCCAGCATGAAGTGGTGGGTCTTCTTGGCGTGCGGCATGTCGCCGAACGCGACGCTGTGGTGGCGCGGGTTGCAGTGCAGGAAGATCAGGTCGGCGACGATGCCCGGGGCCAGCTCCTCGACGATGATGTCGCTGATCCGGAAGCCCAGCAGGCCCTCGTAGAAGGCCATGTACTCCTCGCGCGGCACGCCCTTGGAGAGCAGCACGTGGTGGCCCGCGCCGCCGGTGCCGGTGACGAAGGTGCCGAGCAGGGTGGCGGAGTGGAACGGGGTGTCGGCGTCGGCGAGCCCGGTGACGAGTTCGATGCGGTTGCCCATGGGGTCGGTGACCCGGACCAGGCGGTCCACCCGCCGGGCCGCGGCCAGTTCGGCGCCGCCCTCGGTGACCTCGATCCCGGCCTCGGTGAGCCGGGCGGTGAGCCGGTCCAGGGCCTCCTCGGAGGCGACCTCGTAGCCGCTGACCGCGAGGTCGTCGGCCGGGCCCTCGGTGATGATCCAGCGGTGCGCCTTCTCGTCGGTGCGCAGCGTGAACCCGTCCGCGGTGCGGGCGCCGAGCTGCATGCCGAGCAGCGTCACGCCGAAGTTCTCCCAGTCGGCGAGGTCGCTGACCTCGTACACGACGTAGGCGAGCTCCTTCACGTCTGTCATGGGTCGTTCCTTTCGAAGGTCGGGCGGGCCGGAGGTGCGCCCGCCCGGGTTCACAGGGCGGGGACGTCCAAGCCGGAGGTGTCGGCGGCGGCGACGAACTTGTCGGGGCGCACGGCGACGGCGCGGACGCCGTAGCGGGCGAGCCACGGGAGCAGCACGTCCTCCAGGTCGACCAGTTCGCCGGAGCCCCTGGTGTACGCGGTGCGGGGGCGGACGGCGACGTAGCGGGCGCCGAGGGCGTCCCAGCCGGCCTTCTGCTCCGGGGTGAGCAGGGCGGCCGGGTCGGTGTCGGCACCCAGGAGCACGAAGCCGTCGGGCAGCAGTCCGTCGAGGCGGTCCATCGTTCCGACGGTGTCCCCGCAGACCGGCTGCGGCACCATGCGGCCGATGACGCTGGCGTCCCCGGTCTCCCCGCGCAGCCAGCCGGCGGACAGCACCGGCGGGGCGGTCAGCGGCGGCTCCCAGGGGGTGACCGTGTTCTCGGGGACGGTGTTCATGGCGGCGACCTCCTCGGGGGTCGCCTCCTGCTTGATGACGCGGCCCAGGCCGACGGCGAGGCCGGTGTAGAAGTCGGCGTTGGGGCGGCGCTCGGCCTCGTAGGTGTCGAGCCACTCCTCGCCCAGCTCGCCCCGGAGCACCCGGGCGAGCTTCCAGCCCAGGTTGTGGGCGTCGCGCATGCCGGACTGCATGCCCGCCCCGGCCCACGGCGGCATCAGGTGGCAGGCGTCACCGGCGAGGAAGACCCGGCCCCGGCGCCAGGTCTCGGCGGCGCGGACGTGGTGGCGGTAGAAGGCGTGCTGGTGGATCTCGACGTCGTCGTGGGTGACGCCGAGCGCCTCCAGCAGCGGCCACACCTCGGCGCCGGTCGGGAAGTCGGCCTCGGTCTCGCCGGGCTTGAGCGGGATCTCCCAGCGGTGGTTGCCGGCCGAGAGCGCGATGTCGACGACGGGGCGTTCGGCGTCGGTCCAGAAGGTGAGGAAGTCGCGGTCCGGCCACCAGCGCTTGACCTTGCAGTCGATGACGACCCAGAGGGTGTCGACGGTGTCGCCGAGCATCTCGACGCCGAGGTGTTTGCGGGTGGGGCTGGAGCCGCCGTCGGCAGCGATGGCGTAGCGGGCGCGGGTGGTGGTCTCGGCGCCGGTCGCCCGGTCGCGGGAGGTGATGGTGACGCCGTCGGCGTCCTGCTCGACGGCGACGACCTCGGCGCCGTAGCGGACCTCCAGGTTGCCCAGCTCCTCGCCGCAGCGGCGGAGCTCGGCCTCCATGGCCGGCTGGTAGATGTTGTAGAAGCGCGGCCGGGTGTTGCGTGTGCCGAGGGTGGACGGCGGGTGCTCGACCCGCATGACCTCCCGGCCGTCGTAGGTCACCCAGCGCAGGGCGCGCTGCGGTTCGATGACCCGCTCGATGCGGTCGTCGACGCCGAGCTCCTGGAAGATCCGCATGGTCCAGTCGTTCACCGTCACGGCGCGGGCCCGTGCGTAGATGTCCTGGTCGCGCTCGAACGCGACCACGTCGGCGCCCTTTCCGGCGAGCGTCAGCGCGGCGGTCAGGCCCGTCGGGCCGTAGCCGATGACCGCGACGTCGGTGTCGTGTCCTGCTGAAACGTGCTGGGGCATGTCGAACTCCAGAAGCGGCACATGTGAGGCGCGCGATGCGGCGCGGAAGGGGCACGCAGAGCGGCACTATTGGACCGGTCGTTCCGTCCAATAGTGCGTACCGTCACATGCTCCGGGAAGCGCGTCAAGGGGTCTGTGGGGTTTTGCGCACGTGCGGCGGGACACTTCCGGGAGGCCCTCCCGCCGGCCGGCGGCCGTCCTCCGGACGGCTCGTATGATCGGCGGGTGGAGAGCGGAACCAGGTCACCCAACGGCAACCGGCGCGGACGGCGCTCGAAGGAAGAGATCCTCGACGCGGCGGCGCGGGTGATGGCGCTGCGCGGATACGCGGCCACCACGATCTCGACGATCACGGCCGAGACGGGGCTGCCGCGCAGCGCCATCTACCACCACTTCCAGTCGAAGGGCGGGCTGCTCGCGGCGGTGATGGCGCGGGGCGCCAAGGACTTCTTCGCGGCGATGCGGGCTGCGCACACCCCGGCACCCGAGGGCGGCTCCCACCACGAGCGGATGGCCTGGTACCTGGACCGGACGGCGCAGGTCTTCATGTCGAAGCCGGACTTCCTGCGGCTTCACCTGATGCTGCTGATGAGCGACGAGGCCGCCGACGCGGAGGTCCTGGAGATGAACCGGGCGGTCCGCGACGAGGGCCGGGCCTACATGCGGGTGATGATCTCGTCGGCCTTCGCTGACGAGGGGCCCGAGACGGCCTCGGCCGTCGCCGAGGAGCTGTCCTTCTTCGCGATCGCGGGGTTCGACGGCTCGTTCGTGAACGCCCAGACCGACCCCGAGTGCAGCGTCGCCTCCCAGATGGCCCGCCTCACCGACGCGATGGTCGCCCTCGGGGAGGCGGCGGTGCTCCGCCACCGGGGCTGACCGGTCCGGAGGCCGGGCCCGGCCGCGCGGCGGACGACGGTCCGGTGCCGCGGCCGGGCGCTCCGGCCCGTCGCAGAAGCCCGGACACCCAGCCTCCCGGCCTCCCGGCGGACTCCCCCGCGGCATTCCCCGAACTCCCCCGCCGCATTCCCCGGGCTCCGGGCGGCCGGTGCCGGCGGAGGGCACCCGGCAGGGCGGCGCAGGCCGTGGGCAGCGGGCGGCGCGGGCCATGGGCGGCGGCCCGTCCGACGGGGGCGCGGTCAGTCGCCCGGCGGTCAGCCGCCGGAGGGGACGCGGGGCCGGGAGGAGCGGTCGGTCCCTCCGCGCAGCACCCGGGACAGACCCAGCGCCGCCGTCCGCACCGCGGGGGCGAGGTGGGCCGGACTGAAGCGCGAGCGCGGCACCGCCACCGACAACGCCGCCGCCGTGACCCCGCCCGCGAACACGGGCGCCGCGATGCAGCTCACCCCGGGCGTGGACTCCTGCTCCTCGTAGGCGAGGCCGGAGACGCGGATCTTCTCCAGGGCGGTGCGCAGCCGCGCCGGATCGGTGATCGAGTGCGGGGTGAGGCTCGGCAGCGGCCGGGAGAGCAGCTCGTCGGCCAGTTCCCCGCCGGAGAAGGCCAGCAGCACCTTGCCGACGGCCGTGCAGCTCAGCGGCAGGCTGCCGCCGATGCGCGAGGGCAGCGCGGGGGCCTCGTGGCCGTGGATGCGCTCCAGGTAGACCACCTCCAGCCCCTCGCGCACCCCGAGGTGCACGGTCTCCCGGGTGGCCTCGAACAGGTCCTGGAGGAACGGCAGCGCCGTCTCGCGCAGATCGAGCCGGTACGGCACCAGCGAGCCCAGCTCGAACAGCTTGGGTCCGAGCCGGTAGTGCGGGCCGGACCGCTCCAGCCAGCCGAGGCGCACCAGGTCCACCGCCAGCCGGTGCACCGTGGGCTTGGGCAGCCCCGTCCGCACGGACAGTTCCGTCAGACGGAACGCTCCGCCATCCGGGCTGAAGCTTTCGAGGATGAGCGCGGCCTTCTCCAGCATGCTGCCGCCCTCGTTGTTCCGTGTCACGGAACAAACATTGTCGTATCCGCGCCCGGATGTCTATATCGGGTGGACCGCCGGTGCCGCCGTCCGCCGCACCGGCCGCTCCCCCGCCGCTCCCCCCTGGAGGTATCCCGTGCCGACCGCACCCGACGGCGTCCGCCCGGACTCCGTCCCCCCGGCCGTCGTCGAGGCCGCCGACCTGCTGGCGGAGGCCGCCCGCACCGGGACCCCCTGTCCGCCGGTGCGGACCCTCTTCGACGGGGGCGGCGACCTGGAGACCGCCTACGCCGTGCAGCGGCTCAACGTGCGGCGCGACCTGGACGCCGGGCGCCGGATCGCCGGCCGCAAGATCGGCCTCACCTCCGAGGCCGTGCAGCGCCAGCTCGGCGTCGACCGGCCCGACTTCGGCGCCCTCTTCGCCGACATGGCCGTCCCGGACGGCGGCGAGGTGCCCGCCGGACGGCTGCTCCAGCCCAAGGCGGAGGCCGAGGTCGCGCTCGTCCTCGCCCGCGACCTGCCCGACCGCGACTGCACCGCCGACGACGTGCTGAACGCCGTCGACTTCGCGCTGCCCGCGCTGGAGATCGTGGACAGCCGCATCGCCGGCTGGGACATCTCCCTGGTCGACACCGTCGCCGACAACGCCTCCTGCGGCCTCTACGTCCTCGGCACCACCCCGGTGCCCCTGGCCGGGCTCGACCTGGCCACCGTCGCCATGACCATGACCCGGGACGGCGAGACCGTCTCCGAGGGCACCGGCGCCGCCTGCCTCGGCAGCCCGCTGAACGCCGCCGTCTGGCTGGCCTCGGCCCTCGCCGAACGGGGCGACCCGCTGCGCGCGGGCGACCTGGTGCTCACCGGCGCCCTCGGCCCCATGGTCCCCGTCGCCCCCGGCGACGTCTTCGAGGCCCGCGTCGGCGGCCTCGGTTCCGTACGAGTCGGATTCGCGGCCGGTGCCGCGGACCGGGAAGGAGGCCGGGCATGACCACCAAAGTCGCCATCATCGGCTCCGGCAACATCGGCACCGACCTGCTGATCAAGGTGCTGCGGCTGTCCGAGGACCTGGAGATCGCGGCCATGGCCGGGATCGACCCGGCCTCCGACGGCCTCGCCCGCGCCCGCCGCCTCAAGGTCGCCACCACCCACGAGGGCGTCGAGGGGCTCGTCGCCCTGGACGAGTTCGCCGACGTCGACATCGTCTTCGACGCCACCTCGGCGGGCGCCCACCGCCACCACGACGAGGTGCTGCGCCCGCTCGGCCGGGCCCTGGTCGACCTCACCCCGGCCGCCCTCGGCCCCTACGTCGTCCCGCCGGTCAACGGGCGCGCCCACCTCGGCGCCCCCAACGTCAACATGGTCACCTGCGGCGGCCAGGCCACCATCCCGGTCGTCGCCGCCGTCGCCGCGGTCACCCCGGTCCACTACGGCGAGATCGTCGCCTCCATCGCCTCCCGTTCGGCCGGTCCGGGCACCCGCGCCAACATCGACGAGTTCACCGAGACCACGTCCTCCGCGATCGAGCGGGTCGGCGGGGCCGCCCGGGGCAAGGCGATCATCGTCCTCAACCCGGCCGAGCCCCCGCTGATCATGCGGGACACCGTGCACTGCCTGGTCTCCGAGTGCGACACCGCGGCCGTCGAGGCGTCCGTGGAGGAGATGGTCGGCCGCGTCCAGGCGTACGTGCCCGGCTACCGGCTCAAGCAGAAGGTCCAGTTCGACCGGGTCGGCGGCGACGACCCGCTGCGGACCCTGGCCCCCGGCGGCGGCGAGGCCCTGCGGGTCTCCGTCTTCCTGGAGGTCGAGGGCGCCGCCCACTACCTCCCCGCCTACGCCGGCAACCTCGACATCATGACCTCCGCCGCGCTGCGCACCGCCGAGCGCATGGCGGCCCACCGCGCCACGGAGGTGGCCCCGCGATGACCCGTCTCTACGTCCAGGACGTCACCCTGCGGGACGGCATGCACGCCGTCCGCCACCGCTACACCGTCGGCCAGGCCCGCGCCATCGCCGCCGCGCTGGACGCCGCCGGGGTGGCCGCCATCGAGATCGCCCACGGCGACGGGCTCTCCGGCTCCAGCATCAACTACGGCGTCGGCGCGCACACCGACTGGGAGTGGATCGAGGCCGTCACCGACGTCGCCCGCCACGCGGTGCCCACCACCCTGCTGCTGCCCGGCATCGGCACCCTGCACGACCTCCGGCAGGCGCACGCCCTCGGCATCCGCTCGGTGCGCGTCGCCACCCACTGCACCGAGGCCGACATCTCGGCGCAGCACATCGCCGCCGCCCGTGAACTGGGCATGGACGTCGCCGGGTTCCTGATGATGTCCCACATGGCCGAGCCCGCCGAACTCGCCCGCCAGGCCAAGCTGATGGAGTCCTACGGCGCCCAGTGCGTCTACGTCACCGACTCCGGCGGCCGGCTCACCATGGACGGCGTCCGCGACCGCTTCCGCGCCTACCGGGACGTCCTCGACCCCGCCACCGAACTCGGCATCCACGCCCACCACAACCTGGCCCTCGGCGTCGCCAACACCGTCGTCGCCGTCGAGAACGGGGCGGTGCGCGTCGACGCCTCGCTCGCCGGCCAGGGCGCGGGCGCGGGCAACTGCCCGCTGGAGGCCTTCGTCGCGGTCGCGGACCTGATGGGCTGGGACCACGCCTGCGACCTGTTCCCGCTGATGGACGCCGCCGACGACCTCGTCCGGCCGCTCCAGGACCGCGAGGTGCGGGTGGACCGCGAGACCCTGAGCCTCGGCTACGCCGGTGTCTACTCCAGCTTCCTGCGCCACGCCGAGGCCGCCGCCGAGCGCTACGGCCTGGACACCCGCGCCATCCTCGTCGAGGTCGGCCGCCGGGGGATGGTCGGCGGCCAGGAGGACATGATCACCGACATCGCCCTGGACCTGCTGGCGGCCCGTACGGCGGCGTGAACCCGGGCGGTCCGGGCGGGGCGCCCCACGGCGGCTCCCGCCCGGACCTCGGGCCGGACCCCGTGACGGCCGGGAGGGCCGGACCCGGTGACGGGGGTCCGGCCCTCCCGGCCGTGTGCCGTACCGGCCGCCCTGCGCGGTGCGATTCGCCCGGTCGCGGTGCGGTTCCGGTCCGTGCGGTGCGGTTCCGGTCCGTGCGGTGCGTCCGCGCGGTCCCGGCGGTCCGGCGCGGAGGGCCGGACCGCCGGGGCGGTCAGAGCGCCAGGCCGGTGAGGACCAGGACGCGCTCGTAGGTGTAGTCGTCCATCGCGTACCGGACGCCCTCGCGGCCCACCCCGGACCGCTTGGCCCCGCCGTAGGGCATCTGGTCGGCGCGGTAGGAGGGGGCGTCCCCGATGACGACCCCGCCGACCTCCAGCGCCCGGTGGGCGCGGAAGGCCGCCTGGAGGTCGTGGGTGAACACGCCCGCCTGGAGGCCGTACTTGGAGTCGTTGACGGCGGCGAACGCCTCGGCCTCGCCGTCGACCCGGCGCACGCTGAGGACGGGGCCGAAGACCTCCTCCCGGGCGAGGGTGGTGTCCTCGGGCAGGTCGGTCAGGACCGTCGGCGCGTAGGAGGCGCCGTCCCGCTTGCCGCCGGTGAGCAGGGTGGCCCCGGCGGCGACGGCCTCGTCGACCCAGGACTCCACGCGCTCCGCGGCGGCCTCGCTGACCAGCGGTCCGACATCGGTGGCCGAGTCCCCCGGGTCACCGGTGACCTGCGCCTCGACGGCGGCGACGATACGCGGCAGCAGCCGGTCGTAGACCGCGGTGTCGGCGATCACGCGCTGCACGGAGATGCAGGACTGGCCGCCCTGGTAGTTGGAGAAGGTCGCGATGCGGGCCGCGGCCCAGTCCAGGTCCTCGTCGCTCGCCCAGTCCGCGAGGACCACGGCCGCGCCGTTGCCGCCCAGTTCCAGGGTGACGTGCTTGCCGGGCACCGAGTCCATGATGGCGTAGCCGACCTGCTCGGAGCCGGTGAAGGAGATCACCGGCAGCCGCTCGTCCCGGACCAGCGCGGGCATGCGGTCGTTGGGCACCGGCAGCACGCTCCAGGAGCCCGCGGGCAGTTCCGTCTCGGCGAGCAGCTCGCCGAGCAGGAGCGCGGACAGGGGCGTGGCGGGGGCGGGCTTCAGCACGATCGGGGCACCGGCGGCGATGGCCGGGGCGACCTTGTGGGCGCACAGGTTCAGCGGGAAATTGAACGGCGCGATTCCGAGGACGACGCCCTTCGGGAAGCGCCGGGTGAGGGCGAGCCGGCCCTGGCCCCCGGCGTCGGTGTCCAGGCGCTGGGCCTCGCCCCCGTTGAATCGGCGGGCCTCCTCGGCGGCGAGCCGGAACACGGAGACCGCGCGGCCGACCTCGCCGCGGGCCCACTTGACCGGCTTGCCGTTCTCGGCGGAGATCAGCAGCGCGATCTCCTCGGTGCGCTCGGCCAGGCGGCGGGCCACGTGGTCCAGGGCGGCGGCGCGGACGTGCGCGGGGGTGGCGGCGAACTCGTCGAGGACGGCGTGCGCGGCGGCCACCGCCTCCTCGACCTGCTCCTCGCTCGGCACGCTCACGGTGCCGACGGTGCGGCCGTCCCAGGGGGAGGTGACGTCGAAGCCGTCCTCGCCGGTCTCCCTGCGTCCGGCGAGCCAGAAGGCATGGATGGCTGCCGCGGTGTCGTGGGGCATGGTGGGTCCGGCCTTCCGGGTCGGGGACTGCGGGGGGTGCGGATCCACGGTAGGGCGCGCGGGGCCCGGGAGCGCTTGTCCGAGTCGTAGTGGTGGCGGCGGGGGGTTCGACGTATTGGCGCGGTGGGCTCCCGGCGGGGACACGGCGACGACGGACACCGGCCCCCACCGGCAGGGGCCAGGCCCCCGGGCCCTACGGGGAACGGTGGCCTGCCTCCGTCGCGGCCGCACGGCCTCCGGACCACACGTGGGCCGGGGCGGCTCCGAAGCCCGGGGATCCGCTCGGGGAACCCCGGGAAAACCCGGGGACAAGGCCCCTCGGTGGCCGACAGCGCGGCCCGGCAGCCGCGGCCGGCGCGCGGCGGCCCCAGGGGGGCCGGGCCGGGGGCCCGGAGCCGGGAGAGCCAGGGCCGGGAGCCGGGGCCGGGGCTGGCGCGGGCCTGACGGAGGCCCTGGGGCCGGGAACGCTCGGCGCCGGAACCCGGCCACGGACGCACCGGGAGGCGGGTGCCCGGGCGGGGGCGGCCGACGGCGCGGACCCGGCGCGGCGTCAGTCCGTGGTGGTGGCCTTGAGGGCCAGCCAGAGTTCCATCCGGACGTCCGGGTCGTCCAGGGAGCGGCCGAGGATCTCCTCCACCCGCCGCATCCGGTAGCGCAGCGTATGGCGGTGGACGCCGAGGTCGGCCGCCGCCGCGTCCCACTGGCCGTGCCGGGACAGCCAGGCGCGCAGCGAGGCGACCAGATCGCCGCGCCCGGTGGCGTCGTGCTCGCGCAGGGCGCGCAGCAGCCCGTCGGCGAAGGCGCGCACGGCGTCGTCCGCGAGCAGCGGCAGCACCGAGCCGCTGGCCAGGTGCTCGTGCTCGACCCAGACCCGGCCGCGGCGGCGGGCCACCGAGAGGGCCTGCTCGGCCTGCTTGTACGCGGCCGAGGCGGCGATCGGTCCGGACGGCCCCGACAGGCCGATCACCAGGGACTCCTCGTCCCCGGCCGGGGACGGTTCGGGCGCCGCGCGGGCGGCCTCCAGCGCCGCCGCGTGCTCGACGCAGGCGGCGACGGCGGTGCCCCCGTCCGCGGCGAGCAGCACCAGCCGCTCCCCCTCGGGCACCACGAGCACCGGTTCCCCGGCCCGGACCGCGGCCGACTCGACGGTCTCGGCGAGGGTGCCGAGCGGGTCCCGGCCCGCGGCCGGGGGGTGCGCCCGGGAGCCCGGCGCGGTCTCGGCGACGATCAGCCGGAAGGGGGCGTCCAGGAGGTCCCCGTAGAGGCTCCCGGCGACGGCGCGCGCGTGGTCGGGCTCACCGGCCAGCAGCATCCGCAGCACCGCGCCGCCGATCCGCTGCTCGGCCGCCTGCAGCGAACGCGAGCGCTCGGTGATGAGGGTGAGCAGGGCGACGGCCGAGTGCACGGCGTAGCGTTCGGCGGTTCCGGGGGCGGCGGCGGTGCCGACGGCTAGCGCGGCGCGGGCCTTGCGGGCGGTGCCGAGCGCGTGCAGTTCGACCCGGTCCGCGGGCCCGCCCTCCCCGCCCGTCCCGGGGTCCCCGCCGCCCGCGACCATCGCGGAGGCCGGGGCGGGCCGCTCGCGCAGCCGCCGTACGTCGGGGGTGAGCCGCGCGGCCCGGCGGCCGGCCCACTCCGGGGCCGCGGCGACCACCGCGCCGGAGGCGTCGTAGAGCGCCGCCCAGCCGTCGACCTGCGCGGCGAGCGCGGCCAGCACGCCCTCGGGACCGGCGCCCAGGGCCTGCCGGGTCAGTTCGCGCTGGGCGGCGAAGCCCGCCGTGACCGCCCGGTACTGGTCGGCGGCGACGGCGGCGGAGACGGCCTTGCTGATGGCGAGGAAGGGGGTGCGGCGCGGCACCTCCAGCAGCGGCATGCCCGCCCGGCGGGCGGCGCCGAGGAGGGCGGCGGGGATCTCCTCGTAGTGGACGCCCACACCGAAGCCGAGCCCCACCACCCCGGCGGCGGCCAGCCGCTCGACGTAGCGGCGCATCGCCGCCGGGTCCTCGGCGTCCAGGGTGAGGGCGGTGATCAGCAGGAGTTCCCCGCCCTCCATGTAGGGGACGGGGTCGGCCAGCTCACTGGCGTGGGCCCAGCGGACGGGCGCGTCGAGGCGGTCCTCGCCCGCGCGCACGGTGAGCTTCAGCGTGGAGTGCTGGGCGAGCGAGGCGAGGGTGAGGGGCATGGGGCCTTCGGATCGTCGTCGGGGGGCGCGGCGCGCGCGGCGGCCGGGACACAGGGCGGGTTTTGTCCGCCCGGTATGAACCACCCCTCCGATTCTGCCTCACCGTACGAAGCGCTTCACCCCCGCGGCCGAACGGTCCGGTGCCGGGGCCCGTCCCCTCCCCGCGGCCGGGCCGGGCGGCGGTTCAGTGCCGGAGGTCCACCAGCAGCGGCGGGGCGTGCTCGCCCCTGACCGAGGTGAGGGAGAGGACCGCGTGGCCCGGGGGGACGGCGTGGGCGAGTTCGGAGGCGGACCAGCGTTCGCGCTCGACCTGGCGGACCGTGACCGCGCGCGCCGTGGGGGCCTTTCCGGTGATCACACGGCGGAGCATGTGCACGGCCTTGCCCGCCGGGGTCTCGGCGATGATCTGGCGGTCGGTCACGTCGGTGGCCTCGGTCCACTCCTTGCCCCAGACCTCCGCGAAGTCCTGGCCGTCCCAGGGGGTGAGCCCGGAGAGCGCCATCCGGCACCCGGCCGCCCCGAGCAGCGGCCCGCGCAGCGGACGCGGCACGTCGTCCAGGGTGCGCAGGGTCAGCACGACCCCGGCGCCCGCGGAACGCAGCCGCTGGATGCCCCGGACGGCCTCGGGAGTGACGGCGCCGCTCGCGTCGTCCAGCACCAGGCAGGCGAAGAGCGAGCGGTCCTCGCGCACCGTGACGCTCGCCGTGAACTGGGCGAGCACCAGCCGGGCCAGCAGCCGCGAGGCGTCGGCGTGCCCCCGGGCGGGCAGGTCGACGCGGACCCGGACGGGATGGTCCAGGGCCGTCAGGGCGAAGGGCCGGGTCTGGCCGGAGGTGTCGAAGAAGGAGGCGAAGGCGGGCCGGTCCAGGAGCGCCAGCCGGTCGGCCAGGACGGAGGCCACGTCCCCGGGGTGGCCCATCTGCCGCTCGCGGGCGTCGAGCTCGCGCAGCAGCGACGCGTGCCCGGCCTCCTGGAGGCCGCGGCGCAGCACGGCCAGCGGCTCGGGCGCGCCGTCGAGGAGCTGGCGCAGCTCGGGGACGCCGGGGAAACGGCCGTGGACCGCCCGGAAGGGTCCGAGCACCTGGGCGAGGACGGTGGTGGAGCGTCGGCTGTCGCCGCTCGGGTGCGGATCGGCGAGGTCCCCGACGAGGGCCTCCGCGAGGACGGCGGCGGCCTCGTCGGGATCGGTGGTGCCGCCGTACAGATCGAGGTCGTGCACGGAGTCGGGGCTGCCGACGCGGATCACCACGTCGTAGGCGTCGGCGGGGCCGAGCCCGGCGCCCGCCGCGCCGACCACGACCACCGCGGCCCGCCCCGAGAGGGCGTGCAGGCACAGCGATTCCGCGAGCGGCCGGACGACGGCGCCGGTCTTGCCGGACCCGGCCGGGCCGACGGCCAGCAGGGAGGTGCCGAGCAGTTCGGGGCCGAGGCCCAGCCCGGCGCCCCGGTAGGCGTAGGGGTTGCGGGAGTCGTCGGCGGCGGTGCCGAGCCGCACCTGCCCGGTGACCAGGTCGTGCGGGGCCTGCCGGGCGGGCAGATCGCGGTCTCCCGAGGGGTGCGGGCAGGCGCCCGCGCCGTCCCGGAGCACGGCTCCGGCGAAGGCGGCGAGGCCGTGCCGGCCGCGCTGGACGCCCTGCCAGGCACGGGCGATCCGGGCGTGGTCGACGTCCCGCATCAGCCCGGCGCGGGCGTCGGAGGCCAGCCGCTCGGCGGCGTCCACGGCCCCGGCGGCGCGCAGCGCGGGCCAGGCGGCCGGGTCCTCCTCGGGCGGCGGCGGGGGGCCCTGGCCGGGGGCCGCGCGCAGCCAGGCGGGGGGGCCGAAGCGGCGCCAGATCTCACCCCAGCGGCCCAGTCGGCCGACGCCCGCCACGATGATCCCGGCGACGAGCGCGTAGTAGGCGTAGACGACCACGACGGAGCCGAAGCTGTGGGGCTGTGCCCAGGACTCCGGGATCATGGCGTAGAGGGGCAGCAGCCACCAGGTGCCGAGGTAGCCGTTCCACAGCAGGGACCAGATCAGCCAGCCGACGAGGAAGGCGATCAGCGCCCCCGCGAAGAGCTGCCGCGCCGGAACCCGCTCCGGCTCCTCCTGGGGCCGCGGCCGGTGGCCGAACCGCCAGACGCCGGGCGGGGACTCCGGGCGGGGCATCCGCAGCCACGACAGGAAGTCCGAGCCGTCCGGCGGCGGGGGCAACGGCGGCACGGCGGGCCCCCACCCCTCGCGGCCCCCCGCCGGACCCGGAGCGCCCGGCGGGGCCCCCGCCGGGCGCGGCACAGGACTCGCGTGCGTGCCCGGCCCGTCCCGCATCCCGTCGCTGTCCATCGCCCCTGCCCCCTGACCAGCCGCTCCGTCCACCATCAGCGAGCCAATCTAACGCCCCCGGCACGGGAGTTCACCGCATACGCGGCCGGTCCGGCGGCGGTCGGCCGCGGGCCGCCCTGTCCACGGCGGACAACCCGCCCCGCGGACAACGCCCACATGGAGCATGCCCACCCCGCGCCCCCGGTCCTAGCCTGCGAGAAAAGAAGGCAAAAGTCCGCAGAACCGCAAGCCCCAGGAGCCCCCCATGACCGCACTTCCGCAGGAGCGCCGCGTCCTCACCGCCATCCCCGGCCCGAAGTCCCAGGAGCTCCAGGCCCGCCGCAGCGCCGCGGTCGCGCAGGGGGTGGGCTCCACGCTGCCGGTGTTCGTCACCCGCGCGGGCGGCGGCATCATCGAGGACGTCGACGGCAACCGGATCATCGACTTCGCCTCCGGCATCGCCGTGACCTCCGTCGGCGCCTCCGCCGAGGCCGTCGTCCGCCGGGCCTCCGCGCAGCTCGCCGACTTCACCCACACCTGCTTCATGGTGACCCCCTACGAGGGCTACGTCGCCGTGGCCGAGGCGCTGGCCGAGCTGACCCCGGGCGACCACGCCAAGAAGTCGGCCCTGTTCAACAGCGGCGCCGAGGCCGTCGAGAACGCCGTGAAGATCGCCCGCGCCCACACCAAGCGGCAGGCGGTCGTCGTCTTCGACCACGGCTACCACGGCCGCACCAACCTGACCATGGCCCTGACCTCGAAGAACATGCCCTACAAGCAGGGCTTCGGCCCCTTCGCGCCCGAGGTCTACCGGGTCCCGGTCGCCTACGGCTACCGCTGGCCGACCGGTGCCGAGAACGCCGGCCGCGAGGCCGCAGCGCAGGCCGTCGACCAGATCACCAAGCAGGTCGGCGCCGGGAACGTGGCCGCGATCATCATCGAGCCGGTCCTCGGCGAGGGCGGGTTCATCGAGCCGGCCAAGGGCTTCCTGCCCGCGATCGTCGAGTTCGCCCGGGAGAACGGGATCGTCTTCGTCGCCGACGAGATCCAGTCCGGCTTCTGCCGCACCGGCCAGTGGTTCGCCTGCGAGGACGAGGGCATCGTCCCGGACCTGATCACCACCGCCAAGGGCATCGCGGGCGGTCTGCCGCTGGCCGCGGTCACCGGCCGCGCCGAGATCATGGACGCGGCGCACTCGGGCGGCCTGGGCGGCACCTACGGCGGCAACCCGGTGGCCTGCGCGGGCGCGCTCGGTGCCATCGAGACCATGCGGGAGCTGGACCTCAACGCCAGGGCGAAGGAGATCGAGGCGGTCATGAAGGCCCGGCTGACCGCCATGGCCGAGAAGTTCGACCTGATCGGCGACGTCCGCGGCCGGGGCGCCATGATCGCCATCGAGCTGGTCAAGGACCGCGCCACCAAGGAGCCGCACCCCGGGGCCGCCGCCGCGCTGGCCAAGGCCTGCCATGCCGAGGGGCTGCTGGTCCTGACCTGTGGCACCTACGGCAACGTCCTCCGCTTCCTGCCGCCGCTGGTGATCGGCGAGGCGCTGCTGAGCGAGGGCCTGGACATCATCGAGGAGGCGTTCGGCCGCCTCTGACGCCTCCGGGGGCACGGCCGTGCGGGTCCGGCCCCCGGGTCCCGCACGACCGGGCCGGGGGCGCGGACGGTGTCCGTGCCGCGCGCCCGCCGTGCGCCCGACGCACGCCCGGGCGGTACGCACGAGCCGCTGGTCGCACGCCCGGCGGGCCTGCGGCAGAGCGTGTGAAGAAGGTGTGCGGGGTGGATGGCGGGACGCCCGTCGGCGCTTCCGCTGCCGTAGGTTCTCCCCGGATGAGAGATGCACCGGTCCGCGGGAGACCGCGGTCGGTGCCCCGGGCGGGGCCTTCCGGCTTCGACCCGGTCGTGCCTCGCGCACACCACCGGGATCCACGGATTCCGGATCTCCTCACCGATCGGACGGTCGCTCGCCCCACACCCCCCGGGGCGCGCGACGTTCCGGTGCGACGCCGGCCCGGTCCCCGGGACGGTGGTACACCGAAGGGCCGGCACACTCCCCCCCTTGTGCCGGCCCTTCGGCGTTCCCGGGGGCGGGCGGGGTGCCTCGTGCGCGCCGTGACGGGAGCGGGCCGAAGACGCCTCCCGCCGGGCGACACGGCCTCCGTACGCCGCACACGGGCGACGAGCAGGGCGGCGACGGGGACGGGCGGGTGCAGGGCACGGGCGGGCGTGCAGCAGCGGCGAGGAGCGGAGCCCGGCGGATCCGGGCCACGGGCCCGGTCAACGCACGTGGGGCGAGAGTCCACGGACCCGATCGGCACACGTCGGCGGGAGGGACGGGCGCCGGTCGCCGGTCGCCGAGGCCCCCGGGCCTGTCAGGCTGGGGCCATGCACGGCACCCCGCCCCGACCGCCCTCCGCCCCGCCACGAACACCGGGGCCGCTCGGGCTCCTGGGCGCGCCGCTGCTGCTGCTCGCCGTCCTCACCTGGCAGGTCCTGGCCGACGGCCCGGTGCTGCGGGTGGACGAGTGGCTGAGCCGGGCGCTGATCCGCCCGGACCGCCTCTCGGAACTGCTGTCGGACCTCGGCAACGTGCCGGTGGCCGTGCCGGTCCTGGCGCTCGCGCTGGGCTACGCCGCCCTGCGGGGCCGCGCCACCGGTCCGGACCGGTGGTGGGCGGCACCCGCCGCCGGGGCGGCGGCGATGGCGCTGGTGCCGGCGGCGGTCGTGCCCCTGAAGGCGTGGACCGGGCGCCCCGGCACCCCGGCGGTGCCGCCGGCGGTCGGCTACTACCCGTCCGGCCACACCACCACCGCCGTGGTGGCGTACGGCGCGGCGACGCTGGCGCTGTTCGCCGTCGTGTCGTCACCGGCCGTACGCCGGGCACTTCTCCTCCTGTGCGCCGCCCTGGTCCTGGGCACCGGCTACGGGCTGGTGCGCCGGGGGTACCACTGGCCCCTGGACGTGCTGGCCGGGTGGTGCCTGGGGGCGGTGCTGCTGATCCCCGTGGTGCTGGTGGTCAGCGGCGGAAGTAGGAGTCGAAGTTGTTCTGGAACTGGTGGCCGCCGAAGCGGTCCCAGTTGATGGACCAGGTCATGAGGCCGCGGAGGTCGGGCCAGGTGCCGTGGGTCTGGTAGCTGCCGCAGTCGGTCTTCTTGGTGAGGCAGTTGAGGGCCTTGTTGACCTCGGTGGAGGAGACGTGGCCGTTGCCGGCGTTGGTGGTGGCGGGCATGCCGATGGCGACCTGTTCGGGCCTGAGGGGCGGGAAGACGTTGGCGGTGTCGCCCGCGACGGGGAAGCCGGTGAGGAGCATGTCGGTCATGGCGATGTGGAAGTCGGCGCCGCCCATGGAGTGGTACTGGTTGTCCAGGCCCATGATGGAGCCGGAGTTGTAGTCCTGGACGTGCAGGAGGGTGAGGTCGTCGCGCAGGGCGTGGATGACGGGGAGGTAGGCGCCTGCGCGGGGGTCCTGGCCGCCCCATTTGCCGGTTCCGTAGTACTGGTAGCCGAGCTGGACGAAGAACGTCTCGGGGGCCATGGTGAGGACGAAGTCCTTGCCGTACTTGGCCTTGAGGGTCTTGACGGCGGAGACCAGGTTGACGATGACCGGGGTC
>NZ_WWGX01000084.1 GCF_009862265.1 Streptomyces sp. SID8352 | reverse complement strand
ACGCTGGCTGGGGAATCGACCAATTGGTCACAGGTCGAAAGCGTCGGTATCTCCTTCCCTACGCTCGCTCGCACTGTGCGGCTTGCAGGTCGCACGGGATGTACACCATGTCCTGGGCCGTCGCCTCCCTCATCGCCCCGCTGATGTCCGGTTTCGTCATCGACCACTGGGGCGCCGCCTGGCTCTGGGGGGTGTGCGCGGTCATCGGGACGGCCGCGGCGGGCGGGTACGCGCTGCTGATGCGCGGGCTGCCCGAGGAGGGCGGGGCGGTGCCCGCCGGGGCGGGGACGGGGGCCGCGTGCGGCGGGACCGGAGCGGGGACCGTGTCCGACAGGGCCGGGGCCGACACCTCGGCCGGGCCCGGTACCGCGGCCGGTGGAGCCGTGTCCCGGGAGGCCGGGGCCGGTGCGGCGGCCGGTGCCGCCCGGGTCTTCGCGGAGGGTTCCTCCGGGGAGCGGTCCTCGGTCGGGGCCTCCGGAGGGGTGCCCACCGACGCGTCCAGCGGTGGCACCCGTAAGGGGAGCCGCCCGTAGCGGACCCGGCGCTCCCGTCCACGCCGGCTGGCCCCGTTTACGCCGGTCCGCGCCGGTCCGCTCCCGTCCGCGCCGACGGGCCCCCTGCGGGATCCCCCGGTGGGGTCCCCCGGCGGGGTCCGCCCCTACGGGTGGGCCGTCGTCACTCCCCCGGCCGCTCGACCAGGTGCCGGAAGGCGTCCAGGTTCCGCGTCGACTCCCCGCGCGAGGTCCGCCACGCGTACTCCTTGCGGATGGCGGACGCGAAGCCCATCTCCAGCAGGGTGTTGAAGGAGCCGTCGGCCGCCTCCAGCACCTGGCCGAGCAGGCGGTCGACCTCCTCGGCGGTGACTGCGGCCAGCGGCAGCTTCGCGGTGACGTAGATGTCGCCGAGCCGGTCGACGGCGTACCCCACGCCGTACAGCCGGAGGTTGCGCTCCAGCAGCCAGCGGTGGACGGCGGCCTCGTTCTCGTCGGGGTGGCGGATGACGAAGGCGTTCAGGGAGAGCGAGTGGCGGCCGATCCGCAGGGAGACCGCGGTCGACAGCTTGCGGATGCCGGGGAGCGAGACGACGAAGGTGCCGGGCTCCGGGCCCTCCCACTCCAGACCGGCGTCCTTCAGCGCGTCCTCGACGGTCCGCGCCGCCCGCTCAGTCTCAGCCTCACCCATGGGCCGAGCGTACGCGACGCCGGTGCGCCTGCACGGCGGCCGTGTACACCTCGGCGGTCGCGGCGGCGGCGGCGCTCCAGCCGAAGCCCCGGGCGTGCCGGGCGGCGGCGTCGCCCATCCGGGGGGTCAGGTCCGGGTCGTCCGCGAAGTCGGCGAGGACGCGGGCGTAGGCGGCCGGGTCATGGCCCTCGACGAGACGGCCGGTGTCCCCGTCCCGCACGGCGACCGGGAGCCCGCCGACCGCGGCGGCCAGCACCGGCGTGCCCGCCGCCTGGGCCTCGATGGCCACCAGGCCGAACGATTCGCTGTACGACGGCATGACCAGCAGGGACGCCGCCCGGAACCAGTCAGCGAGCTGTTCCTGCCCCACCGGCGGGCGGAACCGCACGACGTCCGCGATGCCCAGGCGCGCGGCGAGCTTCTGCAACCCCTCCGGCTTGGCGAGGCCGCTGCCGCTGGGGCCGCCGACGACGGGCACGACGATGCGGGAGCGCAGCTCCGGCCGCTCCCCCAGGAGATGGGCGACGGCGCGCAGCAGGACGTCGGGGGCCTTGAGGGGCTGTATCCGTCCGGCGAAGAGCGGGATCAGCGCGTCCTGCGGCAGTCCGAGCCGGGCGCGGGCGGCGGCCCGGCCGTCGGCGGGGCGGAACCGTTCGAGGTTGACGCCGGGGTGCACGACGGCGACCTTGGCGGGGTCGGCGTCGTAGTGGCGGACGAGTTCGGCGGCCTCCTCGCCGGTGTTGGCGATCAGCCGGTCGGAGGCGGCGACGATCTGGGTCTCGCCGATGACGCGGGCGGCCGGCTCGGGGGTGTCGCCGTCGGCCAGGCTGGCGTTCTTGACGGCGGCCATGGTGTGCATGGCGTGCACCAGGGGGACGCCCCAGCGCTGGGCGGCGAGCCAGCCGACGTGCCCGGAGAGCCAGTAGTGGGAGTGGACGAGGTCGTAGTGGCCGGGGCGGTGCCCGGCCCACGCCTGCATGACCCCGTGGGTGAAGGCGCAGAGCTGGGCCGGCAGCTCCTCCTTGGCCAGCCCCTCGTACGGGCCCGCGTCGACGTGCCGGACGAGGACGCCGGGGGCCAGTTCGACGGTGGGCGGGAGGGCGCCGGTGGTGGCGCGGGTGAAGATCTCCACCTCGATGTTGATCGCGGCGAGGCGCTGGGCCAGCTCGACGATGTAGACGTTCATGCCGCCGGCGTCGCCGGTGCCCGGCTGGTGGAGCGGCGAGGTGTGCACGGAGAGCATCGCGATGCGGCGGGGTCTGCGGTGCAGTCGGAGCCTTGGGGCTGCCACTGGTGACCGACGGCCGAGCCTGCCGACGTACTGGCTCACGACCCGTTTCCTCCTCGCTGCGGGGCATGCCGTGCCGGGCGGAGGACCCCTCTCGTCCTCCACGGGGTGCGAACGCGCGTCGGCGCCGCTCCATTCCGGTTTCCGGGGCTTTGCCGAACCATTACCGCACAATCGATTCCACGTTCGATATTTGCGGTTCCCGGGAAGCCGGGGACGGACCCCCACCCGGCACCCGGCTCCCGGCACCCCGCTACCGGCTCCCGGCTCCCGGCTCCCTCCCGACACGGTCCACCCCGGCAGGTTCGCTCCAGCACGGTCCGCCCCCGCACGGTCCGCCCCGGCACACACGGCCCCCGCGCCTCCGCCCCCGCACGGTCCGCCCCGGCACACACGGCCCCCGCGCCTCCTCACGCCCTGCCTCCC
>NZ_WWGX01000083.1 GCF_009862265.1 Streptomyces sp. SID8352 | reverse complement strand
TGTTGCAGCGCTGGTTGTCGAGTGGGGTGTTGTCGGGGTCGCGGCTGGTGGTGGTGACGCGGAACGGTGTTGCCGTGGGTGATGAGGCGCCGGATCTGGTGCAGGCTCCGGTGTGGGGTCTGGTGCGTACGGCGCAGTCGGAGAATCCGGGCCGGTTCACTCTGGTCGACCTCGGTGCGGAGCGCACCGTGGACGGTGCCGCGCGGACGGAGCCCGGTGCGGGTGCCGCTGGGGTGGCGGATGTCGCTGTTGCTCCGGACTGGGTGGGGCTGTTGGCTTCGGAGGAGCCGCAGTTGGCGGTGCGTGCGGGTGAGGTGCTGGTGCCGAGGCTGGCGCGGGTGGAGGAGTTGCCGGAGGGGCGGGCCTGGCGGCTCGGTGTCCGGGAGCGTGGTTCGCTCGACGGTCTCGCCCTGCTGCCCTCCGACGCCGAGCGTCCGCTCGGTCCGGAGGAGGTCCGGGTGGGTGTCCGGGCGGCGGGTCTGAACTTCCGTGATGTGCTGATCGCGTTGGGGACGTATCCGGGTGAGGCGCCGCTCGGCAGTGAGGCCGCCGGTGTGGTGCTGGAGGTCGGTTCCGAGGTCACGGGGCTGGTGCCCGGGGACCGTGTGATGGGTCTGCTGATGGACCCGTTCGGCCCGGTCGGCATCACCGACCACCGGATGGTCGTACCCATGCCGGAGGGCTGGTCGTTCACCCAGGGCGCGGCGATGCCGCTGGTGTTCCTCACCGCGTACTACGCGCTGACGGACCTGGGCGGACTGCGCTCTGGGGAAAGGGTGTTGGTGCACGCCGCAGCCGGCGGTGTCGGCATGGCCGCCGTGCAGATCGCCCGGCACCTCGGTGCCGAGGTGCTGGCGACGGCCAGCGAGCCGAAGTGGGGGACCGTCCGGGCCCTCGGGGTCGCGGAGGAGCGGATCGCCTCCTCCCGTGACCTGGGCTTCCGGGAGCGTTTCCTGCGGGTCACGGGCGGTGAGGGCGTGGACGTCGTCCTGAACGCGCTCGCGGGCGACTTCATCGACACCTCGCTGGACCTGCTGCCGCGCGGCGGCCGGTTCCTGGAGATGGGCAAGGCGGACATCCGCGACGCGGAAGCCGTCGCCGGGGCCCGTGCGGGCGTCCGGTACGTCTCCTTCGACCTCCTGGAGGCCGGCCCCGACCGGATCCAGGAGATGCTGCGGGACCTCGTCGCCCTCTTCGCCCGGGGCGCGCTGACCCACTCGCCCGTCCGTACCTGGGACGTGCGGCGGGGTGCGGACGCGTTCCGGTTCCTGCGGGAGGGCCGCAACGTCGGCAAGGTCGTCCTGACCGTCCCGGCGCCGCTCGATCCCGGGGGCACGGTGCTGATCACCGGTGGCACGGGTGGTCTGGGTGCCGCTTTCGCGGAGCACTTCGTGCGGGAGTACGGTGCCCGGAACCTGCTGCTGCTCAGCCGTCGCGGTGCCGCCGGTGAGGGTGTGCCCGGGCTGGTGGCGGGGCTGGAGGAACTGGGNGCGCGGGTGCGGGTGGAGGCGTGCGACGTCGCCGACCGCGAGCAGCTCGCCGCGGTGATCTCCTCGGTGGAGGGGCCGTTGACGGCGGTCGTGCACGCGGCCGGTGTCCTGGACGACGGTGTCATCGAGTCGTTGACCCCGGAGCAGTTGGACCGCGTGATGCGGCCCAAGCTGGACGCGGCCCTGCACCTGCACGAGCTGACCGCCGGCAGCGAACTCTCCGCCTTCGTCCTCTTCTCCTCCGTCGCCTCGCTGTTCGGCAGCGCGGGCCAGGGCAACTACGCCGCTGCGAACGCGTTCCTGGACGCGCTGGCCGCGTCCCGTCGGGCGGCCGGGCTTCCGGCGACCTCGCTGGCGTGGGGCCTGTGGGCGACTGCGGGCGGCATGGCCGGTGAACTCGGCGAGGCCGAGATCGCCCGTCTCGCCCGGATGGGCGTCGGCCCGCTGCCCACCGGACTGGGTCTTGACCTGTTCGACCGGGCGCGGCGGTCGGAGGAGGCCCTGCTGGCGCCGGTCCTCCTGGACCTGGGCGTACTGAGGGCGCAGGCGCGGACCGGGATGCTCCCGGCGCTGTTCCGCGGCCTGGTCCGCGCCCGGAGCCGGGGGACCGACCCCGCCGGCGCGGGCTCCCTGGTGCGGCGGCTCGCGGGGGTGCCGGAGGAGGAGCGGGAGCAGGTGGTCCTGGACGTCGTCCTGACCCAGGTCGCCGCCGTCCTCGGTCACGCCTCCGGCTCCGCCGTCGATGGGGAGCGGGACTTCCGTGAGCTGGGCATCGACTCGCTCGGCGCCGTCGAACTCCGCAACCGGCTCACCCAGGCCACCGGCCTGCGGCTGGCCACCACGCTGGTCTTCGACCATCCGACACCGCGCGCCATCGCCGCTCTCCTCCTCGACCAGGCCGGTGACCTGGCCGCGGCGGCACCGGCCCCGGTGGAGAGCGGCCCCGGCGGCGGCACCCTCGGGGCGCTGCTGCGGCACGCGCACACCTCAGGCGCCATCGCGGAGGCGGTGCCGCTGCTGACCGGCGCGGCCCGGTTCCGGCCCGCGTTCGGCTCGGCCGCCGAACTGGGCGGGGCCGGACACGTGGCGCGGCTGGCCTCGGGCGACGCCCGGACGAAGATCGTCTGCGTGCCGTCCTTCGTGGTCGGGTCGAGCCCGCACCAGTTCATGCGGTTCGCCGACGGGTTCGACGGGGAATGGGACGTGTTCGCCTGCTCGCTGCCCGGCTACCGGGACGCCGAACCGGCCCCCGGCTCCTGGGACGCGGCCGTCGAGGTGCTCACGGAGTCGATCGCCCGGACGGTCGGCGACGCGCCCTTCGTCCTGGTCGGCTACTCCACCGGCGGCGTCCTGGCGCACTCCGTGGCAGCCCGCTTCGAGGCAGCCGGGACCACCCCGGCCGGACTGGTCCTGATCGACACGCCGATGCCGGAGTCCGAGGAGGAGACCAACGGGGTCTTCAGCGCGGTGATGGCCCAGATCCTCGCCCGGGACACCGGCGCCGGGGCCGTCACCGACGCCGAATGGCTCATGATGGGCGCCTACATGGGCCTGCTCGCCGGCCACACCCCCGTACCGGTCGCCGCCCCGAGCCTGCTGATCCGCGCCGATGTGCCGCTGACCGCGGACACCTGGCCGTCCTGGGACGTCGCGGACACCGAGGTCAAGCTCGCCGCCGACCACTTCGGCCTCATCGAGGCGGAGGCGGCCGAGACCGCCGCGGCCACCCGGAGGTGGCTGCGGACGTGACCCCCGAACCCCGGAAGCGGCCCCCGCCCGGATCCCGTACCCGAACCCGACCCGGCCGGAGCCAGACCCGGCCGCACCACGCCAACCCGGAGCAGCACACGTGAACACGAACCACACGAGCGGAGAGAACTCACCGATGAACACCCCCGAGGCGGGCCCGGCGGCCCGTTGCCCCGTCGACCACGGCGCGGCCGCCCCGGCCGCCACCATCCCCGCGACCGCGCTCCCGGGGTCGAAGAAGCACGCGGTCGTCCAGCTCTACAACTACTGGACCAACCCGCAGGCGTTCGTCGAGGACTGCCGCAAGGAGTACGGCCCCCGCTTCCAGGTCAGCATCCGCCTCCCTCCGCGCCCGGTGTACGTCCTCACCACCCCGGACGACGTCAAGGCCATGTTCACCGCGCCCGCAGACGTCCTCCACACCGGCAACGGCTCCGCCACCATCGAGAAGTACACCGGCCAGTCCGGACTGGCCTGGCTCGACGAGGACGAGCACAAGGTCCGCCGCAAGGCCATGATGCCCAGCTACCACGGCGGTGCCCTGGAGCGGATCGCCGAGGCCATCACCGAGACGGTCCGGACCGACGTGGCCGACTGGCCGCGCGGCACCTCCGTCCAGCTCCACTCGCACATCCACAGCTTCACGATGAACGTCATCCGCGAGGTCGTGTACGGACCCGAGGGACCGTCCCGCTGGAAGGAACTCCACCGGCTGCTGCTGGAGATGATGGAGTTCAACAACGGTCCGGCGTCCCCGATGCTGCTCCACAAGATGCCGCCCCGGATGGTGCGGGTCCTGCGGGCGATCCGGCCGCTGGGCCTGGAGCGCTTCCTCAAGCTGCGCGAGCGGGTGGACCGCCTCGTCTACGAGACGATCGACGAGCACCGCGACGCCGGCCGCCGCGGCGACGACCTGCTCTCCCGGCTGCTGGAGATGACCCACCCCGACGGCAGGGCGCTCAGCGACAGCGAGATCCGCGACGAGCTGTCCACCATCTTCCTCGCGGGGACCGAGACCACCGCAGCCGCCATCGCCTGGGCCTTCGTCTACCTGGCCCGGGACCGGGCGGCCGTCGCCCGCATCCGCGAGGAGATGGCCGCGGGCGAGGACACCTACCTCACCGCCGTGGTCCACGAGGTGCTGCGGCTGCGGCCCTCCATCCCCAACATCATCGTCCGCGAGGTCAAGAAGCCCATCGAGATCGGCGGCGTCCGCTACGAGCCCGGCCAGCACCTCTGGGCCAGCGCCTTCCTCCTCAACCGCGACCCCGACCTGTACGAGGACCCGGACGCCTTCCGGCCCGAGCGGTTCATCGGCGTCAAGCCCGGCACCTACTCCTGGATCCCCTTCGGCGGCGGACGCATCCGCTGCCTCGGCGACCGGATCGCCCTGCTGGAGATGAAGGCCGTCATCGGCGAGGTCCTCCGCCAGTGCGACCTGCACGTCTCCGACCCCGAGCCCGAGCGGGCCCGCAGCCGGATCGTCGTCAACGTGCCCGCCGACTTCGCCCGGATGGAACTGCGCCCCCGCGTTCCCGCGGCACAGACGGCAGGCGCATGAACGCCCTGCTCATGCCCCTGATCGCCGCCCAGGGACTCTGGGTGCGGGCCAGGACCGAGGTGCTGCCCGAGGCCGGGGGGCCGACGACCGGCACCGTCGGCGAGGGCGCCCCCGGCACCCCGTTGCGGATCGCCGTCCTCGGGGAGTCCACCGCCGCCGGCTGCGGCGTGGACTCCCACGACGAGGGCTTCCCCGGCAGCCTCGCCCGCGCCCTGTCCGAACGGCACGGCGCCCCCGTCACCTGGGAGGTCGTCGGCCAGCACGGGGCGACCGGCCGCCGGGTCCGCCACCGGCTGCTCCCGCGGCTCGGCCGGGACTACGACCTCGCCGTGCTGCTCGCCGGCTCCAACGACGTGCTGGGCCGCCGGGCCCCCGAGGAGTGGGGCGAGGACCTCGCCGCGATCCTCGACGAACTCGCCGACCGCTCCGCCTCCGTGGTCGTCGTGGGCATCCCGCCGTTCGCGGACTTCCCCTCGCTGCCGTCCGCCCTGGCGCGCTACTGCGCCGAGCGGGCGGCGGCCGCCGACCGGGTCTCCCGGACGGTGTGCGCGGAACGGCCCCGGACCACCTTCATGGGCTCCACCGACATCATGGAGATCACCCCGGAGTTCTTCGCCCGCGACGGATTCCACCCCTCCGCCTTCGGGTACGGCCGCTGGGCGCGGGCCGTCTCCGACCATCTCAGCTCGGGCGGGTCCCGGCCGGGAGGGACCGCATGACCGACAGGAGGCCCGGGGCATGACCCCACCCGACAGCGGGACGGTCCCGCGGCGGGGCTGGAGCATCGCGGTCGTCCTCACCGGCGTCTTCGTCTCCTCGCTCGACCTGTTCATCGTCAACATCGCCTTCCCGGACCTGGCCCGGTCCTTCCCCACGGCGACCCTCAGCGACCTGTCCTGGGTGCTGAGCGTCTACGCGATCACCTTCGCGGCGCTCCTCGCCCCGGCGGGCCGCTGGGCGGACCAGTCCGGCCGCAAGCGCGCCTTCCTGGCCGGACTGGCCCTGTTCACGCTGGCCTCGGCGCTGTGCGCCGCGGCCCCCTCGCTGGGCTGGCTCGTCGCCGCGCGGGCCCTGCAGGCCGTCGGCGGCGGACTGATGCTGCCCAGCTCCCTGGGGCTGCTGCTGCCGCTGTTCCCGCTGGAGCGGCGGGGCGCAGCGGTCGGGCTGTGGTCGGCGATGGGCGGCGCCGCGGCCGCCCTCGGCCCGCCCGTCGGCGGGCTCCTCGTCGACGCGGGCTGGCAGTGGGTGTTCCTGGTGAACCTGCCGGTCGGCGTCGCCGGGGTCCTGGTCGGTGCATGGGCCCTGCGCGAGGTGCGCGAGGAGTCCCGCACCTCGCCCGACGTGCTGGGCGCGCTGGTCCTCGCCGTCACCGTGGGCGCCCTGGTCGCGGCCATCGTCCAGGGCGAGACCTGGGGCTGGACCGACGTGCGGGTCCTCGGGCTGGGCGCGGCCGGGCTGGTCGGCATCGCGCTCAGCGCCGTCCGGGCGGTCCGCCACCCGGCCCCCGTGATCGAGCCCGCGATCCTGCGCATCCGTGCCGTGGCCCTGGCCAACGTCGCGACCATGCTGTTCTTCGCCGGGTTCGGCGCCATGGCCCTCGGGGCGGTCCTGTTCCTGACCCAGATCTGGCAGCACTCGGTGCTGCGCGCCGGGCTGGAGATGGCCCCCGGCCCGCTCATGGCGGCGGTGTGCGCCATACCGGGCGGGCTGCTGGCCACCAGGTACGGCAACCGTCTGGTCGGCTGCGCGGGCAGTCTCCTCTTCGCGGGCGGCGGCCTCCTGTGGGCCACGGCCACCGGGGCCGACCCCGCGTACGCGGCGGACTTCCTGCCCGCCGGGATCATCGCCGGCATCGGCTCGGGCCTGGCCCTGCCCTGCCTGTCCGGGGCGGCGACGCTGCCGCTGCCGCCCGAACGCTTCGCCACCGGCACGGCCATGGTCTCCATGTGCCGGCAGATCGGCCTCGCGCTCGGCGCGGCGGTCGTGGCCGCGCTCATCGGCACTCGCCCCGACCTGGCCGCCTTCCACGCCAGTTGGTACTTCATGGCGGCCTGCGGACTGGCGGGCGGAGTGGCGATGCTGGGGGTCCGGGACACCGGCCCGCGGCTGGTCCCGGTGGCCGGAGCCGTCGCGCGGTGACCCGGTCTCCCTCGCCGGACCGGGACGGCGGGGGAGGACGACGGGACCGGAGGGGGCGGTTGGACCGGAGGAGCGGGGGCCGGACGCGGCAGGTCACCGTCGGCGGCGTGGGCACTCCCGTGGCGGTCGCGGTCGGCGGCCCGGCCGGGCGGTCCCGGCGGGAGGCCGGTCGAGGACGCGTCCCGAAGGGGCGTTCCGGGGGCCGGACGGGCACCCGTACGACTCCCGGCCCCCGCCGTGGCACCGCGCCCGCCCCGGAAGCGCACGCTCCTCCCCGGGACCGGGAGAAGCCGTAGCGGCAGGGGAGCGTGGGGCGGAATACTGCCGACGGCCCGTCACACCCCCCACCGGGAAGGACCCCTCCGTGTCCACGATACGCAGCGCCCTCGTCGTCGCCCTCGCCGCCGCCCTCGCGGGTGTCGTCCCGCAGGCTGCGGCCGCCCCCGGACCCGCCCCGCGCGACAGCGTCGAGGAGGCACGGCTCGACCGGGCCGAGCCCAGGGAGATCCTCAGGCGCAGCGGATTCGCCTCCGTGGACGAGGAGTTCCGCACCGAACTCGCCCGGGCTCACTCCTTCGCGCAGGCCGAGCGGACCGTCGCCCGGCACGGCGCGCGGCTGTGGCAGCGGGCCGTCGACCGGGCCCAGGGCCGTGGCCCCGCCCGCGGCGACCTCTCGCGCGACGACGACCGCCCGCTGTACTGGGCACGGCTCTCCCTCACCCGTGAACTGCGCTCCTGGCAGGCCCGGTTCTGCCTCTCCGACGAGGGGCGCGCGCGGCTGCTGGACCGGCTGGAACGCTCCTCCCGGGGCCAGGACTCGATCCGCTTCCCCCGCGGCAAGGGAGTGAAGCGGATCCTGCTGACCGGCTTCGACCCGTTCACGCTCGACCGCGACATCCGGATCAGCAACCCCTCCGGCGCCACCGCCCTCGCTCTGGACGGCGTCCTGCTGCGCACCGCCGACGGCTCGCCGGCCCGGGTGGAGACTGCAGTCTTCCCCGTCCGCTGGGCCGACTTCGCCGACGGCACGGTGGAACGGGCCCTGCGCCCGCACCTGCCGGAGGTGGACCTGTTCACCACCGTGAGCCAGGGCCGCCCGGGGCGCTTCGACGTGGAGCGCACCAACGGCGCCTGGCGCGGCGGCTTCCCGGACAACGAGAACCTCTCGTCCACCGGGACCGTGCCGGTGGGCGACCCCGCGTCCCAGCCGCAGTGGACGACCACGACGCTCCCGCACGCGGCGATCACGGCGGCGCGGACCGGCCGCTTCCCCGTCCTCGACAACACCGCGGTGACCGAGATCCCGGCCGGTTCGGACACTCCGACGGTCCGTCCGGACGGGCCGACGCCCGGCTCGCGGGCCAGGGCGGGCGCCGGCGGGGACTACCTGTCGAACGAGATCGCCTACCGGGCCACCCTGCTGCGGGACCGCCTGGGCCTCACCCGGCTGCGCGGTGGTCATCTGCACACCCCGGTACTGGAGTTCGGCGCGGGCAACACCGACCCGGCGACGGGTACGGTCACCGACGCCGGGCTCGTGCGGAACCGGGTGGACATCATCGCCCAGGTGCGGGCGATCCTCGGCGTGGCGGCGGCCCGGAGCTGACCAGGAGACCGGGCGGGGTGGCCGTCCCCGCCATCCCCGCCGTCCCCGCCGTCCATCCCGTCCCCGCCGGGCCGGCCGGCCCCCGGGGCCCGCGCGGGGAGACGCCGCCCCGGAGTCACCGCCCTGCCACCGGGGCGCCGGACCACCCGTGCACCGGGTCCGGCACACCGGACCGGCCCCGACGTGCGCGGCGCCCTTCGCCGGGCCCCCGGGCCGCCGCGATGCGCCGCGCGGCCCCGCCGGGACCGCGACGGACTCGCGGGAGGGCAACCGTGGAGGGAGAGGCGCGCCGCGGACAACCCCGTGCACGGCCCCGCGGCAGGGCTCCGCAGACGGCCCCGCGGCAGCCACTGCCCGGCGACGGCCCCGAAGGCCCCGGCACTCAGCCCAGCGAGACGACCGTCGCGGTGTCCGGTCCGCCGGGGGTCCGGTAGTCCACGCGCGCACCGGCCCGGTGCCCGAGCAGTGCCAGGCCCAGCGGGCTGTCCGCGGTGACCACGTCCAGGTCCTCCGGCGTCGCCGTCTCACCGATGGAAAGGGTCCGCTCGGTGCCGTCGCCGAAACGCACCCGGACGGTCGTGCCGACGGCGATCACGTCCTCGCGCGGGGGTCCCGCCGTGTCGGCCCGGCGCAGCCGCTCGGTCAGCTCGTCGAGCCGGTCGTCGATCCGCCGCAGCCGGTCCGCGCGCCTCAGTTCGTCGGCCCGGTCGGCCTCGTCGCCCGGCGCGTCCGCGTCACCGAGCGTCGCGGCCACCGCGTCGCGCTCCGTCCGCAGGTCGTCGCGGTCCCGCCGCACCGCCCGGCGGGCCTCGGCACTGATCGGTTCCGGCTCACCGCTCATGGTCGCTCCCGGAGGTGGTCGTACGGAACGGCACGGTCGGGCGGCGTACGGCCGCGCGGCCGACCCCACCAGCGTAGGCGCAGGGGCGGCAGCGCACGAACGGGGAGGAATCGCCCGCCGTCCTCCCGGTGGGGGAGCGGTGCACCGCCCCGCCCCGCCCCGCGCGGACCCGAGGGGCCGCCCGGCGCGCCCGTCACCCGGGCGCACCAGGCGTCGGCGCCTGCGGGGGCGGGGCGCCGGGTCCGGCCGCAGAGTGGGGCTGTCGTCTTGTCACCGTCCGGAAGGGCACCCCGCATGAGCATCCGCGTCGCCGTCATCTACTACAGCGCCACGGGGAACGTCCACGCCCTGGCCGAGGCCCTGGCGAAGGGGGCGGAGAGCCGCAACGCCGAGGTGCGGCTGCGCCGGGTGGAGGAACTCGCCCCCGACTCCGCGATCGACGCCAACCCGGCGTGGCGGGCCCATGTGGACGCGACCAAGAACTCCGTGCCGGTGGCGACCCTGGAGGACCTGGAGTGGGCCTCCGCCTACGCCTTCGGCACCCCGACCCGCTTCGGGAACGTGTCCTCCCAGCTCAAGCAGTTCATGGACCAGACCGGCGGGCTGTGGCAGGCGGGTGTCTTCCACAACAAGCCGGCCACCAGCTTCACGTCCTCGCTGAACCGGCACGGCGGGCAGGAGTCCACGATCCTCTCGTTGAACAATGTCTTCTACCACTGGGGCAACATCATCGTCCCGCCCGGATACACCGACCCGCTGCTGTTCGCGGCCGGCGGCAACCCCTACGGCACGAGCTGGCCCAGCGGCGGCAACGAGCGCCCCGACGGGGCCACCCTCGACGCGGCCCATTACCAGGGGCGCCACCTCGCCGACATCACCACCCAGCTCGCGAGCTGAGCCCGGGGGGGGCCCTACGGGGCCGCCGGGAGCCGCCCCCGGGCGCGCACCGCGCGGTCCCCCGTCAGCGGCGGCGCGTGCGCAGGGCGAACACGTCGGAGAAGCCGTTGGCGTCGTCCGGGGCGGTGTCCTGGTACTCCGTGAACAGCAGCGTCCGGCCGTGCGCGTCGATCAGAGGCGGCAGGAACTCGTCCCTCGTGTCCGACGGGGTGCGTACCGGCTCCGTACGGCCGCCGCGCGGATCGTGGCGGAAGACACCGGTCCGGCCGTCGGTGTCACCCGGCACCAGGTTGTCCGAGTCCGAGGTGAAGTACACCCAGCGGCCGTCCGCGCTCATCACGGCGGAGGTGTCCTCGCCGGTGCCGTCGGCGCCGCCGAGGCCCCGGCCGACCTGGGTCGTCCTCCCGGTGCGCAGATCGCGCAGGTAGGCGACGTAGCGGTGGGTGGTGACGGCCCTTCGGTCGATCTCCCAGCCGATGAAGACCACGTGCCGCCCGTCGGGGGCCACCGAGCTGCTCGCCGGGGCCACCCCGGTCAGCTTGCCGTCGGGGTTGACGCTCGCCCCGCTGGTCCGGCCGGAGTCCAGGTCGTACAGGTAGAGCGGGTAGGCGCGCGGCTTGAGGACGCCCGGGGCGTCCGCCCCCGCGCCGCCTTGCCCGTCCGCCCCCGCGCCGTCGTGCCCGTTTGCCCCTGCGCCGTCGTGCCCGTCCGCCTCCGCGCCGCCCGTCCCGCCGGGGTCCTCCCCGGGTGTCCCGGAGCCGTCGTCGGGGAGCAGGTTAGTGGCCCTGGAGGTGAAGGTGACCTTCCGGCCGTCGGCGCTGATGCCCGGTTCCACCGAGGGCCCGTTGGACGGCGAACCGTCGGCCCCGATGCTGACCACCCGGGACACGCCGGTGGCGCGGTCGGCGACGAAGATGTTCAGCACCGGATAGGTCCTGGTCCGCCCCGGATCGAGGTCCTGCCGCTTGGACTGGAAGGCGATGTACCGCCCGTCACGGCTGATGACCAGCGGGCCCATCGATCCCTCGTGGTCGGCCGGCGCACCCGGGGCCGGGCGGGTCACCCGCCGGGTCCGGTGGGCGGCGAGGTCGCGGACGTAGACGTCCGAGCCGCCGTCCGCCTCACCGGTGACCAGCCCGTCGTTGGCCGCGACGAAGGCGACGTAGCGGCCGTTGCCGCTGATCGCCCCCTCGGTCACCCCGGTGGCGCTCTGCCTCCCGTCCGTCCCCACGTCGACCCGCTCGACCCGCCCGGTGCGCAGGTCGCGGACGAAGAGGTCCGTGGCGCCGTTGGTGTCCCCGGGCACCAGATTGGCGGCGTCGGAGGAGAACAGCGCGTACCGTCCGTTCCCGCTCAGCCCGTTGGCGTACGAGTCGCCGTCGGAGGGCGCGCCCCCGGCGCCCGTGCTCACCCGCACCGGGCCCGTGCCGGGCGCCGCCGCCGCGGGCAGTGCCGCGGCGGCCCCCGCCAGCAGCGCCACCGACAGGACCGAACACCGCCACAGGGCCCTTCGGCCGCGCGGTGCCGTTCCCCCGTGCGTTCGTCCATCCGTTCTCCGGCTCATGGCCGCCCCTCCCGTGAAGCGCCGGTGCTCCGGCCGGCGTCCTGCGGGGCGCCGTTCGCGCGGCGCGCACCTCCCCGGGCGCCGGGCGGTTCCGGCTGTCGGACAGCGGAAGCCAACCCCCGGAGGCTCCGCGCGGTCAACGCCCCTCCGGCACGGGCACGTCCACAACCCGCCGCTCCGCCGCCCGGCCGCACGGCCCGCGCCACCGCCCGCCGGCACTCCGGCCTGCGGTCGCGCGCTCCGGGAGGGCGGCGCGGCCCGGCGGCGGCCGGTCCCGAACGCGACCGGAAAGGGCCAGTCGCCCCGGTTCGTCAACCTCCCCGCCGGGAGGGCGCGACGGGGAAGGCGGGCCGGGGTCCGCTGTGAGGACGGTCTCCCGGCCGCCGGACCCATTGGCCATGTCCCCGCCAAGGGGTATCGTCGCTCCGTTACCGACGACGGCGCAACGGAAGCCGGTGGGAAACCGGCACGGTCGCGCCACTGTGTGCGCCACCCTCTCGGGGGAGGCGTGAGTCAGACCCGTGGCCGTCGTCATGCACACCTGAGATGGGACGCGAACTCCCCGAGGAGGAACTCTCCATGGCGCAGCACATCGCTCAGCCGACCGTCACCACACCCGTCGTTCCCGCCACGATTCCGGTGAAGTCCATTGCCCCCTGGGCGGTCTTCCTCGGCGTCCTCATGCTGATCGTGCTCTACTTCGTCGGCGCCGAACAGGGCGCCACGTCCGTGTTCAGCGGTACCGGTGTCCACGAGTGGGTGCACGACGCACGCCACCTGCTCGGCTTCCCCTGCCACTGACCGGAGCGGAACCAGCAGACACCATGAACTCCGCAACCGTCAGAAACCTCCTGGTGCGGGGCATGCTCGCCGGCCTCGCCGCCGGCGTGCTCGCCCTCGTCGTCGCCTACTTCCTCGGCGAGCCGCACATCGACAGCGCGATCGGCTTCGAGGAGGCCCACGCACACGGCCACGACCACGGTGAGGAGGAGGAACTCGTCTCCCGCTCGCTGCAGTCCACCGCGGGCCTCGCCACCGGCATCCTGCTCTACGGCGTCGCCTTCGGCGGCATCGCCGCGCTCGTGTACTGCTTCGCGCTGGGCCGGGTCGGCCGCTTCTCGCCCCGGGCCACGGCGCTGCTGCTCTCCGGCTGCGCCCTGCTCGTCCTCTACGTCGTCCCGTTCCTGAAGTACCCGGCCAACCCGCCCGCCGTCGGTGACGGCGACACCATCGCCCGGCGGACCGGTCTCTACCTCCTGATGATGGTCCTCGCGGTGCTCCTCGCCGTCGCCGCGACCCTGTTCGGCCGGCGCCTCGCCCCCGTCCTGGGCACCTGGTGGGCCACGGTCGCGGCCGTCGCCGCCTTCGCCGTCGTGACCGGGCTGGCGTACGCCTTCCTGCCCTCGGTCAACGAGGTGCCGGAGGGATTCCCGGGTGCCCTGCTCTGGCGGTTCCGCCTCTCGGCGATCGCCCTGCAGATCACCCTCTGGACCGGGTTCGGCCTCGTCTTCGGCGAACTGGCCCAGCGCCTGCTCCGTCCGGGCGCCGTCCCGTCCCGGCCCCCGGCCGCGGCGGCCACCACCGCGCGCTGAACCACCGGAGGCAGCCGGTCCGGGCCCGGGCGGGCGGTTCGCGACGCCCGGGCCCGGCGGTCAGTGCGCCGAGAAGCCCCCGTCGACCGGGACCTCGACGCCGGTGACGAACGAGGCCGCCGGTGACGCGAGGAACGCGACCACGCTGGAGATCTCGGAGGGGTCGGCGCCGCGGTCCATGGGGGTCGCCTCACGGACGTAGGACCGTCCCTCGTCCGCGAGCTGCTGGGTCTGCACGGTTCCCGGGGACACGCAGTTCGCGCGGATGCCGACGGCCGCGCCCTCCACCGCGGCGGTGCGGGTCATCCCGACGACGGCCGCCTTGCTCGCCGTGTACGCGACATAGCCGGGATTGCTGTGCAGGCCATAGACGGAGGCGACGTTCACGATGGCGCCGCGGGCGTCGGACAGCAGGGCCCAGCACTTGTTCATCCCGAGGAACACCCCCGTGGTGTTCACGGAGAGCACCCGTTCGAACCGTGCGAGGTTCTCCTCCGGGATCTCCGCCGTGTGGACGATGCCCGCGTTGTTGACCAGGACGTCGAGGGCGCCGTGCGCCTCTTCGAGGTGGGCCGTGAGCGCGTCCCAGTCGGATTCGGACGTCACGTCGTGGTGGCGGTACACGACCTTCAGGCCGCGGCCGGTGAGATCCTCCTGGAGGGCCGCGCCGAGGTCGTCGAGCAGGTCGAGGGCGTAGACGGTGGCGCCCCGCTCGGCGAACAGGGTGGTGTGCGCGGCGCCCTGGCCGCGGGCGCCGCCGGTGACGACGACGGTCCTGCCGGTGAAGTCGGTGGTCATGATCTGGTCCTCTCTCGGGGATGGTCGGTCGGGTGCGGTGGCGTCAGGCGGTGGCGCCGAGGAGGCCCCGGCGGACGCGGGCGACCGTGCCGAGCGTGGACCGGTGCATGGCGTCCCACGCCGGACGCTGGAGTTCGAGGTCGCCGAAGCCCTCGTCGCCCTTCTGGAACTCGCGGACGATCGGTGCGGTGGGGGAGGCCCCCTGCAGTTCGATGAGGTCCCCGATCAGCGCGGCCTGCTGGTCGTAGACCGGCCACTGCGCGCCCATGGGCGCGATGAGCCCCACGAGGAACAGGTTGGAGAGCCCGTCGACGAGGGTGCCGGAGGCCCAGCGGCGCGGCATGTCGTTCTCCCGCCTCATCACGCTCTCGGAGAGGAAGGACGCCTCGTAGCGGAACCCGGTCGCGAGCAGGATCGTGTCGAAGTCGTCGCTCGTCCCGTCGTCGAAGGTCACCGTGGTGCCCCGCACCTCGGCCACGGCCGGGCGGACCCGGACCCGGCCGTGCTGGATCCAGTAGGGGAGGAGGTCGTTGACGATCGAGCGCTGCTTGGTGAGGTCGCGCGACGGGGGCTTCGGCAGCCCGGCGTACTGCTCGGGGCGGCCGACGCTGACCCGGACCAGATAGCGCAGGACGAGCGCCGCGAGCCTCGGCGGGAGCTTCTGGGTGGGCAGTTCGGCGCGCGGGCGGCCCAGGATCGACTTCGGCATGAAGACGAAGCCGTGCCGGATGGAGATGCTCACCTCGTGGCGGGCCTGCGCGGCGTCCACCGCCAGGTCGCAGCCGGAGTTCCCGGAGCCGATGACGAGGACCCGTTCGCCGTCCAGGTCACCGGTGTTGCGGTAGTCCACCGAGTGCAGGACCTTTCCCGCGAACTCGCCCGGCAGTTCGGGCACGTACGGGTGGTGGAGGTGGCCGTTGGCCACGACGACGGCGTCGAACGGCAGGGTCTCGCCCGTGCCCAGCTCCACCTCCCATCCGTTCAAACCGTCGCCGGTGCCGACGGGCCGCACGTCCGCGACGGCCGTCCCGAGCCGGATGTGCCGCAGCAGGTCGAACCGCCGCGCGAACGACTCCATGTAGGCGATGATCTGGTCGCGGCTGGGGTAGGCCGGGTAGTCGGCCGGCTGGGGGAAGCCGCGGAACATCGATGTCGACTTCGGCGTGATGAGGTGCAGTGCCTCGTAGTCGTGGTTCCAGTGGCCGCCGACGCGGTCGTCCCGGTCGAAGCAGGTCACCGCGTACCCGCGTTCGGTCAGTTCGCGCGTGGCGGCCAGGCCGGCCGCTCCCGCTCCGATGACCGCGACGGTGCGAGGGGAGGTGTTCTTCATCAGTGGGTCCCAGTCAGATGTCGAGAGATGCGCGGATGGAGCGGAGGCTGTCGTCGAGGCGGCTCAGCAGGTCGTCGAGCTCGTCGTCGGTCGAGTTGAGGGGCGGGGCGACGATGAGCGCGTCGCCGAGCCCGTCGCCGGCGCACAGCCGCGCGGGGTAGACGAGGAGACCGTGCTCCGCCGCCGCGGCGACCGCGCGCGCCGTGACGTCCAGGGCGGGGTCGAACGGCTCGGTGGTGCCGGGAAGGGTGAACTCCAGCCCCCACATGTAGCCGGTGCCGCGGACGTCGCCGATGATCCCGGCCCGCTCTGCGATCACCCCGAGCTGCCGGCCGAGCCGTTCCCCCCGTTCGGTGACGCGCCGGAGCAGGTCCTCCTCCTCGATGACGGCCAGCGCGGCGAGGCCCACGGCGCAGTTGAGCGGGAAGTTCGTGAAGGTGTGCCCCGCCGCGACGGAGGGGAAGGCGGTGCTGATGCGTTCCCAGACCCGGTCGGAGACGGTGACGCCGCCCAGGGGGGCGTATCCGCCCGCGACGCCCTTGGCGAAGCACACGATGTCGGGGACGGCGGTCGAGTGCTGGAACGCGAACCACCTGCCGGTACGGCCGAAGCCCGACATGACCTCGTCGCAGATCCACAGCACGTCGTGCTCGTCGCACAGCGCCCGCAGCTCCTCGAAGAACCCGGGCGGCGGAACGACCACCCCGGAGGACGAGCCGCCGACGCCCTCCAGCACCACGGCCGCCGTGTGCTCGACGTCGAGGGCGGCGAACTCGGCCCGCAGCCGGGCGATCGCCTCCCGTGCCGCGGTGCTCCCGTCCGGAACGCCGAGTCGGAAGGTCTGGGGCACGGTGATGGTCTGCTCACCGCGCACCAGGGGCCTGAACGCCGACGAGTACCGGGGCTGTCCGCTCAGGTTCATCGCGCCGAGCGTGTTGCCGTGGTAGCTGACCCCGCCCGAGACGAACCGGTGCTTGCCCGGCCGCCCTTCGGCGGCCCAGGTCATATGGGCCAGTTTCATGGCGAGTTCGACGGCCTCCGAGCCGCCGCAGACGAACGAGGACCGTCCGAAGCCGGGGCCGAGCCGGGCGGCCACCTCGACCGCCAGGCGCTCGGCCGGAGCGTTGCGGAACTGGCCGCGGTGCGCGAACACCAGCTCGTGCGACTGGCGGTGCAGCGCGTCGAGCATCGCGGGGTGGCCGTGGCCCAGGTTCGCCGCGAGCGGTCCGGAGGAGCCGTCGATGTAGTCGCGGCCGTCGGCCGTGTGGATGCGTGCCCCCTGCCCCCGGACGGCCAGGGGAAGGACACGGGCCGAGGACGGTATGAGTGCCGCGGGCATGGCGGACCTTTCTCCGGCGGGTGGACCGGAAGTCGAGTGGTGGTTCTGCTGCGGTGGTTCGCCGGACGGGCCGCGGCTCAGGCCGCAGGGTCGACGAAGTGGAGGAAGGAGAAGTCGTGCGACAGGCGGACCTTCTCGCCCGTCCGCGGGACCGAGCCGTATCCCGCGTAGGAGGACCGGACCACCAGGGGCAGCGGGGAGTCCGGGACGGAGACCTCCAGCCGCAGGGTGCCCCCCTGGAACTGGACGTCGGTGACGGTGGCGTCGAAGCCCGGCCCGTCGGTCCGCCCGATCCTGAGGTCTTCGGGGCGGATCACCAGGAGGCGGCCGGTCGCGTCCGTCGCCCGGACGTCCAGAGGGCGGCACGAGCCGTCCGGCGCCACCGGCAGGAGGTTCACCTCGCCGAGGAAGCGGGCGAGGAACTCGGTACCGGGGCGGCAGTACATCTCCTCCGCGGTACCGGCCTGTTCGACCCGGCCGCCGTTCATGACGACGACGAGGTCCGACATCGAGAGGGCCTCGGCCTGGTCGTGCGTGACGCTGATGGTGGTCACGCCCACCTCGCGCTGGATGGCCTTCAGCTCGCTCTGCATGGCCTCGCGCAGTTGCTTGTCGAGGGCGGAGAGGGGCTCGTCCAGCAGGAGGACCTGCGGCCGTGCCGCCAGCGCGCGGGCGAGCGCCACCCGCTGCAACTGGCCACCGCTGAGGGTGGAGGCCCTGCGCTTCTCGAACCCGCCCAGTTTCACCAGTTCCAGCATGTCCGCCACGCGCTTGCCGTGGTCGGTGCCGATGCGCTGCGCGACGAGCGGGAACCGCACGTTCTCACCCACCGTCATGTGGGGGAAGATCGCGTAGTTCTGGAACACGATGCCGAGCTGCCGGGCACCGGGCGGCAGGTCCTTGACGTCCTGCCCGCCGAAGAGGACCTGGCCCCTGTCCGGGGTGAGGAAGCCGGCCAGGACGTTGAGTGTGGTGCTCTTGCCCGATCCGCTCGGGCCCAGCAGCGTCACGAAGCTGCCCTGGGGGACGCGCAGGTTCACGTCCGTGAGGATTCGGGTGCCGCCGATGGACAGGGACAGGTCCTTGATTTCCACGTCGAGGCTCATGTGGTTCTCCTTATGCGCCGTCGGCCCGGACGGGCCGGCCGCGGGCTCCGCCGCCGGCCGGACTCCCGCCGCGACGAGGCGTGTGCTGGGTCAGGAACGGGATCCGCCGGCGCTCACCCTGCGGGTGACCAGCACCGCGAGGGCGACGAGGACGGTCAGCGCGACGACCAGTCCGCTGACCGACGCGAGCAGCGGCGACACGTTCTGGGAGGCCTCCGTGTACAACTTCGCCGGCAGGGTCTCCCGGCCGGGAGGCGAGAGGAAGAGGGCGAGGACGACCTCGTCGAAGCCGAAGGCGAAGGCGAGCAGCCAGCCGGTGAGGATGTTCCGGCGCAGCAACGGGAGTTCGACCTTCCAGACGGTGCGCCACCAGCTCGCCCCCATGCTGGACGCGGCCCGTGCGTACGCCGGGTCGATCTTCGACATGCCGCCGGCCACGGTGAGGAAGGCGATGGGCAGGCAGAGGACCGCCTGTCCGGCCAGCAGCGGCCAGAGGGTGTCGTCCATGCCGAGCGGGATCGCCACCTGGCCGAGGCCGAGGGCGAAGACGATGTACGGCAGCACCATCGGCAGGAAGAACACGGGCCGCAGGACGCGGCCGAATCGCCGGACCCGCGCCAGGCCGAGTGCGGCGAGCGTCCCGACGGCGATGGCCGCGGTCGCCGCCGTCGCGGACACCCGTACCGACGAGGCGAACGCGCGCGTCCAGTCGTCGCCGTCGAAGACCGCCCGGTACCAGCGCCAGGAGAATCCGTCGGGCGGTACCTGGAGGAACGAGCCGGAGGTGAAGGACGCCGGGACGACGATGAGCATCGGGACGACCAGATAGACGGTGATGAGCAGACCGGCACCGACCAGCCACGGCCGCTGACGGCGCATCCCCCGCCGGAGGTTGCTCTCGAGATCGGTGGCGCTCATGTGTTCTCCCACATCTCGCTGATCCGGAACAGGCGCTCCGCCAGCAGATAGAGGGCTCCGACGACCGCGAGCAGGATCGTGCCCATGATCGCCGCGGACTTGAAGTCGAAGATCTCGCCCATCTCGCGGCCGATGAGCGTTCCCATGGTCAGCTGGGTCGGCCCGCCCAGGAACGCCGGCGTCACATAGAAGCTCAGCGAGATCATGAAGACGAGGATCGCGCCCGCTGCGACACCGGACATGATCTGGGGCAGGACCACACGGCGGAAGGTCAGCAGCCCGGACGCGCCCATGCCGCGCGCGGCCTTGAGCTGGTTGGGATCGAGGCCCTGGATCACCGAGTAGGTGAGGAGGACCGAGTACGGCAGCATCACATGGACCATGCCCAGGTACATCGCCGGGGCGGTCTGGAGCAGGTCCAGCGGCCCGTCGAGGACGTGGAGCGTGTTGAGGAGGTCGGCGAGGAGGCCCTTCGGCTGCATCAGGATGATCCAGCCGTAGGTGCGCACCATCAGCGAGATGACGAAGGTCGCGGCGAGCCCGGCGCCGAGCACGGCCCGCACCGCCCCGCGCGTCATCGACAGGGCCAGGGCGAAGACGAGGCCGAGGACGACGCAGATCACGGTCACGACGGCGGCCATGACGATCGTCCTGAGAAGCGCGGCGCGGAACAGGGGGTCCTGGACGGTGCTCAGGAAGGTCACGTCGCTCTCGTCGGAGAACGCGGTCCTGAGCACGAAGAACAGCGGGACGACCAGGCAGCCCGTCAGGAACAGGAGGGGGACGGCGAGCAGCGGCGGGGCTCCCCGGCCGAGCCCGAAGCGCCGGGTGCGGGTGGGGGCCGGGGCGGGGGCCGGCGGCCGGGCGGAGGGCCCGGCCGCCGTCGTGACGGCGTCCATGCCGGTACGGGTCACTTCGCGACCCAGGCCGAGTAGCGTTTGATGTACTCGTCGGTCTGCGCCGCGAGCGCCACGGTGTCCACGGTGACGGCGAGCGCCTCGTGCTCCGGTGTGCCCGGCAGTTCGGCGGCGACCTCCGGGTCGATCAGGTCGTAGGCCGCCTTCATGGTCGGGCCGTAGTAGGTCTTCTCGGCGAACGCGGCCTGGCGCTTCGGGTCCTGCATGAGGGCCAGCAGCTTGGCCGTCTCCTCGGTGTTGGGCGCGCCCTTGGGTATCGTCAGACCGCTCCAGGGGTAGAAGATGTTCTGCTCCCACATGAGGGCGATGTCGGGGTCCTCCTTCGCCAGCACCGCGGCGCGGCCGTTGGGCAGCAGCGCCATGTCGACGCTTCCGGCCTGGAGCCCCTGGGTGACGGCGGCGTAGGAGTCGTAGATCGTCATCGCCGGCTTGAGCTTGTCGAGCTTGCCGAAGGCGCGGTCGAGGTCGAGCGGGTAGAGGTCCGCCTCCCGGGCGCCGTCGGCGAGGAGGGCGGCCTCCGCGGTGGCGATGTAGTAGTTCGGCCAGCCGCGCTTGCCGGGGAACTTCTTGGTGTCCCAGACGTCGGCCCAGGAGGTGGGAGCGGTCTTGAACGCCGACTTCCGGTACGTCAGCACGAAGCTCTGGGTGTACCCGCCGGCCGAGTAGTCGCGGTACTTCCCGGTCACGGCGTCGCTGCGCGGCACGCTGGGCGGCAGCTTCTGGACGAGGCCGCGGTCGGCCAGGCTCACCACGGCGAAGCCGTCGGCGTCGATCGTGTCCCACTGCGACTTGCCGGCCTTGGCCATCGCGATGTACCGGGCCATGTCGGCGTTGGCCGTCACGACCTTGATGCCCGTCTCCTTGGTGAAGTCCTTGAAGTAGGCCGCCTTGAAGCCCTCGTCGGTGACACCGCCGTAGTCGGCGAAGACCACCTGCCCGCCACCGGAACCGCTGTCGGAGCCGCTGCCGCACGCCGCCAGCAGCGGCGCGCCGACCGTCATGCACGCGCCCAGGGCGAGTGCGCGGATCCAGCGGGGCCTTCTACTTCTGAGGAGAGCCATGGGAAGTCCTTCGTTCAGGTTCGTCTGTGCTTGGTGGGGCGGATACGGCTGTGCGCGTACGGGTTCACTCGGATTCGGCGAGGGAGGGGGCTTCCAGGGCGCTGCGGCGCAGCGTCACGGTCTGCCCGGTGAGCAACGGGATGCCGCCGTCCCGCGTCAGGCCGACGCAGGCCCGGGCGATCTCGGCGGGGTCGGAGGCGTCGGCGGGCAGGTTGTCCCGGCCGCCGTTGAGTTCGATCACCCGGTCCGTCGCGATGTAGCCGGGCGCGATGCCGACGACGCGGATGCCGCGACCGGCGAGTTCCCCGGCGATGCCCGCGGTCAGGTTGATGACGGCGGCCTTGGAGGCGCTGTAGAGGACGGACTTGGCGAGGGGCGTGATCCCGTCGACCGAGGAGACGGTGACGAGCGTGTTGCGGGCCGACGGGTCCGCCACCGAGGCGAACGACTGGGCGGCGAGGAGCGTGCCGAGGACGTTCACGTCGAAGATCGCGCGGTAGGTCTCGGCGGTGGCGTCGCCGAGGGTCGAGCGGGGGTATATCCCGGCGGCGGTCACACAGACCGTCGGGGCCCCCAGCGCCGCCCGGATCTCGGTGAACGCGGTGGAGACCGCTGCCGGGTCCGTCAGGTCCGCCTTCCACGCCGTGACCCCGTCGGGCGGCTCCTCGTCCCGGACGTCGATGCCGGCGACCCGGTGGCCGGCCTCGGCGAAGGCGGAGGCCAGCACGCGGCCCAGGCCGCTCGCGGCTCCGGTGATGACTGCGACGCTCATTCGTCTTCCTTCTTCTGGAGTTGGGCGGAGAGGGTCCTGATGTGGCGTCGGAGACCGGACTCGACGGCCCGCTGCGCGGCGTCCTCGTCGCGGCCCTCACAGGCGGCGATCAGGTCGCTGTACTCGGCGGCGCTCGTCGCCCGGTCGAACACCTCGCCGATCGCGGCCCGCGAATAGCGTTCGACGAGCCGGCCGTGTTCGAGGATCAGGTCGACCAGTCGCGGCATGTCCGATCCCCGGTAGCAGACGAGGTAGCCCTGCCACTCGAGGGCGATCAGCTCCTCCAGGCTTAAAGCGCCGGTCCGCAGCTTCTCCAGTACGGCGCGCATCTCCGTGATCACGGACGGGTCAGCACGCCGCGCGCACGTCCGGGCCGCGAGCACCTCGATCGCCATGCGGATCTCCTGCAGTTCGAGGAACGCGTCGAGTTCGAGGGGCTCGACCGTCGCGCCCTTGTTGGGCCGGTAGACCACCAGCCCCTCGCCGCTGAGACGTTTCAGCGCCGAACGCACCGGCATGGTGCTGACCTGGAGCTCCTCGGAGAGGGGGATGAGGAGGAGCTTCGAACCGGGGGCGTATTCGGCACGGACGATCCGGTCCCGGATCAGTTCGTAGACCTGGCTCTCGATCGATCGCACCTCCTGACGGAGGGGAGACGTGTGGGTCATGACAGCGATGATCTTTGATCAAATATCTCCTGGCAAGGGGTCGGACGCCCGTTATCAACTCTTGACCTGACCCCGTCCGGTGCCCGGCTTCCCGGCCCGGGCCTCTCGGCACTGTTTCCGCGGGCGGGCACGGCGCCGTACGAGGCGGGCCTCCCGGCGGGCGGCGGCACCGCGCCGGAGAAGCGCTTCGGCCGAGGACCCGTCGAGTGCCCGGCGGCTCGACCCGCCGCCGGCCGAGGTGCTGTCGGAGCGGGCAGGTCGTCCACGTCTGCCACTTCCCGGCCATGGACGACGGTCCGGAACATGCTCGGCCGGTCGGCCCGGCGGCCGGACGGCCCGCGGCGTTCCGGAGCCGCTCCGGAACGGCACGCACACCGCCGGGGCGGGGACCGTCCGGGACGAGGCCCCGGCGCCGGAGGGCGGGGCCGGGTACTACAACCGGGCCGGAGCGCCGGAGGACATGGTCCAGGACCCTCCGCCGGGACCGCTCCGCCCGGTGGCCGTGGACGGCCCGTCACCCTCGGGAAGGGCGACCCGCGCGACCGGAGGGCCGACGTCCCGCCCGTTCCGGGCCGCGTCCCGTCGCGCCATCCCGCGCCGAGCCCCGTGCCCACCGGGGACACGGCGGACGGGAGGGACCCTCAGGGCTCCTCCCCCCGTGTTCCCGGTGGGCACAGGGCCGTGCCCGGGCGCAGGTTCCACCGGCCCGACCGGCCGGTCAGCACCGTCACCGTCAGGGGGAGCACGTCCAGTCGCCAGAACACCTGGGGCGGCGCGCCCAGCGCCCGGGTCACCGCGGCCCGCACGACATCGGGCTCCACCACCGCGAGGACCCGGCCGTCCGACGCCCCCACCCCGGTCAGCCAGTCCCCGACCCGCGCGCACAGGCCCGCCAACGGCTCGCCCCCGTGCGGCGCCGACTCCGGATCGCCCAGCCAGCGGGCCACCGCCCCCGGGTCCGCCCCGGTGACCTCGTCGAGGGTGCGGCCCCGCCAGGCACCGACGTCCAGCGGGCCGAGCGCCGCCACCTCCTCGCCCGCGAGCCCGAGCGCCGCCGCCGTCTCCCGTGCCCGTGCCGTCGGCGAGACCACCACCCCGGAGGCGGACGGCAGCGACCGCGCGGCGCGCTCCGCCAGGGCGCGGCCGGCCGCGTCGAGCGGCGCCCCGTCGTCGAACCGGGCCTGCCGGGCCGAGGAGTTGAGCGCGGGCGCCACCAGGAACACACGGCTGGTCAAGAGGGCCCCTCCCTGTCGGAGCCGTTCCGGGACGCCGCGCCGGCGCGGCGCCGGAAGGGCGTGAACCGCCGCGAACATAGCATCACCGGAAGGGGGTTGACTTCGAGTGCGCTCCAGCCCGGAGACTCCTTCCGTGCCCGGAGGACCGGGCCGGAGAAACACGGAGGAACCGCCATGAAGTACCGCGTCATCGGCACCGACCCGGCACGCCGGCGCGAGGTGAGCGTACTGGCCCTCGGCGCGATGCTGTTCGGGTCGTTCACGGACGAGCGGACCGCGTTCGCGCTGCTGGACCGCTACGTCGAGGCAGGCGGCACCCTCATCGACACCTCCGACAACTACGCCTACTGGCACGACGGCGGTCAGGGCGGGCAGAGCGAGGAACTGCTCGGCCGCTGGCGGCGCAGCCGGGGCGTCGGCGACGAGGTCCTCATCGCCACCAAGCTCGGCGCCCGCCCCCTCGCCCCCGGCACCGGCTTCCTCGACAACCCGGAGGGCCTGTCGGCCGGGACCATCCGCGAGGCCGCCGACCGCAGCCGCGAACGGCTCGGCGTGGAGCGGCTGGACCTGCTGTACGCCCACATCGACGACCCCACCGTCCCCCAGGAGGAGACCGTGGAGGCCTTCGGCGCCCTCGTCGCGGAGGGCACCGTCGGACTGCTCGGCGTCAGCAACCAGGCCGCCTGGCGCGTCGAGCGGGCCCGCGCCCTGGCCGCCGCGGCCGGACTGCCGGGCTACGAGGTGCTCCAGTACCAGCACAGCCTGCTGCGCCCGCGCTTCGACGTGCCCAGCGGACTGTTCCCGGACGGCAGCCTCGGCCACGCGGGCCCGGACCTGATCGGCTATCTGCGGGCCGTGCCCGGCCTCACGCTCGTCGCGTACTCGCCCCTGCTGGCCGGGGCCTACGTCCGCGAGGACAAGCCGCTGGCGCCGGACTACGACCACCCGGGCACCCCGGCCCGGCTCGCGGTGCTCCGGGACATCGCCCGGGAGACCGGGGCCACCGCCAACCAGGTCGTCCTGGCCTGGCAGATCGGCGCGGAACTGCCCATCGTGCCGCTCGCCGGGGCCTCGACGACGGCCCAGCTGGAGGAGAACCTCGCGGCGGTGGACCTGGAGCTGACCGCCGACCAGCGGGCCCGGCTGGACGCGGCCCACTGACCCGCGGGCTTCGGTGGCGGCCCCGGCCCGGGCACCCGCGGCCCACGGGGGTGGACGCGGGCGGCGGGGCTCCGGGGGCGCCAAGGCCGGGCGGAGGGCGGTGCGGGCGCGTGAACGCCGGGTGCCGGTACGCGGGAGGGGCCGCGCGGACCGGGCGGCCCCTCCGCCCGCCGCGTCAGAGATGGCGCCGCCGGGCCGCGGCCTCCCGATCGTAGCGCTCGCGCGCGGCGGTGGTGGACGGCAGCGCGGACACCTCCGCGACCGGCACGTCCCACCAGGCGTGTGCGCCGGGGGCCGCCGGGTCCGGCGCCGTCTCGACGTACACGCAGGTCGGCCGGACCGCCTCGCGTGCCGCCGCCAGGGCCTCGCGCAGCTCCCGCACCGTGCGGGCGCGCAGCACCGCCATGCCCAGGCTGGCCGCGTTGGCGGCGAGGTCGACCGGCAGCGGCGCCCCGGTGAACGAGCCGTCGGCGGCACGGTGGCGGAAGGCGGTGCCGAAGCCCCCGGCGCCCACCGCCTCCGACAGCCCGCCGATGGAGGCGTAGCCGTGGTTCTGCACCAGCACCAGCCTGAGCGGCAGGTCCTCCTGGACGGCGGTCACGATCTCGGTCGGGTTCATCAGATAGGTGCCGTCCCCGACCAGCGCCCACACCGGCGCTCCCGGCGCCGCCTGGAGCACCCCGAGGGCGGCCGGGATCTCGTAGCCCATGCAGGAGTAGCCGTACTCCACGTGGTACTGGTGCGGGGACCGGGCCCGCCAGAGCCGGTGCAGGTCCCCGGGGAGCGAACCGGCCGCGTTGACCACCACGTCCTCGTCGCCCACCACCGAGTCGAGCGCCCCGAGCACCTGCGTCTGGGTCGGCACCCCGCTCCCGTCGCCGGCGGCGAAGGCGGACACCACCGTCTCCTCCCAACGGGCCCGGCCCGCCCGGTACTCCGCCTCGTAGACCGGCGCCACCCGGTGCCCGGACAGCCCCTCGGCCAGCGCGGTGAGCCCCGCCCGCGCGTCGCACACCAGCGTCCGCGCGGCGAGCTTGTGGGCGTCGAAGGCGGTGATGTTGAGGTTGAGGAAGCGGACGTCCGGGCGCCGGAACAGCGTCCCGGAGGCGGTGGTGAAGTCGGTGTACCGGGTGCCGACCCCGATCACCAGGTCGGCGGTGCGGGCCAGTTCGTCGGCGACGGCGGTGCCGGTGTGGCCGATGCCGCCCATGTCGGCCGGGTGGTCGTGGCGCAGCGAGCCCTTCCCGGACTGGGTGGAGGTGACGGGGATGCCGGTGGCGTCCGCCAGGACCCGCAGCGCCGACTCGGCCCCGCTGTGCCGCACCCCGCCGCCCGCGACGATCAGCGGCCGTGCCGCGGACCGCACCGCCCTCACGGCGTAAGCGAGTTCGGCGGGATCGGGTGCGGGGCGGCGCACCCGCCAGACCCGGTCGGCGAAGAACTCCGCGGGCCAGTCGTGGGCCTGGGCCTGGACGTCCTGGGGGAGCGCGAGGGTCACCGCGCCCGTCTCCGCGGGGTCGGTGAGCACCCGCATCGCGGCCGGGGCGGAGGCGAGCAGCGCCTCGGGGCGGGTGAGGCGGTCGAAGTAGCGGGACACCGGCCGCAGCGTGTCGTTGACGGAGACGTCGGCACCGACCGGGTGTTCGAGCTGCTGGAGCAGCGGGTCGGCGGGGTGCGCGGCGAGGTAGTCGCCGGGCAGCAGCAGGACGGGCAGCCGGTTGACGGTGGCGAGCGCGGCCCCGGTGACGAGGTTGGTGGCGCCCGGACCGATGGAGGTCGTCACCGCCTGCGCCGACAGCCGGCCGAGCCGCCGCGCGTACCCGACGGCCGCGTGCACCATGGCCTGTTCGCTGCGGCCCTGGTGGAACGGCAGCAGCCCGGCGTACTCGACGAGGGCCTGGCCGAGCCCGGCCACGTTGCCGTGGCCGAGGATGCCCCAGACGCCGGTGACCGACCGGTGCCGCACGCCGTCGCGTTCGGTGTACTGGGCGGCCAGGAAGCGCACGAGGGCCTGGGCGGTGGTGAGCCGGTGGGTGGCGGTGCTCATGCGGGACGCTCCGGTGCGCTGTAGAGGGGGAGCCGGGGGTCGGCCGGGGTTCCGGGCCAGGTGTCGCGGACCCAGGCGTGGTCCGGGTGGTCGCGGATCCGCCAGGCGCGCTCGTCGACGGGCCCGGCCATCACGTTGAGGTAGTACATGTGGTGGCCGGGCACGGCCATCGAGGGCCCGTGCCAGCCGTCCGGGACCAGCACCACGTCCCCGTCGCGGACCTCGGCCAGCACGTCCGTCCCCCCGCCCGCCCCGGACGGGCTGACCCGCTGGTAGCCCAGGCCGGGGACGCCGTCGTGGGCGGCGAACTCGAAGTAGTAGACCTCCTCCAGCTGCGACTCCTCGCCGGGGCGGTGCCGGTCGTGCTTGTGGGGCGGGAAGGAGGACCAGTTGCCGCCGGGGGTCAGCACCTCGACGGCGATCAGCCGGTCGCAGGGGAAGGCGTCGGCCGCGGCGAAGTTGTTGACCTGCCGCGAGCAGTTGCCGGAGCCCCGCAGCTCGACGGGCACCCGGTGGGCGGGGCCGCGGCGGGCGGGCAGCCGCCGGGCGCAACGGGCCCCGGCGAGCGCGAACCGTCCGCCGCCCTGCGAGGCCACGGTGGTGCGGGCGTCGCGGGGCACGTAGGCGAAGTCGCTCACCCCGTCGAAGACGCTGTCGCGGCCGGTGAGCCGGAAGGTCCGCGGCGCGTCCGGCCCGGCTCCGGCGGCGGGCCCCGGACGGGCGGCGTCCGGGGGAGCGCCGGGCCCGGGGGCGGCCACCGCGGGAGCGGTCCCGGAGGTCTCCGCCGGTGTGACGTTCCCGGGGGCGGTGTCCGCCGGGTCGGCGGCGGGCCCGCCGGTGGCCGGTCCGGTCGTGACCGTGCAGCCGCCGCTGAGCGGGAGGACGATCCACTCGCTCCCGCCGCTGTCGAAGCTGTGGCTGCCGCCCGGCGGAAGGCGGATCACCCGCAGGGACGCATGGCCCCAGCCGGCCGTACGGGGCGTCACGTCCACGAGATACGGGCCGCTCGCGGCGCTGCCCGCGGGGAGGTGGTGCGTCATCGGTCCTCTCCTCGGTCACGGCGGGACGGGGGCCGCGGCCGCGGCCCCTTGCGCACCGGCCCGGTCCGGGCGGCGCGGTGCCCCGCCCCCACCATGCCCTGTGCCGCCGCCGCGGCGGCATGGCGGGGCCCTCCCGGGCGGGTCCCGGAGGGGCTCCCCCGTTGGGTCCGGCGCGCGGCGAGGGGACGGGCACCGGTGGGGCGCCGTCACGGCGGGGCGTCACGGCGCGGTGCGGCCCGCTCGCGGGGTGCGGGTCGCGGTGCGTCATGGCCCCGTCCGCCGGCGCTTGTCACGGCGCGCCGCGGCCCCTCCGCCGGTGCGCGTCACGGCGCGGCGTCCGCGAGGAGGCCGTCGATCTCCGCCTCCGTGGGCATCGCGGACGAGCAGGCGAGCCGCGAGGCGACCAGCGCGCCGGCGGCGTTGGCCCGGCGCACGGTCCGCTCCAGGTCCCAGCCGGAGAGCAGCCCGTGGCAGAGCGAGCCGCCGAAGGCGTCGCCCGCGCCCAGCCCGTTGACGACCTCCACCGGCACCGGTGGCACCTCGACGGTCCGTCCGTCCCGGTGCGCGGCCAGCACCCCCGCCGGCCCCCTCTTGACGACGGCCAGCTCCACCCCCGCCGCCAGCAGCGCCTCGGCGCAGGCGCGCGGCTCGCGCAGCCCGGTGGCGACCTCGCACTCGGCGACGTTGCCGACGGCGACCGTCGCGTGCCGCAGGGCCCGCGCGTAGTACGGCCGGGCGTCGTCGGGGCTGCTCCAGAACATCGGCCGCCAGTCCAGGTCCAGGACGGTGGTGCCGGACTTCGCGCGGTGGGCGAGCGCCTCCAGCGTCGCCGTACGGCTCGGCTCCTCGCTCAGACCGGTGCCGGTCACCCAGAACACCCGGGCCGCCCGGATCGCCCCGAGATCCAGCTCCCCGGGGTGGATCTCCAGGTCGGGGGCCTTGGGGCGGCGGTAGAAGTAGAGGGGGAAGTCGTCCGGCGGGAAGATCTCGCAGAAGGTCACCGGGGTCGGGTAGGCGGCGACCGCCCGCACCCAGCGGCCGTCCACGCCGAACTCCGCCAGTGCGCGGCGCAGATATCCGCCGAACGGGTCGTCACCGGTGCGGGTGATCAGCGCGGCGGAGCGGCCCAGCCGGGCGGCGGCGACGGCCACGTTGGCGGCCGAGCCGCCGAGGAACCGGCCGAACGTCTCCACGTCGGCCAGGGGTACACCCGTTTGCAGGGGGTAGAGATCGACTCCGACCCGTCCCATCGTGATCAGATCGAAGACCTGCGCTGACTCGGTCATGTACGGGGCTCCTCGGACCGGGCGGTGGCTGCCGTCCCTCCAGTAGGTCCCCCGGAAGGGCCCGGTCGACGCCGGGCGGCGGCGACCTGATCCGTCCGGGGGGTCCCGGCCCCGTCCGTCGCACGCCGAAGGGAAGCCCCGACATGTCCTCCGCCCTGGACCGCATCCGCGTCGGCTCGGCGCCCGACTCCTGGGGCGTCTGGTTCCCCGACGACCCCCGCCAGGTCCCCTGGGAACGCTTCCTCGACGAGGTCGCGGAGGCCGGCTACGCGTGGATCGAACTGGGCCCCTACGGGTACCTCCCCACCGATCCGGCCCGCCTCGCCGACGAGGTCGCCCGGCGCGGACTGCGGGTCTCGGCGGGCACCGTCTTCTGCGGACTCCACCGGGGCCCCGCCGCCTGGGACGAGGCGTGGGAGCAGGTCCGCCGGGTCGCCGCCCTGGCCCGCGCCGTGGACGCCCGGCACCTCGTCGTCATCCCCTCCTTCTGGCGCGACGACCGGACCGCCGAGATCCTGGAGCCGCCCGAACTGACCGCCCGGCAGTGGACCCACCTCGCCCGGGGCATGGAGCGCCTGGGCCGCGAGGTCCGGGACGCCTACGGGCTGGAGGCCGTCGTCCATCCGCACGCCGACACCCACATCGACACCGAGGAGCACGTCACCCGCTTCCTGGACGCCACCGACCCCGGTCTGGTCGGCCTCTGCCTGGACACCGGCCACTACGCCTACTGCGGCGGCGACAGCGTCGAGCTGATCCAGACCTACGGCGAGCGCCTCGGCTACCTCCACCTCAAGCAGGTCGACCCGGAGATCCTCGCCGGGGTCCGGGCGGAGGGCGTGCCCTTCGGCCCGGCCGTGGCGCGCGGGGTGATGTGCGAGCCGCCGTCCGGCGTGCCCGACCTGGGGCCGGTGCTCACGGCGGCCCAGGGACTCGGGATCGACCTGTTCGCCATCGTCGAGCAGGACATGTACCCCTGCGACCCGGAGTCACCCCTGCCGATCGCGGTCCGCACCCGCCGCTTCCTGCGCTCCTGCGGGGCGTGACGGAAGGACCACGGCGAACAGCGCGTCCGCCACCGTGCCGGTGGCGGCGCCCGGCGTGATCCGTGGGACGCCGCGCACCCGGTGCCGTCCGGCGACCCGGACGACCCGCCGGTCGGCCCAGGGGCGGGCGGACACGATCCACCCGGGGCCGCGGGGCCGCGGGGCTCGGGCGGGAGCGGGAGGGCGGGCGCGTGGAGGACGAGGCCGCTGTCCACGCGGCGACGCCGTCCGGGTCGGAACCGCCCGGGGCGACCGGGCGTGGTCGCGTCCGGCCGCCGGTGCGGACACTCCGTCGCCCCACCCCGGCCGGGGGCCCGATGCCGCCTGCGCATGGGGTAGGGTTTGGCCTGCGTGATCACACGGAGTCCGGGGCCCGGCCCCGCCGCCG
>NZ_WWGX01000082.1 GCF_009862265.1 Streptomyces sp. SID8352 | reverse complement strand
GGTAGATGTTGCCGTGGGCCATGCGGCGGCGCAGCGCCTGGGGCGACATGTCGACCAGTTCGATCTGGTCGGCGCGGCGGACCACCTCGTCGGGCACGGTCTCGCGCTGGCGGACCCCGGTGATGGACTCGACGACGTCGCCGAGGGACTCCAGGTGCTGGATGTTGACGGTGGAGACCACGTCGATGCCCGCGGCGAGCAGTTCCTCCACGTCCTGCCAGCGCTTGGCGTTGCGCGAGCCGGGGGCGTTGGTGTGCGCGAGGTCGTCGACCAGGGCGACCCGGGGGGCGCGTTCCAGGACGGCGTCCAGGTCCAGTTCCGTCCGGGCGGCGGCGTCCCGTCCGGACGCCCGGGGCGCCTGCTCCAGGCCGTGCAGCAGGGTCTCGGTGCGGGCCCTGCCGTGGTGCTCGACGGCGGCCACGACGCAGTCGGTGCCGCGCTGGACCCGCCGGTGCGCCTCGGAGAGCATGGCGTAGGTCTTGCCGACGCCGGGTGCCGCGCCGAGGTAGATCCGTAGCTTGCCGCGTCCCATGTGCCCTCATCGTCCTCCGGTCGGTCCTCTGGGGCTCCCGGGGGTCCGGGGCGGTGGGTACGGGGGTGTCCGCGGGACCGGGCGGTGCCCGGCACCGGGCCGGTCGGTGTCCGTGCCGCGCGCCCGTGTCCGGTGCCGTCGAGCGCCCCTGGTGCCGTCGGACGGCGCTCCGGTGGCGTTCCGGGGGCCGTTCTGCGGTGGTGCTCCGCCGTCGTTTCCGCTCCGCGCCGGTCGCCCTCCGGACCCGGTGCCCGGAGCCTGGCGTCCTTTGCGCGACCGGCCCCCGGCGGGCGGTCCGGCCACCTGCGCGGGCGGGGCGGGAGGGGCGTGACGCGGGCCGTGCCACACGGGCCGGCAACGGGCCGCGGAGAGGCCGGGCGCGCCTCCCGGGGCGCCGGGCACGGACCGGAACGCGGGGCCGCCGGGGGCGCCCCGGTCGGAGCCCGGACACGGCTGAGGGCCGCGCCGGCGGACGCAGCCCTCGGTGTGGCCGGGGAACCGGGCTCAGCGCACCTCGGTGATCTCCGGTCCGCGCTGGAGCTGGCCCATGCCTCCCGAGAACCGGGAGGTCTCCTCCTGCTGCACGCCCTCGGGCACCATCTGCGCGTCGTTCGGCAGCTTGAGCACGATCGGGTCCCTGGGGGCCATCGGGCCCTCGCCGCGCACCACCACGGTGTCGCGGAAGATCTGCTCCAGGAGCCCGGCGGCCTGCGGCTGCACCGCGCCCTGTCCCGAGATCACCCCGCGCAGGAACCAGCGGGGTCCGTCGACGCCGACGAACCGCACGACCTGGAAGCCGCCGGTGCCGTCGGGGAGCTGCACCGGCACCTGGGCGCGCAGCTCCCAGCCCAGCGGGCCCTCGACCTCGTCGACGATGCCGCCCTGCTGGGTGATCCCGGAGCCGATCTCCTCGCGGACCTCGCCCCAGATGCCCTCGCGCTTGGGGGCGGCGAAGCCCTGGAGCTGGATGGCGCTGTCGCGCAGCACGACCGTCGCGGCGACGATCGCGTCACCGGCGACCTCCACGCGCAGTTCCATGCCGTCCACGCCGGGGACGAAGAGTCCGCCGAGGTCCACGCGGCCCTCGCCGGGCTCGCCTACCTCGCTGCTGTCCCAGGGGCCGTCGGGGCGCGGTTCGGGTTCGAGGCGAACGCGCTCGCGCTGCCCCTCCGCGCCGGGCTCGGCGTCGTCGACGACCTGCTCGGCCTCGCCGGCCGCGTCATCGGCGGCATCCATCTTCTTGCGACGTCCGAACACGTCACTGTCCTTCCCGGTCGGATACGACCGAAGCGTATCGATTCCCACCCGCCGGGCCGCCCTCGGCGACCCGGCCGCTTGTGCCGCTTGCACGGTCCGTGCCGGCGTGGCCGCCGGTGGACCCGAAGCCCCCCTCGGCCCGCGCCGATCCGGGAAGTTCCGCGACCTGACGGAAGCGGACCCTCTCGACCTGCTGGACGACCAGTTGGGCAATCCGGTCGAAGCGCTCGAACCGCACGGTCTCGTACGGGTCGAGGTTCACCACGATCACCTTGATCTCCCCACGGTACCCGGCATCAATCGTTCCCGGGGCATTCACCAGGGCGACGCCGCAGCGGGCGGCCAGTCCGGAACGCGGGTGCACGAAGGCCGCGTACCCCTCCGGGAGGGCCAGCGACACCCCGGTGGGCAGGACGGCGCGTTCGCCGGGGGCGAGGACGTGGGCGACGGTGGTGCGCAGGTCCGCCCCGGCGTCGCCGGGCATCGCGTACTCCGGCAGCGGCACGTCGGGGTCGACGCGGCGGAGCGGCACCTCCAGGGGCTCCCGGCTCACGGGTTGACCTCGAAGGCGCGGGCCCGGCGGACCTGGTCGGGGTCGTCGAGGACGGCGCGGATCTCCTCCTCGCGGCCGTGCTCGACGAAGTGGTCCACCTCGACCGCGACGAAGAGGGCGTCGGCGCGGACCGCGACGGGCCCGTCGGGGCCGCCGATCCGGCCGGTGGCGGTGGAGTAGATCTTCCGTCCGGCCACGGCGGTCGCCTCGGCCGCCAGGTGCAGGGTGGTGCCGACGGGGACGGGCCGCAGGAAGTCGGTCTCCAGGCGGCCGGTGACGGCGATGGTGCGCAGCATCCAGTTCAGCGAGCCCAGGGTCTCGTCGAGGGCGGTGGTCAGCACGCCGCCGTGGGCGAGGCCGGGGGCGCCCTGGTGGGCGGGGCGCACGGTGAACTCGGCGGTGACCCGGACGCCCTCGGCGGCCCGCGCCCGCAGGCGCAGTCCGTGGGGCTGGTCGTCGCCGCAGCCGAAGCACTGGTCGTAGTGCGCGCCGAGCGGCTCGCCGGGGGCGGGGGCGTCGGGGTGCCGGACGGGCCGTACGGCGTCGGCGGGGGGCTGGAGAGCCGGGGAAGTACCACTCACAGGCGCAGACCTTACCCGCGCGTCGGCCGATCACCGATACCTGCCAAGCTTGCTCCATGCAGCTCTCCGCCACCCCGTACGAAGAACGTCTCACCGCGCCCCGTTCGTGGTGGCTGATCTCCTTCCTGGTGGGGCTCTCGATGGCCCTGGTCCTGCTGCCCCTGGGCACGCTGCCGATGCTCGGCGGCCTGGCCGGGGGGACGGCGGTGGCCGCGGTGGCGGCCAGTTCGTACGGCTCGGTCCGGATCCGGGTGGTGGGCGGCTCGCTGGTGGCGGGCGAGGCGACGGTCCCGGTGAGCGCGCTGGGCGGGGCGGAGGTCCTCGACCCGGAGGAGGCCCGCGCCTGGCGCACGCACAAGGCCGACGCCCGCGCCTTCATGCTGCTGCGGGCGTACGTCCCCCGGGCGGTGCGGATCGAGGTGACGGACCCCGCGGACCCGACGCCGTACCTGTATCTGTCGACCCGGGAGCCGGAGCGTCTGGTGGAGGCCCTGAAGGCGGCGCAGGCGGCCTCGTAGCGCGCCCGCGGCGGTCCCGGGCGGTTTTCCCTAGCCCTTGTCCCGGCCGGGGCGCAGACGGCGTGTGAGGCCGCCGGTGAGGCGCCGCGCGTCCATGTCCAGGGCGTCGCGGGGCTCCTCCAGGGCGGGCAGCTCCCCCAGGGCCTCCCAGGGCACCTGGCGGCGGCGCAGGTCGGTGCGGACGCGGGCGGCGAGCCTGCGGGTGTCGCGGCGGTTCATCACGGCGCCGACGGCCGCGCCGACCATGAACGGCATCAGGTTGGGCAGGTCCCGCACCGTGCGCTTCATGACCTGCTGGCGCAGATGGCGCTTGGCGTGGCTGTTCATGGCGGAGCCGAGGGTGGCCGGGTTGATCACCTCGACGCCCCGCTCGTCGGACCAGGAGTTGAGGTAGGCGGTGCTGCGCTGGACGAGCGTGCCCGGCGGGCGGAGCCCGTAGACCTCGTGGAGTTCGGCGATGAGCTTGAGCTCGATCGCGGCGACGCCGGTGATCTCGGCGGCCAGTTCGGTGGGCATCGCGGGCGGTACGGGCATCATCGCGGCGGCGCCCACACCGGCGCCGACGGTCGCGGTGGCCCGGGCGGCGCCGGCGATCAGCCGGTCCGCGATCTCCTCGGGGCCGAGGCCGGGGAACTGGCGGCGCAGGGTCGCCAGGTCGCGCACGGGGACGCGGGGGGCCAGGTCGATGATCCGGTCCGCGAGGTGGGCCAGCGCCGCCCTGGCGCGGTCCCCGCCCTTGCGGACGCCCTGTTCCGCCCGGTCCCGGAAGGCCGCCGCACGACGCCGGGCAGCGGGCGCCCGCACGGGGCGCTCGCCCCGGTCGTCCGATACGCCGAGCGGGGCCTTTCCCTCGACGGTGGGGCCCCGCTCGTCGTCACGCGCGCTGTCCGGGCCGTGGGACGGCCCTTGGTCCGCTCCCCGCGAGGAGGGGCGGCGCTTCCAGGGAGGGGTCGAGCCGGTCACGGCCGACCCCGCCTCAGTCGCAGTCGCGGCAGATGGGCTGGCCGTTCTTCTCGCGGGCCAGCTGGCTGCGGTGGTGCACCAGGAAGCAGCTCATGCAGGTGAACTCGTCCTGCTGCTTGGGCAGCACACGAACGGCCAGTTCCTCGTTGGACAGGTCGGCGCCGGGCAGTTCCAGGCCCTCTGCGGCCTCGAACTCGTCGACGTCGACGGCCGAGGCGGACTTGTCGTTCCGCCGGGCCTTCAGTTCTTCGAGGCTGTCCGAGTCGACGTCGTCGTCGGTCTTGCGTGGAGTGTCGTAATCGGTTGCCATGGTCGCTCTCCCCCTCTGGGTGTCTGCGGTGTCTCCAGCGCACGTAACGCGTGAGAGGCCGGACTTGTGCCCGACCTGAGGCGGAGATTTTGCCTCACATCAAGGTCTGTTACTCAATCGACACCCAACCGGACCCCCCGAAGGCGATCGGCTTGGATGGCGACGGTGACCGTACACGGTCCGATCGCCGCACTTCAAAGGGCGTCTCACCGTGTACTTCCCGTGATCCCGACCCTCGAAAACCAGGATTTTCCCGGCTTTTCACAGGGGTCATGATCACGGAGAGTAGATGACCGGAAAGTCACCGCTGTGATCGATCACACAGGGACGAGCCCGGCCGGGGGCCCGGAAATTCCGCCCAAAGCGAACATCCCCGGGTCCCCGGCCGAATGTCGGGGCCATGATCTCAGATCGGCAGCGTGACACGCATCACGAGCCCTCCGCCCTCCCGGGGGCGCGCGGAGATGTGCCCGCCGTGCGCCCGCGCGACCGAGCGGGCGATGGACAGGCCGAGGCCCACGCCCTTGTCGCTGCCCGTCCGCTCCGTCCGCAGCCGCCGGAACGGCTCGAAGAGGTTGTCGATCTCGTACGCCGGGACCACCGGGCCGGTGTTGGTGACCACCAGGACCGCCTGGTGGTTCTCCACGGCGGTGGTCACCTCGACCCGGCCGTCCTCGGGCACGTTGTAGCGCACGGCGTTCTGGACGAGGTTCAGCGCGATCCGCTCCAGCAGGACCCCGTTGCCCTGGACCACGGCCGGGGCGCGCTCGCCGCCCAGCCGCACGCCCTTGGCCTCGGCCTCGGCGTGCACCAGGTCGACGGCCTGGCCGGCCACCTCGGCGAGGTCCACCGGTTTGCGCTCGACGATCTGGTTGTCGCTCCGGGCGAGCAGGAGCAGGCCCTCCACGAGCTGCTCACTGCGCTCGTTGGTGGCGAGCAGGGTCTTGCCGAGCTGCTGGAGCTCCACCGGGGCGTTCGGGTCCGACAGGTGCACCTCCAGGAGGGTGCGGTTGATCGCCAGCGGGGTGCGCAGCTCGTGCGAGGCGTTGCCGACGAACCGCTGCTGGGCGGTGAAGGCCCGCTGGAGCCGCTCCAGCATGTCGTCGAAGGTGTCCGCCAGCTCCTTCAGCTCGTCGTCCGGACCGTCCAGCTCGATCCGCCGGGAGAGGTCGGAACCGGCCACCGCGCGCGCGGTGCGGGTGATCCGGCCCAGCGGCGACAGGACGCGGCCGGCCATGGCGTACCCGAAGGCGAAGGCGATGACGGCGAGGCCGAGCAGGGCGAGCAGGGAGCGGCTGAGCAGCCGGTCCAGGGCGACCTGGCGCTGGTGGTCGATGCACTCGCTGATCGCCGCGTTGAACTCGGTGAGCGAGAGGTTGCCGTGCGTGACGCCCGGGCAGTCGGTGCTGGAGACCTGGAGGCCGTCGAAGTCGACGATCTTGTACAGGGGCTGGTTGCCGGTGCGGACCGCCTGGGCGGCCAGCAGGTAGATGATCGACAGCAGCAGTATCCCGGCGATCAGGAACATGCCGCCGTACAGCAGGGTGAGCCGTATCCGGATGGTGGGCCGCAGCCAGGGCAGCGGGCTCACCGACCGGGGGTCCCAGGTGGGCTTGGGGGGCACCCCGGGGGGTGCGGGAGAGGACGCCACGGTCGATCAGATCCGGTACCCGGAGCCGGGGACGGTGACGATGACGGGCGGCTCGCCCAGCTTGCGGCGCAGGGTCATCACGGTGACCCGCACGACGTTGGTGAACGGGTCGGTGTTCTCGTCCCAGGCCTTCTCCAGGAGCTGCTCGGCGGAGACGACCGCGCCCTCGCTGCGCATCAGCACCTCCAGCACCGCGAACTCCTTGGGCGCGAGCTGCACCTCCCGGCCGTCGCGGAAGACCTCCCGGCGGTTGGGGTCCAGCCTGATCCCGGCCCGCTCCAGGACGGGGGGCAGCGCGACGCTGGTGCGCCGGCCCAGGGCGCGGACGCGGGCGATCAGCTCGCTGAACGCGAAGGGCTTGGGCAGGTAGTCGTCGGCGCCGATCTCCAGGCCCTCGACCCGGTCGCTGACGTCGCCGGAGGCCGTGAGCATCAGCACCCGGGTCGGCATGCCCAGCTCGACGATCCGGCGGCAGACGTCGTCGCCGTGGACCAGGGGGAGGTCGCGGTCGAGGACGACCACGTCGTAGTCGTTGACGCCGATGCGCTCCAGGGCCGCCGCGCCGTCGTACACGACGTCGACGGCCATGGCCTCCCGGCGCAGTCCGGTGGCCACCGCATCGGCGAGCAGTTGCTCGTCCTCGACGACGAGTACGCGCACGTGGCTGGTCCTTCCTGTGTCCGCCCCGGGCGGCCTCGCGCGGGCGCGCGGGAGCGGGGGGCTCGTGGGGGTGTCGGCCCCATCCTGCCCTTTTCGGCCATAAGTCGGCGGTAAGGCGGGGGTGGGACGGGGTCGCCGGGGCCCCCGGGAGCCGTGCGGTGGTGGCCGGGCGGCGGACGGGGAATCCGGTGAGGACGAAATTTTCTCGTGCGGGAGAGGTTTCCGCGAAAGAGAGTGCGGGGAGGACCGGTTTACACCCCACGATCGCGCTCTGCCCGTACCGCATGCCACGCGGTGCGCCGCGGTCCGCTCCCGAGGAGCGGGCGTGGGTGTCCGGCACCGTCGCCGCCCAGTGGGGGGCGCTGGGCACTCCACCGGAGAGGTGATCGTTCCTTTCGATCGGCACACCCCCGTGCCACCGACCCACGACCCAGGACGAGGGGGCGCAGCATGGACGCTTTCACCGCAGGACTTCTGCAGCGCATAAAGACGACCGAGTCCGACCTCTCCCGGGCCCGCGACGAGGGTGACGACTTCCTCGTCGAGGTGGAGCTGGGCGAACTCGACGATCTGCGCCGGCTCGCTGCCGAGCACGGCGTGGAGGTCGGCGCGTCCGCCAACGGCAACTGAGAAGCCCGTGAACACCAGGCCCCGGCGAGACCCAGCGCCGGGGCCCTTTCGCGCGCGGCGCGGCGGACGCGGGCGGCGCGGCGGCCGTCCCGGGGACCACCCCGCCGGCCCGGGGACCGCACGGGTCCCGGCGGCTCACGGCACGGGGCCCGGGTGTCACGACGCCCGGCCCAGACCCCGCTCACGGCGCCGGGAGCACGGCACAGGACGCTGGGGCGCGGCACAGCCCGGGGTGTCACGACGCCCGGCCCGGAGCCCGCACGGGACGCCGGGGCGCAGCGCGGGACGCCGGAGCAGGGCGCGGGACGCCGGGGCGCGGCACGGGACGCCGGGGCGCGGCACGGGACGCCGGGGCGCGGCACGGCTCCCGGGTGTCACGACGCCCGGCCCGGACCCGCACGGCGCCGGGAGCACGGCACAGGAGGCCGGGGGGCGCGGCGCGGGACGCCGGAGCACGGCACGGCTCCCAGGTGTCACGGCGCCGGTCCCGGGCCCCCTCACGGGCCCCGGCGGCTCACGGCACAAGTCCCCGGTGCCACGACGCCCGCCCCGGAGCCCGCACGGATTCCCGGGGCACGGTACGGATTCCCGCGGCACGGTGCGGGACAGGTTCCGGGTGTCACGGCGCCGGGCCGGGAGCAGCGCCACTGCGCCCGGCCGGTGCGCGCCACGGTGACGGTCCCGGCCCAGGCCCAGGCCCAGGCTCCGGCCCCGGCACCGGCACCGGCACCGGCACCGGCACCGACGGACGCCCGGCGGGTCCCCGGCCGTGAGGAGACCGGGGCCCGCCGGGGGTGTCACGCGCCGAAGTCGACCAGCAGGTTCCGCAGGGGGGTGAAGACCGCGGGCGTGGCTGCGACGGTCAGGGCGCCGGACGGGGGCTGTCCGGGGTGTCCGCCGGTGACCGCGCCCGCCTCCCGGGCGATCAGGTCGCCGGCCGCCAGGTCCCAGGGGTGCAGCCCGCGCTCGTAGTAGCCGTCCAGGCGCCCCGCCGCCACGTCGCACAGGTCGATCGCGGCCGAGCCGCCCCGCCGGATGTCGCGGACCAGCGGGATCAGCCGCCGGGCGACCTCCGCCTGCTCGGCGCGGACCTCGGCCACGTAGTTGAAGCCGGTCGACACCAGCGCCCGGTCCAGCGGCGCGGCGGCCCGGCAGGAGAGCCTGCGGGCGCCCTCCCAGGCCCCCGTCGCCCAGGCGCCGCCGCCCCGCACCGCGTAGTAGGTCTCGCCCCGCATGGGCGCGGTGACCACCCCGGCGACCCGCTCGCCGTCCTGCTCGGCGGCGATGGAGACGGCCCAGGCGGGCTGCCCGTACAGGTAGTTGACGGTGCCGTCGAGCGGGTCGACGACCCAGCGGACGCCGCTGGTGCCCTCCCGGGCGGAGCCCTCCTCGCCGAGCAGGCCGTCCTCCGGGCGCCGGTCGGTGATCAGCCCGGTGATCAGCTTCTCCGCCGCGATGTCCATCTCGGTCACCACGTCGATCGGGCTGGACTTGGTGGCGGCGACGGCGAGGTCGGCCGGGCGGCCGTCCCGCAGCAGCTCGCCCGCGCGCCGGGCGGCCTCCCGGGCGATCTCCAGCAGTTCGGCGTGGAACGGGTCGGTGGCGGTCACGTCGGTCACGGGACTCCTCACGCGTAGGGGCTGTCGGCGCCCGCGGCGGCGGGGCGCGGGGCGCGGGCGGGGCAGCAGCCGACCGGGCACAGGTCGTGGCTCGGGCCGAGGGCGCCCAGGGCGCACGGCGCCACCGGGGTCCCGCGCTCGGCGGCGGCGCGCTCCAGGACGAGGTCGCGCACGGCGGCGGCGAACCGGGGGTCGTCGCCCACGGTGGCCGAACGGCGCACCGGCAGGCCCAGCTCCGCGGCCTTGGCGGTGGCCTCGGTGTCGAGGTCGTACAGGACCTCCATGTGGTCGGAGACGAACCCGATGGGGGCCATGACGACGGCGGGCACCCCGGCCTCCCGCCGCTCCGCCAGGTGATCGCAGATGTCGGGCTCCAGCCACGGGATGTGCGGCGCCCCGGACCGGGACTGGTACACCAGCCGCCAGGGGTGTTCGGTGCCGGTGCGCTCGCGGACGGCGTCGGCGATGGTCCGGGCCACGTCGAGGTGCTGGCGCACGTACGCCCCGCCGTCGCCGTGGTCGCCGGGCGGGCCGGAGGTGTCGGCGGCCGAGACGGGGATCGAGTGGGTGCAGAAGGCGATGTGCGCCCCGGCCCGGACCTCCTCGGGCAGCTCGGCCAGGGCCCGGACGACCCCGTCGGCCATGGACTCGACGAAGCCCGGGTGGTTGAAGTAGTGCCGCAGCTTGTCGACGGCGGGCGGTTCCAGGCCCTCGGCCGCCAGCGCGGCCAGCGCGTCGGCCAGGTTCTCGCGGTACTGGCGGCAGCCGGAGTAGGAGGCGTAGGCGCTGGTGGTGACGACGAGGACACGGCGGCGGCCGTCGCGGACCATCTCGCGCAGGGTGTCGGTGAGGTAGGGCGCCCAGTTGCGGTTGCCCCAGTAGACCGGGAGGTCGAGGCCGTGCCCGGCGAAGTCGACGCGCAGCGCCTCCAGCAGGGCGCGGTTCTGCCCGTTGATGGGGCTGACCCCGCCGAAGAGGAAGTAGTGCTGTCCGACCTCCTTCAGGCGTTCCTCGGGGATGTCTCTGCCCCGGGTCACGTTCCGGAGGAACGGGACCACGTCGTCCGGGCCCTCGGGGCCGCCGAACGAGAGCAGGAGGAGGGCGTCGTAGGGGGTGGCGTCGAGCACGTCAGGCATGCCCCGATCCTCCCATCCGGCGCACCCGCCGGACGCCGCCGGGTGGGGCCGCAGGGGCGTGTCCAGGGGAGGCGGGAGGGAGCGGGGCGGAGCAGGCGCGTACGGGGCCGGTGCCCCGGGCCGGTGCCCCGGATCGGGGCTGCCCCGGGAGCGGGTGCCCCGCCGGGGCGGGTGCTCCGCTGCGGGCTCCGCCCGGATCGGGGGCTCCCTTGGGACGAGGTGCTCCGCCAGAGCGGAGTGCTCCACCGCGGGCGGGGTGCCTGGCCGGGGAAGTGTGCCCCGCCAGGGCAGGGCGTTCCAACAGGGCGAGGTGATCCACCGGAGGCTCCACCCTGGGTGGGGGCCAAGCCCTAAGACCCCGCCAGGGCCGCGCACGGCGCGCCGGGGCCTCGTCAGGCGCCGGGGCAGGGGCGTTCCACCGGGGCGAAGTGCCCTGCCGGGACTGGGTGCCCGAGCGCGGGGCCCCGCCAGGGCCGCGCGCGGTCGCCGGGGACTCGCCGACTCACCCGCCCGGAACACTGTGGACCGGGGCGGGGCGGGGCGGAGGGTCCGGGGCGGAGCAGGGCCGCAGGGTCAGTCGCGTGGGGAGCGGTGGCCCGGCGGTGGGCGAAGTGTCCGAAGCCGGGGGTGTTGTCGGGGCTCATCGCCACGTAACCTGTATGCGCCGCGTTCGCACCTTACGAGACGTGCCGCGGCCCCCCTGTCCCGTTGCCGCGGACCCCGTGTCCCGGTGCCGCGGGCGCCACCCTCCCCCGCCCTCCCCCGCGCCATTCCGGAGCCCCCGTTGCCCAGCCCCTACCGCGCCCTGTTCGCAGCCCCCGGCAGCGGGCGCTTCGCCACCGCGGGGTTCATCGGCCGGATGCCGCTGTCGATGATGGGCATCGGCGTGGTGACGATGGTCTCGCAGCTCACCGGGCGGTACGGGCTGGCCGGAGCCCTCTCGGCGACGATCGCGCTGGCCGCCGCCGTGGCCGGGCCGCAGGTCTCCCGGCTGGTTGACCGGTACGGGCAGCGGCGGGTGCTGCGCCCGGCGACCCTGGTCTCCCTCACGGCGGCGGCCGTGCTGCTGCCGGCGGCGCACTACGGCTGGCCGGACTGGGTGCTGTTCGTGTCCTGCGTGGGCATCGGCTGCGTACCGAGCGTGGGCGCGATGGTCCGGGCCCGCTGGGCGGCGATCTACCGGGGCACCCCGCGGCTGCACACCGCGTACTCCTTCGAGTCGGTGCTCGACGAGGCCTGCTTCGTCTTCGGGCCGATCATCTCCATCGGCCTGTCCACGGCCTGGTTCCCGGAGGCCGGTCCGCTGCTGGCCGCCTGCTGCCTGGCGGTGGGCGTCTTCTGGCTGACCTCGCAGCGGGCCACCGAGCCCGCGCCGCACCCCCGGGAGCAGCACGGCGGGGGCAGCGCGCTGCGCGCCCCGGGCCTCCAGGTGCTGGTGGCGACCTTCGTGGCCACGGGCGCGATCTTCGGCGCGGTCGACGTGGTCACCGTGGCCTTCGCCGAGGAGCGGGGGCACAAGGCCGCCGCGAGCCTGGTGCTGGCCGCCTACGCGGTCGGCTCCTGCGCGGCGGGCATGGTCTTCGGGCTGATCCGCTTCGCCGGCCGCCCGGAGCCCCGCTGGCTGCTGGGCATCTGTGCGAACGCCGTGAGTATGATCCCCCTCCTACTGGTCGGAAACCTGCCGTTCCTGGCCGTGGCGCTCCTCCTCGCGGGTCTCTCCGTCGCTCCGACGATGATCACGACGATGTCCCTCGTCGAGGAGCACGTACCTCGCGCGCAGCTCACCGAGGGCATGACCTGGGTGAGCACCGGCCTCGCGGTCGGGGTCGCGCTCGGCTCCTCCGCGGGCGGCGTGGTGATCGACGCCGCCGGGGCGCGCGCCGGGTACGGGGTTCCGGTGGTGGCCGGGGCCGTCGCGGTGGCGGTCGGTTTCCTCGGGTACCGCCGGCTCACTCGGCCGGCTCCGCGGCGGGGAGGCACCGTTGGGCAGCACACGCACGGCAGGCGGGACGGCACGCGGGACGGCACGCGCCGGGAACGGGACATGGCGTAACTGGGGCGGCAACGTCAGCGCGCGCCCCGCCCGGCAGACCGCTCCCGCGTCGGTCGGTGAACTGGCCGCGGTCCTGCGCCGGGCCGCCGAGGACGGACTGCCGGTCAAGGCCGTCGGCACCGGGCACTCGTTCACGTCCATAGCCGCGACGGACGGCGTGCTGATCCGTCCCGGTCTGCTGACCGGCATCCGCGGCATCGACCGCGAGGCGATGACGGTGACCGTCGCGGCGGGCACCCCCCTCAGGCGGCTGAACGTGGCACTGGCCCGCGAGGGCCTGTCGCTCACGAACATGGGCGACATCATGGAGCAGACGGTCTCCGGCGCCGTCAGCACCGGCACCCACGGCACGGGCCGCGCCTCGGCCTCGCTCGCCGCCCAGATCAGGGGCCTGGAGCTGGTCACGGCCGACGGCACGGTGCTCACCTGCTCCGCGACGGAGAACGCCGACGTGTTCGCCGCCGCCCGGATCGGGCTCGGCGCCCTGGGCGTCGTCACGGCGATCACCTTCGCGGTGGAACCCCTCTTCCTGCTCACGGCGCGCGAGGAGCCGATGCCGTGGGAGCGGGTGCTGTCGGACTTCGACGAACTGTGGACGGAGAACGAGCACTTCGAGTTCTACTGGTTCCCGCACACGGACGGCACCAACACCAAGCGCAACAACCGCAGCGCGGGCCCGGAGCGGCCGGTGGGCCCGGTCCGGGCCTGGCTGGAGGACGAGTTCCTGTCCAACGGCGTCTTCCAGGCGGCGAACTGGGTCGGCCGCGCGGCGCCCGGCACCGTCCCCGCCCTCGCGCGGCTCTCCAGCAGGGCGCTGTCCGCGCGGACGTACACGGACATCCCGTACAAGGTGTTCACCTCGCCGCGCCGGGTGCGGTTCGTGGAGATGGAGTACGCGGTGCCGCGCGAGGCCGTCGTGGCGACGCTGCGCGAACTGCGGGCGGTGATCGAGCGGTCCCGGCTGCGGATCAGCTTCCCGGTCGAGGTGCGCACCGCCCCCGCAGACGACATCACGCTGTCCACCGCCTCGGGCCGGGACAGCGCGTACATCGCCGTCCACATGTTCCGGGGCACGCCCTACCAGGCGTACTTCACCGCCGCCGAGCGGGTGTTCGCCGCGCACGAGGGGCGTCCGCACTGGGGGAAGGTGCACACCCGGGACGCGGAGTACCTCGCCGGGGTGTACCCGAGGTTCGGCGAGTTCACGGCGCTGCGGGACCGGCTGGACCCGGACCGGCGGTTCCGGAACGACCATCTGCGCCGGATCCTGGGGTCGTAGCGGAGCCCTCCGGCGCCGTGCCCTCCTGGGTCGGGTCCTGCGATGCCGGGTCCTCCGGGACGGTGCCGGCGGGCCCGGTGCCGGTGGCGCCGCCGGTGGCGTCCGGGGCGGGGTCCCCGGTGCCGGTGGCGGAATCGGGGCCGGTGCCGTCGGCCGGGGCGGTGGCGCCGGGCGTCGCGGACGGGGCGGGCCGGGAGGTGGCGCCGCCGTCTCCGGAGCCGCCCGGGGCGGCCGAGCCGGCCGGGTCCTGGGCCGGGGAGCCGCCGTCCGGCTCCGGGGTGCCCGAACCGTCCGGCCCGCCGGGGCGGGGCGCGGGGCGGTCGTGGCCGGACAGGACGCCGCCGATCGTGGTGCTGCGGTCGCCGCTCAGATCGTGCCCGGCGGCGACCTCGTAGACGGTGATCCCGGTCATGGCGACGCCGAAGACGAGGGCCGCCCCGATCAGTTGCCGCCGGCGGCTCCTGCCCCGGGTCCGGTGGACGGTGCCCTCGGTGTACTCGCCCGGCGCGGGGGCCCCGCCTGCCTCCCGGCGGCCGGGGCCCCGGCCGCCGCCGCGGGCGCGGCCGGTGACGGTGCGCCCGGTGGCGGTGCGCGCGGGGACGGTGCGTGCCGGGACGGTGCGGTCGCGCATCCGCTCCCCCGTCCGCCGGAAGACGTGCTGGAGGACCGAGCCGCCGCAGGTGGCGACGACGCTGATCAGACCGGCACCGAGGATCGTGCCGTAGACGCCGAAGGAGGAGGCGAGCTTGGCGGCGACCACCGCCGCGAGGGCGCTGCCCGCGACCTGGGGCACGCTGAGGTCGATCCGCCTCGACCCCGTCCGTCCCCCCGGTTCCCCCTCCGTACGCATGTCCGCATCACCCACGGTATCGGGCCTTCCACGCATCCCCGGACCTTCCCTGACGTTCCCCCAGGTGGGGGATCAACCGCATGAGAAGGGGACGCACAGCCGGAATCATTAGTTCCGGTTACGGCGATGACGTGAAGTACGCCACCCGCGGGACCTTGGAGCCCCTCCCGGGGACCACCGGGGACCGGCCGGGACACGGGGCGGGGGCGGCCGGGAGCCGCTCCTCCGCCGAAATCCGGCGGCGCGCCACCCCGCCGCGCATGGTCCCAATGGAGTAGTCTGACGAGCCCTGGGTCCAGGCTCCCATCAGGGTGTCCAGGATCCTGAAGGACCGCCGGGAGGAGGCTACTTGCGCAGGGTGACGCCGTTGGTCACTGAGCGTTGCGAACAGGTAACCGTGCCATAACGGCGATCCAGGCCCCGCGTCCGACACGCCGGGCAACTCGGCAAGGTTGTGGCAGGCTGCACCCGGGCAGGCCACACTCGACAGAGCGGAAGCAGCGACGCACGTGACGTCGGCAGGCACCACCCGGGAGGTCCCCATGCCCGAACTGCGTGTCGTGGCCGTCTCGAATGACGGCACACGGCTGGTGCTGAAGGCTGCGGACTCGACGGAGTACACGCTTCCGATCGACGAGCGGCTGAGGGCAGCCGTGCGCGGTGACCGCCCCCGCCTCGGCCAGATCGAGATCGAGGTGGAGAGCCATCTCCGCCCCCGCGACATCCAGGCACGTATACGAGCCGGCGCGACGGCGGAGGAAGTGGCCCAGATGGCCGGCATCCCCGTCGACCGCGTGCGCCGCTTCGAGGGTCCCGTGCTGGCCGAGCGCGCCTTCATGGCCGAGCGTGCCCGCAAGACCCCCGTCCGCCGCCCCGGCGAGAACTCCGGCCCGCCGCTCGGCGAGGCCGTGCAGGAGCGGCTGACGCTGCGCGGCGCCGAGAAGGACACCGCGCAGTGGGACTCCTGGCGCCGGGACGACGGCACCTGGGAGGTCCTGCTCGTCTACCGGGTCGCGGGCGAACCGCACTCGGCGAGCTGGACGTACGACCCGCCCCGGCGGCTCGTCCAGGCCGTCGACGACGAGGCGCGCGCGCTGATCGGCGAGACCGACGACCTCGGCTCGCCCGAGCCCAGCTTCCCCTTCGTCCCGCGCATCGCCCGGCTGCCGCGCGACCGCCCGCTGGACCGCAGCCTCGACCGCGAGCTGCGGGAGCGGCCGGTCCTGCCCGCGCCGCCGTCCGATCCGCCGGAGGACGTCGCGGTCACCGCGTCCGGGGAACGGGACTCGCTGACCAGCCTGCTGGAGGCGGTGCCGAGCTTCCGGGGCGACCTCGTCGTCCCCGAGCGGGCACCGGAGCCGCCGGAGGAGCCCGCGGCCGAGGAGCCGGAGCTGGAGGAGCCCCCGGCGCCCGCGGCGTCGGCCGGTTCCGCCTACGCCGACGTGCTGATGCCGCGTTCGGTGGGCAGCCACCGCGACCGGCTGATCGGTTCCACCGACCGCCAGGCCGAGGCGGACGGCGTCCGCCCGGGACGGCGGGCGGCGGTGCCGAGCTGGGACGAGATCGTGTTCGGCACCCGCCGGAAGAAGCAGGAGTAGCGCCTGGCCGCGCCGGGCGCGGCACCGTCCGCGGGGCGCGGCGCCGTCCGCCGGGCGCAGTTCGCCGTCTGCGGGGCGCGGTTCGCCGTCCGCGGGAAGGGCGCACGCGAACCGGGCCGGGCGCGCCTTCTCTGCCCCGCCGGGCACAACGCCTTCATGCCCCCGTGCGCGACCCCCTGCCCCGCCGGCCCCCGGCTCCGTCCGTGCGGCGATCGCGGCGGCACCGGGCCAGGGGCCGGGTGCCCCCCGATGCCGGGGACGGTGCGGCAGGATTCGCCCGTGCGGGGTCCAGCGGACTCCGGGGCGTTGCAACGCGCCCGACGCCTGCTTCCGCGTGCGCGGACCGGCCCCGGCGGGCGGGGCGCGGGACCGTGACGGCCCGTCGGCGCCGGGAGTGCGCCATCGCCCGCGCGCGCCGGGGCCGGGTGAATGACCCGCCGTTGGTTCAGCCGTTGACGGCGTGTTCGGTGAACCGGCCGCAGGAGCGGAACCCCAGGCGGCGGTAGACGGGCTCGCCCTCGGCCGACGCCTGGAGGACCGCGACGCGGTACCCCTCGTCGCGCGCCGTGCGAAGCGCCGCGAGCGTGACGGCCCCGCCGTGGCCGCGGCGGCGGTGGGCCGCCAGGGTCGAGATGTTGTAGACACCGGCGACCCCCGCGTGGAGGAACACCTCGGCCGAGCAGACCGGGCGGCCCTCCACGTAGCCGACCAGATACCGGGCGGGGCAGTCCGCGGCCAACGCCCACGGGGCGGCCAGGGCGAAGAAGCGGCGGACGGTGTCGGCGGGCGGGTCCCAGTTCGCGGCGAGGACGGTGGCGTAGTCGGCGAGTTGTCCGGGCGTGGTCACCCTCCTGATGTCCGGCCCCTGGGCGGCGGGCGGGGGCGGGATGCCGTCGTCCAGCGTGGCCCACATGGCCGTCTCGTGCTCGGAGGCGGGCAGGCCTGCGGCCGTCAGGCGGGCGGAGAGGTCCGGGGGCGTGGAGGCGGGCCCCACCCACCAGGAGAAGGGGCGACCGGTGCGGGCCAGCGCCCCGGCGGTCGCGGCGATCCGGGCCGGGGCGGTGGCGGCGGTGAAGCGGGCCGCGGCGACGATGTTGAACGTGTCGTCGTCCAGGCCGCTGTCCGCGACCAGGACGTCCCCGGTCCCGTTCCCGGTCACCGTGGCACCGGGCAGGTACCGGTGCAGGTGGCAGGCGTGCTCCGCCAGGTTCCGCTCCATCCGGTCGGTCAGGTCGGGCAGGTCGGCCACGTACGGGGCCGCGTGGTCCGCGGTGCCGTCGTCGGGGGCGGTGCTGTCCCCGGCCGGGTCGCTCGGGGCGCTGTCCGGTGCGTCATGGTTCATGATGGTCGATCCCAGCACAAAGAAGCGCGGACTGCACACGAATTCGGAGCGTGGGCGGCCTTGGGCGGGCCGCAGGCGGACGGCCCGCTGGACGACAGGCCGGCGGACGGACGGTGCGCGAGCGGTGGGGGTCGGCCCCAGCAGGAGCGGGCACGCCCTGGCACGGCCAAGCAACCCCAGCAGGGGCGAGCAACCCCGGCAGGGTCGGCCCCGGCGAGGGCGGGCGGGCCCGGCACGGACGAGCAGCCCCGGCACGGACGAGCAGCCCCGGCACGGCCAAGCAACCCAGGCACGGGCAGGCGGGCCCAGCAGGAGCGGGCACGCCCCGGCACAGGCAGGCGGGCCCAGCAAGGTCAGCCAGCCCCAGCAGGAGCGGACAGCCCCGGAACGGCCAAGCCGCCCCAGCACGGGCGGGCCCAGCAGTGGCGGGCAACCCCAGGACGGGCGAGCAACCCCGGCAGGGTCGGCCCCGGCGTGGTCGGGCAGCCCCAGCAGGGGCGAGCAACCCCGGCAGGGTCGGCCCCGGCGAGGGCGGGCAGCCCCAGCAGGGGCGAGCAACCCCAGCACGGGCAGGCGAGCCCAGCACGGGCGGACAGCCCCGGCAGGATCGGGCAACCCCGGCACGGGCAGGTGAGCCCAGCAAGATCGGGCAGCCCCGGCAGGCCCCAGCAAGGTCAAGCAGCCCCAGCACGGGCGAGCGCCCCCGGCAGGGTCGGCCCCGGCACGGTCAGGCAGCCCCAGCACGGGCGGGCAGCCCGGCAGGGTGGGCAGCCCCGGCACGGGCGGGCGGCCCCCGGCAGGGTCCCCTTCCGGGGGCCGGGGCCGCCCGTGTCCGTCACTGCGGGTCGGGGCCCACTGCCACCGGGCGGGTCGGGTCCGCCGACCACTCCGACCACGACCCCACGTACAGCGCCGCCGGGATGCCCGCCACCGCCAGCGCCAGGATCTCGTGGGCGCCCGAGACGCCCGAGCCGCAGTAGACGCCGACCGGAGCGTCACCGGCGGCACCCAGGGCGGCGAACCGGGCGCGGAGTTCCCCGGCGGGCCGGAACCTGCCGTCCGCGCCGACGTTCTCCGTGGTCGGCGCGGAGACCGCGCCGGGGATGTGGCCGCCGACCCGGTCGATGGGCTCGACCTCGCCCCGGTACCGCTCCCCCGCGCGGGCGTCGAGCAGCACCCCGGAGCGGGCCAGCGCCGCGGCCCCGTCCGCGTCGAGCACCTCCTCCGCGCGCGGCCGGGGCACGAGGTCGCCCTCCTCGGGGGCGGGCGCCGCCGTCGACAGCGGGCCCTCCCAGGCCGGCAACCCGCCGTCGAGGACCCGCACGTCCGGGTGACCCGCCCAGCGCAGCAGCCACCAGGCGCGCGCCGCCGCCCAGCCCTGCCCGCCGTCGTAGACGACGACCGGGCGTCCGGACGACACGCCCGCCCTGCGCATGGCGGCGCCGAACGCGTCGGCCCCGGGCATCGGGTGGCGGCCCCCCGCGCCGGGCGCGCCGGCCAACTCCCGGTCCAGGTCGACGAAGACGGCGCCGGGGAGGTGCCCCTCCGCGTACGCGGCCCGGCCGTCGAAGGACGGTGTGCCGTCGGCCGAGGGGGCGCTCAACTGCCAGCGGACGTCCAGCAGCACCGGCGGCTGCGGGCCCGCCAGGGCTCCGGCGAGTTCGGATGCGGAAACGATGGCGTTCATGTCCCCATCCTGGCGCACGGAGTGGCCGCCGGGTCGTTGTCGGGCTACTCTGCCCGCCGGACAGTATCGATCACGTGGCGTACGCGATCCGACACAAGCCGTACTGTCCTGGCCGCCGCGGCGAAAGCGGACGCACGGCCCGCGACGGGCCGAGAAGAAGGTGACGGATGACGGACGCACGGGAGCCGGACGGCCGGGACGACGTGACCGGTGCCCGGCGGGAGCCGGGGGCGCCCTGCTGGGTGGGCCTGATGGTGCACGCGCCCGACACGGCCCGGGAGTTCTACGGGGAGCTGTTCGGCTGGGAGTTCCGGCCCGGCCCCCAGCAACTCGGGCCCTACGACCGGGCGCTGATCGGCGGGCGGGAGGTGGCGGGCATCGGACGGCTGCCGCTGGACCGGAACCTGCCGGTCGCCTGGACCCCGTACCTCGCCGCCGAGGACGTGGACCGGACGGCCGAGGCGGTGCGGCTGTGCGGCGGCACCGTGGGCGTGGGCCCGCTGGACGCGGGCGAGGCGGGGCGGCTGGCCGTCTGCTGCGACCCGGCGGGCGCCGTCTTCGGGGTGTGGCAGGCCGGGGAGCGCTTCGGCACGGCGGCCACCGGCATCCCGGGCACGCCCGCGTGGAACGAGCTGGTGACCTTCGAGGCGGCGCCCGTCGCCAAGTTCTACGAGACGGTCTTCGGCTTCGCCCGCGATCCGGCCGGTTCCCCGGACGCGGAACGGGTGGTCCTGCGCCTGGACGGCCGTGCCGTCGCGGACGTCCGGGGCGCGGGCGAGGCGCTGCGCCGCGCCCGGGGGCCGCACTGGGTGACGTCCTTCGAGGTGGACCGCCTCGACGCGGCGATGGAGCGCGTCCTGCGGCTGGGCGGGCGGCTCCTGGCCCCCGCCCGCGACGGCGGACGCGGCCGGACGGTCCTGGTGGCGGACCCGGAGGGGGCGCGGTTCGCGCTGCTGGAGGGCCCGCGCTGAGCGGGCCCCCCAGGTCGCGGCACCGGGGCGCCGAACGCCCCAGCCCCGTACGCGTGCCCCCGCCCGGCAGCAGGCGTCCCCTGTGCGCCTGCTGCCGGCCGGCCGGGCGGGCTGCGCCGGGCCGGGGCGGCTACTTGACGACGTACATCGTGGTGGGCCAGCCGTAGCGCTTGGCCTTGGCGAAGAGGTCCTTGATGTCGCCGGGCGTCAGCTTGACGCAGCCGTTGGAGTAGTAGTCGTTCGGGCCGTCCCAGCGCTCGGACTCGATGGTGCCCTGCTTGCCGTTGGGCTTCATCTCGCTGTGCACGAACAGTTCCGTGCGCTTGGTGCCGTTGCTGCACCGCTTGTCGGAGAGCTTGATGACGTAGCCGTTGATGACGCCGTCGTAGTCGGTGCGGTGGAACTCGATGGCGTACTTGCCGTTCTTCGTGGTGGTGCCGGGGAGCCAGCCCTTGTTGCGGGCGCACTCGTTCGTGCTGCCGTTGCCCGACCCGGCGCGGTACTTGGCGATGATCTTGTCCTTGGCCTTCGGGACGCTCTTCATCAGGTAGAGCCTGGAGTTGGTCGGGTTGGCGGAGTTCTTCTTGAAGTACAGGTAGTAACCGCCGCCCGCCGCCTGCGCCTCGGGGGCGGTGGCGGTGGTGGTGACGGCCAGTCCGCCGACCAGGGCGGCGGTGAGCGCGAGCGGTGCGAGACGGGTGCGCAGGGCGTGCGGAACCATGGAACGTCCTTCTCTCCGTGAGGGTTGGGACCGACCGCGCCGTCCGGGGGCGTCGTGCCGAGGACGGGGCGCGGCGGCTGGTCCAGAGTCTTGGGCGGGCGGTCCTGTCCGGCAAGGGCTGGGCTGTCCGGGACAAGGAGAAGCCTGTCCGGCCTGGTCAGCGCCTTGTCCGGAGGTGGAATCCGGCCCGTCCGGGCCCCGTCCGCAAGCGAGTTGCCGCCCGGGCCGCGCATGATGAGAATGACGGGATGACGGTCTCTGAGGGCATGGACCCCACGGAGGCGCGCACGGCCTCCGCATACGTCGCCCTGTTACGGGAGTTGAAGAGCCGCAGTGGACTGACCTTCCGTCAACTCGAAGAGCGCGCCGCGGCACGCGGAGAGGTGCTGGCCCGCAGCACGCTCGCGGACACCCTGCGCCGGGACGCGGTGCCGCGCCCGGAGGTGGTGGCGGCGCTGGTGCGGGCCTGCGGCGCGGCGGAGGACGTACCGGTCTGGCTGGCGGCGGCCGAACGGATCGCGGCGGCACCGGAGCCCGCGGACGGGGGAACGGACGGCGGCCGACGGCACCCGGACGGCGAACGGGCCTCCGGTGCAGGCCCGTTGAACGACGGGACGGGCGAGGCGCCCCGCGAGGGCGGCAGCGCACGGCGCCCTTGGCTCACGCGCCGACCCGGCGGGCCCCGGCCCCGGTTGAGCAGGCCCGGCGTACTGGTCGCGCTCGGCGCGGCCGTCCTGCTCGGCGCCGGCGCGCTGCTGTCGGCGGCGCTGCCGGCGGGTGACGACGGGCGTCCGTCCGACGGGACGTCCGGTCCCGACGCCGGGTACTCCCGGGTGCGTCCGGCCCGCGCGCCCGGGTTGTGCCTGAGCGACGGCACCGTCCGGGCGCCCGGCGGGGAGGGCAAGCTGCTCGCCGTGCAGCGCCCGTGCTCGGGGGCTGTTCCGCCTCGGGTGTACCTGCGGCGGGCGGACGGCGGCCTCTACCAGATCGGCTTCCACCACCCCCAGCACGGCAACGGCTGCCTCACCGTGGTGGACGGCGGCGCCTTCGAGGACACCCTCGAACCGTGGAACGACTGCGGGGCCGGTGGCGCCTCCCAGTGGTTCCGCGCCGAGCGGGCCACCGGCACGGACGGCTGGCGCCTGCGCTCGGCCGCGGACGACGGCGACTGCCTGGGCGTCCGGGGCGGCACGGACGAGGAGGGCGCGGCGGTCGCCATGGAGCCGTGCGCCGGGAGGCCCGGCGGGGACCAGGTGTTCCTGATCGGGCGCGGGTAGCGGACCTCACCAGGGCGACGGGAGCACGTACTCGGCCCAGACGGTCTTGCCCGGGCCCTCCGGGCGGGGATGCCAGCCCCAGCGCGCCGCCAGCCGGGAGACCAGCAGCAGCCCCCGGCCCCCCTCCGCCACCTCGTCCGGGCCCCCGTCCCCGGTGCCCTCGGCGCCCTCCCGGTCCTCCGGGTTCCTGGGCAGGCGTTCGGTGCGGGTGTCGGTGACCTCCACGCGGACGGTGCGGCCGTCGGCGGGCGCGTGCAGCCCGAGGTGGAAGCCCCGGCCCGGGACCCGGCCGTGGCGCACGGCGTTCGCCGCGAGTTCGGCCACGATCAGCACGACGGTGTCATGGGGTCCGGTCCCGTACGGGACGCCCCACTCGTCCAGCCGTACGGCGGCGAGGCGGCGGGCGAGCCGGGCGCCTCGGGGCGTGGCGGTGAAGCGCATCCCGAAGGCGCGGTCCGGCACGGGGTGGGAGTCGGCGGCGGGAGCGGCGGTCGGCGCGGGTGCCGGGGCGGGAACGGGGGCGGTGGGTTTCCTCGTCATGCCCCTCACGGTGACGCCGGTCGCGTAGCGTGACAAGCGGTGACGCTGCGACAGGCCCGCTTGTACGCGCGCCGTGCGCACGCGTAGGCGCGGTGCGCCGTGACGGCGTCCCGTGCACGGGAGTTGGGTTCAGGAGGCGGTGATGCACATGGCGGAGCGCGAGGGCGCGGAGACGGGGTCGGTCGTGAGCCTGGGGGACGAGTGGGAGAACGACGCCGGGCCCGGAGCGGGACGGCGCCCGGAGGACGACGCGGGGCGGAACGTGGTCGTGGCGTTCGGCCAGACCATGAAGACGCTGAGGCTTCGCGAAGGGCTGGAACGCGAGGAGTTCGGCAAACGGCTCGGGTACTCCGCCTCCACGATCGCGTCGTTCGAGCAGGGACGGCGGATTCCGTCACCGAGGACGATCGAGCGCGCGGACGAGGTGCTGCAAGCGAACGGATTGCTGTGCCTGTGGAAGGAGCAGGTGGAGCGGGCGCAGTATCCGGTGTTCTTCCAGGGGATGGCAGCGCTGGAGAAGGAAGCCCTTGAACTCGTCTCGTACAGCATGCCCGTGCTCAACGGCCTGTTGCAGACCGAGGAGTACATGCGGGCACTGCTTGCGATGAGGCGCCCGCCTTTGGACGAGGAGACCATCGAACAACGTGTCGCGGCCCGGTTGGCCCGGCAGGACATCTTCGACCGTCGCCCTGCCCCATTCCTGAGCTTTGTGCTCGACGAGTCGTTGCTGCTACGCCCCTACGGCGGGACAGACGTACAGCGCGGGCAACTGGAGCATCTGCTGCTGATCGCTCAGAGGCGCAACGTCGAGATTCAGATCATGCCGCTCAACCGTGAGGACAACGCCGGCGTGAACGGACCGTTCACCGTGGTCACGCGCAACGACGGTACGAAGTTCGTGTACGCCGAGGCACGGGGAATCGGCTCTCTTCAGATCGACCCGGAGCAAGGGGTTCTGGCTGCCGCCCTCTATGGGATCATCCGATCACAGGCTCTCAGTCCGCGAGAGTCAACGGAGTTCATCGAAAGGTTGCTGGGTTCGCTATGAACAACGCTGAGTCCTCAAGCGCCGCGTCCGGCCTCAACTGGTTCAAGAGCAGCTACAGCGGAACCGAGGGCGGCGAGTGTGTAGAGGTCGCAGACGGCTCCACCGCCGTGCACATCCGGGACTCCAAGGCCGCTGCCGGGCCCGTGGTGACGGTCTCGCGCGATGCCTGGGCGGGCTTCGTCGGGCTCGCCTCGTCGGCGGCACACGTCTGATCCCCGGACGACCACGAGCCCTGCCGGTCCCCGGACCGGCGGGGCTTCGACGTTCCGCCGGAACGATGACCGGAAGCGCACGCCCTCTGGGGCCCGTCCCGTGGGAACATCCCGGCACGGGCCCGTCCACGAGCCGCCGGGAGAGCCATGAGCGACGTCGATTCCCCAGCCACCGTCTGGTTCCGGAGCAGCTACAGCGGCGCCGAGGGTGGCCAATGCCTTGAGATCGCCCGCGCCCGAAGCGTGCGGATCCGTGATTCCAAGGCCCCCACCGGCCCCGTCCTCACCGTCTCGCGGTCGGCGTGGGCGGGGTTCCTCGGCGGCGTCCTCCCGGGGTCGAGCGCCTGATCCCGCGCTCCCGCAGACAACCGCCGGGGCCGCCCCGGGACGCCGTCACCGCGGAGCCGGTCCCGCCGGCCGCGATCAGGCCGAGGTGACCGGCAGGACGTCCGGGGACAGCGCGGCGGCCCGTGCCGACGCGCTGGTCATCCGCTTGCGGTGGTGCCGCCGGCACAGCACCTCGTAGCCGACGACCTCCGCCGCGCCCACGTCGCCCACGACGACCTGCTCGCCCTCGACCACCATCACCCCGCCCACGGTGCGGGCGTTGTGCGTGGCGCGGGCGCCGCACCAGCACATCGCCTCGACCTGGAGCGTCTCCACCCGGTCGGCCAGTTCGATCAGCCGCCGCGAGCCGGGGAAGAGCCTGGTGCGGAAGTCGGTGGTGATGCCGAAGGCGAACACGTCGAGGTTGAGATCGTCGACGATCCGGGCCAACTGGTCGATCTGCTCGGGGAGCAGGAACTGGGCCTCGTCCACGATGACGTGGTCGACCCGGCCGCCGCGTGACATCAGCTCCACCACGAAGGCGTAGAGGTCCAGTTGGGGCGTCGCCTCCACCGCGGGTGTCACCAGGCCGAGCCGCGAGGACAGCTTGCCCTCCCCGGCCCGGTCGTCCCGGGTGAAGATCACGCTCTGGAGGCCGCGTGCCGCGCGGTTGTGCGCGATCTGGAGCGCCAGGGTCGACTTCCCGCAGTCCATGGTCCCGGAGAAGAACACCAGCTCGGGCATGAGGGAGGGGCACCTTTCGGCAGCGGCGGCGGGCAGGGAGCGGGGCCGGACGGAGCGGGCGGGCCGGTGGACGTCAGGTGCGCACTTCGAGGAGCGGGACGAGCTGCTCGGCCGGGGTCATCGAGCCATGGTTGCCGACCATCGCGGACTCGTTCGGCTCGCGTTCGGAGGCGATCAGCAGGACGTCGTCCCGGGCGGCGGCGATCACGTCGCCGAGGCGGCCGTACACCCGGTCGTCGATGCGGGGACCGAACCAGCCCGCCGCGATCGCCTCGTCGCGCGAGGCCACCCAGAACCGCTCGCCGAGCACCTCGCGCCAGCAGGTCAGGACGTCGTTGGCCGCGCCGGGGACCGCGTACACATGGCGGGCGCGGCCCTCGCCGCCGAGGAGGGCGACGCCGGCCTTCAGCTCCCAGTCCTCGTCGAAGTCGATCCGGTGGTCCTCGTCGAAGGGCACGTCGATCATGCCGTGGTCGGCGGTGACGTAGAGGGCGCTGCGCGGTGGCAGTTGCTCGGCGAGGCGCTGGACGAGCCGGTCGACGTGGGCGAGCTGGCCGCGCCAGGTGTCGGAGTCGACGCCGAAGCGGTGACCGGCGCCGTCGACCTCGGCGTAGTACGTGTAGACCAGGGCCCGGTCGGCGGCGGCCAGTTGCCCGGCGGCCGTGTCCACGCGGTCCTCGCCGGAGAGCCGCCCGTGGAAGGTGCCGCCGCTGAGCGCGACCTTGGTCAGCGGGGTGTTGGCGAAGGCCGGGGAGGAGACCTGCGCGGCGTGCACGCCCGCCTCCTGGGCGAGCCGGAAGACCGTGGGGTAGGGCTGCCAGACGTCGGGCCGGGTCCAGGGCTGCCAGCGGAGCTGGTTCATCAGCGCGCCGGTGTCCGGATCGCGCACCGTGTACCCGGGCAGGCCGTGGGCGCCGGGCGGGAGGCCGGTGCCGACGGAGGCCAGGGAGGTGGCGGTGGTCGCCGGGTACCCGGCGGTGAGCGGGCGCCCGGTGCCGCCGCGTGAGCTGCCCAGCAGGGAGGTCAGGAACGGCGCGTCCCCGGGGTGGGCCCGTAGCTGCTCCCATCCGAGGCCGTCGATGAGGAAGACGCAGTTGCGGTCGGCGGGGGCCAGCTCCGCGATGCCCGCGGTCATGTCCGGGACGCCGAGCCCGGCGGCGAGCGTCGGCAGCAGGTCCGCCAGCGAACCGGTGCCGTACTCGGGCACGGGGGCGGAGTCGACGGGCAGCGGTTCCGGGTCGGTGTCCCAGGCGGAGTACGGCGCCATCAGCGGGCGGAGTCCGCGGTCGCCTCGGACAGCGCCTGGGCGAAGACGAGCGCCTGGCGCACCGTCTCCGGGCCGTCCCCCGCCTCGCTGACGCGCAGGCTGAGATCGTCGGCCGTGGAGCTGCCGGTGTAGCCGTGGTCGGCCTCGCAGTTGGGGTCGCCGCAGGCGGCGGGCTCCAGGTCGAGGCGGGCGACGGCGCCCCAGCCGATGGTGAGCACGATCTCGCGGGGCAGGGTGCCCGGCTTGTACTGCTCCGGGTTGGCGACCACGCGGCTGACCACGATGGAGGAGATGCGGCCGAGCTTGACCGACTCCGTGGACGTCGTGGCGTACGGCGTCGGGGAGGTGTCGTCGGCGGCCTGCTCGTCGGTGTGGCTCACGATGAAGCGGTTGCCGGTGAGCACCAGCACCGTCACGTGCCGGCGCACCTCGTTCTGGTCGAACGTCGTCTCCTGGTGGACCAGGTACGACCGGACGGGCTCGCCTCCCACGGCGGCCTCCACCGCCTCGGCAACGAGGGCCGGGTAGTAGCCGCTGCGCTCGATCGCCGCTCGCAGCCCCTGGGTCGTCGTACTGGTCTTGGCCATGCCGTCCATCCTACGGGGACCCGTCGGCTGCGCGGCACGCTCGTGCGGACACCGCGCCCGGCGGGGCCCGGTCAGTACAGCGGGAGGGTGCGCGGGCCGAGGTCGTCCCTGGCCGGCGGGGGCGCGAGGCGGACGGAGGCGCCGAGGACGCTCAGCCCGCGCGGGGCGACGACCACGGGTTCCAGGGTGACGGCGACGACCTCGGGATGATCGTGGACCAGCCGCGAGACCCGCAGCAGCAGCTCCTCCAGGGCGGCGGTGTCGACGGGGGCCGAGCCGCGCCAGCCGAAGAGGAGGGGCGCGGTGCGGATCGAGCGGACCAGCGAGGTGGCCTCCCGGTCGGTGACCGGGATCAGGCGGTGCGCCATGTCGTCCAGCAGCTGGGTGGCGGCCCCGGCGAGCCCGAAGGAGAGCACCGCTCCGGCCGCCGGGTCGATGACCGCCCGGACCACGGTGTCCACCCCGCGCGGCGCCATCCCCTGCACCATCGGGCGCAGCATCTCGGGCTGCCCGAACAGCTCGGTCAGCTCGGCGTAGGCCCGGCGCAGTTGCTCCTCGTCGGCCAGGTCGAGGCGGACGCCGCCCAGGTCCGCGCGGTGGCGCAGATGGGGGGCGGTGGCCTTGAGGGCGACGGGGTAGCCGATCGCGCGGGCGGCGGCGACGGCGCCGTCGGCGCTGGGGGCGGGCAGCACGCGGCGGACGTCGATGCCGTACCGGGCGAGCAGCTCGCAGGTGTCGTCCTGGCCGAGCGCGGGTCCGTCGCCGCGCGCGAGGTGCCCGGAGATCAGCCGGGCGGCGCCCTTCTCGTCGATGCCGTCGTACTCCGGGACCTTGCCGGGGTCGGCGGCCTCGCGGCGCCACTGGGCGTAGGCGACGGCCTGGGCCAGCGCGCGGACGCCCCGCTCGGCGGCGGGGTAGGCGGGGATGGGGTGCGGTGCGTCGGGGACGGCGGGGCCGCTGCCGGGGGCCGTGCCCGGGCCGGTGCCGGAAGGGGTGCCCCGGCCGGCTGGGACGGTCCGGGGGCTGCCGGGGGCGGTGCTGCCGCTGCCGGGGACTGTGCTCGGGTCGGCGGCGGAGGGGGTGCGAGTGCCGGGGGCCGGTGTGCTCCGGTGCGGTGTCCCGGAGGACGGGGTGCCCGGAGTGGCGGGCGTCGGGGTGCCCGGGGCCTGCGGGGAAGCCGGTGCCGACGCGTCCGGGGCGCCCGGAACCGTCCGGTCCGGCGCGTGCGCTCCGGGGCGCGTCCCGGGCGGGGGCCCGGCGGTGACCCGGCCGGGCGCCGCCGACACGCCCGCGTCCGACACGCCCGCGTCCGGCCCGCCCGCGTCCGGCCCGCCCGCGTCCGGCCCGGCGGGCTCCCCTCCGGTGGTTCCCGCCCCGGCGGCTCCGGCGGCCCCCGGCGCGCCCGGCTCCGCTCCCGCGCTCCCGGGCGCTCCCGCTTCCCGCCGGGCGCCCCCGGCCGTGCCGCCGTCCGCCCCCGCGGCCCGCGGCTCCGCGCCGCGCGGGGCCGTGCTCGTCGCCGCCGACAGGGCCTCCGCGAGGCCGCCCAGCTCCACGTGGACCACGAGGACCGGCTTGTCCGGCATCCCGGCCGCCGCCGAGCGCAGCGCCTCCGCCAGGGCGCCGTCCGCGAGGGAGCCCTCCCCCACGGTCGGGATGGCGGTCACCACCACCGCGTCGTTGGTGTCGTCGGCCAGCGCGCGGGACAGCGCATCGTGGAACTCCGCGGAGGTCGCGGCCGTCGTCAGGTCCAGCGGGGGGTGCGGGCGCAGCCCCTCGGACAGGCAGGCGTCGTAGGTGAGCAGCCCCAGGGACTCGGAGTTGCCGAGGATCGCCACCCGCGGCCCGGCGGGCAGCGGCTGGCGGGCGAGCAGCAGCCCCGCGTCGACGAGCTCGGTGACGGTGTCGACGCGCAGCACCCCGGCCTGGCGCAGGAGTTCGGAGACCGTGGCGTGCGGCAGCCGGGTCGCGCGCACGGCGTGGCCCTGGGGGGCGGCGCCGCCGTGCCGGGCGCCCTGCACCACCACCAGCGGCTTGGCGGCGGCCGTGCGGCGGGCGAGCCGGGTGAACTTGCGGGGGTTGCCGATGGACTCCAGGTACATCAGGGCGACATCGGTGCCGGGGTCGTCGTACCAGTACTGGAGCACGTCGTTGCCGGAGACGTCGGCCCGGTTGCCGGAGGAGACGAAGGTCGACACCCCCGTGACGCCGGTCACGCCGCCGCCGCGCCGGTGCAGCCGGGAGAGCAGGGCGATCCCGATGGCGCCGGACTGGGCGAACAGGCCGATGCGGCCGGGGCGCGGCATGTCGGGCGCCAGGGAGGCGTTGAGCCGGAACTCCGGGTCGGTGTTGATGACGCCGAAGGCGTTGGGGCCGATGAGCCGCATCCCGTGGCTGCGGGCGAGCCGCACCAGGGCCCGCTGCCGCTCCCGCCCCTCTGGGCCGCTCTCGGCGTACCCGGCGGAGATCACGACGAGCCCCTGCACCCCGTGCTCGCCGCACTCGGTGACGACGGCGGGCACCTGCTCGGCGGGCACGGTGACGACGGCGAGGTCGACCGGCCCCTCGATCTCGCGCACGGAGCGGTGCGCGGGCACCCCGTCCAGGTGCCGCAGCCCCTCGGGGAAGGCCCGGTTGACGGCGTGGAGGGGACCGGTGAAGCCCGCGCCGCGGATGTTGTCGAGGACGCTGCGGCCCACGCCGCCGGGGGCGCGGCCGACGCCGATGACGGCGACCGAGCCGGGCCGCAGGAGCCGCCGCACCGAGCGGCCCTCGGCGCGCTGCTCGCGCGCGTACTGCACGGCCAAGGAGCGGTCGGTGGGTTCGAGGTCGAACTCCAGCCGGACGACGCCGTCCTCGAAGCTGCGCTTCTGGGTGTACCCGGCGTCGGTGAACACCTTGATCATCTTGGTGTTGGCGGGCAGCACCTCGGCGGCGAAGCGGCGGATGCCGCGCTCGCGGGCGACGGCGGCGATGTGTTCGAGCAGGGCGGAGGCCACGCCCCGGCCCTGGTGGGCGTCCTGGACGAGGAAGGCGACCTCGGCCTCGTCGGCCGGGGCGGAGGCGGGCGCCCCGGCGGCGTCGATCCGGTCGTAGCGCACGGTGGCGATGAAGTCGCCGCCGACGGTCGCCGCGAGCCCCACCCGGTCCACGAAGTCGTGGTGCGTGAAGCGGTGCACGTCCTTGGCGGACAGCCTCGGGTAGGGCGCGAAGAAGCGGTAGTACTTCGACTCGTCGGAGACCTGCTCGTAGAAGCTGACCAGGCGCTCGGCGTCATCGACGGTGATCGGCCGCACACGCGCGGTGCCACCGTCGCGCAGCACCACGTCGGCCTCCCAGTGGGCGGGGTACTCATGCCGGTCGGACGAGGTCTGCATGGGCCCCAGAGTACGGCTCGCGCCTTGCGGCGGCGCGGGGCAGCCTGTCCGGAAGCGGTTCCGTCCGGGCACCCTCGACCGTATGTGAGACTGGTCTAGACAACCCTGCACACCCGAAGGGCAGCAACATGGCTGAGCGCCGCGTCAACGTCGGCTGGGCCGAGGGCCTCCACGCCCGCCCCGCCTCCATCTTCGTCCGGGCCACCACGGCCACCGGCGTCCCGGTCACGATCGCCAAGGCCGACGGCCCGCCCGTCAACGCGGCCTCCATGCTGGCGGTGCTGGGCCTGGGCGCCCAGGGCGGCGAGGAGGTCGTCCTGGCCTCCGACGCCGAGGGCGCGGACGCCGCGCTGGACCGCCTGGCGAAGCTGGTCGCCGAAGGCCTTGAGGAGCTTCCCGAGACGGTCTGAGACCGCCCCGCTCCGGTCCGCCGCGGCCGGAACGGCGAAGGGCCCGCCCGGGTGTCCGGGCGGGCCCTTCGTGCGTCCGGGACCGGTCCGGACGCGGTGTCCCGGTGCCCGGCCCGGTGCCCGGCCCGGTGTGCGGCCCGGTGTGCGGCCCGGTGTGCGGCGGCCGGACGGTGCGGGGCCGGGGGTGGGTGCGGGACACGGGCGGTGCGGGACGCGGCGCGCGGCGGGCTCCCGTGCCGGCACCACGCGGCGGGCTTCCGTGCGGCGCCGGGTCCGGGAACGCCGGAACCCCGGCCGCTCGGGCCGGGGTTCCGCGCGGCGCTCCTCAGGTGGCCGGGACGGGCACCGGGGGGGGTGCCGCGTCCGGGCCGGAGGCGTCGGCCGCAGGGGTCAGAGGTTCACACCGTGGGAGCGAAGGTAGACCAGGGGGTTGATGTCCGAGCCGTAGTCGGTGCCGGTGCGGGCCTCGAAGTGCAGGTGCGGGCCGGTCACGTTGCCGGTGTCGCCGGCCAGGCCGATCTGCTGGCCGGCCTCGACGGACTGGCCGACCGAGACGCCGATGGACAGCAGGTGCCCGTACTGCGTGTAGGTGCCGTCGTGCATCCGGATCACGACCTGGTTGCCGTAGGCCCCGCCCCATCCGGCCTGGACGACGGTGCCGACGCCGACCGAGCGGACGGAGGCGCCGTTCCCGGCGTGGAAGTCGATGCCGGTGTGGGTGCCGGAGGACCAGAGGGAGCTGGTCGAGCCGTAGGCGGTGGAGACGTAGGAACCGGCGACCGGCGAGACGAAGGTGTTCAGGCGCTGGCGCTCGGCCTCGCGGGCGGCGCGCTCCTTGGCCTCGCGGGCGTCCTTGGCGGCCTCGGCCGCGGCGGCGGCGCGCTCGCGGGCGATCTCCTGTGCGGCGACCCGGGCGGCGGCGTCGTCGGCGGCGCCGCGCTGGGCGTCGGCCTGCGCGTCGATCTCGTCGGCTATGGAACCGCCGATGGTGACGACCGGCGTCAGTCCGCTCTGCTCGGCCTCGGTCTCGGCCGCGGCGGCCGGTCCGGCGAGGGCTCCGGCGACCCCGCCCGCGGTGGCGGTGAGGGCCGCGACGCTCGCGGCACGGGCGGTGGTGCGCTGCATCCGGCCGGGACGGCGGTGCTTCCCGGAGGCGTGCGTGAACGCCATGTGGCGACGGTTTCCTTTCCTTCCCTCTCGCCTACCGGGTTAGCTGACGGGTTCGGAGCAGGAAGGTCTCCTACGGACTCCCCCGCTGGGCGCGGGCATCCGATTCACCCCTGGGACGTGTGCCCCTCCGGCCGCGGGCGGCGGCCGGAAGACGGGTCCCCGGCTCCCCCGGCTCGCGCCGTAGGGGGACTCGGCGATGACTGTCCGGTGCCGCGGATGCGGCGCACTGCGTGACGTACAGCCGGGACGACGCTAAGCGGGGGCGCCTTCACTCCTCAAACACAACCCGGTTTTTGTGCCGTATCCCACAGTGCAGACGGGTGGTCATTCCCTCAATTCGGGCATAGGACGGCCCCGGTGACGCCTCCGCCACCGGGGCCGTCGCGCGCCGGGCGGGTGCTACTCGGCCGCCACGACGGTGACCTCGCCGATGCCGAGGGCCTCGACCGGCTCCCTGATCACGGACGCGTCCCCGACGAGGACCGTCACCATGCGGTCCACCGGGAAGGCGTTCACGACCGCCGCCGTGGCCTCCACCGTGCCGGTGGCGGCGAGTTGGCGGTACAGGGCGGCCTGGTAGTCGTCGGGCAGATGCTGCTCGACCTGGTCGGCCAGGGTGCTCGCGACGGCCGCCGCCGTCTCGTACTTGAGCGGGGCCACACCCACCAGGTTCTGCACGGCCACATCGCGCTCGGCGTCGGTCAGACCGCCCTCGGCCAGGGTCCGCAGCACCGTCCACAGATCCGCCAGGGCGGGGCCGGTGTTGGGGGTGTCCACAGAACCACTGATGGCCAGCATGGCGGCGCCGCTGCCGTCGGGGGCGGAGCGCAGCACCTGGGAGAAGGCGCGGACGCCGTAGGTGTAGCCCTTCTCCTCGCGCAGCACCCGGTCCAGCCGGGAGGTGAGGGTGCCGCCCAGGCAGTAGGTGCCGAGCACCTGGGCGGGCCACACCCGGTCGTGCCGGTCGGCGCCGACACGGCCGATCAGGAGCTGCGTCTGGACGGCGCCCTGACGGTGCACGATGACGACGCGGCCCCGGTCGTCGGCGGTCACCGGCGGCACCGGGCGCGGCGCGGCGGCGGAGCCGGTCCAGGCGCCGAGGGTGTCGGCGAGCAGCGTGTCGAGGTCGAGACCGGTCAGGTCGCCGACGACCACGGCGGTGGCGGTGGCCGGGCGCACGTGCCTCTCGTAGAAGGCGCGGACGGCCGCCGAGTCGATGGCGGCGACCGTCTCCTCGGTGCCCTGGCGCGGGCGCGACATCCGCGCGTCGGCCGGGAACAGCTCCTTGGACAGCTCCTTGGCGGCGCGCCGGGTCGGGTTGGCCAGCTCGTGCGGGATCTCGTCCAGCCGGTTGCGGACGAGGCGCTCGACCTCGCTTTCCGCGAAGGCGGGCGCCCGCAGCGCGTCCGCGACCAGCCCGAGGGCCTTGGCCAGCCGGGAGGCGGGCACCTCCAGGCTCAGCCGCACGCCCGGGTGGTCGGCGTGCGCGTCGAGGGTGGCGCCGCAGCGCTCCAGCTCGGCGGCGAACTCCTCCGCGGAGTGCTTGTCGGTGCCCTCGGAGAAGGCCCGCGCCATGATCGTGGCGACACCGTCCAGACCGGCGGGCTCGGCGTCCAGCGGCGCGTCCAGCAGCACCTCGACGGCGACGACCTGCTGGCCGGGGCGGTGACAGCGCAGCACCGTCAGCCCGTTGCCCAGGCCGCCCCGCTCGGGGGCGGGGAACGCCCACGGACGGGGGGCGCCGCCCTGCGGCCGGGGGTGGAACTCCATGGTGGCCTGCCGGGTCACTTGCCCGCCTCCTCGTTCTCGTCGGTGGCGCCGTCGGCCGCCGGGGACTCCGCGCCGTCGGTCCCGGGGACCGTGGGCTCGTAGACCAGCACGGCGCGGTTGTCGGGCCGCAGCCGGGCCTTGGCGACCTCCTGGACCTCCTCGGCGGTCACCTCCAGCACCCGCCCCACGGCGGTGAGCGCGAGCTGCGGGTCACCGAAGAGGACCGCGTACCGGCACAGTTCGTCGGCGCGGCCGGCGACCGTGCCGAGCCGGTCCAGCCACTCGCGTTCGAGCTGCGCCTGGGCGCGCTCCATCTCCTCGGCGGTGGGGCCCTCGTCGGCGAGGCGGGCCAGCTCCTCGTCGATGGCGGCCTCGATGACCGGCACCTCCACGTCGCCGGAGGCCTTCACGTCCAGCCAGCCCAGGGACGGCGCCCCCGCCAGCCGCAGCAGGCCGAAGCCGGCGGCGACGGCGGTGCGGTCGCGGCGCACCAGCCGGTTGTAGAGGCGGGAGGACTCGCCGCCGCCCAGCACGGTCAGCGCCAGGTCGGCCGCGTCGCAGGCGCGGGTGCCGTCCTCCGGCAGGCGGTAGGCCGCCATCAGGGCGCGCGCGGGCACCTCCTCCTCCACGACCTCGCGGAGCTGCCCGCCCATGGTGTCGGGCAGGGCCCCGTCCCGGGGGGCGGCCTTGCCGTCGTGGGTGGGGATGGAGCCGAAGTACTTCTCGATCCAGGCCAGGGTCTCGGCGGGGTCGATGTCGCCGACGACGGAGAGCACCGCGTTGTTCGGCGCGTAGTAGGTGCGGAAGAACGCGCGCGCGTCCTCCAGCGTGGCGGCGTCCAGGTCGGCCATGGAGCCGATCGGCGTGTGGTGGTAAGGGTGGCCCTCCGGATAGGCCAGCGCGGTCAGCTTCTCGAAGGCGGTCCCGTAGGGGACGTTGTCGTAGCGCTGGCGGCGCTCGTTCTTGACGACGTCCCGCTGGTTCTCCATCGACTCGTCGTCCAGGGCGGCGAGCAGGGAGCCCATCCGGTCGGCCTCCAGCCAGAGCGCCAGCTCCAGCTGGTGGGCGGGCATCGTCTCGAAGTAGTTGGTGCGCTCGAAGCTGGTGGTGCCGTTGAGCGAACCGCCGGCCCCCTGCACCAGCTCGAAGTGGCCGTTGCCCTTCACCTGGGCGGAGCCCTGGAACATCAGGTGCTCGAAGAGGTGAGCCAGACCGGTACGCCCCTTGACCTCGTGGCGGGAACCGACGTCGTACCAGAGGCACACCGCGGCGACCGGGGTCAGGTGGTCCTCCGAGAGCACCACGCGCAGGCCGTTCGCCAGGCGGTGCTCGGTCGCGGTCAGGCCCCCGGTGCCTGCCTGGGCTGTGGCCGTGTGACCCATGGGCATGTACGTCCCTTCGATCGCGAAACCATTGGTGGAATCATTGGGCGGAACTGCGAAATTCCGCTGATCCTGCCACTGTATGCAAGCGCGCGGGCCACTGGTGGGGTTCCCGGCCGCGGTACGCCGAGAGCGAGCACGCGGTGCCCCGCCCCGGCCGCTCCCGAGCCGCTCCTCCGGCCCGCCCCCCGGCGGTCGCCGGAGCGGGGACGACGAGGGCGTACGCTGCGGGGCGGCACCGGACCGGTCGGTCCGGGACGGGTCCTGTCGGGTGCCGTCAGTGCCTCGGTCCACAATGGACCGCGTCAGATCACCGTTCACGCTTCAGCGAGGAGCCGGCAGCGATGGCCCGCCGTAGTACGAAGACCCCGCCGCCCGACGACACGTACGAGGAGAAGATCCTCGACATCGACGTCGTCGACGAGATGCAGGGCTCCTTCCTTGAGTACGCGTATTCGGTCATCTACTCCCGCGCCCTGCCGGACGCCCGCGACGGGCTGAAGCCGGTGCACCGCCGCATCGTCTACCAGATGAACGAGATGGGGCTGCGCCCCGAGCGCGGTTACGTCAAGTGCGCCCGGGTCGTCGGCGAGGTCATGGGCAAGCTCCACCCGCACGGCGACGCGTCGATCTACGACGCCCTGGTGCGCATGGCGCAGCCGTTCTCCATGCGGGTCCCCCTGGTCGACGGCCACGGCAACTTCGGCTCGCTGGGCAACGACGACCCGCCCGCGGCCATGCGCTACACCGAGGCCCGGATGACCGAGGCCACCAGCCTCATGACGGAGTCCATCGACGAGGACACCGTCGACTTCGCGCCCAACTACGACGGCCAGGAGCAGGAGCCGGTGGCGTTGCCCGCCGCCTTCCCGAACCTGCTGGTCAACGGCGCCTCGGGGATCGCCGTCGGCATGGCCACCAACATGCCGCCGCACAACCTGCGCGAGGTGATCTCGGCGGCCCGGCACCTGATCCGGTATCCGAACGCCGACCTCGACGCCCTGATGAAGCACGTGCCGGGCCCCGACCTGCCCACCGGCGGCCGGATCGTCGGCCTGCCCGGCATCCGCGACGCCTACGAGTCGGGCCGCGGCACCTTCAAGATCCGGGCGACGGTGTCGGTGGAGACGGTGACGGCGCGCCGCAAGGGCATCGTCGTCACCGAGCTGCCGTTCTCGGTCGGCCCGGAGAAGGTCATCTCCAAGATCAAGGACCTGGTCGGCTCCAAGAAGCTCCAGGGCATCGCGGACGTCAAGGACCTCACCGACCGCGAGCACGGGCTGCGCCTGGTCATCGAGATCAAGAACGGCTTCGTGCCGGAGGCCGTCCTGGAGCAGCTCTACAAGCTGACGCCGATGGAGGAGTCCTTCGGCATCAACAACGTGGCCCTGGTCGACGGCCAGCCGCTCACCCTGGGCCTCAAGGAGCTGCTGGAGGTCTACCTCGACCACCGCTTCACCGTCGTCCGGCGGCGCAGCGAGTTCCGGCGCGCCAAGCGCCGCGACCGGCTGCACCTGGTCGAGGGCCTGCTCACCGCGCTGATCGACATCGACGAGGTCATCCGGCTCATCCGCTCCAGCGAGAACTCGGCGCAGGCCAAGGAGCGCCTGATGGAGCGCTTCGCGCTGAGCGAGATCCAGACCCAGTACATCCTGGACACCCCGCTGCGCCGGCTGACCAAGTACGACCGCGTCGAGCTGGACGCGGAGAAGGACCGGCTGAACACCGAGATCGAGGAGCTGACCCGCATCCTGGACTCGGACGCGGAGCTGCGCAAGCTGGTCTCGCAGGAACTGGCGGCGGTGGCCAAGAAGTTCGGCACCGACCGGCGCACGGTGCTGCTGGAGTCCGCGGGCTCCCCCGTGGCCGCGGTGCCGCTCCAGGTGGCCGACGACCCGTGCCGGGTGCTGCTCTCCTCCACGGGCCTGCTGGCCCGCACCGTGGACGGCGCGCCGTTCGCCGCGGGCGCCGGGGCCAAGCGCGTCAAGCACGACCTGATCGTCTCGGGGGTGCCGGCCACCGCCCGGGGCGAGGTGGGCGTGGTGACCTCCGCCGGGCGGCTGCTGCGGGTGAACGTGGTGGATCTGCCGCAACTGCCGGAGACGATGCCGACGCCGAGCCTCGCGGGAGGCGCGCCGCTGTCGGAGTTCGTCTCCCTGGAGGAGGGCGAGACGGTGGTCTGCCTGACCACCCTGGACGAGTCCTCGCCGGGGCTGGCGCTCGGCACCGAACAGGGCGTCGTCAAGCGCGTGGTGGCGGACTACCCCTCCCACAAGGAGGAGTTGGAGGTCATCACCCTCAAGGAGGGCGACCGGATCGTCGGCGCGGTGGAGCTGCGCACGGGCGACGAGGACCTGGTGTTCATCACCGACGACGCCCAACTGCTGCGCTACCAGGCCGCGCAGGTCCGGCCCCAGGGCCGTCCGGCGGGCGGGGTGACGGGCATCAAGCTCGCCGACGGGGTCAGGGTCATCTCGTTCACGGCGGTGGATCCGGCCGCCGACGCGGTCGTCGTCACGGTCGCGGGCTCGCGCGGCACCCTGGACGACTCGGTCCAGACGACGGCCAAGCTGACGCCGTTCGACCAGTATCCGCGCAAGGGCCGGGCCACGGGCGGGGTGCGCTGTCAGCGGTTCCTGAAGGGCGAGGACTGTCTGTCGCTGGCCTGGGCGGGCCCCGTCCCGGCCAGGGCCGCCCAGCGCGACGGAACGCCGGTCCCCCTCCCGGACGTCGACCCGCGCCGGGACGGCTCGGGGGTCTCCCTGCCGAAGACGGTGTCGGTGGTGACGGGACCGGCGTGACGGGGCCGGCGTGACGGGGAGTTCCCCGGGGCCCCGGATCCGGGGTGGCCGGGAGCCGGGGCCTGGGGTGGCCGGGGCCGTGGGCCCAGGGTGGCCGGGGCCCGGGGTGGCCGGCAGTGACTGCCGGAAACCCGCCCGGGGTGCCCGGAGCCGGGTCGACGCGGGGTCGCCGGGGCCGGAGTGTTCCCGGTTCGCGCATCAGCAGGGTCGTCGCCCGCCTCACCCGGTCGCCCGTCGGCCTCACCGCTGACCCTGCACCAGCCCGGCCCGGCCGGTGCAGGGTCAGCGACCGGCGCCGGCCTTGACCGCCTTCGTGGCGAAGTAGCCGGGGAGCCAGCCGACGGTGGCGTCCGAGTGGTGCGGCGCCTCGGTGAAGCCGGTGATGGCGAAGCCCGCCGCGATCTGCCCGCCGAGCTGATCGGTGAGCGTGTGGCTGTACTCCACCGGCGCGTCGAGGCCCCACAGCCGCTCCCGCTCGGCGGGCTCCAGGTGGGTGAGGTCGCTGTAGGGCAGGCGGTGGCGCACCACCAGTTCGCCCCGCGTCTCCAGGGACTCGGCGTCGAAGAGGTAGACGTCCGGGTTGAGGAAGCCGGACAGCAGCGTCCCGCCGGGGCGCAGCACACGGTGGCACTCGCGCCAGACCGGCGCCAACTCCGGGATGAACAGGTTGGAGACCGGGTGGACGACGAGGTCGAACGAGGCGTCCGGGAACGGGCTCAGGTCACGCGCGTCGCCGAGCACGGTGCGCAGGTCGAGCCCGTCCCGCGCCGCGACCATCTCGTCCTGCGCCAACTGGCGGGGCGAGTTGTCGAAGACGGTCACCCGCGCACCCGCCGCGGCCAGCACCGGGCCCTGCTGTCCGCCGCCGGAGGCGAGGCAGAGCACGTCGCGACCGGTGATCTCCGGCGGGAACCAGCTCGGGTCGACCGGCTCGTGGCCGATCAGGACGATGGACCACTGGCCGGCCCGCGCCTTCGCGATCACTTCGGGGCCGACCGGGCGTGACCACTCGCCGCCCTGCTCCGCCTCGCGGTCCCAGGCGAGGCGGTTGTGCGCGACGGGGTCGAAGGGAGTCCGGCTCATACACCGCAGCCTAGTCGCCGCACCGCACACCTGCGGTCCAGGTTTCTCGGTCCGTGAGGCGCTCGCCGACGGCGTCGGTGTCGAAGTGGCCGGGCTCGAAGGCGCAGCCCCGGTCGAGGAGTTCCTCATGCCGCTCGCCGCTGGGGGCCGGTGATCGCGGCGAGGGAGGCCGGGTGTCCCCGAGGGCCGCCGCAGTCCTCGGGCGGGCAGGCTCGACGGCCGGCAGGGAAGCGCGGGCAGGTGGCACCTGGCACGCGGAGGACCGTTTCCACAAGTACGTGTCCAGCACGAAGCCCTGGGGCCGGCGCGCCGGGAGCACGCGCACCCGATGCCGCGCGGCTGCCCTGCGGGCGACGGCGGCAATGGTCAGACAGGCCCTAGAAGTCCGGCTCGGCCGGCGGGTCGGAGGGGCCGGTACCGACGGTGGGGTCCTCGGCCCGCTCCTCCGTCCCCTCCACCTCCGGGTCGGGCACGTAGCGCAGGACGCCCCACATGCCGTGCTCGTCGGCCTCCTGACCGGCGTCCCGGCAGCCGTCCAGTTCCTTGGCGAGGGCGGGGGCGTCGATCCCGGCGCCGATCAGCACCAGTTGGGTGAGCCGCTCGCTGCCCGCCGGCCAGGGCTCCGGGTGGAAGCGCAGGAACCGCCCCACGGCGTGGACGGCGTACCGGTTCCGCGGGTCGTACGGGCCGAAGTCGACGTACCCCTTGATCCGGTACAGCCCCTCGGGGCGGCTGTCCAGGAACCGCATCACCCGGCGCGGATCGAGCGGCACGTCGGAGACGAACGCCAGGCTGTCGTACGCGGCGTGCAGGTGCCCGGCGTGGGGCCCGCCGTCCCGGGAGTGGTCGTGCAGATCGTCGAACGAGAGCTGCCCGATCCGCTCCCCGCCCGGACGGCAGTCGAACAGGAACTCCGGGTCGACCGCCCCGTACACCGAGGCGACCACGGCGGCGCCGTCCGCGAGGGACCGCACGAGGGCGAGCACCCGCTCCGGGGCGTCGGCCCGGTCGGTCTTGTTGACCACGATCAGGTCGGCCAGCGCCAGATGCCGGTCGATCTCCGGGTGCCGTTCCCGCGTGCCGTCGAACTCGGCGGCGTCGACGACCTCGACGAGCCCCCCGTAGACCACGTCCGGCTGCTCGCTGGCGAGGAGCATGCGCACCAGTTCCTGCGGCTCCGCGAGCCCGCTGGCCTCGATGACGATGACGTCGATCCCGGCGTCGGGGCGGGCGAGCCGCTCCAGATAGACGTCCAGCTCACTGCCGTCGACGGCACAGCACAGGCAGCCGTTGCCCAGCGAGACCGTGGAGTCCCCCAGGGCCCCGGCGACGGCCATCGCGTCGATCTCGATCGAACCGAAGTCGTTGACGATGGCGCCGATCCGGCTGCCGCCGCTGCGGTGGAGGAGGTGGTTGAGGAGGGTGGTCTTCCCGGAGCCGAGGAATCCGGCCAGCACGACGACCGGGATCTGCCGGGGAATGGGGCTCTGGGCCACCGCACGACCTCTTTCTCGCCTGCCCGCCCGCCGCGACGGCGGACCTCCGGCAGGGTGACCGGGGAACGGAACGCCTGATCAGGATACGTGTGGTGAGGGCGTGGCAGAGGAGGTTCGGGCCACCACCGGAGTATCGTTCGGGCGCGGCCGGAAGTCACCGGGAGAAAGTCAGGTTAGGCTTACCTCTGTGAGTATCTGCTCAACCGTTTCCCGGGATCTCGACGAGCCCGTCGCGGGGACCGCGCCCGCCGCGCGGACCTGGCTCCTGCTGGAGCAGACCGGGCCCTGGGGTGCCAAGGCGCTCACATCGAGCCATCTGGACCCCGCCCTCGGACGCGCCCTGGAGGCCGCCGCGAAGGGCACCGGCGTGCGCCTCGCGCTGATCCGCCGCCCCGGCCGGCACGCCGACGGCCACGCCCCGGGCACACGCCGGGTGTACGCGGGTCACACCGTGCCCGGGAACGTGTGGCTGCACGGCGCCACCGTCACCGATCCCCGGCGCCTGCTCGACCTCGACTTCGCCGCGCTCGGCCGGGGCGACCGGAGCGCCTTCGACACGGCGCTCGGCGGTGCCCCGCACGAGGGCGCCCCGCTCGCCCTCGTCTGCACCAACGGCAAGCGGGACCGCTGCTGCGCGATCCTGGGCAGGCCGCTCGCCGCCGAGCTGGCCGCCTCCGGCGCGGAGGGCACCTGGGAGGTCACCCACCTGGGCGGCCACCGCTTCTCCCCGACGATCCTCGTCCTGCCGCACGGCTACGCCTACGGCAGGGTCGACGCCCGCTCGGTCGGCGAGATCCTGCACCGGGTGCGCGAGGGGCGGATGGTCGTCTCCGGCTGCCGGGGCAGCACGGCCTGGGAGCGCCCCGGCCAGGCCGCCGAGCTGGCGGTGCGCGCGGAGACCGGCGAGGACGCCGCGGAAGCGCTGACGGTGGTGCGCACGGAGCGGTCCGCCCCGCACTGGGAGGTCACCGTGGCCCACGCCGACGGACGCCACTGGCGGGTCACCGTCGCCCAGGCCGCCGCGCTGCCGCCCCGCCCGGAGAGCTGCGCCAGCTCGGTACTCGGCTCCCCCGCCCATATGCGGGTCACGGCGCTGCGCCCCGTCGCCCTGCCCACCTCCCTGGCCGTCTGAGCCCGCCCCCGCGCGAGCGGACAGCGGCGGGAAGCACCACGTGCGGACGCGAACGGACCCGGAAACCGACGGCCGGGCTCCTCACACCGTCCGCCCCGGCAGCGTGCGACGGCGCACGGACACGGCCCGGCACCGCTCACGCCCCGACCACCGCCGTACGTTCCGCGTGACCGCCCCCCCGGAGCACCCGGAGCACCCGAAAACCACGTGAGCCACGTGAGCCACGAGCCACGGGAGCCACGGGTCGACCCGAAACCACCGCAACCCCCTGAGCCGCCGACCCCCGGACCGGCCGGTACGCCGTGCTGCCGGACCACCGGAGCGCCGCGGTGGCGGAGCGCCGGAGCGGGGCGAGCGGCCGTACCACCGGGGTGACCGGCCCGTTCGAGCCACCGACGCGGACGACCGGCGCCCGACCCCGAGGCCGGCACCCCGGCACCCGGGACCGAGATGCGCCGACCGCCCCCGCCCGAGCACCCCGGGCCGGGGCGGCCGGAGGGCCGGGGTGACCGGAGGGCCGGGGTGACCGGACCACCGGAGTGCCGGAGCGGCAGGAGCACCGGACCGTTCGAACCACGGACGCGGGCGACCGGCGCCCGGCCCCAGGTCGACACCCCGGCGCCGGGGTCCCGGCCCTCGGCCCTCGGGTCCCGCCGGTACCCCCACCCGCGCACCCCCCGGGCGGACTACGCGTCGATGCGCGACCGGTCCAGGGTGGCGGCCGAGCTGGAGATGAACTCCTTGCGGGGGGCCACGTCATTGCCCATGAGCAGGTCGAAGACGTGCTCCGCGGAGTCGAGATCGGTCAGGTTGATCCGGCGCAGGGTGCGGCGGCGGGGGTCCATGGTCGTCTCGGCCAGCTGGTCGGCGTCCATCTCGCCGAGGCCCTTGTAGCGCTGGATCGAGTCCTTGTAGCGGACGCCCTTGGTCTTGAACTCCATGAGCTTGTCCCGCAGTTCCCGGTCCGAGTACGTGTACACGTACTTGTCCTGGCCCTTCCTGGGCTGGACGATCTCGATGCGGTGCAGCGGCGGCACCGCGGCGAAGACCCGGCCGGCCTCGACCATGGGCCGCATGTAGCGGTGGAAGAGGGTCAGCAGCAGCGTCCGGATGTGGGAGCCGTCCACATCGGCGTCGGTCATCATGATGATCTTGCCGTAGCGGGCCGCGTCGATGTCGAAGGTACGGCCCGAACCCGCTCCTATGACCTGGATGATCGCGCCGCACTCGGCGTTCTTCAGCATGTCCGTCACGGACGACTTCTGTACGTTGAGGATCTTGCCGCGGATCGGCAGCAGCGCCTGGAACTCCGAGTTCCGCGCGAGCTTCGCGGTGCCGAGCGCCGAGTCGCCCTCGACAATGAACAGTTCGCTGCGCCCCACGTCGTCACTGCGGCAGTCCGCGAGCTTCGCCGGCAGCGAGGAGGACTCCAGCGCCGTCTTGCGACGCTGCGCGTCCTTGTGCTGACGGGCGGCGATACGGGTCCGGGCCGCGGCGACGGCCTTCTCCATGACGACCCGGGCCTGCTGGGCGTCGTCCCGCTTGGTCGAGGTCAGGAACGCCTTCAGCTCCCTGGCGACCACGGTGTTCACGATCCGGCGGGCCGCCGAGGTGCCGAGCACCTCCTTGGTCTGCCCCTCGAACTGCGGCTCGGCCAGCCGGACCGTCACCACCGCCGTGAGGCCCTCCAGGGCGTCGTCCTTGACGATGTCGTCCTCGGCGACGCGCAGCAGCTTCTTGGCCCGCAGCACCTCGTTCATCGTCTTCGCCACAGCCTGCTCGAAGCCCGCGACATGGGTACCGCCCTTGGGCGTGGCGATGATGTTGACGAAGGAGCGCAGCGTGGTGTCGTATCCCGTGCCCCAGCGCATGGCGATGTCCACGCCGAGATCACGGGTGACCTCGGTGGGCGTCATCTGCCCGAACTCGTCCAGGACAGGCACGGTCTCCTTGAACGCGCCCTGGCCGGTGAAGCGGAGCACGTCGCAGACGGGCCGGTCGGAGGCGAGGAACTCGCAGAACTCGCTGATGCCGCCGTCGAAGCGGAACGACTCCTCACCCTTGCTGCCCCCGTCGCCGAGACCGAACTCGTCCCGGACGACGATGGTCAGGCCGGGCACCAGGAACGCCGTCTGCCGCGCCCGCTGGTGCAGCGTCTCCAGGGAGAGCCGCGCGTCCTTCAGGAAGATCTGGCGGTCGGCCCAGTACCGCACACGGGTACCGGAACGGGCCTTGGGGATCTTCTTCGCCCTGCGCAGGCCGCTGCCCGGCTCGAACTTCGCCTCGGGGCCCGCCGCCGCGAAGGCGCCCGGCACACCGCGCCGGAAGCTGATCGCGTGGGTGTGCCCGCCCCGGTCCACCTCGACGTCCAGCCGGGCGGACAGGGCGTTGACGACCGAGGCGCCGACGCCGTGCAGACCGCCGGAGGCGGCGTAGGAGCCGCCGCCGAACTTCCCTCCGGCGTGGAGCTTGGTCAGCACGACCTCGACGCCGGACAGGCCCGTCTTGGGCTCGACGTCGACCGGGATGCCCCGGCCGTTGTCCCGGACCTCCACGGACGCGTCGTCGTGGAGGATCACCTCGATGTGGTCGCAGTAACCGCCCAGGGCCTCGTCGACGGAGTTGTCGATGATCTCCCACAGGCAGTGCATCAGACCGCGACTGTCGGTCGACCCGATGTACATGCCCGGACGTTTACGGACGGCCTCGAGCCCCTCCAGGACGAGCAGGTGCCGCGCGGTGTAGTTGGAACCGTCCCGGTCTGCTCCTGCCAGCAGCGCTGTGGACGGCACGGACGTCTCGGCGGTCACGCGGTTCGCTCCTCGCTGAATTTCAGATGGGGCCTCGCTGGGTAAGGGCGCGGCTTCGTTCACCGGTCAGAGGGTACCGATGCCTGGTAGAGCCGCTGTCACGCCACCCTCGTCGAGAACTCACCCTAGTCCAGGGTCGCATACCTGTTCGATCCCTCGATGGGGTGAAGTACACATCACGTTCCCTTCGAGGCATGAACCATTTAGGCTCCGGGCACGTCCTCATGAACAAACCGGCAACCCAGCCGGCGGGACCGACACCGATCCGACCGCGCGAACCCGTACGACACAGAGACACGCAATACGGCACATTCGCCGCCAACGGGTGACAGCCGGCCCCTCGGAAGAAATCTTCGAGGAAAAAGCCACGAGCGGGAACGTTTTGGGGCTGGTTGGATGTTGACCCTGGTACGACAGCTCGTCGAGCTAGAGAAGAGGCGACGTGACTACTGTTCTGACTTCCGCGAGCCCGCTGACGGCCGCCGACCGTTGCGACCGCTGCGGCGCCCAGGCATACCTGCGCGTCGTTCTGCTGAGCGGCGGGGAACTGCTCTTCTGCGCCCACCACGGCCGCAAGTTCGAGCCGGAACTCAAGAAGATCGCCGCTGAGATACAGGACGAGACGGAGCGGCTGACGCCCGTTCCCGCGTCCGGTCCCGAGGAAGAGCGCTGACGCTTCGCATCCGACGACGAGCGAGTCCGGCACGGGCCGAGTCCGATCGGACCGTGTGCGTGCAGGCACAGGCCGGTGAAAGGGCGACCACCTCATCCGAGGCGGTCGCCCTCGCTCGTGTCCGCGGGGCTCCAGGGGCCCGTCAGCGCCCTCCCGCCGCGGCCCGGGGCACCTGCCCGCCCAGGGCCGTCACGACGGCGGAGACGCGCGTGTAGACCCCCGGATACCCCGGTGTGCCGCAGCCGCTCCCCCAGGAGACGAGCCCGATGAGCCGTCCCCGGGCCACCAGCGGCCCGCCGCTGTCGCCCTGGCAGGCGTCGCGGCCCCCCGCCTCCTCCCCCGCGCACAGCATGCTGTCGGCGCGGTACCGGCGGTCGTCGCCCCCGGGATACGCCTCCTCGCACCGCGCGTCGGACAGCACCCGCACCCGCGCCGCCCGCAGCCCGGTGGCGTAGTCGCCGGCGCCCGAGGAGTCCCCCCAGCCGTAGACCAGGGCGGCCGTCCCCGGCGCGTAGGCGGGATCCCCCTCCGCGGCCATGCCCAGGACCGAACCGGCGGGCAGCGCCTCGGAGAGGGTCAGCAGGGCGAAGTCCCCGACGTTGCCGTCCGGGTCGTAGCCCGGGTTCACACCGATCCGGCTGACGGGGATCTCCCGCCCCTGGGCCGAGCGCAGATCGGTGCGGCCGGCGATGACCTTGAGGTCGCCGGTCCGCCCGGGCGGCGAACCCAGCACCGCCGCGCTCACGCAGTGCGCCGCCGTGAGCACGGTGGTGCGGCCCACCGCCACTCCCCCGCAGAACTGGCCGGACCGCGTACCCCCGAACCGGTCACGGCTGGAGAGGGCCACCGTCCACGGGCTGTCGGCCACGTCGACCGGGAAGCCCCCGACGACGATGCCGCCCGCGGTCGCGGGGGCGGCGCCCGCCAGCGGTATGACGGTGGCGGCCGCCGCCAGGACGAGCGGGCGGACCAGCGTCCGGACCATGAGACGACGCATACGCGCTCCTCACTCACAGGTGGTCATTGGGAGACCCAGAGTGATCCACCGGGCCCGTGCCCGCACCCCCACCCGTGCCCGCACCCGCTCCCGGTCCCGCGGCCCCGACCTCGCCCGCTCCGGCCGGCCCATGGCGAAGGCCCGGCCCCCCGCAAGGGGGCCGGGCCTTCGCCATGGGCCGGGAGGGGCCGGCGACCTGCCTAGTCGAGGTAGTCGCGCAGCACCTGGGAACGGGACGGGTGGCGCAGCTTCGACATCGTCTTGGACTCGATCTGGCGGATGCGCTCGCGGGTGACGCCGTAGACCTTGCCGATCTCGTCGAGGGTCTTCGGCTGACCGTCGGTGAGACCGAACCGCATGGAGACGACGCCCGCCTCGCGCTCGGACAGGGTGTCCAGCACGGAGTGGAGCTGCTCCTGGAGCAGGGTGAAGCTGACCGCGTCGGCCGGCACGACGGCCTCGGAGTCCTCGATGAGGTCACCGAACTCGCTGTCGCCGTCCTCGCCGAGCGGGGTGTGCAGGGAGATGGGCTCGCGGCCGTACTTCTGGACCTCGATGACCTTCTCCGGGGTCATGTCGAGTTCCTTGGCCAGCTCCTCCGGGGTGGGCTCGCGGCCCAGGTCCTGGAGCATCTGGCGCTGCACGCGGGCGAGCTTGTTGATGACCTCGACCATGTGCACCGGGATGCGGATGGTGCGGGCCTGGTCGGCCATCGCGCGGGTGATCGCCTGACGGATCCACCAGGTGGCGTACGTGGAGAACTTGTAGCCCTTGGTGTAGTCGAACTTCTCGACCGCGCGGATCAGGCCGAGGTTGCCCTCCTGGATGAGGTCCAGGAAGAGCATGCCGCGGCCGGTGTAGCGCTTGGCCAGGGAGACCACCAGACGGAGGTTGGCCTCCAGCAGGTGGTTCTTGGCCCTGCGGCCGTCCTCGGCGATGATCTCCAGCTCGCGCTTGAGCTTGGGCGCGAGCTTGTCGGAGTTGGCGAGCTTGTCCTCGGCGAAGAGACCGGCCTCGATGCGCTTGGCCAGCTCGACCTCCTGCTCGGCGTTGAGCAGGGGGACCTTGCCGATCTGCTTGAGGTAGTCCTTGACCGGGTCGGCGGTGGCGCCGGCCGCGGCGACCTGCTGCGCGGGGGCGTCGTCCTCGTCCTCGTCGGACAGCACGAAACCGGCGCTCTCGGTGCCCTCGGGCTCGTCGGCGGCCTTCGGCTCCTCGGCGGGCTCGTCCTCGATCAGCTCGGCGTCGTCCTTCTTGGCGGTGGTCTTCTTCGCCGCCGTCTTCTTCGCCGCGGTCTTCTTCGTGGCCGCCTTCTTGGCGGTGGTCTTCTTCGCCGCCGCCTTCTTGGCCGGCGCCTCTTCCTCGGCGGGGTCGCCCGCGGGGGCCGCCAGAGCGGCGGGGGCGGCGGCCTTCCTGCTGGTCACCGTCTTGGACGCGACCGCCTTGGTGGCGGTGCGCTTGGCAGGACTCTTCGCTGCGACGCTCTTTCGGGTGCGCTTGGGCTCCGCGGCACTGACCATCAGCGTCACACCCTCTTCCTCGAGGATCTGGTTGAGGCTGCGCAGTACGTTCTTCCACTGAGTGGCCGGAATCTGGTCAGCCTCGAAGGCTCGACGCACGTCGTCGCCGGCGATCTGCCCCTCAGCCTTTCCCCGCTCAATGAGCGCCATGACAGAGACGGACTCGGCGATCTCCGGCGGGAGCGTACGGGATGTGCTGGCCGACACGAACAACCTCTCGGAACGTTGGAAAACGGCTTCCGGCCGCCGTCCTGGACGGACGGGGCCGACCACCGGCTTGGGGATGGGCCGACGGCGCGGGCGCGGGCCGGGGAGAAGCACAGCGTCGTGAACGACGTCCGTATTCCCTCCACGGCAGTCACCTATTAGGTCATCGCGTTGTTTGCCCGAGCGTTACGCCCAATCCGCGTGGCCCGAGTCACACCCCGTAAGCGGTCAAAGCCGGTCACACCCGAACGAACGAGGTCGGGCACCGTCCTGACCTGGCCCGGCCGGGGAGATCCAGGGTCTCATCACGCCGTCGGACCCCGCGGGATCTGAGGGAATCCCGTGGGGTCCGACGGTGGTGACGGGCGGTCCGGAACCGCCGCGGGAGGGGGAGGCGGCGCACCCGGGGCCCGCCCCCGCCGGGCCGGACGCGGTCGGTGCTCGCGCGGGGGTCGGTGCTCGCCCGGGGATCAGTGCTCGCGCGGGGCGGGGACGACGCGCTCCACCTCGGGGTGGACGACGAGGAGGTGGCGCATGGCCGTCTCGGCGGCGGCGCCGTCGCCCGCGGCGAGCGCGTCGACGATCCGGCCGTGCTGTCCGAGGGACCCCTCGTTCGGCCGGTCACAGCCCGTGACCGGGCCGCCGGACACATGGAGGGCGGCGGAGACGATCCCGGACAGGTGCTCCAGCATGCGGTTGCCCGCGACCTGGATGAGTAGGGCGTGGAACTCGGTGTCGGCCCGGGAAAAGGTGAGCGCGTCACCCTGCGCCATGGCATGGCCCATGATGCCGACCATGTCGGCCAGCCGCTGCTGCACGTCCTCGCGGCCGTGACCGGCGGCCAGCCGGGCGGCGAGGGGCTCGATCGTCCAGCGCAGCTCGCTCAGCTCCCGGCGCTGGTCGTCGCGCTGCGGCCCGAAGGCGCGCCACTCGATGATGTCGGGGTCGAGCAGGTTCCAGTCGCTCACGGGGCGCACCCGGGTGCCGACGTTGGGCCGGGCGCTGACCAGGCCCTTGGCCTCCAGGACGCGGAGGGACTCCCGGACGACCGTGCGGGAGACCTCGAAACGCTGGCCGATCTCCTCGGGCACCAGGGGGCGGTCCGCCCCCAGATCACCGGAGACGATCATCTGGCCGAGCTGCTGGACGAGTTGCCCGTGCAGTCCGCGGCCGCGGCTGCCCGCGGGGCGCCTGCTGACACGGCCGAGATCGGGCTCCATCCCCTCCCACGCGGGCGCCCCGCCGCGGTCGACGCCGGGCGTCTCCGCGTAGGGGTAGCGGTCGAGTTCGCCCGGGTTCGACAGACCGGAGTCGGAGGAACGGGCGGAGGTCATCATGGTGTGCGCAAGGGTACTCACGCATCCTTTGTCGGCCTGGTCCTCAACTCCCTTGAGGGCTTTGGTGAAAAGCACACGAAAGGGTGATCGCTCACCCCGCCCCAATTGACGCCTTATCGGAAAGAAACGGGCTTCCCGCGGGGGAGTTGTGCGCACGGCCGGAACGGAAGACATCCGCGGTGGTCACCGGGTCCTGCCGCGCAGGGTGGTGAGCAGATAAGCGCAGAGCAGGGCGGCCACCGACAACGTCATTGCGCCGCCCACGGGTTGTGCCAGCAGCCGTAGCACCCCCGTCACGTACCGCTCGCCGCCGAACGGCCACGGCGTCAGCAGCGCCTCGCGCAGCCGCATCGGCAGACCGGCGGCGGACCGCACGGACGGACCGTCCCAGAGCCTCTGTACGAGCGGTACGACCAGCACGGGCACCGCGAGCACCGCGGCCAGCCCGGCGGTGGTGGAGCGGAAGACCCCGGCGGCCAGCAGCCCGGCCCAGGCGCAGCCGACCACGAGCCCGGCCCAACCGGCGCTCAGCGCGGGCCAGTCGGCGGGGACCACGGTCAGTTCGGGGCCGTAGAACAGGTACAGCAGTTCGGCGTCGCAGCCCAGGGTGAGCACGGCCAGCAGCAGCGCGGTGAGGGCCGAGACGACGAGTTTGGCGCCGAGCAGCCCCAGCCGCCGGGGCACGGTACCCCGGTCCGCCGCGAGGGCGGGGTGGCGGAACTCGTCCCCGAAGGCGAGCGCCCCCAGCAGCCCCGCGCCCAGCGCGGCTGGCGGCAGCGGCAGCTCCGCCGGCCATGCGACGAGCAGCCGCGGCTGCGGGCTGTGCCCGATCCGGGCGAGCACCACGGCGGTCACCGCGGACACCACCAGCACGACCGCGCCGGTCAGGAACCCGGTGCCGATCCCCAGGGTCCTGTGCAGCTCGTATCGCAACGGGCGCAGGGGGCTGGGCGCGGAACGGACCCGGATCGGCGGCCCGAGCCCGTCGTCCCCGCCCCGGACGTCCCCGACGGCCCGGACACCCTCGACACGCGAAGCCGCACGGTGGGACGGGGGCGCGGGGGCGGCGGGCGCGGAGTCGGCGCTCACGGGTTCGGGCGCGGGGGCAGTACGCACGGGGACCGCGCGGGCGGTGCGCACGGAGTCGGGCGGAGGGGCGCCGCGTACGGGGTCGGACGCGGGGTCGACAGCCCCGGGGGCGGCGGGTACGGGGACCGGCGGGGAGGCGGTGCGTACCGGGGCCGCGGGCGCGGGGTGGGGGTCGGGGTCGGGGTCGGGATGGGCGTTGCCGGTACCCGCGATGGCGGTGGGCACGGGAGTGCCCGGGGCCGGACCGAGGACGGGGTCGGGGTCGGGGTCGGGGCCCTGCGGTCCGGCGGGAGCGGGGCGCACTGCCGAGGCGGGGCGGCCGATGGCGTGGGCCGCGGGTGCGGAGCCCGCGAGGGACCGCCCCACGACGGACGGGGACTCGGCCACCGACGCGGACGCGGTCGCCTCAGCCGCCGCGTCTCCCGGCCCGGACACGACCCCGGGGTCCCGGTCGGTCACGACCCCGGTGTCCCGGTCGGTCACGACCCCGGTGTCCCGGTCGGGCGCGGAAGTGGGCTCGGACGCCGGAACCGGCGTGGCCCCCGATGCCGGCCCGGGCCCGGACTCCGACGCGAGCCCCGAGAAGGCCGCGGCCCCGGACTCCGACGCGGCCTCTGATACCGGCGCGGACCCCGAGAACGACACGTGCCCGGCCCCGGACCCCGACGCGGCCTCTGATACCGGCGCGGACCCCGAGAACGGCACAGGACCAGCCCCGGACTCCGACGCGGACCCCGAGCAGGGCGCGGCCCCGGACTCCGACACGGCCCGCGCGAATGGCCCGGCCCCGGACTCCGACGCGAGCTCCGAGAAGGGCGCGGCCCCGGAGATCGGCGCGGCCCCTGGGACCGACGCGTGCCCGGATTCCGGCCCGGACCGCGAGCCCGGCACGGATCCGAGGGCCGGTCCGGGCGCCGCCCCGGGCTCCTCTTCCTCCGGCGGGTACGTCTCCGCCCCCGGCCCCATGTCCCCCACCTCGTCGGCGAGTCGGTGGACGAGGATGCCGTTGCGGAAGGCGGTGTCACCGATGTCGGCGCAGGTACTGCCGTACACCGCGAGGCGGTTGCCGCCCTCCCGGACGACCTCCACCGAACGGCGTTCGGTGCGGGCCTCCTTGGCCAGCAGGGCGGCGAGCCGGGGGGCGTGCGGGCTGCGGACGGCGACCCTGGGACGCAGCCGGGTGCGCCGGAACCGCGCGGCCTCCTGGTCCGCGACCACCCTGCCGCACTCCAGTGTGACCACGTGGTCGGCGGTGCGGGCGGCCTCCTTGGGATCGGCGGTGCCGAACAGGACCGTGCCGCCCCGGTCGGCGTGCGCGCGCAGCGCGCCGTGCAGCCAGCGGGCCTCGGCGGCGGACAGCGCGGCGGCGGGGTCGTCGAGGACCAGGGCGTGCGGGTCGGCCAGCAGGGCACAGGCCAGCCCGAGGCGCCGGTCCTGTCCGCGCGAGAGGGTGCCGAGGCGCTCCTCGCGCAGGCTCACGAGGCCGACGGACTCCAGGAGGTCGTCACCGCGCCCCGCGGGAACCCCGGCCGCCGCGCAGAGCATGCGCAGATGCCCGCGGACCGTGCGGCCCGGGTGGCCCGGCACGTCCCCCAGCAGCACCCCGACCTCCCGGGCCGGGTGGGCGATGCGGTGCAGGGGGCGTCCCCTGAAGTGGGTGATGCCCCGGCCGGGTTGGAGTTCGAGCATCAGCCCGAGCGCTGTCGTCTTTCCCGCGCCGGACGCTCCGAGCAGTGCGGTGACGCGGCCCGCGCGCGCCTCGAAGGAGACGTCGTCGACGGCGGGGGGAAGCTCCTTGCGGGGGGTGCTGGTCAGTCCGAAGGCCTGGATCACCCGAAGCAAGATAGCGCGTGATATCGGATTTTCCGGGTATAGCACGGCCAGTCGTGGGGTGCGGTACGACCGGGCGCGCGGACCCGTTCCGCCAGGTGCGCGAGCGGGTGTCCGCCGTTCGCGCCGGGACCGGCCGCGCCCGCGCTCACACCTCCGGGCGCAGCATCGGGGGGTTCAGTAGGGTGGCGCCGCCCGCGCGGAACAGCTGTGCGGGGCGCCCGCCCTGACGGGTCGTCGTCCCGCCGGTGGGGACGAGGAAGCCCGGGGTACCGGTCACCTTGCGGTGGAAGTTGCGCGGGTCCAGGGACACGCTCCACACCGCCTCGTACACCCGGCGCAGCTCGCCGACGGTGAACTCGGACGGGCAGAAGGCGGTGGCCAGCGACGAGTACTCGATCTTGGAGCGGGCCCGTTCGACGCCGTCGGAGAGGATGCGGGCGTGGTCGAAGGCGAGCAGCGCCACCGGCTCGCCGTCCCGGCCGCGCCCCTGCTGGTCGAGCAGCTCCTCCACCGGCGCCCAGCGGGCGTTGCTGGCGTCACCGCCCGCCCGGGGCGCGGGCAGGTCGGGGGCGAGCGCCAGGTGGGCGACGCTGACCACGCGCATCCGGGGGTCGCGGTCGGGGTCCCCGTAGGTCGCGAGCTGTTCCAGATGCGCCCCGTTGTCCTGGGCCGGGGCGGCGGGGTCGTGGACGGTCAGCCCCGTCTCCTCGGCCAGCTCCCGGGCCGCCGCCCGCGCCAGGTCCTCGTCGGCCCGCACGAAGCCGCCGGGCAGGGCCCAGCGCCCCTGGAACGGGGACTCGCCCCTGCGCACCGCCAGCGCGCACAGGGAATGGCGGCGCACGGTCAGCACGACCAGGTCCACGGTGACGGCGAAGGGCGGAAACGCTGACGGGTCGTAGGGCATGCCGTGATCATAGTCGTCTTCCTGACGATAAACACTCCCTTCCGCTTACACAGCGTTCTCGCCGCCACCGGCCGTTCACGCCGGTCCGGACCCCCACCGGAGCACCGTCTGCCACGGCTTCCCGGGGCTCCCGGCGGGTCCCCGCGCAGGCCCTCCCCTCCGTTCCGCGACACGCTCCGGCCGCTCGTGGCACCGACCCCGGGGCGGCACGGGCTCCCCGACCTCCGCCCCGGCGGCCGAGGCTGAGCCGGGCGGCGTCAGGGGCCGGGACGGACGCCGCTCACCCCTCCTCCTCGGCCCCGCGGGCGGGCTCCCGTCGGATGCTCTCCTCCCCCCCGGCTCCGCCGCGCGCGACGCCCGCCTCCCCGCGCGCCGCGCGGGACCCGCCGGGACGCGCCCCGCCCATGGGGGCGCGGGGACGCACGCCCTCCGGCCGGGCCGCGGCATCGGGCCGGACCGCGCGCCGCAGGGCCCGGTGCCGCGTCCGCAGCCGGGCGGGGTGCCCGTCGGCCGCGGCGGTGGGGTGCGCCCGGGGCCGGGGCACCGCCTGGGCCCCGGCCCCGGGGGCCACGCCGCCGTCATCCGTCCCGGACCCGGCGGCGCCCTCCGTCCCGCCCTGAACGCCGCCCCCGGTCACCGCGCCGCCCGCCCGGTCGGTGCGCAGACAGCGGCGGATCGACTCGGGATCGAGCCCCTCGTTGCACGCCTGGTGCAGCAGGCGCGCGAAGAGGTAGTCCTGATCGGCGCCCAGGGCCATGGCGAGGGCCTCCCGCGCCTCCAACTCGTCGCCCGTGGACCAGGCGACCCAGCCCGCGAGGCTGAGCGGCGCCGCCGCGTGCTCGCCGTAGGGGCCGACGCACCGGCGGGCCAGCGCGCGCCAGAGCCGCAGCGCGGGGCCCGCCTCCGCGCCCTCCATCCATCCGGCGGCCCGGTCCCGGGTGGTGCGGTCCTGGAGGCCGAGGACCAGGGCGGCGGCCTCGTCATGGGTGATCAGCCGGTCGTCGCGCCCGTCCGCCGCGGCGGTGCCGGACGCCGCCGGGGCCGCGGCCAGTCGGTCCATGAGGCGGGAGGCCAGGTCGAGCGTGTCCTCGGCGACGTCCCCGCGCCGGGTGGTGTCGAAGATCCGGGAGATCAGCGCCGAGCCCGCCGCGTCGAGGGCGCTCTCCTGCTCGGCCGCGGCGGCGCCCTCCCAGGGCAGCAGCCGCCTCCGCAGCTCCCGCAGCGAGCCCCGCACCTGGATACCGGCGTAGGCGGCGGCCGCCGCGAGCACCGAGGTGCCCGGCAGCCCCATGGGGACGCCCTCGGGCGGGCAGTTGACCTCGTCGTCGTGGCAGTAGGACCAGAAGCGCCCGTCGGAGATGCAGAGCGCCTCGACCACCGGGATGTCGAGGGCACCGCTCTCCAGGCGCAGGGTCTGCGCCAGGGGCCGCAGCCGCTCCATCACCTGACGGCCGGACTCGCCCGGGGCCGGCTCCTGGCAGAGATAGGCGACCATCCGCACCGGGCGGGTGCCGCGGCGCTCCCCGCCGGCCACCAGGCCGCGCACCAACTCCCGGGCCGCTCCCGGCCAGTCGTCCGGCCCGGCGGGGATGCCGAGCCTGGCCCGGCCGCCGAACCGGCCCTGCCCGTCCCGGTCGTACAGGGCGGCCAGGACGATGCTGTCCTCCGGCCGGTGCCCGAGCAGATACGGCAGGGCGTCCGCCAGCTCGGCCGGGGTGCGGAGGGTGACCTGCGGGTCGTCGTCGGCGGCTTCGCGCGCTTCGCTGCGGTTCGTCATGGATCGACGATCTCGCGAATCACGGAATCCCGCTGAGCCCTGTGGACAACTCTCGCCCCGGACATGACACCCGTCTCACGGCGGCCCTCACCAGGCGTTCCCGGTCCCGGGCACACACCCGGCGCGCGGTGCCCGGCCCCCGGGCACACACCCGGCGCGTCCCAGCGGGGAGGCGTGGTCCGGAGCGGCCGATCCGTCCGGAGGCCACCGCCCGGGGGTCCTGAGGCCTTTCTGGCAATTCCCGTCTGCCCCACGACACCATGCACGCACTCCCGCCGCGCCGACCCCGGCCCCGAGTACGTCCAGCACGAAGGCCCGGGGCCGGGGCGCCGGGAGCACGCACCCGACGCCGCCCGGCCGCCCGGGCCGCCCCACGGGCGACGACGGCCATGGTCGGACAGGCCCTAGGAACCGGCTCCCGCCCCGGTCTCCGGGGCGGGCTCGGGCAGCGTCGGGCCCCGCAGCCGTCCCCCCTCGTACGCCTCCAGCACCGCCCGGCGGCGGAGCTTGCCGCTGCTGGTGCGGGGGAGCTGGCCGGGGCGCAGGAAGTGGACGTCCTGGGGCCGGACGGTGACGCCGAGGGTGCGCACGAGCTGGTCGACGACGCGGGTCCGGCAGCCCTCCGTGTCCTGGCGGGTCTCCCGGCAGGAGTCGGTGAGGACCAGGATGTTCCCCCCGCTCTCCACGACCGCGGTCCGGCCCTGGCGCACGAACGGAAGTCGCTCCACCGCCTGTTCGAAGTCCGCGGCGAACAGGCTCTGCCCGTTGACCTTGATCCGGTCGCCGTCCCGCCCCGTGACGAACAGCTCGCCGCCGTCGAGGAAGCCGATGTCCCCGGTGGGGTAGAAGCCGTCGTCGCCCGCCAGCGTGCCGCTGCGGCCGAGGTAGGCGGTGGCGAGACTGCCGCCGGACAGTTCGATCAGGCCCAGTTCGTTCTCGCCGCAGATCCGGCCGTCCCCGTCGCGCACACGGACGGTGAACTCCGGCATGGGCCGCCCCACGCAGACGGCCGGGACGCCGGAGGGCGCGGGCACGGTCCGGACGCCCTGGCCGGGTTCCCTGCTGGAGACCAGCAGGACGGCCTCGGCCATGCCGTAGCAGGGCATGAAGGCCGTCGACCGCAGCCCCGAGGGCTCCATCAGGGCGGTGAACGCCTCCAGGTTGGGGATGTTGATCGGCTCGCTGCCGAGGTAGACGGCCCGTATCCGGGAGAGGTCCAGCTCCGCGAGTTCGGCCGGGTCCGCGTCGGCCATCATGCGCAGCGAGTAGTCGACGGCGAAGTTGGGGATGACCGTGCCCATCACCCGCTCCGCGGACAGGTGTTCCCACCAGCCGCGGGCGTCGAAGAGGAACGAGGTCGGGTCGGCCAGGAGCAGGTCGCAGCCCACCCGGAAGCACGAGAGCATCCCGCCGACCAGGCCCATGTCGTGGTAGAGCGGCAGCCAGCTGCTGACCCGGTCGCCGGGGACCCGGCCGTCGGTGCGGGTGATCATCCCGAGGTTGGCGCGCAGCCTGCCGTGCAGGATCGGGATGCCCTTGGGGAAGGAGGTGGAGCCCGAGGAGAACTGGACGAAGGCCGTCTCCTCGTCGCCGGGCACGCGCAGCACCGCGGGCCCCCGCCGCGCGCCGGACGCGAGCGGCCCGGCCGGAGGCAGGGGCAGGGCGGGCGCGGGCAGGGCGACGGGGGCGAGGCTCGGGACGGCGAGGACGTGGTCGGCGCCGTGGTCGCGGGCGATCCGGTCGAGGAACTCCTCGTAGGTCCGCAGCGGGGTGCTGAGCGCGAAGGGCTTCACGCACAGCGGGAGCGCGCCGATCTCCATGAGCGCGAAGAAGGAGAGGATCACCTCGGCGGAGGTCTCGAAGGGGAACAGGACCCGGCTGCCGGGACGCACCCCGTGGTCGCGGAGGAAATCGGCACTGGCGGCGACCCGTCCGGGGAACTCCGCGTAGGGAACGGACTCGGGGGCCTCGTCGAACTTCCCGTACAGGTACAGGCCCTGGTCGGAGAAGCCGTCACGGGCACCCAGGAATTCCAGCATGGCGGTCCTTCTACTCCGTGTCCGCGTCGGCGCCGGTGCCGCCGCCGTTCGTGGTACCGGTGCCCGGCGCGGTGCGCCCGCCGCCGGCAGTGGTGTCCCGGTCTCCGGCGCCGGGCGTGGTGTCCGGGTCCACGGCCTCGGCCGTGGTGTCCGTGTCCCCCGCGCCGGCCGGGCCGTCGGCGGGGAGGGTCCGCCGCATCCACTCCACCAGTCGGGGCAGCACCTCCTCGGCCGCCCGGCGCCCGCGCAGCACGTCGACGTGGCCCGGGTCCCAGGAGAGCCCCGACTCGCGGCCGAAGACCGTGCACCTGACGTCGGAGCCGAGGTGCTGGGCCAGTTTGCGGGCACGGGCGGGCGAGGCGTGGAAGGTGTCGGCGGCGCCGACCCCGACCAGCGCGGGCAGCGTCACCTCGGCGAGGGCCGCCCAGTAGTCGGTGCCCCCGTCGGCGCTGTGGAAGCCGCCCCTGGGCGCCCAGTCGGCGAACTGCCGCATCAGGCCCGCCGGTTCGTCGAAGCGCCCCTGCTTCAGGGCCCGCGCGGGGAACCGGCCGACCAGGCGGGACAGGGTGGCCGCGAAGAGGATCTGGGCGCGCTTGGGCAGCCCGCCGTCGCTGTAGTCGTTGACGGCGGAGGAGAGGGTGACGACCCCGGCGAGCCGCCGCTGCAGTTCGGGCGCGACACCGAGCGCCGCCAGCGCCGCGTAGCCCGCCATGCTGTGCGCCAGCAGGAACAGCGGGCCCGGGTGGCGCTCGGAGACGGCGCGCACGAGGTCGGGGATGTCGTGGCGGACGTAGGTGTCGAAGTTCCAGTCGCCCGCGCGCCCTCCGTCCGCGCGGCGGCTGGGGCCGTGCCCGCGCAGCGAGGCGGCGTGGACGGCGTACCCCTCGGCGAGGAACACGTCGGCCGGGCTGCGGCCCGCGGTGCCGAGGAAGAAGGTGCCGTCCGCGAAGAGGCCGGGGAGGAAGAGCACGCCCGGGGTCCCGTCACCGGCCCGGCCGTCGCCCGCCCGGCGCACATGGAGTTCGTGACCGTCGCTCGTGGGGACCCAGTACGCGCTCTCGTACGGCGCTGCTGCCGTGCTCATCGTGGTCTGCTCTCCCTCGTCGGACTCAACGGGTGCCCTCGGAGGGGCACTTGGGGGCGCTCAGCCGGCGACTACGGCCGAGAGGTAGTCCTGGAGCGTGATCGGGCAGCGTTGACGGGCGTCCAGGAAGGCGACGGTGACCAGGGCCTCGGCCGCCGGTTCCCGTGTGCCGGGCAGACGGACGCGCTGGCGCAGCAGGGCGCGGAAGGTCAGGGCCTCGTCGGCGACCTCCTCGGCCGTCGGCGACTCCAGTTCCGTGACCACCTCAAGCTGTCCGTAGGGCAGTTCGGCGCGGTAGTCGATCTCGATCCGGGCGACCACGGCGACGGCGTCCCCGCCCGGTTCGCCGCCGATCCGGCGCAGCCAGTCACGCCGTCCGGCCTCCAGGTACTCCAGGACGACGGCGTTGTTGACGTGTCCCAGGGCGTCGAGGTCGTTGGGGCGTACGGAGAGGGAGAGGCGGGTCGCGTCGTGGAGCACGGGAGGTCGTCCGTCCGGGTGCCGGGAGCGGAACGCCGCCGACGGTGGACCCGTCGGCGGCGCCGGTCAGTTGTCGAGCAGTTCCATCCACTGGTCCTCGACCTCGTCGGCCGAGTGGGTGGTGATTCCGGTGATCTTCTTCAGGGCACCGCAGATGAGCTGTTCCTTCTTCTCCATCGCCTCGGGCCGGAAGTCGCTCCCGGTGGTGTCGAGGTGGTCCCACCAGTTGACGTGGGTGCCGCGCTGCTCGCGTCCGCTGCCCTGGAGTTCACCGTCCTCGCGCAGGAACAGATGGGCCACCGAGAAGGCGTCCTTGGGGTGGTACTCGCCGCTGTCCACCAGCGCCTTGGCGAAGGCCACGAAGTAGTTGCGGTGCTGGATCTCGTCGGCCGCGACCTGCTTGAAGATGCGGCGCAGGCCCGGGTCCTCGATGACGTGCTGGCACTGCCCGTAGTTGACCGCCGCCGTGATCTCGGAGATGGCCAGCAGGACGAGGGTGCGCAGCATGTTGTCGTCGGGGAAGACCTGCCGGAACTCGATGAAGGTCTCGTTGGAGATCGGCTCCATGCCGGTGACCGCGGCCAGCCGGTTGAAGACGGTCTCGTGGTGGGCCTCTTCCTCGTTCCAGTAGCGGCTCCAGGTGCCGCAGGCCTCCATGACGGCCGCGACCGCCGGGGCCTTCGCCCGCCAGTGACGGCACTCCGCCTCGGCCTGCCGCTCCAGCCGGTCGGCACCGGGCTTGGTGGTCAGCTCGGCCCGCCCGGCGTTCCAGACGAGGATGCGGTCGCGCTGGGTGAGGCTGTCCACGTCGACGTCCGCGAGCATCTCCACGACGCTCCAGCGGCGGGACTCGTGCAGGCGGTGCTGCTCCCAGGTGACGTCGACCAGCGACATGCCGCGCGTGGTGAGGGCGTCGTAGAGGTCGGTGATGATCGCGGGCGGGGCGTCCGCCCGCTCGGCGGAGCCGGGGCGGGCGGCGGTCTCCGGCGGGCGGATGCTCACGCGCTCTCCTCCTTCTGCGCCTTGCGTTCGCACTCCTCCAGGAAGAGCTTCACGACCGACGTCATCGGGGTGTCCAGGGGAAGTGCCGGAAGCCGTACCCGGATCCCGTGGTCCTTGCGCAGCGCGTTGGCCGTGCGGGCGAAGGACTCCATGAGGTCGATGCTGTTCGTCATGCGCGAGCTGCGGCTGATCACATCGGCCAACGTGGTGTCACCGCTGAACAGTTCGGCCTCCGAAAGGCCGGAGTGCTCGGCGAATGTGCGCCGTATGTACGAGTCCAGTTCGGCTGTTCTCATGGGGCCTGACCCTACCTTCGCGCCGCCCGGCAATCGGGTGTTCGGACATAAGTTTTGGTTATCGCGCGCCCGCGTCCGGGCGTTGTCCCCCTGGTGCGCGCCGCCGCGGCGCAGCCCGGGGGCGCGGAGGACGGGGAGGGGCCCGCCCAGCGGGGCGGCGGGAACCGGCCAGGAGGCGAGGCGAGCGCTCCAACTCGGTTGCTTTTTCGCTCCGTTCGAGGAAGAGGACTCCGTCGACGGCCTTCGGGCACGGGGAGCGGAGGGACCGCGGGCGAAGCCGGGGGCGGCGGCCGGCCACCGCCGCCCCGCCGCCGGGCGGCAGCGCCCCTCCCCTCACCGCACCGCCCATCCGTTCCGGCGGGCCCACCCTCCCCATGTCCCCATCCCCCTTGGAAGTGCGCCGAGTTGGCTCCGTTCCACGCCCGCACCCACCCGGCTCCGGCACGGGCCGGACGGGGCGCGTCCGGCACCCCGCCGGGGGACGAACCGCGTCCGGCGGCACGCTCCGCCTCCCGGCAGCCCCATCGTGCGGGAGCCCCGTACCCACCGGCCCTTTCCACAGCCGTCACCGAATAGCCCTGCGCTTTACGCCCGCATTACCCACCCGGCGGCGCCGCCAATCCGCATTCGCTACCATCGAGTTCTACTCTCCGGTATGCGATTGTCCGGACCTGGAGCCCCCCACCGGATCGCCGGTAACTAGGATCACCACGGCACCAGGCGGTCCGCACGCCCTGCCCGTCCACCCGGGCCGCTCACCCAACTGCGCGGCGAGACACGTACCTTGACGCAAAATATCGCCCGAAGATACTGTCAGAACGAACGTTCGTACACTGTGGGGGTGGTGTCCGTGTTCCGACCCGCGGAGGAGTCGACCTCCGGGCCGGGGAGCGGGCGGCATCCGTGTTCCGACGGGGGTGTCGAACGAATCCACCCGGTGCGCCCCGTGCGGCGCGGGACGGCGGTCGGCCCTTTCCGGAACACTCGGGTCCGGTGAATCGACCGGTAACTCCTCGGCGCGAAAGGGAATTCCGGGAATTCCAGGCCCACCGGCGCGGTCGGGACCGTTCCGTACACATCGCAAAAAATGGGGGGCTCATATGAAGGCCGAGGAGGCGCCGGAGCGTATCGATGTCCCGGCGGTGCCGTACGTCCGGGCGGATCTCGGGCTCAGTCGCCTGCGGTCGTTCGTCTGCCTGGCCGAGGAACTGCACTTCGGCCGGGCGGCCCAGCGCCTGCACATCAGCCAGCCGGCGCTCAGCCAGCAGATCGTGCGCCTGGAACGCGAGGTCGCGGCCCCCCTGCTCTGGCGGACCAACCGCGCCGTGGGACTGACCCCGGCCGGGCGGGAGTTCCTGCGGGGCGTCCGGGCCGCGCTGCGCGTCCTGGAGGAGACCACACACGCCACCCGTGCGGCCGCCCTCGGCCGCGCACCCCTCGTCCTCAGCTACGTGCCCCATGTCTCCGGCGACCCCGAGTCCTTCGTCGAGGCTCTCTGCCGGGCCCTCCAGGAGCAGTTGTTCCGCGCCCATGCCGTCCGCGTCGCCCGGCACAGCCTGGAGGAGCACCGCAGCGCCCTGCGCGACGGACGCGCCGTGCTGGGCGTCCGCCCGACGGACGGGGCTCCGGACCTGCACGGGCTGGGGTCGGCGGACATCGTCGTGCCCGCGGACCCGGCGGGCTGCGGGGACGGCGGCTCCCACCGGCTGCGGCTGAGCTGGCCCGACTGGGCGAGCCCGGCGGAGGTGGACCAGTTGCTCGCGGTGGCGCAGAGCCTCACGCCCGTCCCCCAGGGCTGACGCGCCCGGCGCCGCCGTACGCACCGGCCGCCGCCCTACCCACCGCGCCGCTCCCCCGCCCTCGGCACCCCGGCGGTGCGGCCCGTCACCGTTCGGGGCGCAAGACCGGGCCCGGCGCACACCTGGGCCCGCACCTGGCCCCCTCGCGGGCCGTCCCGGCCGAGGCCGCCCGTCCCCACCCCGCCCCGCTGGGGACCCGGGCCACTCCGCACCCGATCCGCCCCCGCACCCGCCCCCGCACGGCACGGCACGGCACGGCACCAGGACAGCTCGGGTCCGCTCAGCGGTCAACAAAACTTCCCGCACGGTCGTGTGCTCAGTACGATGCAATTCCCCCCACCACACCAGCCCAGCGGCACCCCTGTGCCGGGCACCGGGCGGGTGGCCGCCTGCGACGAGGAGAACCGCCATGACCGAGAGGCGCGTTGACGGCCGGATCGAGCGAGGCAACCAGACCCGGCGGCTCGTTCTCCGGCACACCGTCGGCGTGGCGTCGCGGGAGGGACTGGAGGCCCTGTCGCTCGGTCGCCTGGCGGCGGAGCTGAAGCTGAGCAAGAGCGGGGTGTTCGCGCTCTTCGGCTCCAAGGAGGGACTCCAGCTCGCCACGGTCAGGGCGGCGTCGAGGATCCACGTCACCAGCGTCGTGCAGCCGGCGCTCGCCCAGCCGCCGGGGCTGCGCAGGGTCCGAGAACTGAGCGAGGCGTGGCTGCGCTACTCCCGGGAACGGGTCTTCCCCGGCGGCTGCTTCTTCCAGAAGGTCGTCCCCGAGTACAGCTCCCGTCCCGGGCCGGTGCGGGACGCCATCCGCTCGGCCGACGGCTCCTGGCGGGCCTTCGTGCGCCAGACCGTCTCCGAGGCGCAGGAGCTGGGTGAGCTGGGGACCCGGACGCCGGCCGACCAGATGGCCTTCGAGCTGACCGCCCTCTGGGAGGCGGCCAACGCCCGGTCCCTGCTGACCGAGTCCGACCTGCCCTACGCCCACGCCCGCACCGCCGTGCGCTCCCTGCTGGCGGACGCGGCGGCGGTGGACTCCGGCTTCCTGGGCGACCTGGCCGAGCAGCCGGTCGGCACCTGACCCCGCACCCCGCCGCCCCTGGGCCACGCCGCCCGGGGGACACGGACCCGTCACGCGCGGCACCCAGCGGGACGAGCCGTCCCGGGACGCACCCCCGTCCCGCCACCCGAGGGACCGCGCACAGACCCGCCAAGGGCCAGGGGCCGGTGGGAGCGGCCCTCCGCGGACCCGGCGAGGGCCCTCCTCAGTTCCCCACCGCCAGCACGAGCGGCAGCACCTCCCCCGCTCCCGCCCGCCGCAGCAGCCGCGCCCCCACCGCCAGGGTCCACCCCGAGTCGATGACGTCGTCCACGAGCAGCACCGGGCCGGGACGCGCCGCGAGCGCCGCGGCGAGGTCGTCCGGAACGGCGAACGAGTCGGCCAGCGCGCGCAGCCGCTGTGTGGAGTTGCTGCGGTGCGGGGGAAACTCCCCGGCCTGCGGGGTGAGGACCGGACCGCCCAGGAACGGGAGCCTGCCGACCCGGGCCAGCCCCTCGGCCAGGCTGGTGACCAGCCGGGGACGGGTGCGGGAGGGCATGGCGACGACGGCCACCGGCCGCTCCGCCGCGCCGGGCCCGGATTCGGCCCAGCCGCCCGGGGACCGCGCCCAGTCGGCCAGCACCTTGACGACCGCGGCGAGCACGTCCTCCGGGACGGGTCCGTCGGCGGCGCCCGGCGCGAGCAGGGGGCGCAGGCGGTTGCCCCAGCCGATGTCCGACAGCCGCCCGAGGGCCCGCCCGGCGGCGGCCTGCTCGTCCGCGCGCATACGGCCCCGCAGCTCCAGGCCCACGCCCGCGAGACCCCTCGGCCACATCCTGCGGGGCTCGACCTCCACGCCCGGCCGGTTCAGCTCGCCCGACGCGGACTCCAGCGCCCCGGTGGACACGCCGGAGTCGAACCAGGGTCCGGCACATGTGTCGCAGCGCCCGCACGGCGCGGCCTTCTCGTCGTCGAGCTGCCGCCGCAGGAACTCCATCCGGCACCCGGTGGTCGCCACGTAGTCGCGCATGGCCTGCTGCTCGGCCTTGCGCTGGCGGGCCACCCACGCGTAGCGCTCGGCGTCGTACCGCCAGGGCCGCCCGGTCGCGATCCAGCCGCCCTTGACCCGCTGGACGGCGCCGTCCACGTCGAGGACCTTCAGCATCATCTCCAGCCGCGAGCGCCGCAGGTCCACCAGGGGTTCCAGGGCGGGCAGCGACAGCGGGCCGACCGCCGTCCCCAGGACGTCCAGCGTGCGCCGCACCTGCTCCTCGGGCGGGAAGCCGACCGAGGCGAAGTACGCCCAGATCGCCTGGTCCTCGCGGCCCGGCAGCAGCAGCACGTCGGCGTGCTCCACCCCGCGCCCGGCGCGGCCGACCTGCTGGTAGTAGGCGATGGGCGAGGCGGGCGAGCCGAGGTGCACCACGAAGCCCAGGTCCGGCTTGTCGAAGCCCATGCCCAGGGCGGAGGTCGCCACCAGCGCCTTGACGCGGTTGGCCAGCAGGTCCTCCTCCGCCTGCACCCGGTCGGCGTTCTCCGTCCGGCCCGTGTAGGAGGCGACCTCGTATCCGCTCCGCCGCAGGTACGCCGCGACCTCCTCGGCCACCGCCACGGTCAGCGTGTAGATGATCCCGGAGCCCGGCAGGGTGCGCAGCCGGTCCCCCAGCCACGCCAGCCGGTGCGCCGCGTCCGGCAGCTCCAGCACGCCGAGGCGCAGGCTCTGCCGGTCCAGGGGACCCCGCAGGACCAGGGCGTCGGCGCCGCCGGTGCCGAGCTGGTCGGCCACGTCGGCGGTGACCCGCGCGTTGGCGGTCGCGGTGGTGGCGAGCACCGGGACGCCCTCGGGCAGCTCCGCCAGCATGGTGCGCAGCCGCCGGTAGTCGGGGCGGAAGTCGTGCCCCCAGTCGGAGATGCAGTGCGCCTCGTCCACCACGAGCAGGCCCGTGGCCGCCGCGAGGGTGGGGAGCACGTTCTCGCGGAAGTCCACGGAGTTGAGGCGCTCGGGGCTGACCAGGAGCACGTCGGCCTCGCCACGGCCCACCTCGGCGCGGATCGTCTCCCACTCCTCGGGGTTGGACGAGTTGATGGTGCGCGCCCGGATCCCGGCCCGCTCGGCCGCCGCGACCTGGTTGCGCATCAGCGCCAGCAGCGGGGAGATGATCACCGTGGGGCCCGCGTCGCGCCGCCGCAGCAGGGCCGTGGCGACGAAGTACACCGCCGACTTACCCCAGCCGGTGCGCTGCACCACCAGCGCCCGGCGCCGCTCGCCCACCAGGGCCGCCACCGCCTGCCACTGGTCCTCCCGCAGCCGTGCCGTCCCCTCTGGCGCCCCCACGAGCCGTGCGAGGACGGTGTCGGCTTCGGTGCGCAGTTCCTGGAGGTCCATGGCGCCCATGGAACCCGATGGCACCGGAGAACCGCGAATCCACCCGGTGCCGTCCGGCCACGCGCGGAACACGCGGTCGCGGCGGCTCCCCCCGCGCGGCCGGACGCCGCCCACCCCGGCCGGCCCGCTCGCCCCGTGCCGGACGCGGCGGCCCGGCCCCGGCCGGGGACCGGCGGGCTCCCTCGGCCGGCCGCAGGGTCCCGACGGTGACCGGACGGAGTCGTCGCCGGTCCCGGCCACGCCCGGGTGGTTCCGGCGGGGCGTGTCGCTCCGGGGCGCGTCCGCCGCCCGGCCCCGGCCACCCGGTCCTCCGTGCCGGGCCCCCGTGCCGGGCCACGGCTCCGGGCCGGGAGCCCGGTACCGGGGGGCCGGTCGCCGCCGGGGCACCCGGGGTGGGGATATAGCGAATAGTTCACCCGATACCGGTCGGCGGTTCTTTTTGCTCGTTGCCGCATTCCTGTTCGACGGCGAGAATCGGAGTCCGCTCCCCGCACGGCCCGGTGCCTTCCGGCAGGGCTCCGCTGCGGTGCGCGCTCCCCCGATCCATCCCGCCCGCCGTGCGGGCGCGTAGCCGAAGGGAGGAACGTGACCTTCGGATTCGCTTCGTCATCGTCGGCCCCCGTGCCGCCGTCCGCCACCTCCGCCGCACGCCTGCTCGAACCGGCCGAGTGGGCCGCCGCCGGGATACCCCTGCTGCGCAACCCCCGGGAAGTCGTCAGCGGGCTGCACTCCCGGCACCGTCCGGGACCGGCGACCGCGGTCGTGGCCGTGTTCGATCCCGACGAACGGCTGCGCGCGAGCGCGTCCTTCACCAGCAGGCGCGTCCAGCCCGACGGCTGGATGTTCCGCAACGCGCTGCTCGCCCAGCTCCGCCGGGTCATCCCGCACGATCTGCGGCGCCGCACTCCGGTGCGCACCGCGGTGCTGCTCTACTGCCGCGAGGGCGACGGGCGGTGGACGGAGGTGGACGGCGCGTGGATGTGGGGCCTGCGGGACGCGTGCACCCTGCACGGGCTGCGCTGCGGGGCGTACATCACGCTGACCCGGGACGGCTGGCAGGTCCTCGGGGAGGGCCGGGGCGGCCGTCGGCCCAACTCCCTGTCCGCGCCGGAGCCGTTCGCCACGGCTGAGGCGCCGCCGCCCGTGCCGCGCACCGGCGGGGTCGCCTCGGACGTGCTGCGCCGCGCGGCGGCCCGCTGAGCCGGGCGCACCGGAGCACCGGTGGGCCGCACCGGCGGCCCGGAACGGACCCGCCCGACACGGCACCGCTCATCGCCCGGCCGCGGCCCCCGCCCGTGAACCGCCGCGCGCCCGCACCGGGAGCGGCCCGCGGTGCCGCGCCCCGAGGGCCCGACTCCCGTACGTCCGCGCCCCGGAGCACCTCGACGGCACGCGCCGCGGCGCCGGGGCGGAACGCCCGGCGGAGCCGGGACGGCACACGCCCGCCGGCGGGCGATGTCACGCCCCCGGCACGCCGCACGGCACGCCGGGCGCCCCCGGAGGCCGCCGGAACCCCGGACATGACGGTGCCGCCGGATCGCCGCACCCCGTGCGTGCCCGGAGGCCGTGCCACCGGTGCGGGCCGCCCGTCCCGGCCGTACCCGGGCATGGCGGAGCGGGCCGCGGCGAAGGTGCCACGACCCGATGGGCCACGCCACCCCGCCCGGCCCCGGCCGCCGCTCGCCCACCGGACCGGCCGGTGGCCGGAGCGGCGGGGCGGACGGACGGCGGCACCGTTCGGTCCGGCGGGCGCCGGGCTGGGGCCTCTCGTTTGGATCATGCCGGGCTCGCGGAATCCGGCCCGATCCAGACGAAAGACCCTAGACGCCCGCGCCCAGCGCCGATTCGACGTTCTGCGGGTCGCCGCAGACGATCATCAGAGCGCCGGCCCGGGCACGGGCCGTGGACAGGGCGGTACCCGCCGCGTCCTCGGAACCGCCGTTGAGCGCGACCACGACGACGGGCCGCGACGCGGCACGGCCCGCGACGGCGGCGTCCGCGTAGAACACGTCGTCGCCGGCGTCGTGCTGCGCCCAGTAGGCGGCGTCGCCGAAGGAGAGCTCATGGGCGGCCCACGGATGCGGTCGACCGGTGGTGATCACCAGCACCTCACCGGGAGAGCGGCCCGAGTCGAGCAGCAGGTCGACCGCTTCCTCGGCGGCGTCCAGGGCGCCCTCGGGGGCAGCCGGGATCACCTGGAGCTGCGGAGTGGCAGTGGCCGTGACCGCCGGAGCGGTGACGGCCGGGCCCGACGGAACGGGCTCGGTCTCGGCCGCCTCGCGCGGGGCGCGTTGCGCCGGTGCCGTCGGCCGCGGGGGGCCGGGACGACCGGGGCGCGGCGGAGCCGCGGGGCGGGGGCCGGGGACGGGGCGGGGGGTCGGCGCGGTGCGGCCGGTAGCCGGAGTGGCGCGGGGACCCTGGGCCTTCTCGTGAATCTGAGGCTCCTCGGGAATGAGAGGCATGGGCTGATGTTAATCAAACATTGGTGCGGTACGCGCGGGCAGGTGACACATCCGCGCGACCGGATTCGTCAGAAATCGAAGCCGAGCTGACCCACGATCTCCGGAACGCTTCCGTCCGCCCCGCTGCGGGCCTTCTTCAGGTGCCGCCACTGGGGCAGCGCATCAAGATACGCCCACGACAACCGGTGGTAGGGGGTGGGGCCCCGCGTCTCCAGCGCGGCCCGGTGCACGGGGGACGGATACCCGGCATTGTCCGCGAACCCGAAGTCCGCGTGGTCGGTGCCCAGTTCGGCCATCGCACCGTCGCGCTGGACCTTGGCGATCACCGAGGCCGCCGCGACGGCGACGCAGGACTGGTCGCCCTTGATGACCGTACGGACCTTCCAGGGCGCACCGAGGTAGTCGTGCTTGCCGTCGAGGATGACGGCGTCGGGCCGGACGGGCAGGCCCTCCAGGGCGCGCACCGCCGCGAGCCGCAGCGCCGCCGTCATGCCCAGGGCGTCGATCTCCTCCGGGGAGGAGTGCCCGAGGGCGTAGGACGTGACCCAGGTGCGCAGTTCGGCCGCGAGCGCCGTGCGGCGCCTGACGGTGAGCAGCTTGGAGTCGGTGAGCCCCTCCGGGGGCCTGCGGAGCCCGGTGACGGCCGCGCAGACGGTGACCGGACCGGCCCACGCGCCCCGCCCGACCTCGTCGACACCGGCGATGATCTTCGCTCCGGTCGTTGCGCGGAGGGAGCGCTCGACGGTGTGGGTGGGTTGTTCGTACGGCATGGCGCCCCTAGCGTACGCCGCACCGGGCGCGCCGCGACACCCCCGGTCCCCACAAGCCCTCCACACCCGGCGGAGGACGGCCCGTCAGGTTCCCGTCGGGCGCAGCAGCGGAACCATCACCCGGTCGATCAGCTCCTCGATCTCACCGTCCGCCCATTCGCTGCCGTACACCTTGGTGCGGTACATCATCATCGCCGGGATCACATCGACGAGATGGCCGTCGGCCGCGTCCGGGCGCACCTCTCCACGCTCCGCACCACGGACGATGACCTGGCGGAGCATGGCGACGGTGGGCCCGACCAGCCCTCCGAGGATCACGGCCCGGAAGCCCTCGGCGTCCGCCGGATCGCATTCGTGAATCACCGAGCGGAGGGCGCAGCCGGACCGGGAGAACATCGCGTCGCGGACCCGCAGGCAGAGCCAGAGCAGGTCGTCGCGGACGCCGCCGAGGTCGGGGACGGCCTCCAGGCCGGGCAGGGCCGAGCGCAGGGCATCGGCGACCAGCTCCTGCTTCGAGGGCCAGCGGCGGTAGACGGCGGCCTTGCCGGTGCGGGCGGCGACGGCCACCCCCTCCATGGTGAGGCCGTTCCAGCCGACGGTGCCGAGCTGCTCCAGCGCGGCGTCGAGGATGGCGCGTTCCAGGACGGCGCCGCGCCGGCGGGAGGGCGTCGGGACGGACTCGGCAGTCCGGTGCGAAGCAACCATGGGGGATCTCCAGGAGCGGTACGGGGTAGCGGAGCGGGTCGGGTCGGGACCGGCGACGGGCGCACCCGGAGCAGGGGGACGGAGCGCGGCGTCGACAGTGAACGGTTGCGTTCACTGTTCGGGAGTCGCTACGGTCGGCACAACAGTGAACGCAAGCGTTCACTGATTCATTCCTGGGGGATACCCACGTGACCACCTCTCCTTCGGTAGAAGACCGGAAACCGGGCGCCGCCCGCCGGGACGGGCATCCCGGCATCGCGCTCGCCGTCATCGCGGCGTGCCAGCTCATGGTCGTACTCGACGCGACGATTGTGAACATCGCTCTCCCGCACATTCAAGACGCGCTGGCGTTCAGCACCACCGACCTCACCTGGGTGGTCAGCGCCTACACCCTCACCTTCGGCGGCCTGCTGCTGCTCGGCGGCCGGGCCGGGGACATCCTCGGGCGGCGCCGGGTCTTCATGGCCGGCATCCTGCTCTTCACCGCCGCCTCGCTGCTCGGCGGCTTCGCCCAGGAGCCGTGGCAGCTCCTCGCGGCCCGTGTGCTCCAGGGCGCCGGCGGCGCGATAGCCTCGCCCACCTCACTGGCGCTGATCACCACCACCTTCGCCGAGGGACCCGAGCGGAACCGGGCCTTCGGCGTCTTCGCGGCCGTATCGGCGGGCGGCGGCGCGATCGGCCTGCTGGCGGGCGGCATGCTCACCGAGTGGCTCGACTGGCGGTGGGTGCTCTTCGTCAACGTGCCGATCGGCCTGCTGATCGCCGCGCTCGCACCGCTCTACATCAGCGAGTCCCCGCGCCACTCGGGGCGCTTCGACATCGCCGGGGCCGTGACCTCGACGGGCGGGATGGCGCTGCTCGTCTACGGGTTCATCCGGGCCGCCGACGAGGGCTGGCGGGACTCCCTGACCGTCGGGTCGTTCGCCGCCGCCCTGGTCCTGCTGGCCGCCTTCGTGTTCATCGAGTCGCGGGCCAGGGAACCGATCACCCCACTGCGCATGTTCGCCGACCGCAACCGCTCGGGCACCTACGTGATCATGCTGAGCCTGGCCGCGGCCATGTTCGGGATGTTCTTCTACATCGTGCTGTTCGTCCAGAACGTGCTCGGCTACACGCCCATCCAGGCCGGTCTGGCCTTCCTGCCGGTCACCGTGGTGATCGCGCTGGGGGCGGGGCTGTCGCAGCGGTTCCTGCCGGTGTTCGGCCCCAAGCCGTTCATGGTGGCCGGCTCGGCGCTCGCGGCGGTGGGCCTCGGCTGGCAGACCCTCCTCGACTCGGGCAGCTCCTACGTCGGCGGAGTGCTCGGGCCGATGCTGGTCTTCGGCTTCGGCATGGGCCTGAACTTCGTGACGCTGACGCTCACGGCGGTCTCCGGGGTCGCCCCGCACGAGGCGGGAGCGGCGTCCGGCCTGCTCAACGCGATGCAGCAGGTGGGCGGCTCCATCGGGCTGGCCATCCTGACCACCGTGTTCGGCACGGCGAGCAGGGACGAGGCGAAGAAGCAGCTCCCGGACCTCATGGCGAACGGTTCGGCGGAGCAGAAGGCCGAGCTGGCGCGGACCCACCAACTGCCCGCGCCGTGGGGGCACGAGGTGCTGGCCCAGGGCATCTCGGCGGCCTTCGTCCCGGCGGCGGCCATGGCCGTGCTCGCCCTCGCCACCGCAGCGCTGGTGATCCGGGTCCGCAGGAGCGACCTGGAGGCCCTGTCCGGCTCGGCGGGCCCGGGGATGGGCTGACGGCACCGCCGTACGGGGGTCGGAGGTGCCGTCGGGAGACCGGCCGGGGCGCCGACGGGTGGCGACCGCTCCCGTCGGCGCCCCGGCCGTGCGGGGCCCAGGGGCACGGGTGCCCAGGCGCCCGCCCAGGGGCATGGGGGCGCGGGCGCCCGGGGGCGGGGCCCTGTGTACGGGGCGCGGGGCCGGGTGTGCGACGGGGCCGGGTGTGCGGGGCGCGGGCCCGGGTGTGCGGGGCACGGGTGCGCCGGGACGCGGGTGCGCGGTGCGCGGCACGGGTGTGCAGGCCACGGGGGCCGGTGCGGGGGCGCGGTTCGCGGAGCACGCGGCCCGGGGTACCCGCCGGGGACCGGGCCTCCGTGCCGGGCCCGGGTGGTCAGTCCGTCCGGGCCGATGCCGCCGGCCAGTCCGGCAGCGCCTCCGTCCGCTCCGTCCACAGGTCCGGCGGCGCGCCCGCCCGGCCCGCCGCGAGGACCCCGCCCACGATGGCGCAGGTCGTGTCCACATCACCGCCGACACCGGCGGTGGTCCAGAACGCCTCCTCGTAGTCACCGAGGGAGCGCGCCGCGGACCAGAGGGCGAACGGCACCGTGTCGTGCGCCGTCGTACGCCGCCCGCAGCCCAGGACGGCCGCGACGGTGACCGCGTCGCCGTAGTCGAGCATGTCCCGGGCCCGCCGCAGCCCCGCCCCGACCGCGCTGCGCCCGGGCACCAGGGCGATCACCCCGTCCAGCAGGCCGTGCGCCCCGGGCGGGCCCGCGGGGTCCGCGGCCAGGGCGGCCGCGGCGGCCACCGCCATGGCGCCGACCACCGCCTCCCGGTGCTGGTGCGTGGGGTACGCCGAGATCTCGGCCTGGTGGGTCGCCTGCTCCGGATCGTCCGCGTACCAGGCGCCCAGGGGCGCGATGCGCATCGCGGCGCCGTTGCCCCAGGAGCCCTGCCCGTTGAAGAGACCGGCGGCCAGCGCGCTCCAGTCACCGCCCTCCCGGACCCGGCCCAGCAGCCGGTCCACGGCGGGGCCGTAGCCGCGCGCGGAGTCGTGACGCCGGGCGAAGGAGCGGGCCAGCGCGTCCTGGTCGACCCGGTGGTGGGCGGCCAGCACGGCGACCACGGAGCACGCCATCTCGGTGTCGTCGGTCCACCTCCAGGGGCCGGGCGGCAGCTCACGGCGCTCCAGCAGGGGGTAGTTCGCGGGCAGGGCGAACCGCGCGCCCAGCGCGTCGCCCACCGACAGCCCGCGCAGACTGCCCAGGGCGCGGACCAGGCGCCCGCCGGAAGAAGAATCAGCCGCGTCGGATGTCATCGCCCCGCCTCTATCCAGTGATCCCGTACGGCTCCGGCTCCCGCCAGCGCTCGAAGGGCCGGTCCAGCGTGTACTTGCCGTTCTCCCCCAGAACGAGCATCCGCGTCTCGCCGTTCCCCGGGTTGACCAGCGACTCGAACTCGGCGACCGTCCAGTGGAACCAGCGCATGCAGAACAGCCGCATGGCCAGGCCGTGGGTGACGAGCAGCACGTTCGGCGGGTGGTCGGGCGCCTCGAAGCTGCGGAAGAGGCTCTCCAGGAAGTTGCCGACCCGGTCGTAGACGTCCGCGCCGGACTCGCCCTGGGCGAAGCGGTAGTAGAAGTGGCCGTAGGTGTCGCGGAAGGTCTTCTGGCTGCGCACGTCGTCGCGCTCCTGCCAGTTGCCCCAGTCCTGCTCCCGCAGCCGGGGCTCCTCCCGGACGCGTATCAGCGCCGGGTCGAGCCCGAACGCCTGGAGCGTCTGGTGGGTGCGGCGGTACGGGGAGACGTAGACGCTGACGCGCTCGCCGTCGAAGACCGCCCTGAGCCGCTCGCCCGTCTCCTCCGCCTGGGCCCGGCCCTGCTCGGTGAGGGCCAGCGCGTGGTCGGGAACGCGCTCGTACACGCTGTCATCGACATTGCCCGTCGACTCGCCGTGCCGGACAAGAACGATGCGTCGTGGTCGTGCCATGCCAGAACCCTAGATCGTGCGCGGCGGAACCGGGCGTTCGCGGGGCCTCCTACGGCACAGGTCACACCACCGGACCGGACCCGGCCGGGCACGGCTCCGGCTCCGGCTCCGGCTCCGGTCAGACCGTCCAGGAGGGCTCGAGTTCCACGACGTCCCCGGTCAGGGCGGCGAGGTCGGAGTGGGTCTGGGCGCGCAGGGCCAGCCGCTCCACCCGCTCGATGCGGTACTTCCCGTGCTCGGCGGCCGACCGCCACATCGACAGCACCAGGTACTCGCTGCCGGAGGCCTCGCCGAACATGCCCCGGAGCATGCCGGGCGACCCGGCCATGGCCGGGTTCCAGACCTTCTCCTGCATCAGCGCGAAGTGCTCGGCCCGGTCCTCGTGGACCCGGCAGAGCGCCACCCTGACGAGGTCGGCGTCGGTGAACCGGGGCTCGAACCCGGTCTTCACGTCGAAGCGGTGGTCGAAGAGGCGGACCTGGGCGTCCTTGAAGGTGCCCGACTGGGCCGAGGCCAGCCGGTCGTGGGAGCGGGCCATGAAGGAGTCGTAGAAGGCGCGGCTCTCCCAGAACGCGAAGACGTGCGCCACGTCCGGCCGCAGCCGGCTCCAGCCGCCGCCCTGCCCCCGGAAACCCGGCTCCCCCGGAAGCCCCGCCCACTTCCGCTGCCCGCGCTCGAAACCGCGGCGGTCCACCACGGTGCAGCGCATCCACTTGACCAGCACCGCGCCATGGTAAGGCCAGGGGGCGCGACACCGGCCACCTCCGGCGCGACCGCTCTCCCCCGATCCCCCGCACCCACGTGGCAGGATGGACAAATTGCCGTCGCCGTCCGGCAGTTGGGCCGCGGACGGGACGGGAAACCGGGAAGGGGAAGCCTGTGAACGGCCTCAGCAAGGGGAACGGCACGATCGAGGTCGCGCTGCGGTGGAATCCGAGTCCGGCGGGGGAGCCGCCGACCGATCTGGACCTGGTCGCCGGGACGTACACGGCGGACGCCCCCCACGGCGACGCGGCCTACGTGGTGCACTTCGACAGCCGCTCCCCCGACGGGACGATCTTCCTCAACCGCGACAGCACCGACGGCCGGGGCTTCGGCTACGACGAGGTGATGACGCTGGACCTGGAACGCCTGGACCCCCGGTACACGCGCGTGGTGGTCGGCGTGGTCATCCAGCAGTCGGCGGGGCGGCGGACCTTCTCCGGGGTCTCCGGCCCCGGGCTGCGCATCCGCGAGCGGTACACCGACCTGGCCACGGAGGACTTCGCCGGGGTGCCGGAGGCGACGGCGGCGGTGGTCGGGGAGTTCGTCCGGGACGGCGCGGGCGCCTGGCAGTTCCGCGCGGGCGTGCACGGCTTTGCCGGCGACCCGTCCGGCTTCATCCGCGCCATGGGCGGCCTCGGCCGCCCCTGACCCGAGGCGGGGCCCCGCGCACGCGGCGGAGCCCCCACGAAGGTAAGGGGCGCTTTCTGTGGAAGGCGCCCCTTACCTCTGCGGCGGGCCGGGCGCGCCCGGTCCCGGGCCGGGGACCCGCCCCGCACCCGCACCGGTCCGGAGACCTAGGCCCCGCCTACGTCCGCAGCCCGTTACGCCCAAGCGGTCGTGCTGCCTACTGTCACGTCCATGGATACGACAGGGACCCTGGACGAGGCACTCGAACGACTGCACGCCTCCGGACCCGAGCGGCTCGGGCGGCTCACCAACCACGCGCCGATGGCCGTCGAGGCCCTCGCCGCCCGCGGACGGGCGCGCTCGGTGCACCGCTGGCTCGACCTGTACGCGGACCGGCTGGAGGACTTCCCGTCCCGCGTCGCCCCGGTCACCGAGGACGACTGGCGGTCCGCGCTCGGCGATCCGCGCCGCGCTGCCGACTGGATCGACCACTTCACGCGCGAGATCACCGAGCGTCCCTGGCAGGACGTCCTCACCCAGTGGTGGCCCCGGCTGCTGCCCGGCATCCACGGCGGCTCGGCGCATCCGGTGATCCGGGTGGGCCACGCCGTCCGCACCCTGCGGTCCGGCGGGACGACCGCGCCCCGCCTGACGGAGCTCGCCCACGGCCTCGGCTACTGGGCCGCGCGCCACCGGCCCGTCGCCCCTCCCGCCCCGCTGCCCGGCGCCGACGGCGCGGCCGGGGCCCTCGACGCGGTGCCGCCGATCGGCCTGCGGGAGGGCGGCTTCCCCGACCGGCTCGACCGCGTCACGGCCCTGCCGGTGTGGGCGGCCTCGGTGACGGACCCGGACGACGCGTACGCCCGCCTCACCGAACTGGTGCGGGCCGCCACCCACCGCTACGCCACCCACGGCCACGGCGACGCGACGATGCTGGTCCACGCCGCCACCGCGCCCAACGCCGTCCTGCGTACCCTGCCCGCACTCCCCCGCGCCCTGTGGGTACCGAGCCTGCGGGCAGCCTGGACGGCGTCCGCCGCGGTGACCGCGATGTACGCGCCGGACGCCCCGGCCGAGTACGTCCCGCCGGGCACCCTCACCCCCGACGAGGTGGTCGACCTGGCGCTGGCCCACGGCGACGAGCACGTCATCAAGCTGACGGACACCGCCCTCGACGTCGGCGACGGGACGGCCCTGGCGGCGGCCCTGCGCTCCATCGAGATGAGCGTCCCCCTGGAGTGACCCCCGCCCGCACCGCGTGACGCGATGGCGGCACACGGGCCGCCACGGAGAGAGGGAGGGGCGCCGGCCGTGGGCCGGCGCCCCTCCCTCTCTCCGTCTCGCCCCCGGCCCCGCCCGCCCGACGGCATGCGTCGCGCGGGCGGGGCCGACCGGCGTCAGCTGCAGCCGCTGGTCGAGCCGCAGCCCTCACAGATGTAGCAGGAACCGGCTCGCTGCATCTTGGTGCCGCAGGAGAAGCAGAGCGGGGCGTCCGCCTGGATGCCGAGCTGCATCTCCACCAGTTCGGCGCTGGTGTGCGCCTGCTGGGGGACGGGGACCGCCGCCCCGGCCTCGGCCCTCGGCGTCACGACGGCCTTCAGCTCCTGGGTGCGCGGCGCGGACTGGGCGAGGCCCTCCACGTCGACGTCCTCGTCCTCCATGGACTGCTCGTAGGAGCCGGTCTCCAGGTGGCGCTGGCGCTCCTCGGCGGAGTGGATGCCGAGGGCGGAGCGGGTCTCGAAGGGCAGGAAGTCCAGCGCCAGGCGACGGAAGATGTAGTCGACGATCGACTGCGCCATCCGCACGTCCGGGTCGTCCGTCATGCCGGCCGGCTCGAAGCGCATGTTGGTGAACTTGGAGACGTACGTCTCCAGCGGCACCCCGTACTGGAGGCCCACGGAGACGGCGATGGAGAAGGCGTCCATCATGCCCGCGAGGGTGGAGCCCTGCTTGGACATCTTCAGGAAGACCTCGCCGAGACCGTCGTCCGGATAGGTGTTGGCGGTCATGTAGCCCTCGGCGCCACCGACGGTGAAGGAGGTGGTGATCCCGGGGCGGCCCTTGGGCAGGCGCTTGCGGACGGGGCGGTACTCGACGACCTTCTCGACCGCGGACCGGATCGTGCCCTCGGCCTTCTCGGTGATCTCCGCCTTCTCCTTCTCCTTGGTCTTCGCGGAGAGGGGCTGGCCGACCTTGCAGTTGTCGCGGTAGATCGCGAGGGCCTTGACGCCGAGCTTCCAGGCCTCGTAGTAGATCTCCTCGACCTCCTCGACGGTCGCCGACTCCGGCATGTTGACCGTCTTGGAGATGGCGCCGGAGATCCACGGCTGGATCGCGGCCATCATACGGACGTGGCCCATCGGGGAGATGGCCCGCTCGCCCATGGCGCAGTCGAAGACCTCGTAGTGCTCCTGCTTGAGGCCGGGGGCGTCGATCACATTGCCGTTCTCGGCGATGTGGGCGACGATCGCCTCGATCTGCTCCTCCTGGTAGCCCAGGCGGCGCAGGGCCTGCGGAACGGTGCCGTTGACGATCTGCATCGAACCGCCGCCGACCAGCTTCTTGAACTTGACCAGGGCGAGGTCGGGCTCGACACCGGTGGTGTCGCAGGACATCGCCAGGCCGATGGTGCCGGTCGGGGCGAGCACGGACGCCTGGGAGTTGCGGAAGCCGTTCTTCTCGCCGACGCGCTGCACGTCCTGCCACGCCTCGGTGGCGGCGGCCCACACCGGGGTGTCCAGGTCGTCCATGCGCACGGCGGCGCCGTTGGCGTCGGCGTGCTGCTTCATGACGCGCTTGTGGGCGTCGGCGTTGCGGGCGTAGCCGTCGTACGGGCCGACGACGGCGGCCAGTTCGGCGGAGCGGCGGTAGGCGGTGCCGGTCATCAGGGAGGTGATCGCACCGGCGAGGGAGCGGCCGCCGTCGGAGTCGTAGGCGTGGCCGGTGGCCATCAGCAGGGCGCCCAGGTTGGCGTAGCCGATGCCGAGCTGGCGGAAGGCGCGGGTGTTCTCGCCGATCTTCTCGGTGGGGAAGTCGGCGAAGCAGATCGAGATGTCCATCGCGGTGATGACCAGCTCGACGACCTTCTGGAAGCGCTCGGTCTCGAAGGACTGCTTGCCCTGGCCGTCGTCCTTGAGGAACTTCATCAGGTTCAGCGAGGCCAGGTTGCAGGACGTGTTGTCCAGGTGCATGTACTCGCTGCACGGGTTGGAGCCGTTGATCCGGCCGGACTCCGGGCAGGTGTGCCAGTGGTTGATCGTGTCGTCGTACTGGATGCCCGGATCGGCACAGGCCCAGGCGGCCTCGGCCATCTTGCGGAAGAGGGACTTGGCCCGGATCTTCTCGATGACCTCGCCGGTCATCCGCGCGCGCAGGCCGAACTCGCCGTCCTGCTCGACGGCCTTCATGAACTCGCCGTTCACCCGGACCGAGTTGTTGGCGTTCTGGTACTGGACGGACGTGATGTCGTCGCCGCCCAGGTCCATGTCGAAGCCCGCGTCGCGCAGGGCGCGGATCTTCTCCTCCTCCTTGACCTTGGTCTCGATGAAGCCCTCCACGTCGGGGTGGTCGACGTCGAGGATGACCATCTTGGCGGCGCGGCGGGTCGCTCCGCCGGACTTGATGGTGCCGGCCGAGGCGTCGGCGCCGCGCATGAAGGAGACCGGTCCGGAGGCGTTGCCGCCGGAGGAGAGCAGTTCCTTGGAGGAGCGGATGCGGGAGAGGTTCAGGCCGGCGCCGGAGCCGCCCTTGAAGATCATCCCCTCTTCCTTGTACCACTCCAGGATCGACTCCATGGAGTCGTCCACGGAGAGGATGAAGCAGGCGGAGACCTGCTGCGGCTGGGGCGTGCCGACGTTGAACCAGACCGGGCTGTTGAAGCTGAAGATCTGGTGCAGGAGGGCGTAGGCCAGCTCGTGCTCGAAGATCTCGGCGTCGGCCGGGGAGGCGAAGTAGCGGTGCTCCTCGCCCGCCCTCCGGTACGTCTTCACGATGCGGTCGATGAGCTGCCGCAGGCTCACCTCGCGCTGCGGGGTACCGACGGCACCCCGGAAGTACTTGCTGGTGACGATGTTGACCGCGTTCACCGACCAGAAGTCGGGGAACTCGACGCCGCGCTGCTCGAAGTTGACCGAACCGTCGCGCCAGTTGGTCATGACGACGTCACGACGCTCCCAGGCCACCTCGTCGTAGGGGTGGACACCGGGAGTGGTGTGGACGCGCTCGACGCGGAGCCCCTTGCCCGCCTTGGTGCCCTTGGCGCGGGAACTCCGTGCCGGACCGCTCGCCGTCTCTGTCATGCCGCCTCCCTGTACGGGCGAAAACGCCCTGAAGTGCCGCGATTGTTCCGTGGCACGGTGTTTCTGTCTCGTGCCGCGGGCGTCTCTGCCTCCGCCCGCGACAGGTCCTGCTCGCCGCCGCCGTCCGTCCGGCCCCCGGGACACTCGCCCCGGTCCGGTCCGGCGGTCAGTACGCGGCGCCCGCGGGCCCGGGGACCGCTGCCGTCCCCGTCCCCCCGCGGTCGTCGTCCCGGTCCTCCGCCGCGGCTCCGCCGCCGGCCCCGCCGGGGTGTCCCGTCGCCTCCCGCAGCTCCGTGACCGCGGCCTCGAAGTCGTCCAGCGACTCGAAGGCCCGGTAGACGGAGGCGAAGCGCAGATAGGCCACGAGGTCCAGCTCCTGGAGCGGGCCCAGTATGGCCAGGCCCACGTCGTGCGTGGTCAGCTCGGCGCTGCCGGTGGCCCGCACGGCCTCCTCGACCCGCTGGCCGAGCTGCGCGAGCGCGTCCTCGGTGACGGGCCGACCCTGGCACGCCTTGCGGACGCCGTTGATGACCTTGGTCCGGCTGAACGGCTCGGTGACCCCGGACCGCTTGACCACCATGAGCGAGCACGTCTCCACGGTCGTGAAACGGCGGGAGCAGTCGGGGCACTGGCGGCGCCTGCGGATCGACATGCCGTCGTCGGTCGTACGACTGTCGACGACGCGGCTGTCGGGATGCCTGCAGAAGGGGCAGTACATGGATTCCCAACCCTCCTCACAGCAGACTCAACGGCCCCGCGGGACCCTCCGGCCCCTCGAAGCAGCCCCCAGCATAGGCGATCGAAACGGAGCCGGAGACCGCGGCCACCACAACCTATGGGCCGCTGGTGCCATCCAACCACTACATGTGGGGATTGACTTCCCCACCCACGCCCCGCACGCGTGTCGTCGCCGCGCGTGTCCGCCGGACCCGGCGCGGATGCCGCGCACCGCCTCCGCACCCTGTGGCGGCGGGCCCGCACAGGGTCGCACAGGGCCGCGGACGACACGCCGCGCGCACCCCGCCGCCCCCGCCGGGAGGCCCGCCCGCAGCTAGCGTGGGCCGCGCGCGGCCGGGCCGGTACGGGGCAGAGGGACGGCGCGCGGGGGCGGGCGGGAGGGGCCGCGGGGAACCCCCGGGCACCGCGCGCCGGACGCCTCCGGACCGCCCGCGCCCCGCCCGGGCACCGCCCGGTCCCCCGGGAGGGCACCCGCCCTCCGTCGAACGGGAGGGCGAATGGCAGACTGGGGCGACCGCCCGCATGGGCGCGTCCCGGCGGTGAACAGTACCGCAATGGGGCCTTTTGCCCGTCAGGCAAAGCAAGAGCCATACACCCGGACGTGCACTTCGGACGGCTGATCCGCGAATTTTCACTCGAACGTGTGTTTGGCGCAACCTTTCGAAAGCAACTACCGTTGTGCTGCAGGGAGACCATCGAGAGGGGCCGACGTGACCACCACCGCCGACAGTGCCACCATCACTGCCCAGGACCGCCCCCAGGGCCGACCTGAGCCGGTGCACGCGAGGAACGAGAGCGCGCATCCGGACGGGCACAAGCGCTCCCTGCCCGGGCGACCTCCCGGCATCCGGGCGGACAGCACCGGTCTCACCGACCGCCAGCGCCGGGTGATCGAGGTCATCCGGGACTCCGTGCAGCGGCGCGGCTACCCGCCGTCGATGCGGGAGATCGGCCAGGCCGTCGGCCTGTCGAGCACCTCGTCCGTCGCCCACCAGCTCATGGCCCTGGAGCGCAAGGGTTTCCTGCGCCGCGACCCGCACCGGCCGCGCGCCTACGAGGTCCGGGGCTCCGACCAGGCCGCGTCCGTGCAGCCCACCGACACCGCCGGCAAGCCCGCCGCCTCCTACGTCCCCCTGGTCGGGCGCATCGCCGCCGGTGGCCCCATCCTCGCCGAGGAGTCGGTCGAGGACGTCTTCCCCCTCCCCCGGCAGCTCGTCGGTGACGGCGAGCTGTTCGTGCTCAAGGTCGTCGGCGACTCGATGATCGAGGCCGCCATCTGCGACGGCGACTGGGTCACGGTCCGCCGCCAGCCCGTCGCGGAGAACGGCGACATCGTCGCCGCCATGCTCGACGGCGAGGCCACGGTCAAGCGCTTCAAGCGCGAGGACGGCCATGTCTGGCTCCTCCCGCACAACGCGGCCTACGAGCCCATCCCCGGTGACGACGCGACCATCCTCGGCAAGGTGGTGGCCGTACTGCGCCGCGTCTGACCACCCCAGCGGGCGGGTCCGTACGCCACGGCCCGCCTCCCGACCGGGCCCCGGAACCTCTGCGCCGGTTCCGGGGTCCCGTGCTGTCCGGGAAGGGCCGGGGCGCGTCCGGGACCCGATGGGCGCCCGTGGGACGGCCGCTGCCGCGGGCACGCGGATGGCCCCGCGGGCGCCCAGGCATGTCAGGGTGCCGCGCCGGGCGGCCTCGCGGCGCCCTGTGGCCCCGCGCCCCACCCGCCGCCATCCGACGGCGCTCGGGCGGGCACGGCGGCTCCGCACCGGGCCCGGCCGCTCCCGCGTGTGCTCAGTCGCCCTCCGCCCGGCGGGCCACGGCGTCGATCGCGGTCAGCGACCTGCGGACCTGCTGGCCGTCCGTGGTGTACCAGAAGTCCGGCAGCGACGCCTTCAGGAAGCTCCCGTACCGGGCCGTGGCGAGCCTCTGGTCGAGCACGGCGACGACGCCCCGGTCGCCCGTGGCGCGCACCAGGCGGCCGGCGCCCTGCGCCATCAGCAGGGCGGCGTGGGTGGCGGCGACCGCCATGAACCCGTTGCCCCCGGCCTCCTCGACGGCCTTCTGGCGGGCGCTCATCACCGGGTCGTCGGGGCGCGGGAACGGGATCTTGTCCATGACGACGAGCTGGCAGCTCGGGCCGGGCACATCGACGCCCTGCCACAGCGACAGCGTCCCGAAGAGGCAGGTCCGGGGGTCGGCCGCGAAGTTCTTGATCAGCTCGCCCAGGGTCTCCTCGCCCTGGAGCAGGATCGGGAAGTCGGGGATCCGCGAGCGCAGCTCCTCGGCGGCCGACTGGGCCGCCCGCATCGAGGAGAACAGCCCCAGGGTCCGCCCGCCCGCCGCCTGGATCAGCTCCGTCAGCTCGTCGAGCATGTCGGTCCGGTCGCCGTCCCGCGCGGGGCGCGCCAGGTGCCGGGCCACGTAGAGGATGCCCTGCCTGGGGTAGTCGAAGGGGGAGCCCACGTCGACGCCCTTCCACTGCGGGACGTCCTCGCCCCCGGTGCCCTCGGGGGCGAGGCCCAGGGAGGCGCCCACCCCGTTGAAGTCCCCGCCCAGCTTCAGCGTCGCGGAGGTGAGGACGACCGAGCGGTCGGCGAACAGCTTCTCCCGCAGCAGGCCCGCGACGGACATCGGCGCCACCCGCAGCGAGGCGCCGAACCGGTCGTGCCGCTCGTACCAGACGACGTCCCACTCGGAGCCGTTGGTGATCCGCTCCGCCACCTCGTGGACGGACTCGACGGAGGCGAGGGCCTGCTTGCGGACCGCGTCCTCGTCCTGCACGGACTTGTCGCGGGTGGCGCCGATGGCGGAGACGACCGTGCGGCAGGCGTCGCGCAGCGCCATCAGGGCGTAGCCCAGGTCCTCCGGGATCTCCTCCAGGCGCCCGGGCAGGGCCAGCTCCATCAGCCGCTCGAAGCCCTCGGCCGCCGTCTGGAGCTGGTCGGCGGCCTTCTCGTTGACCAGCTTGGCGGCCCGGCGCACCGCCCGGTTGACCTGGCCGGGGGTCAGCTCGCCGGTGGCCACCCCGGTGACCCGGGAGACGAGTTCATGGGCCTCGTCGACGATCAGCACCTCGTGCTGCGGCAGCACCGGGGCGCCCTCGATGGCGTCGATGGCGAGCAGCGCGTGGTTGGTGACGACGACCTCGGAGAGCTTGGCCCGCTCCCGGGCGTTCTCGGCGAAGCACTCGGCTCCGTAGGCGCACTTGGAGGCGCCCAGGCACTCCCGGGAGGAGACCGACACCTGCGCCCAGGCCCGGTCGGAGACGCCGGGGGTGAGGTCGTCGCGGTCGCCGTTCTCGGTCTCGTCGGCCCAGTCGCGCATGCGCAGCAGGTCCTGGCCCAGCCTGCTGGTGGGGGCCGCCGCCTCGAACTGGTCGAAGAGGCCCTCCTCCTCGTCCTGCGGCATGCCCTCGTGGAGGCGGTGCAGGCACAGGTAGTTCGACCGGCCCTTGAGCGTCGCGAACTCGGGGCGGCGGCGCAGTTGCGGATGCAGGGCGTCGACCGTGCGCGGCAGGTCCCGCTCGACGAGCTGGCGCTGGAGGGCGAGGGTCGCGGTGGCCACGACGACCCGCTCCCCGTGGGCCAGCGCGGGCACCAGGTAGCCCAGGGACTTTCCGGTGCCGGTGCCGGCCTGGACCAGCAGATGGGTGCCGTCGTCGATCGCCTCGGCGACGGCTTCGGCCATGGCCACCTGGCCGGGACGCTCCGTACCGCCGACGGAGGCGACGGCGGCGTGCAGGAGTTCGGGGAGTGAGGGCTTCGTCATAGCCCGACCACCCTACGGCCCGGCACCGACAAGCGGACGCCCACGGCGGAGATCGACCCGGTGGGGTGAGGGGGGCGTGCGGAGGGCGCGCGGCTAGCGCCCATCGCGGGAGGGCGCGCGGGGGCGCCCGGAGCCCGGCCGTCGCGGGGACGGCGTACGGGGGCGCGGGGTGGACGCTCCGGCACGTGGAGTACGGCGTGGGCGGTGGCGGGGCGGGGCATGTGCGGTGGCGGGGCGGGGCGTGGGCGGGGCGTGGTGACAGTACGGCGTCGGCGCGGCCGGGAGGCCGGGTACACCGCGCCCCCGCCCCCAGTGCCGCCCTGCGCGGCCCCGCTCGCACCCCTGCGGAGACCGCGCCCCGGACCGCCGGGCCGCCGGAGACCGCCAGGGCCGCCGGGCCGTTCCCCGGACCTCTCAGAGCCGCCGGACGCGGTCGCGGACCATGAGGGCGGCCCGCTTGCCCGGCAGGTCGACCTCGGTGTCGGCCCGGAATCCGGCGGCCCGGAAGGCGGCGACGGACGCCGCGTTGCGGAGGTCGGGTTCGGCCAGGACGCGCGTGCAGTCGGGGAGCCGGTCGAGGACGAGCGCGGTGACGGCGGCGATCAGGGCGGTGCCGAGGCCCCGGCCCCGGTCGGCGGCGGCGCCGATGAGGAGGTGGAGGCCGATGTCGTACGGGCGGACGGGACAGTACCGGGCCAGCGGATCGAGATCGGCACGGTAGACCTCCCAGTAGCTCATCGGCGCGCCGTCCAGCACGCCGAGGCACGGGACGCTGCGCCCGTCCCCGTCGAGTTGGTCCCGCAGATGCGCCCCGGTCACCTCCGGCGCTCCGGCCAGCTCCCAGAACGCGGCGACGGCGGGGTCGTTCATCCACCGGGCGAGCAGGGGCAGGTCCCGCCCGGTCCGCACGGGCTCCAGCCGGAGGACGCCCGCGGGAGTGGGGACGGGGCCCCAGCGGGCGATCCCGGGGACCGGGGCGACGGCGCGCCCCGGGGCGGTGCCGGTGTCCCGGGCCCGTCCGCCGGCCCCGGCGCGGCCGGGGTCCCGTGTGGCCCCGGCGCCCCGGGCCGTGACGCCGGTCACCCCGGTTACCCCAGTGACCCCGGTGAGCGTGGTGGGCCGGGCCGGGGCGGCGGGTCGGCCGGTCGGCGTGTCGCCCGTCTCGGGGGGCATGGGGCCGTTCCTCTCGGCGCGGGCGCCGGTCAGCCGACGTGCAGCGGGTTGGCGATGGTGACGTAGACGGACTGGGTGTCGACGGGGCCGACGAGTTCGTCGAGCCCGTGCAGCCGGGTCATCAGGTTGGCCTTGCAGCGCAGCCGGGAGGAGTCGAGGAGGCGGGCGGGCAGCGAGGTGCGCAGCCGGGCCGGGCCGGTGGCGAGCGTGCCGAGGAAGCGGCGGAAGGCGGCGAGGAGGAGCCGCTCGTCCGCGAGCCCCTGCGAACCGAAGGCGCCGATCAGCCCGAAGACGTTGTTGATGGCCAGGTAGTAGGCGAACCGTTCGTCGGCGACCTCGTCGGAGACGAAGGTGTCGCTGCGCTCGCCGATCCCGGGCAGACGGGCGTCGAGTTCCGCGTGCCGGGAGGCGCGGAAGTAGTAACCCTGGTTGTCCCGGTAGCGCCCGCCGGTCGGCCAGCCCTCGGCGCCGAGCACGACGAGCGTGTTCTGCTGGTGCGCCTCCAGGGCGACCCCGGCCTCCGCGTCGAGCCAGAGCACCGGCCGGACGACGTGTTCGAGGTAGCGCAGGAACCACTCGGCGGCGACCGCCCCGCGCGGGCGGCGGGTGCGCAGGGCGAGGCAGGCGACGATCTCGGCCAGCCGGGAGGACGGCCGGGACCCGGCGGGGGCACCGTCGGCGGGCAGGTCGTCGGACGGGGTGGCCGGGCCGCCGGGGCCGCCGGTGGGCGGGGGGACGCGCGGGGCCACCAGTCCGGCGACGCAGGCGACGTCGTCCCAGGGGCCGAAGGGGTTGTGCCGGACGACCACGTCGAGGCCGCGCACGGGGCCGCCGTCCGGGCCGTCCACCGCCAGCCAGGCGGGGTCGCGGACGATGTCGAAGCCGGGGTGGGCGGCCTGCCAGCGCCGGGACAGGCCGGTGCGGAGCAGGCGGTGCACCTCCACGCCCCGGTGGAGCTCCTTGCGGAGGTTCTCCCGCCGGGAGTTGGTGATCTGGAGGGCCAGCGACAGCTTGAGCATGGCGGGGGCGCCGGTGCGGTGCACGGTGCGCAGGGAGGAGGTGGGATGCCAGGGGTCGCCGCGGACCCCGAGGTCGCGCAGCAGCCCGGCGTCCAGCAGGGCCGCGGTCTCCGGGCGCCGCCGGATCTCGCGGAACTGCCAGGGGTGCAGTGGGAGGGCCGCGTGTCCCTCGGGCAGCGGGGCGCCGGGGCCCATGAGGCGGGCGGTCAGCCGGTCGGCGGTCACGGTGCGTCCGCGCTCGGTCCAGGCCGAGTCGGCGGCGAGCAGAGAGGGGGCGACCGCGATCCAGCGCAGCGCGAAGGAACCGCGCAGTTCGGGCGAGTAGGCGCGGGCCTCGGCGTCGGTGAGCCCCTCGCGGCTCTTGGGGGTCGGGTGCAGCGGGTGGCCGAGGACGAGGGCCTGTTCGGCGGCGAGGAAGAGGTCGGGGTGGTCGGCGGGGTCGGCCCGGCGGTCGCGGACGAAGGCGGCGGTGCGGCGGACGGAGTCCGCGACGCGGGTGACGAGGTCGCCGCCGCCCCCCGTCTCCCTGGCCAGCAGGGCGGCGAGGGTGACCGGGTCCACGGGCGGCGCCGACTCGGGAGCGCCTTCCGGCCGGGCCGGGCCGAAGCGGTGCCGGCCGGTCGGCGACCGGTAGCGGACGGGCACCACCAGGGCCGTGCCGCTGGCGGGCAGCGGTACGCGCAGCATCCCTCCGTCGGGCACCGCGAGCCCGGCCTCGCGCACCCAGCAGCGCAGCAGGTTGCCGACTCCGACGGCCTGGGCGACGGCGGACGGCTCGGGGGCGGCGAGGGCGTCGGCGGCGGGAGCGGCGGCGCGTCCGGCACCCGGGGCACCGGAGGTGCGGGGGGTGCCCGCGCGCCGGATTCCGGGGGCGGCCAACCGCCCGGTGCCGGTGGGGCGCGCATGCTGGGGGATGCCCTCGGAGCGGGAGACGGTGCCGGGGGCGGGGATGCCCTGGGCCGCGGTGCCCTGGGCGGGGGTGCTCCGGGGCGGGGCTCCGGCCGGAGAAGTCCGCCCGGGGGCGCGGCCCTCGGGAGCGCGGCCCTCGGGGACGGGGCCGTGGCCGGGGGCGGCACCGCCCCCGGCCAGGGGTGCCGGTCCGAGGGCCGTTCCGGACACCGGGCCGGGCGCGGTGACGTTCACGGCGGAGCCCCGGCCGGGCGCGGCGCCGTGCACCGGGCCGTCGGCCGCGGGGACCCGGCCGGGCGCGGCGCGACGGCTCACGGCGGAGGCGCGGTCGGTGCCGTTGACGGCGGGCCCGGGGGACGCCGGGGCGGACACCGGGGCCGGGACGTGCTCCGGGGCGGAGGGGCCCGACATCGGGGCTCCCCCGGGAGCGCGGCCCTCGGGTACGGGTCCGTGACCGGCAGCGGCACCACCCCCGGCCACGGGTACCGGGCCGGGCACGGTGCCGGACGCCGGGACGCCGGCGGCGGGGGGCCGGCCGGGCGCGGCGGGGCGGCTCTGGGCGGGTACGCGGTCGTTGCCGTTCACGGCGGTGCCGGCGGGGGCCGGGGACGGGGCGGGCTCCGGGGAGTGGTCCGGGGTGGGGGTGTTCACGGTGGTCCTCGTGGGTCTGGTGGGTGCCGCGCGGTCGCGCGGGAGGTGTGTCCCGTCCACCGCGCCCGGGGGCGGACGGCGGTGCCGCGCGGTCGCGCGGCGGGCCCCCTCCCCGGCGGCGGTCACTCCGGGACGGGCGGCCCGGCGGAGGGGCGGGCGTGGGCCACGGTGCGTATCGCCTCGGTCAGCCGGTCCAGGACGGCGGCGGCCTGCTCCTCGGTGAGCGTCAGTGGCGGTGTGAGGGCGATGACGGTGCCGGACGGCCCCACGAGGTCCACGATCAGGCCGCGCCGCAGGCACTCCCTCCGCACGGCGGCGGCTGCCCGTGCCCCCGGGGCGACGGTGGCCCCCGGGCGGCCCGTAGCGGCGGCGCGGCCGGGAAGGGGAAGGGGGGACCGGCCGGAAGGGGAGGGACGCCCCGGAACGAGCGGGCGGCCGGGAACGGAGGGACCGGCGGAGCGGCGGCCGGGGGCGGCGCCGGGTCCTCCCGGGTCGGCCACCAGCTCCACGCCGATCACCAGTCCCCGCCCCCGTACCTCGCCCACGCACGGGAACTCCCCGGCCGAGGAGCGCAGCCGGTCGAGCATCCGGGCGCCGAGGGCGGCGGCGTGGGCGGCGAGTCCCCGCTCGCGGACGTGCGCGAGGATCGCGGTGCCGGCGGCGAGGGCGAGGCGGTTGCCCCGCCGGGTGTCCCGCGCGGGGCCGCCGGGGTCGAGGTCCTGATGGTGGACCAGGGCGGTCAGGGGCAGCCCGCCGCCGATCGCCGGGGGCAGGACCAGGACGTCGGGGACGACTCCGCTGTGCTCGACCGCCCAGAGGGTTCCGGTCCGCCCGAGCCCGGTCTCGGTCTCGTCGACCACGAGCGGAACGGCCCGCCCGGCGGTGATCCGCCGTATGCGCCGTATCCGGGCGTCCGGGACGGGGAGCACTCCGTCGCGGACGCGGAGCGGCGCGAGGACCAGTCCGGCGGGCGGCTCTCCCCCGGCGGGGCGGGCGGCGGGCGCGGCGCCGGACCCGTCGCCGGGATACTCCTCCGCGCGCGGCACCATGAACCGTCCGGTGGCCTCGCGGACGAGCGTCCTGGCCGCCGCGAGCGCGTCGCCGCCGGCGGGGCCGAGGACCCGGACGCGGGCGTGGCGGGCGAAGCCGGGCGGCAGGGTGGCGAGCAGTTCGGCGGCGAAGGCGTCCTCGACCGGCGGCGCGAGGCCGCGGGTCCGGGACGGGGCACCGGTGTCGAGCGCCCTGCGGACCGCTTCCAGGACGACGGGGTGGTGGTGTCCGAGCACGGGCGCCCCGGCGGCGGTGGAGCAGTCCAGGTAGCGGCGGCCGTCGGCGCCCTCGACCACGAGCCCCCGGGCCCGGACGGGAACGACCGGCAGGGCGCGGGCGCCCGCGCGGGTCCGGCCGGAGGGGTCGCGCGGGTCCGGCGCCCCGCGCACCGCCCTCCGCCACGCGCCCGTGCGCTCCACCGCGGACATCCGGCGCGCGGACCCCCCGAACCCCTCGGGCACCGGCGCCCCGCGCAGCCCCTCGCCGCCCCGCCCGCCCACGGCTCCCCGCCCTTCCCGTGTCCAGGGGCGCGTGGCGCACCGTGTCGCTCCCGGCCCCGGGGCCGCGTCCGGACGGCGGGCCCCTCGCCGCTATCAACCGGCCTGGGCGCACCGGGTTACGGCCCCCGCCAAGATCCTTTCCGTGACGGAACCGTTGCCGTTCCGTCGGGACTCCCCCACAGCGACCGCATAGTGTGTGGTGCCGTTCCAGGGTGCCGCCGAGGTGCCGCGATCCCGTCCGGACCCGAGAGAGGCACGGCGTGCGGCGCGCGGTCCGGCACCGTCTTCGTCACAGCAGGGGGAGTGCAGCACCATGCGATCCATACGGCCTTCGTCCACCACGCGCGGGCACCGGAACGGGCGGCGCCGGGCCTCCTCCGTACCCGCCGCCCTGGCCCTGGTCTCGGCACTCGCGCTCACCGTCACCGCCTGCGAGGGCGACGACCCCGAGGCGGGCGGCGGGGCCAATGCCTCCGCGACGGCGGCGGACAGCGACGCCAACGGGGGCGGAGTCAAGATCCCGGACCAGCTCAAGGAGAAGCTGAAGAAGCACGGGATCGACCTGGACGAGTGGAAGAACGGCGCCTGGAAGAACTGGGACCGGAGCGACTGGCTGCGCGAAGCGCAGGACTTCGTCAACCCGATCATCGAGGACCTCTGGGACCCGGACCGCATGCGCGACGCCGAGGAGCCCGACCAGGGCGTCGACGAGGACGACCTCTCCGACGACCAGGGCGTCACGGACCCGGAGCCGCGCCCGGTCGACGCGCGGGCGGTGCCGCCGTCGTACCACGAGAACGCGGCCACGGCGGGCAAGGTGTTCTTCGACTCCCCCGGGGGCACCATGGTGTGCTCGGCGACGGTCGTGCAGGACCCCGCGCACCCCGGCAAGTCCAACATGGTGTGGACGGCGGGCCACTGCGTGCACGCCGGTGAGAAGGGCGGCTGGTACCGCAACATCGCCTTCGTCCCCTCCTACAACGACGCCGGGAAGCCGGCGGCGGAGCTGGAGAACGCCACCAAGGAGGAGGTCGCTCCCTACGGTGTGTGGTGGGGCGACTGGGCGCAGACCTCCGACCAGTGGATCGAGCAGGGCGGCGCGACGGGCGGCCGGGGCGCCTCGTACGACTTCGCGGTGATCCACGTGACGCCGGAGAAGGGCGGCACCAAGTCCCTGGAGGAGACGGTCGGCGCGGCGCTGCCGGTGGACTTCGCGGCGCCCGCGGTGCCGGACGTCAAGACCCTCACGGCGACCGGCTACCCGGCGGCGGCGCCGTACGACGGCCAGAAGCTGTACCAGTGCGCGGACCGTCCCGGGCGGCTCTCCCTCGACGCGAAGCAGCCGACGATGTACCGCATCGGCTGCTCGATGACCGGTGGTTCGTCCGGCGGCGGCTGGGTCGCCGCCGGGGCCGACGGCAAGCCCGCGCTGATCTCCAACACCTCGATCGGCCCGGTCACGGCCGGCTGGCTGGCCGGGCCCCGGCTGGGCGAGGAGGCCAAGGGCGTGTACGACGCGGTCAGCGGCAAGTTCGCCGGGCAGTGACCGCCCCCGCCCGTTGGGCGGCGACCGGCCCCTGGTGACCGGGTGACCGGGTGACCGGGTGACCGGGTGACCGGGTGACCGGGAACGTGACAGGGGTCCGCCCCCGCGCCGTCGGGCGCGGGGGCGGACCCCTGTCTCCGGGTGTGTCAGGCGAGCGGTGCCGGAGCGTACGGCGAGAGCTCCGCCGCCAGTTCCTCGTGCACGCGCACCTTGATCAGCGTGCCCTCCGGGGTGTGCTCCTCGGAGAGGACCTCGCCCTCGTCATGGGCGCGGGCCACCAGCTTGCCCCGGGTGTACGGCACCAGCGCCTCGATCTCGACCGCCGGCCGGGGCAGTTCGCTGTCGATCAGCGCGAGCAGCTCCTCGATGCCCTGGCCGGTGCGGGCCGAGACCGCGATGGAGTGCCTCTCCAGCCGCAGCAGCCGCTGGAGGACCAGCGGATCGGCCATGTCGGCCTTGTTGACCACGACGATCTCGGGCACGTCGGTGGCGCCGACGTCCCTGATCACCTCGCGCACGGCGGCCAGTTGCTCCTCCGGGTCCGGATGGGCGCCGTCCACCACGTGCAGGATCAGATCGGCGTCGCCGACCTCCTCCATCGTGGAGCGGAACGCCTCGACCAGGTGGTGCGGCAGGTGGCGGACGAAGCCGACGGTGTCCGCGAGGGTGTACAGCCGCCCGCTCGGCGTCTCGGCCCGGCGCACGGTCGGGTCCAGGGTGGCGAACAGCGCGTTCTCCACCAGGACGCCCGCGCCCGTGAGCCGGTTGAGCAGGGAGGACTTCCCGGCGTTGGTGTAGCCCGCGATCGCCACCGACGGCACCTTGTTGCGGCGGCGCTCCCGGCGCTTGATGTCGCGGCCGGTCTTCATCTCCGCGATCTCCCGGCGCATCTTCGCCATCTTCTCGCGGATGCGCCGCCGGTCCGTCTCGATCTTGGTCTCACCGGGGCCGCGGGTAGCGAGCCCGCCGCCCTTGCCGCCGCCCATCTGCCGCGAGAGCGACTGGCCCCAGCCGCGCAGCCGCGGCAGCATGTACTGCATCTGCGCGAGCGAGACCTGCGCCTTGCCCTCACGGGACTTGGCGTGCTGGGCGAAGATGTCGAGGATCAGGGCCGTCCGGTCGATGACCTTGACCTTGACCACGTCCTCCAGGTGGATGAGCTGGCCGGGGCTCAGCTCACCGTCGCAGACGACGGTGTCGGCGCCCGTCTCGATGACGACGTCACGCAGTTCGTTGGCCTTGCCGGAGCCGATGTAGGTGGCCGCGTCGGGCTTGTCGCGGCGCTGGATCACGCCGTCGAGCACCAGGGCTCCGGCGGTCTCGGCGAGGGCGGCCAGCTCCGCGAGGGAGTTCTCGGCCTCGCGCGCGGTGCCCGTGGTCCAGACGCCGACGAGGACGACCCGCTCCAGCCGGAGCTGGCGGTACTCGACCTCGGTGACGTCCTCCAGCTCCGTGGAGAGGCCCGCCACCCGGCGCAGCGCCGCGCGCTCGGAGCGGTCGAACTGGTCGCCGTCCCACCGCGGGTCGATCTCGTGGCTCCCGGCGACGTCCTCTTCCATCAGGGCATCGGCCCGCAGGCCGTCGGGGTAGTCACGCGCGAGACGCTTGGTGTCCTGGGAAGGGGAAGAAGAGGAGGTCATTTGATCCTTACGTAGCTGGGAACGGTTCGTGTCCGGCTCGCGCGGGCGCGCGGTGCCGTACTTGTGCAACGCGCGGGGCGCCGGGGAGATTCCCGCGGGCCCGTGCCGCGCCGTCGCGACGATGGTCGCACGGTACGGGCCGTCTCGTCACCGTCTTATTTCCCCCCGCCGTCGGCGGCGCCCGCGGGCCTCCAGTCGGGATGGCCCGGCATGGGCGGGGTCCTCGCGCCGTGGAGCCAGTCCCGGAGGAAGCCCTCCAGGTCGCGTCCGGCGGTGGCGGAGGCGAGGCGGACGAAGTCGGCGGTGGTGGCGGTGGAGTCCCGGTGCCGTGCCGTCCAGGCCCGTTCGAGCCGCTCGAAGGCCGGGGCTCCGATCTCCTGGCGCAGTGCGTAGAGGACCAGGGCCGCGCCGTCGTAGACGTTGCCGCGGAAGATGCCGATCTTGCTGCCGGACCGGGGCGGCTCGGGCGCGGCCGGGGGCCCGCCGGTGGCCCGCCAGCCGTCGGAGGCGCCGTAGGCGGCCCTCATCCGGGTCTCCAGGGGACGGCCGGCAGTCTCCTCCGCGTACAGGGCCTCGTACCAGGTGGCGTGGCCCTCGCTGAGCCAGAGGTCGGACCAGGAGTGGGGGGTGACACTGTCGCCGAACCACTGGTGGGACAGTTCGTGCACCATCAGCGACTCCACGTACCACTGGGGGTAGGCGGGCTCGGTGAACAGTTCCCGCTCGAAGAGGGAGAGTGTCTGCGTCTCCAGCTCGTAGCCGGTGGTCGCGTCGGCCATGAGGAGGCCGTAGGTCTCGAAGGGGAAGCGGCCCGCCTTCTCCTCCATCCAGGCGATCTGCCCGGGGGTCCTGGCCAGCCACGGCTCCAGCGCCTCGCGGTGCTCGGTGGGCACGACGTCGCGCAGGGGCAGCCCGTGCGGTCCGGTGCGGCGCACCACCGTGGAGCGGCCGATGGACACCTGGGCGAGTTCGGTGGCCATGGGGTGCCGGGTGCGGTAGGTCCAGGTGGTCGTGGTGCCCGAGCGGCGCACCCCGGCGGGCAGTCCGTTGGCGACGGCGGTGAGGCAGTCGGGGGCGGTGATCCGGATGGTGAAGCGGGCCTTGTCGGAGGGGTGGTCGTTGCAGGGGAAGACCAGGTGGGCGACGTCGGCCTGGTTGGCCATGGCGAGGCCGTCGGCGGTGCGCACCCAGCCGCCGGGGCGGTCCTCGGAGGAGACGGGATCGCTGGTGTGCCGCACGGTGATCCGGGTCCGGCGGCCCGCGTCGAGCGGTTCCCGGGGGGTGACGACGAGGTCCTCGCCCGCGGTGGCGAAGGCGGCGGGCGCGCCGTCGACCTCGACGGAGTCGACGGTCCCGTGGGCGAAGTCCAGGTTGAGGCGGTCCAGGCGCTCGGTGACGCGGGCGTCGATGACGGTGACGGCGCCGAGCGGCCGGCCGTTGTCACCGGAGTAGGTGAAGGACAGGTCGTAGTCGGTGACGTCGTAGCCGGGGTTGCCCAGGTACGGGTAGAGGCGGTCGCCGATGCCGAGCGGGACCGGCGGGGCGCTCGCGGCGGTCAGGGCCACGCAGACGGCGGGGGCGAGCAGGGCGGCGGCCCGCAGGCGGCGGCGCCCGCGGGCGCGCCGGGCCGGGGGCTGGGGGGTGTGCGGCATCCCCTACGGCTATCAACGCCCGCCCGCGGCGCGGCGCCGACGCGCACCGGGCACACCCGAACGGGTGGCCTCCGGGGCGGTGCGCTCCGGCGCGTGCGCGGGGGGCGGAGGCGCGGGCGGCTCTCGGGCTCCGCGTCCCGAGACCCCGCGCCTCCGGACTCCGGGTCCCGGGCTCCGGGCTCCCGACTTCCGGGTTCCGGGCTTCAGACTTCCGGCCTCCAGGTCCCGGGCTTCCGGCTCCCAGCCTCCGGGTCCGGGCTTCAGGCTCCCGGCCTCCAGGTCCCGGGCTTCCGGCTCCCAGCCTCCGGGTCCGGGCTTCAGGCTCCCGGCCTCCAGGTCCCGGGCTTCCGGCTCCCAGCCTCCTGGCTCATGACTGATGCAGGAGCACCCCGCGGGCCGGACGCCTTCCGGGGTGCGCGCGGCGACCGCCCGGGTCGGCCGGACCGGGGGCGGACAGCGGGCCGTGGGCGCGCGCTCCGGAGGGATGCCCCCGCTCCCTGTGCGGTGCGGCACGTCGGCCCTCGCCACTCGGCCGACGCCGTCCCGACGGGGTGCGCCCCCGTCCGCGGGAGGTCGGCAGTCGACAGCTCGGGACAACGCCCGTCCGGAGGCCGGGCGCCCGGGACACCGCCACCCCGGAGGGGCCGGTCCGCGGGCGGCCCCGGGGCCGCCGGGCCCGAGGGCCGGACGCCGGGCGGGACGCGTCCGGACGGACCGGGCACCGAGGACACCGGCCCCCGCAGGGCAGGCACCCGGCCCGGCCCCGAGGCCCCGGGGCCGGGCCGGGAAAGGACCGGACGAGGGGGGCGTCGGGCGAGGGAGGCGTCAGGCGCCGGAGGTCTGGGCGCGGGCCACGTCGAAGACGCCCGCGACCTTGCGCATGGCGCGCATGAGGGCGGGCAGCCGGGCCGCGTCGGGGAGTTGCACGGTGTAGGTGTGGCGGACGCGCTGGCGGTCCGGCGGCTCGACGGTCGCGGAGACGATCTCGGCGCCTTCCAGGGCCATGGCCTCGGTGAGGTCGGCCAGGAGATGGGGGCGGACGAACGATTCGGCGAGCAGGGTGACCCGGCATCCGGTGGTCTCCCCCCAGCGCACTCCGATCTCCGCGCGCCCGGCGCCGGCCATCCGCGCGACCACCGGACAGCCCGCGCGGTGCACGGTGACGACGCCGCCGCGCACGGCGAACCCGGTGACCTCGTCGGGCGGTACGGGGGTGCAGCACCCCGCCAGCCGTCCGGTGGCACCGGGCAGGTCGACCAGGACCTCGGGCGCGGAGCGCGGGTCGGCCGGGACGGGCGTCCGCTCCCGGACCGGCGGGGTGCCGCCGGGCCCGGCGGACGCCGTGGCTCCCGCCGGCCCCGCGGGCGCGGACGGGGCGGCGGCTCCCGCCGGACCGGTGGTCTCGGGGCGGGCGGCGAGGCGGCGCTGGATGGCGATGCGGGCGGTGGGGGTGTGGGCGTGCTCCAGCCAGTCCGGGCCGGGCTCGGAGGCGGGGTCCTGCCCCATCAGCAGGTGCACGGTGTCCCCGTCGCGCAGCACCGTGCTCATGGTCGCGAGGCGGCCGTTGACCCGGGCACCCATGCAGGCGCGGGCGTCCTCCCCGTACTGGGCGTAGGCCGCGTCCACGCAGGTGGCGCCCTCGGGCAGACCGAGGGTGCCGCCGTCGGGGCAGAAGACGGTGATCTCGCGGTCCTGGGCGAGGTCCTCGCGCAGGGTGGACCAGAAGGTGTCGGGGTCGGGGGCGCCGCGCTGCCAGTCGATGAGGCGGGAGAGCCAGCCGGGCCGGGTGGGGTCGGCGCGCTCCCCCTCGCCGCCGGAGGGGTCGTCGGCGGAGGGGGCGTAGGGGTTGCCGAGGGCGACCACCCCGGCCTCCGCGACCTTGTGCATCTGGTGGGTCCGGATGAGGACCTCGACGACCTGGCCGTCCTTCGGCCGGGCCACGGCGGTGTGCAGCGACTGGTAGAGGTTGAACTTGGGTACGGCGATGAAGTCCTTGAACTCCGAGACGACGGGCGTCATACAGGTGTGCAGTTCGCCGAGGACGCCGTAGCAGTCGGCGTCCTCCTGGACGAGGACGAGGAGGCGGCCGAAGTCGGCGCCGCCGAGTGGGCCGCGTTTGCGGGAGACGCGGTGCACGGAGACGAAGTGCCGCGGCCGGATGAGGACTTCGGCGGTGATCCCGGACTCGCGCAGCACCCTGCGCATCTCGTCGGCGGCCTCGGTGAGCGGGTCGTGCGGGCGCGCCGCGTTGCGGGCGACCAGCTCGTGGGTGCGCTCGTACTCCTCGGGGTGCATCACCGCGAAGACGAGGTCCTCCAGCTCGGACTTGAGGGCCTGGACGCCGAGGCGCTCGGCCAGCGGGATGAGCACGTCCCGGGTGACCCTGGCGATCCGTTCCTGCTTCTCCCGGCGCATCACGCCGAGGGTGCGCATGTTGTGCAGCCGGTCGGCCAGTTTGATCGACATCACCCGGACGTCGTTGCCGGTGGCCAGGAGCATCTTGCGGAAGGTCTCGGGCTCGGCGGCGGCGCCGTAGTCGACCTTCTCCAGCTTGGTGACGCCGTCGACGAGGAAGCGGACCTCGGCGCCGAACTGCTCCCCGACCTGATCGAGGGTCACCTCGGTGTCCTCGACGGTGTCGTGGAGCAGGGAGGCGGTCAACGTGGTGGTCTCCGCGCCGAGTTCGGCGAGGATCAGGGTCACGGCGAGCGGGTGGGTGATGTAGGGCTCGCCGCTCTTGCGCATCTGTCCGCGGTGCGAGGACTCGGCGAGCAGATAGGCGCGGCGCAGCGGATCGAGGTCGGCGTCGGGGTGGTGGGCGCGGTGGGCGTCGGCCACGTGGCCGATGGCGTCGGGCAGCCGGCCGCGCGCGGGATTGCCGAGGAGGGCGGCGCGGCCGAGGCGGCGCAGATCGAGTCGGGGGCGTGTGCGGCGGCGGGGCGGTGAGGGAGCGACCGCTCCGACGGGCGTCACGGGACCTGGGCTCGCGGGATTCACGGCCTCCGCGTTCATGGGCACCTCCGGCTGCACGGACCGGCGGACGGGGCATCCCGGGGCGGACACGGCTCAGGGGATGGTGTCGATCCCCCGTCCGGGCCGGTGCTTGATGCTATCGAGCCCATCACCTACCGCCGACCGCCTCTCGCCGAGCGTGAAACGGATCACCCATTCGAGCGAAGGACGGAAGGTTTACGTTTTGGTGCGGAGTGCCCCGGTCCGTTCCGCGGTTCACCCGCGGGGGCCCCGGACCGCCGCGAGCCACTCGGCGTCCAGCTCGCCCCCGGCGACGATCACGGCGGCGCCGGTCATCTCGATCTCGCCGTCGGGCCGCTCGGTGATCACCAGGGTGCCGCCGGGCAGGTCCACGGTGTAGGTCGCGGGGACACCGGTGACGGCGGGGTCGGTGCCGTCCCGGCGGGCGGCGGCGACGGCCACGGCGCAGGCGCCGGTGCCGCAGGAGCGGGTCTCGCCGGAGCCCCGCTCGTGCACCCGCATGGCCACGTGGCGCGGGCCCCGGTCGACCACGAACTCGACGTTGACCCCGTCGGGGTAGACGGCGGCGGGCTCGTACGGCGGCGGGGAGAGCAGGTCGCCCGCGTGGCCCAGGTCCGCGACGAAGGCCACGGCGTGCGGGTTGCCCATGTTCACGTTGCGCGCGGGCCAGCTCCGCCCGCCGACGCTCACCGTGACCCCGTCCGCCGGGATCACGGCGCGGCCCATGCCGACGGTGATGTCGCCGTCGTCCTTGGCGATGTGCACGCGCTTGACGCCGCCACGCGTGGCGAGCGTGAGGTCGCCCTCGGTGACGTGGCCGGCGCGCTGGAGGTAGCGGGCGAAGACGCGGACGCCGTTGCCGCACATCTCGGCGACCGAGCCGTCGCTGTTGCGGTAGTCCATGAACCACTCGGCCTCGGCGGCCATGGCCCGCGCCTCCGGGTGCGCGGCGGACCGCACCACGTGCAGCACGCCGTCGCCGCCGATGCCCGCGCGGCGGTCGCACAGGGCCGCGACGACGGACGGGGGCAGGTCGATGGCGTTCTCGGGGTCGGGGACGATCACGAAGTCGTTCTCGGTCCCGTGGCCCTTGAGGAAGGCGATCCGCGTGCTCATTCCTCGATCGTACGGGGTGGCGGCGGCATCGCGACAGGATCTTCGTCCACCGCCCCCCGGACCCTCCGGAGGACCCGCGGCGGTCAGCCGCGCAGGCGGGCCACCCGCCACACGGCGAGGGCGACGACGACGGCGACCGCGACGGCGTAGGCGAGCATGATCCGCCAGTCGGCGCGGCGGCCGCTGCCGCGCGGGGGCACCCCGGGCCACGTGTAACCGACCCGGCGGGCGGCCATCATGCCCCACCCGGCCGCGCACGAGCAGATCAACAGCCCGAGCATCGCGATCACCGCGCCGCTGTCGCCGAAGTCGAAGGCGAGCGGGAAGGCGAACATCAGGGACCCCAGCGCCCCGAGGGAGACGATGGGCGCGAGCTGCCAGATCCGCAGCCGCCGCTGGGGGCGCAGCTCGACCTCGACCTCGTCGCCGTACATGGCGCCGGGTTCGGGGCCGTCGGCGGTCACACCGCCCGGCAGTCCGTGCAGTTCGTCGGGACCGTCGGGGCTCAGACGGTCCCCCTCCGGCTCCGCTCCGCCGTGGTCGGCGGCCTCGTGCCCGGTACTCCGTGCGGTGTCGCGAGGGCCGGCCTCCATCGCCACGCGCCCTCCCCACTAGGACTCACATTGATCGATCGAGCACGATGATGGCACGGCGCCGGAGGCCGCGCTGACGGCCTGAGCGTCCCGATGCCATCACGTGATCAGGCTGTAACCGGTCGTTCGACCAACGACAGGGCGAGGCGCGGAAGTTCCGTGCGGTCCGCCGCGGCGCCGCTCAGCCAGTGCACCCGCGGATCGCGGCGGAACCAGGAATCCTGGCGGCGCGCGAAGCGCTTGGTGGCCCTGACGGTCCCGGCCCGCGCCTCCTCCTCGCCGCACTCACCGGCGAGGGCGGCGAGCACCTGCTGGTAGCCGAGGGCGCGGGAGGCGGTCCGGCCCTCGCCGAGCCCCCGCTCCCGCAGCGCGCGCACCTCGTCGACCAGTCCGGCCTCCCACATCCGGTCGACCCGGCGGGCGATGCGCTCGTCCAGCTCGGGGCGGGCCACGTCGACGCCGATCTGGACGGTGTCGTAGACGGAGTCGTGGCCGGGGAGGTTGGCGGTGAAGGGCCTGCCGGTGATCTCGATGACCTCCAGGGCCCGCACGATCCGGCGGCCGTTGCCGGGCAGGATGGCCCGCGCGGCACCGGGGTCGGCGGCGGCCAGGCGGGCGTGCAGCGCGCCGGAGCCGCGTTGCGCCAGCTCCTCCTCCAGGCGCGCCCTGACCTCGGGGTCGGTGCCGGGGAACTCCAGGTTGTCGATGGCGCCGCGGACGTAGAGGCCGGAGCCGCCCACCAGGACGGGCCAGCGTCCGGCGGCGAGGAGCGCGTCGATCCGCTCCCGGGCCAGCCGCTGGTACTCGGCGACCGAGGCGGTGACGGTCACGTCCCAGACGTCCAGGAGGTGGTGCGGGACGCCGCCGCGCTCCTCGGGCGTCAGCTTGGCGGTGCCGATGTCCATCCCTCGGTAGAGCTGCATGGAGTCGGCGTTGACGACTTCGCCGCCGAGCTGCTGGGCCAGGAAAACGCCCAGATCGGACTTTCCGGCCGCCGTGGGGCCGACGACGGCGATGACGCGGGGGGCGGGGGGTGCGCTGCTCACTCCCCCAGTCTCCCAAACCTCGCGGCCTGCCCTCGATCGAGTTACGTGACAGGGCGCCACCGGCCTCGTTGCCCGTTGCGAGGTTTCCGCTCCCGGATCGCCGGGCGGCGGCCCGGTCACGCGTACGGAGGCACCGGACGCCCCGGGAGACCGCCCGCACGAGTAACGTATGGAGTTGACATGGGCGTTTTTGCACGACTCTTTCGGAGGTCGAGCGCCACGGAGGAGGCGTCGGCCGCCGAGGCCGGGTCCGGCACCCCGGTCCCCGGACGCGCGGCGGAGGAGGGCGCGGCGGAGGCCGCCGGGACGACCGGCGCGGACACCGTCGGGATTCCCCGGCAGCAGTCCGCCGGGGAGGCCGTCGACCATGAGGCGGACAAGGGCGCTCGTACGTAACAGCGTGGCGAGGGAAGGTCAACCATGGGTCTGATGGACAATTTCAAGGACAAACTGGGTCCGGCGAAGGAGAAGGTCTCGGATCTCGCGCAGCAGCACGGGGACAAGATCGACGCCGGTCTCGACAAGGTGGCCAAGACGGTCGACGAGAAGACCAAGGGCAAGTACAGCGACCGCATCCAGACGGGTACGGGCAAGGCCAAGGAGGCCGTCGACCGCCTCGCGCACAAGGACGCCGAAGGCAAGGACGCCCAGGGCGGCACGGGGGCGAAGCCGGACTCCGGCACCCGCGGTGACAAGCCCGGGTCCACCCCGTCGGCGTCCTGAACGGCACGGATCACCCGGTGACCGCCGCCCCGGCGGCGGCCCCGGCGGACGGCCCGGAACCGAGAGGTTCCGGGCCGTCCGGCGTTCCGCCCACCGGGGCGGGGAGGCGGGCGCGGGCGCGGTGACCGCCCGGTGGGCGGTGGCGGGCCCCACGGGCGGTGGTCCGCCCGGGCCGCGCGGTGTCGCCGGGCGCCCGACGGCGGCCCGGTTCCGGGTCCTGTCGCCGTCCGGCGGCGGCCCCGGCCGGTGACGGCCCGGTCCCGGGTCCTGCCGGGCCCCCGGCCGTGGCCCTGGCCCTGGCCCCCACGCGCCTCCCACGGGCGGCGCGCCGGTCGTGGGCACCACGGCTCCGGGTGCCGGCGGCGTACGGGGCGTTCCTGTCCAACGGACCCGGGCCTACCTTGACCGCGGGCGGCACCCGGCGGGCCGGGGGCGGGCACCCGTGGGGCCGGGCCCCACCGGTCCCGGTGACGCCGCTCCCGGGGCCTGTCGTCACCTCGCCCCGGTCGGCCCGCGGAGCGGGGCCGGAGGGCGGGACCCGAGGGCGTCGGACGCGTGCTCCCGGAGTCGCCGCACCCCCGGACCCCGGACCGCGCCCGGCCGCGCGCCCGGGTCCGAGCCCGGTGCGGCGGGAGTGCGCGCCAGGCACCGCCGGAGTCCGGCTGCGGCGCCCGCAGGCCGGTGCGCGCGACGGGAACGCGCGCGAGGCGCCGTCGGGGCGGGCGAGTGACGGCGGGGGCTACGACCAGGTGGCCACGAAATAGCCCACCCCGTACGGGGCGTCCTCGTACAGCACGGTGCCCGCGAGGTCCGCGCCCTCGGCGGCGCCCGCGAGGACCTGCCAGGGTGCCCGCCCGGAGACCTTCAGCTCCCGGGCCGTCCCCGGGTCCAGCGCGGCGAGCGCGCGTCCGTCCGCCGCCCCCAGCGCCCGGCCCGCCGCCGCGTCGAAGGGCTCCGCCCGTTCGTCGAGGTACCCGGGGGCCTTGAGGGTGCGGCACGCGCTGCCGTCGCCCAGCACGAGCAGGGCCACGCGGTCCGCGCGCGCGGCGAGGTCGCGGCCCAGCCCGGCGCACCGCGCGGCCGTCAGCTCCTCCCCCACCGCGAGCCCCTCCACGGGGGTGTCGGTCCGGCCGGCGCGGCCCAGCAGCCAGGCGCCCACGGCGAGCCCGTACGGCAGCGGCGGCCCCTGCGGGGTGTCCCGGTCGCGGCCGAGCCGTACGTCCAGGCCGACACCGAAGCCGCGGAACGAGCCCCGGGCGCCCTCGGGGTGGGTCGCGGGCTCCGCGCCGTCCCCGGGGCCCACGACCACGAGCAGTCCGGGCCGGGCGGCGGCGAGCACGCCCAGGGCGTCCGCGCACGCGGTGCGCGCGTCCTCCAGCTCCGGTGCGGCACCCGCGGCGACCTCCGGGACGAGGAGCGGCGGACAGGGGCAGACTGCGGCGGCGACAAGCATGACCGGCAGCGTAGCCCCGTGCCCCGAGGGCGGGCGGCGCACCCTCCGGTCGGCGGCCGGAACGCCCGCCGGAGCCACCGCCCGCCACCGGAGCCCGCGGCCCCAGCGCGGCTCCCCCTGGCGGACCCGGAACGCCCACGGCGCACGGAGCGCCCCGCACGGCCGGCGCCCGGCGGCGGTCCGGCGGGCGCGAGCGGGCCGCGCGCGAACCGGCGGCGGGGGCCGGGACCGAACGGGGTGGCGTCCGGCGGACGGCTGCCGGAATGATGGCGTACATGCCCATGACATTCCCCCCTCCGTGCCGCACCGCCCCGAAGAGGCGGTCGGGACGTTCCCCCGTGGCGTGCCGGAAGGCCGTACCGCGGTCTACCGGCCGTCACCCGAGCCCAGCACAATCGCCCGTATGACGACCACCAAGGGCACGCCTCCGCCCGCGCACGGCATACCGGCCGCGCTCGCCCGGGCTGTCCTGACCGGCGGCGTGGCCGGGGTGTCGCTCGCCGCGCTCGTCGTGGGCGGGATCACGGAGAACGCGCCCCTGTTCGTCACGGGGCTGGTGCTGCCCGCGGCCCTTGGACTGCTGTCGTTCCTCGCCGGTGCGCCGAGGCGTGCCCGGGAGGCGGCGGTCGTGCCCCGCACGGCACTCGCGGTGATCGGGAGCCGGGAGGCGGGCGGGGGCGCGACGAGCGAGGTCCCGGTGCGGTTCGGGCTCACCGTCGTACCGGACGACGGCCCCGCGTTCCGGGTGGACGTCACACAGGACATCAACGTCGTGGACCTGCCCGACTACCGGCCGCGCGGCGTCGTGGTGGTCCGGTACCCGCCGGACCGGCCGTGGCGGGCGCGCGTCGTCGAGCGGCCGACGCCGGAGTGGCAGGAGCGGGCGGCCTCGGCACGCCTCGACCCCTTGCCCGGGACGGCCGGAGCGGTCGCGCCCCCGGAGGTCCCCACCCTCGGCTTCGTCGTGCCCTTCGGCCTGCTGCTCGGTGCGGCCGCCGTGGTCCTGCTCTTCCGCGCGGACCTCGTCGGACGGGACGGAGCCCCGAAGCCGCCTTCGGCCGCACGGCCGTCCGCCTCCTCCACGTCGTCGACCACGGTGGTGTCGTCGGCGTCCGCGACGGTCCTCCTGGGCCCGGGCCGCTCGTTCCTCGACCCGGGCGAGCTGGGCCGGGCCCTGGATTCACTCACCGGGGAGGGGGAAGCCCGCCGGGCGCTCACCGTCGTCGTGCGGGAGCGCCTGCTGTCGGTCGTGTTCTCGCCCACCGGCACGCGCGCCCCGGGGTTCGACCCCCGCGCGCTGCCCCACGGACGCTTCCCCGCCCTGGTGAAGGAGGCCACCACCGCGCTCGGGCTCCGCTCCCCGCGAACCTGGCAGCTGACCGCCGACCGTCTCACCGGCTCCCTCGTCATCAGGGTCGTCGTGACCGGGGCCGAGGGGACGGCGTCGCTGGAGGCGGACGGACAGGGCAGGGTGGCTCGGCGCACGTCCGCACGCTGAGGTGCCCGGGGACCGCGTCTTCCGCGGGGCGGGGCGTGTGCTCGGCGCCGCCGAGGCGGTGGGTTCCCGAAGGAGCAGGAGGAGGGACGGATGGACCGGCACGGGTATCTGGTGCTGTGGTGCGGCGTGTTCGGCGCGGTGGCGCTGACCGGATACGGGAGGTCACTGGCCGGGATGACCCGGGTCCAGCGGACGGTCCGGGTGAAGGGGCGGATCGAGCGGGTGGGGGAGCCCCGGCACGGAAGCTCCCCGAAGGCTGGGATAGCCGTGGTCGTCTCCTTCCGGGACCCTGCCACCGGGCAGGAGTTCACGGTCACCAACGACGGCGAGTGCGGCGAGACGATCGGCGTGGCCTGGACGGGCCGGGAGATCGGGATCCACTACCCGCGCGGCAGGCCCCACGCCTTCCGGTTCGCCGGCCACCTCTCCGGAGGCGGGCACGGACTCGGCCCGCCGACCTTCGCGCTCGTCCTCGTCTACGCCGGCCTGGTCACCGTCGTCGCGATCGACCACGGCTGGCCGTGGGCGCTGCTCGGCTTCTGCGGGCCGTGGGCCCTCTCCGGCCTGTACCACCTGCCGGGGAACGTCCGCGACAGGAACCGCCGTATCGCCGCGCTGGCCGACATGGCCGCCGTACCCGGCCATGTCGTCGCCGTGCTCAAGAGCGTCACCGTCGACGACGACGGTCACACCTCCACGCGTCTGGTACCGGTCGTCGCCTTCACCACCCTCGACGGCAGGGACGTCACGGCCCACTGCGAATCCGGGCTGCCGGACCCCGCCGGATCGCGCGGCACGGACGTCACGGTCCACTACGCCCCCGACGACCCGGCGGTCTTCGTCCTGGACGTCGGGGCCGAACGCCGGTCCTGGAAGTGGGACATGGCCGTCAACATCGTGGGGGTTCTGGTCGTGGCGACGGCGGCCGTGGTGGGGATGGTCCTGCTGTGACGCGGGGTCGGGCCCGGCCGGGGTGACGCCGTGGTCCACACCCCGCCGGGCGGCGGGGTGGCGGCCGTCCCCGGCCGGTCGGGCCGCGCGGCGGAGGGGCCGGGGACAGCGGGGTGCGGCCCGGGGCGGCGGACGGCCGCCCGCCGGTCAGTCGCAGCCGCAGCCGCCCGCCGCGGCCGGCTGGGGCGCGGGGGCCCCGATGCCCGGCAGCCCGAGCATCACACCCTTCGGTCCGGCCTGCTCGGCGGCGTTGCGCCTGGCCCAGGCGTCGCCCGCGCGGGTGCGGCGCACCTCCAGGACGTCGCCCTCGGCCAGCAGGTGGTGCGGGGCGGCGTAGGTGATCGCGACGGTGACCACGTCACCGGGGCGGACCTCCTGGCCGGGCTTGGTGAAGTGCACCAGGCGGTTGTCGGGGGCGCGGCCGGACAGCCTGTGGGTGGCGCCGTCCTTCCGGCCCTCGCCCTCGGCGACCATCAGCTCGACGGTGCGGCCGACCTGCTTCCTGTTCTCCTCCCAGGAGATCTCCTCCTGGAGGGCGACCAGGCGCTCGTAGCGGTCCTGGACGACCGCCTTGGGGATCTGGCCGTCCATCCCGGCGGCCGGGGTGCCGGGCCGCTTGGAATACTGGAAGGTGAAGGCCTGGGCGAAGCGGGCCTCGCGGACGACGTGCAGGGTCTGCTCGAAGTCCTCCTCGGTCTCGCCGGGGAAGCCGACGATGATGTCGGTGGTGATCGCCGCGTGCGGGATGGCGGCCCGCACCTTCTCGATGATCCCCAGGTAGCGGTCCTGCCGGTACGAGCGGCGCATCGCCTTCAGCACCGGGTCCGAGCCGGACTGGAGCGGCATGTGGAGCTGCGGCATCACGTTGGGCGTCTCGGCCATCGCGGCGATCACGTCGTCGGTGAAGTCGCGGGGGTGCGGCGAGGTGAAGCGGACGCGCTCCAGGCCCTCGATGGCCCCGCAGGCGCGCAGCAGCTTGCCGAACGCCTCGCGGTCGCCCATGTCGGAGCCGTACGCGTTGACGTTCTGGCCGAGCAGGGTGATCTCGGAGACGCCCTCGGCGACCAGGGCCTCGACCTCGGCGAGGATGTCGCCGGGGCGGCGGTCCTTCTCCTTGCCGCGCAGCGCCGGGACGATGCAGAAGGTGCAGGTGTTGTTGCAGCCGACGGAGATGGAGACCCAGGCCGCGTAGGCGCTCTCGCGCCGGGTGGGCAGCGTGGACGGGAAGGCCTCCAGGGACTCGGCGATCTCGACCTGCGCCTCCTCCCGCACGCGGGCGCGCTCCAGCAGCACCGGCAGCTTGCCGATGTTGTGCGTGCCGAAGACCACGTCCACCCAGGGCGCCCGCTTCACGATGGTGTCGCGGTCCTTCTGCGCCAGGCAGCCGCCGACCGCGATCTGCATGCCGGGGCGGCCCGCCTTCCGGGGGGCGAGGTGGCCGAGGTTGCCGTACAGCTTGTTGTCGGCGTTCTCGCGGACCGCGCAGGTGTTGAAGACCACGACGTCGGCGTCGCCGTCCGAGCCCTCGGGGGCGCGGACGTAACCGGCGTCCTCCAGCAGTCCGGACAATCGCTCGGAGTCGTGGACGTTCATCTGGCACCCGTAGGTGCGTACTTCGTAGGTCCGGGGGGACGGGACGTCCACGGCAGGGCTCCGGTCGGTGCTGACGGTCATGCGGACAAGGGTAGGCCGTCGCGGTGACCCCGGCCGCCGCGGGCGGCGGCGGTCCGGTCCGGCGGCGCCGCCCCGGACCGCCGCCGTCCGGTCGCCCGTCCTTCGGGCCGGGCAGTCAGGGCTCGATCAGACCGGCCCGGATCGCGTACCGGGTGAGTTCCAGACGGTCGCGGACGCCCAGCTTCTGCAGGAGGTTGGCGCGGTGCCGTTCCACCGTCTTGGCGCTGATGAAGAGCAGCTCGCCGATCTCCTTGCTGGTGTGGCCCTCGGCCACGAGCTTGAGGATCTCCTCCTCGCGCTCGGTGATCGGCCGCTCGGGCAGCGGGCCGCCGTCGCCCCGGTGCAGGCGCTCCAGGTAGGAGCGGACGAGGGCGCGCTCGGCCCCGGGGTAGATGAACGGTTCGTCGCGGACGGCCGCCCGGCACGCCTCGACCAGGTCCCGGTCCGCGACCGACTTGAGGACGTACCCGCAGGCCCCGGCCTTGAGCGCCTCGAAGAAGTACTGCTCGTTGTCGTACATGGTGAGGATCAGGATGCGCAGCTCGGGGAGGCGGCGGGAGAGTTCGCGGGCCGCCTGGAGCCCGGTCATGCGGGGCATGGCGACGTCCAGCACCGCGAGGTCCACGGGGGTGGCCCGCGCCGCCGCGACGGCCTCGGCGCCGTCACCGGCCTCGGCCACGACCCTCAGATCGGGTTCGCCGTCCAGGATCAGCCGCACCCCCCGGCGTACGAGGGTGTGGTCGTCGGCGAGCAGGACGCGGATGGGGGGTGGTGCGGTCATCGGGGTCGTTCTCCGGTCGGTTCTCCGCCCGGGGGTACGCCCGGGGGCCCGAGCCCGGCACCGGCGGCGGCGTCGGCATCCGGGCGCGCTTCCCCGCCGACGGCTCCCGCTCCGGCACGGGCCGTCGCGGCGGCCGCGTCACGGCCGCCCGGCGGGCGCCCGGCCGGGCACGCCGGGGCGGTCCCGGGGGCGGGCTCCCCCGGGGTCCGGCCCGCCGCGGGAACCGGGGGCGCGGGCAGGCGCAGCAGGACGTCGGTTCCCCGGCCGGGGGCGGGCCGGAGGTGGAGCTCGGCGCCGATCAGCAGGGCCCGTTCCCGCATGCCCCGGATGCCGGTGCCCTCGGGGGCCCGGCCCGTACCGACGCCGTTGTCGCGGACGAGCAGTTCGACGCCGCCGCCGGGCAGCGCGCTCAGGCGCAGCTCGGCCCGGTCGGCCCCGGCGTGCCGGGCGGTGTTGGTGAGGCCCTCCTGGGCGACCCGGTAGACCACCAGTTCCGCCTCGGAACTGAGCGGGGGCAGCTCGCCGTGGACCTGGTGCCCCACGGTGAGGCCGTGGTGGGTGAACTCGGCGGCCAGCGAGCGCAGGGCGCTGGCCAGCCCCAGCTCCTCCAGCACGCCGGGCCGCAGCCGCCGGGCGATGCGGCGGATCTCGTCCAGACCGGCCCGGGTGGCCTCCTGGGCGAGCGAGACCTCCTCGCGCAGGTCGTCGGGGACCCGGTCGGCCACCCGCTTGAGCTGGAGCAGGACGGCGGTCAGGGTCTGGCCGACCTCGTCGTGCAACTCCCGGGCGATGCGGTGGCGCTCGCGCTCCTGGGCCTGGAGCGCCCGGCCCGGCCCGGCGGCGCGCTCGGCCTGGAGGCGGTCGAGCATCGTGTTGTAGGTGGCGATCAGCTCGGCGGCCTCCGCGGGCCCGGACACCTCGGGGCGGGCCCCGGGAACCAGCAGGTCGGCGGTGCTCATGGCGCCGCCGAGCCGGCGCAGCGGGACGAGCCCGAGGCGCAGGACGACGGCGTTGCCCACGAGCAGGGCGGTGAGGCCGACGAGCAGCGCCAGCGCCTCGTGCGCCATGGTCGGGGTGGACACGGTGACGGGGCCCATCAGCAGGGCGGTGGCGACGACGAGGCCGACGGCGTTGAGCGAGAAGATCCGCCAGAACAACGACACGGTCCTCTTCCCGCTCCTCCCGGATTCCGCACACGACTCGGCCTCCGTCAGCCTTGTCGACCGCGGCCCGCTGCGTATATCCGTCACGACACCCATATCGCCACCGTACGTGCGGATGACAGCATGGCGACGCCGCGAACGCGCGCGTGCGCGCACCGGACGTGGCGTGAACCTGCTGAACGAACGAGGGGAAGACTCGTGTCCGCTCCACGCCTGAGGGCGACGCCACTACCGGGCATCGGGGTCCAGTACGACCTGGTGACCCGTGAGCATCGCCACGTGTCGGTGGTGGCGCACCGCGACGGCGCCCGCACGGTGAACGTGTACCAGGCCGACGATCCCGACTCCTGCGCCCACTCGCTGCGGCTGGCCGCGCCGGAGGCGGGCGCGCTGATCGACGCGCTGAAGCCGTCGCACCACAGCGCCAGCCTGCTCTACACCACGGACCTGGGGCTGGTCGCCGAGCGCATCGAGGTCGCGGCGCTCTCCCGGTGGAACGGGCGGCTGCTCGGCGACACCCGGATGCGGACCGAGACCGGCGCGTCGGTCGTGGCAGTGCTGCGCCGCGCGGAGGCCATCCCGTCACCGGCTCCCGACTTCCGTGTCATGGGTGGTGACACCTTGATCGTCATCGGCACCCGTGAGGGCGTCGACGCCGCCGCCGCGATACTCGAGCAGGAGTGAGCCGGTGCATTCCGCGGTTCTGCTGATCGAGTTCGGTTCCATCATCCTGGGGCTGGGGCTGCTCGGCCGGTTCGCCGGCCGCTACCGGCTCTCCCCCATCCCGCTGTACCTGCTGGCGGGCCTGGCCTTCGGCGAGGGCGGGCTGCTGCCACTGGGCGCGAGCGAGGAGTTCGTCGCCACCGGCGCCGAGATCGGCGTCATCCTCCTGCTGCTGATGCTCGGCCTGGAGTACACGGCCGGTGACCTGGTCACCAACCTCAAGTCGCACTATCCCGCCGGTCTCGTCGACTGCGCCCTGAACGCCGTGCCGGGCGCGGTGGCGGCGCTGCTGCTGGGCTGGGGCCCGGTGGCCGCCGTGGTGCTGGCGGGCGTGACCTGGATCTCGTCGTCCGGGGTGATCGCGAAGGTGCTCGGCGATCTCGGCCGGGTCGGCAACCGCGAGACGCCGGTGATCCTCAGCGTGCTGGTCCTGGAGGACCTGGCGATGGCGGTGTACCTGCCGATCGTCACGGCGCTGGTGGCGGGCGCCGGTCTGGTGACCGGCAGCATCACCCTGGCCGTGGCGCTGGGCGCCGCCGGTCTGGTGCTGTTCGTGGCGGTCCGCTACGGGCGGCTGATCTCGCGGTTCGTCTCCAGCGAGGACCCGGAGAAGCTGCTCCTGGTGGTGCTCGGACTGACGATCCTCGTCGCGGGCGTCGCCCAGCAGCTCCAGGTGTCGGCGGCGGTCGGCGCGTTCCTGGTCGGCATCGCGCTGTCCGGGGAGGTCGCGGAGGGCGCGCACACGCTGCTGAGCCCCCTGCGGGACCTGTTCGCCGCCGTCTTCTTCGTCTTCTTCGGCCTGCACACCGACCCGGCCAGCATCCCGCCGGTGCTGCTGCCCGCGCTGGCGCTGGCACTGCTGACCGCGCTGACGAAGATCGCCACCGGTTACTGGGCGGCGCGGCGCGCGGGGATCTCCGTGAAGGGCCGCTGGCGGGCGGGCGGCGCGCTGGTGGCGCGCGGCGAGTTCTCCATCGTCATCGCGGGGCTCGCGGTGTCGGCCGGCATCGAGCCGTCGCTGGGCCCGCTGGCCACGGCGTACGTGCTGATCCTGGTGGTCCTGGGCCCGCTCACGGCCCGGTTCACCGAGCCGCTGGCGACCCGGTTCTGGCCACGGCGCGGCAACCCGGACGGCCACGGCGGGCCGGTCGGGACGGCGGCGCGGCCGACGGGCGCGGAGGCGTCGGTGGGCGACTGAGCCCGCGGCGCGGAGGCGCCGGGCGCGCGGAGGCGCGCGGCGCGCGCCCGGCGGAGCCCCCGCGGCCGCGCCGCCGTACCGGCCGGCCCGCCGTAGCGGGGGGCCGTGCGGCTGCCGGTGCCCGTGGGCCCGCCGGAGCGGGGCTTCCAGCAGGGGGCCGTGCGGGTGCCGGAGTACTGGGCCGAGGTTCCGGGGATCTGGGGCGCCGGAGCCGGAGTGCCGCCCCGGCGCCGTCGTTGGGTGCCGCCGGGGCCGGTCAGGCGTCCGGCGCGGGCGGGTTCCAGCCCTGGCCGCGCAGTACCGCGGCCACGTCGGGCGCGGTGTAGTGGTCCCCCTTGAGCACCTTGCCGTCGGCCCGGCGGGCCACGCGCCCGTCGGGCCCCAGCTTGGTCATGTTGGAACGGTGCACCTCGGCGATCACGGCGTCGAGGTCGATGCCGTGGACGAGGGCGGTGCCGTAGGCGACGTAGACCACGTCGGCCAGTTCGTGCGCCAGCCGGTCCAGGGGGCCGCCGACGGCGACCTCCGCGACCTCGGCCGCCTCCTCGGCGAGCAGCCGTCCCCGCTGCGCGGCCAGGTCCGGGGGGACCTCGGCCGGGGTGGTGCGGGCGTCCAGGCCGAGGGCGAGGTGGAAGGCGCGGACGAGGTCGGCGGGTGAGGGGCTGCTCATGCCGACGACTGTAGCGAGCGGCGGTGACGGCCGGTTCCCGTACGGGGTCCGGCCGTCCGGCTGCGGGGGCGGTGTCCGCCGCGACCGGCGCGGAGGGGTACGGCCCCGGACACCGGGTCGGGCCCGGCGGCCGGACACGGAACGGGGACCGGTACGGACACGGGACACGGCCCCGTACGGACCCGTAGGGGCGCGAACCGGCCCGGACACGGACCGGAGCACGGACCGGACCGGAGCACGGACCGGACCGGAGCACGGACCGGACCGGAGCACGGACACGGGACGCAGGCCGGGTACCGACACGGGGCGCAGGGCCAAAGCCTGGGGCGGGGAGCCCACCCGGACACGGGACACGGACCGGAGCAGGGAGGCGGGGCGCACCCGGACACGGGACAGACACCCACCCGGTACCGGCGGTGGGCGCGGGTCCGGGAGACCGGCCCGGGACACGGACCGGGCCGCCCCGCCCGGGACACGGACCGAGGAGCCGCGCCCGGGTACGGGGCCGCGAGGCCGGCCCGTGCGCGGAACGGCGACGGGCGCACGGAGCGCGAGGCGCGGAACGGCGACGGGCGCACGGGGCAGGGCGCGGCCCCGGTGGCCCGGCCCTGTTCAGCCCGGGGCCGGGCTGGCAGGATCGCCCGCATGTCCCTCTCGTTCCCCCGGCCGCGCGTCCGCGCCGCGCTCCTGGGCACGGCCGTCGTCGTCGCTCTGGGGCTGCTGCTGGCGTGGCTGCTGCCGCTGGGCGAGAAGCCCCCGGGCGGGACGGTCACCTTCAGCACCGGCACCAGGGCGGGCGTCTACCAGAAGTACGGCGAGCTGCTCCACGCGGAGCTGCGCAAGGACATGCCGGGGCTCGACGTGCGGCTGCTGACGAGCGCCGGATCTCAGGAGAACGTGGAGCGGGTGGCCTCCGGCAGGGCCGACTTCACCATCGCCGCCGCCGACGCGGTGGAGACGTACCGGCTCGACGGGGCCCCCGGGGCGGACCGGCTGCGCGGGGTCACCCGGCTCTACGACGACTACGTGCAGCTCGTGGTCCCGTCCGGCTCGGACATCCGGACCGTGGCCGACCTGCGGGGCAAGCGGGTGGCCATAGGGCTGCCGCACTCGGGGGTGCGGCTGATCGCCACCCAGGTGCTGCGGGCGTCGGGCATCGACCCGGACCGGGACATCACGGCCCGCGAGGACGGCATCGACACCGGTCCGGGCCGGCTGGGCACGGAGCTGGACGCGTTCTTCTGGTCGGGCGGGCTGCCGACGGACGGGCTGAAGCGGATCGCGGAGACCGGCGCCTTCCGCTTCGTGCCGATCGGCGAGGACCTCGTCGCCAAGCTGCACGCGTACGGCGGCGCCACCCGCTACTACCGGGCGACCAACATGCCGGAGTCGGCCTACCCGGCCGTGCAGAACGGGGCCGTGGTGCCCACGATGGCCGTCTCCAACCTGCTGGTGACCCGCGAGGACGTCGACCCCCGGCTGACCGAGTGGCTGACCCGCACGGTGCTGGACAGCCGCGACGGCATCGGAGCCCACGTCCACTCCGCGCAACTGGTGGACCTGCGCACCGCGATCTACACCGACCCCCTGGACCTGCACGAGGGTGCCCGGCGCTACTACCGCTCGGTCAAGCCGTAGGGCAGCGGTCCGGAGCCGCGGGCGCCCGTGCGCGGCACGGTGACCGTCACCTCCAGCCCGCGCGGGTCGCGGTGGCCGAAGCCGACGGTGCCGTCGCCCGCCGCGAGCAGGGCCCGGCAGATGGACAGGCCGAGGCCGGAGCCCTTGACGTTCTGGTGATGACCGCTGCGCCAGAAGCGGTCCCCGACCCGGACCAGCTCCGCGTCGGTGAGCCCGGGACCGTCGTCGCTGACCCGGACGGTGGCGGCGTCGCCGGTGGCGGCGACCTCGACCCGCACCTCCCCGTCCGGCGGGGTGAACTTCACCGCGTTGTCAATCACCGCGTCCAGGGCGCTGGAGAGGGCGACCGGGTCGGCCCAGCCGGTGGTGGGCGGGCAGTCGCCGGTCAGCCGGACGCCCTGCGCCGCGGCGGCGGGGGCCCAGGCGGCGACGCGTTCGGCGGCGAGGGCACCGATGTCGGTGGTCCTCAGATCGGCCTCGGTGTGCTCGGCCAACGCCAGGTCGAGCAGGTCCTCCAGGACGCGGGCCAGGCGTTTGCCCTCGGCCCGGACGGAGGCGATCTCCTCGTTGTCCTCGGGCAGTTCCAGGGCGAGCAGGTCGATCCGGAGCAGCAGTGCCGAGAGGGGGTTGCGCAGTTGGTGGGAGGCGTCCGCGACGAAGGCCCGCTGCTGTTCCAGGACGTCCTGGACGTGGTCGGCCATCTCGTTGAACGACCTTGCCAGGCGCCGGAGTTCGGGTGGCCCCCCGGAGGGCGCGACGCGGGACTTGAGCCGCCCGGTGGCGATGTCGTGGGTGGTGGCGTCCAGCACCCGCACCGGCCGCAGCACCCAGCCGGTCAGCCGGAGCGCGGCGCCGACCGCGAGCAGCACGGCCGCGAACTCCCCGGCGCCGATGACCAGCCAGCCGTGCAGGGTGCGCGAGCGCATCGCGTCGGTGGGCGACTCGGTGACGACGACGGCGACCACGTCGCCGTCGCGTATGACCGGTGAGGCGACCACGAGCCGCCCGTCCTGCCAGGGCCAGACCTGCTCCGGGTCGTGGCTGCGGCGGCTGAGCAGGGCCTCGTCGAAGGCGTCCCGGACCTCTCCGTCGGGCGGCAGGAACCAGGTGGTGGGGGCATTGGCCATGGGGACCTGGTTGCGGTAATAGACCCCGGCCCGGATGCCGTAGACCTCGTGGTAGCTGGCGAGTTCGGCGCGCAGGGTCTCCCGGCGCTCGTCCGTGGTGGTGCGGCGGGAGCCCCCCGAGGCGTCCTCGGTGACGAACTGGGCGAGGGCCGCGAAGCGCGCCGTGTCGTCGATCCGGTCGACGACGACCCGCTGCTGCCCGGCGCGGGCGACGCTGATGCCGAGCGGCACCCCGAGGGCGAGCAGCACGGCCGCCATCAGGACGATCAGCAGCGGGAGCAGACGGGTGCGCACCGGACCCCGCTAGGTGCCGGGGGCGACGAGGCGGTAGCCGACGCCGCGGACGGTCTCGATGAGCGACGGCATCCGCAGCTTGGAGCGCAGCGAGGCCACGTGCACCTCCAGGGTCCGCCCGGTCCCCTCCCAACTGGTGCGCCACACCTCGCTGATGATCTGCTCCCGGCGGAAGACGACACCGGGGCGCTGCGCGAGCAGGGCGAGCAGGTCGAACTCCTTGCGGGTGAGCTGGACGGCCGCCCCCTCCACGGTGACCTGCCGGGTCGGCAGTTCGACCCGGACGGTGCCGAGGCGCAGCACGGTCTCGACGGGGCCGGTGCTCTCCTCGTGGGCGGTGCGGCGGCTGACGGCGTGGATACGGGCGAGCAGCTCGCCGGTGTCGTACGGCTTGACCACGTAGTCGTCGGCGCCGAGGTTCAGGCCGTGGATGCGGGAGCGCACGTCGGAGCGGGCGGTGACCATGATCACCGGGGTGGCGGTGCGCTTGCGGATGCCTCCGCAGACCTCGTAGCCGTCCTGGTCGGGCAGGCCGAGGTCGAGCAGGACGACGTCGAAGCGGTCGGCGTCCGGGACGAGGGCCCGCAGGGCCTCCTCCCCGTTGCGCGCGTGGGTGACGTCGAGGCCGTGCCGGGCCAGGACGGCGGACAGCGCGGCGGCGACGTGGTTGTCGTCCTCGACGAGCAGCAGCCTCATCCGGGCCTCCTTCGGTTCATCCGCTTCGGTTCATCGGCCGTGGGGCCCGGCCGGTTCGGACGACGGGACGGGCGGGCGCGGGGCGGCCGTGCGCGGGGTGCCCCGTGCAGTGATGCCGGAGCGGGGGGACGGCGTCAAGTGCTTCCCCCGCCGGGCCGCCCGACGTTACCCGGCCGATACGCTCCCGGTCACCCGCGCTACGACACGTGTCCGATTGCTATCGGATCGTGATGCTCAGATTCCCCTCAGATGTGAAGACGCGGCTCGTACCCGGTCACTACTGTCCACCGGACACCGAGGAGGACGGAGCCCGAGAGCGATGACCGAAGTAGCGGCGGCCGAGGAAGACGCGGTCCCGACCGACCATCTGGTCGTCCTGAAGAGCGTCAACAAGCACTTCGGCGCGTTGCACGTGCTCCAGGACATCGATCTGACCATCACCCGCGGCGAGGTCGTCGTGGTCATCGGGCCCTCCGGGTCCGGGAAGTCCACCCTGTGCCGCACGATCAACCGGCTGGAGACCATCGACTCCGGGTCCATCGTGATCGACGGCCGGCCGCTGCCCCAGGAGGGCAGGGAGCTGGCCCGGCTGCGGGCCGACGTCGGCATGGTCTTCCAGTCCTTCAACCTCTTCGCGCACAAGACCGTGCTGGAGAACGTCACCCTGGGCCAGACCAAGGTCCGCCGGGTGGAGCGGGCCAGGGCCGAGGAGAGGGCCCGCGAGCTGCTGGACCGGGTCGGCGTGGGCGCGCAGGCCGACAAGTACCCCGCCCAGCTCTCCGGCGGGCAGCAGCAGCGCGTGGCCATCGCCCGGGCGCTGGCCATGGGCCCGAAGGTGATGCTCTTCGACGAGCCGACCTCGGCGCTCGACCCGGAGATGATCAACGAGGTGCTGGAGGTCATGCGGCAGCTCGCCCAGGACGGCATGACCATGGTCGTGGTCACGCACGAGATGGGGTTCGCCCGGTCGGCCGCCAACCGCGTGGTGTTCATGGCGGACGGCCGGATCGTCGAGGAGGCCGCGCCGGACCAGTTCTTCAGCGCCCCCCGCAGCGACCGCGCGAAGGACTTCCTGTCGAAGATCCTCCACCACTGACCGCCCGGCGCCCCTCCCGGCGCCGGCCTCCCTTGGGGCACCGCCCCCGTCGGCCCTCCCCGCCGCCGGTCCCCCGGCCGCCGGCCCGTCCCGGCGCCGGCCGTCGTCCCCCGACCGCCCGATCCCTCCCGATCGCCGTCAAAGGATGTCCCCCATGAAGCTCCTCAAGGTCACCGCCGCGTCGGCCACCGTCCTCGCCCTCGCCCTGTCCGTCACCGCCTGCGGCAGCGACGACAAGGACGGCGGCTCCTCCGGCGGCGACAAGAAGATCACCATCGGCATCAAGTTCGACCAGCCGGGCCTCGGCCAGAAGACCCCCAACGGCTACGCGGGCTTCGACGTGGACGTCGCCACGTACGTCGCCGGGAAGCTCGGCTACTCCAAGGGCCAGATCGAGTGGCGCGAGTCCAAGAGCGCCGACCGCGAGACCATGCTCCAGCGCGGCGACGTCGACTTCATCACCGCCACCTACTCGATCACCCCCGAGCGCCAGGAGAAGGTCGACTTCGCGGGCCCGTACCTGCTGGCCCACCAGGACGTGCTGGTCCGCGCCGACGAGGACGGCATCAAGTCGCCGGAGGACCTCAACAGCGCCAAGCTCTGTTCCGTCACCGGCTCGACGTCGGCCCAGAACGTCAAGGACAAGCTGGCGCCCAAGGCCCAGCTCCAGCCCTACCCGACGTACTCGGCCTGCCTGCCCGGCCTCCAGAACGGCGCCGTCGACGCGCTGACCACCGACGACTCCATCCTCGCCGGGTACGCCTCGCAGGCCCAGTTCAAGGGCAGGTTCAAGCTCGGCGGCTTCAAGCTGACCAACGAGAACTACGGCATCGGCGTCAAGAAGGGCAGCGACCTCAAGGACCGGATCAACAAGGCCCTGGAGGAGATGGTCTCCGACGGTTCCTGGCAGAAGGCCGTGGACGCCAACCTCGGCCCGGCCGGCTACAAGAACGAGCCCGCGCCGAAGATCGGCGAGATCAAGAGCTGAGACCGCGCCTGACAGGGTGCGCCGCCCCGCGGACGGGGCGGCGCACCGGGGCGGGCACCCCTACACCCGGAAGCGCGGGAGATCGTGTTCGACTTTCTTGAGGGTTACGACCTGCTGGGAGCCTTCTGGACGACAGTGCAGCTCGCTGTGCTCTCGGCCGTCGGCTCCCTGATCTGGGGCACCGTCCTGGCCGCCATGCGCGTCGGCCCGGTGCCGCTGATGCGCGGCTTCGGTACCGCGTACGTGAACGTCGTGCGGAACATTCCGCTGACCGTCATCATCCTGTTCACGTCCCTGGGCCTGAACCAGTCCCTGGGCATCTCCCTGGGCGCGACGGAGTTCGAGACGATCAACTTCCGGCTCGCCGTCCTGGGGCTGATCCTCTACACCTCGTCCTTCGTCTGCGAGGCGCTGCGCTCCGGCATCAACACGGTGCCGGTCGGCCAGGCGGAGGCGGCACGGGCCATCGGGCTCGGCTTCACCCAGGTGCTCCGCCTGGTGGTGCTGCCCCAGGCGTTCCGCTCGTCCGTCGTCCCCCTGGCGAACGTGCTGATCGCACTGATCAAGAACACCACGGTGGCCGCAGCCATCGGGGTCGCCGAGGCCGCGCTGCTGATGAAGGAAATGATCGAGAACGAGGCCCAGTTGCTGCTGATCGCGGCGGTCATCGCCTTCGGCTTCGTGGTGCTGACCCTGCCGACCGGCCTGTTCCTCGGCTGGCTGGGCAAGAAGGTGGCGGTGAAGCGATGAGTTCCGTCCTCTACGACGCCCAGGGCCCCCGCGCCAAGCGGCGCAACGTGGTCCTCACGGTCGTCTTCCTGCTCGCCGCCGCCGCCGTCCTGTGGTGGGTCGTCACCACCCTGGAGGAGAAGGGGCAGTTGGAGTGGGACCAGTGGAAGATGTTCCTCACCAGCACCGAGCCCTGGTCGACGTACCTCTGGCCCGGTCTGCGGAACACCCTGAAGGCCGCGGCGCTCGCCATGGTCATCGCCCTGCCGCTCGGTGCCGTGCTCGGCATCGCCCGGCTCTCGGACCACGTCTGGATCCGCGTCCCGGCCGCGGTCGTCGTCGAGTTCTTCCGGGCCATCCCGGTGCTCGTCCTGATGATCTTCGGCCTGGCGCTCTTCTCCGAGTACACCGACGTCAGCACCGATGACCGCCCCCTCTACGCGGTCGTCACGGGCCTGGTCCTCTACAACGCCGCCGTCCTCGCGGAGATCGTCCGGGCCGGAATCCTGTCCCTGCCCAAGGGCCAGGGCGAGGGCGCGCTGGCCATCGGCATGCGCAAGAACCAGGTCATGCGGCTGATCCTGCTGCCGCAGGCGGTCACCGCGATGCTGCCCGCCATCGTCAGCCAGCTCGTCGTCATCGTGAAGGACACCGCGCTCGGCGGCGCCGTCCTCACCTTCCCCGAACTGCTCTCCGCGGCGAACACGATGAGCGCCTACTACGGCGCCAACATCATCGCCAGCTACACCGTCGTGGCGGTCCTCTTCATCGCGTTCAACTTCGCGCTCACCAGCTTCGCGGGCTGGCTGGAGCAGCGGCTGCGGCGGGGCAAGCGCTCCTCCGGGGCCGTGCTCCCGGCGGCCGACCCGGTCGGCGGCGCGAACGCCTGACCACCGGTCACCTCGTAGGACGATCGACGGAGGCGGCGGCCCGATCACCGCCGCCTCCGTCACTTGACGCAAGCAGCGGCAATGGGTTGCATACGTTCTGTGATCGCGCACCCCGTTCCCCCACCCTGTTCACCTGCTCCGTCGCGGACAGGGGGCGCAGCACCGTGGACCCGGTGATCATCGTCGGGGCGGGGCCCGTCGGGCTCACCCTCGCCCTGGCCCTGGCCCGCCAGGAGGTGCCCTGCGTCGTCCTCGACGAGGGCCCCGGCAAGGACGAACCGCGGCCCGCGCGCACCGTCGTGCTGCGCGAGGAGACCACCGTCCTCCTCGAGCGGCTCACCGGCACCTCCCTGTCGCGGCGGGGGCTGCACTGGGCCGGATGGCGGTCCTCCCGGCGCGGACAGGTGATCCGCGAGACCGTCTTCGACGACACCGCGCCCGGCCCCCTGCACATCGCTCAGCACGAGCTGACCGGCGTGCTGCGCACCGCCCTGGCCGGCCGGCCCCTCGTGCGGACCGCCGCCCACAGCCGTGTGGACGCCGTCGAGCAGGAGCCGGGGGGCGTCACGGTCCACACCCGCGGCCCGGAGGGCACCTGGTGGCGCGGCAGCCATCTGGTCGGCTGCGACGGACCCCGCTCCACCGTGCGCAAACTGCTGGACATCCGCTTCCCCGGCCGCACCGCGGTGGAGCGCTACGCCGTGGCCGCCCTGCGCACCGAACTCCCCTGGCCCGGACAGGCGTTGCTGCACCGGCAGCCACCCTGGCGCAGCTCGGGCCCCTCGGCCGGGGAGATCGTCGGCCGGCCGCTGCCGGACGGCGTCTGGCGGCTCGACTGGCTGCTGCCGCCCGGCAAGGACCTCGTCACCCCCGAACTGCTGGTCAACCGGATCCGCGAGACCCTCACCGGCTGGTCCGGCGGCTCCGTCCCGGCCTACGACCTCCTCGACACCGGTGTCCACACCGTCCACCACAGGCTGGCCCGGCGCTGGCGGGCGGGCCGCGTCCTGCTCGCGGGGGACGCCGCGCACCTGCTCGGCGCGCTGGGCACCCAGGGGCTGGAGGAGGGGCTGCGGGACGCCGACAACCTCGCTTGGAAGCTGGCCCTCGCCTGGCACCACGGCCACCACGAGGCGCTCCTCGACAGCTACCAGCACGAACGCCGGGGTGCCGTCGCCGCCCGGCTGCGCAGCGCCGACCAGCACCTGCCGCAGGTGCGCGGCGGCGGGGGGCTGCGCTCCTACGTCCCCGGCGCCGGCCGGGGCCACGACGCGCTGCTCGCCGACGGCCATCTGGGCCGGGGCGCTCTCGGCGCCCTCGGCACCTACGGCGGCTCCCCGCTCGCGCCGGGGGACCTCGACGGCACCGTCGACGTCGACACCGCGCCGGGGTCCCCGGTCACCGACGTCCGGGTCACGGCGGAGGACGGCGCCTTCGTGCGGCTGCGGGACCGGCTCGGCCGGGGCGCGCTGCTGGTCGTGCTGGTCGCGCCGGGCACGGGCGTGTGGGAGCGCAAGCACTGGATGACCGCCGGGGTGATGCCCCGGCTGGCGGCGGCGGTCACCGCGCTGCCCTGCCGCGCCGAACTGCTGGTCACCGAGAGCTATCCGGGCGCCGCCGCCCACACCGTCCTGCTCGTCCGTCCCGACGGCCATCTGGTGACGGCGCTCAACGGCGTGCGCCCGGCCGACCTCTACACGGCGGCCGAGGCCGCGCTGGGCGGCAACCCGGCCGGTGCCCCGGAGCCCGACGGTGGGACACGGCCGGAGTCCGCCCCGGAGACGTCCCCGGCCCCGGACGACCCGGCGGCGGACGACCCGGCGGCGGACGGCCCGGCGGCGGACGGGGGCGCGGACGGCGGCACGGAGACGGAGACCGCCACCGGGACGCGGTGAGGGGGCGTGCCTCTCCGGGGGTTCCCGGGTAGGCGGCTCCCCTGCCGAGCCGGAGGAACGGGAGGCAGTACGGTGCCCCTTCCGGGGCGGTACGGCCAAGGGCAGGGACCAGCCCGGGGACGCGGGCGGGGCGACGGACCGGGGCGGGAACGCGACGAGACCGGGGCCGCGGACCGGTGCGGCCCCGAGACGGGACTGGACCCGTGCCGAACGGCCGGCGCACGGCGCGCGCGCCGCCGGACGACACCCCCGTCCGCATGACGACGGTGAATTGACCGGCCCGCACCGGCATGGTGTACTCCGGACCGTGACCGACACCGATGTGCGCCTGTGGCGGAGGGTCCATATGGACCTCGTCCGCTACGCGGGCTGCGTGTGTCGCCCTTCCTGCTGACTTCGCCTCGTCTCCCTTCCGCGCGCCGCGTCATCACGCCCGCGCGCGTTCGCGAACTCCCAGGACGGTCACCGTGTCTGTCTCCACCACCGCGCCCTCCCCTGCCCACACGCCCCCACCCGGGGCCGGAGAGGCCCCCGCTCCCACCCCCGCCGACCTCCTCGGCTTCGCCGAGTCCGTCGCCGCCGATCCCGAGCTGATCGCCTCCCTCCCCCTCGACCCCGAGGAGCGCACCTGGGTCCGGCTGCCCGGCCCCGGCGGCAGCGAGGCCTGGCTGATCGGCTGGCCACCCGGCACCGGCACCGGCTGGCACGACCACGCCGACTCCGTGGGCGCGTTCGCCACCGCGGCGGGCGAACTCACGGAGCACGCCCTCGCCGTCCGGCTGCCCACCGGCGGCTGGAAGACCCTGGAACTCGCCGACGGGATCGACAGGATCCGCAGGCTGCCGACCGGCCGGGGGCGCGCCTTCGGCCGCGACCACGTCCACGAGGTCCTGAACGTCTCACCCGACCGCCACGCCGTCTCCGTCCACGTCTACCACCCGCCCCTGCCCCTGATCCGCCGCTACAGCCGCAGCGGCGACACCCTGCGCCTGGAGCAGGTCGAGCGCCCGGAGGACTGGCAGTGACCGCTCCCGTCGGAATCGACGCCCTCCTGGAACGCGTCCGGAGCGGCTACGACCGCATCGGCCCACGTGCCGCCCACGACGCCGCCGGGGCGGGTGACGCGCTGCTGGTCGACACCCGGTACGCCGCCCTGCGGGACCGGGACGGCCTGGTCCCGGGCGCCCTGGTGATCGAGCGCAACGAACTGGAGTGGCGGCTCGACCCGCAGGGCAGCCACCGCGTCCCCGAGGCCGCGGGCCACGACCTGCGGATCGTCGTGCTGTGCAACGAGGGCTACGCCTCCACCCTCGCCGTCGACTCCCTCCACCGCCTGGGCCTGCACCGGGCCACCGATGTCATCGGCGGCTTCCAGGCCTGGCGGAACGAGGGCCTACCGGTACTGGCCCCGTAGGCGGGATCGCCCCGGCGGTGTCGCGGTCCCGGGCGCGCCGCCGCCGGTGCGCCCGGGTGCCCCACCGCGCCGGTGCGCCGCACCGCTCACAGGGAGCCGCACCCGGTTCCGGTCCGTCGGCGGGCGGGCCGGTGCTGCCAAGGCCGGGCCACCCGACCGGCCACCCGACCGTGGGATGAGCGGACGACGGGCACCGCGCCCCGGCGCACCCCGGCGGTCGCCGCGGCCGTCCGGTCAGTACTCCCCGCCGTCGAGGAACTCCGTCTCCTCGCCCTCTTCCTCCAGCGCCTGGCGCACCACTCTCAGCGCCATCCCCTCGGAGTAGCCCTTGCGGGCCAGCATCCCGGCGAGGCGGCGCAGCCGCTTGTCCCGGTCGAGGCCGCGGGTGGCGCGCAGCTTCCGGTCGACGAGTTCGCGCGCCGTCTCCTCCTCCCGCTCGGCGTCCAGCCGGGAGACGGCCGCGTCGATGAGGGGGGCGTCGACGCCCTTGGTCCGCAGCTCGCGGGCGAGTGCGCGCCGCGCCAGCCCCCGGCCGTGGTGCCGGGACTCCACCCAGGCGTCCGCGAAGGCGCCGTCGTCGATCAGTCCGACCTCCTCGAACCGCGAGAGCACCTCCTCCGCCGCCTCGTCGGGAATCTCCCGTTTGCGCAGGGCGTCGGCGAGCTGCTTCCTGGTGCGCGGGGTCCCGGTCAGCAGGCGCAGACAGATCGCCCGTGCCTGCTCGACCGGGTCCCGCGGAGGCTCCTCCTCCCCGGCCCTCGACGAGTCGGCGGTACCTCCGTCCTCAGCGGCTCCCGCGGTGCGCCCGCGCCGCCGCCCGCGCGGTCCCCCCGCACCACGCGTCCGGCCGCCCCGTCGGGCCCCGCCGTCGGGTGCCACCCCGTCGTCATCGGGCGGACCGGCACCGAACGGTGCGACGGGGCCGGCGTCGGCGTACGCCCCGCCCACCGTCCCGTCGGCCTGCGGGTGGGCGCGGTCGGCCCAGTCGGTTCGTCGCGTCACCGTCAGCTCTTGGCAGCCGCGGCCTTGGACTTGGTGGCCTTGGCCGTCGCGGGAGCGGGCACCGCGGGGACGGCGTCGGCCGGGGCGGCGGCGTCGGTGCCCGGCTCGGCGGCGTCGGCCTTCTCCTCGGGACGTACGCCGACGCCCAGCTTGACCTTGATCTTCTTCTCGATCTCGTTGGCCAGGTCGGGGTTGTCCTTGAGGAAGTTGCGCGCGTTCTCCTTGCCCTGGCCGAGCTGGTCGCCCTCGTACGTGTACCAGGCGCCGGCCTTGCGGACGAAGCCGTGCTCCACGCCCATGTCGATCAGACCGCCCTCACGGCTGATGCCATGGCCGTAGAGGATGTCGAACTCGGCCTGCTTGAAGGGCGGCGCGACCTTGTTCTTGACGACCTTGCAGCGGGTCCGGTTGCCGACCGCCTCGGTGCCGTCCTTCAGGGTCTCGATACGGCGGATGTCGATGCGCACGGAGGCGTAGAACTTGAGAGCCCGGCCACCGGTCGTGGTCTCCGGAGAGCCGAACATCACACCGATCTTCTCGCGGAGCTGGTTGATGAAGATCGCGGTGGTCTTGGACTGGTTGAGGGCGCTGGTGATCTTCCGCAGGGCCTGGCTCATCAGCCGGGCCTGCAGACCGACGTGGCTGTCGCCCATCTCGCCCTCGATCTCCGCGCGCGGCACGAGCGCGGCGACGGAGTCGATGACGATGAGGTCGAGGGCGCCGGAGCGGACCAGCATGTCCACGATCTCGAGGGCCTGCTCGCCGTTGTCCGGCTGGGAGAGGATCAGGTTGTCGATGTCGACGCCGAGCTTCTTCGCGTACTCGGGGTCGAGGGCGTGCTCCGCGTCCACGAACGCGACCTGGCCTCCGGCCTTCTGGGCGTTCGCCACGGCGTGCAGCGTCAGGGTCGTCTTGCCGGAGGACTCGGGGCCGTAGATCTCCACCACGCGGCCGCGCGGGAGGCCGCCGACACCGAGGGCCACGTCGAGCGCCGTCGATCCGGTCGGGATGACCTCGATGGGCTCCATGGACCGCTCGCCCATGCGCATGACCGCGCCCTTGCCGAATTGCCGTTCAATCTGTGCGAGAGCGGCATCCAGCGCCTTCTCGCGGTCGGTTCCTGCCATGGGTTCCACCCGGTTTGCTTGATTCGATCGCTTCACGTCACAGACGCTAACGCCTGCCACTGACAACGCGTCCCGACGCGGGCCCGGCCTGTGGATAACTCTGCCGCCCCGTCGCCCGTACACGGACGAAAACGCCCGTCCCGGACCTCGCCGGAGCCTCCATAAGAATGGATGTTCGATTTTTATGTCAAGCGCGCCACGCGGCACCCCCGAGCCTACGCCGCGGCCGACCCGTGCCGCCGGGCGCGGGCGTGCGCGGCGGCAACGGGCGCGGGGCGTGCGCGGCGGCAGCGGCCCCGCCCCGGGAGCCCGAACGTTCCTCCCCCTCCGGCGCCCGCCCCTGCACGCCGCCGCCGACGCCTCCGTCCGGACCCCCGCCCGAGCCCCGGGAGCGGGCACCGCCCGGCCGGAACCGCCGCACGGCCCGCCCGGGCCGAGCGCCCCTCCCCGGCCCCGGCCTCCGGCGCCGCCCCGTGATCAGCGGGGCCGCCGTACCGGCCGTGGGCGCCGCCGAGTACGGGCGCGCCGCCCGCTCGCCGGCCCCGGCCGGGGCCGGCACCCCCGCTGAACGCCGCCCTGCCGGACGGCCCTCTTCAGGAGGAGCCGCCGCCCCGGGGCCCGGCGGTGCCCTCCGGCCCCGCGGGACCCGGCGGACCGCCCCCCGGCCGCCCGCCCCACCGGCTCCACGCCCGCGCGAGCGCGCCCCGCCGCCCGCGGTCCCGGTGGCCCCGGTCCTGATGGCCCTGGACACGCGGGTCGTCGGTGACGTCGTATCGCTTCACATAGGCCCCGAGGAACGCCTGGAGCGTGGCGACCGCCGGGATGGAGATCAGCGCACCCACGGCGCCGAGGAGCGCGGTGCCCGCGATGACCGAGCCGAAGGCGACCGCCGGGTGGATGTCCACGGTCCTGGCGGTCAGCTTGGGCTGGAGCATGTAGTTCTCGAACTGCTGGTAGACCACCACGAAAACCAGCACCCAGAGCGCGTACCAGGGATCCACGGTGAACGCGATGAGCATGGGCAGGGCGCCCGCGAGATAGGTGCCGATGGTGGGGATGAACTGCGAGACCAGGCCCACCCACACCGCCAGCGCGGGCGCGTAGGGCACCTCCAGGAACTGGAGCAGGACGTAGTGGGCCAGTCCGGAGATCAGCGCCATGAGCCCGCGCGAGTACAGGTACCCGCCGGTCTTGTCGACGGCGATCTCCCAGGCGCGCAGCACCTCGGCCTGGCGGGCGGGCGGCAGGACGGAGCAGAGGGCGCGGCGCAGCCGGGGGCCGTCGGCGGCGAAGTAGAAGCCGAACAGCACGATCGTCAGCAGCTGGAACAGCCCGCCGAGGACCTGCGTGGAGACGTCCAGCACCCCGGTGGCGCTGTTCTGCACGTAGTCGCGCAGCCAGTCGGAGCGGAGCAGTCCCTCCTGGATGTCCACCCGCCGCAGCTCGGTGCGGAAGTGGCTGTTGATCCAGTTGATGACGGAGTCGAGGTACTCGGGGAAGTCCTCGACCATCTTGACGATCTGCCCGGCGAGCATGGAGCCGAGCAGTGTGACGAATCCGGCGGCGGCGACCAGTACCGCGAGGAAGACGGCGAAGGTCGCCACGCCCCGGCGCACACCCCGCCTGGCCATCCAGCTCACCGCGGGCTCGACGGCCAGGGCGAGGAAGAAGGCGATGAGGATGTTGATCAGCAGCCCGGTGAGCTGGTGGAAGGCCCAGCTGCCCAGTTGGAAGACGGCGATCAGGGCGAGGGCCAGCACCATGGCGCGGGGCAGCCAGCGCGGCATGCGGGCGCCCGGTCCGGCGCCGGCTCCCCCGGGCGGCGGGGCGGGCGGCGTCGTGCCGGGCGGAGCGGGTGGCCGGGGTGTCTGCCCGGTCTCGTCAGTGGATGCCACGCGCCCAAGTCTGACCCACGCCGCCGACGGTCCGGAGCCCGCCCCGGGAACTGCCCGGGGTCAGTGGTGTTCCCGCGGTACGTTCATGACGCCGCAGACCACCCGCCACACGTCCTTGGCGTCCCACCCGGCGTCGAGCGCCTCGCACACCGTGCGTCCGCCCAGCTCCGCCATCACGTGGTCGCGCGCGAAGGTGTCGGCGTAGCCCGGACCGAAGTGATCCGCCATCCGCTCCCAGAAGACCGTCAACCGCATGCCCCCAGTATCCCGCCCCTGGGGGTGGGCCCCGCCCGTGGCCCGGGTGCCGGGTCCCCCGCGGCCCTACGATCTGGCACATGGCCGACACCGGAGCGTTCCCCCTTCCGCAGACTCCCCCGGCACCCGGGGAGCCCCCGGCGCCCTCCCCGCTCGCGCGCGCGGAGCGCTTCGTGTGGCTCACCGCGCGCGTGCTGGAGCAGCGCCTGTTCGCGTACGTCTTCCGCGGCGGCGGCGCCGGTCCGGTGGAGAGCGCGCTCGACGCCTACCGCAACGAGGACGGCGGGTACGGCCACGCCCTGGAGCCCGATCTGCGCGGCCCGGTCAGCCAGCCGCTGCACACGGCGCACGCCGTGCAGGTGCTGGACGCGGTCGGGCGGTGCGGCGGGCAGCGCGTGGAGAGCATCTGCCGCTATCTGACCTCCGTCTCCACGGCGGACGGCGCCCTTCCGTCGGTCACGGCCGCGCTGCGCGGCTACCCGGCAGCCCCCTTCGTGCCGGTACCGGACGACCCGCCCGGCGATCTCCTCGCCACCGGCCCGGTGGTCGGCCTGCTGTACCGCAACGAGGTGTGGCACGCCTGGCTGTTCCGGGCGGCCGACTTCTGCTGGCGGGCGATCGAGTCCCTGGAGACCTCCCACCCGTACGAGGTCGAGGCGGCCGTGGCGTTCCTGGACTCGGTGCCCGACCGCCCGCGCGCGCGGGAGGCCGCCGCCCGGCTGGGCCGCCTGGTGCGCGAACAGCGGCTCGCCGTGCTGGACCCGGACGCCCTCGACGCCTTCCCCGTCTCCCCGGGCTACGCGCCGGGAGAGCACCACTTCCCGCACGACTTCGCCAGGGCGCCGCACTCCCTCGCGCGCGCGTGGTTCACCGACGACGAGATGGCCCGTTCGCTGGACTTCCTCGCGGCGGAGCAGACGGACGACGGCGGCTGGCCCGTCCGCTGGCGGCACTGGGCCCCCGCGCCGCTCCTGGAGTCGCGCCCACGGGTGACGCTGGACGCCCTGCGCACCCTGCGGGCGCACGGCCGCCCGGTCGGCTGAGCCGGGGCTCCGGCGCCGCCGCGCGGCCCTCTCCGTCTCCTCAGCCCCCGGGCCGTCTCAGCCGCCGAGGGCCCGTACGCCCGCCGTGACGGCGACCGCCGCCGCGACGACGAGCAGGAACGGGGCCCGCAGCAGCAGCGCCACGGCGGCCGCGGCGATCCCGGCGGCCCGCGCGTCCAGGACGAGGGCCCGGCCGTCCGCGAAGGTCTGCTGGGCGGTGAGCGCGGCGAGGAGGGCGACGGGCAGCAGCGCGGCCAGGCGCCGCACCAGCGGCCGCTCCAGGGCCCCGGCCGGCACGAGGAGACCGACGAGCTTGACGAGGTAGCAGCCGACCGCGGTCACCGCGATGGCGATCCATATGCTCATCGTTCCTCCTCTCCGGACCCGCCACGGGCGTCCCGGGTTTCCTGGGCGTCCCGGGTTTCCTGGGCGTCCCGGGTTTCCCGCGCGTCCCGGGCGTGGTGGATGCCGTGGGCGTCCCCCGCGTCCCGGATGCCGTGGTCCCCGGTGTCGCGTACGCCCGGTGCGCCGTGGGTCCGCGCCGCGTCCCTCGCGCCCCCCGCGTCCAACGCAGCGTCCGCCACGGGCGCCGCGGGAGTGCCGTACGGGGCGCCGGTCCCGGAGCCCCCGGCCGGGGGCTCCCCGGTGACCGTCCCGGTACCGGCGCCTCCCCCGCGGCGGCCCTCCGCCCACAGAACCGCCGGTGCCGCCAGAGCGGCCACCAGGACGGGCACACCTGCGGGCAGGACGGGGAGCAGACCGAGCCCCAGGAGGACGGCCAGGGCCGCGACCGCCCGCTCGGTGGCGGTGCGCAGCATCGGGGCGAGCAGCGCCAGGAACACGGCGGGGCCGGCCGCGTCCAGGCCCCAGGCGTCGGTGTCCCCGATGGCCTCCGCCCCCAGGGCGCCGAGCAGGGTGGTGAGGTTCCACAGCACGTACAGGGTGGCCCCGGTGACGGCGAAGCCGATCCTCACGCTGCGCCGGGTGGGCTGCGCCAGGGCCACGGCCGTCGTCTCGTCGATGACCCACTGGGCGGCCGGTGCCCGCAGCGCGCGCGGGAGGGCCAGCATCTGGGACAGGCGCAGCCCGTAGAAGGCGTTGCGCACCCCGAGGAAGAACGCCCCGGCCGCGGCCGTGAGCGGGTTGCCGCCCGCGGCGAGCGCTCCGACGAGGGCGAACTGCGAGGCCCCGGTGAACACCAGGAGGCTCAGCGCGCAGGTCTGGAGCAGTGAGAGGCCGCTGCCGACCGAGGTCACCCCGAAGGCGAAGCCGGAGAGCCCCACGGCGACCCCGACGCCCAGGGCGTCCCGTACGACGGCTGCGTCCGGTTTGTCTTGTGTACCCGTGTCGTGCGGGACGGCTGTCTGATCTGGCACATGTCGGACGATAGGAGAAACTCTCCCCTCGTGTCTTGTACGTTCTTGCGCTCGCGCCGGTAGGCACCGGGCGGCACGCCCACCATGCGCGTGAAGTGCCGGTGCAGGTGCGGCTGGTCGGTGAACCCGACGGCGACGGCGGCCTCGGCGGGCGTCGTCCCGGCGTCCAGCAGCCGCCGGGCCCGGCGCACCCGGGCGTCGGTGAGCCAGGTGTGGGGCGGCATGCCGTAGGCGTCCCGGAAGGCCCGCAGCACCGCGAACGGGCCGGTGCCCAGCTCCCGGGCCAGCGTCTCCAGGCTCGGCGGGTCGGCCATCCGCTCCTCCAGCAGGGCACGCGCGCGGGCCGCCGTGCGGGCCCCGGCCGTGCGCACCCGCCGCGCGGGCAGCGGGCCGCCGTTCAGCCGCAGCAGCCGGGTCACGGCCACCCTCAGCAGAGTGTCGGCGGCGAGCGCGTCCCCCTCGTCGGCGGCCCGCAGCACCCGGTGCACGAGGGCCACGGTGTACGGGTCGTCGAGGACGGGGCGGACGAAGCCCGGGGTGCCGCGCAGGGTGGTGGTCTCCGCCGCGATGGCGGCCACCACTGCGGGCGCCGGGTAGACCGCGCCGTACCGCCAGCCCTCGGGAACCCCGGCCCGGCCGGTGTGCGGGGTGTCGGGGTTGATCAGGGCGAGCGAACCCGCGCCCGCGTACTGCTCGGCCCCGCCGTGGTGGAAGCGCTCCACCCCGTCGGCGATGGCCGCGATGACGAAGTGCTCGTGCGTGTGCCGGACGAAGGTCTTGCGCACGTACCGGGCGCGCAGCAGGTCCACGCCGGGCAACTCGGCGTACCGCCAGTGCCGCGCCCGCTCGTCCGATCCCGCCATGCGTCCATTCTCCGTCACCCGGCCGGGCGCCCGGCGGGCCCGGGCGGGCGCCGCGCGCCGGGCCCGGGTGCTCCGGGAGGCCGCCACCGCCGCCCGGACGACGCAGCGGAACGCCTTCCCGACGCCTCCCCGGCCGGGCCCGCCCCGTCACGGCCCTCCGCCGTGCGCCGCGGCCGCCGCCCGGGGCCGCCGCGGGCCCGTCCTCGGCGCCCGGGGCGGCCGCCGTGAGGGCCGGTCCTCCGTGAGCCGGGCCCGGGGGCCGCGACACCGCGCCCCTCCCCCTCGCTCCGCCGCGCCCCGGACCTCCCGGACACCCCGCCGGGCGGCGGTCCGCACGGCCCTCGCCCCACCGGCCGCTCACCCGCATTCGCCCTGTTCAGGCCGATTGTCAGTGGGCGGGTGCAGGATGGATCCATGGTCAGCTCCGCACACCGGGCCCTCGACGGCTTCTCCCCCGCGACCCGTGGCTGGTTCACGGGGGCCTTCTCCGCGCCCACCGCGGCCCAGGCCGGCGCGTGGTGGGCCATCGGGGAGGGGTCCGACGTGCTGGTGGTCGCCCCCACCGGATCCGGGAAGACCCTGGCCGCCTTCCTCGCCGCCCTGGACCGGCTGGCGGCGGAGCCCCCGCCGGCCGACCCCAGGAAGCGCTGCCGCGTGCTGTACGTCTCCCCGCTCAAGGCCCTGGCCGTGGACGTCGAGCGCAATCTGCGCAGCCCACTGACCGGCATCCGCCAGGAGTCCGTGCGGCTCGGCCTGCCCGAGCCGGAGGTCAGGGTCGGCATCCGGTCCGGCGACACCCCCGCCGCCGAGCGCCGCTCCCTGGCCACCCGCCCCCCGGACATCCTGATCACCACTCCGGAGTCCCTGTTCCTGATGCTCACCTCGGCCACCCGCGAGGCGCTGACCGGTGTGGAGACGGTGATCCTGGACGAGGTGCACGCGGTGGCGGGCACCAAGCGCGGCGCCCACCTCGCGCTCACCCTGGAGCGCCTGGACGCCCTGCTTCCGAGGCCCGCCCGCCGCATCGGGCTCTCGGCGACGGTCCGCCCGGTGGACGAGGTCGCCCGGTTCCTCGCCCCCCGCGGCCGGGTGGAGATCGTCCAGCCGCCCTCGGGCAAGGAGTTCGACCTGTCCGTCGTCGTCCCCGTGGAGGACCTGGGCGAGCTGGGCGGCTCCCCGGTCACCGAGGGCGGTGACGGAGCCGAACGCCCCTCCATCTGGCCCCATGTCGAGGAGCGCATCGCCGACCTCGTCCAGTCGCACCGCTCCACGATCGTCTTCGCCAACTCGCGGCGCCTGGCGGAGCGCCTGTGCAACCGGCTCAACGAGATCGCCCACGAGCGGGCGGCGGGCGAGCCGCTGGACGAGCACCACTCCCCCGCCGAGCTGATGGGCGGCTCGGGCGCGGCCCGGGGCGCCCCGGCGGTGATCGCCCGCGCGCACCACGGCTCGGTCTCCAAGGAGCAGCGGGCCCTGGTCGAGGAGGATCTCAAGGCGGGCCGGCTGCCCGCCGTGGTGGCCACCTCCAGCCTGGAGCTGGGCATCGACATGGGCGCCGTCGACCTCGTCGTCCAGGTCGAGTCGCCGCCCTCCGTCGCCTCCGGGCTGCAGCGCGTCGGCCGCGCGGGACACCAGGTCGGCGCCGTCTCCACGGGCGTGGTGTTCCCGAAGTACCGGGGCGATCTGGTGCAGGCGGCCGTGGTCACCGAGCGCATGCGCGGGGGCGCCATCGAGGCCCTCCGGATCCCCGCCAACCCCCTGGACGTGCTGGCCCAGCAGATCGTCGCGATGACCGCGCTGGACACCTGGCAGGCCGACGACCTGCTCGCCACGGTCCGCCGCGCCGCCCCCTTCGCATCGCTGCCCGAGTCCGCGTTCACCGCCGTGCTGGACATGCTGGCCGGCCGCTACCCCTCCGACGCCTTCGCCGAGCTGCGCCCGCGCGTGGTGTGGGACCGGATCGCGGGGACGGTCACCGGGCGGCCCGGCGCGCAGCGGCTCGCCGTCACCTCCGGCGGCACCATCCCCGACCGGGGCCTGTTCGGCGTCTTCCTCGCGGGGGCCGACCCGAAGAAGGGCGGCGGCCGGGTCGGGGAGCTGGACGAGGAGATGGTGTACGAGTCCCGGGTGGGGGACGTCTTCACCCTCGGCACCAGCTCGTGGCGGATCGAGGACATCACCCGGGACCGCGTCCTGGTCTCCCCCGCCCCCGGCGTGCCCGGCCGGCTGCCCTTCTGGAAGGGCGACCAGCTCGGCCGCCCGCTCGAACTGGGCCGGGCGCTGGGCGCGTTCCTGCGCGAGGTGTCGGCCCTGCCCCGCGAGGACGCCCTGCCGCGGCTGGCCGCGGCCGGGCTGGACACCTGGGCCGCGGACAACGTCCTGGCGTACCTCGACGAGCAGCGCGAGGCCTGCGGCCACGTCCCCGACGACCGCACCATCGTGGTGGAGCGCTTCCGCGACGAGCTGGGCGACTGGCGGGTCGTCGTCCACTCGCCCTTCGGCGCCCAGGTGCACGCCCCCTGGGCCCTCGCCCTCGGCGCCCGCCTGGGCGAGCGGTACGGCATGGACGCGCAGGTCATGCACGCCGACGACGGGATCATGCTGCGGCTGCCCGACGCCGATCTGATGGGCCTGGACCTGCTCGACCAGGAGCCCTCCCGGGCGGGCGCGGAGTACGACGACGGGCAGGCGCCGGTGGGCGCCGCGGACGTCGTACTGGACAAGGGGGAGGTCGACCGGATCGTCACTGACCAGGTGGGCGGCTCGGCGCTGTTCGCCTCCCGCTTCCGCGAGTGCGCCGCCCGCGCCCTGCTGCTGCCGCGCCGCAGCCCCGGCCGGCGCACCCCCCTGTGGCAGCAGCGGCAGCGGGCGGCCCAGCTCCTTGAGGTGGCGAGCGAGTACGGCTCGTTCCCGATCGTCCTGGAGGCGGTCCGCGAATGCCTCCAGGACGTCTTCGACGTGCCCGGACTCGTCGAGCTGATGGGCGACCTGGAGTCCCGCCGGGTCCGCCTGGTCGAGGTCACCACACCGGAGCCCTCCCCCTTCGCCCGCTCCCTGCTGTTCGGCTACGTCGCCCAGTTCCTGTACGAGGGGGACTCGCCGCTCGCGGAGCGCCGGGCCGCCGCGCTGTCGCTGGACTCGCGTCTGCTCTCCGAGCTGCTCGGCCGGGCGGAGCTGCGCGAGCTGCTCGACGCGGAGGTGCTGGCGGAGCTGGAGCGCGAGCTGGCCCGGCTCACCGACGACCGCCGGGTCAAGGACGCCGAGGGCGTCGCCGACCTGCTGCGGATGCTCGGCCCGCTCACGGACGCGGAACTCGCCGAGCGGGGCGCCGATCCACCATGGGTCCGGGAGCTGGCGTCCGCCCGGCGCGCGATCCCGGTGCGGATCGCCGGGGCCGAGCACTGGGCGGCGGTCGAGGACGCGGGGCGGCTGCGCGACGCGCTGGGCACCGCGCTGCCGGTGGGCATCCCGGAGGCCTTCACCGAGCCCGTCAAGGACCCCCTCGGGGACCTCCTCGCCCGCTACGCCCGCACCCACGGCCCCTTCACCTCGGCCGCCGCCGCGGCCCGCTTCGGCCTCGGCACGGCGGTCACCGACGGGGCGCTCCAGCGACTCGCCGCGTCCGGGCGGATCGTGCAGGGCGAGTTCCACCCGGCGGGCATCGGCCAGGAGTGGTGCGACGCGACCGTGCTGCGACGGCTGCGCCGCCGCTCCCTCGCCGCCCTGCGGCACGAGCTGGAGCCGGTGCCGCCGGCCGCGCTCGGCCAGTTCCTCCCCCAGTGGCAGCACATCGGCGCGGGCCACGCGCTGCGCGGCGTTGACGGACTGGTGCGCGCCGTCGAGCAGTTGCAGGGCGCCCCGGTGCCGGCGTCCGCCCTGGAGAAGCTGGTCCTGCCGTCCCGGGTCGCCGACTACACCCCGGCCATGCTGGACGAACTCACCGCCGCCGGGGAGGTGGTGTGGGCGGGGGCGGGCTCACTGCCCGGCAAGGACGGCTGGGTCACCCTCCATCTCGCGGACACCGCGCCCCTGCTGCTCGCGCCCCCGCACCCGCTGGAGCCGACGCCCCTGCACCGCTCGGTCCTGGACACGCTGTCGGGCGGCTACGGCCTGTTCTTCCGTCAGATCGCGGACCAGATCCGTGCCACCACCCACCCCGACGCGACCGACGCCCAGCTCTCGGACGCCCTGTGGGACCTGGCCTGGTCGGGGCGGCTGACCAACGACACGCTCGCGCCGCTGCGTTCCCTGCTGGGCTCGGGCCGCACCGCGGGCTCCACCGCCCACCGCGCCAGGCGGTCGGTGCCGCGGGGGCGGTACGGCTCGCTGACGGCCGCCGCCCGCACCGCCTCGCGCTCCGGCCCGCCGACCGTGGCGGGCCGCTGGTCCCTGCTGCCGGAGCGGGAGGCGGACCCCACGGTGCGCGCGCACGCACTGGCCCGGACCCTGCTGGACCGGCACGGTGTGGTGACCCGGGGCGCCGTGGCGGCGGAGGGCGTCGAGGGCGGCTTCTCCGCGGTGTACCGGGTCCTGGCGGCGTTCGAGGAGAGCGGGCAGGCCCGCCGGGGGTACGTGGTGGAGGGGCTGGGGGCGGCGCAGTTCGCCGTGGAGGGCGCGGTGGACCGGCTGCGCGCGGTCGCCAACGCCCGCGAGCGCGGCGCGGCCCTCGCGGCACCGGACACGGCACCCGGCGCCCCGGCCTCCGCGTACGCCCCCGCCGTCCCCGAAGGCTCCGGCCCGGGCAGGGGCCGGGGCGGTGATCCGTTCGGCCCCGGTCCCACCGGTGGTGCCGACGGAGCCGACGCCTGGGACCTCCCCGGTGGCGACCCCTTCGCCGGTCCCGGCGCCGGAGGCCCCAGGGGCGGCGGGCACGACCGGACGCCCGGACCCGACGCCACCGCGCGCGGCTTCGCCCGCCGCCACCGCCCCGGGCCCGTCAACCGCGCCGTGGTGCTGGCCGCCGCCGACCCGGCGAACGCATACGGTGCCGCCCTCCCCTGGCCCGAGCCCCCGTCCGGCGCCACCCACAAGCCGGGCCGCAAGGCGGGGTCCCTGGTGGTCCTGGTCGAGGGCGAACCGGCGGTGTACATGGAGCGCGGCGGCAAGACCCTGCTGCTGTGGCCCTCCGCCGAGGACACCCCGCCCCCGGCGGACCCCCGGTTGCGGGAGGCCGCCGAGGCGCTCGCGTCAGCCGCTCGCGCCGGGCGGCTCGGCACGGTCACGGTGGAGCGGATCAACGGCGCCGCCGCCCTCACCTCCCCCTTCGGCGCCGTGCTGGAGGAGGCGGGGTTCATCGCCACCCCGCGCGGACTGCGCCTGCGGGCCTGAGCCTGTCACCCTTGACGCATGCCCGAAGGTGACACGGTCTGGCAGGCGGCACGGCGGCTGCACGACGCCCTCGCCGGTGCGGTGCTGACCCGCAGCGACTTCCGCGTGCCCCGGTACGCGACCGTCGACCTCACCGGCCGTACGGTCCTGGAGACCGTCCCCCGGGGCAAGCACCTGCTCACCCGTGTGGAGGGCGGCCTGACCCTGCACACACATCTGCGGATGGACGGCTCCTGGAAGGTGTTCGCCCCCGGCCGGCGCTGGAGCGGCGGTCCGGCGCACCAGATCCGCGTGATCCTGGGCACCGCCGACCGTACGGCCGTCGGGTACCGGCTCCCGGTCCTGGAGCTGATCCGGACGGCCGACGAGGTACGCGCCGTGGGCCATCTCGGCCCCGACCTGCTGGGCCCGGACTGGGACGCCGAACGGGCCCTGGCCAACCTCCTCGCGGACCCGGCCCGCCCCCTCGGCGAGGCCCTGCTCGACCAGCGCAACCTCGCCGGGATCGGCAATGTCTACAAGAGCGAGCTGTGCTTCCTGCTCGGCGTCACGCCCTGGCTCCCGGTGGGCGAGCTGCCCGCCGGCCGGGCCGCGAAGCTGCCGGTGCTGGCGCGGCGGCTGCTGGAGGCCAACCGCGACCGCCCGGTGCGCCGCACCACGGGGCTGCGCGGCCAGAACCTGTTCGTCTACGGCCGCGCGCCCCGCCCCTGTCCGCGCTGCGGCACGTCCGTCCGGCTGGCCGACCAGGGCGACGGTTCGCGCGAACGCCCCACGTACTGGTGCCCGTCCTGCCAGGCGGGGCCCGCCCCGGCCCCGGCCCCGGGCACGGCATGGGCTCCGGCTCCGGCTCCGGCTCCGGGCAGCGAGCCCCGCTCCGGCGCCGGACCCCACCGCCGCCGCACGAGGTGAGCCGAGGCGTTCGGGCACCACGAAGCCCCGGTGGACGCACCGCGCGGGACGTACGGAAGGAACCGGCCCGCACCCGGGCGGCCGGGAGGAACCGGAAGCGCGAGGGGACCCGAACGCCGGGAGCGCCCGCCGGACGGGAGGCGTCGGACACCGAGCCCGTCGAAGCCCCCGGACGGTCCGAACGCCCGGCGCGCTCAGCCCCCGGGCGGGGCCGAGCCCGTGGACCCGGAACAGCATCCGGTCGCTCAGAGGGGACCCCACCACCACCGCCGGGCGGCGCCGAGCGCCCGACGCACCGTCGGGATGTGCCGGACATCCGAAGCACCGCCGAAAGCGCCGAACGCCCGAGCCGGTCCACGGGCATCACTCCCCGCCGTGGACCAGCCCCGCACACCCCCAGCCGGGAAGGGCACCTCCCGCCGCCTCGCCCCCACCGTCGCTACCCCGCTGCCCCTCGCTCCCCGCCCCTCGCCCCTCGCCCCTCGCCCCTCGCCCCTCGCCCCTCGCCCCTCGCCCCTCGCCCAGGGCACTACAGCACTCGCTCGGCGCCGGAGTCCACCGGTAGCGCCCACGCGCCTCCTGGGTCCCTTCACGGCCCCTCAGCCCCCGCCCCTTCGGCCGTCTCCGTCCCCCCGGCCCCAACGCCTCCGGCTCCGACGCCGCCTCCGGCACCCTCCGCTCCCGCAACCCCTTCGGCCCCCGCAACCCCGAGCCCACCGGCCGAAGCACTGCCTCGGGCGCTCCCCCGGGCGCCCCCGTCCCGCCCCAGTGCCCGTCGCCACCGCCCGGCGGCCAGCGCCCCCGCCGCCCGGTCCTTGGGCACACAGTGCACCGGCAGCACACTGAGCCCCCAGCCGCCGAACACCACCGCCCCCTCGACCACACCCGCGCCGGGCGCCAGGGCCAGGCGGAGCACCGCCCACCACCACAGCGCGCCGAACCCCAGGGCGGCGGTCCGGCGCGCGGTGCGTACTGCGGTCATCCGTTCTCGGCCTGGAACATCCAGTGCTCCTTCTCGAGGTCGGCGGTGACCTGGATGAAGATGTCCTGGCTCACGGGATCGGCGTCGGCCGTCGCCTCGACGCGCTCCCGCATCCGGGCGATCAGCGCGCCCAGCGCCTCCACGAGGGTGCGCACCGCGGCCGTGTCGTCCACCCAGCCCTCCGGCGTCACCCCGATGCCGCTGCCGACGGCCACCGTGGCGGCCCGGCCGTCCGGTGGTACGCCGAGCGCCGAGGCGCGCTCGGCGACGGTGTCGGAGTGGGTCCGCGCGATGGCGACGACCTCGTCGAGTTGGAGGTGGACGGAGCGGAAGCGCGGCCCGACCACGTTCCAGTGGATCTGTTTCGCCACCAGCGCCAGGTCCACGAGGTCGACGAGGGCACCCTGCAGGGCCTCGGAGACGACCTTCAGGTTCGCGTCGGACAACGGGCTCTTGACGACGTACATCCGCACCCTCCGTCGGTAGGCCCCCCGGCCGTCGGCCCTCTCCCTCCACCATGGGGGCACCCGGGGCGGGCGGCAAACGGGCGCGGAGACACGAAAACCCCGACCGCACCTCTCCGGATCCCACCGGAGAGCCCCGGCCGGGGCCTCATGAGCACACGTGCTCAGGCGGCTACGACGTCCACTGCCTCCGCGGGCGCCTTGATGGTCACCCGCTCCGGTGGCACACCGGCCACCGATACGGAACCCAGCATCGAGCGCACCGGGGCCGGCACGGATTCGCTGGGAGTGGCGGCGGCGGACTGGGCCAGCTCGGCGAGCGCGAGTTCATCGCTCACTTCCCGCATCAGCTCGGACATCCGTACGTCCAGCGCGTCGCAGATGGCGGACAGCAGCTCGGAGGAAGCCTCCTTCTGCCCCCGCTCCACCTCGGAGAGATAGCCGAGTGAGACTCGGGCGGACGAGGAGACTTCGCGCAGAGTACGGCCCTGGCGCTGGCGCTGCCGACGCAGCACGTCACCCAGCAGGCGACGGAGCAGAATCATCGGTGGCTCCCTCCTCGGACCGCGTTACCGCATCCTTCACGCCCCACCGTACCGCCTCGCGCCGCGGCCGTGCGGGGAGCGATGTCGTGTTCACTCAGGGCTGCAAACATCAAAACCCCCCGTTCTGTTCCGTATCCTGTGCCCGCTGATTCCCGGTCCGTTCGCCCGCCAGCTCCCTCAGCAGGAGCGCCAGCACGCTGCGTACACTCTCCATACGGATTTCCGCCCGACTGCCGTTCAACCGCAGTGCCGCGACTTTTCCGCCATGGGCAGAACCGGAATCCTGTTCGAGAGGTCCGTGGACGGCGACGAACACCGTTCCGACGGGCTGCCCGTCCTGCGGGTCGGGACCGGCCACCCCGGTCGTGGCGATGCCCCAGTCGGCGCCGAGCCGGTGCCGCACCCCGGCCGCCATCTGGGCCGCGACCTGCGGGTCCACCGCGCCCTTCGATGACAGCAGCGCGGCGTCGACGGCGAGCAGGTCCCGCTTGAGATCGGTCGCGTAGGCGGTGACGGAGCCGCGGAACACCCGGGACGCCCCGGGCACCCCGGTGATCGCGGCCGCCACCAGTCCACCGGTCAGCGACTCCGCGACGGCGAGGGTCCGGCCCCTCGCCGTGAGTAGTCGCACCACGTCGGCGGCGGTGGAACTCAAACGTCCGTCTCCCTCGTAGCCGCTCCGCGCTCGGCGATCCCGCGCCGGCGCAGCACAATGGCCTGCTTCACATAGTCCAGCCCGGTCGCCACGGTCAGGACGACCGCCGCGGCCATCACCCAGAACCTCAGGGTCGCCAGGGGCCCCGTCAGCGCCAGGACGTACATGCCGACGGCCACTCCCTGGGTGAGCGTCTTCAGCTTGCCGCCGCGGCTCGCCGGGATCACCCCGTACCGGATGACCACGAAGCGCAGCACGGTGACGCCGAGTTCCCGGCCGAGGATCACCGCCGTCACCCACCACGGCAGATCGCCCAGGGCGGAGAGGCAGATCAGCGCCGCCCCCATGATCGCCTTGTCGGCGATGGGGTCGGCGATCTTCCCGAAGTCGGTGACCAGGTCGTAGGCGCGGGCCAGATGGCCGTCGAACAGGTCGGTGATCATGGCGACGGCGAAGGCGGCCCAGGCGAACGAGCGCCAGGCCGGGTCGTATCCGCCGTTGCCGAGCATCAGGGCGACGAAGGCCGGCACGAGGACCAGCCGGAGCATCGTCAGGAAGTTGGCGATGTTCCACACGCTGGCCTGGTTGACGGCGGCCGCAGTGATCTTGCCGCCGCGTCCCGCCGGGCCGGAGCCGGCCGCGCCGTCCGTCCCGGCACCCCGCCCGGCCGTCCCGGTGGCCGCGGTGGCCCCGGAGCGCCCGGCCGTCCCGGTGGTGCCGCCCTCGCCGCTGCCGCGCCGGGTGGCGCCGCTGCCGTGGGCCGTCTCCGGCGCGGTGCCCGGGGCACCGCGTGCGCCGGTCCTCCGGGCGCCGGAGGAGCCGCCCGCCGCGGACGCCGGGACACCGGTCATCTGTCCGTCTCCTCGCTCGACGCGGATGTGCCCGGCAGCGGTTCGGCCACCAGGTCGACACCCTCCGTACCGATCACCTTCGCGTCGACCATACGGCCGACCACCTGCCCCCCGCCGCCGGTGAGGATCACCTGGCCGTCGGTCTCCGGGGCCTGGTGCGCGGCGCGGCCCCGGACCCCGTCCTCCTCGTCCACGGACTCCACCAGCACCCGGACGGTCGAGCCGAGGCGCTCCTCGGCCCGCTGCGAGACCAGTTCCTCGGCCAGCCGGGAGACCCGGGCCAGCCGCTCCGCGACGACGTCGCCGTCGTGCTTGTCGCCGTAGGTGGCCGCCTCGGTGCCCTCCTCGTCGGAGTAGCCGAAGACACCGATGGCGTCCAGCCGCGCGTGGTTCAGGAACCGCTCCAGCTCCGCGAGGTCGGCCTCGCTCTCGCCGGGGAAGCCCACGATGAAGTTGGAGCGCACGCCCGCCTCGGGCGCCCCGGCCCGGATGGCGGAGAGCAGCTCCAGGAAGCGGTCGGTGTCGCCGAAGCGGCGCATGGCGCGCAGCACGTTCGGCGCCGAGTGCTGGAAGGACAGGTCGAAGTACGGCATGACCTTCGGGGTGGAGGTCAGCACCTCGATCAGGCCGGGCCGCATCTCGGCCGGCTGGAGGTAGCTGACCCGGACCCGCTCGATGCCGTCGACCTCGGCCAGTTCGGGCAACAGGGACTCCAGCAGGCGGATGTCGCCCAGGTCCTTGCCGTAGGAGGTGTTGTTCTCGGAGACCAGCATGATCTCCTTGACGCCCTGCTCCGCGAGCCACCGCGTCTCGTTCAGCACGTCGCTCGGGCGGCGGGAGATGAAGGAGCCGCGGAAGGAGGGGATGGCGCAGAAGGAGCAGCGCCGGTCGCAGCCGGAGGCCAGCTTCACGGAGGCGACCGGGGAGCCGTCCAGGCGGCGGCGCAGCGGGGCGCGCGGCCCGGAGGCGGGGGCGAGTCCCTCGGGCAGGTCGACGGGGCCGTGTCCGGGCAGGGCGACGGCGGTGCCGGCCTGCTGCCGTTCGACGGGGCTGACCGGCAGCAGCTTGCGCCGGTCACGGGGGGTGTGGGCGGCGTGGATGCCGCCGCCGAGGATGGTGCGCAGCCGGTCGGAGATGTCCGCGTAGTCGTCGAAGCCCAGGACGCCGTCGGCCTCCGGCAGGGCCTCCGCCAGCTCCTTGCCGTACCGCTCGGCCATGCAGCCCACGGCCACCACGGCCTGGGTCCGGCCGTGGCCCTTGAGGTCGTTGGCCTCCAGGAGGGCGTCGACGGAGTCCTTCTTGGCGGCCTCGACGAAGCCGCACGTGTTCACGACGGCGACATCCGCTTCCCCGGCGTCCTCGACGAGCGTCCAGCCGTCCGCCTCCAGACGGCCTGCGAGCTCCTCCGAGTCCACCTCGTTGCGGGCGCAGCCAAGGGTGACGAGTGCGACGGTACGGCTTTCAGGCATGGGCTCAAGACTACTTCGTCCCACGGACGGCCCATGTCGAAGGGGTTGGCCGGGAGCGGCGGGCCGGACGGCGCGCGGGGGGCCGCACGGCGGGAGGCCGTCCGGCCGTGGACGGCCCCTCGCCCGGCACCGCCCCGCGGGGCGGGCTCACCCGGTCTGCGGGTCGCCCTTGGTGTACGTCAGCCGCTCCACGGCGCCCGGCCGGAAATCGTCCTCGATCTTCTTGCCGTTGACGTAGAGCTGGATGGCTCCGGCGTCGCCGAGGACCAGGTTGATCCGGTCGTTGTCCTGGAAGGTCTTGGAGTCGCCCTGCTTGAGGAGCCCGTCGAAGAGGAGCCGGCCGCTGTGGTCCTTGGCCGAGATCCAGCTGCGGCCGTCGGTGGCGCTGACCTTGACCGTGACCTTGTCCTGGGGCGCGGCGGCGATGGCGCTGTCGGTCGGGTCGGGCTTGGGCGCGGCCGGCTTCTCGGGCTTGGCGGAGGCCGGGGCGGACGCGCTCGGCTCGGCTCCCTCGGCGAGGTTGGCCTTGTCCGCGCCGTCGTCACCGCCCTTGACGACCGTGAAGCCGACGAAACCGACCACGGCGACGATGGCGGCGACCATGGCGGCGGTCCAGTTGGGCCCGCGCCGCTCGGGGCGGATGCGTTCGGCCTCGAACAGGGGTGCGGCCGGGGTCGGGGCGGGGCGCCCGCCGTGCTCGCTCTCGAAACGGGCGAGCAGCCGGTCCGGGTCGAGTCGCACGGCCCTGGCCAGGGTGCGGATGTGCCCGCGCGCGTAGACGGCGCCGCCGCAGGGCGCGAAGTCGTCCGCCTCGATGGCGCGCACGATCGCGATCCGGACCCGGGTGGCGGAGCTGACGTCGTCGATGGTCAGCCCGGCGTCGATCCGGGCGCGGCGCAGCGCGGTGCCGACGGAGGGGCGGTCCTCCTCGGACGGGCCGTCGGGCACGGTGTCGAAGGGACGCTCGTCTTCAGGGGAGTTGCCGATGGACACGGGGGCGCCTTTCGAGCGTTTAGCCGCCTGTGCTGGAGGTTCAGTCTAGGTGGGGTGCGAACGGGTGGGGCAACCGGGCGGTATGACTTTGTACGCCGGAGGAATGGCCCGGCCCTCCCGGTGGAGAACCAGTGTTCGCCACTTCCCTCAACTTGACGTACGTGCCGAGGAAACGGTTGCTCAATGGTCCCTAACGGGTGAGTCACGATCGGCCGGACGGCCCCGGCCCGTCCCCCGGATGCCTACCCCGCGGGTTCCCCCCGGATCACGGCGAGCACACCGTCGAGGTCGTCGGGTTTCACCAGGACGTCGCGGGCCTTGGACCCCTCGCTCGGCCCGACGATCCCGCGCGACTCCATCAGGTCCATCAGCCGGCCCGCCTTGGCGAAGCCGACCCGCAGCTTGCGCTGGAGCATGGAGGTCGACCCGAACTGGGTGGAGACGACGAGTTCCGCCGCCTGGCACAGCAGGTCGAGGTCGTCGCCGATGTCCTCGTCGATCTCCTTCTTCTGCTTGCTGCCGACGACCACGTCCTCCCGGAAGGCGGGGGCCATCTGCTCCTTGCAGTGCCGGACGACGGCCGCGACCTCCTCCTCGGTCACGAAGGCGCCCTGCATGCGGGTCGGCTTGTTGGCGCCCATCGGCAGGAAGAGGCCGTCGCCCTTGCCGATCAGCTTCTCGGCGCCGGGCTGGTCGAGGATGACCCGGGAGTCGGCGAGCGAGGAGGTGGCGAAGGCCAGCCGGGAGGGCACGTTGGCCTTGATCAGACCGGTGACGACGTCGACGGACGGCCGCTGGGTGGCGAGCACCAGATGGATGCCGGCGGCGCGCGCCAGCTGGGTGATCCGCACGATCGAGTCCTCGACGTCCCGGGGGGCGACCATCATCAGGTCGGCCAGCTCGTCGACGATCACCAGCAGGTACGGGTAGGGCTGGAGCTCCCGCTCGCTGCCCGGGGGCGGCTCGGCCCGGCCCTCGCGCACGGCGCGGTTGAAGTCGTCGATGTGCCGGTAGCCGTAGGCCGCGAGGTCGTCGTAGCGGAGGTCCATCTCCCGGACGACCCACTGGAGTGCCTCGGCGGCCCGCTTGGGGTTGGTGATGATCGGCGTGATCAGGTGCGGGATGCCCTCGTAGGCGGTCAGCTCGACGCGCTTGGGGTCGACCAGGATCATCCGGACGTCCTCCGGGGTCGCCCGCATCATGATCGAGGTGATCAGGCAGTTGATGCAGGACGACTTGCCGGAGCCGGTGGCCCCGGCGACCAGCATGTGCGGCATCTTCGCCAGCGAGTGCATGACGTAGCCGCCCTCGACGTCCTTGCCGAAGGCGACCAGCATCGGATCGTCGTCCTCGGCGGACTCGGCGAGCCGCAGCACGTCGCCGAGGTTGACCATCTCCCGGTCGGTGTTGGGGATCTCGACGCCGACGGCGGACTTGCCGGGGATAGGGCTGATGATCCGCACGTCCGGGCTGGCGACGGCGTAGGCGATGTTCTTGGTGAGGGCGGTGATCCGCTCGACCTTGACGGCCGGGCCGAGTTCGACCTCGTAGCGGGTGACCGTCGGGCCGCGGGTGAAGCCGGTGACCCGGGCGTCGACCTTGAACTCGGTGAAGACGGTGGTGAGGGAGTCGACGACGGCGTCGTTGGCCGCGCTGCGGACCTTGCCGGGGCCGCCGCGGGTGAGCAGGTCGAGGGCCGGCAGGGAGTAGGTGATGTCCCCGGAGAGCTGGAGCTGCTCGGCGCGCGGCGGCAGGTCGCGTTCCTGCGGGGGCGGGGCCTTGGTGAGGTCGGGGACACCGGCGCCGCCCGCGTCGCGCGGCGGCGCGGCGGCGTCCCCGGTCCCGCCCGGCCGGGGCCGGGCCGCCGGGACGGGCGTCGGGGTCGGGGTCGGGGTGGTGGGCTCCCGCTCCCCCGTGGCCACGCCCTGGGTGAGGTCCGCGACCAGCGGCGAGGGCGGCATGCCGTGCAGGACGGCACCGTCCAGGGCGGCCGCCGCGGCGGCGGCGATGTCGACCGCGTCCATCGGCCGGTCCGGGTCGGGCTGGGGCACCGCGGAGCGACGGGGGCGGCTCCTGCGGCGGCCGAGGGCCTCCTCCTCGGCCGCCTCCGGGTCGTGGGGCCCGGCCGGGGAGCCGCGCCGGCGCCCCTGGGGCAGGGCCTCGCGCCACTGATCCTCGTAGCGCTCGTCGTCGTCGGCCTCCACGGCCCCGTCGGCCTCCGGGTCGCTGACGAGGCCGAGGCGGACCCCGAGCTGCCGCAGCCGCTGCGGGATCGCGTTGACGGGGGTGGCGGTGACGACGAGCAGCCCGAAGACGGTCAGCAGCGCCAGCAGCGGGACGGCCAGGACATCGGTCATCGTGGCCGACAGCGGGGTGGCCGCGCCCCAGCCGATGAGGCCCCCGGCGTCCCTTATCGCCTGCATGCCGTCGCTGCGGGCCGGTGAGCCGCAGGCGATGTGCACCTGCCCGAGCACACCGACGACCAGCGCGGACAGGCCGATCACGATCCGGCCGTTGGCCTCCGGCTTCTCCGGGTGCCGGATCAGGCGCACGGCGACGGCCCCGACCAGCAGCGGCACCAGCAGGTCCAGCCGGCCGAAGGAACCGGTCACCAGGATCTCGACGAGGTCGCCGACGGGACCCCTGAGGTCGGCCCAGGTGCCCGCGGCGACGATCAGGCAGACGCCGAGCAGCAGCAGGGCGACGCCGTCCTTGCGGTGGGCCGGGTCGAGGTTCCTGGCGCCCTGCCCTATGCCCCGGAACACCGCGCCGACGGCATGGGCGAGACCCAGCCAGAGGGCGCGCACGAACCGGAGCAGGCCCCCGGCCGGGCGGGCCGCCGGGGGCGGGGCCGCCCTCTTCGCCGGGGCCTTCCGGGCGGGTGCCCTCTTCGCCGGGGCCTTCTTCGCGGGCGCCCTGTTCGCGGCGGCCTTCTTCGCCGGAGCCTTCGCGGGAGCCGCCGCCTTCCTGGCGGGCTGCTTCTTGGCTGCGGAGGGACGTGAGGCCATGGAAGCGAGGTTACCGGGGCGGACGGCGGTCGACACGTGTGGCCACCGCTTCACCCGTTCGTGTCGTTCTCCGGAGGGCCCGGAACTGACCCCTCCGACGCGGCCGCTGACACGCGCTCACCAGCAGGAGCGCACCACCGGGACCGGGAGCCCGTTGGCCCAGCGGGCGGCGCCGGACCGGACCGCCGTGCCCGCGCCCGAGCGCCCCGCGCCCCGTACCGCCGTCGTCTCCGGACGGGGGCGCCGGGCGCGCACGGGCGCCGGCGGACGTCAGTTGACGGCGGCGCGGCCTCCCGGGGAACCCGGTTCCATCGCGTCCAGGGCCCGGCGCAGTCCGGTGAGCTTGCGCTCCAGGTGCGCGGCCGTGGCCACCGCCGCCGCGTCCGACGACTCGTCGCTCAACTGCTTGGACAGGGCCTCGGCCTGCTCCTCGACGGCGGCGAGCCGCGCCGACAGCTCCGCGAGCAGTCCCGTCGGCTCCCCGGAACCGCCGTTGGCCGACGCCCGGTCACCGCCCTCCAACTGGAGGCGCAGCAGCGCCGCCTGCTCCCGCAGCTTGCAGTTCTTCATGTACAGGTCGACGAAGACGGAGACCTTGGCGCGCAGCACCCACGGGTCGAACGGCTTGGAGATGTAGTCCACCGCGCCCGCCGCGTAGCCGCGGAAGGTGTGGTGCGGCCCGTGGTTGATCGCGGTGAGGAAGATGATCGGGATGTCCCTGGTCCGCTCCCGCCGCTTGATGTGCGCGGCCGTCTCGAAACCGTCCATGCCCGGCATCTGCACATCCAGCAGGATGACCGCGAAGTCGTCCGTCAGCAGCGCCTTGAGCGCTTCCTCCCCGGACGATGCCCGCACCAGCGTCTGATCGAGCGCCGAGAGGATCGCCTCCAGCGCCAGCAGATTCTCCGGCCGGTCATCGACCAGGAGGATCTTGGCCTTCTGCACCATGGCCCGCCCTCCTCGCCCCGGCGTGGGGCCTCCCCTGTCCGCAGGACGTGGCACGGCGCCTCGGGGGGCCGCGCCGGGCGACGACTCCCACGCGCCGCCCGTCCTCGTGCCGGTCATCGTAGCCGCACCCCGTCCGTCACCACACCCTGTCACCGTGATGTCACTGTGCACACACCGGAAACGCGGCGCGGTACAGGATCGTTCCCTCGAACCCGGCTCCGCAACCGCCGCGTACCGGCCGCGGCCGGCGCGCGATGCTCCGGAACCGGCCACCGCGCGCCACCGCCGACGGTACTCCTCACTCCTCCCGCATCCACTGCCGCATCACCGACAGCAGGTGATCGGGATCGACCGGCTTGGTCACGTAGTCCGAGGCCCCGGACTCGATCGCCTTCTCCCGGTCGCCCTTCATCGCCTTCGCGGTCAGCGCGATGATCGGCAGCCCGGCGAACTGCGGCATCCGCCGGATCGCCGTCGTCGTCGCGTACCCGTCCATCTCCGGCATCATGATGTCCATCAGCACGACCGTCACGTCCTCGTGCTGCTCCAGCACCTCGATGCCCTCCCGGCCGTTCTCGGCGTACAGCACCGACAGGCCGTGCTGCTCCAGGACGCTGGTGAGGGCGAAGACGTTACGGATGTCGTCGTCGACGATCAGCACCTTCTCGCCGTCGAACCGGACAACGCGGCGCGGCGCTGGCACCGGCTCCCGCTCCCCGGCCGCCGGCCGCTCCGGCGCGGCGGGCCGCGCGGCGGGCTCCGGCAGGGCCCTGCGGCGGCGCCGGAACAGCGCGGCGGCACCGTTCTGCGAGTCCTGGTACGACCTCACCTCGGCCGGGGTCTCGGCGGGCTCCGGCGACCGGTCCCCCGTCCCCTCGGACACCTCCGGGCCGCCCGGCTCCGGGACCGGCATCACGTGCTGCGGGGCCTGCGCCGGCAGCCCGCCCGGGTGCAGCGGCAGATACAGCGTGAACGTCGAGCCGCGGCCCGGCTCGCTCTGCGCGTGGATCTCGCCGCCCAGCAACTGCGCGATCTCCCGCGAGATCGACAGCCCGAGACCGGTGCCGCCGTACTTGCGGCTGGTGGTGCCGTCGGCCTGCTTGAACGCCTCGAAGATCACCCGCATCTTGCTCGCCGCGATGCCGATCCCGGTGTCGCTGACCGAGAACGCGATCAGCTCCGTGTCCGGGTCGGTCATCGAGCCGGCCTCCAGCAGCTGCTCCCGGATGCCCTGCGGCACGTCGTCCCGGGCCGGACGGATGACCAGCTCGACCGCGCCGGAGTCGGTGAACTTCACCGCGTTGGACAGCAGGTTGCGCAGCACCTGGAGCAGCCGCTGCTCGTCGGTGTGCAGGGTGGGCGGCAGCTCCGGGGAGACCCGCACCGACAGGTCGAGCCCCTTCTCCGCGGTCAGCGGCCGGAACGTGGCCTCCACGTAGTCGACGAGCTGGACCAGCGCGATCCGCGTCAGCGAGACGTCCATCTTGCCCGCCTCGACCTTCGACAGGTCCAGGATGTCGTTGATGAGCTGGAGCAGGTCGGACCCCGCCCCGTGGATGGTCTCCGCGAACTCCACCTGCTTCGGGGACAGGTTGGCGTCGGCGTTGTCCGCCAGCAGCTTGGCCAGGATCAGCAGCGAGTTCAGCGGGGTGCGCAGCTCGTGCGACATGTTGGCCAGGAACTCGCTCTTGTACCGCATGGAGACCGCCAGTTGCTCGGCGCGCTCCTCCAGGACCTGCCGGGCCTCCTCGATCTCGGTGTTCTTCACCTCGATGTCGCGGTTCTGCCGGGCCAGCAGCTCGGCCTTCTCCTCCAGTTCGGCGTTGGAGGACTGGAGCGCCGACTGCCGCTGCTCCAACTCCTCCGAACGCAGCCGCAGTTGCTCGGTCAGCTCCTGCGACTGCTTCAGCAGCACCTCCGTCTTGGTGTTGACGGAGATGGTGTTCACGCTGGTCGCGATCATCTCCGCGATCTGGTTGAGGAAGTCCTTCTGGATGTGCGTGAACGGCGTGAACGACGCCAGCTCGATGACCCCGAGCACCTTCCCCTCGAACAGCACCGGCAGCACGATCACCTGGGCGGGCGGCGCCTCGCCGAGCCCCGAAGAGATCTTCAGGTAGCCCGTCGGCGCGTTCTCCACCAGGATCGTCCGCTTCTCCTGCGCGGCCGTCCCGACCAGCGCCTCCCCCGGCCGGAAGGACGTGGGCATGGACCCCATCGAGTAGCCGTAGGACCCCAGCATCCGCAGCTCGTACTGCTCGTCCTGCCCGGTGGCCGACTCCCTCCCGTCCACCAGCGGCATGGCCAGGAAGAACGCGCCGTGCTGCGCCGACACCACCGGCGTCAGCTCGCTCATGATCAGCGACGCCACGTCCTGGAGGTCGCGGCGGCCCTGCATCAGCGCGGAGATCCGCGCCAGGTTGCCCTTCAGCCAGTCCTGCTCCTTGTTGGCGATCGTGGTGTCGCGCAGGTTGGCGATCATCTTGTTGATGTAGTCCTGGAGCTCCTGGATCTCCCCGGACGCGTCCACGTCGATCTTCAGGTTCAGATCGCCGCGCGTCACCGCGGTCGCCACCCGCGCGATGGCCCGCACCTGCCGGGTCAGGTTCCCGGCCATCTCGTTCACGGACTCCGTCAGGTCCCGCCAGGTGCCGTCCACGTCGCGCACCCGGGCCTGGCCGCCCAGGGCGCCCTCGGTGCCCACCTCGCGGGCCACCCGGGTGACCTCCTCGGCGAACGAGGAGAGCTGGTCGACCATCGTGTTGATGGTCGTCTTCAGCTCCAGGATCTCGCCCCGCGCGTCGATGTCGATCTTCTTGGTGAGATCGCCCTTGGCGATGGCCGTCGTGACCATGGCGATGTTGCGCACCTGACCGGTCAGGTTGGACGCCATCTGGTTCACCGACTCGGTGAGGTCCTTCCAGGTGCCCGACACTCCCGGGACGTGCGCCTGACCGCCCAGGATGCCGTCCGTGCCCACCTCGCGGGCCACCTTGGTGACCTGGTCCGCGAACGAACTCAGCGTCTTCACCATCGTGTTGAACGTCTCGGCGAGCTGCGCCACCTCGCCGCGCGCCTCGATCGTCACCGTCCGCGTCAGGTCGCCGTTGGCGACCGCCGCCGCCACCTGGGAGATGTTCCGCACCTGCACCGTGAGGTTCTTCGCCATCAGGTTGACGTTGTCGCTGAGGTCCTTCCAGATGCCCACCACCCCGGGCACGTGCGCCTGGCCGCCGAGGATCCCCTCGGTGCCCACCTCCCGCGCCACCCGGGTGACCTGCTCGGCGAACGACGAGAGCTGGTCCACCATCGTGTTGACGGTGGTGACCAGTTCGAGGATCTCGCCCTTCGCGTCGACGGTGATCTTCTTCGACAGGTCGCCCTTGGCGACCGCCGTCGTCACCTCCGCGATGTTCCGCACCTGCATGGTCAGGTTGTTGGCCATGCCGTTCACGGACTGCGTGAGGTCCTTCCAGGTGCCGGAGACCCCCTGCACCTCCGCCTGGCCGCCGAGGATGCCCTCGGTGCCCACCTCCCGCGCCACCCGGGTGACCTCCTGGGCGAACGACGAGAGCTGGTCCACCATCGTGTTCAGGGTGTTCTTCAGCTCCAGGATCTCCCCGCGCGCGTCCACGGTGATCTTCTGGGACAGGTCGCCGCGCGCCACCGCGGTGGCCACCTGCGCGATGTTGCGGACCTGCGCGGTGAGGTTCCCGGCCATGCCGTTCACCGAGTCGGTCAGGTCGCGCCACACCCCGGCCACCCCGGGCACCTGCGCCTGGCCGCCGAGCCGGCCCTCCGTGCCCACCTCGCGGGCCACCCGGGTGACCTGCTCCGCGAACGACGAGAGCTGGTCGACCATCGTGTTGATGGTGTTCTTCAGCTCCAGGATCTCGCCCCGCGCGTCCACGTCGATCTTCTGCGAGAGGTCGCCGCGCGCCACGGCCGTCGTCACCTGGGCGATGTTCCGCACCTGGGAGGTGAGATTGCCGGCCATCGAGTTGACGGAGTCGGTCAGCTCCTTCCAGGTGCCCGACACGCCGTCCACCCGGGCCTGACCGCCCAGCCGCCCCTCCGTGCCCACGTCCCGCGCCATCCGCGTCACCTGGTCGGCGAAGCTGGAGAGCTGGTCCACCATCCGGTTCACGGTGTTCTTGAGCTGGAGCATCTCGCCCGAGACGTCCACGGTGACCTTCTGCGACAGGTCGCCGTTGGCCACCGCCGTCGTCACCTGGGCGATGTTCCGCACCTGCCCGGTGAGGTTGCGGAACGCGGTGTTGACGGAGTCGGTCAGGTCCTTCCACGTCCCCGCCGCCCCCGGCACCTGCGCCTGGCCGCCCAGCTCGCCCTCGACACCGACCTCCCGGGCCACCCGCGTGACCTCGGCGCCGAACGACGAGAGCTGGTCCACCATCGTGTTGACGGTGTTCTTCAGCTCCAGCATCTCCCCGGCCACGTCCACCGTGACCTTCTGCGAAAGGTCGCCGTTGGCCACCGCCGTCGTCACCGCGGCGATGTCCCGCACCTGCGTCGTCAGGTTCCGGAACACCGTGTTCACCGAATCGGTGAGGTCCTTCCAGGTCCCCGCCGCGCCCGGCACGTTCGCCTGGCCGCCCAGCCGCCCCTCGGCACCGACCTCGTTCGCCACCCGCGTGACCTCGTCCGCGAAGATCCGCAGCGTCTCGGTCATCTGGTTGATCGTCTCCGCGAGCCGCGCGACCTCGCCGCGCGCCGGAACCGTCACCTTCCGCGACAGGTCGCCACTGGCGACCGCCGTCGTCACCTCGGCGATCCCCCGCACCTGGGCCGTGAGGTTCCCGGCCATCGTGTTGACGGAGTCGGTCAGCTCCTTCCACACCCCGGCCACCCCGGACACCTGGGCCTGACCGCCCAGGGCGCCCTCCGTGCCCACCTCGCGGGCGACTCGTGTCACCTCGGAGGAGAACGCCGAGAGCTGGTCCACCATCGTGTTGACGGTGTTCTTCAGCTCCAGCATCTCCCCGGCCACGTGCACCGTGACCTTGCGCGACAGGTCCCCCTTGGCCACCGCCGTCGTCACCAGCGCGATGTCCCGCACCTGCGCCGTCAGCCGGTACGCCATGGTGTTCACGGACTCGGTCAGGTCCTTCCAGGAACCCGACATCCCGCGCACCCGGGCCTGGCCGCCCAGCTTGCCCTCGGTACCGACCTCGCTGGCCACCCGGGTGACCTCGTCCGTGAACGTCGACAACTGGTCGACCAGGTTGTTCACGGTCCGCCCGACCTTCAGGAACTCCCCGCGCAGCGGATGCCCCGACCCCTCGGCCGACTGCGTCCGCAGCTCCATCCGCGGCGACAGGTCACCGTCGGCCACCGCCGACAGCACCCGGCCCACCTCGGACACCGGCCGGACCAGATCGTCCACCAGGGCGTTCGAATGGTCGATCGCCGCCGCCCAGGACCCCTCGCAGGACCCCGCCTCCAGCCGCTCCGTGAGCTTCCCCTCACGCCCGACCATGCGCCGCACCCGGGCCAGCTCGCCCGTGAGGTGCAGATTTCGGTCGGCGACCTCGTTGAAGACCGCCGCGATCTCCGACATCACCCCGTCGCCGGACACCGTCAGCCGCTTGCGGAAGTTCCCCTCCCGCATGGCGACCAGGGCTGCCAGCAGCCGGTTCAGCGCCGCCGTGTCCACCGTGGTCGTACCACCCCGCGTCCGGCCCTGGTTACCAGAAGGCTGTCCGCCCTTCGCGCGCGCTTTCGCGCCCCGCGTCGCCGCGCCAGACTCCACTGTGTCCCTCCCGCAGGGTCGACCGTCACTGCCGTGCCCGGGTGCCGCCACTCGGCGCACCCGTCTCTACCGCGTACCTCACGGGTGCTCCGGCACCCGTCCTCCATACGGGGTCCGCGCCCCGCGGACCGGCGCACCGGACCGCGGAGGAGACCGCCGCCCGCCGCGCGCGACGGGCATCCTGCCGCCCGGGCCCGCACGAGAACCCTGCCCAGTGTTTCACCCTCACCCAACCAGGCCATAACAGTTCGGCAGCTTCGCACACCGCCCGCACACCCGTGGGGCGGAATCGCGGCGGACCGCCCTCCGCCGGGGCGGCGGGGGTAAGTAACCTTGCATGCGGCTGTCCAGCCGTACCGGTCCGTCCGGTCTGGGCGGTGACACCGAGACGAGCGGGCATCGAAGGGGCGGCCGGAGACATGACCACCGGACTCATCCCGGGGGAGCAGCCCCCGGATTCCGGGCCGACGAGCGGCATGCCGCAGCAGCGACGCGAGCCGGTCGGCCGGCAGGCCGCGCCCGGGGAGAAGGAGTCGAAGAGTTCCGTGATCACCGCGCGCGCCTCCGCCAGCTTCGAGCCCGTGGGACGCTCGGTCGCGGGCGCCCGCTCCTTCGTCCGCGACACCCTCCAGGGCTGGGGCCACGCCGACGTCGTCGACGACGCCGTCGTCCTCACCAGCGAACTGGTCACCAACGCCGTCGTCCACGCCGGTACCGCGGCCGACGTCCGCTGCCTGCGCACCGACGAGACCGTGCGCATCGAGGTCTCCGACCGCTACCCCGAGCGCGAGGTCCCCCTCCAGTCCGCCGCCGTCTCCATGGGCAGCCCCGACCGCGAGGGCGGCCGCGGCCTCCAGCTCTGCGCCGCCCTGGCCGGCCGCTGGGGCGTCGACTACACGCCGACCCACAAGCACGTCTGGTTCGAGCTTGCCCTGCCCGACCGCGCGGTCGGCACCCGCACCGCCGGGCCCTCGCTCCCCGCCGACCGGCTGCCGCTCGCCGACGGCCGGGTCCGGGTCGCCGTCGTCCAGCTCGACGCCGGCGGCGCCGTCACCTCCTGGAACGAGGACGCCCAGGACCTCTTCGGCCACCCCGCCGACGAGGTCGTCGGCAAGCAGCTCACCGACCTGGCGGCCTGGCCGCACACCCCCGGCACCGGGACCGGCATCGCCGAGGCGCTGCGCCTCTCCCGCTGGGAGGGCAGCTACGGCATGCGCTCCGCGGACGGCCGGGTCGTCCCCGTCTACGCCTCCCACCTGCGGGTCCGCGACACCGACGGCGAACCCTCCACCGTCTGCCTGCTGGTCCGCGACCACGAGCGCGCCGTCCTGCAGACCCCGGCCCGCGGAACGGCCTCCGAGGCCACTTCCTGCGAGGGCAGGAGCACCGACCCCTTCGAGGTCTTCATCGGCTCCCCCGCCCCCGACGACCTCGACGGACTCCTCCAGCGCACCGTCGAGCGGGCCCGCGACATGCTCGACGGCGACGCCGCCTTCCTGCTCCTGGCCACCGACGACGAGACCGAGCTGGAGGTCCGCGCCTCCACCGGCCTGCCCTCCGCCCGCCAGCGCTTCGCCCGGGTCCCCGTCGAGGCCGGCCCCGGCCGCTACGGCTCGGCCCGCATGCCCGCCGTCCACGACGACCTCGGAGCCGTCCCCGGCGCCGTGCCGCTGCTCGGCGGCACCGGCATGCGCTCGGTGGTCACGGTGCCCCTGAAGGTCGAGGGCCGCCTCACCGGCTCCCTCGGCGTCGCCGCCGAGGCCCCGGGCCGCTACTCCAACGAGGAGGCACTCCGCCTCCAGTTCGCCGCCGACCGCATCGCCCTGGCCGTCGAGTCCGCCCGCCTGGGCGAGCTGGAGCGGCTGCGCCGCGGCTCGCTGAGCTTCCTCGTCGAGGCCTCCGACCTGCTCGCCGGCACCCTGGACCGGGACCAGACGCTCGCCCTGATGGCCCAGATGACGGTGCCGACGCTGGCCACCTGGTGCGCCGTCTACACCATCGCCGACCAGGCCTCGGAGCCCTTTCTCTCCTACGTCCTGCACGAGGACGAGGAACTGATCGACGGCATCAAGTCCCTGCTGGCGAAGGCCGCACCACCGGACCCGGTGCCCACCCCCGGCGCCCGCGTCTGGACGACGCCCGGCGAGATCGCCCACCAGGCCGCGCTGCGCACCTCCATGCGCGCCCTCGGCCTCACCGACGGCGCCTCCCCGCGGGCGGCGTCCGGCACCGGCCCGACCCTCGCCACGGCCCACGCGCTCGGCGGCGAGACGGTCGTGCTGCCGCTGGTCGCCCGCAACCGGGTCATCGGCATGCTCACCCTGGGCAAGCCCGCCGAAGAGCACTTCCGCCAGGAGATCCTGGAACTGGCCGAGGACCTCTCCCGCCGGGCCGCCCTGGCCCTGGACAACGCCCGCCTCTACTCCGAGCGCACCGCCATCAGCCAGTCCCTCCAACGCAGCCTGCTGCCGCCGGAGCTGCCCCTGATCGACGGCGTCGAGGTCGAGGTCATCTACCGCGCCGCCGGTGAGGGCAACGAGGTCGGCGGCGACTTCTACGACCTGTTCCCCATCAGCGACGACGCCTACGGCTTCGCCATCGGGGACGTCTGCGGCACCGGGCCCAACGCGGCGGCGGTCACCGGCCTGGCCCGGCACGCCCTGCGGCTGCTGGCCCGGGAGGGACTCAGCGGCCCGGCCGTGCTGGAGCGGCTGAACTCCGCGATCCTCGACGAGGGCGCCCGCAGCCGCTTCCTGACGCTCCTGTACGGCGAGCTGCGCCCGCTGGCCGGCGGCGGCGCCGAGCTGAAGGTGGTCTGCGCCGGGCACCCCCTGCCGCTGCGCCTGCGCCAGGACGGCACCGTGCAGCCCGCGGCCGAGCCGCAGCCGCTGCTGGGCGTGATCGAGGACCTGGAGCTGTACGAGGAGACGGTGACCCTCGACCCGGGCGACGTGCTGCTCTGCGTCACGGACGGCGTCACCGAGCGCCGGGAGGGCACCCGGATGCTGGGCGACGACGGCCTGGCCGACGTCCTCACCACCTGCACGGGCCTGACGGCGGGCGCGGTGGCGGCACGGATCATGCGGGCGGTGGAGCGCTTCGCCTCGGACGCGCCGTCGGACGACATGGCGATCCTGGCGATGCGCGTCCCGGAGCCCCACCAGGACTGACGGGGCGGGCGACGGCCTCGCACCCGCGAGCGCCTTTCCCGTCGGACGGGATCCGCCCTCCCGGGGGACCGACGGGCTCACGCGCGGCGGCGCGGCGGGACGGGGGACGGGTCGGGGCGACCGAAAGGGCAGTACCGCATCAGGACATGAAAAAGGCCCCGCCCGAATCGGGCGGGGCCTTTCTTCACGGAGCCCCCAAACGGAATCGAACCGTTGACCTTCTCCTTACCATGGAGACGCTCTACCGACTGAGCTATAGGGGCCTGTCGCCTTGCGGGGTTTCCCCCTTGGCAACGGAATAGATCATACCCCGAACACAGCTGTGTTCCCAACCGTCCGACGTCACCCGAGAGCGGGTTCCAGAAGTCCCCCGAGGGTGTTGCAGGCCGCCACGATCCGCTGCATCTCACGCTTCGTCAGGGAGGCGTCCACCGGCAGCGCCAGGGTCTCGTCCGCGGCCCGCTCGGTCTCCGGCAGCGACACGCACCGGCGGAAGCCGGGCAGCCGGTGCACGGGCGTCTTCACCGGCACCCGGCACTCGACGCCCCTGCCGCGTATCGCGCGGGCGAACGCGTCCCGGTCGGGCCGCCCGTTGCCCGGCACCCGCACCACGTACTGCTGGTAGGTGTGTCCGTCCCCGCCGTCGGGGGTGCGTACGCCACGCAGCTTGGCGTCGAGGTAGGCGGCGCGCTGGCGGCGCTGCGCCCGCTCGTCGTGGGCGTCCTCGATCTCGGCCCGTTCCAGCACCAGCAGCCCGTGCCGCCGCCCCAGTTCGTGCAGCCGCGGCATGTCCGCGGGCCGGCCGAAGCGGTGCACGACGACGACGGCCGCGGTGCGGGCGCCGAGCGCCGCCTCCACGGACGAGCCGTCCAGGCAGTACGTCACCGGGTCTATGTCCGCGAACACCGGTGACGCTCCGGCCGAGGCGACGGCCTCGGCGATCTCCACGTTCCCGAAGGCCGGCACGACGACCTCGTCGCCGGCTCCCACGCCGGCGGCCCTGAGCAGTGCAGCAGTACTCATACCGGCATGGTGGCCGCGCGACGTGAACGCCAAGTGACGCACAACAAAAAAGGGTTGGACCCGGAACCGAAGTTCCTGGTCCAACCCTTCTGAAGGATTGTTCGGCGGCGTCCTACTCTCCCACAGGGTCCCCCCTGCAGTACCATCGGCGCTGTAGAGCTTAGCTTCCGGGTTCGGAATGTAACCGGGCGTTTCCCCTACGCTATGACCACCGAAACACTATGAAACACAACCCGCAACCCC
>NZ_WWGX01000081.1 GCF_009862265.1 Streptomyces sp. SID8352 | reverse complement strand
TGGTTGTGCCTGCGGCGCATCTTTTGGTGGGTGGGGGTGTTTGTTGCGCCTTTGGTGTTTTGGGGTTGGGGCCGGGGCGGGGGTGGTCGTCCTCGGAACGGCGCGGAATGGGGNGATTAGGGGGCGCACTCTGTTGACGCGCCAACCTCTGCGGGCGGCCACCCCCGCCCCGTCCCCTTGCCGCCGTACGCGGGTGCGGGCACCTCGCCCGGCCTTCTCGGTCGGCTTCTCGCCGTGCGCGGGTGTGGGGTCCCACGCCCATCCTTCTCCGTCCCTTGCCGCCGTGGGCGGGTGCCGGCACCTCGCCCGGCCTTCTCGGTCGGCTTCTCGCCGTGGGTGGGTGTGGGGCCCCGCGCCCGTCCTTCTCCGTCGCTTGCCGCCGTGGGCGGGTGCGGGGTTGTTCCTCCTTCTCCTCCGGGTTCCGTCGTGTGCGGGGCTCGGGTGTTACTGGGCGGGGTCCGTCGGGGGTGGGGGNGGGGNGGGGCTCAGTTTCAGCCAGGTCAGGAAGAAGAGGCCGAGCAGGAGCATCGCCAGGCCCGTCCACAGGTTGATGTTGACGCCCTGCGCCTTGGCGATGTCCTCGTCGGACGCCAGGATGCCCGCGGTCGTCACGATGACGCCGTAGACCACGAAGAGCCCGCCGATGATGCGGCGGATGTCGAAGAGGCGCGCGGCCGTCGTGGATCTGCTCTCCAGTTCGGAGACCTCGCGCTGGATGTCGTGCTCGGACATGTCTCTCCTTCCGTGCCGGTCAGAGCGAGAACGGGAGGTAGCAGGCCGCGGCCAGGAGCACCGCGCCCCAGCCCAGCAGCGCCGGGCGGCGGTACCAGGCGTCGTCGCCCTCGGCCGGCGGTTCGGGCGTGCCGGGGGAGCGGGTGCCGTGGACCAGGCCCTGGAGTTCGGCGGCGGGCCGGGGCGCCGTGAAGAGGGAGACGGCGACCATGACGACCCCGCCCGCCACGAACCCGGCGATGGCGGAGACGAAGTTGGCGCCCTGGTCGGTGGGGATCGCGACGACGCCCTGCCGGTAGAGGACGAAGTAGTTGACCATCGCCGCCGTGGTGCCCGCGAGCAGGCCCCAGAAGCCGGACTTCACGGAGGCGCGCGGCCAGAACATGCCGATGACGAAGACCACGAACATCGGCACGTTGAAGAAGGAGAACAGGGCCTGGAGGTAGGCCATGATGTTCGAGAAGGACGACGCGAGGAACGCCGTGCCGATGGAGGCGAGGACGCCCGCCGCGGTGATCAGGCGGCCGAAGCGGACGTAGTAGGCGTCCTCGCGGCCCCGGACCGCGTACTTCGCCCAGATGTCCGTGGTGAGCACGGTGTTGAAGGACGAGATGTTCGCCGCCATGCCCGCCATGAACGCCGCGAGCAGTCCGGTCACGGCGATCCCCAGGACGCCGTTGGGCAGCAGCTCCCGCATCAGGTAGGGGATGGCGTCGTTGTACTGGAGGTCCGAGCCGGGGGTGCCGATCGCGGGGACCAGGGCGGCGGCGACCAGTCCCGGGATCATCACCAGGAAGACGATGAAGATCTTCGGGAACGCGGCGATCAGCGGGGTGCGCCGGGCGGCGGAGAGGTTCTTCGCGGACAGCGCCCGCTGCACCTCGGCGAAGTTCGTCGTCCAGTAGCCGAAGGACAGGACGAAGCCGAGGCCGAGCACGATGGTCAGCCAGTTGGCGCCGAGCGGGTTGGGGCTGCCGATGCCGGTGCCGCCCCAGGCTGTCATGAAGTCGGGGCCGTGGCCGCGGGTGAGGCTGTCGGAGAGGCCGTCCCAGCCGCCGGCCCTCCTGAGGCCGAGGAAGGCGATCGGGACCAGGGCCGCCAGGATCACGAAGAACTGGAGGACCTCGTTGTAGATGGCGGAGGAGAGCCCGCCCAGGGTGATGTAGGCGAGGACGAAGAAGCCCGCGACGACGATGGCGACCCATTCGGGCCAGCCGAGGAGCGCCTCGACGACGATGGCGAGGGCGTAGAGGTTGACGCCGGCGATCAGGACCGCCGCGAGGGCGAACAGGACCGAGCTGAGCAGGTGCGCCGCCCGGTCGAAGCGGAGCAGCAGGAACTCGGGGACCGAGCGGACCTTGGAGCCGTAGTAGAACGGCATCATCACCAGGCCGAGGAAGACCATCGCCGGGATCGCGCCGATCCAGTACCAGTGCGTGGTGTACACGCCGTACTGGGCGCTGTTGGCGGCCATGCCGAGGATCTCGGTGGCCCCCAGGTTGGCCGCGATGAAGGCGAGCCCGGTCACCCAGGCGGGCAGGGAGCGGCCGGAGAGGAAGAAGTCCAGGCTGGTGCGGACCGAGCGGCGGGCGGCCAGGCCGATGCCGAGGACGACGGCGAAGTAGATGCCCAGGATCGTGTAGTCGAGCCAGTTGGTGGGGAGGCGGAGTCCGGCGGCCAGCGGTGTGGGGGTGTGCATACGCCTCGCTTCGTTGCGTGGACCGGTCTGAGCGGAACCTACGCCGCGTGGGCGCCGCCGGAACGCACCCCGACGGAGTTCTTCGGTGAAGAACGGGAGTCCGGGCGTGGTGGGTTGTGCCGTGTAATGTTTGATTCTGTTGTGGCGTTGGGGGTGCGCGGTGACGGCGTGCCTCCCGGGGGCGGAGGAGCGCGTCGGTGAGGAAGACCTCGACCCGGCTGGCCGACGGCCGTGAGCTGGTCTACTACGACCTGGACGACGCCGTCGTGCGGGACGCCGTGGACCTGCGGCCGCTGGAGCCCACCGTCACCGCCTCGGAGATCCGCCGGGACCCGCTGCTCGGGGACGCGGTCGCCGTCGCCTCCCACCGCCAGGGCCGCACCTACCATCCGCCGGCCGACTCCTGCCCGCTGTGCCCCTCGCGGGACGGGCGGCCGAGCGAGATCCCGGACTCCTCGTACGACGTGGCCGTCTTCGAGAACCGCTTCCCCTCGCTGGCCGGCGACTCCGGCCGCTGCGAGGTGGTCTGCTTCACCCCGGACCACGACGCCTCGTTCGCCACGCTGACCCAGGAGCGGGCCCGGCTGGTGCTCGACGTCTGGACGGACCGCACCGCGGAGCTGTCCCGGCTGCCCCGCGTGGAGCAGGTGTTCTGCTTCGAGAACCGGGGCGCCGAGATCGGCGTCACCCTGGGCCATCCGCACGGCCAGATCTACGGCTACCCCTTCGTCACCCCGCGCACCGCCCGCATGCTGCGCTCGGTCGCCGCGCACCGCGGGGCCACCGGGGAGAACCTCTTCGACGCCGTCCTGGCCGGGGAACTGGCGGACGAACGGGTCGTCCTGGAGGGTGAGCACTGGGCGGCCTTCGTGCCCCGCGCCGCGCACTGGCCGTACGAGGTCCACCTGTACCCGAGGCGCCGGGTGCCCGACCTGACGGCGCTGGACGAGGCGGCGCGCGCCGAGTTCCCCCGCGTCTACCTGGACCTGCTGCGACGCTTCGACCGGATCTTCGGCCCGGACGAGCCCCCGACCCCGTACGTCTCCGCCTGGCACCAGGCGCCCCGGGGCCCGCTGGCGGAGGCGGGCGGGGTGACGCGCGAGGACTTCGCGCTGCACCTGGAGCTTTTCACCATCCGGCGGACATCCGGCAAGCTGAAGTTCCTCGCGGGTTCGGAGTCCGGCATGGACGTCTTCGTCAACGACGTGCCGCCCGAACGCGCGGCCGGGCGACTGCGGGAGGTAGCGGGTTCATGAGCGGCACATATCTGGTGACGGGCGGCGCGGGCTATGTCGGCGGGGTCGTCGCCCGGCACCTGCTGGAGGCCGGGCACGAGGTCGTCGTCCTCGACAACCTCTCCACGGGCTTCCGCGAGGGCGTGCCGGAGGGTGCCGCGTTCATCGAGGGCGACGTCCGCGACGCCGCCCGGTGGCTCGGCCCGTCCTTCGACGGTGTGCTGCACTTCGCCGCCTTTTCGCAGGTCGCGGAGTCGGTGGCGAAGCCGGAGAAGTACTGGGAGAACAACGTCGGCGGCACCATGGCGCTGCTGGCGGCGATGCGCGGGGCGGGCGTGCGGCGGCTCGTCTTCTCCTCCACGGCCGCCGTCTACGGCGAACCGGCGGTGGTCCCCGTCGCGGAGGACGCGCCGACCGCGCCCACCAACCCGTACGGCGCCTCCAAGCTCGCCGTCGACCACATGATCCGCGGTGAGGCGGCGGCCCACGGGCTCGGCGCGGTCTCCCTGCGGTACTTCAACGTCGCCGGGGCGTACGGCGCGCACGGGGAGCGGCACGACCCCGAGTCCCATCTGATCCCGCTGGTGCTCCAGGTGGCCCAGGGGCGGCGCGAGGCCCTCTCCGTCCACGGCGACGACTACCCGACGCCGGACGGCACCTGCGTCCGCGACTACATCCACGTCGCCGACCTGGCCGAGGCCCATCTGCTGGCCCTCGACGCCGTCGTCCCCGGCGAGCACCTCGTCTGCAATCTGGGCAACGGCAGCGGCTTCTCGGTCCGCGAGGTGGTGCGGACGGTGCGCCGGGTGACGGGCCGTCCGGTCCCCGAGGTGGCGGCGCCGCGCCGGGCCGGGGACCCGGCGGTCCTGGTGGCGTCCGCCCGCGCCGCCCGGGAGCGGCTCGGCTGGCGCCCCTCCCGCACCGGTCTGGAGGACATCGTCGCCGACGCGTGGGAGTTCGCGCGGCGCCGCGAGGCGGAGCGCGCGGCGGAGGGCGGGGAGGGCCGCGGGACGGAGCGCGCGGCGGGCGGGGACGGCGCGGGGGACGTGTCGGCCGGGCAGGGGGCCGCGCGGTGAGCGCGGGCGTCGCCGAGCGGTTCCGGGAGCTGTACGGGGCGGGGCCCCGGGGCGTGTGGGCGGCGCCCGGCCGGGTCAATCTCATCGGGGAGCACACCGACTACAACGACGGCTTCGTGATGCCCTTCGCCCTGCCGCAGAGCGTGCTCGCGGCCGTCTCGCCCCGTGACGACGGGGTGCTGCGGCTGCACTCGGCGGAGGCCGGCGGCGATCCCGTCGTGCTGCGGGTGGCCGCCCTGGCGCCGGGGGAGGACCGGGCCTGGACGGCGTACCCGGCGGGCGTGGTGTGGGCGCTGCGCGAGGCGGGTCACCGGATCACCGGCGCCGACGTCCATCTGGCGTCGGCGGTGCCGCCGGGCGCGGGGCTGTCCTCGTCGGCGGCGCTGGAGGTCGTGACCGCCCTCGCCCTGAACGACCTGTTCGGCCTGGGCCTGACCGGCACCGTGCTGGCCCGGCTGTGCCGCCGCGCGGAGAACGCCTACGTCGGCGCCCCCGTCGGGATCATGGACCAGACGGCCGCCGCCTGCTGCGAGGCCGGGCACGCCCTGTTCCTCGACACCCGCGACCTCTCCCGGCGGCAGATCCCGTTCGACCCGGCCGCCGGGGGGCTGCGCGTCCTCGTCGTCGACACCCGGGTCGCGCACGCGCACAGCGCCGGTGAGTACGGCAGGCGGCGGGCCGGGTGCGAGCGGGGCGCGGCCCTGCTCGGCGCGGCCGCGCTGCGGGACGTCCGGTACGGGGAGCTGGACGCCGCGCTGGAGCGGCTGGACGGCGAGCCGGAGGTGCGCCGCCTGGTCCGGCACGTGGTCACCGAGAACCGGAGGGTGGAGCGGGCGGCGGAGCTGCTGGAGTCGGGTGACCTCCGGGCGGTGGGGCCGGTGCTGACCGAGGGGCACGCGTCCCTCCGGGACGACTTCGGGGTGTCCTGCCCGGAGCTGGACCTCGTGGTGGACACGGCGCTGGCCGCCGGTGCCCTGGGCGCCCGGATGACCGGCGGCGGCTTCGGCGGCTCGGCGGTCGTGCTGGCCCCGGAGGACGCGGCGGAGGGCGTCGCCGGGGCGGTCCGGGAGGCGTTCGCCGGGGCCGGGTTCCGCGCGCCCCGCGTCTTCGGGGCGCTACCGTCGGCGGGGGCGCGTCGGGTGGCGTAACGGGCGGTCCGCGTGGGTCCGGGGGTTCCGGGTGGGTCCGGGTCGGTCCGGGGTTCCGGGCGGCTCCGGGTCGGTCCGGGGTTCCGGGCGGCTCCGGGTCGGTCCGGGGTTCCGGGCGGCTCCGGACGGGCGGGGCGCGCGACCGGGACGCGGGGGCGGAGTGCCCCGGGCGTCGGGTGAGAGGGGCACGGCCGGGTGCCGGGTGAGCGGGGCACGGGCGGGCGGGGTGCCCCGTGGCGCCGTGCGGCGGTGCGACGGCGGGGTGCCGGGCGGGGGTCGCGCCCGGTGGGTGCGCGGGTGGGCGACCGGGGGTCAGCCCAGGCGCTTGGTCAGGGTGTACTCCGTGATGCCCGGAGGGTAGTCGGGGATCACGCTCACCACGTCGTAGCCCCGCCCCCGGTAGAAGTCCGGCGCCTGGAAGTCCCAGGTCTCGACCCGGGCCGCGGCGCACCCCCGGTCCTCGCGGGCCGCCCGCTCCGCCTCCGCCAGCAGCGCGGTGCCCAGACCGGTGCCCCGGTGGCGGTCGTCCACCCACAGGTAGGTGACGTGCAGCCAGGACGCCCAGGTGTGGCCGACCAGCCCGCCCGCCAGAGCTCCGGTTTCCCCCAACGCCCAGATGTGCAGCGGGTGTTCGCGCTCCTGCGGGGTGCCGCGCAGGGCACGCAGCACCGGGGAGGCCGCGGTGTTGGCGTTCCGCAGCCGGACGCGCAGTTCGTCGCGCCGCGCCTTGTCCACTTCTGTCACCAGACGAAACATGCGGCTCACGATAAACGCCCGGGACTGTCAGTTCCGCAAACCGCCTTCCGCATCCGGCGGCCGTCCGTACTCTGATGAACAGCATCGGTGGGGGCCGGTGCCGATCAGGGGCGGGACGGCCGGGTACGGCGCCCGGGGCGGGACAGCGGCTACTGCACGGCGGCGACCGCGCCGGGCCGGCGACCGCCCCGCTCCCCAGGTGCCGGGGCGCGCGGATGAACGAGGGGTTCCGGGCGTCGTCACCCTGCCGGTGCCGTCTTCCGACGATGACTGTCCCCTGCTCCTCGGGAGCCTGGGGGAGGGGGGTTCCGTGGTGCGTGTCCGAGTCCTGGTCGTCGACGACCACCGCATCTTCGCCGAGTCGCTGGCCGCCGCGCTGGCCGCCGAACCCGACGTGGAGGTCTCCGCCGCGGGCAGCGGGCCCGCGGGGCTGCGCTGTCTGGACCGGGGGGCCGCCGAGGGGCGGCGCTTCGACGTGGCGCTCGTCGACGCCGACCTCGGCGGCCGGGCGCCCGGCGCCCGCCCCGCGGTGCCGGTGCGCGAGGGGCAGGAGGAGGGGCTGGTCGACGGGATATCGCTGGTCGCGGGCATCCGGGCGGCCCATCCCGCGGTGCGGATCGTGGTGCTCGCGGAGCGGGACGACCCGCGCCGGGCCGCTCTCGCGCTGGGGGCCGGCGCCTGCGGCTGGGTGGCCAAGGACTGCTCCCTGTCGCGGCTGCTGGGCGTCATCCGGGGGGTGCTGCGCGACGAGACGCACCTGCCGCCCGCCCTGCTCACCGGAGTGCTGCGGGAGCTGACCGCCGCCCGCAGGCACCGCACCGAGAGCGAGCGGCTGGTGGAGTCGCTCACGCCGAGGGAGCGGGAGGTGCTGCGCTGCATGGTCGCGGGGCTGGGCCGCAAGGCCGTCGCCGAGCGGCTGTTCCTGTCCCCGCACACCGTGCGCACCCATATGCAGAACGTCCTGGGCAAGCTGGGCGTCCACTCCACCCTGGCGGCGGTGGCCCTGGCCAGGCGCGCCGGGATCGGGCCCGCCGAGCTGGAGCCCGTCGTCTGGAGCCGGGCCCAGGGCGGCGGCAGCGCCTGACCGGAGCGGCGGCGTCCGTACCGGAGAGGGGCGCGGGGCCGTCCCGGAGGTGTCCGGGCGCCGGGCTCGGTCCGGTGGCCGCTCGGCGATGCCCGGCCTCCCCGGGCGTGCGCGCGGCGACGGCCGGGGCGTTCCACGGTGTCGCCGGATCTCCGGACCTCCGGACTTCCGGACCCCCGAACGACGGAATCCCGGAACCCCCGGATGCGGGCCGGACGCGCCCGGACCCGGGCGTACCGCCGCCCGGCGGCAGCCGCCGTCCCGCCGCGATCCGCCGCCGCCCGGCGGCATCCCGCGCGGCTCCGCCCCGCGGCGCCCCGCGTCCGGTGCCGCACCACCGGCCCCGGTCCACCGGGACCCCGGAGCGGCCCTCAGCCCGGGACGTTGTCGAAAGGTGCCGTCAACTGCCGTAGCAGCGCCGCCAGTTCGGCCCGCTGGGCGTGGGACAGCTCCCCGAGGATCGCCCGCTCCTGGACCAGCAGCCCGGCCAGGGACTGGTCGGCCCGGTCCCGGCCCTCGTCGGTGAGCCGGACCAGCACGCCCCGCCGGTCGCTCGGGTCGGGCAGCCGCTCCACCAGGCCCTTCTTGGTCAGGCGGTCGATGCGGTTGGTCATCGTGCCCGAGGTGACCAGGGTCTGGGTGAGGAGCTGGCCGGGGGAGAGCTGGTACGGGCTGCCCGCGCGTCGCAGCGCGGTCAGGACGTCGAACTCCCACGGTTCCAGGTGGTGTTCCGAGAAGGCCAGCCGGCGTGCGCGGTCGAGGTGCCGGGCGAGCCGGCTGACCCGGCTGAGCACCTCAAGCGGTTCCACGTCGAGGTCCGGGCGCTCCCGGCGCCACGCTGCGACCAGTCGATCGACCTCGTCCTCCATGACGATCAGTGTAGTGGTTGTGTCGATGTGAAGTCTCTTGAAGTCAATTATCTTGACATGGAGATAACGCGGGCGGGACCGAGGGGGAGGCGACCACCACCGACGCCGGAGGCGCCATGTCGGCCGATCCTCCCACGGCGGGCCGGAGGACCGGGCCGGGCCCGGGGAGGAACCCCGGCCGGCACGGACCCGGCCGGGAGGCACGCACCGGGCACGGGCGCCGGGAGCACCCACCCGTGAGCGGGCGCCGGAGGCACCGGGCCGGGTGCCCGCCCGAGCGGCCGGACGGGCGCCGCGCCGGTGCCGCGCCCGGCCCGGAACCGGCACGGCACCGGCTACGCCTTGCGGTGGCCGATCAGGCGGGGCCGGGGCTCCAGCCCGTCCAGGCCGTGCCAGGCCAGGTTCACCAGATGCGCCGCCACCTCCGCCTTCTTCGGGCGGCGCACGTCCAGCCACCACTGCCCGGTCAGCGCGACCATGCCGACCAGCGCCTGGGCGTACAGCGGGGCGAGCTTGGCGTCGAAGCCGCGGTTCTTGAACTCGCGACCGAGGATGTCCTCCACCTGGGTGGCGATGTCGGAGATCAGCGAGGCGAAGCTCCCCGTCGACTGGGGGATGGGCGAGTCCCGGACGAGGATGCGGAAGCCGTCCGTGTACTCCTCGATGTAGTCCAGCAGCGCGAACGCCGCCTGCTCGCACAGCTCCCGGGGGTGCCCCGCCGTCAGCGAGCCGGTCACCATGTCCAGCAGCCGGCGCATCTCGCGGTCCACCACCACCGCGTACAGCCCCTCCTTGCCGCCGAAGTGCTCGTACACCACCGGCTTGGAGACCCCGGCGCGGGCCGCGATCTCCTCCACCGAGGTGCCCTCGAAGCCCTTGGCGGCGAAGAGGGTCCGACCGATCTCCAGCAACTGCTGGCGACGCTCCGCACCGGTCATCCGGGTGCGGCGCGCACGCCGCGGCTTCTCATTGCTCGGGGTGCTGGAGTCGGTCGCCACAGCGCCCATCATGCCGCCTCGACGGTTTCCTTCCGGCGGCGGGCGCCGTCTTCCTCCGTCCTGCGGCGGGAATCGATACGCGAGCGTGACGGCCAGCGCACGTCGTACGCCCAGCCGAACGCCTCGAACCAGCGGATCAGCCGCGCCGAGGAGTCCACCTGCCCGCGCATCACCCCGTGCCGCGCCGAGGTCGGGTCGGCGTGGTGGAGGTTGTGCCAGGACTCGCCGCAGGAGAGCACCGCCAGCCACCACACGTTGCCCGAGCGGTCGCGCGACTTGAACGGGCGCTTGCCGACGGCGTGGCAGATCGAGTTGATCGACCAGGTCACGTGGTGCAGCAACGCCACCCGGACGAGTGAACCCCAGAAGAAGCCGGTGAAGGCACCCCACCAGGACATCGTGACCAGACCGCCGATCACGGCGGGCAGCGCCAGCGAGACCGCCGTCCAGAGGACGAACTGGCGGGAGATCCGGCGCAGCGCCGGGTCCTTGATCAGATCGGGCGCGTACTTCTCCTGCGGGGTCTGCTCCTCGTCGAACATCCAGGCGATGTGCGCCCACCACAGGCCCTTGATCAGGGCCGGCACCGTCTCGCCGTACCGCCAGGGGGAGTGCGGGTCGCCCTCGGCGTCGGAGAACTTGTGGTGCTTGCGGTGGTCGGCGACCCAGCGGACCAGCGGACCCTCGACGGCCATCGAGCCCGCGATGGCCAGCGCGATCCTCAGCGGGCGCTTCGCCTTGAAGGAGCCGTGGGTGAAGTAGCGGTGGTAGCCGATCGTGATGCCGTGGCAGCCCAGGTAGTAGAAGAACACGAGCAGGCCGAGGTCCAGCCAGCTCACGCCCCATCCCCAGGCCAGCGGCACCGCAGCCGCCAGTGCCAGGAACGGGACGATGATGAACAGCAGCAGCGTGATCTGTTCGATCGACCGCTTCCGCTCACCCCCCAGGGTCGCGGAGGGTGTGGAGGCGTCCGGTGCCTGTGGGGCGTCCGGAACCACGTCGGAACTGGAGGTCATGCGTGTCCCCTGGGGGGTCGAGGGTCTGGGGCGGTGCCGGGTCGCGGAGCCGCCCGCACTTTCCTACGGGTCCGTAACCTACGGCGACGTAAGTATGGCAGCGCGCCCCCCCGCGGCAAGAGCCCCAGAGCCTGCGCGTCCCGGCCGACACCTATCCTGGAGACCGGTCGGACAGCGCGGTCCGCTCTGAATACTTCCCGGACGTCCCGCCCCGTATGCGGTGCCCGCCGCGCGAGACGCCGTCCGGGTCCCCTCCCAGACGAGCTTCACCACTGCAAGGAGCCGCACCTGTGAGCAGTGCCGACGACCAGACCACCACGACGGCCAGCAGCGAACTGCGCGCCGACATCCGACGGCTGGGCGATCTCCTCGGAGAGACCCTGGTCCGTCAGGAGGGCCCCGAGCTGCTGGAACTCGTCGAGAAGGTGCGCCGCCTCACCCGCGAGGACGGCGAGGCAGCCGCCGAGCTGCTGCGCGGCACCGAGCTGGAGACCGCGGCCAAGCTGGTCCGCGCCTTCTCCACGTACTTCCACCTCGCCAACGTCACCGAGCAGGTGCACCGCGGCCGCGAACTGCGCGCCCGCCGCGCGGCCGAGGGCGGGCTGCTGGCCCGTACGGCCGACCGGCTCAAGGACGCCGATCCCGAGCACCTGCGCGAGACCGTCCGCAACCTGAACGTGCGGCCGGTCTTCACCGCGCACCCCACGGAGGCCGCCCGCCGCTCCGTCCTCAACAAGCTGCGCCGGATCGCCGCCCTGCTCGACACCCCGGTCATCGAGTCGGACCGGCGCCGCCAGGACATCCGCCTCGCGGAGAACATCGACCTCGTCTGGCAGACCGACGAGCTGCGCGTGGTGCGCCCCGAGCCCGCCGACGAGGCCCGCAACGCCATCTACTACCTGGACGAGCTGCACGCGGGCGCAGTCGGCGACGTCCTGGAGGACCTCACCGCCGAACTGGAGCGCGCCGGTGTCCGGCTCCCCGACGACACCCGGCCGCTGACCTTCGGCACCTGGATCGGCGGCGACCGCGACGGCAACCCCAACGTCACCCCCCAGGTCACCTGGGACGTCCTGATCCTCCAGCACGAGCACGGCATCAACGACGCCCTGGAGATGATCGACGAGCTGCGCGGCTTCCTCTCCAACTCCATCCGCTACGCCGGGGCCACCGGGGAACTCCTCGACTCCCTCGGCGCCGACCTGGAGAACCTCCCGGAGATCAGCCCCCGCTACAAGCGGCTCAACGCCGAGGAGCCCTACCGGCTCAAGGCCACCTGTGTGCGCCAGAAGCTGGAGAACACCAAGCAGCGCCTCGCCAAGGGCACCCCCCACGAGGACGGCCGGGACTACCTCGGCACCGGCGAGCTCCTCGCCGACCTGCGCATCGTGCAGACCTCGCTGCGCGAGCACCGCGGCGGGCTCTTCGCCGACGGCCGCCTGGCCCGCACCATCCGCACCCTGGCCGCCTTCGGCCTCCAGCTCGCCACCATGGACGTCCGCGAGCACGCCGACGCCCACCACCACGCCCTCGGCCAGCTCTTCGACCGGCTCGGCGAGGAGTCCTGGCGCTACGCCGACATGCCCCGCGAGTACCGGGCCAAGCTGCTCGCCAAGGAGCTGCGCTCCCGCCGGCCGCTGGCCCCCACCCCGGCCCCGGTGGACGCCGCCGCGGAGAAGACCCTCGGCGTCTTCCAGACCGTGCGCCGGGCCCTGGAGGTCTTCGGCCCCGAGGTCATCGAGTCCTACATCATCTCCATGTGCCAGGGCGCCGACGACGTGTTCGCCGCCGCCGTCCTCGCCCGCGAGGCCGGCCTGGTCGACCTGCACGCCGGCTGGGCGAAGATCGGCATCGTGCCGCTGCTGGAGACCACCGACGAGCTGAAGGCCGCCGACACCATCCTGGAGGACCTCCTCTCGGACCCGTCCTACCGGCGCCTGGTCGCGCTGCGCGGCGACGTCCAGGAGGTCATGCTCGGCTACTCCGACTCCTCCAAGTTCGGCGGCATCACCACCTCCCAGTGGGAGATCCACCGCGCCCAGCGCCGGCTGCGCGACGTGGCCCACCGCTACGGCGTGCGGCTGCGCCTCTTCCACGGCCGCGGCGGCACCGTCGGCCGCGGCGGCGGCCCCACCCACGACGCGATCCTCGCCCAGCCCTGGGGCACCCTGGAGGGCGAGATCAAGGTCACCGAGCAGGGCGAGGTCATCTCCGACAAGTACCTCATCCCGGCGCTGGCCCGGGAGAACCTGGAACTGACCGTCGCGGCCACCCTCCAGGCCTCCGCCCTGCACACCGCGCCCCGCCAGTCCGGTGAGGCGCTGGCCCGCTGGGACGCCGCCATGGACCTCGTCTCCGACGCGGCCCACTCCTCCTACCGCAAGCTGGTGGAGGACCCCGACCTGCCGGCGTACTTCTTCGCCTCCACCCCCGTCGACCAGCTCGGCAACCTGCACCTCGGCTCCCGCCCGTCCCGCCGCCCCGACTCCGACGCGGGCCTCGACGGACTGCGCGCCATCCCGTGGGTGTTCGGCTGGACCCAGTCCCGGCAGATCGTGCCCGGCTGGTACGGCGTCGGCTCCGGCCTGAAGGCACTGCGCGAGGCCGGTCTGGACACCGTCCTCGACGAGATGCACCAGCAGTGGCACTTCTTCCGCAACTTCATCTCCAACGTCGAGATGACGCTGGCCAAGACGGACCTGCGGATCGCCCAGCACTACGTCGACACCCTGGTGCCGGACGAGCTGAAGCACGTCTTCGACGCCATCAGGACCGAGCACGAGCTGACCGTCGCCGAGGTCCTGCGGGTCACCGGCGAGACGGAACTGCTGGACGCCGATCCCGTCCTGCGCCAGACCTTCACCATCCGCGACGCCTACCTCGACCCGATCTCCTACCTCCAGGTCGCCCTGCTCGGCCGCCAGCGGGAGGCCGCCGCGGCCGGCGAGGAGGCCGACCCGCTGCTCGCCCGGGCCCTGCTGCTCACCGTCAACGGCGTCGCCGCCGGTCTGCGCAACACCGGCTGACCGGCCCGCCCCGCACAGGCGGTGCCCCCGTGCTCCGGGTGGGCGCGGGGGCACCGCCGTGCCGCGTGCGGTGCGGGACTCAGAGCGCCAGGAAGGCCGCCGTCAGCAGGAGCGCCCCGGCTCCGGCCAGCACCTGGGCCGCGCGGGTGCGGCGCAGGCCGCCCGCCACCACCACCGACGCCAGCAGCAGCGCCCCGCCCAGCGGCGCCCAGGCGTGGAGCACCCCGGCCGGGCCCGAGCGGACCACCTGGTCGCTGCCCGGCTTGACGACGACCGAGTACGTCCGGTCCGGCGCCACCGCCACCGAGTCCTCGATGACCACGGCCGACCGCTCCCGCGAGCCCGCCGACGCGGGCGTGTAGCGGCCGCTGCACACGCCGTCGACGCACCGGGCCACCTCCACGGTGCCGTGCTCGCGGCCCTTGGTCAGCATCACGTGCTGCGCCGTCCCCCACGACGCCCACACCCCGGCGACCAGGATCAACGCCGTGACCACCGCCATCGACGCGACCCGGCCGAACCGCAGCGCGGCCCGCGAGACCCGGACCGCCCGGCGCGGCGCGGCCCGGCGGGTGCGGTGCGCCGCCCGGCGGGGACGGGGGACGGCGGCGGACGGGGAGGGCGGGGGCATGGCCGGGATCATTGGCCATGCCCCCACGCCCGGTCAACCCGCGCGGGGCGACCGGAACGCACCGTCAGGAGTCGTACGCGCGGGGCGACCGGAACGCGGCCGTCAGGAGTTGTAGGCGCTCTGCGCCCGCTCCAGTCCCTCGGTCACCAGGCACTCCACCGCGTCGGCCGCCCGGTCGACGAAGTAGTCCAGCTCCTTGCGCTCGGCCGCCGCGAAGTCCTTCAGGACGAAGTCGGCCACCTGCATCCGCCCCGGCGGGCGGCCGATGCCGAACCGGACCCGGTGGTACTCCGGGCCCATCGCCTTCGTCATCGACTTCAGCCCGTTGTGCCCGTTGTCGCCGCCGCCCAGCTTCAGCCGCAGCACCCCGTAGTCGATGTCCAGTTCGTCGTGGACCGCCACGATGCGCGCCACCGGGACCTTGTAGAAGTCCCGCAGCGCGTTCACCGGGCCGCCCGACAGGTTCATGTACGACATCGGCTTGGCCAGGACCACCCGGCGTCCGGCGGGTCCGGGCGGACCGATCCGCCCCTCCACCACCTGGGCCTGTGCCTTGCCGTGCCGCTTGAACCGGGCCCCGATCCGCTCGGCCAGCAGGTCCGCCACCATGAAGCCGACGTTGTGCCGGTTCATCGCGTAGTCCGGTCCCGGGTTGCCGAGTCCGGCCACCAGCCAGGGGCCGTCCGCGTCCGTCGTCACGTCCATGTCTCCTTCACACAGCAGGTCGGCCGCTGCCCTCGCGCGAGAACAGCGGCCGACCGAACGGTGAGCGCGGGCGGATCAGGCCTCGTCGCCCTCGGCGTCGGCGGAGGCCTCCTCGGCCTGCGCGGCCAGGACCTGGAGGACGACCTCGTCGCCGTCGACGGCCAGGGTCACACCGGCGGGCAGCTCGATGTCCTTGGCCTGGATCGCGGCACCGGCCTCCAGACCCGCCACCGACACCGTGAGGTAGTCGGGGATGCGGGTGGCCTCGGCCTCGACCGGCAGCGCGGAGAGCACGTGCTCCAGCAGGTTGCCGCCGGGGGCCAGCTCGCCCTCGGCCTGGACCGGGATCTCGACCTGGACCTTCTCGCCGCGCTTGACCATGAGCAGGTCGACGTGCTCCAGGAAGCCCTTCAGCGGGTCGCGCTGCACGGCCTTGGGGATGACGAGCTGGCTGCGCTCGCCGTCGATGACCAGCTCGATCAGGACGTTCGGGGTGCGCAGCGCCAGCGACAGCTCGTGGCCCGGCAGGGACACGTGCAGCGGCTCCAGGCCGAACTCGTAGACGACACCCGGGACCTTGTTCTCGCGGCGGATACGGCGGGCGGCGCCCTTGCCGAACTCGCTGCGGGTCTCGACGGCGATCTTCACCTCGGACATGTTCACTCCTCGTGGAAAGCGGAACGGACGTGGTCACCCGGCCACGAACGGCCTGCTACGAAGAGCGCGTCGATAACGGACCGCCGCACCGTCGGAATCCTCCGGAACGGGTACGGCCTCCCTCGCCGAGCAACTGGGGCAGTCTACTCGGAGAGGGAGGCCGTACCCAAAACGATCACGGGCCGCAGCAGAACCCTTACTGCTCGTCGAACAGGCTCGTCACCGAACCGTCCTCGAAGACCTCGCGCACGGCGCGGGCGATCGTCGGTGCGATCGACAGCACGGTGATCTTGTCCAGCTCCAGCTCGTTCGGCGTCGGCAGGGTGTCCGTGAACACGAACTCGCTCACCTTGGAGTTCTTCAGCCGGTCCGCCGCCGGACCCGACAGCACACCGTGCGTCGCGGTCACGATGACGTCCTCGGCGCCGTGCGCGAACAGGGCGTCCGCCGCCGCGCAGATGGTGCCGCCGGTGTCGATCATGTCGTCGACCAGTACGCAGATCCGGCCCTGGACGTGGCCGACGACCTCGTGCACCGTCACCTGGTTCGCCACGTCCTTGTCGCGCCGCTTGTGCACGATCGCCAGCGGCGCGCCCAGCCGGTCGCACCAGCGGTCCGCGACCCGCACCCGGCCGGCGTCCGGGGAGACCACGGTCAGCTTGGCGCGGTCCACCTTGGCGCCCACGTAGTCCGCCAGCAGCGGCAGCGCGAACAGGTGGTCCACCGGACCGTCGAAGAAGCCCTGGATCTGGTCCGTGTGCAGGTCCACGGTCAGGATGCGGTCCGCACCCGCCGTCTTCATCAGGTCCGCGATCAGACGCGCCGAGATCGGTTCGCGTCCGCGGTGCTTCTTGTCCTGGCGCGCGTACCCGTAGAACGGCACGATCACGGTGATGGAGCGGGCCGACGCGCGCTTGAGCGCGTCGATCATGATGAGCTGCTCCATGATCCACTTGTTGATCGGCGCCGTGTGGCTCTGGATCAGGAAACAGTCCGCGCCGCGCGCCGACTCCTGATACCGCACGTAGATCTCACCGTTGGCGAAATCGAAGGCCTTCGTCGGTACGACCCCGACACCAAGCTGGTGGGCGACCTCCTCGGCAAGCTCGGGGTGGGCGCGGCCGGAGAAGAACATCATTTTCTTCTGGCCGGTCGTCTTGATCCCGGTCACAGCACTTTCTCCTCAGAGGTGGGTGGGGGTGCGAGTGTGCACATATCACGGTACGCCCCGATCGGGACGGCCGTTTCCGGTCAGCTCTCGCCGGCCGGCTCCCGGGACGCCGCCTCGGCCGCCTTCGCCGCCGCGCTCCCGGGACGCTTGCGGGCCACCCAGCCGTCGATGTTGCGCTGCTGACCACGGGCCACGGCCAGGGAGCCGGGCGGAACGTCCTTCGTGATCACCGATCCGGCGGCGGTGTAGGCGCCGTCCCCGACCGTGACGGGCGCCACGAACATGTTGTCCGAGCCCGTCTTGCAGTGCGACCCGATGGTCGTGTGGTGCTTGCTCTCCCCGTCGTAGTTCACGAACACGCTCGCCGCGCCGATGTTGGTGTGGTCGCCGATCGTCGCGTCCCCCACGTAGGAGAGGTGCGGGACCTTCGTGCCCTCCCCGATCGAGGCGTTCTTCGTCTCGACGTACGTGCCGATCTTCGCCCCCGCGCCCAGCCGGGTGCCGGGCCGCAGATAGGCGAACGGCCCCACCGTCGCCCCCGGGCCGACCTCGGCGTCCAGCGCCACCGTGTTGTCCACCCGGGCGCCCGCGCCCACCGCGGTGCCGGTCAGCCGGGTGTTCGGCCCGACCTCGGCGCCCTCGGCCAGCCGCGTCGCCCCGAGGAGCTGGGTGCCCGGGTGGACCACCACGTCCTGCTCGAAGGCGACCGTCACGTCGACCCAGGTGGTCGCCGGGTCCACGACGGTCACGCCGGCCAGCATCGCCCGCTCCAGCAGCCGGTCGTTGAGGGCCCGGCGGGCCTCGGCGAGCTGCACCCGGTTGTTGATGCCGGCGATCTCCCGGTGGTCGGCGGCCACGCAGGCGCCCGCGCGGTGGCCCGCCTCGCGCAGGATGCCGAGCACGTCGGTGAGGTACTCCTCGCCCTGGCTGTTGTCGGTGCGCACCTTGCCCAGCGCCTCCGCGAGCAGCCGCCCGTCGAAGGCGAACACCCCCGAGTTGATCTCGCGGACGGCGCGCTGCGTCTCCGAGGCGTCCTTGTGCTCCACGATCGCGGTCACCGCGCCCGACGCCCCGTCGCGCACGATCCGGCCGTAGCCCGTCGCGTCCGGCACCTCGGCGGTCAGCACGGTCACCGCGTTGCCGTCGGCGGTGTGGACGTCCGCGAGGGCGCGCAGGGTCCCGCCGGTCAGCAGCGGGGTGTCGCCGCAGACCACGACCACGGTGCCGTCGACGGTGCCGCCGAGGGACTCCAGGGCGGTCCGCACGGCGTGCCCGGTGCCGTTCTGCGTCTCCTGCACGGCGGTGCGCGCGGCGGGGTGGGTCGCGGCGAGGTGCGCGGTGACCTGCTCGCGGGCGTGACCCACGACGACGACCAGGTGCTCCGGCTCCAGCTCGTCCGCGGCGGCGAGCACGTGTCCGACGAGGGACCGTCCGCACAGCTCGTGGAGGACCTTGGGTGTGGCCGATTTCATGCGGGTGCCCCCACCCGCTGCGAGAACGACGACGGCTGCCGGGCGATTGGCGCTCACGGGATGCCCTTCGGCTTCGGGGGGGAGGGGTCGGACATCCGCAGGATACCGGGGTGGTCCGGGCCGGGTACGCGTCCGGGCCCCGGGCGGCGCCGGGCGCCGCCCGGGGCCCGGACGGGAAAGGGGTGTGCGGTGGCTCCCCCGCAAGGATTCGAACCTTGTCCTGCTGGTACCAAAAACCAGTGTGCTGCCAGTTACACCACGGGGGACGGCGCCTCAGACCTTACCGGAGTCGCGCCCGCGTGTATGTCACGATTCCCGCCCCCGCGCACCCGCCTTCCGGGCCGTCCCCGGCGGTGCCCGCGGGGTCCCCGCGGCGGCCGTGACCGGTTCGCGGGCTATCGCGTCGTATCGCTTCGGGAAAGTCATCGGAAAGCGGTGGGGAGCGCCCGTAGGGTGGGTGTATGACCACGACGGGGGAACACCACGCACCGGCCCGTGGCGGGCCCTGCTGGTGGGGCCGGCGGCGCGCGGCGGCTCTGGATCTGTGCCTGGGGGCCGCGTCCGCCCTGGAGTGCGGGTGGCAGGGGGTCTCCTTCGCGGGGGAGGCCGGGATCCCGGTGGCGGCGGGGGTCGCCTTCGGCGCGCTGGCCGGGTCGGCGCTGGTGCTGCGGCGCAGATGGCCGATCGCGGTGGTGCTGGTGGCCATCGCCATCACCCCGGCCGAGATGGGCTTCCTGCTGGTCGTCGTGGGCCTCTACACCCTGGCGGCCTCGGAGCTGCCGCGCCGGATCATCGGCTCGCTGGCGGGGATGTCGCTGCTGGGCACGCTGATCGTGACGTTCGTGCGGGTGCGGCAGGACATGGCGCACGAGGGCCTGGACATCGGCGACTGGTTCGTCCCGTTCGCCTCGATCACCACCTCGCTGGGGCTGACCGCCCCGCCGCTGCTGCTCGGCATGTACGTGGGGGCGCGGCGGCGGCTGATGGAGAGCCTGCGGGAGCGCGCGGACAGCCTGGAGCGGGAGCTGCAGCTGCTCGCGGAGCGGGCCGAGGAGCGGGCGCAGTGGGCCCGCAACGAGGAGCGGACGCGGATCGCGCGCGAGATGCACGACGTGGTCGCCCACCGGGTGAGCCTGATGGTGGTGCACGCGGCGGCGCTCCAGGCGGTGGCCCGCAAGGACCCGGAGAAGGCGGTGCGCAACGCGGCCCTGGTGGGGGACATGGGGCGGCAGGCGCTGACGGAGCTGCGGGAGATGCTCGGGGTGCTGCGCAGCGGCGGGGACGGCGTGCGCGCCGAACGCCCGGCGGTGCCGCTGGCCGCGGTGGGCGCGGCGGCCGCCGCCGCGGCGTCCCGGGCGGCGGGCGTCGGCGTCCCGGCCGACGGGCCGTCGCTGGCGGAGCTGGAGGAGCTGATCGGGCAGTCGGCGGCCACGGGGATGGTGGTCGCCCTGTCGGTCGAGGGGGCACAGCGCCCCTACGCGCCGGAGGTCGAGCAGACCGCGTTCCGGGTGGTGCAGGAGGCACTGACCAATGTGCACAAGCACGCGGGGGGCGCGAAGACGTACGTACGGCTGGCGCACCGGGTGTCGGAGATCGCCATGCAGGTGGAGAACGAGCCCCCGCCGGACGGCGCGTCCCCCTCGGCCGGGCTGCCCTCGGGCGGCAACGGGCTGGTGGGCATGAAGGAGCGGGTGGCCGCGCTCGGCGGCGTCTTCGTGTCGGGCCCGACCGACGCGGGGGGCTTCCGGGTGTCGGCGGTGATTCCGGCGTCGACGCGGTAGCCCTGCGGGCGGCGTGGGACGGCGGTGCGGGGCCGACGGGGTTTCGATAGCCGTCGGGTTTCGGGAGCCGCGGGGGCGGGTCGGCACGGCTGGCGCGGTCCGCGCGGGCGGTGTGGCGCACGGTGGCGGCGCGTCGGCGGTCGCCCCCGTGCGGTCCGGGCCACGGCCCCGGGTGGCGGGGGTGGCCCGCGAGCGGCGGGCGGGCGGACGGGCGGAGCCGCGTGCGTGCCGCCGGGTCCGCCGGGTGTGCGTGCCGACGGCGCGTGGGCGGGCGGGCGCGTCGGGGTCCGGCTGCGAGGGGCCGGGCGCGGGTCCCGGGCCTCGTGCCCCCGCCGGGCCGTGGTGCCCCGCGCCGGGCCGTCGGGCCGCCCCGTCGGGCGGGTTGCTCCGCGCTGGGTCAGGCCGTGGTGAGGCGCGTGGGCTGGGCGCCGGCCACCAGGGCGGTCAGCGCGGTGTCGATGTCGGGGCCGAGGTACCAGTCGCCGGTGTGGTCGAGGGCGTAGACCCGGCCCTCCCCGTCGATGGCGAGGAGGGACCCGCTGCCGGGCTCGGCGCCCAGCGGGCACGTCTGCGTGCCGAGCGCGCGCCCGAGGTCCCCGAGGGTGCGTGCCATGTGCAGGCCGTGCAGGGGGTCCAGGTCGAGCACGGCGGGGGCGATCCGGCGGCCGGGCCCCGTGGGGGCCAGACGCAGCCCGCCGAACTCGGCCCACGCCTCCACCGCGGCGGGGAACACCGCGTGGCGGTGCCCGGCGGGCGAGGTGTGGTCGCGCAGGGTGTCGGCCCAGACCTCGGCCTGCTTGATGTCCCAGCGGCCGGGCTGCCATCCGGCGTCGCGCAGCGCGGCGTCGACGGGGACGGGGAAGCGGGTGGTGGAGGTGCGGTCGGCGTGCATCTGCCCTGGTTCGTCCGAGGTGGTGGGGGGAGGTGGCGGGGCCCGGGGGCCCGGTCGGTCAGCCGGCGCCGTCGGCCGGGTCGACGACGCGGACGCCGAAGTGCTCGCTGAGCGCGGTGCAGGCGCGGCAGGGTGAGGCGAAGGCGCCGTGCAGGGGATCGCCGTCCTCGCGGATGCGGCGGGTGGTGAGCTTGGCGTGCTTGAGCGCCTTGCGGGCCTCGCCGTTGGTCATCGGCTTGCGCGAGGCGCGCTTGCTGCGGGCCGCGTCGGCGGTGGCCAGGTGCCGGGAGATCAGCACGGTCTCGGCGCAGCGCCCGGTGGAGCGGTCGCGCTGCCCGCTGCCGAGGGCGTCCAGGAAGTCCTGCACCAGATGGTGCAGGGCGGGCGGCGCGTCGGCGCGGGAGGCGGTGCCGGTGAGGGTGGTGCCCCGCACCGAGAGGGCGGCGGCGACCGTGGGGAGGATGCCGTCGCGGCGGTGGCGCAGGACGGGCGCGGGCGGGACCTCGGAAGCGCTCCAGCCGATGCGGGGGTCACCGGATCGAGGGTCGTCGGCCCTGCCGGTGTGTGGTCCCGTCTGCGTCGCGCTCATGGTCGTCTTCCCCTCCTGGGCATCCCCCCGGACCGTCCAGGGTGCCAAATCGCGGGGCCCGTGGGGAAGCTGGGGCGGGGCGACACGCCACCAAGGGGGCGGTCCGTCACGACAGGGTGACGGCTGGTCACGGTGGCGGCGGGGCGGTCCCCGGCCGGGTCGGCCGGTGCCGGTGACCGGTTCCGCCGTACCGCTTAGGCTGTCGTCACCGCCCCTTGGTGCGGCGGTGACGACCAGTGCAGACAGACAGACGCCGCAGGGGGCAACCGCCATGACGACAGGTCGGCCCGGGGGACGAGCCGCGCCGCCGAACGCGGCCTACGCCGGACAGGTGGTCCATTTCCCGGACCCGGTGCGGGCGGCCCGCCACCCCAGAGGGGTGCGGGTGGACGAGGGCGGTCACCCCGGTTTCTCGTCGTACGCCCGCGCGGTCGCGGAGATCGCCGAGCCGCCGGAGGGCTTCGGCGTCGACGAACTGCGGCTGACGGACTACGTGTCGGCGAACGCCGCGCTGTCGGCCTCGGGCCACGAGCTGTGGGCGACGGTCCCGGCGGTGGCGACGCCGCACGGCTGGACGTGGCACCACGTGGCCGGGACCCGGCGGCTGGAGCTGGTCCCGGTCGAGGTCAAGGCGCTGCTGCGGCACCACGGCGGGATCGCGACGACGGCGGTGGACCACGGCAAGCGGGGCACCCGCCCGCTCCAGGACACCCGCCCCGCGCACTTCGGGCTGCCGAAGTCGGGGGTGGCGGTGACGGAGCAGCAGGTCCAGGGGGTCGAGGAGGATCTCGGCTACCGGCTGCCCGGCGCCTACCGGTCCTTCCTCAAGGCGGCCGGCGGCTGCGCCCCGGTGGGCACCGCGCTCGACGCCGAGCTGGGGCTCCTGGTGGACCAGCCGTTCTTCACGGTGCGCGAGGAGGCGGCGGTCAACGACCTGGTGTACGTCAACAAGTGCCTGCGGGACCACCTGACCAAGGACTACCTGGGCGTCGCGTTCGTCCAGGGCGGGCTGCTCGCCGTGAAGGTGAAGGGCGAGCGGACCGGTTCGGTGTGGTTCTGCGCCTACGACGACGCGCGGGACGTCGACCCCTCGTGGGCCCCGGCGGAGCGGGTGGAGCGGCTGCTGCTGCCGTGCGGTGACGACTTCGACGCCTTCCTGTCCCGGCTGGCGGGCTCCCCGCCCGAGCTGGAGACGGTGGCGAACCTGATGGTGGACGGCGGATTCGCGCGTGTGGTGCCCATGGCGTCGCCCGTGGGGGAGTGAGCTGACGATGGTGACGTTCGCGCAGGCGCAGGAGCGCGCCGAGGAATGGGTCAACGGCGACGTGCCCGCGTACCAGCACCGCGAGGTGCGGGTGCGGGAGTTCGGCCTGGGGTTCGTGGTGTGGGCCGAGGACCGGCCCGAGGGGCCGCGCTCCGACGGGGGCCTGCAGCGGCTGGTGATCGCGCGGGACAGCGGCGAGGCCACGCTGTGGCCCGCCCTGCCGGTGGGCGAGGTGATCCGCCGGTACGAGGAGGAGTACGGCCGCGCCGAGGAGGCCGGGGAACCGGCTCCGGCACCGGCGGCCCGGATGGACCTCAACCAGACGTCGTTCCTGCTGAGCCCCCCGGAGTGGCTCCAGGAGGCGGCGGACAGGCTGGGCATCCCGGACCGCAGGGGCGGGGACCGCGACGCCCGGGACGACGGCACCGGAGACCACAGCACCGGAGACCACGGCACCGGTGACCACGGCGCCGGGGAGCGCACCGGCGGGGCCCCGGGCGGCGACGCCCCCGTTGGCGGCGCGGACCCCGGTCTCGCCGAGACCCTGGCGGGCGTGCCCATGGACGGCACCCCGGCCCCCGGCACCCCGGCACCGGGCGCGCCGGAGGGCGGCTCGGCCTGGCCGTCCGCCGCACCGGCCGCCGACGGCGGCGCGGACACCGGGGGGGCGGGCGCCCCGGCGGTGCCCGCCGGGGCGACGCCCTGGACGGGAACGGACACCACCGCCGCCGACGCGGGTGAGGACCGCTCGGTGCCGCTGCCCGAGACGGTGTTCTCGCCGCCGCTGTCGGTGCTCGGCCCCGAGGACACCCCGCCGCCGGGGTCGGAGGCCAGGACGACGCTGATGTCGGGCGGCAGCGGGCTCCCGGCGACGGCCCTGGCGCCCGCGCTGGACGACCCCGCCGCGCCGGGAGCACCGGGCACGCCCGGAGCGCGGGACGCCGCCACCGGTGCCGTGGGCGGGGGCGCCGCGCCGTCCGTGCCCGCCGCGCCGGGCGCCCCGCCGCCGGGCCCCGTGCCCGGGTCCGCGACGCCCCCGCCGGGCGCCCCCGCGGTGCCCGGCACCCCGCCGCCCGGGGCCGGGCAGGACCCCGCCGCCCGTCACCCGGCGCCGAACGCGGGGGACATCGCCGACGCCGCGACCAGCAGGGCGGCGCCCCCGCCGCGCCGCCCCTCGGGCGTCCCGCATCCGCCGGGCGCCCCGGGCGTTCCGGGCGCGCGGCCGGACGGCACCCCGCCCCCGGCGCCCGGCGCGACGGCCGGAGGCTACGCGCCGACCCAGCTCGTCTCCTCCCTCGGCCCCGGCGGACCGGGCACGCCCCCGCAGGGCACCCCGCCCCCGGCCGCCCCCGGCACCCCGCCGCCCCCCGGGGCGACCCCGCCGGGCGGGGCGCACCACGCCGCCACGATGCTGGCCGACCCGGGCCGTCCCGGGGGCGTGCCCGCGCCGCCCGGCCGCCCGGCCGCGCCCGGTGCCTCGGCGGGCGGCGCGGGCGGTGCCGTGCACCACGCGGAGACGATGCTCGCCGCGCCCCCCGTCTCCGGGCCCGCCGTGCCGCCGCCGCCCCCGGCCCCCGGGGTCCCGGCGGGTGCCGTTCCGCCCGGGGCGCCGCAGCCCGCGCCGCCCGGCTACGGCTACCCGCAGCCGCCGCCCGGCCGGCCGATCGTCGGCCCCGGGTACCAGGCGGTGCTGCGCTACCGCGCCCAGGACGGGTCCGAGCAGCAGCTCATCCGGCGCTCGGCGCCGGGCACACCGCACCCGGAGTGGCAGATCTTCCACGAGCTGCGCGCCATGAACGTGCCGCCGGACCAGGTGCTGGAGCTGCACACCGAGCTGGAGTCCTGCGAACTGCCGGGCGCCTACTGCGCGCGGATGATCCGGGAGCAGTGGCCGCAGGCGCGGATCACGTCCATCGCCCCGTACGGCACCGACCACGCGAGCCGTCAGCAGGGCATGGCGCAGCTCCTGGCCCACCAGGGCGAGCTGCACCAGGTGGCCGACGGACCGGCCCGCCCGGCGCCGGTGCGCGCTCCGCTGCCCCCGGTGCAGCCGGCGCCGCCGGTCCCGCCGGAGGGCATCGGGCAGGAGCTGGCGGGTGCCTTCGGGCCGGGCGTCTTCCGGTTCGAGCAGGCCGCCGTCTCCCGCCAGGGGGTGCCGCCGGTGGTGGCGCACACGCTGGTCGCGGCGGGGCTGCCGATGGACATGGGCCCCTTCTTCTGGGCCCAGGCCCAGCCGGGCCGCCCGGTGCCGACGCTGGCGGAGCTGGCGGCCGAGCGCGGGGTGCGGCCCGCCCCGGACGCGGGCTCCTACCTCGTCGTCGGCAGCGACTTCGGCCGGGCGGTGTGCGTGCAGTACGGCACGGCGAACATCGTGGCGGTACCGGTGGAGGCGGGGCCGGGCGGAGCGCCCGTGCCGCCGCAGTTCGTGAACACCGGGCTGCCGGAGTTCGCGCGCTGCCTGGCGCTGCTGGGCCGGATGTGGCGGCTCCGCTTCGGGCTGAACCAGGAGCAGGCGGGCCGCTGGACGGTGGACTTCCAGGCGCAACTGGCCTCGCTGGACCCGGCGGCGCTGGGCTCGCCGGAGAGCTGGTGGTCGGTGCTGCTGGAGCAGATGTGGGACGGACTGCTCTGACCCGCCCCCGCTGACACCCCGACGGGGCCGGTCCCGGCCACTCCTCCGTGAGGAGACCCGGGCCCGGCCCCGTCCCTTTCCCCGGTTCTTCCGGCACCCCCGGCCCCTGTTCCTCTTCCCCGCGGGGTTCCGCCCCGCCCCCGCAGGGGTTGCCGTCGCAGGCCCGTGTGCCCACCGCCCTCGCGCGGCCACCCCTGACGGCTTCCGTAGGGGACACCCCCGCAGCTGTCCCCCGTACGGCTGGGCCCTTCCCCCCCCACCGGCGAGGCCCCCGGCGGTGCCGTCCCGCCTCGCCCGTTCGGGGCGTCCCCGATGTGTTCCGGCGTGTCCGGCGCCCCCTCCGGGAGGGGGCCGGGGCGGTGCCGGGGCGGTGCGCCGACCGCGTGCGGCTTCCGTGCGCCCCGTCGTGCTCCGCCTTCCGCGCTTCCTCGCGCCCCTCTCACCCGGAGTGTCGGATTATGCGCGCTTGATCCGCTCCGCCAAGATATCCGCTGATTGTCATGGAATCGGGTGAGGCAGTAGTCGCGACGGGCGGAACAGGGGTACCGGCATGAGCAGCGCATCGGCGTCGCCGCACGGATTCACGGCCGTACGGGGGCGCGGTTACCGGCCCGACCGGGTCGACGCCCGCTTCGGGGAGATGTCCCTGGCGCGGGACGCCGCCTGGGAGCGGGCCGCCCGGCTGACGGTGCTGGCCCGGGAGATGGGCGAGGAACTGGAAGGGCTGCGGGAGACGGTCGCCGGGCTCGCCCCGCAGACGTACGAGGGGCTGGGGGAGCGGGCGCGGCGCCTGCTCGCCCTGGCCGAGGAGGAGGCGGAGGCGCTGCGCGAGGGCGCCCGCGGTGCCGCGCGCGAGGCGCGGGAGGAGGCCGGGGCGTACGCCGACGCCGTGCTCGGGGCGGCGGAGGCGGACGCCGCCGCGGTGCGGACCCGGGCCGACGAGTGGGTCCGGCAGCGGCTGCTCGCGGCGCGGGCCGAGGCCGACGCGCTGCGGATCACCACCCGGCGCGAGGCGAAGGCCGGGCGCCGGGAGGCGCTGGCGCTGGTGCGCGAGGCCCGGCGGCGGGCCGGGGGCACCCTCTCCGGACAGGGCCGGGAGCACGCCGAGGCGCTGGCCGGGGCCGAGCGGGCGGACGCCAGGCGGATCGCGGGCCTGGACGCCCGCCGGGCGGAGCTGGCGGAGGCGGCCGAGCGGGAACTCGCGGCGGCCCGCCACGAGCTGGCCGAGGCCGAGGCGGAGGCCGGGCGCCGCGACGAGGAGGCCGGGGAGCGGGCGGCCGAGCTGATCGGGGCGGCCACGGCGCGGGCCCGGGAGAGCGCCCGGGAGACCGAGCGGGTGCTGCGCGAGCACGGGGAACTCTGGGACGCGGTACAGGCCGAGATGGAGACCGTGCGGGCCCGCCTCCAGGCGCTGTCCGGCCGGGCGGAGGAACTGGCCGAGCGTCACCCCTGACACCCGCGGGACCTCCGCCGCCCATCGCTCGGAACGGCGGACTCCCCTTCTCCTTAAGCGAGTTGACGTGACGTCGGGGTGGAGACCGGGTGCTACCGGCGGGGGAGGCGACCCCGAGACGAGGTGCACCGAGGGGCTGACTGCCCCTAGGGGATGCTCCGTACTGCGGCTGGGGGAGAGGTCGTACCGGCGGAGGACGTGGGGAGGGCGGTGGTCTCCCTAGTCTGGTGATGCGCGGCGGGGCGGTGAACCGGAGCCGCGGGGGTGGGGTTTTCCCCCGGTGAAGAGTGCGCCGAGCACCAGCGCGGTGGACCCCCTGCCCCCGGCAGACTCTTCCGTGCGGGGACGGGGCCCGGGACGCGACCGGGGCGGCGCCCACCGCACCGCGGGCCCGGACGGGACCGCCGCGCACGGCGGCGGCACCGGTCGGCGCCGCACCCTCCCGGCCGTACGGCCGGAAACGCACCGACCGGGCACCGGCACCGACCGGGCACCGGCCGCACCGCCCCGCGCGGAGCGGCCGGACGGCACCGGCGGCCCGTCGGACAACCGATATAGGAGACATGAGATGACATCGGCCGTGACCATTCCCAGGCAGGGGAGCACTGGAGGGCCTACGGCCGTCGCCGCGAGGGCCCGGCAGATAGTCAAGGCGTACGGCTCGGGGGAGACCCGGGTCGTCGCCCTCGACCACGTGGACGTGGACATCGACCGCGGCCGGTTCACCGCGATCATGGGGCCCTCGGGCTCCGGCAAGTCCACCCTGATGCACTGCCTGGCCGGTCTGGACACCGTGACGTCCGGCAGCATCCATCTCGACGACACCGAGATCACCGGCCTGAAGGACAAGAAGCTGACGCGGCTGCGCCGGGACCGCATCGGCTTCATCTTCCAGGCGTTCAACCTGCTGCCGACGCTGAACGCCATCGAGAACATCACCCTCCCCATGGACATCGCCGGCCGCAGGCCGGACCAGGCGTGGCTGGACCGGGTCGTGGAGACCGTGGGCCTGGCCGGCCGGCTCAAGCACCGCCCGAACCAGCTCTCCGGCGGCCAGCAGCAGCGGGTCGCGGTGGCCCGGGCGCTGGCCGCCCGGCCCGAGATCATCTTCGGGGACGAGCCGACCGGCAACCTCGACTCGCGGGCCGGGGCCGAGGTGCTGGGCTTCCTGCGCCGCTCCGTCGACGAGCTGGGCCAGACCATCGTGATGGTCACCCACGACCCGGTCGCCGCCAGCCACGCGGACCGGGTGCTGTACCTCGCCGACGGCCGCATCGTCGACGAGATGCACCGCCCCACCGCGGAGGCCGTCCTCGACCGCATGAAGGACTTCGACGCCCGGGGGCGCACGTCATGACCGTGGTGAGAACCTCCCTGCGCAACTTCTTCGCGCACAAGGGCCGCATGGCGCTGTCGGCGGTGGCGGTGCTGCTGTCGGTGGCGTTCGTCTGCGGCACCCTGGTGTTCACGGACACCGTCGGCACCACCTTCGACAAGCTGTTCGCCGCCACCGCCTCCGACGTCACGGTCCTGCCCAAGGACGCCGACGAGGGGGCGCAGGGCCGGGGGAAGCCGGAGTCGCTGCCCGCCTCGCTGCTGGAGCGGGTCCGCTCCGTCGAGGGTGTCGAGTCCGTCGAGGGCGCCGTGGTCTCGATGGACGTGACCGTCGTCAACGGCGACAACAAAGACGTCGGCCCGAGCAGCGGTGCCCCCACGATCGCGGGCAACTGGAGCAGGGGCGCGCTGCGGTCGATGGAGATCGAGTCCGGGCACGAGCCGCGCGGCCCGGGGGAGGTGTTGGTCGACGCCGACACCGCCGACAAGCACGGTCTGGAGATCGGCGACGAACTGCGCACCATCGCGCAGACCGGCGACTTCACCGCCCGGATCGTGGGCGTCGCCGCCTTCAAGGTCACCAACCCCGGCGCCGCGGTGGTCTACTTCGACACCGCCACCGCGCAGCACCGCCTGCTCGGCGCCACCGACCGGTACACCCAGGTCGACGTCACCGCCGCGGACGGCGTCGACGACGCGCGGCTCAAGCGGGACGTCACCGCGGCCCTGGGCGCGGGTGACTACGAGGTCCAGACGGCCGAGGAGAACGCCGACGCGAACCGCGCGGAGGTCGGCGAGTTCATGGACGTCATCAAGTACGCCATGCTCGGCTTCGCCGGGATCGCCTTCCTGGTCGGCATCTTCCTGATCGTCAACACCTTCTCCATGCTGGTCGCCCAGCGCACCCGGGAGATCGGCCTGATGCGGGCCATCGGCTCCTCCCGGCGGCAGGTCAACCGCTCGGTGCTGGTCGAGGCGCTGCTCCTCGGCCTGGTCGGCTCGCTGCTCGGCGTCGGGGCCGGGATCGGCATCGCCGTCGGCCTGATGAAGCTGATGGCGATGACGGGCATGGAGCTGTCCACGGACGACCTGACCGTCAAGGCGACGACCCCCGTGGCCGGCATGGTCCTCGGCGTGGTGGTCACCGTGCTGGCCGCCTACCTGCCCGCCCGGCGGGCCGGCAGGATCTCCCCGATGGCCGCCCTGCGCGAGGCGGGCACCCCCGCCGACGGCCGGTCCGGACTGGTCCGGGGCATCATCGGCCTGGTCCTCACCGGCGCCGGTGCCGCCGCCCTCTACGCCGCCGGAACGGCGGACTCGTCGAGCACCGGCGCGTCGATGCTCGGACTCGGCGTGGTGCTCACCCTGGTCGGCTTCGTCGCGATCGGCCCGCTGCTGGCGGGCGGGGTCGTCCGGGTGATCAGCGCGGTGCTGCTGCGGGCCTTCGGTCCGGTCGGCCGCATGGCCGAGCGCAACGCCCTGCGCAACCCGCGCCGCACCGGCGCCACCGGCGCCGCCCTGATGATCGGCCTGGCCCTGGTGGCCTGTCTGTCGGTGGTCGGCTCCTCGATGGTCGCCTCGGCCACCAGCGAGCTGGACCGCTCGGTCGGCGCGGACTTCATCGTCGAGGGCCGTCAGCCGATCGTGCCGCAGGCCGAGCGGGCGATGCGCGACACGCCCGGACTGGACCACGTCACCCGGTACAAGGCGATCGACGCCCGGCTGACCCTGGCCGACGGCCGCAGCGACGACGACGGCCTCACCGCCGCCGACCCGACGTACGCCGAGGACGTGCGCCGCGCCACCACGGCGGGCACCCTCGCGGACGCCTACGGCACCGACGCCATGTCGGTCGGCTCGGACTACGCCGAGAAGTACGGGGTGCGCGTCGGCGACACCGTCACCGTCGCCTTCAAGGGCGGCGACACGGCGAAGCTGAAGGTCGCCGCGATCACCGACGACGACGTCGCCATCGACCAGGGGGCCCGGTACATCAGCATCGACACGATGCGGAAGTACCTCCCGGCCGAGAAGGTCCCGCCGAACCTGATCATGTTCGCCAAGGCCGCGGACGGCCAGGAGACGCAGGCCTACGCCGCGCTGAAGAAGGCCCTCCACGACTACCCGCAGTACCAGGTGCGCGACCAGAGCGACTACAAGAAGGAGCTCCAGGACCAGGTCGGCCAGCTGCTGAACATGGTCTACGGCCTGCTCGCCCTGGCGATCATCGTGGCGGTCCTGGGCGTGGTGAACACCCTGGCCCTCTCGGTGGTCGAGCGGACCCGGGAGATCGGCCTGATGCGGGCCATCGGCCTCTCGCGCCGCCAGCTCCGCCGGATGATCCGCATGGAGTCCGTCGTGATCGCCCTCTTCGGCGCCCTGCTGGGCCTGGGACTGGGCCTGGGCTGGGGCACCACGGCGCAGAAGCTGCTCGCCCTGGAGGGCCTGAACGTCCTCGACATCCCGTGGCCGACGATCATCGGCGTCTTCGTGGGCTCGGCCTTCGTGGGCCTGTTCGCCGCGCTGGTCCCGGCCTTCCGGGCGGGCCGGATGAACGTCCTGAACGCCATCGCCACGGACTGACCGCGGGGGTGCGGAGAACGAGCCCGGCGCCGGGTCCCGCGGGACCCGGCGCCGGGCTCACGGCCGTCACGGGGCGGACGCGGCGGTCCGGTGGAGCGGCGGACCGGGGGCGGGGTCCACGGGAACGGCGGCGGGCGGGGGCGGCCCCGGCCGCCGCCGGGCTGCCGTCCCGGCCGGCCGGGACCGCCGGTCCCGGTACCGGGGGCGGGGCGCGTCCCGGCGGACCCCGCGCTTCCCGGCCGCGGGGCGCGTGTCACGGGGTCCCGTTCGCCGGGCGGGTGCGCGGGGCCCCTGCCCTGCGGGGCGTGCCTTCGGGCACGCCGTGCCATGGGGCCCGGGTGCGGGGGAGAGCACGGCGGCACGGCGGCCCCGGGTGAGCACCGCCGCACGGGCGTGGCGTGGTCCCAGGGAGCGCGTACCGGAGCGGTCCGGCCGCAGGGCGCGCGCCGGGGAGCCCGGCCGCGCGGCACGCGCCGGGGGCGGAGCCCGTTCGCCGGGCCCGGGCCCGGGGCGCGCGGCGGCGTTGTCCACAGGCCCCCGCGCCGGGACGGGCGGCGTCGTACGCTGGAGAGCCCCCGGCCCCTTCATCCCGCGTCGGGTTCTTCGTGTTGTCCACGGACGGAAAGCGCCCTTTCATGAGCCTGCACGGTCTGCTCGACGCCGTCGTCAAGGACACCGCCCTCGCGGAAGCGATCGCGGCGGCCTCCGACGGCAACCGCATGCACGTCGACCTGGTCGGTCCGCCCGCGGCCCGCCCCTTCACGGTCGCCGCGCTGGCCCGCGGGACGGGTCGCCCCGTGCTGGCCGTCACCGCGACCGGCCGCGAGGCGGAGGACCTGGCCGCCGCCCTGCGCTCGCTGCTGCCCCCCGAGGGCGTCGTGGAGTACCCCTCCTGGGAGACGCTGCCGCACGAGCGCCTCAGCCCCCGCAGCGACACGGTCGGCCGCCGGCTGGCCGTCCTGCGGCGGCTGGCCCACCCGCGCCCCGACGACCCCGGGACCGGCCCCGTCTCCGTCGTCGTCGCCCCCGTGCGCTCCGTGCTCCAGCCGCAGGTCAAGGGCCTGGGCGACCTGGAGCCGGTCTCCCTGCGGACGGGGCAGGGCGCCGATCTCGGCGAGGTGGTCACCGCCCTCGCGGCCGCCGCCTACGCCCGCGTGGAGCTGGTCGAGAAGCGCGGCGAGTTCGCCGTCCGGGGCGGCATCCTCGACGTCTTCCCGCCCACCGAGGAGCATCCGCTGCGCGTGGAGTTCTGGGGCGACGACGTGGAGGAGATCCGCTACTTCAAGGTCGCCGACCAGCGTTCCCTGGAGGTCGCCGAGCACGGGCTGTGGGCCCCGCCCTGCCGTGAGCTGCTGCTGACGGACGAGGTCAGGCGGCGCGCCGCCGTCCTCGCCGAGCGCCATCCCGAGCTGGGCGAGCTGCTCGGCAGGATCGCGGAGGGCATCGCCGTCGAGGGCATGGAGTCCCTGGCGCCCGTCCTCGTCGACGACATGGAGTTGCTGCTCGACGTCCTGCCCGAGGGCTCGATGAGCGTGGTCTGCGACCCCGAGCGGGTCCGCACCCGGGCCGCCGACCTCGTCGCCACCTCGCAGGAGTTCCTCCAGGCGTCGTGGGCGGCCACGGCGGGCGGCGGCGAGGCCCCGATCGACGTGGGCGCGGCCTCGTTGTGGTCCATCGCCGACGTCCGGGACCGGGCCCGCGAGCTGGGCATGATGTGGTGGTCGGTGTCGCCGTTCGCCGCCGACGACGCCCTGGAGGAGGCCGACACCCTCACCCTCGGCATGCGCGCCCCCGACACCTACCGGGGCGACACCGCGAGGGCGCTGGCCGACACCAAGGGCTGGCTCTCCGACGGCTGGCGCGTGGCCTACGTCACCGAGGCCCACGGCCCCGCGTCCCGCACCGTCGAGGTGCTCGGCGGCGAGGGCATCGCCGCCCGCCTCGACAAGGACCTGGACACCCTCGCCCCGTCCGTGGTGCACGTCTCCTGCGGCGCCATCGACCACGGCTTCGTCGACCCGGGGCTCGGGCTCGCGGTGCTCACCGAGACCGACCTGTCCGGACAGAAGGCGGCCGGCCGCGAGGGCGCCCGGATGCCCGCGCGGCGCCGCAAGACCATCGACCCGCTCACCCTGGAGGCGGGCGACTACATCGTCCACGAGCAGCACGGCGTCGGCCGCTACATCGAGATGGCGCAGCGCACCGTGCAGGGCGCCACCCGTGAGTACCTCGTGGTGGAGTACGCCCCGGCCAAGCGCGGGCAGCCCGGCGACCGGCTCTACATCCCCACGGACCAGCTGGAGCAGATCACCAAGTACGTCGGCGGCGAGGCGCCCACCCTGCACCGCCTGGGCGGCGCGGACTGGACGAAGACCAAGGCCCGCGCCAAGAAGGCGGTCAAGGAGATCGCCGCCGACCTGATCAGGCTCTACAGCGCCCGGATGGCGGCCCCCGGCCACGCCTTCGGCGGTGACACCCCCTGGCAGCGGGAGCTGGAGGACGCCTTCCCCTACGCGGAGACGCCGGACCAGCTCACCACCATCGCCGAGGTCAAGGAGGACATGGAGAAGACGGTCCCGATGGACCGCCTGATCTGCGGCGACGTGGGCTACGGCAAGACCGAGATCGCGGTCCGGGCCGCCTTCAAGGCCGTGCAGGACGGCAAGCAGGTGGCCGTGCTGGTGCCGACGACCCTGCTGGTGCAGCAGCACTTCGGCACCTTCGGCGAGCGGTACGCGCAGTTCCCGGTGACGGTGCGGGCGCTGTCCCGCTTCCAGACCGACGCCGAGGCGAAGGCCGTGCTGGAGGGCCTGCGGGAGGGCTCGGTCGACGTGGTGATCGGCACCCACCGGCTGTTCTCGTCGGAGACGAAGTTCAAGGACCTGGGCCTGGTCATCGTCGACGAGGAGCAGCGCTTCGGCGTCGAGCACAAGGAGCAGCTCAAGAAGCTGCGGGCCAACGTCGACGTGCTGACCATGTCGGCGACCCCGATCCCCCGCACCCTGGAGATGGCGGTCACCGGCATCCGCGAGATGTCGACGATCACCACGCCGCCGGAGGAGCGGCACCCGGTGCTGACCTTCGTCGGCCCCTACGACACCCGGCAGATCGGCGCCGCGATCCGCCGCGAGCTGCTGCGCGAGGGGCAGGTCTTCTACATCCACAACCGGGTGGAGTCCATCGACCGGGCCGCCGCCCGGCTGCGCGAGATCGTGCCCGAGGCGCGGATCGCCACGGCCCACGGCCAGATGTCGGAGCAGGCCCTCGAACAGGTCGTCGTCGACTTCTGGGAGAAGAGGTTCGACGTGCTGGTCTCCACCACCATCGTCGAGTCGGGCATCGACATCTCCAACGCCAACACCCTGATCGTCGAGCGCGGCGACAACTTCGGCCTCAGCCAGCTCCACCAGCTCCGCGGCCGGGTCGGGCGGGGCCGCGAGCGCGGTTACGCCTACTTCCTGTACCCGCCGGAGAAGCCGCTGACGGAGACCGCCCACGAGCGGCTGGCGACCATCGCCCAGCACACCGAGATGGGCGCGGGCATGTACGTGGCGATGAAGGACCTGGAGATCCGCGGCGCGGGCAACCTGCTCGGCGGCGAGCAGTCCGGCCACATCGCGGGCGTCGGCTTCGACCTGTACGTGCGGATGGTCGGCGAGGCCGTCGCGGACTACCGGGCCTCCCTGGAGGGCGGCGTGGAGGAGGAGCCGCCGCTGGAGGTGAAGATCGAGCTTCCGGTCGACGCCCATGTCCCGCACGACTACGCGCCCGGCGAGCGGCTGCGGCTGCAGGCGTACCGGGCCATCGCCTCGGCGGGCAGCGAGGAGGACATCGCCGCAGTCCGCGAGGAACTGGTCGACCGGTACGGGAAGTTGCCGGAGCCGGTGGAGAACCTGCTGCTGGTCGCCGGGCTGCGGATGCTCGCGCGGGCCTGCGGGGTCGGCGAGATCGTCCTCCAGGGCACCAACATCCGTTTCGCCCCGGTGGAGTTGAGGGAGTCCCAGGAGCTGCGGCTGAAGCGGCTCTACCCGGGTTCGGTCATCAAGCCCACCGCCCACCAGGTGCTGGTGCCCCGCCCGAAGACCGCGAAGGTCGGCGGCAGGCCGCTGGTCGGGCGGGAACTGCTGGGCTGGGTGGGGGAGTTCCTGACCTCGATCACCGGGTCCTAGGACCTCTCGTCCGGATCAGACGAAAGACCCCGGCCCGCCGGCCCCTCCCGGTCACGGGGTGTCGGCCGGTCTCCCGGCCACGGGCCCGTGACCGCCGAGGGGTGTCCGCAGCGGCCGGGGCTGTCCGCAGCGGCCGCCGGCGCCCGCGGCCGGCCCCGATGACCGCGCCCGGGCCCGGTACCGGTGTGACGGCCCGGGGCCGTACGGCGATGCGCACCGCCGTACGGCCCCGGGAAGCCGCACCGGTACCGGGCCCGAAGCCGTGCCGGGGTGAGGATCCCCGCACCCCGCCGTACGGGAAGGCTCCCGCGCCTGACGGGGAGCGGGTCCCGCCGTACCGGGGGTGCGGGTCCGGCCGTCCCCGGTGTGGTACTCGAACGCCCGGCCCGTCCCGCGGGCCGGGCGGTCTCAGTGGTCGCCGCGCCGGTCCCCGCCGCGGTCGCGGTCCATGCCGAGCCGCTGCTCCGCCTTCTGCTGCGCGGTGTCGACCTGGTGCTCGTACTTGCCGCCGGTTCTCTCGTTGATCTTCCGCTCGGCGGCGTCGGACGCCTGCCCGGCCTTGTCCCTGGCGGCCTTGTTGCTCTTGAACCTGTCGAGGATGCCCATGCGGGGCTCCTTCCGGACGTGACTGACTCCGACGATACGCCCGAGTCCCGGTGTATGCCCGTCAACGCCCTCTATGCCCCGGTCCACCGGGAGGCTACGGTATTGCCGACGTTGATCGATTAGGGGAGGGGCACGCGTGAGGCGGCACCACAGGGCGGGCAGGATACGGCTGATGGGCACGGGGGCGGCGCTCTGCGCGACCCTGGCGCTGGTCACCGGCTGCGAGGGGCTGGACGACGACCCCTCAGCGGCGACGAGCGGCGGCGCCGCGGCCGCGCCCGGGGCGCGGGACGGACGGGCCGTCAGCCCGCTGGTCAACCCCGACGGCACCAAGCCCGGCCTGGCCGTGCTCACCGCCGACGCCGACCGGTCCGGGGCGCTGACCCTGATAGAGAGCGTGGGCACCAAGGGCCGCGGCCCCAAGACCGGTTACGCCCGGGACAAGTTCGGCTACGCATGGATGGACACCGCCGACGGTGTCCCGCTGGCGCGCAACGGCTGCGACACCCGCAACGACCTGCTCCAGCGAGACGGCGAGAAGCTGCGCTTCCGCGAGGGCTCCAACTGCGTGGTCATCTCCATGACCCTGCGCGACCCGTACACCGGCACGACCATCGAGTGGCGCAAGGAGAAGGCGAGCGCGGTCCAGATAGACCACGTGGTGCCGCTCTCCTACAGTTGGCAGATGGGCTCGTCGCGGTGGGCGGAGGCGAAGCGCAAGCAGCTCGCCAACGACCCGCTCAACCTGCTGCCGGTCGAGGGCCGGGCCAACTCCTCGAAGGGCGACTCCGGTCCGGCCTCCTGGCTGCCCCCGGACAAGGACATCCGCTGCGCGTACGCGGCCCGGTTCGCGCAGGTCGCCGTCAAGTACGCGATGCCGGTGACCAAGGCCGACAAGGACGCCATGCGGGAGCAGTGCACCGCCTGACGCCGTGCCGGGCGGGGGTGGCGGTCAGCCGCTCTTCTTCCAGTCGCCGCAGCCGGCGGTCTTGAAGTAGGCGTCGGAGGCACTGACCGTCACCACCGCCGTACCGCTCACGTTGTCGTTCGCCAGGATCGAGTCGAGCCCGTGCTCGGCGTCCTTGGTCCGCTCCCAGTAGCAGCCGTCGTCGGTGTTCCCGGTGGACCGGTAGGTCCCGGGCGCGATGTCGCGGCCCACGGCGAACATGCCCCCGTCGCCCGCCATGGTGGTGGCGGGGGTGCCCTTGGCGGCCGGGTCGACGGCCTCCCAGTCGCGGCAGCCGCTGGACTTGAAGAGCTTGTCGCCGTCCTTGACGGTGACGTAGGTCGTGCCGGTCACGTTGTCGTTGGCCAGCAGCGAGTCCAGCTCGCCGGAGGCGTCCTTGGCGCGCTCCCAGTAGCAGCCGTCGTCGGTGTTGCCGGTGGAGCGGTAGGTGCCGGGCTTGATGTCCGTGCCCACCCGGAAGTCGCCGTCGCCCCCGAAGGCCGCCTTCTTCTCCTCTTCCTCCTTCTTCTCGCCGGAGCCCCCGGAGTCCTTTCCGGTGCCCTTCGCGTCCCCCGCGCCCTTGTCCGCCGCCGCGGCGGGGTTGCGGTCGCCCGGGCCGCCGTCGCCGTCGTCCCCGCCGGCCACCGACACGGCGCCGATGACGACGATCCCGATGACGGCGCCCAGAGCGATCTTGCCCTTCATGCCCATGACGGATTCCCCTCCCGATGCGGCGACGCCTTCTGGACGGCCATCGCTCGTTCGCGAGGTCAATAACAACAGAGAGTGTGAACCGAGTCAACACGGTTCACGTATGGGTGTTGGTACACGCGCGTGAATGGGTTGGGGCGATGTTCCTCGGTATGCTCGGCGCCACATGGGGGACGGGCGCCCCTCACAGGGACGAGGGGAGCCGGGCCGGTGCAGGACAACGCGACAGAGGTGACCGCCGCCGGGATCGCACGGCTCGCGGGCGTCGGCCGCGCCGCCGTGAGCAACTGGCGCCGCCGCCACACCGACTTCCCCCGGCCCGTCGGCGGAACCGAGGCCAGCCCCTCCTTCGCCCTCGCCGAGGTGGAGGACTGGCTGCGCGAGCACGGCAAGCTCGCCGAGGTCCCGCTGCGCGAGCAGGTCTGGCAGCAGATCGCCGGGCACCCCGACGGCCCCGTCACCGCCCTCGTCCACGCCGGCTGCCTGCTCCTCCTGCTCCACGACCGGCCCGCCCGCTGGCTGCGGATCAGCGACACCCCCGACGACCGGCTCGCCGGAGCGCTGGGCGAGGCGCTGGAGGACCTGCTCGCCGCCCGCCTCGGCGGCCCCCCGGCGGCCGGCACTCCGGACGGCGGCACCCCGGACGGCGGCATCCCGGAGGGCCACCACGGCCCGGCGGCCCCCGCCGTCCCCGCCGTCAGCGCCCCGGCCCCCGAAGCGCTCCGGGTCTCCCTGCCCCTGCTGCGCGGCACCGCAGAACTCGCCGCCGAGCAGGGAACCCGGCAGACCTTCGAGTTCCTGTTCGGCCGCCATCTCGACGCCAACCCCCGCCAGTACCACCTCACCCCCGCCGACCTGGCCGCCCTCATGGCCGACCTCGCCGGACCCGCCCGCACCCTCCTCGACCCCGCCTGCGGCACCGGCGCCCTGCCCCGCGCCGCCGACCGGCCCGGCCCCGGCGCCCCCGAGCGCACCCTGTACGTCCAGGACGCGGCCCCCGACCTCACCGCGCTCACCGCCCTCCGGCTCGCCCTGCACACCCGGGCCACCGTCCGCGCCGCCGCCGGGGACACCCTGCGCGCCGACGCCTTCCCCGGCCTGCGCGCCGACGCCGTCCTGTGCCACCCGCCGTTCAACGAACGCAACTGGGGGCACGACGAACTCGCCTACGACCCCCGCTGGGAGTACGGCTTCCCCGCCCGCACCGAGTCCGAGCTGGCCTGGGTGCAGCACGCGCTGGCCCGGCTGCGGGACGGCGGCACCGCCGTCCTGCTGATGCCGCCCGCCGCCGCCTCCCGCCGCTCCGGCCGCCGGGTCCGCGCCGACCTGCTGCGCCGGGGCGCCCTGCGGGCCGTCGTCGCGCTGCCCACCGGCGCGGCGCCGCCGTACAACCTCCCGCTCCACCTGTGGGTGCTGCGGCGGCCCGGACAGCCACCCGCGCAGCCCGAACTCCTCCTCGCCGACGCCGGGCGGTTCGCCGGGGAGGGGCGCGGCGGCCCCGACTGGCGGGCCCTGCGGGAGGCCGTCCTCGACGCCTGGCGCGGCTTCGACCGGACCGGCCACCTCGACGAACGGCCCGGTCTGGCCCGCTCGCTGCCCGTCATCGACCTCCTCGACGACGACGTCGACCTGGCCCCGGCCCGCCATCTGCCGCCCCCCGCCGCCGGCGGCGGCACCGCGCGCCTCGCCGAACTGCGCGACCGCCTCGGCGAGACCCTCCGGCTGACCACCGGCCTCACCCCCGCCCCGGCCGCGCCCGCCGGGCGCGCCCCCCGCCTGACCCTGACCACCGTCGGCGAACTCGCCCGCGGCGGCGCCCTGCTGATGCGCACCGGCACCAGCGGCGGCCGGGCCCGGGTGCCCGTCCTCACCGACCACGACGTCCTCGCCGGCACCGGCCCCTCCGGAACGCTCCCCGAGAGCGACGACGAACCCGTGCTGATCGAGGCCGGGGACGTCGTCGTCCCCGTCCTCGGCGGCGGCTCCGTCACCCGCGTCGCCGACCCGGCCACCGCCGGGGCCGCCCTGGGCCGCAACCTCGTCCTGCTCCGCCCCGACCCCGCCGCCCTCGACCCCTGGTTCCTCGCCGGGTTCCTGCGCGGCACCGCCAACAACCGCCGCGCCAGCAGCTACGCCTCCACCGCCACCCGGCTGGACGTACGGCGGCTGCGGCTGCCCCGCCTCCCGCTGGACGCCCAGCGGCGCTACGGCGAGCACTTCCGCGCCCTGGACGAGTTCGAGCGGACGCTCAGACTCGCGGGCCGCCTCGGCGAGCAGCTCGTCCGGGGCATGTACGACGGGCTCACCGACGGCACCGTGGTCCCCGACTGACGTCCGGGACACGGGACATGACCAGTGCCACAACGGTTCGGTACAACCCCGGGCCGCCTGTCCGGGTCGCCCTATACGCTCGACGCGACACGTACGTCCCCCTCCCATGTTCCAGGAGCAGCCATGCACGGCCCCGGCTACCCGCCGCCGACGAAGCGGCCGCCCGCGACGGGGTGGCTGGTCCTCCTGCGCGTGCTGTTCGTGGCCGTCGCGGTGTTCAGCATCGGCATGCTGGCCTGGGCGGCGATGCTGCGCCTGGCGATCGTCACCCGCCGGACCCTGGACTGGTCCCTGTTCGTCGGCGCGTTCCTCGCCGACGGCGTCGCGCTGGTGCTGATCGGCCGGGAGCCCGGCGACGAGATACACACGGCCGCCGGATGGTCCGGGATGGCCCTGCTGCTGGGCACGATGGTCGCCGTCATCGCCTACTACCTGGCCGCCGACGTCCGCCACTTCCACCGGCTCCGCCACGGCGGCCCCGCCCCGGCCGCCCCGGCCGCCCCGGCCTACGGCTACCCGCACCCCGCCGGGCCGTACACGGGCACCACCGTCCCGCAGACCGGCGGCCACCCCGCCGTCCCGGCGCCCGCCGCGCCCTACCCCCCGGCCCCGGCCCCCGTGTCCGCGCCCGCCGCGCCCCGCACGCCGCCCGCGCCGCACACCCCCGTGCCGTCCGCCCCGCCGCAGGACCCGTTCGCGCCGCCCCGGATGACGCCTCCGGCCCCCATGGCCCCGCTCGCGCCGATGCCGCAGCAGCCCCCGGCCGCCCCCGGGGCGCCCGCCCGCATCGACCAGGTCCGCGCCGAGCTGGACGAGCTCAGCGACTACCTCCGCCGGCACGACTCCGCCGACGGTCCGCGCGAGGGCGGCAGATGACCGGGGCGACCGGCCGTGTCGTCGCCGGCCGCTACGCCCTGTCCACCGTCATCGGCCAGGGCGGCATGGGCCAGGTCTGGACGGCGTACGACCAGCGGCTCGACCGGCGCGTCGCCGTGAAGCTGCTGCGCCCCGACAAGGTGGCCGGACAGGAGGCGGACGAGCTGCGCCGCCGGTTCGCCCGCGAGTGCCGGGTGACCGCGCAGGTCGACCACCCCGGCCTGGTCACCGTCCACGACGCGGGCAGCGAGGGCGAGGAGCTGTTCCTCGTCATGCAGTACGTCGACGGCGCGGACCTCTCCGACCACCTCGCGGAGCACCAGCCCTACCCGTGGCAGTGGGCGGTCGCCGTGGCCGCCCAGCTCTGCGCCGTGCTGAGCGCCGTGCACGCCGTGCCGATCATCCACCGCGACCTCAAGCCGCGGAACGTGATGGTGAAGCAGGACGGCACGCTCACCGTCCTGGACCTCGGCGTCGCCTCCGTCATGGACAACGACACCACCCGCCTCACCCACACCGGCTCGCCCATCGGCTCCCCCGCCTACATGGCCCCCGAGCAGGCCATGGGCGGCGCCGTCGGCCCCTACACCGACCTCTACGCGCTCGGCGTCCTGCTGCACGAACTGCTCAGCGGCGACGTGCCGTTCGCCGGGTCCACCGCCCTCGGCGTGCTCCACCGGCACCTGTACGAGCCGCCGCCCGCGGTGCGCCGCGTCCGGCCCGAGGTCCCCGAGGCGCTGGAGACCCTCGTCCTGCGCCTGCTCGCCAAGGACCCGCAGCACCGTCCCGCCTCCGCCCAGGAGGTCTACGAGCACCTCGCCCCCCTGCTGCCCCCGCGCTCCACCCCCACCGGGGCGCCCCTGGACCCCACCCGGCCCTTCCTGCGCCCGCACGCCCCCTGGCCCGACCGGGCCCGCGTCCCCGCGCCCCGCCCGGCCGCCGCGCCGCCCGCCGCCGGGGACGGGAAACCGGACGTCGCCCGCGCCGTCGACGACGTCAAGCGCCTCCTCGGGGAGGGCCTCATCACCCAGGCCGTCGACATCCTGGGCGCCATCCTGCCCGTCGCCGCCGAACAGCACGGCGAGCGCTCCCCGGTCGTGCGCACCCTGCGCAAGCAGTACGCCGCCACCCTCATGGACGACGGCCAGTACCGGCGCGCCCTGCCCGAGCTGCGCCGCCTCGCCGACGAACGGGCCGCCGAGGCCGGCCACGCCGACCCGCAGGCCCTGCGCCACCGCTACGACGCCGCCCAGTGCCTGGAGCAGCTCGGGGAGCCCGCCGCCGCCCTCGCGGAGTACCGCACGCTGCTCCCCTACTACGAGAACCGCTACGTGGCCGGGGACCCGGACCTCGCCCACGACGTGCGCCGCCGGATCGGCCATCTGCTGCTCGCCCTCGGCGACCGGGCCGCCGCCCACGAGACCCTGGCCCGGCTGCTGCACGACGTGGAGCTGCTGCACGGCCCCGGGCACCCGCTGGCGTCCGAGGTCCGCCGGACCCTCCAGTGGCTGGGCCAGGTGCGCTAGGGCCTCTCGTTTGGATCATGCCGGGCTCGCGGGGTCTGGCCTGATCCGGACGAAAGACCCCAGCCGCCCTCCAGCGGCCGGGCCGGGTGCGCCGGCCGCCCGGCGGGAGCGGGGGCCCGGAGGGCGGCCCGGGGACTGCGACGCGGTCCCGGCGCGGGGGATGGGGCGTTCGCTCCCGGTCGGCCCGGTATGCGCCGAAAGGGGCGGCCCGGACCCGGCGGTGCCCGAAGTCGGCGTGAATCGTTGGTCGAATGGGTTGGCCAGAGCTTGCCCACTGCCTACCATCGATCATCGCAAGACTTTGTGCACCGCCGCACAATCTCCTCGGGAGGTTTCCTTGCACCGCCGCCGTCGCACCGCGCTCCTTCTCACCGCCGCGATCGCCGTCGCGGCACCACTGCTCACCGCGTGCGGGAACGACGCGCATCCGGGTGCGGCGGCCGTCGTGGGCGGCCAGCGGATCACCGTGGCCCAATTGGAGAGCCGGGTCGACGAGGTGCGCGAGGCGCAGCGGGCCGCCGTGCCGGACGAGGAGCAGTACCGGCAGGTCCTCGCCCGCACCGGCAGCCTCACCCGCGACACCCTGCACGGCATGGTCCTGGACCGGGTGCTGGACGGCGCCGCCCAGGAGGCGGGCGTGACCGTCACCCGCAAGGAGATCCAGCAGATGCGGGCCGGCATGGAGCAGCAGGCGGGCGGCGCGAAGGAGCTGGAGACGGCCTGGCTCCAGCAGTACGGGATCGCCCCCGAACGGCTCGACGACAGCCTCCTGCTCCAGCTCAAGGCCCAGAAGCTCGCGCGCAGCCTCGGCACCGACACCGGCCGGCCGGAGTTCTGGAAGGCGCTCAGCGAGGCGTCCGAGCGGCTCGGCATCGACATGAACCCGCGCTACGGCACCTGGGACGCGGAGCGCAGCGGGCGCGTCGACGCGAAGACGCCGTGGCTGCGCGAGGTCACGGCGGCGGGGTCCGAGCAGCCGGTGTGACGGCGCCGCCCGGCGCCCCGGGGATTCCGGGGCGCGCCGGACGGTCCGGGCGCGTCGGACGACGGCCCGGGGCGGCCGACGCCTCGGTGTGACCGAAGTACCGGGCGACCGACGGGCGGGGTGACCGACGGGCGGGGTGACCGACGGGCGGGCGACCGGTGGCCGGTATGCCTGTCGGTCCGCGCCTGTGGACGGCCGGGACCGGGGCCTGTGGACAACCCGGGGGCCGGTCGGCGGGGTGGGTTACGTTCTGATGGTGAACGCGACCAGTCCCCAGACCACCCCCGCCGAGGGCCGCATCGTCCTCCTCACCACCAGCCACCGTGTCGCCCCCGGGCTGCTCTCCTGGCCCGCCTGGCAGGCGCTGCGCGCGGCCGACCGCGTGCTGTGCGCCGACGGGACGCATCCGCAGCTCCCGTACCTGCGGGAGGCCGGCATCGAGGTCGAGCAGGCGTCGCCGGACGCCGAGGAGCTGGTCGGCGCCTGCGCGGGCGGGCTCACGCTGGTGGTCGTGGCGACCGGCGCGGGCGAGCCCGCCCTCACCGACGGCCTGGCCCGCCTCGCGGGCTCCGGGCGGGTGCGGATGCCCGAGCTGGAGCTGCTCCCCGCCTCCTACGACCTGCCGGGTGCCCGGCTGCTGGATCTCGTCCAGGTGATGGACCGCATCCGGGTGGAGTGCCCCTGGTCCTCCCGGCGCACCCATGAGGATCTGGCCAAGCACGCCCTCGAAGAGGTCTACGAGCTGGTCGATGCGATCGAGGAGGGCGACCGCGAGGAGATGCGCGAGGAGCTGGGCGATGTCCTGCTCCAGGTCGTCTTCCACGCCCGGATCGCCGAGGAGCACCCCGAGGAGCCGTTCTCGGTGGACGACGTGGCGGGCACCCTCGTCGACAAGCTCGTCCACCGCCACCCCCATGTCTTCGGGGACGCGACGGCCACGACCCCCGAGGAGGTCCGGGAGCACTGGCTGCGCACCAAGGCGGTCGAGAAGCGGCGCACCTCGGTCACCGAGGGCGTGCCGATGGGCCAGCCCGCCCTGGCCCTCGCCGCCAAGCTGGCCTCCCGGGCGCGCACGGCGGGCCTGGACGTGCCGCTGCCCCGGGGCGAGGGCGTCGGCTACGAGCTGCTGTCCCTCGCCGCCCGTGCCGAGGCCGAGGGCGTCGACCCCGAGGCCGCGCTGCGCGCCGCCTCCCGCGCCTACCGCGACGCCATCCGGGGGGCCGAGGGATGACACCTCCCACGGACGGCCCGGCGGCCGACGGCCACGGGGCCGCGGCCGACGGCCACGGGGCGGGGGCGGGCGGCTCCGGCGCGGATGCCTCCGGCGCGGCGGCGGGCGGCCACGGCGCGGAGGCCGGGGCGGGGCCCGGGGACGAGGGGCGGGGTTCCGCGCCGGGGCCCGCGTTTGAGCCGGGGCCCGCGCAGGAGCCCGAGCCCCGGTCCCGGATCGAGCCCCGGCTGGACGCGGGGGCAGGGCCCGGTCCGGGGCCGGACGCGGTGCCGGGGCCTGTGCCCGGGCCGTACGCGCCGGTGGAGTCCGGTCCCGCGCCGGGGTCGGGCTGCCCGGTGACGGGCGGTGGCGCGGGCGCGCCGGGAGCCGATGGTCCCGGAGCCGGAGCCGGAGCCGGAGCCGGAGCCGGAGCCGGAGCCGGAGTAGGGGGACGGGCCGCCGGGGACACCGGCCCCGGAGCCGATGATCCTGGAGCTGGAGCTGGAGCTGGAGCTGGAGCTGGAGCTGGAGCTGGAGCCGGAGCCGGAGCCGGTCCCGGAATCGGCCCCGAAACCGGAACCGGGGCCGCCGGGGATCCTGCTCCCGACTCCGGGCCCGCCCCCCATCCCGGCACCGATGCCGGTGCCGGGGCCACCGGTCCCGTTCCCGCCCTGTTCAGCCGGGAGTTCGCCACCGATCCGTATCCGGCGTACGCCTGGCTGCGGAAGCACGCGCCCGTGCACCGGACCGAGCTGCCCAGCGGGGTGGAGGCATGGCTGGTCACCCGGTACGCGGACGCCCGGCAGGCCCTCGCCGACCCCCGGCTGTCCAAGAACCCGGCCCATCACGACGAGCCCGCGCACGCCCGGGGCAGGACCGGCATCCCCGGCGAGCGCAAGGCCGAGCTGATGACGCATCTGCTGAACATCGACCCGCCGGACCACACCCGGCTGCGGCGGCTGGTCAGCACGGCGTTCACCCCGCGCCGCGTCGCGGAGTTCGCGCCCCGGGTGCGGGAGCTGGCCGACGGACTCGTCGACCGGTTCGCCGGTGCCGGCTCCGCCGACCTCATCCACGAGTTCGCCTTCCCCCTGCCCATCTACGCCATCTGCGACCTGCTCGGCGTCCCCCGCGAGGATCAGGACGACTTCCGGGACTGGGCGGGGATGATGATCCGCCACGGCGGCGGACCGCGCGGCGGTGTGGCCCGGTCGGTGAAGAAGATGCGCGGCTACCTCGCCGACCTGATCCACCGCAAGCGCGCCGCCCTGCCGGCCGGGCCGGTGCCGGGGGAGGACCTGATCTCCGGTCTGATCCGCGCCTCCGACCACGGTGAGCACCTCACCGAGAACGAGGCGGCGGCGATGGCCTTCATCCTGCTCTTCGCGGGCTTCGAGACCACCGTCAACCTGATCGGGAACGGCACCTACGCCCTGCTCACCCACCCCGGCCAGCGCGGTCTCCTCCAGTCGTCGCTGGCCGCCGGGGACCACGCCCCGCTGGAGACGGGGGTGGAGGAGCTGCTGCGCTACGACGGCCCGGTGGAGCTGGCCACCTGGCGGTTCGCCACCCGCCCGCTGAGTCTCGGCGGACAGGACATCGCCGCCGGTGATCCGGTGCTGGTCGTTCTGGCCGCCGCCGACCGGGACCCGGAGCGGTTCGCGGACCCGGACACCCTCGACCTGACCCGCCGTGACAACCAGCACCTCGGATACGGACACGGCATCCACTACTGCCTCGGCGCCCCGCTCGCCCGGCTGGAGGGACGGACGGCGCTGGACACCCTGTTCACCCGGCTCCCGGACCTGGAGCTGGCCGCGGACCCGGAAGAACTGCGGTGGCGCGGCGGCCTCATCATGCGCGGGCTGCGCACCCTGCCCGTGTCGTTCACCCCCGTCGCGCGCACCGGGGACAACACCCCTCCCACGCGGGAAAGATGACAACTGTTCAGCTTCGTGATCCCCGTGTGATCTGTGCGGCATGAACTTGTGACAAGTGATGGGCTGCCTATACGTTCACGGATCAATGTGCGGCGGCAGAGCCGTTGTTCCGCCGCTTCCCTCGCTGTCTCGCGAAAGGTAGTCGCATGCTTTCCGGGAACGGTCGTCACCGTCGCCCCCGCCAGGCCCCGGCGCTCGTCGTCGCGGCCGGAGTGACCGGCTCCGCCATCGCCCTTCCGCTGCTCGGTGCCACCGGCGCCCACGCGGCCGACGGCGCGAACTGGGACCGGGTCGCGGAGTGCGAGACCGGCGGCGCATGGAGCCAGAACGGCGGCAACGGGTACTACGGCGGCCTCCAGCTCTCCCAGGAGGACTGGGAGGGCTACGGCGGTACGCAGTACGCGCCCAGCCCCGACCAGGCCAGCCGCGCCCAGCAGATCAGAGTGGCCGAGAAGCTGCTCGCGGACCGGGGCGTCGCCGCCTGGCCGACCTGCGGCCCGCAGGCGGGCCTCGGCGGGGGCGGTTCCCCGGACGAGGGGGCGGACAAGGGCGGGAAGTCCCGGGGCGGGTCCGGGGACGAGGGCGGGTCCCAGGATTCGGACGCCTCCGGGGCGGACCGCGCGGAGGGCGCCGACTCCGACGCCTCCGCCGACACCGGCTCCTCCGCCTCTTCCGGCGCCTCCGGCACGTCCGGGCCGTCCGGCGGGAAGGATCCGGCGCCGTCCGGGCGGGAGAGCGGGTCGCCCTCCCCGTCGGCCACCTCTGACGGGACGTCGGCCGGCGACCAGGACGAAACCCCCGATTCCGGCACGTCATCCGATTCCGCAGCGGCACGGGACTCCGCGTCCGGCGCCGCCGGTTCCGCGGACCCCGGTTCCTCCGGGGAGGCGGCCGGCCGAGGGGCGAATGCGGCGGAGTCCGGTGAATCGGACAAGTCCGGCTCCGGTGGGGATGCTTCGGGCTCCGTCGGCGAGGAAGGGGCCGGTGGTGGGCGGCACCGCGGCGGCAGCGCCGACGAGGGCGCGGTGGACGACCGTGCCGACGGTTCCTCGGGCCGTCACGCCTCGCGTGGCGGGAGCGCCGCCCGGGACGCCGTGGACGCCTCCTACACCGTCCGCCCGGGCGACAGTTTGTGGGGCATAGCGGACTCCCTCGGGGTCGACGGCGGATGGTCCTCCCTCTATGAGGAGAACAAGGACGTCGTGGGTGCCGATCCGGACTACATCCTGCCCGGTCAGGAGCTTGCCGTCGGTGGCGAATCGGAGCCCGGACAAGGCTAGTTCACGTCACGGTTCGCGGCTGTATGTCCTATTTGGATCTCGTGAGATATAGGTCTCATAAGCCGTGATCGTCTTTGAAAATCCGCGGAGCGCGTGGCTACGGTCAGGACCGCTCGCCATCGCGGGCCCCGGTTGCCGCAACGCCGAATCCTGCCAGCGGCCCTCCGGGAACAGTCGTCGCGTCAAGCGCCGCAGGCAGGAGCGGGGGACCCAAGGTAAGTCGCCGCACCGGGCAGTTGAGCCGGAGCGGCTAGGGGTGGAGCCGAGTTCCGTGAGGAACCCGGCCGGGCAACTCAACCGGCCCGAACCCGACAGCTCACCTCGCAGGCGTCGGTGAGGGGATCAACCATGCTGTTTTCCGGCAAGGGCAAGCACCGTCGCCCGTCCAAGGCCACCCGCGTCATCGCCGTCGCCGGCGTCACCGGCGCCGCTGTCGCCGCCCCGCTGATGGCGGCCGGCAACGCCTCCGCCGCCACCGCCGCCGAGTGGGACGCCGTCGCCCGCTGCGAGTCCGGTGGCAACTGGTCCATCAACACCGGCAACGGCTACTACGGCGGTCTGCAGTTCTCCGCCTCCACCTGGGCCGCCTACGGCGGTACGCAGTACGCCGCCACCGCCAACCAGGCGAGCAAGGCGCAGCAGATCGCGATCGCCGAGAAGGTGCTCGCGGGCCAGGGCAAGGGCGCCTGGCCGGTCTGCGGCGTCGGCCTGTCCCGTGCCGCGTACACCGGTGGCGGCTCCACCGCCCCGCAGAACCAGGGCGGCTCCTCGCAGAGCACGCAGCAGCAGGGCACCGGCTCCTCGCAGAACACCCAGAAGCAGAGCACCCAGAAGCAGAGCACCGGCACCTCCCAGAGCGCCCCGCAGCGCTCCCAGGGCACCTCGGAGCGCTCCGCCGAGCAGCGGTCCTCCCGCTCCGCCGAGCGTCCGGCCGCCAAGAAGACCGTCACCACGCCGACCGGCAAGAAGGTCAAGAAGGGCAACGGCGAGTACCGGGTCGTCGCGGGCGACACCCTCAGCTCCATCGCCGCCGACCACGGCGTCAAGGGCGGCTGGGCGAAGCTCTTCAAGCTCAACGGCGACATCGTCGAGGACGCCGACCTGATCTACCCGGGCCAGCAGCTCCACCTCAAGTAGGCCGCGGCTCCCCCAGTCCCCGCCCCGGTGCGTGTTCCCCCGTACGCACCGGGGCGGGTTTTTTCGCGCCCGCGCGCCGGGCCGGGACCCCGCCCCGCGCCCCCGTCGGCCCGCGCCCCGGTTTCCCCGAACCGTTTTGTTCCGTTCGGAAACAATTTACCGCCGGTTCTGTCCACGGGGTGGGCCGAAGGCCGACCGATCGCCCGGAGCCGGTTAGGCTCATCCCGCAGAGCAACACGGAACGGACCGCCAAGCCATCGCGGCCCGGCCGCCCGCGTCACACCCCAAGAAGGAGATGCTCGTGCCGTCCATCGACGTCGTCGTAGCCCGGGAAATCCTGGACTCCCGAGGCAACCCCACGGTCGAGGTCGAGGTCGGCCTCGACGACGGCAGCACGGGTCGTGCCGCCGTGCCGTCCGGCGCCTCCACCGGCGCCTTCGAGGCCATCGAGCTGCGCGACGGGGACCCCGGCCGCTACCTGGGCAAGGGCGTCGAGAAGGCCGTGCTCGCGGTCATCGAGCAGATCGGCCCGGAGCTGGTCGGCTACGACGCCACCGAGCAGCGCCTGATCGACCAGGCCATGTTCGACCTGGACGCCACCGACAACAAGGGCTCGCTCGGCGCCAACGCCATCCTCGGCGTCTCCCTCGCCGTCGCCCACGCCGCCTCCGAGGCCAGCGACCTGCCCCTGTTCCGCTACCTGGGCGGTCCCAACGCGCACCTGCTGCCGGTGCCGATGATGAACATCCTGAACGGCGGCTCGCACGCCGACTCCAACGTGGACATCCAGGAGTTCATGATCGCGCCGATCGGCGCGGAGTCCTTCTCCGAGGCGCTGCGCTGGGGCACCGAGGTCTACCACACCCTCAAGAAGGTCCTGAAGAAGAAGGGCCTGGCCACCGGCCTCGGCGACGAGGGCGGCTTCGCCCCGAACCTGGGCTCCAACCGCGAGGCCCTCGACCTCATCCTGGAGGCCGTCAAGGAGGCCGGCTACATCCCGGGCGAGCAGATCGCGCTCGCGCTGGACGTCGCCGCGTCCGAGTTCTACAAGGACGGCTCCTACACCTTCGAGGGCAAGGAGCGCACCGCCGCCGAGATGACCGAGTACTACGCGGAGCTGGTCGACGCGTACCCGCTCGTGTCCATCGAGGACCCGCTGTTCGAGGACGACTGGGAGGGCTGGAAGACCATCACCGAGAAGCTCGGTGACAAGGTCCAGCTCGTCGGTGACGACCTGTTCGTCACCAACCCCGAGCGCCTGGCGCGCGGTATCGACGAGGGCATCGCCAACGCCCTGCTGGTGAAGGTCAACCAGATCGGTTCGCTGACCGAGACCCTGGACGCCGTGGAGCTGGCCCAGCGCAACGGCTTCAAGTGCATGATGTCCCACCGCTCCGGCGAGACCGAGGACGTCACCATCGCCGACCTGGCCGTCGCCACCAACTGCGGCCAGATCAAGACCGGCGCCCCGGCCCGCTCCGAGCGCGTCGCCAAGTACAACCAGCTCCTGCGCATCGAGGAGATCCTCGACGACGCCGCCGTCTACGCGGGCCGCAGCGCCTTCCCGAGGTTCCGCACCGCCAACGACTGAGCGCCGCGGGAACCGAAGCCCGCGCGCCCACCGGAAGCGTCGTACGTACGTCCCCGTACTCGGTCCCGTACCGTGTGCGGGGACGTACGCACGTATGAGGACGCACGAACGCGGAGGCGGGCACATGGCGGTGAAGGACCGGGACCGTTTCTCCACCGCGACCAGGATCCGGCTGATCGGCGAGCAGACGGCGGCCCGGGTCTACCGTTCGCAGACCCGGCGCCAGGACCGCCGCTCCCGGCTGACCGGCCGCGCGGCACTGCTGGCGATGGTGCTCTGCTCGCTCGTCGTGGCGCTCGCCTACCCGGTACGGCAGTACGTCGCCCAGCGCGCCGAGGTCGCGGACCTGCGCACCCAGCAGCGCGAGACCCGGCAACGGGTCGAGGACCTGCGCGACCTCAAGGCGCGCTGGCAGGACGACGCCTACGCCGAGCAGCAGATCCGGCTGCGGCTGCACTACGTGATGCCGGGGGAGACGGGCTTCGTCGTCGTCGACCCGGGCGCGGCCCGGCCGTCCCGCGGCGGCCTCGGAGCGGGCGCCCGGCCCTGGTACCGCAACATCTGGGACGGCGTCGACAAGGCCGACGCCGCCGGGCGGCCGTGAACCGGCCGTGCCGACGGTGACTCAACAGGAAGACCAGCGGAAGACAGTCATGCAGAATCCCCCGCCGACCACCGAGCGCACCGCGCCCACCGACGAGGACGTCGAGGCGTTCCGGCAGCAGCTCGGACGCCCCCCGCGCGGACTGCGCGCCATCGCGCACCGCTGCCCCTGCGGCCGGCCGGACGTCGTGGAGACGGCGCCGCGGCTGCCCGACGGCACGCCCTTCCCCACGCTGTACTACCTGACGTGCCCGAGGGCGGCCTCCGCGATCGGCACGCTGGAGGCGAACGGCGTCATGAAGGAGATGACCGAACGGCTCGCCGCAGACCCGGAACTGGCCGCCGCCTACCGGGCCGCGCACGAGGACTACGTCCGCCGCCGGGACGAGATCGAGGAGCTGACCGGCTTCCCGAGCGCGGGCGGCATGCCCGACCGGGTCAAGTGCCTGCACGTGCTGGTCGCCCACTCGCTGGCCGCCGGCCCCGGCGTCAACCCGCTGGGCGACGAGGCCCTCGCGATGCTGCCCGAGTGGTGGCGCAAGGGCCCGTGCGTGACCGTCCCCGGACAGGAGGACGCCCAGTGACCCGGGTCGCCGCCGTCGACTGCGGAACGAACTCCATCCGGCTGCTCGTCGCGGACGCCGACCCCGCCACCGGGGAGCTGACCGACCTGGACCGGCGCATGACCATCGTGCGGCTCGGCCAGGGCGTCGACCGCACCGGGCGGCTGGCGCCGGAGGCCCTGGAGCGGACCTTCGCGGCCTGCCGCGAGTACGCCGGGGTGATCCGGGAGCACGGCGCGGAGCGGCTGCGCTTCGTGGCCACCTCCGCCTCCCGGGACGCCGAGAACCGGGACGACTTCGTCCGGGGCGTGGTGGACATCCTCGGAGTGGAGCCCGAGGTGATCACCGGCGACCAGGAGGCCGCGTTCTCCTTCACCGGCGCCACCGGCGAGCTGGTCGGGCGCACCGACCTGGAGCGGCCGTACCTGGTCGTGGACATCGGCGGCGGCTCGACCGAGTTCGTGGTGGGCGACGACCGGGTGCGCGCCGCCCGCTCGGTGGACATCGGCTGCGTCCGGATGACCGAACGGCATCTGGTCCGCGACGGGGTGGTGGCCGATCCGCCCTCCCCGGAGCGGGTCGCGGCGATGCGGGCCGACATCGAGGCCGCCCTGGACGAGGCCGAGCGCACCGTGCCGCTGCGCGAGGCGCGCACCCTGGTGGGGCTGGCCGGTTCGGTGACCACGGTCTCCGCCATCGCGCAGGAGCTGCCCGCCTACGACCCGGCCGCCATCCACCACTCCCGGGTCTCCCGCGGGGAGGTCCGCGCGATCACCGAGCACCTGCTGCGTTCCACCCACGCCGAGCGCGCCGCGATCCCTTCCCTGCACCCGGGCCGGGTGGACGTGATCGCCGCGGGCGCGCTGGTGCTCCTCGCGATCATGGAGCGCATGGACGCCCACGAGGTCGTCGTCAGCGAGCACGACATCCTGGACGGGATCGCCTGGTCGATCGCGTAGGCGGAGGGGGCGGGGCGCTACAGGTCGCGGTGGACGTCCCGCCGGTCGCCCGCCTTGACCACGAGGACGAGGAGTTCTCCATCGTCGATCCCGTGGGCGACCCGGTGGCTCCCCACCCGAAGGCGATAGAGGCCCGACGGGCCGGTGGGCTTCTTGACGACCGCGTCCTCACGGCAGGGATCACCGCCGGGCGCGGTCAGCGCTGCCAGGACGCGCATGGCGTCGGGCCGACTGGTGGCCCGGAGCTGTCGCTGTGCCGCCGTGGTGAAGCGGAAGGCGTACTTCACACCGCTGCGTCGTCGTGCTCGGCGAACAGGTCGGCCAGGAGTTCCGCCATGGTCACGGTGGGGCCCCCTTCGGCGAGGACCGCTTCCGCCGCACGCGCCAGCATGACGCCGGCGGCCTCCTCCAGCGCCTCGAAGTCCGCGATCGGGACCATCGCCGCCACGGGAGTGCCGTCGCGTGTGATGACCGTGGGAATGCCTTGCTCGGCCCGATTGATGTGATCCGCGATATGGGCGCGGGCCTCCCGTACGGTCACGCTGTTCTCGGTCATGGGTGCAGTGTGCATCCCGGGATGCACGCAGGGGACGGAACGAGGTCTTCCCCCAGGGGTGTCCCCGGGGCTGCTGCCCGGTCGATCGCGCGGACGGGGAAGGCCCCCCCCGGAAGTCGGTCCGGATGGTCGGGCGCGGGTGGTCCGGGGCGTCTGTGGCCGTTGTTGTTACCGATGGGTAGCCTTCTGCTGAGCAGGGCGGATGGCGTTTGAGCGGGGTCCGGAAGGGCCTTTCGGCCCCTCCCGGTGACGTCCCGTCGGGAAAGTTCGTGAAGTTCTTCACAAGGAAATGCGCTCCGGCGGGCGAGGAAAGTGAGCCGGCTGACCCTTTTGGGGGTTCAACTGCCCTTTGAACGTGTTCAGTACGGCGCCGGAAAAGGGTCTCGCGGCGGGCGGCGCCGGGGCTGGTCCAGCCCGTCCCGCGGGACGGAGCAGCAGCTCACGCGGCATTGACAACGGGGCAAGAGGGGCTCCGGTTCCCTTCCGTTCCATGATCCATGTCACGTGGGTCGCGGATGGTAGCACAGTGGGTGGTCGACCTTGTGAAGGGGCGCACGAACCACCCCCCTGGGGCAGGGGGATACTCGATGGCATGAGCACCACGGAGCGTCCCAGGATCCTCGTAGTAGGCGGTGGGTACGTAGGCCTGTACGCAGCTCGACGCATCCAGAAGAAGATGCGTTACGGCGAGGCGACCGTCACGGTCGTCGACCCGCGGTCGTACATGACCTACCAGCCCTTCCTCCCCGAAGCCGCCGCCGGCAACATCTCCCCGCGGCACGTCGTCGTCCCCCTGCGGCGCGTGCTTCCCAAGGCGGAGGTCCTCACCGGCCGGGTCACCACCATCGACCAGGACCGGAAGGTCGCCACGATCACGCCGCTGGTCGGCGAGACGTACGAGCTGCCCTTCGACTACCTCGTCATCGCGATGGGCGCGGTCTCCCGCACCTTCCCGATCCCCGGCCTCGCCGAGCAGGGCATCGGCATGAAGGGCATCGAGGAGTCCATCGGCCTGCGCAACCACGTGCTGGAGCAGCTCGACAAGGCCGACTCCACCACTGACGAGGAGATCCGCCGCAAGGCCCTCACCTTCGTCTTCATCGGCGGCGGCTTCGCCGGCGCGGAGACCGTCGGCGAGATCGAGGACATGGCCCGCGACGCGGCCAAGTACTACAAGAACGTCTCCCGCGAGGACATGCGCTTCGTCCTCGTCGACGCCGCCGACAAGATCCTTCCCGAGGTCGGGCCGAAGCTCGGCCAGTACGGCAAGGAGCACCTCGAGAGCCGCGGCATCGAGATCTACCTGTCCACCTCCATGGACTCCTGCGTCGACGGCCACGTGGTGCTCAAGAACGGGCTGGAGGTCGACTCCAACACCCTGGTGTGGACCGCCGGCGTCAAGCCGAACCCGGCGCTGTCCCGCTTCGGGCTGCCGCTGGGCCCCCGCGGCCACGTCGACGTCGCCCCCACCCTCCAGGTCACCGGCACCGACTACATCTGGGCCGCGGGCGACAACGCCCAGGTCCCGGACCTCGTCGGCCGCCGGGCGGGCAACGAGAACGCCTGGTGCCCGCCGAACGCCCAGCACGCGCTGCGCCAGGCCAAGGTCCTCGGCGACAACGTGGTCTCCGGCATGCGGGGCTTCCCGCAGAAGGAGTACAGCCACGCCAACAAGGGCGCGGTGGCGGGCCTCGGCCTGCACAAGGGCGTCGCCATGATCGTCATGGGCAAGATGAAGATCAAGGTCAAGGGCCGTCTCGCCTGGTACATGCACCGGGGCTACCACGGCCTGGCCATGCCGACCTGGAACCGCAAGATCCGCGTCTTCGCGGACTGGACCCTCGCCATGTTCCTCAAGCGCGAGGTCGTCTCCCTCGGTGCGATCGAGACCCCGCGCGAGGAGTTCTACGAGGCCGCCAAGCCGGCCCCGGCCGCGCCGAAGGCCGTGGACACGAGCGGCCCGAGCGCCGCGGAGAAGACCGGCGAGAAGGCCAAGGCCTCCTGACCGGACCTCCCGTCCGACGACCCCGAAGGGGCCGCCCGCCATCCGTGGTGCGGGCGGCCCCTTCGCCGTGCCCGGCACGGTGACGCCGCGTCACCCCGGCCCGGGGCGGGAACGGCACGGTGACGCCGCGTCGTCCCGGCCGAGGCGGGCGGGGCGCGGGAGCCGGGACCTGTTCTCCCGGTCCCGGCGTCTCTGGCGGCCCGGGTGGTCCCGGCGGTCCCGGCGTCTCTGGCGGTCCCGGCCGAACCGGCGTGCGCTGACGTCCTCTTGGCCTTCACCGTCCGGACGGGACGCCTCGTGCGATGCCCCCCCCCGGGGGGGGGCTGGAACCCCCGGACGCCGGACCTCCCGTGTCCCGGGCCCTGTACCTCCGGGCCCTGCACCCGGGCCTCACACCCCGGGCCGCGCACCCCCTCCCCTTCGGCGCGCCGGACCTCCGTACCCCGACCCTCCGTCCCCTCTGTGCCCCGCCCCGCACGCGGGACCGCCCCGGGCCGGACCTACCGGGCCGGGCTCCCCGCCGGGCGGCCCCCGGAACCTCTGCCCCGGGCCCCTGACCGGGCCTCGGCCGGGCCTCGGCCGGGGCCCCGCTCCCGGTCCCGCTGCCGGCGCCGGGCGCGGGATCCCGCAGGTGGCCTGGCAGGTGCGGCCGGATGGCCGACACGCCGCGAACGCGGGGGGCGTGCGGGCATTTTGCCCAGTCGTGACGCGTGCCGGGGACTGTGCGGGGCCCCTCCTGATGTTTACGTGGTATCGGACTTTTCCGGGATCACTTGTCACGGAGGTACGCCATGCCCGACGCCGCGCAGCGGCTGCAGAGCCTCTTCGAGCAGTTGCTCGGAACGCCCCTCCCGGTGCGGATCCGCGCCTGGGACGGGTCGCAGGCGGGACCACCGGGCGCGCCCGCCCTCGTCGTCCGCAACCGCCGGGCCCTGCGCCGTCTGATGTTCAAGCCGGGCGAACTCGGCCTGGCCCGCGCCTGGGTGGCCGGTGACCTCGATGTCGAGGGCGACCTCTACACCGCGCTCGACCTGATGGCCGGCTTCGTCTGGGAGCGCGACGAGGACGCCCCCGGGCTCCTCGCGTCCCTGCGCGACCCCGCCGTCCGGTCCGCCGCGCTCGGCCTGGCCCGGCTCGGCGGGCCGCCGCTGCCGCCCGCGCCGCCGCCCGAGGAGATCCGCCGTGCCGGGAGCCGTCTGCACACCCGGCGCAGCGACCGGCGGGCCATCAGCCACCACTACGACGTCGGAAACGACTTCTACCAACTCGTCCTCGGCCCCTCCATGGTGTACTCCTGCGCCTACTGGAGCGCCCCCGAGGAGGAGGGCGGCACCCTGGAGGACGCCCAGCGCGACAAGCTCGAACTGGTCAGCCGCAAGCTGGCCCTGAGACCCGGTCAGCGCCTGCTGGACGTCGGCTGCGGCTGGGGCTCCATGGCCGTCCACGCCGCCCGCGAGCACGGGGTGAGCGTCGTCGGCGTGACCCTGTCGCAGGAACAGGCCGCCCACGCCCGCAAGCGCGTCGCCGACGAGGGGCTCACCGACCGCGTCGAGATCCGCGTCCAGGACTACCGCGACGTGACCGACGGCCCCTACGACGCGATCTCCTCCATCGGGATGGCCGAGCACGTCGGCTCCGAGCGCTATCTGGAGTACGCCGTCGACCTGCACGGGCTGCTGAAGCCCGGCGGGCGGCTGCTCAACCACCAGATCGGCCGCCGCCCGCGGCGCGACGAGGACGCCTACGACCTCGACGCGTTCATCGACGCCTATGTCTTCCCGGACGGCGAACTCGCCCCCGTCGGCACCACCGTGACCCAGTTGGAGCGCGCCGGGTTCGAGGTGCGGGACGTGGAGTCGCTGCGCGAGCACTACGCGCTGACCCTGCGCCGCTGGGTCACCAACCTGGAGGCCGACTGGAAGCGCGCGGCGGGCCTCGCCGGCGTGGGCCGGGCCCGGGTCTGGCGGCTCTACATGGCCGCCTCCGCGGTCGCCTTCGAGCGCAACCGGATCGGCGTCAACCAGGTCCTCGCGGTGCGCACCCCCGACTCCGGGGCGGCCGGGCTGCCGCTGCGCGCCCGCACCTGGAAGTAGGGTCTTTCGTTTGGATCGGGCCGGATCAGGGAGCGGGGTCCGGCGCCGTGCGTCGCAAGGCGGAGGAGGGAGTCAGGGCGGAGCCCTGGCGACCGACGACAACGCGGCGAGGTGCG
>NZ_WWGX01000080.1:4515-11560 GCF_009862265.1 Streptomyces sp. SID8352 | reverse complement strand
ACGGCCACCGTCCCGGGCGCGGTCGCGCCCTCCGCCACCGCCCGCTCCAGCGCCGCCAGATCCGCGAAACGCTCACCCGGCACCGGGCAGTCACCCAGGACCGCCACGGCCGCCGGGACACCCGTGACGTCGGCCCCGGACGTGACACCCACCGGGGACCAGTCGATCCGGTACAGCGGGTTCGCGTTCTCCTTGGCCCCCTGGAGCTGCGCGGCGTCCACGGGCCGGAAGGCCAGCTTCGCCACACTCGCCACCGGGGCGCCGTCCTCGGTCACAAGGTCGATCCGCAGCGCGGACGCCCCGGCCGGGGTGAGCCGCACCCGCACGCGGGAGACCCCGCTCCGCCCGAACCGCACGCCCGACCAGGCGAACGGCAACTGGGCGGCGGGCTCGCCGTCGGCGGCCAGCTCGTCGAGCCCGCCGTGCAGCGCGGCGTCGAAGAGGGCCGGGTGGACCAGGAACTCGTGTCCCGCTCCGGTGTGCCCCTCGGGCAACGCCACCTCGGTGTACACGCTCTCCTCGTCGCGCCAGGCGGCGCGCACTCCCCGGAAGACCGGCCCGTAGTCGAGCCCCAGGCCGGCGAAGCGGCCGTAGAGCGCGTCCAGGGCGAACGGCTCGGCACCGGCCGGGGGCCACTGCTCCGGCCACTCCGCGACAGCGGCCTCCGCCGCGGTCAGCGTGCCCCGGGCGTGGCAGGTCGCCTGCCGTGCCCGGTCCTCGTCGGCGGTCTCGGGGCGGGAGTACAGGGCGGCCTCTCGTCGGCCGTCCTCGTCCGGCTCCCCGAGCCTGACCTGGACGTGGACCGCGCCGGCCGCGTCGAGCACCAGCGGCGCCTCGAGCACCAGCTCCTCCACGACCGGGCTGCCGGCCTGCCGCCCGGCGGCACCGACCAGCTCGACGAGCGCGGTGCCGGGCACGACCACGGAACCGTGCACCACGTGGTCCTTGACCCAGGGCGCGGTGTCCTGGGACAGCCGCCCGGTGAACACCCACTCGTCCCGGTCGCCGACCGCGACCGCCGCGCCGAGCACCGGGTGCTCGATCCGGCCCAGCCCGGCCGCCGCCGGGTCACCCGAACCCGCCCCGGGAGCGATCCAGTAGCGCTCGCGCTGGAAGGCGTAGGTCGGCAGGTCGACGCGCCGGACACCGGTACCGGCGTAGAACGCGGCCCAGTCGACCGGGACACCCGCCGTGTGCGCCTGACCAAGGAACGAGGCGAACGCCTCCACCTCCGGAATACGCGCCCGCAGCGCCGGGACGAAGACCGCCTGGTCCTCGTCGAGGATCTGCCGGGCCATCGCCGTCAGCACGGCATCCGGACCCACCTCCACGAACCGGGACACACCCTCGGCGGCCAGGGTCGCGATGCCGTCGGCAAAACGGACCGCTTCCCGCACGTGGTTGACCCAGTAGGAGGGGTCGGTCAGCTCCTCGGAGACCAGGTCGCCGGTCAGGTTCGACACCACAGCGATCCGGGGCGACTCGAAGCTCAGCCCCTCCGCAACGGCGCGGAACTCGTCGAGCATCGGCTCCATCAACGGCGAGTGGAAGGCGTGACTCACCCGCAGACGCGTCGTCTTGCGCTCCGNCCANNCNGGCAGCCACTCGTCCAGTGCCGTCAGCTCACCCGAAACCACCACGGNNNGCGGCCCNTTNACCGCNGCNACNGACANNCGNCCCNCGAAGCCCTCCAGNGACNCNANNACCTCGGNCTCCGTCGCNTGGACNGCNACCATGCCNCCGCCCTCAGGCAGCGCACCCATCAACCNNCCNCGGGCAGCCACCAGCTTCGCCGCATCNCCCAGCGACAGCACACCNGCNACATGAGCACACGCCAGCTCACCCACCGAATGACCCACCACCACATCCGGCGTCACACCCAGCGACTCCAGCAGACGGAACAACGCCACCTCNACCGCGAACAACGCAGCCTGCGTGAACCCCGTCCGGTCCAACAGCCCAGCCTCCGCCGAACCATCCGCCGCGAACAACAACTCCCTCAACGAACGGCCCAGCAACGGATCAAGGTGACCGCACACCTCGTCCAACGCCGCCGCGAACACCGGATACGCGGCAAACAACCCCGCACCCATCCCCGCACGCTGCGCACCCTGCCCCGTGAACAGGAAACCCGTCTTCCCACCGACAACCGATCCGGCATCGGCCTCTCCGCCGGCCAGGGCGGTCAGTCCGGCGATCAGTTCATCGCGGTCGGACGCCACCACGGCCGCCCGGCGGTCGAACCGCGCCCGCGACACCACCGCGGAGAACGCCACATCGGCAACGGTCAGTTCCGGACGCTCCAGCAGAAGCGACCTCAACCGCTCCGCCTGACCCGCCAGCGCCTCCGGGCTCTTCGCCGACACCACCACCGGAACCGGCCGTGCCATCTGCGCGGGGGCGTTTCCTTCCCCGGATGCGACCGGGGCTGCCCCCTCTTCCGCAGGGGCCTCCTCAAGGATCAGATGCGCGTTGGTGCCGCTGACGCCGAAGGAGGAGACGCCCGCGCGGCGGGGACGCTCGCCCGAGGGCAGCCAGGGCTGTGCCTCGGTCAGCAGTTCCACCTCGCCGGAGGTCCAGTCGATGTACGGGGACGGCTCGTCCACGTTGAGGCTCTGCGGCAGCACCTCGTGCCGCATCGCCATGACCATCTTGATCACACCCGCGACGCCGGCGGCGGCGGAGGTGTGACCGATGTTGGACTTGACCGAACCCAGCCGCAGCGGGCCGTGCGTGCGCTCCTGGCCGTAGGTGGCGAGAAGGGCCTGCGCCTCGATCGGGTCACCCAACCGCGTACCGGTGCCATGGCCCTCGACCGCGTCCACGTCCGCCGGTGCCAGACCCGCGTTCTCCAGCGCCTGCCGGATCACCCGCTCCTGCGACGGACCGTTCGGCGCCGTCAGACCATTGCTCGCACCGTCCTGATTGACCGCACTGCCCCGCACCACACCGAGCACACGGTGACCGTTGCGCCGCGCGTCCGACAGACGCTCCAGCACCACCAGACCGAGACCGTCCGAGAAGCCCGTGCCGTCGGCACCCGCCGCGTAGGACTTGCAGCGGCCGTCGGGGGCCAGACCGCGCTGGCGGCTGAACTCGATCAGGAGGGTGGGACCGGCCATGACGGTGACGCCGCCGACGAGGGCCATGGAGCACTCGCCGGAGCGCAGGGCCTGCGAGGCCAGGTGCATCGCGACGAGCGAGGAGGAGCAGGCCGTGTCCACGGACACCGCCGGACCCTCCAGCCCCAGCGTATAGGCGACGCGGCCGGACACGACGCTGGTCGTGCCGCCGGTCAGGCGGAAGCCCTCGACCTCGGGCAGGGCCCCGGGCGGGGTCGCCGCGTAGTCGGACGGGCCGACGCCGCAGAAGACACCGGTGTCCGTGCCGCGCAGGGCCGCCGGGTCGATCCCCGCGTCCTCCAGGGCCTCCCAGGACGCTTCGAGCAGCAGGCGCTGCTGCGGGTCCATGGCCAGCGCCTCGCGCGGGCTGATCCCGAAGAAGCCCGCGTCGAAGTCGGTGGCCTCACGGAGGAAGCCACCGGCCCGGGTGTACACGGTGCCGAGCTGTTCGGGGTCGGGGTCGTAGAGGTGATCCAGGTCCCAGCCGCGGTCGGTGGGCAGGCCAGAGATCCCGTCCCGGCCCTCAGCGACCAGCCGCCACAACTCCTCCGGCGAGGACACCCCACCCGGATAACGNCACGCCATACCCACGATCGCCAACGGCTCGTCCGCCCTCGGACGCCTCCGCCCCACCCGCACCGGAGCAGCCACGGCACCCGCCGCACCCACCTCCGACAACAACAACCGCGCCACCGCAGCAGACGTCGGATGATCGAACACCAACGTCGACGGCAACCGCANACCACTCACCTGCGACAACCGGTTGCGCAACTCCACCGCACCCAGGGAATCGAACCCCAGATCCCGAAACGCACGCTCCGCGTCCACCGCATCACCCGACGCATGACCCAGCACAGCAGCAACCTGACCACGCACCAGATCAAGAACGATCCGCTCCGCCTCACCCGCCCCCGCACCGGCCAACTGCCGCGCCAGCGAACCACCCACACCCGCACCACGACCCGGCACCCGCACCAGCCCACGGAACAACGCCGGCAACAACCCCGCCCGCGCCTGCACCCGCAACACACCCACATCAAGCAACACCGGCGCCACCAACGCCTCACCCACACCCAACGCCCGGTCGAACAACCCCAGACCGAGATCGACGGGGAGGGCGCCCACGCCCTGGCGTGCCAGCCGGGCGAGTTCGGCCTCGTCCAGCGCACCGGTCATTCCGGTGGCGTCGGCCCAGAGTCCCCAGGCCAGGGAGGTCGCCGGAAGTCCGGCGGCGCGGCGCGAGGCGGCGAGGGCGTCCAGGAAGGAGTTCGCGGCGGCGTAGTTCGCCTGACCGGAGCTGCCGACCAGGGCGGCCACGGAGGAGAAGAGGACGAACGCCGACAGGTCCCGGTCCGCGGTCAGCTCGTGCAGGTGCAGGGCCGCGTCCAGCTTGGGCCGCATCACCCGCTCCAACTGCTCCGGGGTCAACGACTCGATCACACCGTCGTCCAGCACACCGGCCGCGTGCACGACCGCCGTCAACGGACCCTCCACCGAAGCGATCACCGCAGCGAGCTGCTCGCGGTCGGCGACGTCGCACGCCTCCACCCGAACCCGCGCACCGGCCGTGCCGAGTTCGGCCACGAGTTGCTCGGCCCCGTCGGCGGCGGCGCCGCGGCGGCTGAGCAGCAGCAGGTCGGACACGCCGTGCGCCCGCACGAGGTGGCGGGCGACCAGCGCGCCGAGCCCGCCGGTGCCGCCCGTGACGAGCACGGTGCCGTCGCCGAGGCCCGGCGGAGGGGTCGCGGCGGCGGTGACACGGGCCAGGCGCGGGGCCAGCACCCGGCCGTCGCGCACGGCGAGCTGCGGCTCCTCGGCGGCGGCCAAAGCCGCCCAGTCCGGCGCGTCCGCGCCGAGATCCCGGTCCGGCGCGAAGTCGGCCAGGACGAAGCGGCCGGGATGCTCGGACTGGGCACTGCGGACCAGACCCCAGACGGGGGCGGTGGAGAGGTCGGGGGACTCGTCCCCGGCGGCGACGGCCGCGCGGGTGGCCACGACGAGCCGGGCCCGGCCGAGGGCGGGTTCCGCGAGCCAGCGCTGAACCAGGGCGAGGGCACGTGCGGCGACGGTGTGCGCCAATGCCGCCCCGTCCTCGGTCGCGTCCCCGTGCTCCTCCGGGGTGTTGTGTCCGTCGACGACGGCGACGACGAGATCCGGGCAGGGAGCGCCCCCGGCGACGGCCAGGGCGAGCGCGCCCAGGCCGTCGGGGCCGTCCTCCCGGTCCAGCACCTCAACGGCCACCGGCCCGGCGGCGGGCTCCACCGCGACCTCGGTCCACTCCACGCGGAACAGGGAGTCCTGTCCCCCCCGCCGGGCCCCGGCGAGCTGTTCCTCGCCGACGGGACGCACGGCGATGGACTCGACCGAGACGACCTCGGCACCGGATTCGTCGACGGCGTCGAGACGCAGCGCCGAGTCACCCGTGGCGACGGCGCGCACCCTCAGCCGGGTGGTGCCCCGCTGCGCGAGGCGGGCGCCGGACCAGCTGAACGGCATCTTCCGCTCGCCGCTCCCGTCGCCCAGGAGCAGGACGGCGGCGCCGCTCTGGAGGGCCGCGTCGAAGAGCGCCGGATGGATGCCGAAGTCGGCGGCGCCCGTGTCGTCGGGCAGTTCCACCTCGGCGTACACATCCGTGCCGTCGCGCCAGAGGGCACGCAGCCCCTGGAAGACGGGGCCGTAGTCGTAGCCGATCTCGGCGAGGCGGGCGTACGCGTCCTCGACCGCGACCTCCTCGGCGTCGGCCGGGGGCCACTCGGCGGGCCAGGGCACGGACGGGGCCGTCTCGGCGACGAGGGTGCCGCGGGCGTGGCAGATGCCCTCGCCGGCGCCCTCCCCCTCGGCCTCGGGCCGGGTGTAGACGGCCACGCTGCGGCGGCCGTCCTCCTCGGGCTCCCCCACCGTGACCTGCACCCGGACCGGCTGGTCCTCGCGCAGGATCAGCGGCGCCTCCAGCACCAGTTCCTCGACCACGGGCGCTCCGGCCAACCGGCCCGCCGTCAGGACGAGTTCGATGTGCGACGTGCCCGGTACGACGATGTTGCCCAGGAGGACGTGCTCGGCGGTCCACGGGTGGGTGTCGGTGGACATGCGGCCGGTGAACAGCCACTCGTCCCGGTCCCCGACCCGCACCCCGGCCACCAGCACCGGGTGCTCGATCCGCCCCAGCCCGGCCGCCGCCGGGTCACCCGAACCCGAACCCGGGGCGATCCAGTAACGCTCGCGCTGGAAGGCGTAGGTCGGCAGGTCGATCCGCCGCACACCGGTACCGGCGTAGAACGCGGCCCAGTCCACCGGGACACCCGCCGTGTGCGCCTGACCAAGGAACGAGGCGAACGCCTCCACCTCCGGAGTACGCGCCCGCAGCACGGGCACGAAGACCGCCTGGTCCTCGTCGAGGATCTGCCGGGCCATCNCCGTCAGCACGGCATCCGGACCCACCTCCACGAACCGGGACACACCCTCGGCAGCCAGGGTCGCTATACCGTCCGCGAAACGGACAGCTTCCCGCACGTGGTTGACCCAGTAGGAGGGGTCGGTCAGCTCCTCGGAAACCAGGCCGCCGGTCAGGTTCGACACCACCGCAATCCGGGGCGACTCGAAGCTCAGCCCCTCCGCAACGGCGCGGAACTCATCGAGCATCGGCTCCATCAACGGCGAATGGAACGCGTGACTCACCCGCAGACGCGTCGTCTTGCGACCCGACCACACCGGCAGCCACTCGTCCAGCGCGACCAGCTCACCCGAAACCACCACGGCCAGCGGCCCGTTCACCGCAGCCACGGACAGACGCCCCTCGAAGCCCTCCAGGGACTCGACAACCTCGGCCTCCGTCGCCTGGACGGCCACCATGCCGCCACCCTCAGGCAGCGCACCCATCAACCTGCCCCGGGCAGCCACCAGCTTCGCCGCATCCCCCAGCGACA
>NZ_WWGX01000080.1:0-2385 GCF_009862265.1 Streptomyces sp. SID8352 | reverse complement strand
ACCACTCACCTGCGACAACCGGTTGCGCAACTCCACCGCACCCAGGGAATCGAACCCCAGATCCCGAAACGCACGCTCCGCGTCCACCGCATCACCCGACGCATGACCCAGCACAGCAGCAACCTGACCACGCACCAGATCAAGAACGATCCGCTCCGCCTCACCCGCCCCCGCACCGGCCAACTGCCGCGCCAGCGAACCACCCACACCCGCACCACGACCCGGCACCCGCACCAGCCCACGGAACAACGCCGGCAACAACCCCGCCCGCGCCTGCACCCGCAACACACCCACATCAAGCAACACCGGCGCCACCAACGCCTCACCCACACCCAACGCCCGGTCGAACAACCCCAGACCGAGATCGGTGGACAGGGCAGCCGTGCCCATGCGTTCGAGACGGGCGATCTCGGCCTCGCCGAGTTCACCGGCCATGCCACCGGACGTGGCCCACAGGCCCCAGGCCAGGGCCGTCGCGGGCAGACCCGCGGCCCGACGCGAGGCGGCGAGGGCGTCCAGGAAGGAGTTCGCGGCGGCGTAGTTCGCCTGACCGGGGCTGCCGATCAAGGAGGCGACGGAGGAGAAGAGGACGAAGGCGGAGAGTTCGCTGCCGACGGTCAGCTCGTGCAGGTGCAGGGCCGCGTCCAGCTTGGGGCGCATCACGCGGTCCAACTGCTCCGGGGTCAACGACTCGATGACACCGTCGTCCAGGACACCGGCCGCGTGCACGACCGCTGTCAACGGACCCTGCACCGAGGAGATCACCGCGGCGAGCTGCTCGCGGTCGGCGACGTCGCACGCCTCCACCCGCACCCGCGCGCCCAGTTCCTCCAGCCCCGCCACCAGCGCGGGCACACCCTCACCGGCGGCACCGCGACGGCTGAGCAGCAGCAGGTTCCGGGCACCGTACTCCCGCACGAAGTGCTCCGCGAAAGCGGCACCCAGACCACCCGTGCCACCGGTGATCAGCACCGTGCCCCCGGAGGGGAGTTCGATCCCCCCGGCCACCGGGCGCGGAGCCCTCGCCAGCCGCGGGGCGTACAGCCGTCCGTCCCGCAGGGCGAGTTGGGGTTCGTCGGTCGCGAGGACCCGTCCCCAGTCGGGCAGTTCCCCGCCGGTCGTGTCGACCAGGAGGAAGCGGCCCGGGTGTTCGGACTGGGCGCTGCGGACGAGGCCCCACACCGGGGACCGGCCCAGCTCCGGGGCCCGCCCGCCGATCGCGACGGCGTCGTGCGTGACCACGGCGAGCCGGGCACCGGCGAACCGCTCGTCCGCGAGCCATTCCTGGAGCAACCGCAGCGTGCGCGCGGTGACTTCGTGGGCCGAGGACGCCACGTCTCCCGCCTCCGCGTCCGCGATCACCGCGACGACCAGCTCGGGCGCTCGCGCACCCTCGGCCTGTTCCTGTTCCAGGATGTCGTCGAGCAGCGCGACCCGGGGCGTCCCGGCCGCGTCGGCCGCGGGCACGACCTCGGTCCAGTCGAGGCGGTAGAGCGCCTCGGAGTGGTCCTCGCCGGCTGTCTTGAGCTGGGACCGGTCGACCGTGCGGAACGCCAGCCGGGCGACCTGCGCCACGGGCTCGCCCTGCTCGTCGGCGATGTCCACACGAAGCGAGGAGTCACCCGCCGAGCCGAGCCGGACCCGCACCCGGGCCCGGCCGCCCTGTCCGAAGCGCACCCCGGACCAGGAGAACGGCAGCCTGGCCGAGCCGTCTCCCAGGTCGAGCCAGTCGAGCCCACCGTGGAGGGAGGCGTCGAAGAGCGCCGGGTGGATGCCGAAGCCCCTGGCCCCGTCCGCGTCCTCGTCCGGCAGCGCGACCTCCGCGAACACCTCGCCGCCGTCCCGCCAGGCGGACCGCATGCCCTGGAAGACGGGGCCGTAGTCGAAGCCGATGTCGGCCAGACGGGTGTAGAAGGCGTCCACGTCGAGGGGTTCGGCGTCCGCGGGCGGCCATTCGGCGGGCGCCCAGAGGGCGTCGGCCCGGGTGTCGTCCTGTGCCAGCAGTCCCCGGGCGTGGCAGGTTCCGTCCCGCTGTCCGTCCCCGGGCTGCGAGTAGATCGCGACCGCGCGGCGGCCGTCCTCGTCCGCTTCCCCGACCGTCACCTGTACGCGCAGATCGTCGTCGGTGTCCAGGATCAACGGGGCTTCGAGCACCAGCTCGTCGAGCAGGGCGCTGCCGACCTCGCGGCCGGCCGCGCCGACGATCTCGACCAGCGCGGTGCCGGGCACCACGATCCGGCCGAGGACACCGTGGTCCTGGGTCCAGGGCTGGGCCGTGGCCGAGATCCGGCCGGTGAACAGCCACTCGTCCCGGTCCCCGACCCGCACCCCGGCCACCAGCACCGGGTGCTCGATCCGCCCCAGCCCGGCCGCCGCCGGGTCACC
>NZ_WWGX01000008.1 GCF_009862265.1 Streptomyces sp. SID8352 | reverse complement strand
CCTGGCTCCCGCCCCCGTCCCCTGCTGCCGAACCCGGCCCTGGCTCCCGCCCCCGTCCCCTGCTGCCGAACCCGGCCCTGGCTCCCGCCCCCGTCACCGGTCCGCGGCCCCGCCTCCGCCCCCGGGCCGCTGCCCCTTCCCCGTACTTCCCGGTCAGCGCGCTTCCACGGTGATACTCCTCGGCGACCGTGGCCCCCACGGTGTCACCGCCCCCATCCCGGCCCCTGACGGCCCCCTGGCCGCCCCGGGAGGCGGCCGCCGCCGCCCGGCGGCACCGGCGGGACGCCAGGCGCTCACAGCGGCCCTCAGCGCCACCGACGTACGCGAACGCGATGTAGGCCAACGCGCCCGAGGTCCCCGACGTACCCGAGGCACCTGACGCGCCCGACGTACCCGGCGCCCGAGGCGTTCGACGTCCTTCCGCGTCCGACGCCCCGACGCCCCGGGGCCGTCCACGCCCCCCAAAACCGGGCACGCCCCCACCCGCCGCAAGGGACCGCCGCATGCCCCGACCGCGCCCCTGCGCCCCCCGCCCGCCCCTCATCCCGAGCCCCCGCGCCCCTGCCGGGGCAGCCCCCGGTCCGGCCCGGGGGAGGGGACGGGGCCTGGGGGTGGCGCCGGGTCGCCGTACTCGCGGACGGCGCTGGTGCGGGAGACCACCCGCCCCCGGTGGACCACGACCCGGCTGTACGCCAGGGAGAGCGCGGCCGAGAGGTGGTCCGCGCGCACCGCCAGCAGCTCCGCCGGGAACCCCGCCTCGACCCGCACCTCCGGCAGCCCCAGCGCGCCCCGGGCCGCGCCGCTCACCGCGTCGTACGCCTCCTCGGGGCGCAGCCCGTGCCGCGAGGCCAGCAGGAACGCCGCCTCCAGCGGATCGCCGCGCCCCACCGGGTTGGACACGTCCCGCAGGGCCCCGCTCCCCGCCGTCACCCGCACCCCGGCCGCCCGCAGCAGCCGTACCGGCGCCGAGCCGCAGCGGGGCTCGACCGCGCCGCATCCGCCCTGCGGCAGGCACGCCACCGTCACCCCGGCCGAGGCGAGCCGGTCGGCGGTCCGGGAGGCGACCTCGGCCGGCAGCCGCTCCAGCCCGCCGCACGGCCCCAGGGTCACCCCCGGGCGCAGCCCGCCCGCGGCCGAGGCCAGCCGGGAGAGCCGGGCCGGGTCGGCGGCGTCGGTGTGCAGGTCGACGGGGCGGGCGTGCTCGGCGGCGAGGTCCAGCACCGCCTCCACGTATCCCGCCGGGTCCGGGTCCAGGTCGGGGCAGCCGCCCACCACGTCGGCGCCCATCGCCACCGCGTCCCGCAGCATGGCCAGCCCGTCGGCCCCGGCCACCCCCGTCAGCAGCCTCGGCATCGCCACGGTGCGCAGCTCGACCAGCCCGTGCAGCGCCCGCCGGGCCCGCAGCACGGCGGCCAGGGTGCCGAGCGCCGGCACGTCGCCCACCCGCACGTGCGCCCGGGTCGCGGTCGCGCCGTGCCCGAGCTGGAGCAGGGCGGCCTCCGTGGCCCTGCGCCGCACCTCCTCGGGCTCGTGGGAGACGGGGCCGGGGAGATCGGCGGTCAGCGCGGTGTCGGGATGGGCGTGCGGCTCGGCCGGGGCGGGCAGCAGGAGGTATCCGGTGAGGTCGACGCGGGTGCCGGGCGCGGAGGCCCGCGCCGCCGTGAGGCTGCCGGCGGTGCCGACGGCCTCGATGCGGTCCCCGTGCAGCCGTACGTCCACGGTGCGTCCGTCGGTGAGCCGGGCCCCGGCCAGCAGCAGCGGCCCCGGGCCGGCCGGGTCCGAGCCGGAGGGGGAGTGGTGCGGCGGCTGCGGGTGGCTGTCGGGCATCGCGCTCCTCTGGGCTCGGGACTGCGCTGGGGGACGCAAGATCACGCAGAGTGGGAAGAGCGTAGGACGGTGATCAGCCCGGGAGGCGGAGGGGACGCGGGGGAGCGCATTAGTCGTACCGGCACGGGCCCGGACGGCTGCGGGACGGCCCCCGGGGCGCGCTCCTGGGGGCGGAGCCGGCCGGTCCTCCGGGGTGGGCTCGCGCCCGGCCCGCGGCCCCGGGGCGGCTCAGGGGGGAGGCGGGGCGCCCTGAGGTCGCCCGGGCGGGGGAGCAGCCTGGCACCGAGGCCGGACGGCCGGGGAGGGCCGGAACGGCGGAGGGCCGGGGCGGGTCGGAATATGGCCAGGTGCCCCACCCGCCCCGGGTCGGGGGAGGGACGGCCCAGAGCCGCACCCACCCCGGGGGCGACGGTGGCCCGGCACCGTGCCCGCCCCGGGTCGGCGATGACCCGGCACCACACCCGCCAGAGCCGCTCGGGCTCCCCGGCCCACGCCCCACTCCGGCTCCCCGGCCCCACTTCGGCTCCCCGGCCCCACTTCGGCTCCCCCTGGCCCCGACAGGCTCCCGGCCCCGACAGGCTCCCTGGCCCCGCGGCGGGCTCCCTGGCCCCGCGGCGGGCTCCCTGGCCCCCGCGCCCGCCGGAACGCCTCATGGCTCCCCACGTGCCTCACGGGGCCTCTGGGGCCTCTGGGGACAGCGTGGAACTGGTTGGACCCCCCGTGGGCCCTCGCGAACCACCCGGCCCCGCGCCCGCCGGGACCGCTGTCCCGCGCCCGCCGGAACCGGGGTGTCCCGCGCTCGCCGGAACCTGTGTCCCGGACCCGGCGGAAGCGACGCCCGGGGCCCGGCCGAACCCGCGCCCCGGGCCTTCCGGAACCGGTGCCCCGAGGCGGCGAATCGGATTTGGGCGATCGGCGGGCGACCGTGTAATGTCTTCATCGCTCGCCCCAATAGCTCAGTCGGCAGAGCGTCTCCATGGTAAGGAGAAGGTCAACGGTTCGATTCCGTTTTGGGGCTCTGGTGTGAGAGGTCCCGCCGCGAGGCGGGGGCCGATCGCATCTCAGCGGTGTAGCTCAGTCGGTAGAGCAAGCGGCTCATAATCGCTGTGTCACCGGTTCAAGTCCGGTCACCGCTACTGTCAGTAGCCGATTGCGGGGTCGGTCCTTCGATCGGCTACTCTTTCCTGCGTTAATACAGTCAATCCGTTCGTCAAGGAGCACTCACGTGGCTGCCACCGACGTCCGCCCGAAGATCACGCTGGCCTGCGTGGAGTGCAAGGAGCGGAACTACATCACCAAGAAGAACCGGCGTAACAACCCGGACCGTCTTGAGATGAAGAAGCACTGCCCGCGTTGCAACGCGCACACCGCGCACCGCGAGACGCGATAAAACAGGCTCGTACGCGAGGCCGTCCCCGTAGTTTGGGGGCGGCCTCGCGTCGTTGTGGCCAGTTGCCCGCCGCGCACCGCGACGGGGATCCATCAGCAGTCCAGCAGCAGGAGCAGGAGGTGCCGAGCCATGGCGCTCGACCAGTCCTTCGTGGGACGGACCTATCCGCCCACCGAGCCCTACGAAGTGGGCCGGGAGAAGATCCGTGAGTTCGCGGAGGCGGTGGGGGACGGCAACCCCGCGTACACGGACGCGGATGCCGCCAAGGCGCTCGGCCACCCGGATGTGATCGCCCCGCCGACCTTCGTCTTCGCCATCACCTTCAAGGCGGCCGAACAGGTCGTCGAGGACCCGCAGCTCGGGCTGGACTACAGCCGGGTCGTCCACGGCGACCAGCGGTTCGCGTACACCCGCCCGGTGCGGGCCGGCGACCGGCTGGCGGTCACCTCCACCATCGAGGCGATCAAGTCCCTGGCCGGCAACGACATCCTGGACATCCGCGGCGAGGTGCACGACGAGACCGGCGAGCACGTCGTGACCGCCTGGACCAAGCTGGTCGCCCGCGCGGCCGAGGAGGCGTGAGCACCCCATGACCGCGAAGATCGCGTACGCCGACGTCGAGGTCGGCACGGAACTGCCCGCGCAGACCTTCCCCGTGAGCCGCGCCGCCCTGGTGCGGTACGCGGGTGCCTCCGGCGACTTCAACCCCATCCACTGGAACGAGCGGTTCGCCAGGGAGGTCGGGCTGCCGGACGTCATCGCGCACGGCATGTTCACCATGGCCGAGGCGGTCCGCGTGGTCACCGACTGGACCGGAGACCCGGGCTCGGTCGTCGAGTACGGGGTGCGGTTCACCAAGCCCGTGGTCGTCCCGGACGACGACAAGGGCGCCCTGATCGAGGTCAGCGCCAAGGTCGGGGCCAAGCTGGACGACAACACCGTCCGCGTCGACGTCACGGCGACCAGCGGCGGCCAGAAGGTGCTCGGCATGTCCCGGGCCGTCGTGCGCCTGGCCTGACTCGGCCCCGGGAGCGGGACGGAACGGAGGCCCCCGGCCCCCGGCCCCGCCCCGCTCCTCCCGCCCCGGCCGCCCCCTTCGCGCCCCGACGCCCCCCCATTTCGGTGACCGTGAGTGACGGCGGCCGGATGTGACGCAGATCGCGTACGGCGGCCACGGAGGACAGGCGCCAAGGTGCCGGGCATCCGACCGCCCGGCGACGCCCGGCGCCCCGCGCCCCCGGGGGCCCTGGGGGACGCCACCCCGGCGGGAAGGACACCCCCCAGGGCGGCGACCAGCCCGCGAGCTCCCGCTTGACGAAGTTAGTAATCGAGCACTAACTTTCCCTCATGGTCCGGATGAGTGCTGAGGAGCGGCGCGAGAGCGTCGTCCGCGCGGCGATGGCCGAGTTCGCCCGCGGCGGCTACTACGGCACCTCCACGGAGGCGATCGCCAAGAGGGTCGGGGTGTCGCAGCCGTATCTCTTCCGCCTCTTCCCGGGCAAGAAGGCGATCTTCCTGGCGGCGGCCGAGCGCTGTGTCGACGACACGGTCCGGATGTTCCGGGAGGCGTCCGAGGGGCTGACCGGCGAGGCCGCCCTGCACGCCATGAGCAGCGCGTATCTGACCGTCATCACGGAGCACCCCGAGCAGTTGATGATGCAGATGCAGATGTACCTCGCGGTGGCCGCGGCCGAGCAGGAGGGCGACTACGAGTTCGGCGAGTCGGTGCGCACCGGCTGGATGCGGCTGTGGGACACCGTCCATCTGCCGCTGGGGGCCGACGTCGAGGCGACGACGAACTTCCTGGCGTGCGGGATGCTGGTCAACTGCCTGTCGGCGATGGGCTTCCCGTCCGGCCACCGGGTGTGGGAGGGGCTGTACACCGCGGCCGGACCGGTGGCCTGCGGCACGGCCGGGGGCGAGGCCGCTGACGGGGCGGCCGGGCCGGGGGAGTAGCGCGAGGCGGAGTGGGGCGCGGGGGAGCGCCCGGCCTCTTCGTGCCCCCAAAAGTTAGTGATTGATAACTATGTCAACGGCCGAGCGAAGCACGGCCAGCACCCGTGGGGGAGCAATGCCACCGAAGCGACCGGAGACACCGAAGCGACCGGAGACACCGCAGGCACCGAAGTCACCCGGACCGGCGGGCCCGGAGCGGCGACCGGCCGCAGCGCCGTCGGCGAACGGGCCGGGATCACCGGACGGGCCGGCGTCGCGCCGGGGAGCCGCCTGGGCCCTGGCGATCACCAGCGTCGCCGGCTTCATGGCCTCGCTGGACAACCTCGTCGTCACCACCGCGCTGCCCTCGATCCGCGAGGACCTCGGCGGTGAGCTGCACGACCTGGAATGGACCGTGAGCGCCTACACGCTCACCTTCGCCGTCCTGCTCATGTTCGGCGCGGCGCTCGGGGACCGCTTCGGCCGCCGCCGCCTCTTCGGCACCGGCCTGGTGGTCTTCACCGCCGCCTCCGCCGCCGCGGCGCTGGCCCCGGGCATCGACACGCTGATCGCCGCCCGCGCGGTACAGGGAGTCGGCGCGGCGATCATGATGCCGCTCACCCTGACCCTGCTGACGGCCGCCGTGCCGGTCGCCAGGCGCGGCATGGCGTACGGGATCTGGGGCGCCGCCAACGGGCTCGCGGTGGCCTCCGGCCCGCTGATCGGCGGCAGCCTCACCGAGCACTTCTCCTGGCAGTGGATCTTCTGGCTGAACGTCCCGCTGGGCCTCGCCCTGCTCCCGCTGGCCCGCCTCCGCCTCGCGGAGTCCTACGGCACCGGCGCCCCGCTCGACGTCCCCGGCACCCTCCTGGCCAGCGGCGGGCTCTTCGGCATCGTCTACGGCCTGGTGCGCGGCCCCGTCGACGGCTGGAGCGGTCCGGTGGTGCTGACCGCGCTGTTCGGCGGTGGCGCGCTGCTCGCGGGATTCGTCCTCCACGGCACCCGCGCCAGGAACCCGATGCTCCCGATGCGGCTGTTCCGCTCCCGTGCCTTCGCCGGGATCAACGCGGCGGGACTGCTGATGTTCCTGGGCATGTTCGGCTCGGTCTTCCTGCTGAGCCAGTACCTCCAGGGCGTGCTCGGCTACTCGCCCACCGAGGCCGGGCTGCGGATGCTGCCGTGGACGGGCGCGCCCATGATCGTCGCGCCGGTGGCGGGCATCCTCTCCGACCGGATCGGGGGGCGCCCGGTCGTCGCGGTCGGCCTCTTCCTCCAGGCGGTGGGGCTGGGCCACCTGGCCACCGTGATCACGGCCGACGCCTCCTACGCGGTCCAGCTGCCCGGACTGATCGTCAGCGGCGTCGGCATGGCCCTGTACTTCGCCCCCGCGTCCGCCCTGGTGATGTCCAGCGTGGTGCCGGCGGAGCAGGGCATCGCCTCCGGCGCCAACAACGCCCTGCGCGAGGTGGGCGGGGCGCTCGGCATCGCCGTCATGGGCTCGATCTTCGCGGCCCGGGGCGGCTACGAGACCGCGCGGACCTTCGTCGACGGACTGAGGCCGGCGCTGCTGGTCGGCGCCGGGGCGGTGGCCCTGGCCGGTGTCGCGGTGCTGCTGATCCCGGCCCGGGGCCCGGTCGGCCCGGCCGGTCCGCCGTCGGCGGAGCCGGCGCCGGAGGAGGGTCGGGCCCCGGCCGCCGTGGCCGGCTGAGACCGGGGCGGCGCCCCGGACCGCACCACAGCCGGGCCCCGCCCGGGACACCCGTACGGGAACGCCCCGCCGCCGACGGCCGGGGCGTTCTCGTAGTCTTGGCCCCGTGCAGGAACTCCATGACGCGCCCCTCGCCCCGCTGACCACCTTCCGCCTCGGGGGCCCCGCCGCCCGCCTGGTCACGGCCACCACGGACGCCGAGGTCGTCGCCGCCGTCCGCGAGGCCGACGACACCGGTACGCCACTGCTGCTGATCGGCGGCGGCTCCAACCTGGTCATCGGCGACAAGGGCTTCGACGGCACCGCCCTGCACCTCGCCACCCGCGGGTACCGGCTGGACGGCACGACACTGGAGCTGGCGGCCGGGGAGGTGTGGAGCGACGCGGTCGCCCGCACGGTCGAGGCCGGGCTCGCGGGCATCGAGTGCCTGGCGGGCATCCCCGGCTCGGCCGGCGCGACGCCCATCCAGAACGTGGGGGCGTACGGGCAGGAGGTCTCGTCCACGATCACCGAGGTGACCGCGTACGACCGGCGGGCCCGGGAGACGGTCGTCCTGACCAACGCCGAGTGCGCCTTCGCGTACCGGCACAGCCGCTTCAAGGCCGACCCGGAGCGGTACGTGGTGCTGCGCGTGCGGTTCGCGCTGGAGGACGCCGGGGGCCTCTCCGCGCCGCTGCGCTACGCCGAGACGGCGCGGGCACTGGGCGTCGCGGCGGGCGACCGGGTCGCGGTGGGCCGGGCGCGGGAGACGGTGCTGAAGCTGCGGGCGGGCAAGGGCATGGTGCTGGACCCGGAGGACCACGACACGTGGTCGGCGGGCTCCTTCTTCACCAACCCGATCCTCACCGACGAGGAGTTCGCGGCCTTCCGGGCGAGGGTCGCCGGGCGCCTCGGGGACGACGCGGAGCCGCCCGCGTACCCGGCGGGGGAAGGGCGTACGAAGACCTCCGCGGCGTGGCTGATCGACCGGGCCGGCTTCCCCAAGGGCTACGGCGAGGGCCCGGCGCGCATCTCCACGAAGCACACGCTGGCGCTGACCAACCGGGGAACGGCGACGACGGAGGACCTGCTGGCGCTGGCGCGGGAGGTGGTGGCCGGGGTGGCGGACGCGTTCGGCGTCACCCTGGTCAACGAGCCGGTGACGGTGGGCGTCACGCTCTGACGCCGCGCGGCGCCCGTGCGCTCAGGCGGGCGGCGGGAGCGGACGGCCCTCGATGGCCGCGGCCACGTGCTCGGGGGTCAGCCGGTCCGTGCCGTGAAGCTCGCCCCACGCCCTGATCCTGCCGAGGGGGCTGTCGGGGTCCGGCGGCTCCTCGCTCAGCCGGGCACCGAGAACGATGGCCCCGAACTCCGCTCCGACCCGCTGCGCCTCACTCATCTCGTCCACACCGCCAGGCTACGCGCCCGGTACGACGAAAGGCCCAGGTCCCGCACCCGCACACGACGGAAGCCGGAAGCGACGGTGGGCGGGCCCCGCACCCGCGCACGGCGAAAGCCGGAAGAGGAGAGCGGGCGTGGGCCCCGCCCCCGCGTACGGAGGGGACGGGGACGGAAGAGGGAGGGCGAGGTGCCCGCACCCGCGTACGGCGAGAAGCCGACGAAGAAGGGCGGGCGCGGCCCCGCACCCGCGCACGGCGAGAGTCGGAAGAGAAGGCTGGGCGAGGTGCCCGCACCCGCGTACGGCGAGAAGCCGACGGATAGGGGTGGGCGTGGACCCCGCACCCGCGTACGGCGGGAAGGGGACGGGGCGGGGGTGGTCGCCCGCAGAGGTTGGCGCGTCAACAGAGTGCGCCTCATCGCCGCCCCATTCCGCGCCGTTCCGAGGACGACCACCCCCGTCCCGGCCCCGACCCCCAACACACCAAGAGGCGCAACAGACACCCCCACACGGGGAAAGAGGCCGCCGCAGGCACAGCCCTCCAGGACCGACCGGACCCGCACAGCCCGCCGCAGGCCCAGCCCCACCGGGCCTCACCCGGCCCCACCCAGCGCCACCCGGCCCCGCACGGGCCGGGCCCGCCCGTCAGAACCGCCAGGTTCAGGCGGTCAGCCAGGCGTCGACGTCGGACAGGAGCCCGGCCTTGGTGTCGGCGGAGGCCGCCGAGGCGCGGATGGACTGGCGAGCCAGCTCCGCCAGCTCGGGGTCCGTGAAACCGTGGTGGTGCCGCGCGATCTCGTACTGCGCCGCCAGCCGCGACCCGAAGAGCAGGGGGTCGTCCGCGCCCAGCGCCATCGGCACCCCTGCCTCGAACAGCGTCCGCAACGGCACGTCCTCGGGCTTCTCGTACACCCCCAGCGCCACGTTGGACGCCGGGCACACCTCGCACGTCACCCCCCGGTCGGCCAGCCGCTTCAGCAGCCGGGGGTCCTCCGCCGCCCGCACCCCGTGCCCGATGCGGTGCGCCTCCAGGTCGTCGAGGCAGTCCCGCACGGACGCCGGCCCCGTCAGCTCACCCCCGTGCGGCGCCGACAGCAGCCCGCCCTCCCGCGCGATGGCGAACGCCCGGTCGAAGTCCCGCGCCATGCCCCGCCGCTCGTCGTTGGAGAGCCCGAACCCCACGATCCCCCGGTCGGCGTACCGCACGGCCAGCCGCGCCAGCGTCCGCGCGTCCAGCGGATGCCGCATGCGGTTCGCGGCGACCAGCACCCGCATCCCGATCCCGGTGTCCCGCACGGTCGTGTCCACCGCGTCCAGGATGATCTCCAGCGCGGGGATCAGCCCGCCCAGCCGCGGGGCGTAGGACGTCGGGTCGACCTGGATCTCCAGCCACTTCGACCCGTCCCGCAGATCCTCCTCCGCGGCCTCCCGCACCAGCCGGCGGATGTCGTCCGCGTCCCGCAGGCAGGACCGCGCCGCGTCGTACAGCCGCTGGAAGCGGAACCAGCCCCGTTCGTCCGTCGCCCGGAGTTTCGGGGACTCGCCCCGGCCCAGCGCCCCGGTCAGGACGTCGGGCAGCCGCACCCCGTGCTTGTCGGCCAGTTCCAGCAGGGTCGAGGGCCGCATCGAGCCGGTGAAGTGCAGATGCAGATGGGCCTTCGGCAGCTCAGAGAGATCACGTACACGCTCCATTCCGTGATCCTGCCGCACGCCGCGCCCGCGCGGGTAGCGGTTTGCCCATCCGGGAGGCGGCCGTACGGGGAACCGCCCGTGAACGCCGGGCGGCCGGAAGCGGAGAGGGCACCGCCCGTCGCCGGGAGGTGCCCTCTTCGGTGGCCGCGGGCAGGACCCGCGGGGCGGGACGTCAGTCCTTCGCCTCCGCCAGGAGCTTCTGGATGCGGGAGATGCCCTCGACGAGGTCCTCGTCGCCGAGCGCGTAGGACAGCCGCAGGTACCCGGGCGTGCCGAAGGCCTCGCCGGGCACGACGGCGACCTCGGCCTCCTCCAGGATCAGCGCGGCCAGCTCCACGGAGGTCCCCGGGCGCGTGCCGCGGATCTCCTTGCCGAGGAGGGCCTTGACCGAGGGGTACGCGTAGAAGGCGCCCTCGGGCTCGGGGCAGAGGACGCCGTCGATCTCGTTGAGCATCCGCACGATGGTGCGCCGGCGCCGGTCGAAGGCCTCGCGCATGGCGGACACGGCCTCCAGGCCGCCGGAGACCGCGGCGAGCGCGGCGGCCTGGGCGACGTTGGAGACGTTGGAGGTGGCGTGCGACTGGAGGTTGGTCGCGGCCTTGACGACGTCCTTGGGACCGATGAGCCAGCCGACCCGCCAGCCGGTCATGGCGTAGGTCTTGGCGACGCCGTTGACGACGATGCACTTGTCGCGCAGCTCGGGCAGGAGCGCGGGCAGCGAGGTGAACTTCGCGTCGCCGTAGACGAGGTGCTCGTAGATCTCGTCGGTCAGCACCCAGAGCCCGTGCTCGACGGCCCAGCGGCCGACCGCCTCGACCTCGGCCTCGGAGTAGACGGCGCCGGTCGGGTTGGAGGGGGAGACGAACAGGACGACCTTGGTCCGCTCGGTCCGGGCCGCTTCGAGCTGCTCGACGGTGACGCGGTAGCCGGTGGTCTCGTCGGCGACGACCTCGACGGGGACGCCTCCGGCCAGCCGGATGGACTCGGGGTAGGTCGTCCAGTACGGCGCGGGGACGATGACCTCGTCGCCCGGGTCGAGGATGGCGGCGAACGCCTCGTAGATGGCCTGCTTGCCGCCGTTGGTGACGAGCACCTGGGAGGCGTCGACCTCGTAGCCGGAGTCGCGCAGCGTCTTCTCGGCGATGGCGGACCGCAGCTCCGGCAGCCCGCCGGCCGGCGTGTAGCGGTGGTACTTCGGGTTCTTGCACGCCTCGATGGCGGCCTCGACGATGTAGTCCGGTGTCGGGAAGTCGGGCTCACCGGCACCGAAGCCGATCACCGGGCGCCCGGCGGCCTTGAGGGCCTTCGCCTTGGCGTCGACGGCGAGGGTGGCGGACTCGGAGATCGCGCCGACTCGGGCGGAGACCCGGCGCTCGGTCGGAGGGGTTGCAGCGCTCATGTCCCCATCGTTCCAGACCCGAAACCTCAGTGACACACGGGTTTCACGGACTGAACGCCACCGGGCGACGGCGGACCGGCCACCGTGCGGTCATCCGACGGACCCCGTACGTGCACGGAGCGAACGAAGGGCGGCCGGCACGACCGGCGAACCGGCGGTGGAAGCGAACCTGGGGAATCCCTCGACGGCCCCCGAAACGGCCCGGAGGGGAGGAAGGGCCGAAGGAGAGCAAGAACCGAAGGAGAGCAAGAACCGGAGGCCCGCCCCCCTGACGGACCCCGTCGGCGTCCCGGGCTCCCGGGACGCCCCCGTACGCAGCGGCGGCCCCCTGCCGCACCTCTCCCGACGCCCGGGAGGAACTCCGCGCGCCCCCGACACATCCGAACGGACCCCGGCCGCGCCCCGACGGATCTCCGGCCGCCCCGGAACGGACCCGAGCCCCCACTCCACCGGACACGCACCGAACTCCGGGACAACAGTCCGAATAAACCCGGGATACACCCGGAAGCCCCCCGGATATGCCCCGGATGCCCCTTCGCGGGACCACCCGGAGGAGTGTTCCGGCGGTCCGCGATCAGGACTGTCGATCTTTTCTGTTCGACGCCCGGCCCATGAACACGTACACTCTCACCTCGTTGGCCTTCAGCGGCCCGCACACCTCAGGTGCACGGTGAGCACCCGGGGGGATGCGGTACGTTGGGGGGCACACAAAGGGTCGTAGCTCAATTGGTAGAGCACTGGTCTCCAAAACCAGCGGTTGGGGGTTCAAGTCCCTCCGGCCCTGCTACACACACCATCGCCAGGATGTGTGCGCAGGTTACGTACAGCAATGCATCGCCGTGCGGCTCATACCGGGCGCGGCACGGCCACGACCCGGAATCAGGTGAGGACGAGTGACGGACGCCGTGGGCTCCATCGACATGCCTGATGCCCAGGACGAGGCACCGGACGAGAAGCCGCGCAAGGGCGGCAAGCGCGCCAAGAAGGGCCCGCTGAAGCGCCTCGCGCTCTTCTACCGGCAGATCATCGCGGAGCTGCGGAAGGTCGTCTGGCCCACCCGCAACCAGCTCACGACGTACACCACCGTGGTCATCATCTTCGTGGTGATCATGATCGGCCTGGTGACCGTGATTGACTATGGCTTCAGCCACGCTGTCAAGTACATCTTCGGCTGAGCCGACAGCGATAGGGCGCCGAGGTACCCGGCGCCCCTTTCGCGTGTTCCACCCCTATGTATCCAGGAAGAAGCAGCCACAGTGTCTGACCCGAACGTGAACGACGCCGTTGAGCCTCGCGGGGAGGCTGCCGAGACCGTCGAGGACGGGACCGGCCTCGTCGGCGGCTCGGACAACGAGGACACCCAGACCCCCACCGGGGCCGAGGCTGCCGAGGGCGCCGTCACCGAGGACGAGGACACGGCCGCCGCGGAGACCGGGGACGGGACCGACGAGGACACCGAGGGCGAGGAGCCGGAGGCCGCCGAGGCGGAGACCGAGCCGGAGCCCGAGATCGACCCGATCGAGAAGCTCCGCCAGGAGCTGCGCATCCTCCCCGGCGAGTGGTATGTCATCCACACCTACGCCGGGTACGAGAACCGGGTGAAGACCAACCTGGAGCAGCGCGCCGTCTCGCTGAACGTCGAGGAGTACATCTTCCAGGCCGAGGTGCCGCAGGAAGAGGTCGTCCAGATCAAGAACGGCGACCGCAAGACGATCCGCCAGAACAAGCTCCCCGGTTACGTGCTGGTCCGCATGGAGCTGACCAACGAGTCCTGGGGCGTCGTCCGCAACACCCCCGGTGTCACCGGCTTCGTGGGCAACGCCTACGACCCGTACCCGCTGACGCTGGACGAGATCGTCAAGATGCTCGCTCCCGAGGCCGAGGAGAAGGCGGCCCGCGAGGCGGCCGAGGCCGAGGGCAAGCCGGTGCCGCAGCGCAAGGTCGAGGTCCAGGTGCTGGACTTCGAGGTGGGCGACTCGGTCACCGTCACCGACGGCCCCTTCGCCACGCTGCAGGCCACGATCAACGAGATCAACGCCGACTCGAAGAAGGTCAAGGGCCTCGTCGAGATCTTCGGCCGCGAGACCCCGGTCGAGCTGAGCTTCGACCAGATCCAGAAGAACTAGGGCCTCTCGTTTGGACCATGCCGGGCTCGCAGGGGCCGGCCAATCCAAACGAAAGACCCCAGCCGCCCGCCGCGGCGAGCGACACCGCCGCGGCAGCGTCGGCCCCCTTCTGGACGTACCGCTTCCGACCAGGTCGGACCGGCCCTCGCTGGCCGGTCTGACCTGCTCGGTTTTTGGCCGCGCATCCATACCCGCTATCGTTGTGCGGTATGCCCGCATCCGGGGACTCCCTGAAAAAGACTCACCGGACACGGGCAGGACCCGAATCGAAAGGACCCGGAGAGCCATGCCTCCCAAGAAGAAGAAGGTCACGGGGCTCATCAAGCTCCAGATCCAGGCCGGTGCCGCCAACCCGGCTCCGCCGGTCGGCCCCGCGCTGGGTCAGCACGGCGTCAACATCATGGAGTTCTGCAAGGCCTACAACGCCGCGACCGAGTCGCAGCGCGGTTGGGTCATCCCGGTGGAGATCACGGTCTACGAGGACCGTTCCTTCACCTTCGTCACCAAGACGCCGCCGGCCGCCAAGATGATCCTCAAGGCCGCGGGCGTGGAGAAGGGCTCCGGCGAGCCGCACAAGACCAAGGTCGCGAAGATCACGCGCGACCAGGTCCGCGAGATCGCCACCACCAAGATGCCCGACCTCAACGCCAACGACCTGGACGCCGCCGAGAAGATCATCGCCGGCACCGCGCGTTCCATGGGCGTCACGGTCGAGGGCTGAACCCCACCTTCCAGCAGCAGAAGTGGCAGGGCCCGCTCGGCCCGGACCACAACTCCTAAGAAGCCACAGGAGCAGTAGTGAGCAAGCGCAGCAAGTCTCTCCGCGCTGCGGACGCCAAGGTCGACCGGGACAAGCTCTACGCCCCGCTCGAGGCCGTCCGTCTCGCCAAGGAGACCTCCACGACCAAGTTCGACAGCACCGTCGAGGTCGCCTTCCGCCTGGGTGTCGACCCGCGCAAGGCGGACCAGATGGTCCGTGGCACCGTGAACCTCCCGCACGGCACCGGCAAGACCGCCCGGGTCCTGGTCTTCGCGACCGGTGACCGTGCCGAGGCCGCGCGTGCCGCGGGCGCCGACATCGTCGGCGCCGACGAACTGATCGACGAGGTGTCGAAGGGCCGTCTGGACTTCGACGCCGTCGTCGCCACCCCGGACCTCATGGGCAAGGTCGGCCGCCTCGGCCGCGTGCTCGGTCCCCGTGGTCTGATGCCGAACCCGAAGACCGGCACCGTGACCCCGGACGTCGCCAAGGCTGTCAACGACATCAAGGGCGGCAAGATCGAGTTCCGCGTCGACAAGCACTCGAACCTGCACTTCATCATCGGCAAGGTGTCCTTCGACGACGCCAAGCTGGTGGAGAACTACGGCGCGGCCCTGGAGGAGATCCTCCGACTGAAGCCGTCCGCCGCCAAGGGCCGGTACATCAAGAAGGCCGCCATCAGCACCACGATGGGCCCCGGCATCCCGGTCGACTCCAACCGCACCCGCAACCTCCTCACCGAGGAGGACCCGGCGGCGGTCTGAGCCCACGGCTCACCGAACCGGTCCACGGGCCCCGCACCTTCCGAAGGTGCGGGGCCCGTTCCCGTGTCCGGACGCCCGGTCCGTCCCGTATGCCCCGCACGGGGGCCCGCCCGGACTCCCGTGACGGAAGACCGGCAGCGAATTCCCGGGACGGGCGTGCCCCGCCTGGGCTACCGTGCGGGGATGACCACGCGCACCGGCGCGCGCGGAGGACGGTACGGGCCGCGCGGGCGGTCCCGGGGACGGTCCCGCGGTGGCGGGGCGGTACGGGGGTTTGGCACATGACGAGCACGACGGCGCGCCGCGCTGTCCGGTGGCCGGCTCTGCTGGTGGCGGTCCTGCTGGGGGCCGGGACGGCCTGCTCGGGCTCCGGCGGGGACCACGCCGCGGACGGTCACTCCGCCTCCGCACGGCCCGACGGCACGGTGGCGGCGAGTGCCCCCGCCGACCCCACCGGTTCCTCCGTCACCGGCGTCCCCGGCGGTGACGTCCCGGCGGAGCAGGCCCTGCGCGCCGTGGAGCGGGCCCTCCGCGAGGCGGGCTCGGCCAGGGTCGAGAGCAGCACCGTGATCAAGGGCGCGATCTCCCTGGAGGGCAAGGGCACCATCGCCTGGCGGAACGGCTTCACTGGCGTCATGACCCTGAGGGCCCGCAGCGGCACCGCGCCCGCGGTGCTGCAGCAGACCGGCACCGAGCCCCTTGAGACGCGCTATCTGTCCGACGGCTTCTACTCGAAACCGGGGGGCGGCATGGCCGCCGCCCTAGGGGACGGGGTCTGGCTCCGCTACGGCTACGAGGAGTTGGGGAAGCTGCCCGGTGGCCCCGGGGCCGATTTCGCCGGGCAGATGCGCGACAGCACCCCCGACAAGGCGGTCGCGGCGCTTCTCGCCAACGAGGACCTGCGCAGGGTGGGGGAGGAGCGGGTGCGCGGCCGGGACACCACGCACTGGGTCGGCACCGTGACCAGCACGGCAGGCTCCATCACGATGCGCTCCACCGTCGACATCTGGGTCGACGACCGCGACCTGCTGGTGAAGCGCGTGGAGCGGGGCAACTCGCCCGCCGGGGAGCTGTTCCAGACCTCGTACTACAGCGACTACGGGATCCCGGTGTCCGTCGAGGCGCCGCCCGTCGCGGACACGGTGGACTTCGCGACACTGCTCCGGAACGCGACCCCCCGTTCCTGACCGCGAAACCTGGTTGATCGTTTCCCCTGGCGCTGGGTTACCCTCCGCCTGTGTGTCCGCTGTGGGGCGGCCGTATCCCTTGGGGGGAAATTCCATGAACCAGTCCATACGCAAGCCCGTGGTCGCCGGTGTGGCCGCGCTGCTCCTCGCGGCCGGTGCCGTCGGCTGCGGCGCCGAGAAGGAGAAGTCCCCGGAGATGTCTCCGGCGGCTGCCGTCGCCAAGGCCGCGAAGAACTCGAGGGACATCACCACCCTGTCCTACCGGATGACGGGCCGCACCCCGGAGGAGGGGCGCGTCGAGGCCGATGTGCAGATGCGCATCAAGCCCACCATGGCGATGAGCATGAAGATCAAGGCGCTCGACCAGGGGGCGGACGGGACCGCCGAGATCCGCGTCGTCGACGGCGCCATGTTCATGGGCGGGAACCCCGAGATGTCCAAGGAGATGGACGGCAGGGACTGGATCAAGTTCGACCTGTCCACCCTGGGCGTCGACAAGGAGCAGATGAACGCCCTCGGCGGCGCCTCCTCGGCCGAGAGCAACCCGGCGGAGGAGTCCACCTTCCTCACCGGCGCCGACGACCTGGAGAAGGTCGGCACCGAGAAGATCGGCGGGGTCGAGACCACGCACTACCAGGGCACCGTCTCTCTCGCGTCCATGCGGAAGTCCTACGAGAAGGAGGACGACGCGAAGGCCCGGGAGAAGAGCCTGAAGAGCCTGGAGAAGTACGAGCAGATGGGGATCGACAAGCTCCTCATGGACATGTGGATGGACGGCGACCACCAGACCAAGCAGTTCCGTGTCCGCGGCGACGCCGAGAAGGGCAAGCTGGACGTCACCATCGCCTTCAAGGACGTCAACAAGCCCGTGAAGGTCGCCGCCCCCCACCCCTCCCAGGTCATGGACCTCGGCGAGATGATGAAGGAAGGCGCCGAGGGCGCCGAGGGCTGACCCTCCGGGGACCCTCTCCGCGGGACCGGTGGGGCGGCCTTCGACCGGCCCCCCACGGCCCCCGCCTTCCGTAGCCCCCACGGCCCCCGCGCCTTCCGCAGCCCCCACGGCTCACGCACCACCCCGCTCGACGGCTCCCCCGCGGGCGGATTTGCCTGCCGGCGACCCGTTCGCGTACGCTCCCTCTGAAGCCAAAGACCGCTGGTCGTTGCCGTGTGCTCGCGAGAGGACGCGGTGGCCGAAGGATCCGCTGAACTGCGGACGACCCGCGCAGGTGACAGTGGAGAAGCTCCCGGGGGCCGACCGCGCCGACGCGCGGAAGGGAACCGGTCGAGCTACGCCCCGTGCGCCTGCGCCGGGGCGTTTCGTTTTCCCCAGTCCTCCTTCGGGTCCGCGCGGTCCGAATCACCCGGAAGGAGGCCGAGGCTCTATGGCGAGGCCCGACAAGGCTGCCGCGGTTGCCGAGCTGACGGACAAGTTCCGCAGCTCCAACGCCGCCGTGCTGACCGAGTACCGCGGTCTCACCGTGGCGCAGCTCAAGACGCTGCGCCGGTCGCTCGGTGAGAACGCCCAGTACGCCGTGGTGAAGAACACGCTGACCAAGATTGCGGCCAACGAGGCCGGGATCTCCACGCTGGACGACCACTTCAACGGTCCGACGGCTGTGGCCTTCATCACCGGTGACCCGGTGGTGTCGGCGAAGGGTCTGCGCGACTTCGCCAAGGACAACCCGAATCTCATCATCAAGGGCGGCGTGCTTGACGGCAAGCCGCTCTCGGCCGACGAGATCAAGAAGCTCGCGGACCTCGAGTCCCGTGAGGTTCTGCTCTCCAAGCTGGCCGGTGCCTTCAAGGGGAAGCAGTCCCAGGCTGCCTCCGTCTTCCAGGCGCTGCCGTCGAAGCTCGTCCGCACCGTGGACGCGCTGCGCGCCAAGCAGGACGAGCAGGGCGGTGCCGAGTAACTCGGCTCGCTTTCTGATCCGCCGCCGCCCCGTGGCGCGGATCGCAGCGGGCCAGACGTCTGCGCAGTAATGCCGTAAGGCAGCCGCCCGCCTCACCCCGTACATCCGGCATCCGCCGAATTAGTGGAAGGACCGCCATCATGGCGAAGCTCAGCCAGGAAGACCTGCTCGCGCAGTTCGAGGACATGACCCTCATCGAGCTCTCCGAGTTCGTGAAGGCGTTCGAGGAGAAGTTCGACGTCACCGCCGCCGCGGCCGCCCCGGTCGTCGTCGCCGGTGGTGGCGCGGGTGCCGCCGCCGAGGCCGTCGAGGAGAAGGACGAGTTCGACGTCATCCTCACCGGCGCCGGCGAGAAGAAGATCCAGGTCATCAAGGTCGTCCGCGAGCTGACCTCCCTCGGCCTGAAGGAGGCCAAGGACCTGGTCGACGGCACCCCGAAGCCGGTCCTGGAGAAGGTCAACAAGGAGCAGGCCGAGAAGGCCGCCGAGTCCCTCAAGGGCGCCGGCGCCTCGGTCGAGGTCAAGTAGGACCTCACGGGTCCCGCGGGATCTGTAACGCGCAAGCGCCGAAGAGCGATCATCCATCCGGGTGGTCGCTCTTCGGCGTACGGGGGGACCGGTGGCGGCTCCCTTGCACGGGCGGCGGTGAAGAGTAGGGTGATCATCGGTCGCGCCGCCGCCGGGGCCCGGGAGGCCCGCCGCGGCGGCCGGTTCGGACAAGGGGGGCCTTGACGAACCGCACGCAGCGCGCAATTCTCAGGACGCGTCGTCACAAGGATCCGAATCCGAGGCATGGATCGACGGCGAAGAGGGCAGTATCACGGTGCGTTGAGGGCGAGGCCTTGCCGCAGGTGGTGAGAGCAACGAGGAGTCAAGACGGTTCGGTACACCCGCACTGGACATCAGTGGGCCAAGTGGCTACACTGACCCTTTGCGCTGCCTGTTAGCTGCCCCCTGCCCGTCACCAGGGGTCTGCCCTCGCCCGAGCACTGACGACCAGAGCGCGCCTGACCTGGCATTTCGGCCACATCGGGCGCTCCGTGTCTCCGTGTGCGGATGAGGGGCCGGTACGCGCGTAGTGAGTCCGAGCCCTCGGAAGGACCCCCTCTTGGCCGCCTCGCGCAACGCCTCGACCGCGAATACGAACAACGCCGCCAGCACCGCCCCGCTGCGCATCTCCTTTGCAAAGATCAGGGAGCCCCTCGAGGTTCCGAACCTCCTCGCGCTGCAGACCGAGAGCTTCGACTGGCTGCTCGGCAACGACGCGTGGAAGGCTCGCGTCGAGTCGGCCCTGGAGTCCGGCCACGACGTCCCCACGAAGTCCGGCCTGGAGGAGATCTTCGAGGAGATCTCCCCGATCGAGGACTTCTCCGGGTCGATGTCGCTGACGTTCCGCGACCACCGCTTCGAGCCGCCGAAGAACAGCATCGACGAGTGCAAGGAGCGCGACTTCACGTTCGCCGCCCCGCTCTTCGTCACGGCCGAGTTCACGAACAACGAGACCGGCGAGATCAAGTCCCAGACGGTCTTCATGGGCGACTTCCCGCTCATGACCAACAAGGGCACCTTCGTCATCAACGGCACCGAGCGCGTCGTCGTGTCGCAGCTCGTCCGTTCGCCGGGTGTCTACTTCGACTCCTCCATCGACAAGACGTCCGACAAGGACATCTTCTCCGCCAAGATCATCCCCTCCCGGGGTGCCTGGCTGGAGATGGAGATCGACAAGCGCGACATGGTCGGTGTGCGCATCGACCGCAAGCGCAAGCAGTCCGTCACCGTCCTGCTCAAGGCGCTCGGCTGGACCACCGAGCAGATCCTCGAGGAGTTCGGCGAGTACGAGTCAATGCGCGCCACCCTGGAGAAGGACCACACCCAGGGCCAGGACGACGCGCTGCTTGACATCTACCGCAAGCTGCGTCCGGGCGAGCCGCCCACCCGCGAGGCCGCGCAGACGCTGCTGGAGAACCTGTACTTCAACCCCAAGCGCTACGACCTGGCCAAGGTCGGCCGCTACAAGGTCAACAAGAAGCTGGGCGCGGACGCCCCGCTGGACGCGGGTGTCCTGACCGTCGAGGACGTCATCTCGACGATCAAGTACCTGGTGATGCTGCACGCCGGTGAGACCGAGACGACGGTGGGCGACGGTCAGACGATCGTCGTCGAGACCGACGACATCGACCACTTCGGCAACCGCCGTCTGCGCAGCGTCGGCGAGCTGATCCAGAACCAGGTGCGCACGGGTCTGGCCCGTATGGAGCGCGTCGTGCGCGAGCGCATGACGACCCAGGACGTCGAGGCGATCACGCCGCAGACCCTGATCAACATCCGGCCGGTCGTCGCCTCCATCAAGGAGTTCTTCGGCACCAGCCAGCTCTCGCAGTTCATGGACCAGAACAACCCGCTGTCCGGGCTGACGCACAAGCGTCGTCTGTCCGCGCTCGGCCCGGGTGGTCTCTCCCGTGAGCGGGCCGGCTTCGAGGTCCGCGACGTGCACCCCTCGCACTACGGCCGCATGTGCCCGATCGAGACGCCCGAAGGCCCGAACATCGGTCTGATCGGCTCCCTCGCCTCCTACGGCCGGGTCAACGCCTTCGGTTTCGTCGAGACCCCGTACCGCAAGGTCATCGACGGCCAGGTCACGGACGACGTCGACTACCTGACCGCCGACGAGGAGGACCGCTTCGTCATCGCGCAGGCCAACGCCACGCTCAACGACGACCTGCGGTTCGCCGAGGCCCGTGTGCTCGTCCGCCGCCGCGGCGGCGAGGTCGACTACGTCGGCCCCGAGGACGTGGACTACATGGACGTCTCGCCGCGCCAGATGGTGTCGGTCGCGACCGCCATGATCCCGTTCCTGGAGCACGACGACGCCAACCGCGCCCTCATGGGCGCGAACATGATGCGCCAGGCCGTGCCCCTGATCAAGTCCGAGGCGCCGCTGGTCGGCACCGGCATGGAGTACCGCTCGGCCGTCGACGCCGGCGACGTCGTCAAGGCGGAGAAGGCGGGTGTGGTCCAGGAGGTCTCCGCGGACTACATCACCACCACCAACGACGACGGCACGTACATCACGTACCGCCTGCACAAGTTCGCCCGCTCCAACCAGGGCACCTCGGTCAACCAGAAGGTCATCGTCAACGAGGGCGACCGGGTCGTCGAGGGCCAGGTCCTCGCCGACGGTCCGGCCACCGAGAACGGCGAGATGGCGCTCGGCAAGAACCTGCTGGTCGCGTTCATGCCGTGGGAGGGCCACAACTACGAGGACGCGATCATCCTGTCGCAGCGCCTCGTGCAGGACGACGTCCTCTCCTCGATCCACATCGAGGAGCACGAGGTCGACGCCCGCGACACCAAGCTGGGCCCCGAGGAGATCACCCGGGACATCCCGAACGTCTCCGAGGAGGTCCTCGCCGACCTCGACGAGCGCGGCATCATCCGCATCGGTGCCGAGGTCATCGCCGGTGACATCCTCGTCGGCAAGGTCACCCCCAAGGGCGAGACCGAGCTGACGCCCGAGGAGCGGCTGCTGCGCGCGATCTTCGGCGAGAAGGCCCGCGAGGTCCGCGACACCTCGCTGAAGGTGCCGCACGGCGAGATCGGCAAGATCATCGGCGTCCGCGTCTTCGACCGCGAGGAGGGCGACGAGCTGCCGCCCGGCGTCAACCAGCTCGTCCGCGTCTACGTCGCCCAGAAGCGCAAGATCACCGACGGTGACAAGCTCGCCGGCCGCCACGGCAACAAGGGCGTCATCTCCAAGATCCTGCCGATCGAGGACATGCCGTTCCTGGAGGACGGCACCCCGGTCGACATCATCCTGAACCCGCTGGGCGTCCCGTCCCGGATGAACCCGGGGCAGGTCCTGGAGATCCACCTCGGCTGGCTCGCCAGCCGCGGCTGGGACGTCTCCGGCCTCGCCGACGAGTGGGCCGAGCGCCTCCAGGCGATCGGCGCCGACAGCGTCGAGCCCGGCACCAACGTGGCCACCCCGGTCTTCGACGGTGCGCGCCAGGACGAGCTGGCGGGTCTGCTCCAGCACACCATCCCCAACCGGGACGGCGTGCGGATGGTGCTCCCCAGCGGCAAGGCGCGGCTGTTCGACGGCCGCAGCGGCGAGCCGTTCCCGGAGCCGATCTCGGTCGGCTACATGTACATCCTGAAGCTGCACCACCTGGTGGACGACAAGCTGCACGCCCGTTCCACCGGCCCGTACTCGATGATCACCCAGCAGCCGCTCGGTGGTAAGGCCCAGTTCGGCGGCCAGCGGTTCGGTGAGATGGAGGTGTGGGCGCTGGAGGCGTACGGCGCCGCCTACGCGCTCCAGGAGCTTCTGACCATCAAGTCCGACGACGTCACCGGCCGCGTGAAGGTCTACGAGGCCATCGTCAAGGGCGAGAACATCCCCGAGCCCGGCATCCCCGAGTCCTTCAAGGTGCTCATCAAGGAGATGCAGTCGCTCTGCCTGAACGTGGAGGTGCTGTCCAGCGACGGTATGTCCATCGAGATGCGTGACACCGACGAGGACGTCTTCCGCGCGGCGGAGGAGCTCGGCATCGACCTGTCCCGGCGCGAGCCGAGCAGCGTCGAAGAGGTCTGACGGGAGTTCCGGCGGGGCTCGTACCACGAGTCCCGCCGGCCCCAGGACCCCCGTATCAGACCCCAAGACTCACGACCCTGAGAGGGATTGACGCATAGTGCTCGACGTCAACTTCTTCGACGAGCTCCGGATCGGCCTGGCCACCGCTGACGACATCCGTCAGTGGAGCCACGGTGAGGTCAAGAAGCCCGAGACCATCAACTACCGCACCCTGAAGCCCGAGAAGGACGGACTCTTCTGCGAGAAGATCTTCGGTCCGACCCGGGACTGGGAGTGCTACTGCGGCAAGTACAAGCGCGTCCGCTTCAAGGGCATCATCTGCGAGCGCTGTGGCGTCGAGGTCACGCGTGCGAAGGTGCGCCGTGAGCGGATGGGCCACATCGAGCTCGCCGCCCCCGTCACGCACATCTGGTACTTCAAGGGCGTCCCGTCGCGCCTCGGCTACCTCCTCGACCTCGCCCCGAAGGACCTGGAGAAGGTCATCTACTTCGCGGCGTACATGATCACGTTCGTCGACGAGGAGCGCCGCACCCGCGACCTGCCCTCCCTGGAGGCGCACGTCTCCGTCGAGCGCCAGCAGATCGAGAACCGCCGCGACGCCGACCTGGAGGCCCGCGCCAAGAAGCTCGAGACGGACCTCGCCGAGCTGGAGGCCGAGGGCGCCAAGGCGGACGTCCGCCGCAAGGTGCGCGAGGGCGCCGAGCGCGAGATGAAGCAGCTCCGCGACCGCTCCCAGCGCGAGATCGACCGCCTCGACGAGGTGTGGAACCGGTTCAAGAACCTCAAGGTCCAGGACCTGGAGGGCGACGAGCTGCTCTACCGCGAGCTGCGCGACCGCTTCGGCACCTACTTCGACGGCTCGATGGGCGCCGCCGCGCTGCAGAAGCGCCTGGAGTCCTTCGACCTGGACGAGGAGGCCGAGCGCCTCCGCGAGATCATCCGCACCGGCAAGGGCCAGAAGAAGACCCGTGCGCTCAAGCGCCTCAAGGTCGTCTCCGCCTTCCTGCAGACCTCCAACAGCCCTAAGGGCATGGTGCTGGACTGCGTGCCGGTCATCCCGCCGGACCTGCGTCCGATGGTGCAGCTCGACGGTGGCCGCTTCGCGACCTCCGACCTGAACGACCTGTACCGCCGTGTGATCAACCGCAACAACCGCCTGAAGCGGCTTCTCGACCTCGGCGCGCCCGAGATCATCGTGAACAACGAGAAGCGCATGCTCCAGGAGGCCGTCGACGCGCTGTTCGACAACGGCCGCCGCGGCCGCCCCGTCACGGGCCCCGGCAACCGTCCGCTGAAGTCGCTGTCCGACATGCTCAAGGGCAAGCAGGGCCGCTTCCGCCAGAACCTGCTCGGCAAGCGCGTCGACTACTCGGCGCGTTCCGTGATCGTCGTCGGTCCGCAGCTCAAGCTGCACCAGTGCGGTCTGCCCAAGGCCATGGCGCTGGAGCTCTTCAAGCCGTTCGTGATGAAGCGCCTGGTGGACCTGAACCACGCGCAGAACATCAAGAGCGCCAAGCGGATGGTCGAGCGCGGCCGCACGGTCGTGTACGACGTGCTGGAAGAGGTCATCGCTGAGCACCCGGTCCTGCTGAACCGCGCGCCCACGCTGCACCGCCTCGGCATCCAGGCCTTCGAGCCGCAGCTCGTCGAGGGCAAGGCCATCCAGATCCACCCGCTCGTCTGCACCGCGTTCAACGCGGACTTCGACGGCGACCAGATGGCCGTGCACCTGCCGCTGTCCGCGGAGGCGCAGGCCGAGGCCCGCATCCTGATGCTGTCCTCGAACAACATCCTCAAGCCGGCCGACGGCCGCCCGGTGACGATGCCGACCCAGGACATGGTCCTCGGTCTGTTCTTCCTCACCACGGACGGCGACGGCCGCGAGCTCAAGGGCGAGGGCCGGGCCTTCGGGTCCGCCGCCGAGGCGATCATGGCGTTCGACGCGGGCGACCTGTCGCTCCAGTCGAAGGTCGACATCCGCTTCCCGGTGGGCACCATCCCGCCGCGCGGCTGGGAGCCGCCGGCGCGCGAGGAGGGCGAGCCGGAGTGGCAGCAGGGTGACACCTTCACCCTGAGGACCACGCTGGGCCGCGCGCTCTTCAACGAGCTGCTGCCCGAGGACTACCCGTTCGTCGACTACGAGGTGAGCAAGAAGCAGCTCTCCGAGATCGTCAACGACCTGGCCGAGCGGTACCCCAAGGTCATCGTGGCGGCGACGCTCGACAACCTGAAGGCGTCCGGCTTCTACTGGGCGACCCGTTCCGGCGTCACCGTGGCCATCTCCGACGTCATCGTCCCCGAGGCGAAGAAGGAGATCGTCAAGGGGTACGAGGCGCAGGACGAGAAGGTCCAGAAGCAGTACGAGCGCGGTCTGATCACCAAGGACGAGCGCACCCAGGAGCTCATCGCGATCTGGACCAAGGCGACCAACGAGGTCGCCGAGGCGATGAACGAGAACTTCCCGAAGACCAACCCGATCTTCATGATGGTGAACTCGGGTGCGCGCGGCAACATGATGCAGATGCGTCAGATCGCCGGTATGCGTGGTCTGGTGTCGAACGCGAAGAACGAGACGATCCCGCGTCCGATCAAGGCGTCGTTCCGCGAGGGCCTCTCGGTCCTCGAGTACTTCATCGCCACCCACGGTGCCCGAAAGGGTCTGGCGGACACCGCCCTGCGGACCGCCGACTCCGGTTACCTCACCCGTCGTCTGGTCGACGTCTCCCAGGACGTCATCATCCGCGAGGAGGACTGCGGCACCGAGCGCGGTCTGAAGCTGCGGATCGCGTCGCGCGCCGCGGACGGCACGCTGCGCAAGGCCGACGACGTCGAGACCAGCGTCTACGCCCGGATGCTCGCCGAGGACGTCGTCATCGACGGCAAGGTGATCGCGCCGGCCAACGTGGACCTCGGCGACGTGCTGATCGAGCAGCTCGTGCGGCACGGTGTCGAGGAGGTCAAGACCCGCTCGATCCTGACCTGCGAGTCCCAGGTCGGCACCTGCGCCATGTGCTACGGCCGCTCGCTGGCCACCGGCAAGCTGGTCGACATCGGTGAGGCGGTCGGCATCATCGCCGCCCAGTCCATCGGTGAGCCCGGCACCCAGCTCACGATGCGCACCTTCCACACCGGTGGTGTGGCCGGTGACGACATCACCCAGGGTCTTCCCCGTGTCGTCGAGCTCTTCGAGGCGCGGACCCCGAAGGGTGTCGCCCCGATCTCCGAGGCCTCCGGCCGTGTGCGGATCGAGGAGACCGAGAAGACGAAGAAGATCGTCGTCACCCCGGACGACGGCAGCGACGAGACGGCGTACCCGATCTCGAAGCGCGCCCGTCTGCTGGTGGGCGAGGGCGACCACGTCGAGGTGGGCCAGCGGCTCACTGTGGGTGCCACCAACCCGCACGACGTGCTGCGCATCCTGGGTCAGCGCGCCGTCCAGGTCCACCTGGTCGGCGAGGTCCAGAAGGTCTACAACTCGCAGGGCGTGTCGATCCACGACAAGCACATCGAGATCATCATCCGGCAGATGCTGCGCCGCGTGACGATCATCGAGTCCGGCGACGCCGAGCTGCTGCCCGGCGAGCTGGTGGAGCGCTCCAAGTTCGAGACCGAGAACCGCCGCGTGGTCCAGGAGGGCGGTCACCCGGCCTCGGGCCGTCCGCAGCTCATGGGCATCACCAAGGCCTCGCTGGCCACGGAGTCCTGGCTGTCGGCCGCCTCCTTCCAGGAGACGACCCGGGTGCTGACGGACGCGGCGATCAACGCCAAGTCCGACAGCCTGATCGGCCTCAAGGAGAACGTCATCATCGGCAAGCTCATCCCGGCCGGTACGGGTCTGTCCCGTTACCGCAACATCCGGGTGGAGCCGACCGAGGAGGCCAAGGCCGCGATGTACTCGGCCGTCGGCTACGACGACATCGACTACTCGCCGTTCGGCACCGGCTCCGGCCAGGCCGTTCCGCTGGAGGACTACGACTACGGTCCGTACAACCAGTAGGCGGGTCGTCCGACACGCACCGAAGGGCGGTCACCCCGTGGGGTGGCCGCCCTTCGGGGTTTCCGGGCCCGGCAAGGGGTCTGTACGGCTCTCCGGCGGCCTGTCGGGGGTCGCGGGCGGGGGGACGCGCCCCAAGGCGCGGCGCGCCGTCAGGGGCGCTCAGGGGGATGCGGGCGGTCCGTGCCGCTTATCGGATCAAGCCGGGCGAAATGGGTGACGCGGGTGGCCGCGTCCATTTGTTTTGACCGCAGCGAATGCGATAGGTACGCTCAGACCTTGTGCCTGGGGTGTGCCCTGGCTTTCGTGCGTGCCTTCAACCGCACGGAGTGCTGTGACCGGCCACCGCAATTCGCGCCATCTCCGTCTCGCGGCGGGAGTGCGCCGGATTCGACATACCCGACCGCGTGGGTCGGCGTCGTTCCAGGTTAGCTGTACCCATCGGCACACAGAAACCGGAGAAGTAGTGCCTACGATCCAGCAGCTGGTCCGGAAGGGCCGGCAGGACAAGGTCGAGAAGAACAAGACGCCCGCACTCGAGGGTTCCCCCCAGCGCCGGGGCGTCTGCACGCGTGTGTTCACGACCACCCCGAAGAAGCCGAACTCGGCCCTGCGCAAGGTCGCGCGTGTGCGTCTGACCAGCGGTATCGAGGTCACTGCTTACATTCCGGGTGAGGGACACAACCTGCAGGAGCACTCCATCGTGCTCGTGCGCGGCGGCCGTGTGAAGGACCTGCCGGGTGTTCGCTACAAGATCATCCGCGGCTCCCTCGACACCCAGGGTGTCAAGAACCGCAAGCAGGCCCGCAGCCGTTACGGCGCCAAGAAGGAGAAGTAAGAATGCCTCGTAAGGGCCCCGCCCCGAAGCGCCCGGTCATCATCGACCCGGTCTACGGTTCTCCTCTGGTGACCTCCCTGATCAACAAGGTGCTGCTGAACGGCAAGCGCTCCACCGCCGAGCGCATCGTGTACGGCGCCATGGAGGGCCTGCGCGACAAGACCGGCAACGACCCGGTCATCACGCTGAAGCGCGCTCTCGAGAACATCAAGCCGACCCTCGAGGTCAAGTCCCGCCGTGTCGGTGGCGCCACCTACCAGGTGCCGATCGAGGTCAAGCCCGGTCGCGCCAACACCCTGGCGCTGCGCTGGCTGGTCGGTTACTCCCGCGCCCGTCGCGAGAAGACCATGACCGAGCGTCTGCTCAACGAGCTCCTCGACGCCTCCAACGGCCTCGGTGCCGCTGTGAAGAAGCGCGAGGACACGCACAAGATGGCCGAGTCCAACAAGGCCTTCGCGCACTACCGCTGGTAGTCGGAAACCCCTTCGAAACCGAGAGAAGACTGAAGCCTTATGGCTACCACTTCGCTTGACCTGGGCAGGGTCCGCAACATCGGGATCATGGCCCACATCGACGCGGGCAAGACGACCACCACCGAGCGGATTCTGTTCTACACGGGCGTCTCGTACAAGATCGGCGAGACGCACGAGGGCTCCGCGACCATGGACTGGATGGAGCAGGAGCAGGAGCGTGGCATCACGATCACCTCTGCTGCCACCACCTGTCACTGGCCGCTCGAGAACGTCGACCACACCATCAACATCATCGACACCCCGGGCCACGTCGACTTCACCGTCGAGGTGGAGCGTTCGCTGCGCGTCCTCGACGGTGCCGTCACGGTGTTCGACGGTGTCGCCGGTGTCGAGCCGCAGTCCGAGACGGTGTGGCGTCAGGCGGACCGCTACGGCGTTCCGCGCATCTGCTTCGTGAACAAGCTGGACCGCACGGGTGCCGACTTCCTGCGCTGCGTCCAGATGATCTCCGACCGCCTGGGTGCGCAGCCGCTGGTCATGCAGCTCCCGATCGGCGCGGAGGCGGACTTCCAGGGTGTCATCGACCTCGTGACGATGAAGGCCCTGGTCTGGTCCGCCGAGGCGACCAAGGGCGAGATGTACGACACGGTCGAGATCCCGGAGGCGCTCGCCGCCGACGCCGACGAGTGGCGTGCCAAGCTCCTCGAGGCCGTGGCCGAGAACGACGAGGAGCTGATGGAGCTGTACCTGGAGGGCACCGAGCCCTCCGCGGAGCAGCTCTACGCGGCGATCCGCCGGATCACCATCGCCTCGGGCAAGAGCGACAGCACCACCGTCACCCCCGTGTTCTGCGGCACCGCCTTCAAGAACAAGGGCGTGCAGCCCCTGCTCGACTCGGTCGTGCGCTACCTGCCTTCCCCGCTCGACGTCGAGGCCATCGAGGGCCACGACCCGAAGGACGCGGAGAAGGTCATCGAGCGCAAGCCGTCCGACGACGAGCCGCTGTCGGCGCTGGCGTTCAAGATCATGAGCGACCCGCACCTCGGCAAGCTCACCTTCGTCCGCGTGTACTCCGGTCGCCTGGAGTCCGGCACCCAGGTGCTGAACTCCGTCAAGGGCAAGAAGGAGCGCATCGGCAAGATCTACCGCATGCACGCGAACAAGCGTGAGGAGATCGAGTCGGTGGGCGCCGGCGACATCATCGCCGTGATGGGTCTCAAGCAGACCACCACCGGTGAGACGCTGTCGGACGACAAGGCCCCGGTCATCCTGGAGTCCATGGACTTCCCGGCCCCGGTCATCCAGGTCGCCATCGAGCCCAAGTCGAAGGGCGACCAGGAGAAGCTCGGCGTCGCGATCCAGCGCCTGGCCGAGGAGGACCCCTCCTTCCAGGTTCACTCGGACGAGGAGACCGGCCAGACCATCATCGGCGGCATGGGCGAGCTGCACCTCGAGGTGCTCGTCGACCGCATGCGCCGTGAGTTCAAGGTCGAGGCCAACGTCGGCAAGCCGCAGGTCGCCTACCGCGAGACCATCCGCAAGGCGGTCGAGAAGGTCGAGTTCACCCACAAGAAGCAGACGGGTGGTACCGGCCAGTTCGCCCGCGTCATCATCGCGATCGAGCCGATCGAGGGCGGCGACGCCTCGTACGAGTTCGTCAACAAGGTGACCGGTGGCCGCGTGCCGAGGGAGTACATCCCCTCGGTCGACGCCGGTGCGCAGGAGGCCATGCAGTTCGGCATCCTCGCCGGCTACGAGATGACCGGCGTCCGCGTGACGCTGCTCGACGGTGCCTACCACGAGGTGGACTCCTCCGAGCTGGCGTTCAAGATCGCCGGTTCGCAGGCCTTCAAGGAGGCCGCGCGCAAGGCTTCGCCCGTGCTCCTGGAGCCGATGATGGCCGTCGAGGTCACCACGCCCGAGGACTACATGGGTGAGGTCATCGGCGACATCAACTCCCGCCGTGGCCAGATCCAGGCCATGGAGGAGCGGGCCGGTGCCCGCGTCGTGAAGGGCCTCGTGCCCCTGTCGGAGATGTTCGGCTACGTCGGAGACCTCCGCAGCAAGACGTCGGGTCGCGCAAGCTACTCGATGCAGTTCGACTCCTACGCCGAGGTTCCCCGGAACGTCGCCGAGGAGATCATCGCGAAGGCCAAGGGCGAGTAGCGGCCTCCGTTCAACGGACTCCGTTCACACGCTTTAGGCTTGACCCCGGAGCCTGCAAGGGGCATTCGGCCGCCACCCTGGCGGAATGCCCCGGGCCCGGGTTTCCCAGCAAAGATCACCTGGCGCCGATGAGTAAGGCGTACAGAACCACTCCACAGGAGGACCCCAGTGGCGAAGGCGAAGTTCGAGCGGACTAAGCCGCACGTCAACATCGGCACCATCGGTCACATCGACCACGGTAAGACGACCCTCACGGCCGCCATTACCAAGGTGCTGCACGACGCGTACCCGGACCTGAACGAGGCCTCGGCCTTCGACCAGATCGACAAGGCTCCCGAAGAGCGCCAGCGCGGTATCACGATCTCGATCTCGCACGTCGAGTACCAGACCGAGCTGCGTCACTACGCCCACGTCGACTGCCCCGGTCACGCGGACTACATCAAGAACATGATCACCGGTGCCGCGCAGATGGACGGCGCCATCCTCGTGGTCGCCGCCACCGACGGCCCGATGCCGCAGACCAAGGAGCACGTGCTCCTGGCCCGCCAGGTCGGCGTTCCGTACATCGTGGTCGCCCTGAACAAGGCCGACATGGTGGACGACGAGGAGATCCTGGAGCTCGTCGAGCTCGAGGTGCGCGAGCTGCTCTCCGAGTACGAGTTCCCGGGCGACGACGTTCCGGTCGTCAAGGTCTCCGCTCTGAAGGCGCTCGAGGGCGACAAGGAGTGGGGCAACTCGGTCCTGGAGCTCATGAAGGCCGTCGACGAGGCCATCCCGGCCCCCGAGCGTGACGTCGACAAGCCGTTCCTGATGCCGATCGAGGACGTCTTCACCATCACCGGTCGCGGTACGGTCGTCACCGGCCGCATCGAGCGTGGTGTCCTCAAGGTCAACGAGACCGTCGACATCATCGGCATCAAGACCGAGAAGACCACCACCACGGTCACCGGCATCGAGATGTTCCGCAAGCTGCTCGACGAGGGCCAGGCCGGTGAGAACGTCGGTCTGCTGCTCCGCGGCATCAAGCGCGAGGACGTCGAGCGCGGCCAGGTCATCATCAAGCCGGGCTCGGTCACCCCGCACACCGAGTTCGAGGCGCAGGCCTACATCCTGTCCAAGGACGAGGGTGGCCGCCACACGCCGTTCTTCAACAACTACCGTCCGCAGTTCTACTTCCGTACGACGGACGTGACCGGCGTCGTGACCCTCCCCGAGGGCACCGAGATGGTCATGCCGGGTGACAACACCGAGATGAAGGTGGAGCTCATCCAGCCCGTCGCCATGGAAGAGGGCCTGAAGTTCGCCATCCGCGAGGGTGGCCGGACGGTCGGCGCCGGCCAGGTCACCAAGATCAACAAGTAAGTCCTCTTGCTTGTTGGGTCATGAGACCTGACCTCGGCGAACGCCGAGCGCTCTGAGAGGGCCCGCACGACTCCGGTCGTGCGGGCCCTTTCGCATGCGCGGGGGCGCGCTGCCTGTACGGGGTGCCCCGGCGGACGGCGGACGGCGGACGGCGGGCGGCGGGTCGGCGAGGGGCCGTCGGCCGCCGTTGACCTCAAGCCCGCTCCAGGTCCTACGGTGACCGGTCGGCGAACACCCACCGGGGGAGGCACCCGCATGACGACGTCGCAGAGCTCCGACGCCGCACTGGCCGCGCAGCCGGCGGGCCCACTGGACCGGAGTGGCCCATGAGGCGCTCATCGCGTTCACCCGCGCCCGCCAGGCCGAGCCGGGCTTCACCCAGCCCCGGTTCTGGCTGCTGCGCAAACTGTCGGAGCACGACCTCGCGCCCGACGGCCGCGGCATGACCCTGCCGGAGCTGCGGCGGGCCATGCGGTCCCACCTCAGGGCCGAGGACGACCTGGAGGCCGAGGCGGAGGTGCTGCCGGAGCGCGGGTGGCTCGGCAGGGAGGGCGAGGCGCTGCGGATGACCGCGGCGGGGGAGGAGGCGCGCCTCGCCGTCAAGGGGCACGCGCCCGGGGTCCGCGCCCGCATCCACCGGGGCGTCGACGACGCCGACCACGTCGTCGCGCTGAAGGTGCTCCGGCGGTGATCCGGAACACCGGCGGCGCCGTGGGGTAGCGGTCCGCGGCTCTCCGGGCCGCACCGCACCCGGCGGGCTCCCGGCTCCCGCGGTCAGCAGGCGCGGCCGGGGGAGCCCGGGGGGCGGTCAGGGACACCGGGGCGTGGCCGGCGGTGGGGGCAGGCGCGGGACCCGGCGGGGGACAAGGGAGAGCCCCGGCGGCCTGTGGGGGCCACCGGGGCTCTGAGGAGGATGTGGGACGGGATGGCGCAGGTGCTCAGTGGTTCCGGGGGACGGTGACGGGGTGGGTCCGGGCGCTCTCCCACGCACGCCCGGACCCGTTCCCCCGTCGTCCCCTGTGGGGGCTTTCGAGGGTCAGACGCGCTGCCAGAGAGCCGGGACGTTGCTGGGCTCCCAGCCCGTGATGGCCTGGTGGCCCTGGAGGCAGCGGTAGGTGGAGCCGCCGTAGGTGACCGTGTCGCCGGCCTTGTAGACGGTGCCGGCCGCCCAGGTGCCGCCCGGCTGCTCGCCGCCGCCGCCGTTGTCGCCGCCGCCGCCACCGCCGGTGGTCTTCAGCGTCAGGCCGTAGGCCTGGAGCAGCGGGTTGATCGGCTGGTAGAAGGTCTCGCCACCGCTGCGGCAGTCACCGGAGCCACCGGAGGTGACACCCTGCGCCTGGCTGCCGGAGATGTACGAGCCGCCGGAGTCACCGGGCTCGGCGCAGACCGTGGTGCGGGTGACACCGGAGACGGTGCCCTCCTGGTAGGTCACGCTGGTGTTGTGCTGCTGGATGGTGCCGCAGTGCCAGCCGGTGGTGGAACCGGAGCGGCAGATGGAGGCGCCGACCGCGGCCTGGGTGGAACCGGCGACCTGGGCGCTGGAGCCGTTGACGTACGGCGTGGCGGTCCAGTTGGAGTTGGTGGCCACCCAGGCGATGTCGCGGCCCGGGAAGGTCGAGCCCTGGAAGGTGCCCTGGGCGACGCGGTTGGAGCCGCTGGTGCTGCTGCCGACCCCACCGCAGTGACCGGCGGTGGCGAAGCCCTGCTGGGTGCCCTTGGTGACCGGGAAGCCGATCGAACAGCGACCGCTGTTGTTGATGTAGTACGCGTCGCCGCCGCGGAGGTCGTAGAAGGTGCGCGGACGCTCGGTGCGGGTCTTCACCTGGGCCAGGGAGGCGTCGACGCCGGCCGCGGAGAGCAGCGAACGGGCCGCGGCGGGGCGCACGGCCTCGATCACGACGGTGTTGGTGCGCACGTCGACGTACCAGACCGGCGCGTCCTTGGCGTTGGTCTTGGCGGCGGCGCGGTCCAGGCGGGCCTTGGCGGCGTCGAGCTGCGCCAGGGTGTGGCCGACGACCTTCGCCTTGGCGCCGCGCGCCTCGATGGCGGAGACGTCGCGGGCGTCCGTGGTGGCCACGGTCAGGGTGGCGGAGTCGGCGCCGTTGACCCAGGCGCCGGCGAAGTCGGAGCCCAGCTTGAGCTGGAGGCTGCCCGCGGTGGCGCCGGCCTCGGCCTCGTTGACGAGGCGGCGCTCGGCCTGACCCCGCGTGAGGCCGAGGTCGCGCTGCATGGCGTTGAGCACGGCCGCGGGGGCCGCGTCGGCGCGCAGGGTCTGGGCGGCGGAGGGTGCGGCCGGGACGTCGGCGGTCTTGGCGCTCGCGGAGCTGGTCAGACCGGCGATGAGCAGTGCGGCGGACGCCGCCGCGGCGGCACCCACGGCTCTGGTGTGCAGGTGGAGCATGGGGGAGTCTCCTCGGTTTCGGTGGTGCTTGTGGGGAGGTGCCGAAACCGTAGGAAGGGCCGGGAGGCGCTGGTAAGCCCTCGGTCGGCCCCTCCCCCGGCGTTATGGATGCGTCAAGGGACGCGGTGCGCGGCCAGCCATTCCGTGTAGCTGTCGCTGCGCGCGGCCACTCCGGCGTGGGCCATCCGGGCCTGGGTGAGCACCGTCGAGGCGGTCTCCGCGCACTGGGTCGCGGTGTGCCAGCCGAGGAGGTGGCGCCAGGACAGGGGCGTGCCGCGCAGTGGACGGGTGACGATACCCGGTGAGGTGGGGAACGTCGCACGGCACAGGCCGATGGCACGTCCGACCTGCACGAGGTGGACGACCGAGGAGGTGTCCGTCTCGTACATGCGGCGCGGTGTGAACCCGGCGCGGGCGCAGGCGGCGGTGAAGCAGTCGCCGAAGCAGCCGTCGCCGGGGACGCAGGCCCACTCCTCGTCCGTCAGCTCGGTGAGGTCCATCTCCGGGCGGTCCGCGAGCCGGTGGCCCTCGGGGAGCATGACGAACACCGGGTCGACGGCGACCTCCCGCCAGATCAGCCCCTCGCCGCCGGGCGGGGAGGCCGAGCCGCAGGTGCCGGCCAGGGCGAAGTCGAGCCGTCCGGCGATCAGCTGTTCCGCCAGGTCCCGTTCCGACCACGAGGTGCAGGTCGTCATCCGGGCGTCCGGTGTCAGATCCGCCAGCCGGTCCAGCAGCGCTCCCAGTAACGGGCCGTGGGTGCCGCCGAGGCGCAACCGCCCGGTGGAACGGGGCATGCGCGCGAACCGGGCCGCCTCCTGTTGCAGTTCGGTGACCGCGGGCAGCACGATCCGGCTGCGCTCCAGGACGAGTTCACCCAGCGCTGTGGCCCGTACCCCGTGCCGTCCGCGCTCGAACAGCGCGCCGCCCAGGGTCCGTTCGATCCGCTTGAGCTGTGCGCTCAGCGCGGGCTGCGCAAGGCCGAGCGCCGTGGCCGCCCTTGTGAGGCTGCCGGCGTCGGCGATGGCCCGTACCGTTTTGAGATGCCGCAACTCCAGCTCCATGAGGGGAGCTTGCGACGCCCACGGGGTGGGGGCAAGGGGTTGGTCCGGACCTCTGTAACTTCGGACAACTGATCACGGCCTGCCATGGGTGCCGTGAGCGGTCCGATTCGGGTGCTGTTGGGGTGAGTTCGGGGGCCTCCGCCCGGTTCCGCGGCGCGGCGGTCAGGCGTCCCGGGGGCGTGGAGGTCCCGGTCGCGGCCGTCGCGGTTCCGCAGGTCCCGGAGGGTGCCGTCGGGGCCGGGGTGGGGCCCTGCGGGGCTCCGGGGGGCGCGGACGGGCGGTGGGCGGGCGGGCGAGGAGGGCGGCGGGACGGCGCGGTGCCACGGCGGGCGGTCCGGCGGTCGGGGCGGGCCGCGCGGCGTGGCGCAATCCCCACGCTCCGGCCGGGTGGCGACGCCGGGACGAGGTGGGCGGCGCCGTCGGCGGGGAGCGTCGGCCGGGGCCGGGGCCGGGGCCGGGGCCGGGGCCGGCCGGGCGGGTGCGATCACCATCGGCGGCATTTCCCTCCGCGCCGGAGCGGATGACGACCGATCACCGCGAATGGCGGGTGTGCCGGGCGTTTTCTCGTGGAGCACGCCGCCATGGGGCGCGGACGGGCAGAAGCGCCGCCGAGGGCGTACCGGGTGCGCTTCCGCGCGTCAGGGCTTTCGGTCCATCGGGGGGATCGGCCGATGGCCGGGGCCTGCCCGGATTCGTCGTCCGGGCGTGACCCGACCCGTCTGCGAAGTCGTCCCCGAGCACAGGTCGGGAATCCTTCCGTGGAACCCGACAAGGGGGCATGTTCACCCGGCCGGGCGAGATGGTCCGACGTGGGGAAGGGGCGGGTTCGGCGCGGTGTTCCCTTCCCGGAATTCCCGGGCAAGGCCGTCCGGAACGCCGCTCCCCGAGGGACCGGGCTCCGGTGCGCCGAGGCGCAGCTCCGCCCAGACGGTCTTGCGCGGGGCGGGGCCGGTGACGACGCCCCAGCGGTCCGCCAGCGCCTCCACGAGCAGCAGCCCGCGTCCCGACTCGGCGTCCCGGCCGGGCCTGCCGGGGCGCGGCGGGAGGTCACCGCACGTGTCGATGACCTCGACGCGCAGTACGTCCGCGGCGACGAGCAGCAGGAGCCGGAAGTCGCGTCCCGGAACCCGCCCGTGGGTCGCCGCGTTGGCCGCCAGTTCCGCCACGACCTGACGCGCCGGGTCCAGCGGCAGTCCCCAGGAGCGGAGTTGCTCCGTCGCGAGCAGCCGGGCGAGGCGGGCGCCGCGCGGGGTGGGGGAGAGCTGGACGCTGAAGTGCCGGACGGTCGCCGTCGGTTCGGCCGTTTTCTGATTCACGTTACCCAGAGTGGCCGGATCGGCGTAGGGTGGGAAGTGACGCAACGGGTACGTACGGTGACTGTCCGGGATTCGTCCGGTGTGTCCGGAGCTGTCGACAGGGGCGCGCGGGGAAGGCGCCGGCGCGGCCGGGTGAGTGCGACGAAGAGAGACGGCATGGCGCGGGAAGCGGAGGCGGTCCGCCTCAGGGAAGAGACGGACGAGCCGGGCTGGGAGGCCGACCCGGACGACGAGTGGGGCCTCGCGGTCCTCGCGACGGTCGGGCGGCAGATCAAGATGCGCCGCGAGGCCAAGGGCCTGCGCGCCGCCGAGTTCGGCGCGGGGGTGGGCTACGGCGAGGACATGGTTTACAAGATGTGCGACCTGCAAGCCGCACAGTGCGAGCGAGCGTAGGGAAGGAGATACCGACGCTTTCGACCTGTGACCAATTGGTCGATTCCCCAGCCAGCGTGCGGAGGAAGTAATTCCTCGGTGCGGAGCCTGGCCAGCAGACCGAAGGCCGAGACGACCACTGGATCGGTACGGGTCGGGGAAAGTCCGGACGGATGAACACAAGTGAACCCTTGATGAGGACTCGTAAAGACCAGCCGCCCCAGTGGAAGCAGTCGAGGCGGTCCAGGAGCTATCGG
>NZ_WWGX01000079.1 GCF_009862265.1 Streptomyces sp. SID8352 | reverse complement strand
CCCCGGCTCGCGCAACGCCAAGCGCTGGCAGGACGTGGAGGAACTGCTCGCCGCGGGCATCGACGTGGTCTCCACCGTCAACATCCAGCACCTGGAGTCCCTCGGCGACGTCGTCGAGTCCATCACCGGGGTCCGCCAGCGCGAGACCGTGCCCGACGAGGTGGTCCGCCGCGCCGACCAGATCGAACTGGTCGACATGTCGCCCCAGGCGCTGCGCCGCCGCATGGCCCACGGCAACATCTACCGGCCCGACAAGGTCGACGCCGCGCTCTCCAACTACTTCCGCCCCGGCAACCTCACCGCCCTGCGCGAACTCGCCCTGCTCTGGGTCGCCGACCGGGCCGACGAGTACCTCACCGAGTACCGCAGCCGCCACCGGGTCGCGGCGATCTGGGGTTCGCGGGAGCGGATCGTGGTCGGGCTCACCGGCGGCCCCGAGGGGCGGACCCTGATCCGCCGCGCGACCCGCCTGGCCGAGAAGGGCGCCGGGGGCGAGGTCATGGCCGTCTACGTCACCCGCAGCGACGGCCTGACCGCCGTCGCGCCCGAGGAACTCGCCGCCCAGCGCACCCTGGCCGAGGAACTGGGCGGCACCTTCCACCAGGTGGTCGGCGACGACATCCCCACCGCCCTGCTCGACTTCGCCCGGGGCGCCAACGCCACCCAGATCGTCCTCGGCGTCTCCCGCCGCAGGGCCTGGCAGTACGTTTTCGGCCCCGGCGTCGGCGCCACCGTCGCCCGCGAGTCCGGGACGGACATCGACGTCCACCTCATCACGCACGACGCCATGGGCAAGGGACGGGGACTGCCGGCGGCGCGGGGCGCCCGGCTGGGCAGGTCCCGGGTGCTGGCCGGATGGCTGACCGGTGTGCTCGGCCCCGCCCTCCTCACCCTCCTGCTCACCGGCGCCGCGCCGCCCGTCGGCCTCGCCAACGACATGCTCCTCTACCTCGCCCTGACGGTGGCCGCCGCGCTGGTCGGCGGGCTGCTCCCGGCGCTGGCCTCCGCCGCCGTCGGCTCGCTGCTGCTCAACTGGTACTTCACCCCGCCCGCCCGCGCGCTGACCGTCGCCGACCCGGAGAACATGGTCGCCATCGCCATATTCGTCGGCGTCGCCGTCGCCGTGGCCTCGGTGGTCGACCTGGCGGCCCGCCGCGCCCACCAGGCGGCCCGGCTGCGCGTCGAGTCGGAGATCCTCTCCTTCCTCGCCGGGAACGTCCTGCGCGGCGAGACCAGCCTCGAAGCGCTCCTGGAGCGGGTGCGGGCGACCTTCGCCCAGGAGTCGGTGGCCCTGCTGGAACGGGAGACGGAGACCGCCCCCTGGACCAGCGCGGGCAGTGTGGGCCCCCGCCCGGAGGGACCGCCGGAGCCCGGGGACGTGGACGTCCCGGCCGGGGAGAACCTGCTCCTGTCGCTGCGCGGCCGGGTCCTGCCCGCCGCCGACCGCCGCGTCCTCGCCGCGTTCGCGGCGCAGGCCGCCGTGGCGCTGGACCAGCAGCGGCTGCGGGAGGAGGCGGGCCGTGCCCGCCGGATGGCCGAGGGCGGGCGGATCCGGACCGCCCTGCTCGCCGCCGTCAGCCACGACCTGCGCACCCCGCTCGCCGGGATCAAGGCCGCGGTCTCCTCGCTCCGCTCCGAGGACGTCGAGTGGTCCGAGCAGGACCGGGCCGAACTGCTCCGGTCGGTGGAGGAGGGCGCCGACCGGCTCGACCAGCTCGTGGGCAACCTGCTGGACATCTCCCGGCTGCGGACCGGCACCGTCACCCCGCTGCCGCGCGAGACCGACCTCGACGAGGTGGTCCCCATGGCGCTGGTCGGCGTGCCCGGGGACGGCGTCGACCTGGACATCCCCGAGACGCTGCCCATGGTCCACGTCGACCGGGGCCTGCTGGAGCGAGCCGTCGCCAACGTGGTGGAGAACGCGGTCAAGTACAGCCCGCCCGGCTCCCCGGTCCTGGTGTCGGCCAGTGCCCTCGGCGACCGCGTCGAGCTGCGCGTCGTCGACCGCGGCCCCGGCGTCCCCGACGAGGCCAAGGACCGCATCTTCGAGCCTTTCCAGCGGTACGGGGACGCCCCGGCCGGCGCGGGCGTCGGCCTGGGCCTCGCCGTGGCCCGGGGCTTCACCGAGGCCGTCGGCGGCACCCTGCGCGCGGAGGACACCCCGGGCGGCGGGCTGACCATGGTGCTGGCGCTGCCGACGGCCCGGCCCGCCCCGCCCCGGCCGCCGGAGCCGCGGGACACCGTCCCGGGCTGAGCCGCGCGGCCGGGGGCGGACCGGGCCTGGCCCGCCTCCGGCCGCGCCGGCGGCGGCGGCTACGCCAGCCCGGCCCGCCGCAGCGCGTCGGCCATCGCCCCGTTCGCGGCCGGTGCCGCACCGGAACGGCCCTGGCCGCCGCCCGAACGGCCCTGGCCGCCGCCCGAACGGCCCTGCCCGCCGCCTCCGGACCGGCTCTGGGCACCACTCCCGGAACCCTGCCCGCCGCCCCCGGAGCCCTGGCGCTGCTGCCGCTGCTTCGGCGGACGCCCGCCCGGCCGGCGTCCCCGCTGCTCCTCGCCGCCCGGCGCCGCCTCGTCGTCCAGCCGTAGCGTCAGCGAGATCCGCTTGCGCGGGATGTCGACGTCCAGCACCTTCACCCGGACGATGTCCCCGGGCTTCGCCACGTCCCGCGGGTCCTTCACGAACGTCCTCGACATCGCGGACACATGGACCAGCCCGTCCTGGTGGACGCCCACGTCGACGAACGCCCCGAAGGCGGCCACATTGGTGACGACGCCCTCCAGGACCATCCCGGACGCCAGGTCGGAGATCTTCTCCACGCCCTCCTTGAAGGTGGCCGTGCGGAAGGCCGGACGCGGGTCGCGCCCCGGCTTCTCCAGCTCCCGGAGGATGTCCGTGACCGTCGGCAGACCGAACGTCCCGTCCACGAACCCGTCCGGCCGCAGCGACCGCAGCACCGCCGTGTTGCCGATCAGCGCGGCCACCTCCTGCCCGGTCGTGCTCACCATCCGGCGCACCACCGGATACGCCTCCGGGTGCACGCTGGACGCGTCCAGCGGGTCGATGCCGCCGAGGATGCGCAGGAAGCCCGCGCACTGCTCGTACGCCTTGGGCCCGAGCCGCGACACCTTCTTCAGCTCGGTCCGGGACCGGAAGGGCCCGTTGGCGTCGCGGTGCGCCACGATGTTCTCGGCCAGCCCGGAGGTGATCCCGGAGACCCGGGCCAGCAGCGGCGCCGAGGCGGTGTTGACGTCCACGCCCACACCGTTCACACAGTCCTCGACCACCGCGTCCAGCGAACGCGACAGCTTCACCTCGGACAGGTCGTGCTGGTACTGGCCGACGCCGATGGACTTCGGGTCGATCTTCACCAGCTCGGCCAGCGGGTCCTGGAGACGGCGGGCGATGGACACCGCGCCGCGCAGCGAGACGTCCATGTCCGGGAGCTCCTGCGAGGCGAAGGCGGAGGCCGAGTACACGGAGGCGCCCGCCTCGGACACCATCACCTTGGTGAGCTTCAGCTCCGGGTGCGCGGCGATGAGGTCACCGGCCAGCTTGTCCGTCTCGCGGGACGCCGTGCCGTTGCCGATCGCGACCAGCTCGACCGCGTGCTCCCTCGCCAGCCGGGCCAGCTTCGCGAGCGACTCGTCCCACCGGTTGGCCGGGACGTGCGGATGGATCACGTCCGTGGCGACGACCTTGCCCGTCGCGTCCACCACGGCGACCTTGACGCCGGTGCGGAAGCCGGGGTCCAGGCCGAGCGTGGCCCGGGTGCCCGCCGGGGCGGCGAGCAGCAGGTCCCGCAGGTTGGCCGCGAAGACGTCGACCGCCTGGTCCTCGGCCGCCGTGCGCAGCCGCAGCCGCAGGTCGATGCCGAGGTGCACCAGGATGCGGGTGCGCCAGGCCCACCGCACCGTGTCCTTCAGCCACCGGTCACCGGGCCGCCCGCGCTCCGCGATGCCGAACCGGTGCGCCACGATCCCCTCGTACGAGGACGGGCCGTCGGTGGGCTCCTCGGGCTCCAGGACGAGGTCGAGCACGTCCTCCTTCTCGCCGCGCAGCATCGCCAGGACCCGGTGCGAGGGCAGCGCGGTGAACGGCTCGGCGAAGTCGAAGTAGTCCGCGAACTTGGCGCCCGCCTCCTCCTTGCCCTCCTTCACCCGGGCCGTGATCCGCCCGCGCCCCCACATCCGCTCGCGCAGCTCGCCGATCAGGTCGGCGTCCTCAGAGAACCTCTCGGTGAGGATCGCCCGCGCCCCGTCCAGGGCGGCCTGCGGATCGGCCACGCCCTTGCCGGGGTCGACGAACGCGGACGCCGCCTCCGACGGGTCCGCCGAGGGGTCGCCGAGCAGGCGCTCGGCCAGCGGCCCGAGGCCCGCCTCCCGGGCGTTCTGCGCCTTGGTGCGCCGCTTCGGCTTGAACGGCAGGTAGACGTCCTCCAGGCGGGCCTTGGTCTCCGCGCCGTGGATGCGCTCCTCCAGCTCCGGGGTGAGCTTGCCCTGCTCGCGCACCGAGTCGAGGATCGCCGCCCGCCGGTCCTCCAGCTCCCGCAGGTAGCGCAGCCGTTCCTCGATCGTGCGCAGTTGCGCGTCGTCGAGGGTCTCGGTCGCCTCCTTGCGGTAGCGGGCGATGAAGGGCACCGTGGAGCCGCCGTCGAGCAGCTCCACCGCGGCCCGCACCTGCCGCTCCCGTACGCCGAGTTCCTCGGCGATCCTGCCTTCGATGGAGCCCGCTGCCTCTGAGCCGCTGGACCCGGGTGTCGTCACGATCCGGTACCGCCTTCTCCACTGGGGTTGCGCGGCAATTGTGGCAGGTGATGGCGGCGAACGGGGGCCAGGGCGGTGTCCCGGCCGGTCGCGTCCGGCCCGGCCCGACGGTCCCCGGCCCGTCGGCACGGACGCGCCGGGAGCCCGTCCGGCGCGTGGGGGAGCGCGGACGGCGGGGGAGCGCGGCGGGGTGCGGGGCCGGGGCCCGCGGCCGGTGTGCGGCGCATCGGCGCCACCGTGGAAAGGGGGCGGCGCGTGGGTCAGCCCGGCTCCGTGGCCCGCCAGCCGAACCGAGGGGCGCGGCGCTCCAGGAAGGCGGCGACGCCCTCGGCGGTCTCACCGCTGCGGTGGGCCTCACCGGCCCAGTACGCCTCCCGGCCGACGCGGCCGTCCGCGAACTCCTTCGCCGCGCCCTGCGTCAGCGCCGAGCGCGAGACGAGGGTCCGGGTGAACTCCGCCACCCGGTCGTCGAGTCCGCCGCCCGGCAGCACCTCGTCCACCAGACCCGTGCGCAGCGCCCGCCCGGTTTCGATCAACTCGCCCGAGAACAGCAGGTACTTGGCGGCGGACGGGCCCACCAGCGCCACCAGCCGCCGGGTGGTCGACGCCGGGTAGACCACCCCCAGCTTCGCGGGCGGCACCCCGAACAGCGCCCCCTCCTCCGCGAACCGCAGATCGCAGGCGGCCGCCAACTGGGCGCCGCCGCCCACGCAGTGGCCGCGCACCGCGGCCAGGGTCGGCCGGGGGAAGGCCGCGAGGGCCTCCTCGGCGACGACGGCGAGCGCGGTGCCCTCCTCGGGGGAGTCCCGCAGCGAGGTGAGGTCGGCCCCGGCGCAGAAGGTGCCGCCCGCGCCGGTGAGCACCAGCACCCGCACCGCCGGATCGGCCGCCAGCTTCTCCAGCAGCACCGGCAGCGCCCGCCACATCGCCGCCGTCATGGCGTTCCGTCTGGCGGGGTGGTCGATGACGACGGTGGCGACCGAGTCGGCGATCCGGTGCGTCAACTGGGGCTCCATGGAACGGATGGTAGCCGCCGGGCGCGCGGTTCCCCACGGCCGGTGCCCCGCTCACGCGGTCGGCGCCTCGGCGGGTGCTTCGCGTTCCGCGCGGCGGCGCCCCGCGGCCGTGACCGCCGCCGCGCGACAGGAACAGTCCCGCTGCCGCCCGGGACGGCCGGGGACGGTCAGTTTCGCTCGATACCCGCCGACTTGCGTTCAGTCTCCCGGGCCGGGCCCGGGCGTTGCCAACACTCGGGGCGTGGTGACAATCGAGCCCAAGGGCGGCGACCGGACAATGGACGAGACCGGGCCCGCGCCCGCGCAACCACTGCCGTACGAGGGGGTCTGGCGTTTCACCGCCCCCGCCGTCGACGCCTCCGTTCCGCAGGCCCGGCACGCGGTGCGGGACCTGCTCCGCCGGCAGCGCGTGCCCGTCAGCGAAGAGGTGGCGCACGGGCTGCTGGTGATCGTCTCCGAGCTGGTCACCAACGCGGTCCGGCACGCCGCCGTGCTGTCACCGGTGCTGGCCGTCGAGGTCGCCGTCGGGCCGGTGTGGGTCAGGGTCTCCGTGGAGGACGACCACCCCTACCGCCCGACCGCCCTGGAGGCCGACCACGGGCGGACCGGCGGGCGCGGGCTGCTGCTGGTGCGCGAGATCTCCGTGGAGGCCGGCGGCGCCTGCGACGTCGCCCACACGGCGAGCGGCGGCAAGGTGATCTGGGCCGCCCTGCCGCTCAGCCCGCACTGACCCGCGCCCACCAGGGGGCGGCGCGGCCGGCACCGGTGACGGAACGCGCGCGGCGGGGCCGGGCGAGGGCGGGACGGGGGAGAGCGCGACGGAGGGGGCGGGACGGGGAGGACGGGAAGGGCGGGGACCGGAGGGCCAGGAGCCCCGCCCCGCCCCCGCCGGGCTCACCAGCCCGCGGTCGGCCCCGTCAGCTCGCGCACCGCCGGACGCGCCGCGTCCAGCACCGTCATGAACCACGCCGAGAAGGTGTCCCGGGCGTGCCGCTCGGCCAGCTCGGCGGGCGTGGCGTAGACGATCCGCGCCACCTCCTCCGGGTCGGGCCGCGGCGTCCCCTGCACCAGTCCGACGAACAGGTGGTTGTACTCCTGCTCCACCAGGCCCGACACCGGGTCCGGGTGGTTGTAGCGCACCGTGCCCGCCGCCGCGAGCAGCGAGGGCGAGACCCCCAGCTCCTCGTGGGTCCGCCGGGCCGCCGCCGCGAACGGCGCCTCCCCCGGGTAGGGGTGGCCGCAGCAGGTGTTGGACCACACACCGGGGGAGTGGTACTTGCCCAGCGCCCGCTGCTGGAGCAGGAGGCGGCCGCGCTCGTCGAAGAGGAACACGGAGAAGGCCCGGTGCAGCAGGCCCGGCGGCTGGTGCGCGGCCAGCTTCTCCTCGGTGCCGATCGTCGCGCCGTTCTCGTCGACCAGTTCCAGCAGAATCACGTCCGCGGTGCCGTTCGACGTGTCCGACGCGTCCGGTGAACGGTGCGTCGCGGTGGCAGGTGTGATCGGCATACCCATCCTTCGCTTCGGTCCTCGCGCCCCAAGTGTGCCGTACCCGTGCGGCAGTCCCGGCCCTTTCCGGCGCACCGCATGTCCCGCGCGCCACGGCGCGGGCGCGACCGCACCGCAGGGACACCGGGATATGGGGACCCGATGGATGATCGTTCCCGGGGCCGCCGCCCCGGAACCGTCCCGGGCGCGCCCGGGGGAGCACGACGGTTGCCAGGGCGCGAACACCCGGCGCACTCCCAGGACCACGCGCCCCCCGATGGCCGGGCGCCGCGCGTCGTCCCGCCGCCCGCGTGCGGGAGGGCCGTCGTCGGGAGCCGCACCATGGCGCGGCCCGGAACCCGCCGCCCGCACGCCGGAGCGCCCGCCCCCGCCGTCAAGGCCGCGGGTGCCGTCCGCCCGTCCCGCGCCGCACCGCCCCGACCTGGGTGAATACCGGGCGGAACGGGCGGTTCCAGGGCCGCCGGGGCCGGTGTGGTTTGTGGGCCGGGGCCCCCATCCACAATGATGATCGCGGCGAAGGCGGGTGCACACGACGCCGACCGACCGTGAAACGGGCGGTGAACACGGTGTTCGAGCCATCCGATAGCCTCTGCCGACATGCCGCCCGGGAGCCGCAGGCACGGGCGTTCCACCATGCACGGTCCCCGGCGCCCAGGCGTCGGCATCCAGGGAGATGAGTTCGGTTGTCGACCGCCATCCTCACCGGTCCGCCGGTTCCCGGTTCGTCGATCGAGGGCGATCTGCGGGCCCTCGGCTTCGACGTGCGCCACGCTCCCGACGCCGCCGGGACCGGCGCGCTGCTGGCCGCGGTCCCCGCCGGGGAACGGGTCGCCGTGGTCGACGCCCGCTTCGTGGGCCACCCGCACGCCCTGCGCCTCGGCCTCACCGACCCGCGCTTCCCGCTCGCCGCCGTCCCCGGCGCCGTCACCGCCCGGCCCGACGCCCGCCCCGCGCTGGCCCGCGCCCTGGCCGGGGGCGACGCTCCCGGCGGCGGCACCGCGCTCGCCGTCGACTCGCTCGCCGACCGGGTCACCGCGGCCCTCGACGCCGACGGCGCCGCCGTGCACCGGCCGGAGCTGGGCCGCCTCGTCGCCGCCGTCCCCGCCGACCCCCAGACCCGCAACGAGGCCCGCCAGGCCGTGGCCTCCGTCGACGACGAGGCCGTACGCCTGAAGTCCGCGGTCAAGGCCCGCGACGGCTTCACCACGACCTTCCTCATCAGCCCCTACTCCCGCTACCTCGCCCGCTGGTGCGCCCGCCGGGGGCTGACCCCCAACCAGGTCACCACGGCCTCGCTGCTGACCGCGCTCATAGCGGCGGGCTGCGCCGCCACCGGCACCCGCGGCGGCTTCGTCGCCGCCGGCGTGCTGCTGATCGCCTCGTTCGTCCTCGACTGCACCGACGGACAGCTCGCCCGCTACTCCCTCCAGTACTCCACGCTCGGCGCCTGGCTCGACGCCACCTTCGACCGCGCCAAGGAGTACGCCTACTACGCGGGGCTCGCCCTCGGCGCCGCCCGAGGGGGCGACGACGTCTGGGCACTCGCGCTGGGCGCCATGGTCCTCCAGACCTGCCGGCACGTCGTGGACTTCTCCTTCACCGAGGCGAACCACGACGCCACCGCCAACACCAGTCCCACCGCAGCCCTCTCCGACCGGCTGGACAGCGTCGGCTGGACCGTCTGGCTGCGCCGCATGATCGTCCTGCCCATCGGCGAGCGCTGGGCCATGATCGCCGTGCTGACCGCCGTCACCACCCCCCGCGTCACCTTCTACGCGCTGCTCGTCGGCTGCGCCCTCGCCGCGACGTACACCACGGCGGGCCGGGTGCTGCGCTCGCTGACCCGCCGGGCCGTGCGCACCGACCGGGCCGCCGTCGCCCTGGCCGACCTCGCGGACTCCGGCCCGCCGGCCGGGGCCGCCGCCCGCGCGCTGGCCGGCCCCGCCCGGCGGGCGCCGTCCTTCACCGCCCCGGCCGTCGCCCTGCTGGGCGGCGCCCTCGTCGTCGGCACCGCTGCCCTGACCGGCTTCGGCGGGCCCTGGCCGGTCCTCGCCGCCCTCGGCTACGTCCTCACCTCCGGCCTCGCCGTCGCCCGCCCCCTCAAGGGCGCCCTCGACTGGCTGGTCCCCCCGTTCCTGCGCGCCGCCGAGTACGGCACCGTCCTGGTCCTCGCGGCCCGGGCGGACGTGGACGGGGCCCTTCCGGCGGCCTTCGGACTCGTCTCCGCGGTCGCCTACCATCACTACGACACGGTCTACCGCATCCGCGGTGACGCGGGCGCCCCCCCGCACTGGCTGGTGCGGGCGATCGGGGGCCAGGAGGGCCGCACCCTGCTGGTCACGGTGCTGGCCTTCCTGCTCACCGCCACCGGTTTCACCGCCGCGCTCACGGCACTCGCCGTGGCCGTCGCCCTCGTGGTGCTCCTGGAGAGCATCCGCTTCTGGGTCGCCGCCCACCGGGGCGGCGCACCCGCCGTACACGACGAAGGAGAACCCGCATGATCGGCCTCGTGCTGGCCGCCGGCGCCGGCCGGCGTCTGCGCCCCTACACCGAGACGCTGCCCAAGGCTTTGGTGCCGGTGGGTCCGGAGGGTGCGGAGGAGAGCATCACGGTGCTGGATGTGGCGCTGGGGAATTTCGCGGAGGTCGGGCTGACGGAGGTCGGTGTGATCGTGGGGTACCGCAAGGAGGCGGTGTACGCGCGCAGGGAGGCGCTGGAGGCGAAGTACGGGGTGCGTCTGACGCTGATCGACAATGACCGGGCGGAGGACTGGAACAACGCGTATTCGCTCTGGTGCGGTCGGGAGGCGCTGGCGGACGGGGTGATCCTGGCGAACGGTGACACGGTGCATCCGGTGTCGGTGGAGCGGACTCTGCTGGCGGCGCGGGGTGAGGGGCGTCGGATCATTCTGGCGCTGGACACGGTGAAGTCGCTGGGTGAGGAGGAGATGAAGGTCGTCGTGGACCCGGAGAAGGGGGTGCGGCGGATCACGAAGCTGATGGATCCGGCGGAGGCGTCGGGTGAGTACATCGGGGTGACGCTGATCGAGGGGGGTGCGGCGGCGGATCTGGTGGACGCGTTGCGGGTGACGTTCGAGCGGGATCCGCAGCTGTACTACGAGGACGGTTACCAGGAGCTGGTGGACCGGGGTTTCCGGATCGACGTGGCGCCGATCGGCGAGGTGGAGTGGGTGGAGATCGACAACCACGAGGACCTGGCCAGGGGCAGGGAGATCGCGTGCCGGTACTGACGCGGCTCATCCCGTCACCGGTCGTCGT